>NZ_JBIRQU010000010.1:0-329477 GCF_044333355.1 Streptomyces sp. NPDC021012
CACGGCTATCTCGGCCGGTCGGACCTGACCTCCACCCGGTTCGTACCGAACCCCTTCGGTCCGGCGGTTGGTGGTCGGTTGTATCGGACGGGAGACCTGGCGCACTTCGACCGGAACGGTCGGCTGCACTACGACGGCCGGGCGGACGACCAGATCAAGATCCGTGGTTTCCGTGTCGAGCCCGGCGAGACCGAGGCCGCGCTGCTGACCCACCCCGCCGTCACCCAGGCCGTCGTCACCGTCCACCACGAGCAGCTCGCCGCGTACGTCGTCGCCGACGGGGACACGGACTCCGACGAGATCCGCCGGCACGTGGTCGACCGGCTCCCCGAGCACCTCGTCCCCACCCACCTCGTGGTCCTGGACCGGCTGCCGCTGACCCCCAACGGGAAGGTCGACAAGCGCGCCCTGCCCGAACCGGCGCCCGTCGCCTCCCTCGGTCGCGCCCCGCGCACGCCGCTGGAGGAGACCCTCGTCGGCCTGTTCGCCCGGACCCTGGACACCACCGCCGACCTCACCATCGACGACGACTTCTTCCACCACGGCGGCCACTCCCTCCTGGGAGCGCGTCTCACCAACCACATCGCCGCCGCTCTCGACGTCCGGCTCACCATCCGCGACGTCTTCCAGCACCCCACTCCCGCCCGGCTCGCCGAGCACATCGAGTCCCTGAAGGCCGCGCCGACGAGGAAGGCCCGTCCCGCCCTCCGCCGCCGCACCAGCTAGCCCACGAACACGAACACGAACACGAACACGCACACGACGCCACCGTCTCCATCGTCTCCACCACGACCGCGACAGAACGGATCAGCTCATGAACGCCTCTTCGACCCCCGCCCCCGAGGACGTCGTCTGGGACCTGCCCGGCGACCTGCCGCACCGCCTGTCGCTGCTCGTGCTGCCGCACGCCGGGGGCAACGCGCATGCGTACAGCGGCTGGCGCGAGCACCTGCCGGCCGATGTGCGGCTGCTCATCGGCCAGTACCCGGGTCGGGGTGCCCGCTTCAGCGAGGACCTGCCGGAGTCCGTCGACGATCTGGCGCTGCCCGTGGTGGACGCCCTTCCGGCGGACACCGGTGCCCTGGTGGTGCTCGGGCACAGCATGGGCTCCCTGGTGGCCTTCGAGGTGACCCGGGCCCTCCAGGCCGTCGGCCGCACGCCGCAGGGCCTGATCGCCTCCGCCTGCCGGGCGCCGGTGCTGCCCAACCAGTGCCCGGTGCACCCGGAGCGGCTGGACGACGACGAGCTGGTCGCGGCGATCAAGGAGCGCGGCGGCACGGACGACGGCATCCTCGACGACGAGGAGCTCCGCGAGATCGTGCTGCCGTCCATCCGCGCCGACTTCGCCATCGACGACGCCTACCGGTGCACCGCCCCGGCCGTACGGCTCGACTGCCCGGTCGCGGTGTTCGGCGGGGACGTCGACCCGATCGTCCCGGTCGACATGCTCGACGGCTGGTCCCTGGTGGCCGGGCACGAGGTCGTGCCCCAGGTGCTGACCGGTGACCACTTCTACTTCCAGCAGGACCTGCCCGGCTTCTTCGCCCGCCTGAACCCGGTCCTGGAGACCTTGTACGCCTCCGCCCCCAGCAACGCCTGAACAAAACCCCTGCCCCTGTCCCTGCCCCTTGCCCCCTGTCACCTGATCCGAGGAGAGCACCCGTCATGACCACGTACGCCCAGAGCCCGGTCGCCGCCGGCATCGACGTCGTCCGGGAGCCCGGCAAGCCGGCCCTCGTCCGGACGCCCGCCTTCGACACGATGGCGGAGGCCACCGCCTGGCTTTCCGCGCAGCTCCCCGCCATCCAGGCCGAACTGCACCGCTCCGGCGCCGTCATGCTCCGCGGTCTCCCGGTGACGGACACGGAGACGTTCGCCGAGGCGCGGGACGCGCTGATCGCCCAGCGCGCCGGGTACAAGGAGAAGGCCACCCCCCGCAGCGACTTCGGTGAAGGGGTCTTCTCCTCCACCGACCTCCCGGCCGCCCAGGCGATCCGCCTGCACAACGAGAACAGCTACACCCTCGACTTCCCCGGCGTGCTGCTCTTCGGCTGCCTCATCGCCCCCGAGACCGGCGGCGCGACCACCGTCGGCGACATGCGCAAGGCCCTCGCGATGCTCCCGCAGGACCTGGTCGACCGGTTCGCCGAGGCCGGCTGGCTCCTCGTGCGCAACTACTCCGACCTGGCGGGCATGCCCTGGCGCAAGGCCTTCTCGTCGGAGGAGCCCGCGGGCGCCGAGGAGTACTGCGACGCCCACGCGATCGGCTACGAGTGGCTCGACGAGGACACGCTGCGCACCCGCCAGCGCCGCTCCGCGATCATCACGCACCCGGTGACCGGCGAACGGTCCTGGTTCAACCACTTCGCGTTCTGGAACGCCCGCAGCCTCGACGAGGACGTCCGCGAGGTCCTCACCGAGACGTTCGGCGAGGACGGCCTGCCCTTCGACACCCGCGTGGGCGACGGCACCGCCCTCACCGACGCCGAGGTGGACGCCATCAACGAGGTCTACCAGGCGGTCACCCTGCGGGAGAGCTGGCGTACCGGCGACCTGATGCTCGTCGACAACATCCTCTGCGCGCACGGCCGGGAGTCGTACACCGGCGACCGGAAGATCGTCGTCGCCATGGGCGAGCCGGTACGGCTGTCCGACTGCTCCCCGACCACCGCCCCCTCCACCACCCTGTACGGAAGGTGAGCCCCGCCATGACCGCCGTCCTCCCCGAGCGCTCCACCACCGCCCCGGCCCCGGCCGCCTCCGCCACCGAGACCCACGCCGCCGCCGGTACCGGCGCGGCAGACCTCCTCGCCCGGCTCGCGACCGCCCCCGGCGGCCGCATCGCCGTCGTCGCGGGCGACGACCTCCTCACCTTCGACGAGCTGCGGGCCGGGGCCGGTGCGTTCGCCGCCCGGCTCGGCGCCCTCGGCGTCGGCCCGGAGAGCGTCGTGGCGCTCTGCCTGCCCCGGGGCGCCGCCCTGGTCACCGCGATCATCGGCACCCTCACCGCCGGCGCCGCCTACCTGCCGGTCGACCCGGCGCTGCCCGCCGACCGCCGCCGCTACCTCGTCGAGGACTCCGGAGCCGACCTGGTGGTCGTGGACGGCGCGGACGGTACGGAGGGCTCCCCGGCCCCCGGCGCCCACGCCGTGACCGTGACCGTCGCCGAGCTGACGGTCGCCCCGGGCGGCGACCCGGCCCCGGCCGCGTACACGCCGGTCCCGGTCACCGGGGACACGCTCGCGTACGTCATCTACACCTCCGGTTCCACCGGCCGGCCCAAGGGCGTGGAGATCGGCCGCGCCGCCGCCTCCCTGCTGCTGAAGGAGCTGGAGGAGGCGGGCGCCGCCACCGGCGAGGGCCGCCGGGTCGGCTGGAACGCCTCGCCGTCGTTCGACGCCTCCGTACAGCAGTGGACCCGGCTCTGCCGGGGCGACACCCTCGTCATGATCGACGAGGAGACCCGCCGCGACCCGTCGCTGCTCGCCGCCTTCGTCGACGAGCACGCCCTCACCGACCTGGACATCACCCCCTCGCACGCCGATCCGCTCCTCGACCTGCTCACCGAGGACGGCGGCCCGCGCCCGCTGACCCTCCTCGTCGGCGGCGAGGCGATCAGCCCGGCGCTGTGGGACCGGTTCGCGGCCGCCCGCCGGAGCGGCCTGCTGCGCGCGTTCAACGTGTACGGTCCGACCGAGTGCACCGTCGACGCCACCGCCGGCCGGATCGACGCGCCGGGGGAGCCGCACATCGGCGCCGTGCTGCCGGGGCTGCGGATGCGCCTGCTCGACGAGAAGCTCGCGCCGGTCGGGCCGGGCGAGTCCGGCGAGCTGTACCTCGCGGGCCCGCGCGTGGGCCGCGGCTACCGCCGCCGCCCCGGACTGACGGCGGAACGCTTCGTCGCCGACATCGCCGAGGACGACGGCGCCTCCGGCGGGCGCATGTACCGCACCGGCGACCGCTGCCGCCTCCTGCCCGACGGCCGGCTCGTCTACCTCGGCCGCGCCGACGGCCAGGTCAAGCTGCGCGGCCACCGCATCGAACTCCCGGAGGTCGAGGCCGCCCTCACCCGGGTGGACGGCGTCGCCGAGGCCGCCGTGGTCCTCGGCGAGGACGCGGGCGGCACCGCCTGCCTGATCGCCTACCACCGCGGCGGGGACGCCACCGCCCTGCGCGCCGCGCTGTCGGAGAGCCTGCCCGCCTACATGGTGCCGAGCGCGTACGTGGCGGTGGACCGGTTCGCCACGACGCCCAGCGGCAAGCTCGACCGGTCCGCGCTGCCCACCCGGCTCGAAACCCCGGCGGCGGACGCGGAGTCCCCGGAAGCCGGCACCGAGGGGCTGAACGGCCGCGCGGAGGAACTGATCGCCCGCGTGTGGACCCAGGTCCTCGGCGCCGCGTCGATCGGCCCGGACGACAACTTCTTCAAGCTCGGCGGCCACTCCCTGCTCGCCATCAAGCTCGTCTCCCGCGTGCGGGCCGAGCTGTCCGTGGCCCTCCCGGTCAAGGCCGTGTACGCCCACCCGCGCCTGCGCGACCTCGCCGCCCACATCGAGGAGCTGCTGGCCGCACGGGATGCCTGACCACGGTCCCCGTCGCCGCCCCACCCGCCCGCCCCCGCCACTCCCGAGGAGCAGCAACCGTGATCCCCCTGTCCTACGCCCAGCGCCGCCTGTGGTTCCTGAACCGGCTCGAGGGTCCCTCCTCGGCCTACAACGCGCCCGTGGTGCTCCGGCTGGGATCGATGCCCGACCCGGTGGCGCTGGAAGCGGCGGTACGGGACGTGGTGGAGCGCCACGAGGTGCTCCGTACCGTGTACCCGGCCCGGGACGAGGAGCCGTACCAGCGGATCCTCGACGACGCCGACGTGCGCTTCGAGGTGGAGGAGTGCGCGACGGGCGGGGACGTGGAGGCCCGGACGACGGACTTCGCCCGGCTCCCCGTGGACATCACGCGCGAACTCCCCCTCCAGGTCCGGTTGTTCGAGGTGGCGGACGGGACGGCCGTCCTGGTGCTCCTCGTGCACCACATCGCCACGGACGGCTGGTCGGTGGGCTGCCTGCTCGCCGACCTCGACACCGCCTACCGGGCCCGCGCCGAGGGCCGCGCCCCCGGCTGGGAGCCGCTTCCCGTCCAGTACGCGGACTACGCGCTGTGGCAGCGGGACATGCTCGGCGACCCCGAGGACCCCGACAGCACCGCGCACGAGCAGCTCGCCCACTGGCGCAAGGCCCTGGACGGGATCCCCGCCGAGACGCGGCTGCCCGCCGACCGGCCCCGGCCCACCGAGCCCGGCCACCGGGGCGCGGTGGTCACGGCGGAGCTCGACGCCGGAACCCACCGGGCCCTCGCCGCCGTCGCGCGCGCCCGGCGCGGCACGTTCTTCATGGTGGCCCGCGCCGCCCTGGCACTCGCCCTGCGGGCGGCCGGCGCGGGCGAGGACATCGTGATCGGCACACCGGTGGCGGGCCGGCCCGAGGAGGACCTGCACGACCTCGTCGGGTTCTTCGTGAACACCCTGGCCCTGCGCACCGACCTCGGCGGGGACCCCGGCCTCGGCGCGCTCGTGGACCGCGTCCGGGAGACGGACCTGGCCGCGTTCGCCCACGAGGACCTGCCCTTCGACCTCCTGGTCGAGGACCTCAACCCCGAACGCTCCCTCGGCCGCCACCCGTTCTTCCAGGTCATGCTGAGCGCGCAGACCCGGCAGCAGGACGAGACCGTCCGTCTCGGGACCCTCCCCGCCGTCCTCGACGAAGCCGACCTCGCCGCCGCCAAGTTCGACCTGAGCTTCCACTGCGCCGAGACCCACGACACCGGCGGCGAGCCCGGCGGGGTGCTCCTCGGGCTGCAGTACGCGACCGACCTGTACGACGAGGACACCGCACGGCTCCTCCTCGCCCTGTTCCGGCGGGCCCTGACCGCCCTCGCCGAACAACCGGACAGCACCCCTCTCAGCCGGATCCCGCTCCTCGCGGACGACGAGCGCGACGGCCTCGACCGCCGCCACCGGGCCCTCGCCGAGGCGGCCCGGACCCGCACCGCGCACCGGCGGGAGCGGACGCGGGAGCGGGCCGGTTCCCGCTCCGCCGTGGACCCCCGCGAGGAGATCCTGAGCGGCCTGTTCGCGGAGATCCTGGACCGGGACGGCGTACGCTCCGGCGACAACTTCTTCAAGCTCGGCGGGCACTCCCTGCTCGCCGGCAAGCTCACCAACCGCATCCGGGGCGCCCTCGGCCTCCAGGCCGCGATCCGCGACGTCTTCCTCGCCCCGACCCCCCGGCAGCTCCTCCGCCGCCTCGGCGGGCGGGGCGACGGCCCCCGCCGCCCGGCCCTCCGCCCGGTGCCGGACGAGCACCGCCCCGACCCCGTACCCCTCTCGTACGCCCAGCGCCGACTGTGGTTCCTGAACCGGCTCGAGGGCTCCTCCTCGGCCTACAACGCGCCCATGGTGCTCCAGCTCGACGCACGGCCCGACACGGCCCTCCTGGAGTCGGCCGTACGGGATGTGACGCTCCGTCACGAGGTGCTGCGGACGATGTATCCGGTACGGGACGGGGAGCCGTACCAGCGGGTCCTGGAGGCTCCGGAGCCGCGGGTCGAGGTCGAGGAGTGCGCCACGCGCGAGGAAGCGCGGGCACGGGCGACCGAGTTCGCCGGGATCCCGCTGGATGTGACGCGCGAACTACCCGTACGGGTAAGGCTGTTCACGGTCCCCGACGACGGTGCGGCGGTTCTCGTCCTGTCGGTGCACCACATCGCCACGGACGGCTGGTCGGTGGGCTCCCTGCTCGCCGACCTGGACACCGCCTACCGGGCCCGCGCCGAGGGCCGGGCGCCCGACTGGGAGCCGCTGCCCGTCCAGTACGCCGACTACGCCCTCTGGCAGCGCGAGCTTCTCGACGGCGAACACGGCATCCGCGAGGACCAGTTGGTCTACTGGCGCAAGGCCCTGGACGGCATCCCCGCCGAGACGCGGCTGCCCGCCGACCGGCCCCGGCCCACCGAGCCCAGACACCGGGGCGCGGTGGTCACGGCCGAGCTGGACGCCCTGGCCCACAAGGCACTCGCCGGCGTCGCCCGCCGCGGCCGGGCCACGTTCTTCATGGTCGTCCGGGCCGCGCTCTCCCTCGCCCTGCGGGCGGCGGGCGCGGGCGAGGACGTCGTCGTGGGCACGGCGGTCGCGGGCCGGCCCGAGGAGGACCTGCACGACCTCGCCGGGTTCTTCGTGAACACCCTGGCCCTGCGCACCGACCTGTCGGGCGACCCCACCCTCGCCGAACTGGTGCGGCGCGTACGGGACGGGGACCTGGCGGCCTTCGCCCACGAGGACCTGCCCTTCGACCTCCTGGTCGAGGACCTCAACCCCGAACGCTCCCTCGGCCGTCACCCCTTCTTCCAGGTGATGGTCAGCGCGCAGACCGCGCGGGACACGTCCGTCAGCCTCGGCGGCATCACCGGCACGGCGGACGGAGCCGACCTCGCCGGAGCCAAGTTCGACCTCGCCTTCCACTGCGCCGAGACCCACGACACCGGCGGCGAGCCCGGGGGAGTGCTGCTCGGGCTGCACTACGCGACCGACCTGTACGACGAGGACACCGCGCGGATCCTGCTCGCCCTGTTCCAGCGCGCCCTGACGGTCCTCGCCGAGCGGTCCGGCGACACGCCGCTGAGCGAGGTCGACCTGCTCACCGTCGAGGAGCGCCGGGGGCTCGACCGCCGGCACGACGCCCTCGCACGCGCCCTGGCCCAGGAGAAGCAGGCCACGTCCCGCGACGGCCGGGGGACGGGGACGTCCTCCGCGGCGGACCCCCGCGAGGAGATCCTGAACGGCCTGTTCGCGGAGATCCTGGACCGGGACGGCGTACGCTCCGGCGACAACTTCTTCAAGCTCGGCGGGCACTCCCTGCTCGCCGGCAAGCTCACCAACCGCATCCGGGGCGCCCTCGGCCTCCAGGCCGCGATCCGCGACGTCTTCCTCGCCCCGACCCCCCGGCAGCTCCTCCGCCGCCTCGACGAGCGGGGCGACGGCCCGGCCCGCCCCCCGCTGCGGCCCGTCCCCGACGCGCTGCGGCCCGCACGCGTCCCGCTGTCGGCCGCTCAGCTCCGCCTCTGGTTCCTGGGCCGGCTCGAAGGCCCCAGCGCCACCTACAACATTCCCGTGGTGACCCGGCTGCACCGCCCCGTCGACCCGGCCACGCTCGCCGCCGCCCTCGCGGACGTCGCCGACCGGCACGAGGTGCTGCGCACCGTCTACCGGACGGCGGACGGCGAGCCGTACCAGCAGGTGCTCGCCGACGAGACGCCCGTGCTCCAGGAGATCGGGGCCGACGGCCCGGACGCACTGCGCGCGGCCGTCGACGCGGCCGCCGGACACGTCTTCGACCTGGCCGCCGAGATCCCCTTCCGGGCCTCGCTCGTGACGGACGGCGACGGCGGCCAGATCCTGGTGCTCCTCGTCCACCACATCGCGGGCGACGGCTGGTCGACGAACTGCCTGCTCGCCGACCTGGACACCGCCTACCGGGCCCGCGCGGAGGGCCGGGCGCCCGACTGGGAGCCGCTTCCCGTCCAGTACACCGACTACACCCTCTGGCAGCACGAGCTCCTCGACGGCGAACACGGCGTCGCGGGCGAGCAGCTGGCCCACTGGCGCGAGGCCCTCGACGGGCTGCCGCCGCTCCTTGCCCTGCCCACCGACAGGCCGCGCCCCGCCGAGACCGACGGCGCCGGCGCCCTCACCGCCTTCGAGGTGAGCGCCGCCACCCACCGGGCCCTGCTGCGCGTCGCCCGGAGCAACGGCGCCACCCTCTTCATGGTCGTGCAGGCCGCCCTCGCGGCCCTCCTCACCCGGCACGGCGCGGGCACCGACCTCGCGATCGGCACCACCGTCGCCGGCCGCGCGGACGACGCCCTCCACTCGCTCGTCGGCTTCTTCGTCAACACGCTGGTCCTGCGCACCGACACCTCCGGCGACCCCGACTTCACCGAACTGGTGCGCCGGGTCCGCGAGTCCGGCCTCGCCGCCTACAGTTACCAGGACCTCCCCTTCGACCGGCTCGTCGAACACCTCAGCCCGCACCGCTCCGCCGCCCACGCCCCGCTCGTCCAGGTGATGCTCCAGGTCCACGCGGCGACCACCGGCACCGGGACCCCGTCCGTCCTCGACGGCGAACCGGTCGCCTTCAGCGCGGTCGGCGCCAAGTCCGACCTCACCTTCGCCCTCACCGAACTCGTCGACGCGGACGGCGGTCCGGCCGGCCTGCGCGGCGCCCTGGAGTACGCGACCGCGCTCTACGACGCGGAGACCGCCGCGCTCCTGGCCCGGCGCCTGACCGAGACGCTGGACGCCCTGGCCGCCGACCCCGGCACCGCGCTCTCCGCGACGCCGTACGGCCCGGCGGCCCCCGCCGGCCCGGACGCCGTCCTGGACGAGCGGGGACGCCCCGCCCCGGTACGGGTGCCCGGCGAGGTCCACGAACGGACCCCGGGCGGCGGCCTGCGCTCCACCGGCCGGCGGGCGTTCGCCGACGCCGACGGACGGCTGCGGCCGGTGGCCACGCTCACCGTGGCCGGCTACCCGGTGGAGCCCGGTCACATCGAGGACGTGCTCACCCGTCACCCGGCCGTGACGGGAGCGGCCGTGGCCGTCCGCGACGACCGGCTGTACGCGTACGTCACCGGCGACACCGACGAGCCGACCCTCCGCGGCTGGGCCGCCGAACGACTCCCCGAGTACCTGACCCCCGCCCGCGTCGTCATCGTGCCCGCACTCCCCGCCCCCGGCACCCGCGCCGACGCCGCCCCCGAGCGGAAGACCCCGCCCCCGGACGCCCGAGAGGCCCGGCTCCTCGCCGTCTTCCGGGACGTCCTCGGCGGCCGCCCCATCAGCCGCGACGACAACTTCTTCAAGTCCGGCGGCCATTCCCTCCTCGCGGTCAGGCTACTCAACCGCATCCGCACCGAGTTCGGCCAGGACCTCACGCTGCGGGACGTCTTCCGCAACCCGACGGCGGCGGCCCTCGCCCGCCGCCTGTCCGAGGCGGGTGCGCCCGCGCCCGCGTCGGCCGCGACTCCGACCCTGCGCCGCCGCACGGCAGCGGGAGCCCGCCGCCCCCGCTGAGGCCCGGGGGACACCGGCCGGCGCGGCTCCGCAGCCCGCGGTCACCCGCGCCGGTCGGGGAGCCGGTCGTCGGTGTCGGGAACCTGCCAGACGACGGAGTCCGTCCCTGCTGGACTAGAGGCCCCACTCCGCATGTGACGGCCGATTCAGGACGGGACTCATGTCCACAGCAACCACCACTTCCGTCCGAGCTTCCGCACCGCCGGATCGCCCGGCCTTCGTCTCCTGGTCGGCCGTGATCTCGGTGATGCTGGGGATCTTCTCGATCGTCACGACCGAGATTCTTCCGATCGGCCTGCTGACATCGATCGGATCGAGTTTCACCGTCTCGGACGGAATGGCCGGTCTCATGATGACCATGCCCGGATTCCTGGCCGCCGTTTCGGCACCCTTGGTCACGGTGGCCACGGGACGTATCGACCGGCGGGTCATGCTGGGCGTGTTCATCCTCCTGCTGGCGCTGGCCAATTTCCTGGCGGCCGTCTCGCCGAGCTATTGGCTGGTCCTGGTCTCCCGCGTCATGGTGGGGGTCACCATCGGCGGCTTCTGGTCCATCGGAGCCGGGCTCGCCGGCCGGCTGGTGCCCGCGAGATCCGTGGGCCGGGCGACCTCGGTGATCTTCTCGGCGGTGCCGCTCGGCTCCGTACTCGGGGTACCGCTGGGCACGTTCATCGGCGACATCGCCGGCTGGCGGACGGCGTTCCTGGTCATGGGCGGCTTCACGCTGGCCGTCCTCGCCCTGCTGGTCCTGGTCGTCCCGCCGCTCCCCTCCGACCGGGCGACGCGCCTCGACGTCCTCGGCGGCATGCTCCGGAGCGCCAATACCCGCTTCGCCCTGGCGGTGACCTTCCTCGTCGTGCTCGCTCACTTCGGTACGTACACGTACGTCACCCCCTTCCTGGAGCAGGTGACCCATGCGGGTCCGGGGCTCGTCACGGTCTGTCTGCTGGTCTACGGAGCAGCCGGAATCGCCGGCAACTTTCTCGGTGGATCAGCTGTGGGGCGCTATCCGCGGGCCACTTTCGCCGCGGCCGCCGCGATGATCGGCGGCGCGACCCTGCTCCTTCCGGTCCTCGGGCGGTGGAACCCGGGGGCAATGGCACTGCTGATCGTCTGGGGCGTCGCCTACGGAGCCGTGCCGGCCTGTTCGCAGACCTGGTTCGCCAAGGCCTCGCCCGACGCCCCCGAGGCGTCCTCCGTCCTCTTCACCGCCTCCTTCCAGGCCACCATCTCCCTCGGGGCCCTGGTCGGAGGGGCCGTCCTCGACCACTCCTCTCCCTCGACGGTCATGGTGCTGGGCGGCGTGGCGGCCGTCCTGACGGTGCCGGTCGTCCGGGCCCACCGGGCGGGAAGGTTCCGGTGGCCCCAGGCCTCGTAGCCGACCGGGGGAAACCGGCCCGCCACCGGCAGCTCCGGGCAGGCGGCTTCTGCCGATCCGAGCTGCCGGGCCGACTGCCCAGCGGGCGGCCGTCGCGCGCCTAGCGTGAAGGGCACGGAGGCGAGAGGAACCGTTCGCCCCGGTCTCTCGGCCCTTTACCGGAGGAACTCAGGATGCCCCCCAGCAGAACGGAAGACCTGCTCGACGGCGGACCCTCTCCCGCCCCCGCGCCGCCCGTGCTCGACCTGATCGCCCATCAGACGCGTACCCGCCCCGACGCCCCGGCCCTGGTCCACGCGGACGCCCGCCTGACCTACGCGGAGCTCGCCGCCGCCGTACGGGACCGGGCCCGGGAGCTGACCGCCCAGGGCGCGGGCCCCGGCCGGCTCGTCGCGCTCCACCGGCCCCGCGGCATCGACGCCATCGTCGGCCTGCTCGCCGTCCTCACCACCGGCGCCGCCTACCTGCCCCTCGACGTCCAGGCCCCCGACGCCCGCAACGAGGCGATCCTGAAGGACGCCTGCGGAGACCTGGCGCCGACCCCCGCCGAGGTCGCCCGGCACGGCGAGCTCGTGCTCGGCGGTCCCGGCGCCGGAGAGGACGCGGCCTACGTCATCTACACCTCCGGCTCCACCGGCACCCCCAACGGCGTGGTCGTCGCCCACGACTCCCTGGCCCACTTCATCGCCGGTGCGACCCCGGCCTACGGCATCGGGCCCGACGACGCCGTCCTCCAGTTCAGCCCGCTGCACTTCGACGCCAGCATCCAGGAGATCTTCACGACCCTGGGCGCCGGCGGCACCCTCGTCCTGCGCACCGACGACATGCTCGACGTGTCCGAACTGCTCGCGGGCTGTGCCCGGCACGGCGTCACCTACCTCGACCTGCCCGCCGCCTACTGGCACGAGCTCGTCTACGTCCTCACCACCGGATCCGTGCGCCTCCCCGACGGCCTGCGCACCGTCATGATCTACGGCGAGGCCGCCCTGCCCGAGCGCGTCGCCCAGTGGCGGTCCCTCGTGGGGGACCGGATCCGTCTCCTCAACGGCTACGGGCCGACCGAGACCACCGTCGTCGCCACCATGGCCGACCTCAGCCGCCACGACGCCGGACCCATCCCCATCGGCCGGCCGCTGCCCGGCGTCCGCGCCGCCGTCGTCGACGGCGAACTGTGGCTGCTCGGCGGCGGCCTGACCCGCGGCTACCTCCACCGGCCCGAACTGAACGCCCGCCGCTTCACCGAGCTCGACGGCGAACGCGCCTACCGCACCGGCGACCTCGTCACCATCGGCGAGGACCGGCAGATCCTGTACCACGGCCGCCTCGACGACGAGGTGAAGATCGGCGGCCAGCGCATCGACCCCGCCGCCGTCGACTCCGTCCTCGCCGGCCACCCGAAGGTCCGGGAGGCCGTCGTCGTCGCCCAGCAGGACGGCGACGGAGTCAAGCGCCTCGTCGCCTTCGTGGTCACCGAGGGCGGCACGGGCGCGGAGGAGCTGCGCGACTGGGTACGCGCGCGCATGCCCGCCGCCGCCGTGCCCGCCGTCTCGATCGTCGTCGCCCTGCCCCGCACCAGCTCCGGCAAGATCAACCGCAAGGCGCTGCGCACGGCCGACCCGCTCCTGCCCGTCGTCGACGAGGAGCCCCTGCCCGCCGAGGACCGGGTCCCGCTCTCCCACGCCCAGCGCCGGCTGTGGCTGGTCGGCCAGCTCGACGGACCGTCCGCCGCCTACAACATGCCGATCGTCCTCGACCTGGCGGCGGTCCCCGACCGGGCCGTGCTCGCCGCCGCGGTGGCCGACGTCGCCGAACGGCACGAGGTGCTGCGCACCGTGTTCCTCGCCCCCGAGGACGAGCCGTACCAGCACGTCCTCGCCCCCGGAGCCGTACGGCTGCGCACCGTCGAGTGCCCGGCGGAGGAACGCGCCGAGCGGGTCGCCCGGTTCACCGCCGAGACCTTCGACCTGTCCCGCGAACTGCCGCTGCGCGTCGCCCTGTTCCTGCCGGAGGGCGGATCCGGCGCGCCCGGTGCTGAAGAAGGGTCCGGTGCCGAAGAAGGACCCGGTGCCGTCGACGGCCCCGCCGCCACCCTCGCCGTCCTGCTCCACCACGTCGCGGGTGACGGCTGGTCCCTCGCACCGCTGATGAACGACCTCGCCCACGCCTACGCCTCCCGCGCCGAGGGCCGTGCCCCCGGCTGGGAGCCGCTGCCCGTCCAGTACGCCGACTACACCCTCTGGCAGAACGACCTCCTCGGCGACGCCGACGACCCCGGCTCCGTCACCGCCGAGGGCCTCGCGCACTGGCGCGCCGCCCTGGAGGGACTGCCGGCCGCGACCGACCTGCCCCTCGACCGGCCCCGGCCCGCCGTCCGCGCCCATGACGGCGGCCTGGTGACCGCCGCCGTCGAACCCGCCGTCCACGCACGGCTCGCCCGCCTCGCCGAGGAGCACGACGCCAGCCTGCTCATGGTGGTGCAGGCCGCGCTCGCGCTCGCCCTGCGGGCGGCCGGAGCCGGTGAGCGCACCGTCCTCGGCACCCCCGTCGCCGGACGCGACGACGAGGCCCTCGACGAGCTCGTCGGCTTCTTCGTCAACACCCTGGTGCTGCCCACCGACACCTCGGGCGACCCCGCCTTCACCGACCTGCTGCACCGGGTCCGGGACACCGACCTCGCCGCCTTCGCCCACCAGCGGCTCCCCTTCGACCTCCTCGTGGAGCACCTCAACCCGCCCCGCACGCCCGGTGTCCACCCGCTCTTCCAGGTGATGCTGACCCTGCGGACCACGGGCCCCGACGGCGGCCCCTTCCACCTCGGCGCCATCGAGGGCCGCTTCGCCGGCGAAGGACCGGCCACCACCAAGTTCGACCTCACCGCCGCCTTCGAGGAGCTCCGGGACGGAGCCGACGCACCCGCCGGACTCCGCGTCGGCCTGGAGTACGCGCGCGACGTACTCGACGAGGACACCGCCCGCGTCCTGCTCACCGCCCTGGAGCGCGCCCTGCGCACTGCCGCCGAGCAGCCCGGGGCCCGGATCCGGGACACCGCCCTCGTCGACCCCGCGACCCGCCACGCCCTGGACGAACGACGGACCCGCGCCGCCGCCCGCGCCGCCGAGACGCCCGTGCCTCCCGGCACGGAGCCGCCCGCCCCGCACACCGACACCCTGCGGGAACTGTTCGCCGAGGTCCTCGGCCTCGACCAGGTCGGCCCCCACGAGGGCTTCTTCACCATCGGCGGCCACTCCATGAGCGGGGTGCGCCTCGCCAACCGGATCCGCGCCCGCCTCGGCGTCGACGTCCAGGTCCGCGACCTGCTCCTCGCCCCCACCCCCGACGCCCTCGCCCGCCGCATCGCCGCGCACGCCACCACCCGGGAGACACCGGAGCCGAGCCGCCCCCGCCCCGTCCCGCGCGCTGACCGGGCCGCACGCGTCCCCCTCTCGTACGCCCAGCGCAGGCTGTGGTTCATCGACACCCTCGAAGGCCCCAGCGCCTCCTACAACATCCCCCTCGTCCTGCGCCCGGTGGAGCCCCTCGACGCGGACGCGCTCGCCGAGGCCCTCACCGACCTCTCCGACCGGCACGAGGTGCTCCGCACCCGCTACCGCACCGTCGACGGCGAGCCCCACCAGGACGTCCTGCCCGCCGTCCGGCCCCCGCTCGACGTGCGGTCCGTGCCCGCCGAGCGGCTCCGGGACGCCGTCGCCGAGGCCGCCGGACACGTCTTCGACCTGGCCGAGGAGACGCCCCTGCGGGCCGCCCTCGTCACCCCCGACGACGGCGGCGGACAGGTCCTCGTCCTGCTCGTCCACCACATCGCCGCCGACGGCTGGTCCACCGGACCCCTCCTCGCCGACCTCGGCACCGCCTACGCCTCCCGCGCCGAGGGCCGTGCCCCCGGCTGGGAGCCGCTGCCCGTCCAGTACGCCGACTACACCCTCTGGCAGCGCGACCTGATCGACGGCCCGGCCGCCGAAGCCCACCTGGAGTTCTGGGAGAAGAACCTCGCGGGCGCCCCCGCCGTGCTCGAACTGCCCTCCGCCCGCCCCCGCCCCGCCGAGGCCACCCACCGCGGCGGACGCGCCCCCGTCACCGTCGACGCCGCCACCCACCAGACCCTCGAAACCCTGGCCCGGCGCAGTGGCGCCACCCTGTTCATGGTCCTCCAGGCGGCCCTGGCCGCCGTCCTCACCCGGCACGGCGCGGGCACCGACCTCCCCCTCGCCACCATGACCGCGGGACGCGACGACGAGACGCTCGGCGACCTGGTCGGCTTCTTCGTCAACACCCTGGTGCTGCGCACCGACACCTCCGGCGACCCCACCTTCGCCGAACTCCTCGACCGGGTCCGCCGCACCGACCTCGCCGCGTACGGGCACCAGGAACTCCCCTTCGACCGGGTCGTCGAGCACCTCAACCCCGTCCGCACCACCGCCCACCACCCGCTGGCCCAGATCGTCGTCCAGCTCCACCACGACTACACGGGCGGCGCGCCCGCCGCCGCAGCGAAGAGCCTCTTCCGTGCGGCGGGCGAACCCCTCCTCGACACCGTCTCCACCAAGTTCGACCTGACCTTCGCCCTGGACGAGCGACGGGACGAGGACGGCCGGCCCGCCGGACTGGCCGGCGGCCTGGAGTACGCCACGGACCTGTTCGACGCGCCCACCGCCGCGCTGCTCGCCGCGCACCTGGAGCAGACCCTGCGGGCGGCGGCGGCCGACCCCGGCGTACGGATCGGGGACGTCGACCTGTTCACCGCCGCCGACCGGTTCCGACTGGTCGACGAGTACAACGACACCGCCACCGCGGCCCCCGACGGCCCGGAGACGATCCACGCGCTGATCGCCCGCCGGGCCGCCCTCGCCCCCGGCGCGCCCGCGCTGATCACCGACGAGGAGACCGTCGGATACGGGGCGCTCGACGCCCGCGCCGACGCGCTGGCCGCCCGCCTCCGGGCCGCCGGCGTGCGCCGCGGCGACACCGTCGGCGTCCTCCTCGAACGCGGTGTGCCCCTGGTGGTGACGGCCCTCGCGGTCCTCAAGCGCGGCGCCGCCTACCTGCCGCTGGACCCGCGGCTCCCCGAGGCGAGGATCCGGCTGATGCTGGAGGACGCAGGGGTCCGGCTGGTGGCGACGGACGAGGACCACGCCTCCGCCGCGGCCGCCCCGACGCTCCTGCTCGTGGACGCGTCCGACGCCGGGGAGCCCCTCGCCGAGGACGCGTCCGACGCCGGGGAGCCCCTCGCCGAGGACGCGTCCGACGCCGGGAAGTCCCTCGCCGAGGACGCGTCCGACGCCCGGGATCCCCTCACCGAGGACGCACCCGCCGCCGGGGACGACCTGATGTACGTGATGTTCACCTCCGGGTCGACGGGCCGGCCGAAGGGCGTCGGCGTCACCCACCGCAACGTCGCGGAGCTCGCCGGGGACCGCGACCTCCGCACCGGGGGACCGCGCCGGATGCTGGTCCACTCCGCCACCGGGTTCGACGCCTCCGTCTTCGAGATCTGGGTGCCGCTCCTGAACGGCGGCAGCCTCGTCCTCATGCACGGCGACGGCACGGACCTGGCGGAGACCGCCCGCGCCGTCCGCGAACACGGCGTCACCACCGCCTACTTCACCGTCGGCCTCTTCCACGTCATGGCCGACGAGGGCCTGGACACCCTGCGGTCGCTGCGCGAGGTGTGGACCGGCGGAGACGTCGCCAACCCGGCCGCCGTCCAGCGGGTCCTCAGCCACTGCCCGGACACCGTCCTGGTCCACTCGTACGGCCCCACCGAGACCACCTTCGCCTCCCACAACCAGTGGTTCGGCACCGGCGAACGCACTCTGCGCGGCACCGGACTCCACCTCGGCCGGCCCATGGACAACACCCGCAGCCACGTCCTCGACGACGCCCTGCGGCCCGTCCCGCCGGGCGTCCCCGGCGAGCTGTACATCGCCGGCGCGCACGTGGCCCGCGGCTACGTCGGCCGGGCCGGACTGACCGCCGAGCGCTTCGTCCCCGACCCGTTCGAGGGCGACGGCAGCCGCATGTACCGCACGGGCGACCGCGTGCTGTGGACCCCCGCCGGCGAACTCCGCTTCCTGGGCAGGGCGGACGGCCAGATCAAGCTGCGCGGCGTACGGATCGAACCCGGCGAGGTCGAACGCGCCCTCGCCGCACACCCCTCGGTCGGCCAGGCGCTCGTCGTGGTCCGCGAGGACCGGCCCGGGGAGAAGAGCCTCGTCGGCTACGTCGTCCCCCGCGCGGAGGCGGCGGTCACCGAGGCCGAACTGCTCGCCGGGGCGCGCGCCGCGCTCCCCGAGCACCTCGTGCCCTCCGCCGTCGTCGTCCTCGACGCCCTGCCGCTCACCGTCAACGGCAAACCCGACCGCGCGGCGCTCCCCGCCCCGCACCGTCCCGCTTCCGCCGAGGGCGGGCGGCAGCCCCGCAACGCCCGCGAGGAAGTGCTGTGCGCGCTGTTCGCGGAGATCCTCGACGTGCCCCGGGTCGGCATCGACGACAACTTCTTCGCCCTGGGCGGCCACTCGCTGCTCGGCGTCCGCCTGGTCAACCGCGTCCGCGGCGTCCTCGGCATCGAACGCACCGTCCGCGACCTGTTCCGCCTGCCCACCCCCGCCGGACTGCTCGGCTCGCCGGAGGACGACGGCACGGCCGCCGCCCTGGGCGTCCTGCTCCCGCTCAGCACCCGCGGCACCCGCCGCCCGCTGTTCTGCGTCCACCCCGGCACCGGCGTCGGCTGGTCCTACGCCGGCCTCGCCCGCCACCTGGGCGACGACCAGCCGCTGTACGCGCTCCAGGCCCGCGCGCTGAGCGAACCCGGCCATCGGCCGCGCAGCGTCGAGGCGATGGCCGACGACTACCTGGAGCAGGTCCGGCGGATCCAGCCCTGGGGTCCCTACCGGCTGCTCGGCTGGTCGTACGGCGGCATCGTCGCCCACACCATGGCGGTACGGCTCCGCGAGGCCGGCGAGCGGGTCGAACTGCTCGCGCTGATGGACGTCCACCAGACCGGGCCCGGAAGCGTCTCCGTGCTCCCGCCCGAGGCGAGGGCCGGGAAGGCGCGGGACCTCGCCGCCGCGATGGCGGAGATCCGCCGCGAGGACCCCGTCCTCGCCGGGTTCTCCGACGCGGAGCTCCAGGCCGTGCTCCGCGCCTCCGAGACCCACGCCGCCCTCATGGCGCGGCACGTGCCGGGCGTCGCCGACACCGACACGGTGTTCTTCACCGCCCGCCGGCCGGGGGAGCGGGAAGGTGCTCTCGCCGCCACCTGGATTCCCTTCACCGAAGGTGTCATCGACAATCACACGGTCGAATGCGGCCACCTCCAGATGACCGAACCGGAACCTCTCGAAACAATCGGAAGAATTGTCGCGGAGAAACTCTCCGCGCTCCAGAAGGAAGAAACGAGGAGCCAGTCATGAGCGAGTCCGTCAACCCGTTCGACAACGCCGAGGGCACCTTCCACGTCGTCGTGAACGACGAGGGCCAGCACTCCCTGTGGCCCGCCTTCGCGGACGTCCCGGCCGGCTGGACCAGCGTCTGGGGTGCCGGAAACCGCGAGGAAGCCCTGGAGTACATCACCGCCAACTGGACCGACATCCGCCCGCGCAGCCTCGTCGCCCAGTACGCCTGACCCGCCCGGCCCGCCGGCGCCGTGCCCCGCGTTCCATGCGGGGCACGGCGCTTTTTCGTGTATTGATTCCGGAGCGAAAGTGCCGGTCCTTGCTGCCGGTCGTACTTCCCCTTCCGGAATCCCTGGAAATCTATCCTCGACCCATGAAGATACTTCTGAGCGGAACCGCATCGGATTCCCACACCTGGAATCTCGTGTACCTCCGTCTCTTCCTTGAGGAACAGGGCCACCAGGTCGTCGGGCTCGGGCCCTGCGCCCCCGCCGAGCTGCTGGTCGCCGGCTGTCTGCGGCATGCGCCCGACGCGGTGGTGCTCAGCAGTGTCAACGGGCACGGCTACCGCGACGGACTCGCGGCCGTCCGCCGGCTGCGCGCGGAACCCGACCTGGCCGGCCTCCCCGTGGTGCTCGGAGGCAAGCTCGGCGTCGCCGGGCACCGCCAGGAGGCGGACGTGGCGCGGCTGACCGAGGCCGGCTGCGACGCCGTTCTCGGCGAGGACCTGGACGCCCTGCGCGCGTTCCTCACCGCGCGCGCCCGCAGGGAGGTGCCGGCTTGACCGCCCCGGCCCCCGACTTCGGCGGCTTCGTCGCGGCGTCCACGGCCGCCGGCCGGCTCGTCGTCCAGCCCCGCATGGGCTTCGGCGACCCCGGCCGCATGCGGGACGGCCTCGCCCGCACCAGGGCCGCCACCGCCCACACGGCGGGCACGCTGACCGTCGACAGCTATACCCGCGTCGGCGACCTCGCCGCCGCCCGCGCCGCCGTGGCCGAGGGAAGCCGCCTCAACGGCTACCCGATCGCCGCGCACTCCCGGGCCACCACCCGGGCCGTCCTCGACGGACTGTTCGACGCCGACTTCCCCGTACAGGTCCGGCACGGCTCCGCCCGCCCCCTGCCCATCGTCCGGGCGCTCACCGCGGCCGGCCTCGACGCCACCGAAGGCGGCCCCGTCTCCTACTGCCTGCCCTACGGCCGCACCCCGCTGCGGGAGTCCGTCACCGCCTGGGCCCGCGCCTGCGAACTCCTCGCCACCGGCACGCGCCCCGGAGCCGTACCGCACCTGGAGAGCTTCGGCGGCTGCCTCCTCGGCCAGCTCTGCCCGCCCGGGCTCCTGGTGGCCGTGAGCGTCCTGGAATGCCTCTTCTTCGTCCAGTACGGGCTGCGCAGCGTCTCGCTCAGCTACGCCCAGCAGACCGACCCGGACCAGGACGAGGAGGCCCTGCGCGCCCTGCGCCGCCTCGCCGCCGAGCTCCTGCCCGGGGACGTCGACCACCACGTCGTCCTCTACACCTACATGGGCGTCTACCCGCGCACCGAACAGGGCGCCACCCGCCTCCTGGAGGCCTCCGCCCGGCTCGCCGTGCGCTCCGGCGCCGGCCGCCTCATCGTCAAGACCACGGCGGAGGCCCACCGCATCCCGACCGTCGAGGAGAACGTCCGCGCCCTGGAGACCGCCGCCGCGGCCGCCGCGCTCGCCGGACCCCCGGCCCCGGACCGTACCGCCGAGGAGGGCGGCGAGGTGTACGAGGAGGCCCGCACCCTCGTCGAGACCGTCCTCGGCCTCCACCCCGACCTGTCCCGGGCCCTGCCGGCCGCCTTCGAACGAGGGCTGCTCGACGTGCCCTTCTGCCTCCACCCCGACAACGCCGGCCGCTCCCTCGGCCGCGTCGACCCCGGGGGCCGCCTCCGCTGGGCCCGGACCGGCGCCATGCCGATCCGCCCGGACACGGCGGCGGACGCCGCACCCCTCACCTCGGCCGGCCTGCTCGCCGCCCTCCACCACGTCGCCGACCGCTACGACAGCCCCCGGCACCACGACAGCGGCGACGACCACGACCGGCCGCAGGCCACCCCGGTCACCGTCTGAACCGCCCCACCCCCTCAGCAGAGCACTCCCGACCGTCCCGAACAGGAGTCCCGCCATGGAGAATCCCGACCCCACCGGCACCCCGGCCGGCCCGCCCCCGCTCGGCGAACACCTCCGCTCGCCCCGGCTGCGCGCCGCCATGCTCGTCCAGCAGGAGGCCCTCCACGCCGCCCGCGCGTTCCTGCGCGGCGAGGGCTTCACCGAGCTGCTGCCCCCGCTCGTCGGACCCGTCACCGACCCCGGCGGCCGCGGCGCCAAGGCCCTCGACGTCGACTACTACGGCCACCCGTACAAGCTGATGACCAGCGCCATCCTCTACAAGCAGGCCTCCCTGCGGGGCTTCCCCCGGCTCTTCTACATCGCCCCCAACGTGCGCGTCGAACCCGAGGAGACCGCCGGCACCGGCCGTCACCTCGTCGAGTTCCACCAGATCGACGTGGAGATCGCCGACGGGAGCCGCGAGGACGCCCAGGAGATCGCCGCAGGCCTGCTGACGCACGTCACCGAGCACGTGTGGACCGCCGTCCCCGAGATCCTGACCGGACTCGGCCGCGTCGAAGGCGACTTCGCCGACATCCGCGCCGGCAAGTACGACGTCCGCACCCACGACGACGCCGTCGCCCGGCTCCTCGCCGCCGGCCACCCGCAGAACCCCGACGGCGAGATCGACTGGGCAGGGGAGCGCCTCCTCTCCCTGGAGAGCGACCGCCCCTTCTTCGTCAACGACTACCCCAAGGGCTCCCGCGGCTTCTACGACCGGGAGGACCCCGAACGCCCCGGCGTCCTGCGCAACTTCGACCTGATCGCCCCGCACGGATACGGCGAGCTGGTCTCCGGCAGCGAGCGCGAGGCCGACTACGCCACCATCGTCACCCGCATGCGGGAGAGCGGCGAGAACCCCGCCAAGTACGCCTGGTACCTCCAGGAGGCCCGCGACGGCATGCCGTCCAGCGCCGGATTCGGCATGGGCCTCCAGCGCCTCGTCCGCTTCCTCACCGGCCTCGACGCCCTCTGGCAGGTCAGCGCCTACCCCAAGCTCCCCGGGGTGGTGGCCCCGTGACCGCCCTCGGCGCCCCCGGCTTCCCCGAGCGGGCGATCCGCGCCCGCGCCCGCAACGGCACCGCCGAGGTCTTCCCCGACCCCGCCACGTACGGCACACAGCTGTACGGACCGGGTACGGCGACCCCCGCCGACGAGCTCGACCGGGCCCGCATCGTCCCGCCCGTCTTCATGCCCCAGCGCCTGGAGAAGCTCATCGACCTCGCCCGCGAGCCGGAGTTCACCGACGTCGACCTCTCCACCCGCGTCGGCGGCTTCACCGCCCGGCTGCCCCTCTACCTGTCCGCCTTCGGCTCCACCCGTGCCGGCAGCGGCGACCTCGCCGTCCACGCGAGCCGGCAGGCCGCCCGCCTCGGCATCCCCATGGTCATCGGGGAGAACATGATCCCCGTGCACGGCTACCGCCGCGCCGGTGACGCCACCCGCTCCGCGCTCCTCGCCCGCGTCGAGGCCTACCTCGACGCCGCGCCCGACGGAACCGGCGGCATCGTCGTCCAGCAGTCCACCGAGGACGCCGACTCCGAGGTCTGGAACCTCCTCTACAGCGACCCCGCCTTCCGCCCCCTCCTGGAGACCGGCCGGCTCGCCTTCGAGCTGAAGACCGGTCAGGGCGCGAAACCCGGCCTCGGCGGCATGACGGTCGTCGACCGGGCCGAGGCCGAGCAGCTCGCCCGCCGCTTCACCGTCAGCCCGGTCCTCGGCGCGGACGGCGAGCGCCGACTGCGCTGCGCCACCCCCGGGACCTTCACCGACGAGATCCTCCGCCAGCAGCTGCGCTTCATGCGGAACAACTTCCCCAAGGCCCGCACCTGGGTGAAGTTCCACCCGGGCCGCGACATCGCCCACGCCGCCCGCACCGCCTGGTCCGCCGGAGCGGACGCCGTCACCGTCGACGGCGCCGAAGGCGGCACCGGCTGGGCCCCGGGCGTCTTCCTCGACCACGTCGGCCTGCCGCTCGCCGCCTGCCTGCGCCGCATCGGCCGCCCCGACGGCTGCCTCCTCGCCTCCGGCGGCATGTGGGAGGGCGGCCGCGCCGTACGCGCCCTCGCCCTCGGCGCCACCGCCGTCGGCCTGGGCCGGGCCGCGCTCGTGGCCGTCGACGAGGACCCCGAACACGGCCTGGAGCGCCTCGCCGACGGCATCGCCCTCGAACTGCGGCTGCTGATCAGCGCGCTGGGCAAGTACACCGTCGCCGCCCTGGACCCCGAGGACCTCTGGTGGCCCGAAGGACACGCGCCGCTCCCGGCCGCCACCGACCCGGTGGGGGCGACGCCGTGACCGCGCACCGGCGGCGCGGCCGCGACCGCGCCGTCCACGCCTGCTTCTCCGTCCGGGAGGCCCCGGGCATCACCGTCACGGTCTCCCACGCCGGGACCGGCCTCGCCGCCACCGCCAGGCACACCGCGCAGCGGGCCCTCGCCGAGGCGGGCCGCGGCTACCTCGGCGGCCGCGTCGAACTGCGGGCGCCCCGGCCGCCCGCGCAGGCCGCCACCCGGCCCGGCGACGTCGGCCCGCGCCGGCGACGCGCCGTACGCCGGGCCGCCGACCGCGCCGTGGCCCTGGCCGTCGCCGCCACCCTCAGGGGCGACGCCGCCGGCATCCGGGTCCACGTCCGCCCACCCCTCTGACCACCACCCACCGCCCCCCGCCCTCCCTCGACCACAGAAAGCCGACCTCATGGGAACGACCCCCGCGACCAGCGCACCGGCGGGCGCACAGCCCGCCGTCGACTGGCGCCGCGTCAGCAGCCTCGTCATCGGCCAGGCCGCCGTGCAGGCGGGCAGCTTCGCCCTCCTGATCGCCATGAGCTGGACGGCGGTCCAGCTCGGCGGCCGCGAAGCCGTCACGTACGTCACGCTCTCCGCCACCCTGCCGCGCGCCCTGCTCCTCCTCTTCGGCGGAGCGCTCGCCGACGCCCTCGGCCCCCGCGCCGTCCTGCTCCGCGCGACGAGCGTCCGCGTCCTCGTCCTCGCGGCCGGAGTGGCGGTGACCGCCACCACCGAGTCCCTGTGGCCGCTGATCGCCGTCGCCCTCGTCGACGGCGTCCTGCTCGGCCTCACCGGCCCCGCCTCCGGGGTCCTGCTGCCCCGGCTCGCCCCCCAGGACCAGCTCGGCCGCGCCAACTCCCTGTTCTCCATGGTGCTGCGCCTCGCCCCCATCGCCGGATCCCCCCTCGGCGCCTGGCTGGTCGTCGTCGGAGGCCTGCCCGTGGCCATGACGGCCGCGGCCGTCGGCTGCGCGCTCTGGCTGGCCTGCGCCGCCCACGTCACCCACGGCATGACCCGGCCCGAACGCACCCCGCAGGGACCCTCCCTGCTGCGCCGCTCCGGCGACGGCTTCCGGCTCCTCGCCGCGCACCCGCGCCTGCGGTGGATGTTCGTCGCCTGCTTCTGCATGGACCTGGCGTTCCTGTGGCCGGCCGAGGTCGCCCTGCCCCTGCGGGCCGCCGACCAGGGCTGGGGCGTCGGCGCCGTCGCCATGGTCCTGTCCGTCTTCGGCGCCGGAGCGCTGGCGTCCGCCGCCCTGGGCGCGGCGCTCGCCCACCGCATCCCGGCGCACACGAAACTCGTGGTGACCGGCGTCGGCCTCGCCGCCGGCATGGCCGCCATGGCGCTCGTCCCCTCGGCCGTCGTCCTGGCCGCCACCGCCGGCGCCGTCGGCCTGCTCTCCGGCCTGAACGGGCCCGCCCTGGTCACCGCCTACCAGCAGGCCGTCCCCGAGGGCCGGATGGGGGCCGCGATGTCCACCTTCGCGCTCTCCGGCATCGGCGCGGCACCGCTGTCCCTGGCCGTCTTCAGCCCCGTCTCGCTCTACCTCGGGGTGACCGGGACCTGGCTGCTGTGCGCGGGCCTCGCCCTCCTCTCCCCGGTCGCCGCGGCCGTCGCCCTGCGCGGTGGGGCGGCCACCGTCGCACCGCGCGCCGAGGCCCGTACCCGTACCGCACCGGAGCCCACCGCCACTTCCGTGTGAGGCAGACATGATCCCGCTGGTTTCCCCGCCGTCGCCGGCGGCCCCTCCGGCCGGCCCCCTGATCCCTTCGACGCTCCCGCCCCTGACGACGGCCCTGACCCGGCTGCCCGGACTGCGTCCCGTCCGGCCGCAGCTGTGGCTGGTGGCCACCGAGGCCCATCAGGACGCCGTCACCCGGTACGCGCCCCTCGTCCTGGCCACCGAGGAACTGGCCCGCGCCGAGGAGTTCCGCCGCTCGGGCGACCGCGCCACCTACCTGTGCGCGCACGTCGGGCTGCGCCGCCTGCTCGGCGCCCACCTGGGCGTCGCGCCCCGCACCGTGTCGGTGGCGCGGGCGCCGTGCCCCTGCTGCGGCGAGCCGCACGGACGGCCCGTACTGCCCGACGGGCGGCTGCACTTCTCGCTCTCGCACTGCGAGGGGCTGAGTCTCATCGCCGTCGCCTCCACCCCCGTCGGCGTGGACATCGAGCGGGTGCCGGCGCCCCACACGGTCACGGAGGCCGCGGAGGTCCTCCACCCGGCCGAGGCGGCGGAACTCGCCGCCCTCGCCCCGGCCCTCCGCCCCGCCGCGTTCGCCCGCGCCTGGACGCGAAAGGAGGCCTACCTCAAGGGAATCGGCACAGGCCTGGGCGCCGACCCGTCCGCCGAGTACGTGGGCGCCGGCCCCCTGCCCTCCGCACCGCCCGGCTGGTTCCTGGCGGACGTCACCGTCCCCGACGGCCACCACGCCGCCGTCGCGCTCCGCCGGTGAGCAACACCGGCCCCGGGAAAGGCCCCCGGGGCCGGCGGCCGCACCGCGTGGCGACCGTGTGTTCCATCGCCGACACGAGCGAGTGATCATTCGCCGTGATCGCCGCCGAGGGGCGGGAACGGCCGCACGACGCACCTAGACTCCCCGCACATGTCGCTCTGGCTCCTCAATCACTTCAGCACCTTCACCCTGGCCGTGGTCACCGTCGGCGGGACCGTCCTCCTCGCGGTGGCCGGCAGCGTGCTCCTCCGCCGCAGGTACCCGTCGCTGGCCAGGGGGGAGCACAACGACATGGTCGGGGTGACCCTGGGGATGTTCGGCGCGATCTACGGGATCATCCTCGCCTTCGTCATCGTCACCCTCTGGACCCAGCTGGACAGCACGCAGACGATCGTCGCCAGCGAGGCCACCGACGCCGCGCTCATCGCCCGCGACGCCGCCGCCTTCCCGCCCGCGGTCCACGCCGACCTCGACACGGCGCTCAGCGGCTACGTCCACGCGGTCGTCGAGGACCAGTGGCCCCGCATGCGCGCCGGGCAGCCGAGCTACGGGGCCACGGAGGGGCACCTGCGGGCCGCCTTCACCGTCCTCCAGGCGTACGACCCGAAGTCCTCGCGCGAAGAGGTCTTCTACGAGGAGGCCGTCACCCACCTCAACGACGTCGCCGCCCAGCGCCGTGCCCGCCTGAACATGGCCCAGCAGGAACTCCCGCCGCTCCTCCAGGTCCTGGCGTTCGGCGGCGCCGTCGTCCTCGTGCCCCTCACCTTCCTCTACGGAATGCGCAAGCTCAGGATCCAGCTCCTCTTCGTCGCCTCGGTCGCCGCCCTCATCGGTTTCAGCCTGCTCCTGGTCTTCGTCCTCGACCGCCCCTTCGCCGGCGAACTGAGCGTGAGCCCGGCCCCGTACCGGGAGGGAGCGCTCGCCCAGTACTGGGAGCAGTGAGCGACGCCGGGTCAGGAGTGGTCGACGACCACCTTGCCGAAGGAGGTTCCGCCGGCGTAGTGGCGGTAGGCGTCGACGGCCTCGTCGAAGGGGAAGACGCGGTCGACGACGGGCCGGAGCCCGTGCTTCTCGATGAAGGCGTTCATGGCGGTGAACTGGGCCCGGCTGCCGACCGCCACGCTGCGGACGGTGGCGCCGGAGGCGAAGAGGGCCTGGGGGTCGAGCGGCGGGGCGGTCCTGCCCGTGAAGCCGACGCAGGCGATGGTGCCGGCCAGGGCGACGGCGCGGACGGACTCGTGGAGCAGCCCGGCGACGTCGACGACGCGGTCGGCGCCCCGGCCGCCGGTGAGGGCGCGGACCTCGCCGGCCCAGTCGGGGGTGGCCCTGTAGTCGACGACGGCGTCGGCGCCCAGCTCGCGCAGGCGCGCGGCCTTGGCGGGGCCTCCGGTCGTGGCGATCACGCGCGCGCCGAGCGCCGCGGCGAACTGGAGGGCGAAGAGGGAGACGCCGCCCGAGCCCTGCACGACGACGGTGTCGCCGGGGCGGACCCCGGCCCCGTCGCCGGTCAGCGCGTTCCACGCCGTAACGGCCACACAGGGGAGGGTGGCGGCCTCCGCGTACGTCAGGTGCGCGGGAACGGTCACGAGCGAGTCCGCGTCGACGAGAGCGAACTCGGTGAGCATGCCGTCCAGCGAGCCGCCGCGCTGCGCGAGGTGCTCGACGGCGAACGGGCCGTCCTGCCAGGACGGGAAGAGCGTGGCGGCGACGCGGTCCCCGACCCGTACCGCGTCGACGCCCGGTCCGACCCCGACCACCTCTCCGGCCCCGTCCGAGACGGGGACGACGTCCGGCTTCACCGGGAGGACGTAGGTCCCGTCGAGCACCATGAGCTCACGGAAGCTCAGGGACGTCGCGCGCACGGCCACCAGGGCCTGGCCGGGACCGGGCGTGGGGACGTCGTGCTCGCGGACGGTGAGACCGGACAGTCCGGCCCCGCTGTGCGACAGGTGGTAGCTCCGCATCGGTCGTGCCCTTCGTAAGAGGTGGGTGGGGCGGGTCGTTTCGCCGGGCATCACGCGTCGGCGGACTGGGCGGCCAGCGGGACCTCCCCCGCGGTCTTGCTGAAGCCGAGCGCCTCGACGATCCGGCCGTCCGTCACCCGCATGACGTTGACGCCCTGCACCCACTGGTCGGGGCCGTCCCCGAAGCGGTAGGTCCACACGATCGTCGCGCGGTCGCCCGCCACGATCACCTCCTGCGGGGTGAACCGCGCGGTGCGGTCGTCGACGAGGGCCGACCACCACTCCGTACACGCCTCGCCCCCGAGGACCCGCTCCCCGCGCGGCGCGGGCTGGACGCTCTCCATGACGCAGTCCTCGGCGATCAGGTCGGTCAGGAGGCCGGCCTCGCGGTCGGTGAACGCGCGGTTGAAACGGTCGATGACTTCGGCGGTGGTGCGTACGGACATGGACGCCTCCTCAGAAGAGATAGACCAGTCGGTCTACGAGGTAAAGAGATAGACCGGTTGATCTACCGTGTCAAGTGCTGCAGAATCGAGGCATGAGTACTTCCGTGAAGCCCGGACCCCGCGAGCGACTCCTGCTCGCCGCACAGGAGTTGACCTACAGTCAGGGAGTCGGTATCGGCGTGGACGCCCTGCTGAAGGAGGCCGGCGTCGCCCGCCGCTCGCTGTACGAGCACTTCGGCGGCAAGGACGGGCTCATCGCCGAAGTGCTGCGCCGCAGCACCGCCGAGGACGTGGAGCGGTACCGCTCCACCATGGACGCCGCGGGGGACGACCCCCGGGACCGGATCCTCGCCGTCGTCGATCGGCTCGGCGTCATCGCCGCCGACCCCGGCTTCCACGGGTGCCGGTACCTCGCCGCCGACCTCGCGCTCACGGACCCGGACCATCCCGGCCACGAGGTCACCAGGGAGTACCGGCGCACCCTCCACGGCCTGTTCGCCGAGGAGTTCACCGCCCTCGGGCATGCGCGGCCCGGCTTCGCGGCCGACCAGCTGCTCCTCCTCGTCGACGGCCTCCTCGCCACCGGTGCGACCCGCCCCGGCACCGGGCACGCCGCCGCGGCCCGCGACCTCGCCGAGCACCTCGTCGGCGCCGGCCGCGCGTGACGAGGCGGTATCAGTTCCGCTGATGGGAGGTGAAGCGGACCGCGTTGGACGTGATCGCGGCCGCGGCTCCAGGATGGCCGCATGACCGTCACCTCTGCCATCGCCTCCTTCGCCGTAGTGGCGGGGATGCTGACCATCATGCCGGGCCTCGACACCGCTCTGGTGCTGCGCTCCGCCATCACCCTGGGCCGGAGCCGGGCCTTCGCGACGGCCCTGGGGATCCTCTGCGGTGTGCTCGTGTGGGGTGTGGCCGCCGCGGTCGGCGCCTCGGCGGTGCTCACGGCGTCCCGACTGCTGTACGACGCGCTGCGCCTGGCCGGTGCCGGGTACCTGGCGTGGCTGGGGATCGGCATGATCCGCCGGGTGCTCAAGGAGCGCGGCCGGACCGGGGCGGGGGACGCGGCGGACGGGGCGGAAGCCACGGCCGCGGAGGCGACGTGGGTGCGGTGCTGGGCGCGCGGGGTGGGCACCAGCCTGCTGAACCCGAAGAACGGCGTCTTCTACATGGCGATGCTGCCCCAGTTCATCCCCGCTGACGCCCCGCACCTGCTGATGGGCGTCGTCCTGGCGACCGTGCACGACCTGGAGGGGCTGGTCTGGTTCAGCGCCCTGATCTTCGGCACCCAGCTCGTCCGCCGCTGGCTGAACCGCGCCTCGGTGCGGCGGGGCATCGACGCGATCACCGGCACGGTGCTCGTCGGCTTCGGCATCAAGCTGGCGCTCGGAGACACCTGAGCGCGGCCCGGCCCCGGGGCCCTCTCCGTCGGGGAGGCCCCGGGGCCGGAGCGGCGCGCGTCCATGAGCCCGTCGGGTGTCGCGGCTCAGCGGTCGTAGCGGCCGGTGTCGATCTCCCAGCGGTGGTAGCCGGAGATCCAGGCGGCGAGGCCGTCGACGTACCGGTCGGCGGCCTCGCGGGCGGCCGGGGCGAGGCCGAGGAGCTCGCAGATCTCGGGGACCTCGGACGACAGCTCCACGAAGCGGTCGACCATCGCCTGGGCCTCGCGCATCACCTGGGCCGCCGCGTCCTCGGGGGTGCCGCCGCGCTCCTCGCGGACGATCATCACCAGGTTGGCGACGTCGCCACGGGCGAGCTCCTGGGCGTACGAGTGCACGTCGTTGGTGAACGACGGTATGTCGGCGGCCAGTTGGCGCATCCGGCGGAAGGACGGATGGTGCAGGACCTCCTGCGGGAGCTCGAACCGGTTGAGCCGCTCGACCATGTCGAAGAGGGTCTCCATGGCGGCCGTGCCCCGGCGGAGCGCCAGATAGCCCTCCCGGTCCGGGAGCCGTCCGGAGAGCCGGCCGGCGGCCTCGGCAGGGTGGCATGCGAAGTACCACTCCCAGTTGTAGGCGGACCGGGCCCGCCAGCGGGCCGACATGCCGCGCGCGCTGCGTTCCCAGAGGTCGACGAAGGCCTGCTCGACGGGGGTACGGGCGTCGGGCGCGGGGCCGTCCCCGTACAGAAGGCCCGTCAGGCGGCGGCATATCTCCGCCACTTGCGCGGGCGACCGGCCGAGCTCCGAGTCGAACCCGTCGTCGAAGAGGAAGTAGAAGCCGAGGAGGTCCGCGGCGAGGGCGAGCTCCTCGGCGGGGGAGTCCGGGCTGGTGAACGCGGCGAGCCGGGGCACGTCCCACTTGTCGTACGCGGGCAGGGTGATGGCGGCGGTGAGTCCCTCGTTGCGGAGGAGCCAGTGCCGGTGGAGCTGCGCGACGGCTGCCTGGTTCGGATTGCCGCGAGGCGGAAACGGCAGGTCGAGCATGATCGCGTTGGACATTGGCCCCCCAGGTTCTGAGCCCGGGTGATCCCGTGACGCCCCGGGCGCGATCGAAGAGTACTTGAATTGATCATCAACTGCCGGGTAGGTCAAGAGGATTGCTTTCCAGCCATGGAACAAGTGCATCCGGATCGGCCGGAGTCGGGGAGGCTTCGGGCGGGTTTGGGCGCGACTGTCTGATATCCGCCGGCCGGGTCGACGCGGCCGCTCCCTCGTGTCGGTCACGCGTTCCATCGTTCGTTGCGGAGGGTGGTTCGGCCCCCGTCCGCGCCACCCGTGGACGGGGGAGCGCGTTGGGGTTGCCGTGACGCCTGGTGCAGTGACGGTTCTGCACCCGGGACCTGCGGGTTCTGTACCGACTCGCGATCTTGGCGGGTCGGTGGCGAGAGCGAAGATCTGGAGGATGCCCGGTGCCGGAGATGTGGAATCGGGGCGAGGGGCACGACGCCCGGTTCGTGGACCGCTTCCGGGGCGGTCACGCCCTGGTCGGACGTGACGGGGAGCTCGCCGCGCTCCGGTCCGCCGTCGCCGGGCACCGGCTCGTCACCGTGACCGGGGCGGCCGGGACGGGGAAGAGCCGCCTGGCCCTGGCCGCCGTCACGGCCCCCGCCGACGGCCCCTCGCACACGGTGGTCCGGGTGCGGTGGCACGACGCGATCCCCGTGGGCCGCCGGGCGCTGACGGCACGGGTCGCCCGGGCACTCGACGCCGCCGACCCGCCCCGGGACCCGGCAGGCACGGACCCCACCGGCGAGGTGCTGCTCTTCCTGGACGACGTCGACCCCGTGCACACGGAATGCATCGGCCTGGTCCAGACCCTCCTGATCGCCCGGCCGACCGTACGGGTCCTGGTGACCGCGCGGCGGCCGCTCGGGCTCGGCGACGAGAAGGCGATCCGACTGGGACCCCTGCCCGTGGAGGCGCCACCCGGTCAGACCGGTCCGTCCCCCGCGGCGGAGCTCCTGGTCTCCCGCGCACGGGAACGCGGATGGAGCGAGGAGGCCGACCCGGCGGCCGTGGCCCGGGTGTGCCGGCTCCTGGAAGGCGTACCCCTGGCCCTCGAACTGGCCGCGGGCCGACTGGGGGAGTGGACGATGACGGAGCTGGCCGCCCACCTCGAATCCGGCCAGTGCCGGCTCGCCGACCCGGCCCCGCTCCTGCTGCGGCACCGCACGCTGCGCACCTCCATCGGGGCCGTGCACGCCCTGTGCGAACCGGCGCAGCGCAGGGTCTGGCGCCGGCTCAGCGTCTTCACCGGGCCCTTCACGGAGGCGGCGGCGGTGTTCGTGTGCGCGGGCTCCGACCTCGCGCCCCACGAGGTGCCCCCCGCCCTGGCGACGCTGAGCGCCACGGGCGTGCTCCACGTGTCCGGGGACGCGGGCGCGGTGCGCCCGCCGCGCTACCGCATGGCCCGGGCCGCCCGCGACTTCGGTACGGAACGGCTCGCGGCGGCGGGCGAACTTCCCGTCACGAGGGACCGGCACGCCGCCCACTTCCGCGGCGCGGCGGCCGTCGCCGAGACCCTGTGGAGCAGCGGCCTCCAGCGACAGGCGCTCCAGACCGTCCAGGACGAGCACGACGACCTGATGGCGCTCGTGCACCGCGCCGGGGACGGGACCGGCCATGCCGAGACGGCCCTGGAGACCGTGCTGCACCTCTGGTTCTGGTGGGCGGTGCGCGACCACGCCCGGGAAGGCAGCGACCACCTCCGCGCACTGCTGCCCCGGCTGCCCGCCGACAGCCCGCTCGTGGCACAAGGCCGATGGCTCGCGGCCTGGCTCAGCGCGGGATGGGACCCCGGCACGGCACACCACCTGCTGTCCCTCGCCTGGCCGGCGGCCGTACTCGCCGGCGACGACGCCCTCATCGGCCGCATCGCCCATGTCCACGGCACCCTGGCGTGGCAGCGACGGGACCCCGGAGCGGCCGCCGCGTACTACCGACAGGCGGCGGACACCACGCCCGACGGCGCCCCCGGAGGCCCGTCGCCCGCGGTCAGCCTCGCCGCCCTGGCCGTGGTCCAGGCCCACCACACCCCCGCCGCGGCGGCCCGCACTGCCCGCCGGGCCCTCGCGCAGCCGGACTGCGCGAACGACGCCTGGGCCACGGCGCTGGCCCACTACGCCCGCGCCTTCGCCGACCACCGCGCCGGACGCACCGGCCGCGCCCGGCACCGGGCCCACCACGCCCTGGCCGACCTCGAAGCCCGGCTCGACGCACCCCAGGCCCACCGGGCCCTGCGCCTCCTCCTCGCGGCCCTGGACCTCGCCGCGACGACGGCCGGCGCCCCCGTGCCCCACCACCGTCCGCACGTCCCCGTGCCCCGCGACGGGGCGCAGACCCCGCCGACGCCGGCGAGCCTGGCCCAGCGCTGACCGCCCGGGCCGAAGGACAGCCGAAAGAAAGCCGAAAGAAATCCGGACGGCGATGTCGAGAAGCGGTGTCCGGCTCCGTCCCCGGTGTGAGAGCGGCCAGAATGAGCCGCACCGGCACCGAGGAGAACATCATGGCCAAGTACCTGCTGCTGAAGCACTACCGCGGCGCCCCGTGCCCGGACGGCTTCGTGCCCATGGACCAGTGGACCCCGGAGGAGATCTCGGCCCACGTGCGGTACATGCACGACTTCGCCGCCGAGCTGGAGAAGACCGGAGAGTTCGTCGACGCCCAGGGACTCGCCCCCGAGGGGGTCTGGGTCCGCTACGACGGCGAGGGCCGCCCGCCGGTCACCGACGGCCCCTTCGCCGAGACCAAGGACCTCATCGCCGGCTGGATGGTGATCGACGTCGACACCTACGAGCGCGCCCTCGAACTCGCCGGGCAACTCTCGGCCGCCCCCGGGGCCGGCGGGAAGCCGATCCACGAGTGGCTCGAACTGCGCCCGCTCATGGCCGCGCCGCCCACCATCACGGAGTGACCGATCCCATGGACGAGGCCCTGCTCCGCAGCCTCACGCCGAGCGTCCTCGCCGTCCTCGTCCGCCGCGGAGCCGACTTCGCGGCGGCCGAGGACGCCGTGCAGGACGCCCTGCTGGAGGCCGTCCGCGTCTGGCCCGCCGATCCTCCCCGGGACCCGAAGGGCTGGCTGGTCACCGCGGCCTGGCGCAAGTTCCTGGACGCGACCCGCTCCGACACCGCCCGGCGCCGGCGCGAGGACCTCTTCGAGGAGGAGCCCGCGCCCGGCCCCGCGCCCTCCGCGGACGACACGCTCCAGCTGTACTTCCTCTGCGCCCACCCCTCGCTGACGCCGTCGTCGGCGGTCGCGCTCACCCTGCGCGCCGTCGGCGGCCTCACCACCCGCCAGATCGCCCAGGCCTACCTGGTGCCCGAGGCGACCATGGCGCAGCGCATCAGCCGGGCCAAGCGCACCCTCTCCGGCAATGGGGTCTCCCCTGCTCGAGCGAAGCCGAGAGCTCGGGGAAGGCTCGACCGCCCGGGCGACGTCGCCACCGTGCTCCGCGTCCTCTACCTGGTCTTCAACGAGGGCTACTCGGGCGACGTCGACCTGGCCGCCGAGGCCATCCGGCTCACCCGGCAGCTCGCGGCCGCCATCGACCACCCGGAGGTCGCGGGGCTCCTCGCCCTCATGCTGCTCCACCACGCCCGGCGCGCCGCCCGGATCGCGCCCGACGGCAGCCTGGTGCCGCTCGCCGAGCAGGACCGCGGCCGCTGGGACACCCGGGCGATCGCCGAGGGCGTCGAGATCCTCCAGACGGCCCTCGCCCGCGACCGCCTCGGCGAGTTCCAGGCCCAGGCCGCCATCGCCGCGCTCCACGCCGACGCCCCCAGGGCCGAGGAGACCGACTGGGTGCAGATCGTCGAGTGGTACGACGAGCTCGCGCGCCTGACCGACAGTCCGGTCGTCCGCCTCAACCGCGCGGTCGCCGTCGGCGAGGCCGACGGACCGCACGCCGGCCTGGCGGAGCTCGCGCGACTGGACGCCTCCCTGCCCCGGTACACGGCGGTGGCGGCGTACCTCCACGAACGCGCCGGCGATCCGGCGACGGCGGCGCGGCTGTACGCCGAGGCGGCGAAGAAGGCCACCGACGCCCTCGAACGCGACCACCTGACCCGCCAGGCCGCCCGCCTCAACACCCGCCTGCGTCACTGACTCCCCACCGGTCCCGGAGGACGTCGAGCACGACCGGAACGCGCCGTACAAAGCGTCGGAAACCATCGGCTTCCCCCTGTCGCCGGGAACCGGCCGTGGCGAGAATCTGTCCCTGTGGAGGAAGGCCGCCACGGCCGGTTCCGAGGGGGGACGGGGATGAGCGCATGGGTGGTCCCGGGCTACACGGAGTCCCGGGAGCTGGGCGCGGGCGGCAGCGGACGCGTGGCGCTGGCAGTCCACGACGCGACCGGAGCGCCGGTGGCCGTGAAGTACCTGAGCGAGCGGCTCCGCGCGGACGAGTCCTTCGTCCGCGGATTCCGCTCCGAGGCCCGGCTCCTCGGCGCCCTCGACAGCCCGCACGTCGTGGCGCTCCACGAGTACGTCGAGGCGCCCCGGGGAGCTGCCATCGTCATGGAGCTCGTGGACGGCGTCGCCCTGCGCGCCCTCCTCGCCCGGGAGGGCGCGACCGGACCCGAGGCCGCCCTCACGGTCCTCAAGGGCTCGCTCCTCGGCCTCGCCGCCGCTCACCGGGCGGGCGTCGTCCACCGCGACTACAAGCCCGAGAACGTCCTCGTCGCCGCCGACGGATCCTCCAAACTCGTCGACTTCGGGATCGCGGCCGGACGCGACAGCCGCCCCGGCATCGCCGGGACGCCCGCCTACATGGCGCCCGAGCAGTGGAACGGCGCCCCCGCCTCGCCCGCGGCCGACGTCTACGCGGCGACCGCCACGTTCTTCGAGTGCCTCACCGGACGCAAACCCTTCACGGGGGACAACGTCGCCGAACTCGCCCTCCAGCACCTGGAGGCACCCGTCCCCGACGGACAGGCACCGGAGCCGCTGCGCCCGCTCATCCGCCGAGGCCTCGCCAAGGCCCCGCACGAACGACCGGAGAACGCCGACGCGTTCGTCGGCGAACTGGAGTCGGTCGCCACGGCCGCGTACGGACCGGACTGGGAGGAGCGGGGCCGAGGCCGCCTCGCGGCCCTCGCCGCACTCCTGCCGCTCCTCTTCCCCTCCTCCGGCGGTACGGCCACGGGCACGACCGCGCTCGCCACGACGACCCTGACCGGACCACCATCAAGCCCCTGGCGGAGACTCCTCCGCGGCCTCCCGGCGGGCGCCGCCGCGCTCGCCCTGGCCCTGCTGCTCGCCCTCGCCGCCCAGGCCGGGGCAGAGAGGACGGACGGCGACGAGACCGCCCAGGCCTTCGCGACGACGAACACCTCACCGAGCGGGAGCCCACCGCCCCCGAGCCCGCCCCCGACGCGCACACCGACACCGACTCCGCCCCCGACGCCCCCGGAACCCTCCGCCTCCCCGGACACCCCGGAACCCCCACCGGCGACCGACCCGACGACCACACCCACGACGACACCCACGCCCACCACCACGACCGGACAGACACCCCCGCCCACGGCTCCCCCCACCACCCCGCCCCCCACCACCACTCCACCGACCACACCCCCGACGACGCCGCCGCCCGTCACGGTCACGGACGTCTCCGTCACCAGCCTGCGCCAGACCGGGCCGACGGACGCCGAGGCCACCGTCGAGATCACGACGGACGGAACAGGCCCGCTGACACTCCTCGTCGAGTGGTTCACCAGCGACGAGAAGGGCTCGCCGGGCACACCCGACGGCTCCGAGACCCTGAGGCGCGAAGGAGCGGGCCACTACACCCTCACGCTCCCGCACGCGGTCCGGGGCGCCGGCTGCTACTGGGGAGTGCGCGCGACCACGGACCCGGCCGCCGCGAACGGCGGTTCCCTGCAACAGACCTTCATCCGACGGTGTGTGATCACGTGAACGACGACGCCTACAGCGCCACCGAACTGGGCAGCCACTGGTTCGAGGGCCCGAGCCCCGACCCGACGCCCGACCGCGTGGAGGGCGAAGTGCTGCGCTTCGGGCCGGGGGTGACCGCGGCCGCCGCACGACGCGCCGCGAACACCCCCACGGCGGCCCAGATCTGGCACGGCACCCTGCCCGGCGCCCCACCACCCCGCGGCCCCCGCCCCCGACGGCCGCTCCGGTACGCGCCCGCGGCCGTGATCCTGCTCGCCGTCCTGGCCCTCCTCGCCTGGCGCGCGTACGGCCCCCGGGTCTCCGTCCGGGACGTCGCGGTCACCGCACCCGAAGCGCCGCTCGGCTGCGACGGCACGGCGAACGTGACGGGCGTCGTCCGCACCGACGGCCGCCCCGGCTCCCTCACGTACCACTGGGAACGCAGCGACGGCACCCGCTCCGCACCCCTCCGTGAAACCCTGACCCGCGGTCAGGAGGAGGCCCGGCTCCACCTCCTGTGGACCTTCCAGGGCCCCGGCACCCACCACGCCGTGGCGCGCCTCGTGATCACGTCCCCCACCCCCCACACGGCCGAGGGCACGTTCACGTACCGCTGCGAGTGAGGCCGGTACAAGGACCGCGCCGGAGCCGAGAGGGCTCCGGCGCGGCTTCCGTCAGGGCCCGGGCCCCGGGGTGCCGATGGTCAGGACACGACGCGCAGGTGGGTGGGCCAGCCGAAGTCGGGGCGGTCGAAGAGCCGGAACATCTTCTTGATGTCGTCGGGGCTCAGCTTCACGCAGCCGTTGGACTTGTAGTCGCGGACGCCGTCCCAGCGGCGGGCCTCGGTGCGGCCCTGGGTGCCGTCGCGGTTCATCTCCGAGTGGATGAGCATCTCCGTCCGGGTCACCGTGCCCTTGGAGCACTTCATGTCCTGGAGGTAGGCGGCGTAGCCCTTGACGAGGTCGCCGTTGTACGTGCGGGACTTGAGCTTGATCTTCCAGGTGCCGTTCGGCAGCCAGCCCCTGGCGCGCGCACAGTCGTCCTTGACGCCGATGCCCGATCCGGCACGGTAGACGGCCCACAGCTTGTGCTCCTTGCCCTTGTAGACCAGGAGCCGCGAGTCGGTGGGGTCCTTCGGGTTCTTGTCGAAGACCAGGGTCGTCGGTCCGGCCGGCGCCGCCGCGGGGGCGGTCCCCTGGGCGACGGAGGCCGGCGCCAGGGCCAGGGCGGTCGCCAGGACCCCGGCGATCACGGTGCCGCGGAGGTGCTGTCCGTTGCTGCTCATGCGTCTCCCTCGTGCTTTCCGCACGGCTCGGTGCCTCCGGGCCGTGCATGGATGGGCGGCGGGCCGGAACGAGCACCCGGAGGGGGCGCCTCACCGAGGGGGCGGGCTGTCCGGGAGCGTCGGCCGCCGAACCAGAATCACCGGGCCGGCAGGGTGCGGGAAGACGATCCGGGCCGCTTGCCGAGGCGCATCTATGCAGCCTGTATGACGGGGCTCTGACCTCCGGTTATGTCCGGGGCATGTCTCGGTGCATGAGGGCGGAGCGCATGGCGGCGGTGGTGGGGGCGCCGCCCTCCTCACACGGAGGCGGAGGGCAGCGGGCTCGGGTTCCGCTGGTAGGGCGGTGCCTTGACGGGCGGGAGCTGCTCCACCAGCAGGGCCAGCCAGGTGTCGACCGGCGCCTTGCCCGCGGGGACGGCACCGGCCGCACCCCCGGCCGTGGCCCTGTGCTCCCGGGCGGAGAGCCGTCCGTCGACGGCCATCCCCGCGGTGAACGCCAGCACCATGGCCGCCGTGAGCAGGACGGGCCGGAGCCACCGGGACCGCTGCCGCCGGCCGGGACCATCGACACCGTCCGCAACCGACCGCTCGTCCCGGTCGGCATCGGGCGCGGAAGACCCGTGCCCCCCACCATCCGCCTGTACGGGGTTCTCCTCGGGGCCCTCCACCGTCCGCTGACGCCCGCTCTCCCGCAGCGCGGCCCGGCACAACGCCCGCGCCCGGTCGAGTTCCGCCGCAGGCGCGCGCAACTGGGCGTGCAGCGTCTCCACCACCCTCAAGGGCGCGGTCGACAGGTGCTTCGGGTTCAGATAGCGCGACAACGTGGTCTGATCGATGCCCAGCCGCGTGGCCAGCGCCTGCTGCGTCGGCCGCGTACCCCCCGTCGAACCGCCGGCCTCCTCCCACCACCGGCGCAACACCCGCGCCAACTCCTCCGCCGCACCCTGCTGCCGGTCCCGGCCTCCGTTCTGTCCCTGCTCCATATACCTGTCCCTCCTTGCCGACATGCGGAACAGCCGGCCTCCGCAGCGCCTGCGTGGCGGCATAACAGCAGGTCAGGTCTGTACATGACGACAGGCGCCGCCGTATCGGCCTCAGCGGCGCCGATCGTAACGACGGGGTCCCGCCCTCCGGGAAGGGCAGAGTCGGGTTCACTCGTACGAGTGTGTGGTCCGTGCGTTGCCGGGGCGTCGGCTCACCCGCAGGAGGGGTGGGGCGCACACCGAGGTCTCAGCGCAGAGCCCGCGTGACGATCCGTTCCATCAGCGCCTCCGGCAGAGCCGGGTTCTCCGCGGCGGCGCGGGCGAGTTCGCCTTCGGGGTCGTCGAGCATCGACTCCAGGACCGGAACCGGGAGAGCCGGGTGGGCCGCCGCGTAGTGCCGTACGTCCGGGTCCTCGGCCGCCAGGCAGAGCAGCAGCGTCTCGGGGCGGGAGGCAGGGTGGCGGGCGATGTCCCGCAGCACGCGACGGCCGGTGGCCGCCTCGGCCGCCATGCGGTGCAACAGGGCGGCGGGGCAGTCCGGGTGGCGGGCGAGGGCGCTGAAGACGGGCGGCCCGTGCCGTTCCACCAGTGCGGTGAGCGTGTCGGGGTCCAGTTCCGGGCGGGCCGCGATCCGCCGGGCCACCCCGGGGTCCGGGTCGGCGGCGAGCCGTGCGAGGAGGTCGCCCGGCAGCCGGGAGCGGTCGGCGACGAGCGCTCTGACCTGCGCCACTCGACTGGCGGCGAGAGTGCGGAGTTCGGCCTCTGTGGCGGATTCGATGCGGGGCGCCGGCTCGTCGGGCAGCCGTTCGTGTGCGACGACGGCGATGAGCAGATCGAGCGGGACGGCCGGGTTCTCGGCGAGGGCCCGGCGGACCTCCGGATCGGCGTCAGCGGCGAGCGTACGCAGCAGGGCTTCGGGGGCAGCGGGGTTGGCGGCGACCACGGCGCGGACGTCGGCGGTGGGATGTCCGGCGAGCCGGTCGAGGAAAGCGGTCGGCAGATCGGTGCGGGCGGCGAACGTCGTGACCGTCCCGACCTCGGGAGCGTCCAGGAACGCGGCGAGTCCCGAGGGCGGCACGGCCGGGTGGCGGGCTGCCGCCAGCCGGATGCGCCGGACGCCGGGCGTGTGGTCGGGGCAGGCCGTCTCGCGCGGGTGGCAGGCGCCGCAGCGGGTCGGGGCCGGGTGACCGCCGTCGGCGAGGAGGGCGGAGAGCAGCTCGGCGGGCGCGTCCTCGTTCTCGGCGACGGCCTCGCGTACGACGGTGCTGGGGTGGCGGGCGAGACCGTGGAGCAGCTCGGGCGGGAGCCGTGGGTTTCCGGCGGCGCCCACCACGACCTTCGGGTCCGCGTCGTGGGCGAGTGCGGCGACGATCCCGGTGGGCGCGTCGAGCTCGTAGGCGACCTCCTGCCGCACCCCCGGGTCGGGATCGGTGGCGGCCTCCCACCAGACGGCGGGCGGGGCGACTCCGCCGATCACCGCGTCCAGTGCCCGTCCGGGATGGTCTTCGGGCACGTCGGGCCAGGGCACCAGCCCGCTTCGTACCAGATACCTGGTGAGCGGCGGGTCGCCGACGGCGAGCAGTGCTCCCGCCTGAGAGGTGGTCAGGCGCTCGCGCCCGGCCAGTGCGTACAGGACGTCCTCGTCGTCGCTCGCCACGAGCCGGGCGAACAGGTCGTCCGTGAGAGCCGGGTTGTCGGCCAGCCCCAGCAGTGCGTCGCGCACACGATCCTCCCCGTGGTCCACCCGATGGAACAGTAAGGGCGGCCGGTGGGTCCACCTCATATCGCCGGCGTGCGGGCCCCGGGGACGTTCGTGTGGGCCGGGAGCGAGCGTTCGGCGCACAGGAGGATCGCCGCGCCGGTCAGGACCAGGAGGGCGAGGACGGTCCACAGGTGCAGCGGGCCGGTGTCGAGGAGGAAGCCCAGGAGCATGGGGGCGATGGTGCGGCAGATCGACCAGGAGAGCTGGTGGACCGACAGGTAGCGGCCTCGGAGGTGGTCGGGGGCGGCCTGGACGGAGAGGCTCTGGGCGGGGGCGGAGTGGATGAGTTCGCCGGCGGTGTAGAGCGCGGCGACCGCGAGGACGGCGATGAGGGCGTCCGGGCCGTGGACCAGCCGGGGGAGGAAGGCGAACGCGGCGAAGGAGAGGGCGAAGGTGACGGCGCCGAGTGCGGCCGTACGGGTGCGTCTGCCGCGGGCGGTCAGGCGGGCGGCGGGGACGCCGAGGGTGGCGACCAGGACGGTGTTGACCGCGAAGACGGCCCCGGCCAGGGCGTCGGGGAGGCCGACGTCGCGGGTGAGGAAGACCGGGAGGGCCATGGCCTGGGTGGTGTAGCCGAAGGCGATGAGGAAGTTGGCGGTCGTGAGGAGGAGGTAGGGGCGGTCGGCGAGCACCTGGCGGTATCCGCCGCGCGTGTCCGGCCGCTTGGTGACGCCGCGGACCCGGGGGATCCGGGCGACCAGTACGGCGGCGACGGCGAAGACGGCGGCCAGGGCCTCGGCGGCGACGATGAAGCCGGTGGTCCCGTTCCACGCGAGCATGCCCGCGGCGGCCAGGCTGCCTGCTCCCATTCCGGCGTTGCGCAGGCTGCGGTCCCAGGCCAGGAGCCGGTCCCGCTCGGCGCCCTGGGCGAGGTCGCCGATGAGGGACTGCTGGCTCGGCGAGGAGGCCCACATTCCCACGGCCACGATCAGGGCGATCGTCAGGAAGGCGGGGTAGGAGTCGGCGAACGGGTAGGCGGCGAAGCCGATCGCGCGCAGGACGAGCACGGCGATGAGGACGCGGCGGCCGCCGAAGCGGTCGATGAGGATGCCCGCGGCGGGCATGAAGGCCAGCGCGCTGAGGCCGGCGATGGTGAGTCCCGTGCCGATCGAGGTGAGGGACAGGCCGGTGAGTCCATGGATGAACAGCATGGTCAGCGGCACGTAGATGCCGTCGCCTATCGAGGTGGCCAGGCTGGAGGCGATGAGGCGGCGGCGTGCGGGGGAGGGGGTCTCGGAGGGGTGGTCCGTGTGTGCGGCGGCCTTGCGGACGCTGGTATCTTCCACGGAAGATAATTTATCATCCGTGGAAGATATAGTGAAGGGATGGAGCCCGATGCCATCGTGACCATCGTCGACCAGTGGAACCGAGAGCGCCCCGACCTGGACGCGTCGCCGATGCTCGTCATCGGCCGGCTCTTCCGGCTCACCCACACGCTCGACCAGCGACTGCGCCCGCCCTTCGCCGCGGCGGGCCTGGGCAGCGGAGACTTCGACCTGCTCGCCGCGCTGAGACGGGCCGGCGAGCCCTACGCCCTGTCGGCGGGCGAACTCAGCCGCACCGTCCTCGTCACCACCGGCGCCATCACCAAGCGCGTCGACCGCCTCGAAGCCCGGGGCCTGGTCTCCCGCACCGTCGACGAGACCGACTCGCGCGGCCGCCTCATCGCCCTCACCACCGAAGGCGTCGCCCTCACCGACGAGCTCATCGCCGTCCACCTGGACAACCAGCGCCGCCTCCTCTCCGGGCTCGGCGAGGACGAACAGGCGCACCTCGCGGACCTGCTGGAGCGGCTCGCCGTCACGCTGACGGCGAGCGACTAGCCGGTCGCCGCCGGCTTCGGGCGGGGCGTGGCGAGGCGACGGACGAGGTCCGCCTCCGAGCGTTCGGCGGCCGGATCGTGCCAGAAGGCCACCGGAACGCCCCGGATGCGGCGGCCCCGCGGATCGAGGATCTGGCCGGCCAGCTTGAGGGGCCAGAGCGTCACGGCCCGGTCGGTGACCGTGAGCTCGGGGAAGCGGGCGTACAGACGGCTCTCGAAGGAGGGCATGTCCTCCACGGAGCGCAGCCAGACGGTCAGCAGGAGGTTGTACGGGCCGGAGAGGGAGGCGCAGAGACGCGTCTCGCGCTGGGCGATGAGCTGCGAGGTGATCCGGGCCGTCGCGTCGGGCGGCGCGACGCCCCAGAAGGTGACCGCGACCGGCCAGCCGGAGAGGTACCGCGCCACCTCGCAGCGGTAGACGAGGGCGTCCGCGCGGTGGAAGCGGTCGAGCCGCCGCCGCACGGTGCTCGCGCTCGCCCCGCTGCTCCGGGCGAGGACGGCGACCGACTGCCGGCAGTCCTGCGCGAGCAGGGCGAGCAGCCGGTGGTCGAGGTCGTCGGCGGAGGACAGGCCCCGGCCGATGCCGGTCCCGCCGCCGGACGGGTCCCGCGCCAGGTCCTCCCTGCTTCCCGGGGCGAGCCGGTCGAGGCGCCAGCGGCTGCCGACGGCATGCACGGTGGAGGCGATCTGCGACCGCGTCGCGGCCACCCCGGGAAGGGCCTCCAGGCGCAGGCCCACGTAGCGGGCGAGCGCCGCCTGGTCGGGGAACGCCGCCGTGAGGACCAGGTCCCGGGAGCCGGTGACGTGGTCGATGGTGATCAGGTGCGGGTCGTCGACGATGGCGGCGGCCACCTCGTGCAGGTTCCCGGAGACGCAGTCGACCTCGATGACGGCGACGGTCGGCGGAGTGGGGCCGATGCCGGCCGGGTGACAGCTCATCCAGGCGTGACCGGCCTCGGTCAGCCGCTTCCAGCGGCGCGCCGCCGTCGAGGCGTCCACGCCGACGGCCGCGCCGATCCGCTCCCACCGGGCCCTCGGCGAGGTCTGCAGCGCGGTGATCAGCAGGTGGTCGAGCTCGTCGAGAACGCCGGACGCGGCGGCCGGTTCCAGCAGCGGAATGCTCATGAACGGTGGTTTCCTGCGGATGATCTCTGTCGTTGGCGCGGATGGCCACGATACCCCCCATGGATCTGCTGCACGACGCACACGCCCTCGCCCCCGTCCTGACCGCCCTGCGCCACTCCCTGCACCGGGAACCGGAGTTGGGCCTGGACCTCCCCCTCACCCAGTCGAAAGTGATCGCCGCCCTCGACGGGCTCGGCCTGGAGATCACCCGGGGCCGGGCCCTCAGCTCGGTGACGGCCGTCCTGCGCGGCGGACGGCCCGGGCCCGCGGTCCTGCTGAGGGGCGACATGGACGCCCTCCCCGTCCAGGAGGACACCGGCGTCCCGTACGCCTCCGTCCTCGACGGCCGGATGCACGCCTGCGGGCACGACCTGCACACCGCCGGGCTCGTCGGAGCCGCGCACCTCCTCGCGGCCCGCCGCGAGGAGCTCGCCGGCGACGTCGTCCTGATGTTCCAGCCGGGCGAGGAGGGCCAGGGCGGCGCGAAGATCATGATCGACGAGGGAGTGCTCGACGCGGCCGGAGAACGGGTCGTCGCCGCGTACGCGCTCCACGTCGTCTCCCGGGGCGCCCCGACCGGATTCGCCGCCACCCGGCCGGGCCCCATGCTCGCCGCCTCCGACACCGTCCACGTCACCGTGCGCGGCGAGGGCGGCCACGGCTCCTCCCCGCATGCCGCCGTCGACCCGGTGCCCGCGCTGTGCGCGATGGTCACCGCCCTGCAGACCCTGGTCACGCGCGAGATCGACATCTTCGACCCGGCCGTCGTCACGGTCGGCCGCCTGGAGGCCGGCACCGCGGCCAACGTCATCCCGGAGTCGGGCCGCTTCTCCGCCACCGTCCGCACCTTCTCCGAGGCCTCGCGCGCCGCCGTCCGCGCGGCGTTCGAGCGGACCGTGCACGGTATCGCCGCCGCCCACGGCGTCGGCGCGGACATCGACTACGTCCACCAGTACCCGCCGACCGTCAACCACGACGGCGAGGCCGCGTTCGCCCTCGACGCCGCCCGGGACGTCCTCGGCGCGGACCGGGTCTTCCCCGCGCCCACGCCGCTGGCCGGCTCCGAGGACTTCTCCTTCGTGCTGCGCGAGGTGCCCGGGGCCTTCCTCGGCCTCGGCGCCTGCCCGGCCGGCACCGACCCCGCGACCGCCCCGATGAACCACTCCCCGCAGGCCGTCTACGACGACGGCGCGCTGCCCCACGCCGCCGCCCTCCTCGCGGGCCTCGCCCTCCGGCGACTCGCCCACGCCGCCGCCGATTCCTCCCCGGCCGCCGTCCCCTCTTCCCCGACCGCTCTCACCCCGCAGGAGTGACCATGACCGACACCACCAGACCGAGAGGTCCGGTCACGCGGAACCCCGAACCCGCCGTCACCGCTGTCGTCGGCCTGCTCGTCCTCTTCGAACTCACCAGCGGCGTCGTCCAGACCGGCATCGCCCCGCTCCTACCCGCCCTCGCCGCGCACCTGGGCGTGGACGCCGTCGACACCAACTGGATCGTCTCCGTCCAGCTCCTCGCCGCCGCCGTGTGCGTACCGCTGTTCGGGCGCCTCGGCGACCTCCACGGCCACCGGCGCATGCTCCGGATCGCCCTCGCCCTCACCGCGGCGGGCACCCTGATCGTGGCACTCGCGGACACCTACCCCCTGGTGCTCGCCGGAAGGCTCCTCCAGGGGCCCCTCGCCGCGCTGCTGCCCCTGGAGATCGCCCTCGTACGGGACCGGCTCCCAGTGGCCGGAGCGCGCGGGGCCATCGCCCTCCTCGTCGGTGCGCTCGCCCTCGGCTCCCTCGCGGGCGGAGTGGCGATGGGCCTGCTCCACTCCGCCGTGGGCGACCTGCGCCTCGTCCTCCTCGTACCGGCGGCGCTCGCCCTGATCTGCGTACCCGTCTCCTACGTCGCCGTACCCGAATCCACCCGCCGGGCCGGCGGCCGGGTCGACTGGCCCGGAGTGGCGCTGCTCAGCACGGCCGTGCTCGCCCTGCTGAGCGGCGTCGGCGCCGCGAAGAACGGAGCCTGGAGCAGCCTCGCCGCCCTCGGCCCGCTCCTCCTCGGCGCCGTCCTGCTGACCGCCTGGATCCTCGTGGAACTGCGGGCCGCGGAGCCGCTGGTGGACATCAGGGCCCTCGCCGGCCGCGAGGCGGCCCCCTTCTACCTGGGGGCGTTCCTCTTCGGCGTCTTCTACTTCGGCAGCCAGGCCCCCAACGCCACCTTCTTCGCCGCCGATCCGGCGACCGCCGGATACGGATTCGCCATGTCCGCCCTCGCGATCTCGCTCGTCTCCCTGCCCGGCTACGTCGCCGCCGTCCTCGGCTCCTTCGCCACCGCGGCCGTCGCACGGCGCATCGGCTACCGCCCCACCCTGGTCGCGGCCTTCGCGCTGGTGGCGGCGGCGTTCCTCCAGTACGCCGTCCTCCACGACGAGGTGTGGCACATGGCGGCGGGGTCCTTCTTCCTCGGCCTCGGCACCGGCCTGGCGCTCGGCGCCATGCCCACCGTGATCGTCGAGGCCTCGGACCTGTCCCGCACCGGCATCGCCGCCGCCCTCTACAACAACGTCAAGACCCTCGGCGGCGCGGTCGCCGGCGGCGTCTTCGCCTCTCTCCTGGGCGCGTTCACCTCCCCGGCGACCGGCCAGCCCGGCGAGGACGGCTACCGAGCGGTCTGGCTCGCCGGCGCGCTCTGCGCGCTGCTCGCCGCCGGACTCAGCGCGGTGGCCCGCCGCCACGAGAGCACGCCCGGGACGGCGGCCGAGCCGGCGGGCTGACGAGCCCGGAGCCCCGTCGGCCGGTCGGAGCCGCGCTCCGTCAGCCGGTCGGGGCGTCGGCGATGCGATAATCCACCCCGGTCGTCGTCGTGATGACCGGCGGGCCGCCCAGCTTGCGGCGCAAGCGGCCGATCGTGACCGTCACGGTGTTGGTGAACGGATCGGCGTTCTCGTCCCACACCTGCTCCAGGAGGTCCTCGGCGCTCAGGAACCCCGGACTGGCGCGCAGGAGCGCCTCCAGGACGGCGAACTCCTTGACGGACAGGGCGAGCGGCCGCCCGTCCCGGAGGGCCGTGTGGCGTACCGGGTCGAGTTCGAGACCGGCGGCGCGCAGCGTACGGGCCCGGGCCGACGGCCTGCGGCGGGCCAGGCCCCGGATGCGCAGGACGAGTTCGGGGAAGTGGAAGGGTTTGGCCAGGTAGTCGTCGGCTCCGAGGGTGAGCCCGCTGACCCGGTCGCCGGGCGCCCCGGCCGCGGTCAGCATCAGGACCATCGGACGGTCGTCCCGCCCGGTGATCATCTGGCAGAGCACGTCTCCGTGGACGCCGGGCAGATCCCGGTCGAGGACCACCACGTCGTACGCGTTCACGTCGAGCTTCGCGGCGGCCTCCAGGCCGTCGTGCGCGAGGTCGACGGCCATCCCCTGATCCCGCAGTCCCTCGGCGACGACCTCGGCGAGCGACCGCGCGTCCTCCACGACCAGGATCCTCATCCCCGTACCCCCGTCCGCAGCGCCTCGGCTTCCGGGACCGCCGCCGGCAGCGTCACCGCGACACGCAGACCACCCTCCGGACGGGCTCGGAGGACGAGTCGGCCGCCGTGCGCGGCGACGATCGCCGCGACAATCGACAGGCCCAGGCCCGAACTTCCCTCCGGTCCCGTACGGGCGACGCCGAGGCGTTCGAACGGCTGCCCGAGCCGGTCCACCTGGTCCTGGTCCAGGACGGGCCCGCCGGTCTCGACGACCAGACGCGCCTCGGATCCGTCGCCGTCGGCGGCGACCCGGATCCAGCCGTTCTCCCGGTTGTGCGCGATCGCGTTGTCGACGACGTTCCGCACCATCCGGGACAGCAGCACCGCGCTGCCCCGCGTCCAGGACACCGGACCCACCTCGGTGTCGAGGGCCAGGGACTTCGCGGCGAGGTCGGGGGCCCGGTCGCCCAGCGCCTCCCGGGCCAGCTCGCCCAGCGACACGAGGGCCCGGTCGGAGAGGTCACCGTGCTGCGCGCGGGCGAGGACGAGGAAACCGTCGAGCAGGTGGTCCACGCGGTCCAGTTCGGTCCGCACCCGGGCGGTGAGCGCGAGGGCCTGCGCCGAGGGCTCCGGTTTGGCGACGGCCACGTCCAGGGATGCCCGTATCGTCGCCAGCGGCGTACGCAGCTCGTGCGAGGCGTTGCCGACGAAGCGGCGCTGCGCGACGAAGGAGGCCTCGAGTCGTTCGAGGAGGCCGTCGACGGTGTCGGCGAGCTCCTTGACCTCGTCGGCGGGGCCGCTCACGGCGAGCCGCTCGTGCAGGTTCTCCGCGGAGATCCGCCGCGTCGCCGCGGTGATGAGCCGCAGCGGACGCAGGACCCGGCGGGCCAGGAGGCGGCCGAGGAGGAGCGAGAGACCCGCCGTCACCACCAGCGCGATGAGCGAGGCGAGAGCGAGTCGGTGCTCCTGCTGCCCGTGCACGTCCGAGAGTTGCCCCTGCAGATCCCGGATCTGCTGCTGAGCGACGGCGAGTTCGGACGAGCCGCCGGGGGCGGGCACGGGGGTGATTCCGGGCGCGGGTGCGGACAGCCGGGCACCGGACACCAGGTAGGTCAGGGCGAGCAGCACGATCCCGGAGCCGAGGAACCCCGCGGCGTACAGGATCGTGAAGCGCCGTCCGACAGTTCCGCCCCGCAGCATGCCCATGCTTCCCCTCCCGCGCGTGTCCGGCCGGACCCAGCATGCCCCGCCGCACCTAACAGCGAAGTGACAGGCGCGGTTCGGACCACGTCACGGTGTCCTGCGTACAACCGTGGTCATGTCTTCGACCCACGCAGTACTCCACGCGGTCCGCCGGGAGTGGACCGGCTTCCGCCGTCCGGGCCGGCTGATCGCCATGGCGGCGGCGATGCTGGCCGTCGTCGCCCTCGGCCTGCTCTACGCGACGGGCAACCACGCGTCCTGCGACGGCCCGTGCCCCGCCGATCCGACCGGGCCGGACGGCTCCCTCGTCAACGACCAGTTCTCCTACCTGCACCAGGAGCTGGGCGAGAACGGCAGCATCACCGCCCGGATGACGTCCATGTCGGGCACGATCACCTACCCGCCGCCCCACCACGACCGGATCGTCCCCGGCCTCGCGCCCTGGGCGAAGGCCGGGATCATCATCAAGGACGGCGTCCGTCAGGGCTCCTCGTACGCGGCGCTGATGGTCACCGGCGGCCACGGCGTACGCATGCAGTACGACTACCTCCACGACATCGCCGGAAGCGGCGGCAACGGCGGCGCGGTCTCGGCCCGGGCCCCGCGCTGGCTGCGGCTCACCCGGTCGGGCGACACCGTCACCGGCCACGAGTCCGCCGACGGCGCGCGGTGGACGGAGGTCGGCACGGCACGCCTGACGGGGCTGACCGGCACCGTGCAGGTCGGCCTCTTCGCCACCTCTCCCGGCGACCTGACCCTGCGGCGCGTCGGCCTCGGCGGCGCCACGGAACAGGTGCGCTGGACCCAGGCCGCCGGCGTCTTCGACCACGTCGGCCTCAAGGGCACGGTCGTCGGCGCGGGCTGGCGGAGCGACACCGTCGGCGAGGCGAACAGGACCGACTGGGAGAAGCAGGTCCGGGCATCCGGCGCGGTGGAGAAGAACGGCACGATCACCGTCACCGGATCCGGCGACATCGGTCCGGCGGGCGCCGAGGACGGCGCCCGGCCCGTGGAGCGCACCCTCGGCGGCCTGGCCCTCGCGCTGCTCGTCGTGCTCGTGGTCGCGGTACGGCTCGCCACCACCGCGTACCGCCGCGAAGCCACGGGCGGCGCGCCGGTCACCCGCGCGGAACTCGCGGCGAAGGCGATCGTCGTCGGGGCCGTCACGTTCGTGACCGGTCTCCTCGCCCTCGGCATCGTGATACCCGTCGGCGTGACGATCCTGAAGGGGAACGGCATCCCCGTCCTCGGGGCGTCCCCGCTCACCGGGACGCGGATCGTCGTCGGCACGGCCGCCGCGCTCGCCCTCGCCGCCGTGCTCGCCCTCGCGCTCGGCGCCCTGCTGCGCCGCGCCCGGGCCGCGCTCCCCGTCGCCGTCCTGGCGATCGTCGTCCCGTACGTGGTGACCTCCTTCCCGCTGCTCGCCGACGGCCCTTCGCAGTGGCTCCTGCGGGTCACCCCGGCCGCCGGCTTCGCCACGCAGCAGTCCCTCGTCGCCCATCCACAGGTGCTCGCCCACTACGCGCCCTCCACCGGCTACTTCCCCCTTCCCTGGTGGGCCGGAGTCGGCGTACTGGGCGCGTACGCGGTGCTTCTGCTGGGCCTCGCACTGCGCCGGCTGCCGGAGGCGAGCGGCCGACGGAGCCGGGACCCGCGTTAATCGCTGGTGTGCGGCGCGGCGGATCTTGTAGGTTGGCGGAGCGACCGCGCCTCCGATGCGCTCGGCTGCGGCTACTTCCTTCCGAAAACACAAGTGACGCCGCCGCCTTCTCCGATCTCGGCAGGCGCGGGCGTCTTCGCCCCGCCGGACATCGTGCCCGGGGCCCGAACCCTTTGAATCCGGGGGGATTCACTGCCTCGTCACACCCCGCGCGTCTCCAAGATGTGGTCCGACATGCTCGTGGCCCCGCACATCCTGGCGACCGCCCGCTCCACGCCTCCGTCACCACCGCGGCCCCACCACAGGCTCTACGGGCCGGGCCCCCGCACCCACGCGGGCGGCCCGGCCTTCGTCCGGGAGCCCCGCGACGAGCTCTTCCTCCTCGCGGTCGGCAACCTCGTCTCGCAGCAGACCTTCTACGAGAGCGGCGAGGAGCGCGACGCGCGGTACACCCGTCTCGTCGGCGAACTCGCCCTCCAGGACCCGGAGTGGACGGCCGGCCTGCTGCGCTGGCTGCGCGGTGAGGGCAACATGCGCACGGCGTCCCTGGTGGGAGCCGCCGCGTACGTGCGGGCCCGGCTCAAGGCCGGGGCGACCGGGGGCCCGTCCAACCGGTCCGTGATCGACTCGGTGCTCCAGCGCGCCGACGAGCCCGGCGAACTGCTCGCCCACTGGATCTCGGCGTACGGGCGGAACGTGCCGCAGCCCGTGAAGCGGGGCGTCGCCGACGGCGTGCGCCGCCTGTACACGTCCCGGTCCCTGCTCAAGTACGACACCGCGTCCAAGGCCTTCCGCTTCGGCGACGTGCTCAACCTCGTGCATGCCACCCCCGACCCGGACAAGCCCTGGCAGGGCGCGCTCTTCCGGTACGCCCTGGACCGCCGCCACCACCCGGAGCAGGCGGTTCCGCCGGCCTCCGACCACCTGCTGACCGCCCACCGGGCGCTGATGGAGTCGGCGCCGGACGAGCGGCGGGCCCTGGTGACCGGGCCGGGCGGCTCCGAACGCCTCGCGGCGGCGGGCATGACGTGGGAGGCCCTGGCGGGCTGGCTCCACGGACCGATGGACGCCGCCGTCTGGGAGGCCGTGATCCCCGCGATGGGGCCGATGGCGCTCCTGAGGAACCTGCGGAACTTCGACGAGGCGGGCATCTCGGACGAGGTCGCGGCCCGGGTCGCCGCCCGGCTCTCGGACGCCTCCGAGGTCGCCAGGGCCCGGCAGTTCCCCTTCCGCTACCTGGCCGCCCACCAGCACGCGCCGTCACCGCGCTGGGCGGCCCCGCTGGAACGGGCCCTGGGCCACTCCCTGGCCAACGTGCCCGCCCTGCCCGGCCGGACCCTGATCCTGGTGGACCGGTCCGACTCCATGTTCTGGGACACCGTCTCCGAGCGGTCCAAGCTGACGCGGGCGGACGCGGCGGCCGTGTTCGGCACCGCGCTGGCCATGCGAGCCGAGCGGGCGGACCTGGTGGAGTTCGGCTGGGGCAGCGCGGCGGTGCCGTTCGCCCCGGGCGAGCCGGTGCTCGACGTGCTGAAACGCTTCCGCAGCATGGGAGGCACGTACACCGCGAAGGCGGTGCGCAAGCACTACCAGAACCACGACCGGGTCCTGATCGTCACCGACGAGCAGACCGTCCCCTACGAACCCGTCGGACCGACCGACGCGGTCCCGGCCGCCACCCCGGTCTACACCTGGAACCTGGCGGGCTACCGGCCCGCCCACGGCCCCACGGGCCCCCACCGGCACACCTTCGGCGGCCTCACGGACGCCGCGTTCCGGATGGTCGGCCTCATCGAGGCCGGCCGCGAGGCCGCCTGGCCGTGGACGCCGCCCGCGCACACGTAGCCCTACGAGCCGCCGCCGGTACGGGTGAACGTGCCCAGCCCCTCCGTGTTCAGGTACTCGACGGTGAAGGACTTCCCGTCCGGGGCGAAGGTGACCCCGGTGCGCCCCACGGCGTTCTCCCCGGCGGTCGCGAAGCTGAACGTGTCGCCGTCGTAGTGCGTCAGCCGGTAGGACTGGGGCTTCGGCCCCAGACGGAGCGTCAGGACGCCGTCCGTACCGGCGACGACCTCCGCCCGCCCGTAGTAGTCGCTGTCGTACGTGCCCGCGTACGTGTCGGCCGCCTTCGCGGGCGCGGCACCGGACGGCGGGTGGGCGTAGTCGGTCTTCGACACGCCCGCGTTCGCCTCCTGCTCGTACAGCGCGTTCACCAGCGGGATCCAGTCGCGGCTGATCTTCCCGGTCTGCGCGATGTCGAAGAAGTCGAGGGCGACCGCGTCGGCGACGCCGACCGGCGAGGTGTTCGTGAGGACGACGATGCCGAGCTGCTCGCCGGGCAGCATCGTCACGTTGGTGTGCGCGCCCTCGGCGAACGCTCCCGTGTGCGAGAGCCGGAGCCGGCCCTCGTCGTCGTAACTCACGTTCCAGCCCAGGCCGTAGAAACCGGTCCGGCCGGCCGGGGCGTGCGGCGGGTTGGCGACCGCCTCGGGCCAGTGGGTGCGCTCCAGGGCGTCGGCGCCGATGACCTGCCGGCCGTCGAGCTTGCCGTCGCCGAGCTGGAGCCGCAGCCAGGTCGCCATGTCACGGGCGGAGGAGCTGACGCCGCCGGCGGGGGACTGGGCGTCCGGGTCCCGTACGAACTCCGCCTTCCAGGCGCCGCCGACCTTGACGTGGCCCCAGGCCCGGTCGGAGGCCTTCGCGAAGTCCTCGAAGCGCGAGCTGGTGGAGTTCATGCCGGCCGGCTTGTAGAGCGTGTCGGCGGCGAGCTTCTCCCAGGGCACGCCCTTCTCGTCGGCGACCGCCTGGGCGGCGGCCGTGAGGCCGAAGTTGGTGTAGGCGTAGCTGGCGCGGAAGGGCGCGAGGGGCTCGTAGCGCAGGTGGGACAGGATGTACGAGCGGTCGTAGCCGAGGTCTTCGAGCAGGTCCCCGGCGTGGTCGGGCAGGCCGCTGCGGTGCGAGAACAGGTCGGCGACCGTCACGTGGGAGGTGACCCACGGGTCCTTGAGTGCGAAGCCCGGCACGTTCGGGGCGACGGGCGCGGTCCAGCCCTCGGTGCCCACGGCGCCGGAGACCACGGTGGAGGCGATCGGCTTCGAGACGGAGGCCAGCTGGAAGACGGTGTCGGCGTCCACGGGCGCGCTCTCGCCGGCCTTCCGCACGCCGTACCCCTTCAGATGGATCACCTTGCCGTCGTGGACGACGGCGACGGCCACGCCCGGCACGCCGGTGCGTTTCATGGCGTCCTCGACGACTCCGTCGAGCCGGTCGACGGCGCGCCGCACGTCCGCGTCGTCGAGCTGGGGCGGGGGCTGGGCCGGAGGCGGCGTGGGCCCGGGGGTCGAGCTGCCCCACGGCCCGGGGCCCGCTGCGCCCAGCAGCGCGGTGAGTCCTGCCGCGGCAAGCCATCGAACGGTGCTCACGTCTCCATTCAACGGCCTGCGCCGGCGTCTGTCGCGCGCTGCCGGAACCCGACCGGTCACCGCGCGGAGACCCGCAGGTCGAGGCGGCGCCGCGTCCGGCGGTAGACTCGGCGACCGTGGCGGATACCCAGTACGAAGACTTGTTGAAGATGGTGCTCACCTCGGGAACGGCCAAGGCCGACCGGACGGGCACAGGCACCCGGAGCGTCTTCGGGCACCAGCTCCGCTACGACCTCTCGCAGGGCTTCCCGCTGGTCACCACAAAGAAGGTGCACCTCAAGTCCATCGTGTACGAGCTGCTGTGGTTCCTGCGCGGCGACTCGAACGTCGGCTGGCTCCAGGAGAACGGCGTCTCCATCTGGGACGAGTGGGCCGATGAGAAGGGCGAGCTCGGCCCCGTCTACGGCGTGCAGTGGCGCTCCTGGCCCACGCCCGACGGCCGGCACGTCGACCAGATCAGCCAGGTCCTCGACACGCTGCGCCGCGACCCGGACTCCCGCCGGATGATCGTCTCCGCCTGGAACGTCGCCGACCTCGACCGCATGGCGCTCGCCCCGTGCCACGCCTTCTTCCAGTTCTACGTCGCCGACGGCAAGCTCTCCTGCCAGCTGTACCAGCGCAGCGCGGACCTGTTCCTCGGCGTCCCGTTCAACATCGCCAGCTACGCCCTGCTCACCCACATGGTGGCGCAGCAGGTCGGCCTGGAGCCGGGCGACTTCATCTGGACCGGCGGCGACTGCCACATCTACGACAACCACGTGGACCAGGTGACCGAGCAGCTCGGCCGCACCCCGTACGAGTTCCCCGAGCTGAAGCTGCACAAGGCCGAGTCGCTGTTCGACTACGCCTACTCCGACGTGGAGATCGTGGGCTACCGGCACCACCCGGGCATCAAGGCTCCGGTCGCGGTATGAGTACGGGTGTGAACATCGGGCTCATCTGGGCGCAGACCCCCGACGGCGTCATCGGCGCCGACAACACGATCCCGTGGCGGCTCCCCGAGGACATGGCGCACTTCAAGGCGACCACCCTCGGCCACCCCGTGATCATGGGCCGCAAGACCTGGGACTCGCTGCCCGCCCGCTTCCGTCCCCTGGCGGGCCGCCGCAACATCGTGGTGACCCGTGACGCGGGCTGGACGGCCGAGGGCGCGGAGCGCGCCGGATCCGTCGAAGAAGCGCTGGAGCTGGCCGCCGGCGCCGTGACCTGGGTCATGGGCGGTGGCGAGATCTACCGCGCCACCCTGCCCCACGCCCGGACGCTCTCGGTGACGGAGGTCGACACCGCGATCGACGGCGACACGTACGCCCCGTCCATCGACGCCGACTGGCAGGTCGCGGAGGACACCGACTGGCGGGACTCCACGACCGGCCTGCGCTACCGCATCCGCCGGTACACGCGCCCGTAGCAGGCCGGGGCCACGCCCGTGGCCGGTCGGCCAGGCCCGTAGTCGGCGGCCAAGCCGTAGCAGGCCGGGCCACGCCCGTGGGCGGTCGGCCAGGCCCGCAGCCAGCCGGCCAGGCCCGTAGTCGGTCGGCCAGGCCCGTGGCTGGTCGGCCAGACCCGCAGTCGGTCGGCCAAGCCCGCAGTCGGCGGCCAGGCCCGCAGTCGGTCGGCCAAGCCCGTAGTCGGCCTGCGCCGTCCGTCAGCGTGCTTCCCGCATCCCGAGGATGTACGTGGCGGTCAGCGCGACGGCCCGGTCCTCGTCCCGGGACAGCTCCGCGAGCGCCCGTGACGCCGCGCTTCCCGGGATGTCCGCGAGGGCCTGGGCGAGGCGCCGGCGGGCGGGCGCCCGTGCCGTGCCGTGGGCGAGGCGGTCGACGAGCAGGCCGGTGATCCGGTCCGCGAGCCCGGGACCGTGCGCCAGCGCGCTCAGCGTCTCGGCCGCGTCGACGTCGTTCACGCCGTCGACGACCATGTCGACGAGCGTGGGGACCGCGTCGGCCACGCCCCGCGCCCCCAGCTCCGCGGCGGCGCACCTTCGCACCGCGAGGTCGGGGTCCGCGAGGGCCCGGCCCAGCAGGCCGGTCGCCTCGCCGCCCGGGATCTCGGCGACGGACCGGACGGCGCGCCTGCGGACCTCGGCCACCGGTGAGCCGAGGCCGCGCGCGAGCAGCGGCAGCCCGCTGTCGCCCGAGCGGGCCAGCGCCCAGCGGAGGGCGCCCGCGACGATCGGGTCCGACTCGCCGAGTACCGCCTCGACCAGTGCTTCCACCGGTACGGAGGCCTCCTCGGCCGAGGACAGGGCCGCGCGCTGGCGCGTCTCGGGGCTCTTCGAGCCCAGGGCCTGGAGGAGGGCGACGATCTGGAGGACGTCCTGCCACTCGGCGGGCTCCGCGGAACCGATCCGGCGCAGCCGGGTGAGCAGCTCCGTCTCGGCGGCGATGCGCTCGCGCGTCTGGTGGATGAGGTCGTCGACGAGCTCCGCGGGTGCGAAGCCGGGCTCGTCGAGCGCGCGCCCGACCTCGCGCAGCGAGAGCCCCAGGGACCGCAGGCTCTCGATGTGGAAGACGCGCCGGATGTCCTCGTCCGAGTACTCCCGGTAGCCGCCGCCGGTCCGGCCGCTCGGCCGCACCAGACCGAGCGATTCGTAATGCCTGAGCATGCGGGCGCTGACCCCGGAGTGCCGCGCCACGTCACCGATCAACACGGACTGTCATTCCTCCTGGCCGTTCGTGCCGAGGGCCACGATCCGCTTCGCCTCCTCGATCGCGAAGTCGAATCCGGCGCTCGGGTCGCGCGACAGCCTCTCCGTGGCGATCGCGTGCTGTCGTACCGGGGGGCGGGGATCCGACATCGCGGCCCGCAGGACCGGCGTCGTCGCCTCGCCGAGCGCGATCAGCGCCCGGCTGAGGCTCAGCTGCGTCTCGCGGCCGCCCCGCCCGAGCTGGGTCGCCAGCGCCGCGGCCAGCCCGTGCTCCTCGCCCTCGGGGACGAGGACGACCGCCGCCCGCCAGGCGCTGCGGGCCACCTCGTCGTCGGCGTCGGTCATGAGCTCCCGCGTGATCGCCGGCCAGGCACTCCCGTCCCCGATCTTGGACAGGGTGTGGAGGGCCTGGCTCCGCGCCTGGGCCCGCTCCGAGCGGAGCTCGCCGAGGAGCCGGGGGAGTATCAGCTCCGGCGCGTGGCGGGTGAGCGCCCAGGTGAGCATCTCGCGCACCTGGAAGTCCGGCTCGACCGCGCAGCGGCCGACGAGCTCGTCGACGCACCGGGGGTCCGGTGCGGTGCCGACCGCCAGCGCCGCCCGCAGTCGCGTCGACGAGCTGTCGCTCGCGAGCCCCCGCAGTGCCCGCGTCATCTCCGTGTCCTCGTCCGCCATGGTCATCGGGACCACCTCCTCGGCCACAGTGAAGACCTTGTCACCGTGTCAAGGTCAACCGGGGCCGAGGGGGACGCGGGGTTCAGTAGGCGTGCCCGACGTGGGCGAGGGCCTGCCTGAGGAGCGTTCCCTGGCCGCCGGGCATCTCGTTCTGCACGGTCGGGGAGGCGGCTTCCTGCGGGCTGAACCAGACCAGGTCGAGCGCGTCCTGCCGCGGTCGGCAGTCGCCGGTGACCGGGACCACGTACGCGAGGGACACGGCGTGCTGGCGCGGGTCGTGGAAGGGGGTGATGCCGGCCGTGGGGAAGTACTCGGCGACGGTGAAGGGCTGCAGGGAGGCGGGGACCCGGGGCAGGGCCACCGGTCCGAGGTCCTTCTCCAGGTGGCGCAGGAGGGCGTCACGGACGCGCTCGTGGTGCATGACCCGGCCGGACACCAGGGTGCGGCTGATCGTTCCTTCGGCGCCGATCCGCAGGAGCAGTCCGATGCTGGTGACTTCGCCGCTGTCGTCCACGCGCACGGGGACGGCCTCGACGTAGAGGATCGGCATCCGGGCCCTGGCCGTGTCCAGTTCGTCCGTGGACAGCCAGCCGGGCGTGGTCTCAGTCATGTCAGACATCGCTTGATCATACTTTCCGGGCTGTGACTCGGCCCCGGCCGCGTGTCCGCCGGCCGGGTGGGAGTTTCGGTCGGGGCGCCGCGGGCCGGTCCGTGCCCGCGGGTGTGTCCAGGGGTGCCGCGTCGCGGTCAGAGGGGCTTGAGGCGCCGGCGCAGGAGGCAGAACTCGTTGCCCTCGGGATCGGCCAGGACGTGCCAGTCCTCGGCGCCGCTCTGGCCGACGTCGACGGGGCTGGCGCCGAGCGCGAGCAGTCGCTCCAGCTCGGCGTCCTGGTCGCGGTCGGTGGCGTTGACGTCGATGTGCAGACGGAGCTTCCCGGTCCGCGGCTCGCCGCTCGGGCTCAGGACCAGAGTGGGCTGCGCGCCGCCGAACCCGACGCCGGGCGGCCCGATCTCGATGCTTCCGTCCTCCTCCCGGCCGACCTCGACATAGCCGAGGACCTCGCCCCAGAACGCGGCGAGCCGCTCGGGGTCGGCGCAGTCGAGGACCAGCTCACTGATGCGGGATGCCATGTCCGCGAGTGTACGTTCCCGCCCTGCCGTGACGCACTGTCATATGGCGTTACCGAGTGGTCGGTTGACCGCGCGTGCGAGGGTGTCTCGGGCGCGCTTCCCGCGACGCCCACCCTCACCGGCACCCGGAGCGGCGAACACCTGCACACGGTCGCGGTCACCGCCACCGTCCCCTCCGGGGGCACGCTCAGGTCCGGGACCATCCACCGGTACGCGCTCCGCTTCTGCACCGACCTGTCCTCGCCGGCCACCCCGGTGGCCGGCGGAGCGGACGGACTCTTCTCGCTCACGTGATCGCCACGGACGAGGCCGCCGCCCGCAAGGCCCTGCTGTCAGGGGACTTCGGACGCGCCCACACCGCCCGGCCGCGGCCCCCGCTGGGGCCGCGCCCCAGCACGTACGTCCTGAGGCTCGGGCACCTCGACGGACCCGACGGCGAGCCGCTGCGCCCTCTGGGGCGGCTGCTCGTCCCCGGGCTGCCGGACGCCTGCGACCTCTTCTCAGCCGTCCCAGCCACCCCAGCCGCCCCGGTCGTCCGAGCCGTTCCGGCCCTTCCGGCCGGGCCGGTGGGTCTCGGCGTACAGGGCCGCGCGGGTCATCGGTCCGTAGACGCCGGGCTCCTCGGGGACGGCGCGGGCCACCTGGAAGCGGCTCAGGGCCACCTCCAGGGACTCGCCGAAGACCCCGTCGGCCGGGCCGAGGTACAAGTACAGCTGCTGGAGGCGCCCTTGGAGGTCGACGACCTCGGGTCCGGTGCTGCCGAGCGCGAGCGCGGACGCGCCGGGCGGATCGGAGCGCGGGGAGCTGCGGACCGGTGTCGGCGAGGGCGTCGGCCGGTGCGTGCGCGTGGGCGGGGGAGTCGGTGCCGACGGCGGGGGAGCGGGTGCGGCCGGCGGCGGTGAGGCGGTTGTCGAGACGGTCGTCGGCGCTGCCGTCGGCTGCGAGGTCCGGCCGGTGGCCGACGGTTCGGCGTCCGGGGTCACGTGGGGCGCCGGCAGGTCGGGCATCACGAGGGACAGGCCGTCCGGGGGCGTCGGACCGGATTCGGGCGTGAGGCCGACCGCGAGTCCGATCCCCGCGGCGAGCGCGCCGGTCAGCAGCAGCGGGAGCGAGAGGCCGCCCCGGCCCTCCCGCTCGGGCGCCCGCGCGGCCCGCCGCGACCGGGACTCCTTCCGTACGTGCCGGGGCCTCCCCGCTCCATGGCGTCCGTGCGTCCCGGCCTCCCCGGGGACGCGCGGCAGGGTCCGCGTCACGTCGAACAGCTCGACGTCCTGTGCGCGTGCCCCCGGCCCGTCGGCGCCGGGTTCGGCGACCTTCCCGAAGACGAGGTCGTCCCGCGCGGGAGGTGATGCCGGTTCGGGGGTGCCGTTCGTGACTGCTGCGGTCAGGGCAGTCCTGTCGAGCATCGATGCTCCAGGTGTGGTGAAGCCGTGGAAGTTGCGGCGAAGCCGAGGAGAATTTGACCGGCGGTCAAGGCAAGCGTCAACTGCGCCCAAGGTGTGCGAAAAGGGAACCTTCGCGACGTTGATTCTTAAACAACCCTTAACAAGTGACACAGGTCACGCCCGCTCGGGAATCCTCACATCAGCAGCGAGCCGGGATCCCGCACCAGGGGGGCCGTGCCCACCGAGTTGCTCACGTTGAACGTGACGCTCCCCGCGCGGTAGCGGTCCTCGGTCCACTCGATGGGGCGGCCGTCCTGATTGCTCGTCAGGTGCCGCTGCCGCAGCAGCGGGCTGCCCCGGCGGACCCGGAGCAGCCGGGCGTCGTCGCTCCCGGCGGGCACCGCGTCGATGAGGTGCTCGCCGTAGTGCGCGACGATCCCCGCGTCCTCGGCCATGCTGTCCATGATCGAGGCGCAGTCGACGGGCAGGGACTCGACGGTGGGCGCGACCCACTCCGCGTACGCCGTCCGTTCCACCATGACCGGCTCGTCGTCCAGGCAGCGCAGGCGCAGCACGTCGAGGACCCCGGCCCCCTCCGGGAGGGACAGGCGGCGCGCCTCCTCGGCCGTGGCCCGGCGCCGCTCGCGGTGGAGGAAGCGGCTCGCCGACCGGTAGCCCATGGCCCGCGCCCACTGGGCGAAGCTGTGGAGTTCGGCGAAGCTGTGCCGGCGCTCCCTGCGCAGCACGATGCGGCGGGCGCCCTGGCGCGAGCCGATGATCCCTTCCGAGGTGAGCAGGGCGACGGCCTGGCGCACCGTGCCCCGGGACGCGGACCAGCGGTCGGCGAGGTCGCTCTCGGACGGCAGGCGGGCGCCGACGGGGTACTCGCCGTTGAGGATCGAGCGGCGGAGCTCCTCCGCGATCTCCACGTACAGCGCCGTCACAATGCCCCCATCTCCCGTGCGGCTGTGCACATCCGGTCGGTCGGTGTGCCGTCCCGTCGCCCACCCTAACCCGATGACGGGTCGTCGGACGGCTCCGTCGGTTCCTCTCAAGACCTCCGCCCCCACCTGTGGTTCGCCACAACCGGCTCTTCCGGGAACCGTGTAGAACGCGCCATGTTCCGTTCACTTTCCAGACAGGAGGCGCGGGCGAACTAGGGGCGTCTTGTTCAGACAAGTTCCGTCACTTGCTCCTGGGAGAACCCCGTGCGCAGAACCCCCGTGGCCGCAGCCCTGCTCGGCGCCGTCGCCCTGACCGCCCTCACCGCCTGCGGTGCCGCCCCCGAGGGCGCGGCCGGCACCGACGGCAAGGGCGCGAAGTCGGCCACCGCCGCCTCGGCCAAGGACTTCGGCGGTATGGACGCCCTCGTCAAGGCGGCGAAGCAGGAAGGCGCGCTGCACGTCATCGCGCTGCCGCCGGACTGGGCCAACTACGGCGAGATCATCAAGGCGTTCGAGACGAAGTACGGCATCAAGGTCGAGAGCGAGAACCCGGACGCCGCCAGCGCCGACGAGATCGCCGCCGTCAAGTCCCGCAAGGGCCAGAAGCGCGCCCCCGACGTCCTCGACCTGGGCATCGCCTTCGCCCGCAGCGGTGCCGAGGAGGGCCTGTTCGCCCCCTACGAGGTCGAGGCCTGGGACAAGATCCCCGCGGCCCAGAAGGACGCCGACGGCCGCTGGTACAACGACTACGGCGGCTACGTCTCCATCGGCTGCGACGCCAAGCGCATCCCGAACTGCCCGAAGACCTTCGCCGACCTCCTCAAGCCCGAGTACAAGGGCAAGGTCGCCCTCAACGGCAACCCGACCAAGTCCGGCTCCGCCTTCGGCGGCGTGTACGCGGCCGCCCTCGCCAACAAGGGCTCCTTCGCCGACATCCAGCCCGGCATCGACTTCTTCGGCACCCTGAAGAAGAGCGGCAACTTCATCCCCGTCGAGTCCACCCCGGCCACGGTCGAGAAGGGCGAGACGCCCATCAGCATCGACTGGGACTACCTCAACGCCGGCTACGCCGACCAGTTCAAGGGCAAGGGCGTCGACTGGCAGGTCTCCGTCCCCACCGACGGCGTGTACGCGCAGTTCTACTCCCAGGCCGTCAACAAGGAGGCCCCGCACCCCGCGGCCGCCCGCCTGTGGATGGAGTTCCTCTACAGCACCGAGGGCCAGAACCTCTGGCTCAAGGGCTACGCCCGCCCCGTCCTGCTGCCGGCCATGACCGCCGACGGCACCGCCGACAAGACGCTCCTGGCCAAGCTCCCCAAGGTCGAGGGCACCCCCTCCTTCCCGGCCTCCGCCGAGCTCGACAAGGCCAAGGCCACCCTCGCCGAGAAGTGGGACAAGGCCCTCTCCTGATGTCCTCAGCCACCCCCACCACGGGAACCGCCGGCGGCAGCAGCCGCCGGCGGCGCGGCCCCCGCACCTGGCTCGCCGCCCTCCCCCTGATCGCCTTCACCGCCCTGGCCTTCGGGCTGCCCCTCGGCGCCCTCCTGTTCGGCGCCGTCACCCGCACCGACCCGGCCACCGGTGCCACCGCCCTCACCGGCGAGCACCTGAGCCGCTCGCTCCAGGGCCCCTACCTCGGCTCCCTCGTCGGCAGCGTGCAGCTCTCCGCGCTCACCGCCCTGATCGGCTCGGTCCTCGGCGTCCTCATCGCCCAGGCCGTCGTCACCTCCCGGTCCCAGGCCCTGCGCAGCGCCGTCCTCACCGCCTCCGGGGTCCTCGCCAACTTCGGCGGCGTCCCCCTCGCGTTCGCGTTCATCGCGACCGTCGGCATCTCCGGCGTCGTCACCCAGCTCGCCGACCTCACGAGCCTCGGCTGGAACCTGTACTCCTTCGGCGGCCTCGCCGTCGTCTACCTGTACTTCCTCATCCCCCTCATGGTCCTGGTGATGATGCCCGCCCTCGACGGCCTGCGCCCCCAGTGGCGGGAGGCCGCGCAGAACGCGGGCGCCGGCGGATGGCAGTACTGGCGCCACGTCGGCATCCCGGTCCTCGCGCCCTCGCTGCTCGGCGGGTTCGTCCTGCTCTTCGGCAGCGCCTTCGCCGCCCACGCCACCGCCGCGGCGCTCGTCGGCGGCTCCGTCCCCCTGGTCACCCTGAAGATCGCGGACGCGCTCTCCGGCAACGTCATGGTCGGCCAGGAGAACGTCGCCCTCGCCCTCGGCCTCGACATGATCCTGATCGCCGGCCTGGTCATGGCGGTCTACCTCCCCCTCCAGCGCAGGAGCGCCCGATGGCTGCGATGACCCCCACCGCCCCGGACGTCACCCCGGAGTCCGCGGCGCGGGCGGCGGCCCGGCCCACCGCCCCCGCACGGACCCGGCGCCGCCCCCGCGTGTGGCGCGGCCTCGTCCTCGGCCTCGGCGGCGCGTACTTCCTCGTCCCGCTGATCGCCTCGTTCGTCTTCACCGTGCACACCCCCGGCCAGGGCGTCTCCTTCGAGGCGTACACCGCGCTGCTCTCCGCCGACGGGTTCACCCAGAGCCTGCTGCTCTCCCTCGGCCTCGCCGCCGCCACCATCGCGCTCGCCCTGCTGCTCGCGGTGCCCGCCCTGGTCGCGGTCCGGCTCGGCGCGCCCCGCCTGCGGCCGGTCGTCGAGGTGATGTGCATGCTGCCGCTGGTGGTGCCGCCGATCGCGCTCGTCACCGGCATCAGCACCGTACTGCGCTGGGGCCCCGACCACCTGTCGCGGACCCCGCTCTACCAGACGTTCATCGCCGTCCAGAACGAGGACTTCCCCTTCGTCCTGGTCCTCGCGTACACCGTCATGGCCCTGCCGTTCGTGTACCGCTCCCTCGACGCGGGACTGCGCGCCGTCGACGTCCCCACCCTCGTCGAGGCCGCCCGCAACTGCGGGGCGTCCTGGCCGTACGTCATGCTCCGGGTGATCCTGCCCAACCTGCGCTCCTCGCTCGCCGGCGCCGCCTTCCTCACCCTGGCGCTCGTCCTAGGCGAGTTCACCATCGCCTCGATCCTCGGCTTCCGGCCCTTCGCCGTGTGGATCGTCTCCATCTCCGGAGCCCAGGCCCGCATGTCGGTGGCCGTCTCCCTCCTCAGCCTCGTCATCACCTGGCTGCTGCTCCTCGTCCTGTCCCGGGCCGGAACGGCACAGACCGGCACGCCCGGAGCCCCCCGCACCTCCCGCAAGGAGTCCTGACCCATGACCTCAGCCACAGCGGAACGGACGGAGTCCACCGCCGCCACCGGGGCCCGCGTCGAATTCCGCGGCCTGCGCCGCGCCTTCGGCACCACCACCGCCCTCGACGGCCTCGACCTGACCGTCGAGCCGGGCGAACTCCTCGCGCTCCTCGGCCCGTCGGGCTGCGGCAAGACCACCGCGCTGCGCGTCCTCGCCGGCTTCGAACGCCCCGACTCCGGCGAAGTCCTCGTGGACGGCCAGGACATCACCCACGTCCCGGCCAACCGCCGCGACGCCGGCATGGTCTTCCAGTCGTACAGCCTCTTCCCCAACCTCACCGCCCGCGACAACGTCGCCTTCGGCCTCCGCGTCCGCAAGGCCAAGGCCGCCGAGCGCCACGCCCGCGCCGCCGAACTCCTCGACCTCGTCGGCCTGCCCGAGCACGGCGACCGCTACCCGCACCAGATGTCCGGCGGCCAGCAGCAGCGCGTGGCCCTGGCGCGCGCCCTCGCCCTGCGCCCCCGCGTCCTGCTCCTGGACGAGCCCCTCTCCGCGCTCGACGCCAAGGTGCGGCTCAGCCTGCGCGAGGAGATCCGCCGGCTCCAGCTCTCCCTCGGCATCACCACCGTGTTCGTCACCCACGACCAGGAGGAGGCGCTGTCCATGGCGGACCGCGTCGCCGTCCTCAACGCCGGGAAGCTGGAGCAGTGCGCGGCCCCCGCCGAGCTGTACCGCCGCCCGGCGACCGCCTTCGTCGCCGAGTTCGTCGGCACCATGAACCGCCTCCCGGGCCGGCTCACCGACTCCGGCCTGGTGGAAGCGGCGGGCAGCCGCCTCCCCGTCGACGGGGACGTCCCCGGCACCCCCGACGTCGAGGTCCTCGTCCGCCCCGAGAACGTCACCGTGACCGCCGACGCCGACGGTGAGGCCGTGATCGTCTCCACCTCCTTCTTCGGCTCCGTCACCCGCGTCCACCTCGACCACCGCGGTACGACGGTCAAGGCCGACCTCCCGTCGCGCGACGCGGGCGAGCTGACCCCGGGCACCCGCGCCACCGTCGGCATCGCCCCCCACCCCGCCCTCGTCGTCCCGAGGACGGAGCGGTGAGCGGACTCGCCGCCGTCCTCTTCGACATGGACGGCACCCTCGTCGACACCGAGGTCCTCTGGTGGGAGGCGACGGAGGAGGTCGCCGCCCGCCTCGGACACCGGCTCACGGACGCCGACGCGCCCGAGGTCGTCGGACGCGCCGTCGAGGACACCGCCGCACACCTCGTACGGGCCACCGGCGCGCCCGACCCCGACGGCGTCGCGGCGGCGCTGACCAACGCCTTCCAGAAGCGCGTCGACGAGGGCGCGCCGATGCGCCCGGGAGCGGACCGGCTCCTCGCCGAACTGGAACAGGCCGGCCTGCCGTTCGCGCTGGTCAGCGCCTCGCCGCGCTCGGTGGTCGACTCGGTGGTCGGAGGCGCGCTCGCGCACGTGCCCTTCGCGTTCACGCTCTCCGCCGACGACACCGCACGCACCAAGCCGCACCCCGATCCGTACCGCACGGCCGCCGAACGGCTCGGCGTCCCGGTCACGGCATGCGTGGCCGTCGAGGACTCGCCGGACGGAGCGGCCTCGGCCGACGCCGCGGGCTGCACCGTCCTGGTCGTCCCCTCCCTCCTCCCGGTGCCCCCGGGCCCGGACCGGATCTTCGCGGACAGCCTGGAGGGCGTGTCCCTGGAAGGCCTTCGCCGCCATGTCAGCGACAGAAAGGCCACCTGAAGCCGCCGGCCGGCCGGTCGGCCCGCCGGTCAGTCGGACATGCGGGTGAACAGCCCGGGCTCGTACGCGCCGCCCGGGTTGTGCACGATCACGTTCATCCGCGTGGCGGCGTTGATCAGGGAGACGAGGCAGACCAGGGCGCCGATCCGGTCGTCGTCGTAGTGCTCGCGCACCTCGGCCCAGGTCTCGTCGGACACGCCGTGGTCGCCGAGCCGGGTGCCCTCCTCGGCGAGCGCCAGCGCGGCCCGCTCCGCCTCGGTGAACACGGTGCTGTGCCGCCAGGTGGCGACCAGGCTGAGCCGGACCGCGGTCTCACCGGCGGCGGCCGCCTCCTTGGCGTGCGCGTCCGCGCAGAACCCGCAGCCGTTGATCTGGCTGACCCGGAGCTGCACCAGCTCCCGCAGGGACCTCGGCAGCGACGACTCCTCCAGGACCAGCGAGGTGGCGTAGAAGCGCTTGGCGACCTTCGCGGCGGTCGGGCTGTCGAACAGGTTGAAACGGGGTTCCATGACATCGTCCTCACTCGTGGTGCCCCGTGCGGTCGCACCGGGCGGACACAAGACGCCGATGCCCCGCCCCGTGTGACGGGACGGCGCCGTGACGTGATTCACCGGCCCCGGACGTCACAGAACGGCGGTGCCCGGCGTCTGGGGAGCATGCATGACGTCACCGGGGCGTTCGTCGCCCACCGCAACCTGCTGTTCACCGTCGCCTACGAGATGCTCGGCTCGGCCGCCGACGCCGAGGACGTCCTCCAGGAGACCTGGCTGAAGTGGGCGGGCGTCGACCCCGGCACCGTACGGGACCCGCGCGCCTACCTGGTCCGGATCACCACGCGCCAGGCACTGAGCCACCTCCGCACCCTCGGCCGGCGCAAGGAGTCCTACCTCGGCCCCTGGCTGCCCGAGCCGCTGCTGACCACGCCCGACGTGGCCGAGGACGCCGAGCTGGCCGACAGCGTCTCGATGGCGATGCTCCTCGTCCTGGAGACCCTCACCCCGACCGAGCGGGCGGTGTTCGTCCTGCGCGAGGTGTTCGACCTGGCGTACGACGAGATCGCCGGAGCCGTCGACAAGACCCCGGCCGCGGTCCGTCAGATCGCCCACCGGGCGCGCGCCCACGTCGCCGCCCGCCGGCCGCGCGGGGTCGCCTCCGCCGCGGAGACCCGTCGCACGGTCGAGGCGTTCCGGCGTGCGGTCGAGACGGGCGACCTGCGGGGCCTGCTCGACGTCCTCGCGCCCGACGTCGTCCTGCTGACCGACGGCGGCGGAGTCGTACGGGCGGCGCTTGAGCCCGTCGTGGGAGCCGAGCGGGTGGCGGGGGTCCTGGCCCGGATCGCCGCCACGACGACGCTCCAGCCCGCCCGGGTCAACGGCGACCCGGCGCTGATCGTCCGGATGGACGGAGCGGTCGACACCGTCCTCGCGATGCGCGTCGAGGACGGCCGCGTCACCGGCCTCTACGCCGTGCGCAACCCGGAGAAGCTGTCGCACCTGGAACGGGAGACCGCCCTGAGCCGCTGAGCCGGACCGGGGAACGCCCCGACTGTCCGCCCACCCCCCTCCTTCCTATGCTGGAGGGAGGAGAGGTGAGGAGGGCCGCGATGGCCGCCGTCGCCGTGCACGACGCCGTCCTGGGGGAGGGGCGCCCCGTCCTCCCGTACGCGGAGACGGGCCGGCCGGGAGGCACACCGCTCGTCCTGGTGCACGGCTACCTGGACTCCTGGTGGACGTTCGAACCGATGCTGCGCCGCATGCCCCCGGGACTGCACGCGTACGCCCCCACCCAGCGCGGTCACGGCGACGCAGACAAGCCGCCCGACGGCTATCTGCCGGAGGACTTCGCCGCGGACCTGATCGCGTTCATGGACAGCCTGGGCCTGGAACGGGCGGTCCTGGCCGGCGGGTCGAGCGGCGGGGTGCAGGCCCGCATCGTCGCGGGCCGCCGGCCGGACCGCGTGGCGGGCCTCGTCCTGCTCGGCGTCCCGGCCACCCTCTCCGACAAACCGCGGGCCGCCGAACTGTGGGACACCGTAAGGAAGTTGCGGGACCCGGTGGACCCCGCGCTCGCGGCGGCCCTCGTGGACGGCATGACGGCGGCCCCCATGGGACGCGGCTTCCTGCAGACCGTCGTCGACGAAGTCCTCAAGTCCCCGGCCCACGTCTGGCGCGAGACCCTGCGCGGCCTCCTCGAGACCGACCTCCGGGCCACCCTGACGGGAATCCTCGTCCCCACCCTGGTCGTCTGGGGCGACCAGGACCCGATCCTGACCCGCGAGGACCAGCAGACGATCCTCGACGCCGTCCCCGACTCCCGCCTCCTCGTCTACGAGGGCGTGGGCCACGTCCCGTACTGGGAGGCCCCGGACCGCGTGCTCCGCGACCTGGCCGCCTTCATGGCCGACCACCCCTGAGGACCGGCCGCCCGAAACCGCGGATCAGTACGCGTCCGCGCTGGACAGGGCGTCGTCGATCAGACGGGTGGCGAAGTCCTGGTCGTCGGTGATCCGGTTGATGACCTCCGCCAGCAGGAAGGCGGTGGCCTCCAGGGGGTTCATCTCCTCCCGGGTCCAGTCCCCGTACTGCTGGCGCCACAGACTGGGGCTGAGCCCGGTGCCGGCCGCGATGACCAGCCCGGCCATGGTGGGGACGGCCTCGGGGCGGATGCTCTTGGGCATCCTGCCCATCGAGGTCACGAGGTTGGGGACGATGTACTCGATCACGTTCTTGTCGTGGTCCTCGCAGGCCATCCGCAGCCACTTCATGTACATGAAGATGATCGTGCACACGCCGTCCAGGAGGTCCTGGGCCCCCGTGGGCCCCAGGGAAGCGGTGAACTGCCGGTCCAGCAACTGCCGTTCGGGATCGACCTCGGTCCTGCCGTCGTAGATGGCCTTGAGCCGGGAGTCGACCAGCATCAGCGCCGCACTCACGTCGCCGGCGGGAGCGTACTGGGGGTCGCAGGGCGAAGACACAGGATCCTCCTCGGGTGACCGCGTTGCCCGTACGCTAGACCGCCGCCGAGGCGGGGGTCCGGCGAATGCCGAGGGAGGCCCCTCAGGAGTGAACGCCGCCCCCGCGTGCGCCAGGTGTCGCGCGAGGGAGCCGGGACGCGCGACGGACGGCGGATGAATCACCGGCGGGCGGCCGCCAGGATGACCGTCATGGATCCCGAACTCCAGGCATTCGTCCCCCTGTTCCCCAAGATGGACCTGACCGACCCGGTCGCCGAACGCAAGCAGTACGCCCGACTCGCCGCCACCCGACCCGCCCCGGACACCACGGATCTCGACATCGAGGACCGCCTGGTGACCGCCGACCCCGACGTGCCGGTACGGATCTACCGTCCGCGCGCGGCGCGCGGCGCGGTCATCTGGCTCCACGGCGGCGGATACGTCGTCGGGGACGTCGACACCGAGCACGCGTGGGCCGCCCGCATCGCGCGGGGTTCCGGCGCGGTGGTGATCTCGGTGGGCTACCGGACGGCCCCCGAGGACCCGTTCCCGGCCGCGCTGGACGATGTCTACGCGGTGCTGCTCTGGGCCGCCGGACACGCCGCCGAACTCGGCTTCGACCCCGAGCGGCTCGCGGTCGCCGGACACAGCGCGGGCGGCGGCCTCGCGGCCGCCGTGGCCCTGCGGGCGCGGGACGAACAGGGCCCGCGGATCTGCTTCCAGCTGCTCAACGAGGCCCAGCTCGACGACCGCCAGGAGACGTGGTCGCAGCGGAACTTCACGGAGACGCCGTGGATCACGCGGGACATCGCCGCCCAGTCGTGGCGCCACTACCTGGGCCCGGCGACCGCGACGCCGTACGCGGCGGCCGGACGGGCGGAGGACCTGTCGGGCCTGCCGCCGGCCTACATCGCCACGGCGGAGTACGACCCGAACCGCGACGACGACATCGCGTACGCGCTGCGGCTGCTGCGGGCGGGCGTGTCGGTGGAGCTGCACCAGTGGCCGGGGACCTTCCACGGCTCGCAGGCCATCCTCTCCGCCGAGGTCTCGCACCGGCAGATGGCGGCGATCACGGACGCGCTGCGGCGCGCGCTGACCGACTGACGACGGCCCGACCGACAGCGAGGAAGAAAGGACGACGGTCATGAAGATCCGAATGGCCCTGTGCGGCGGCCTGGCCGCGCTGACCCTCGGCACGGGAACGGTGGCGGCGGCTCCGCCGCACGGCACCCCGGACGAGACGGCCGCCTTGCGGTCCGCCCTGGAGGACGTCCACGAGGCGGGCGTGCCGGGGGTGTTCGCGGAGGTCCGCGACTCCGGCCGGACGTGGCGCGGCGCGTCGGGGGTGGCGGACACGGCCACCGGCCGCCCGGTCACCCCGGACATGCTGCAACGCGTGGGCAGCATCACCAAGACCTTCACGGCGGCGGCGGTCCTGCAGCAGGTGGAACGGGGCAGGATCCGCCTCGACGCACCGGTGGCCGACTACCTCCCCGACCTGCTCCCCGGCGAACGCGGCCGGAGGATCACGATCCGTATGCTGCTCAACCACACCAGCGGCATCCCCGACCACATCCGGTACGCCTTCCCGTCGCTTCAGACGGGCTCCCCGAAGAGCCTGGACGACAACCGGTTCCGGCAGTTCACCCGGGCCGAGCTCATCGACCTGGGCGTGTCGGCGGCGCCGGCGGGCGAACCGGGTGCCACGCCCGGGGTGTACTCCAACACCAACTACCTGATCCTGTGCGCGCTGCTGGAGGAGGTGACCGGTGAGCGGGCCGAGGACTACATCACGAGGAACGTGATCCTGCGAGCGGGCCTGCAGCACACCTACTTCCCGACGGGAACGGACATCAAGGGCCCGCACGCCCGGATGTACGAGTCGCTGTGGGGTCTGCTCGACCCGCCGCGCGACTACAGCGTCTACAACATGTCGTGGGTGGCCGGCACGGCCGACCTGGTGTCCACCATGAACGACCTCGACCGCTTCTTCGGCGCACTGCTCGACGGACGGATCGTGAGCCGCGCCTCGCTGGAGGAGATGCAGCGGACGACTCCCGTGATCGCGCTGGACGGCTCGACATCCGCCTACGGCCTGGGGCTCGAGAAGGTCGACATCCCGGGGTGCGGCACGTTCTGGGGCAACACGGGAACGGTCTGGGGCGCCGGAACGATGTCCATGACCCGCTCCGACGGCGGCCGCCAGATGTCGATCGCGCTCAACCGGATGAGGTGGAACGAGCCGGACGGGGAGGGGCGCCCGCAGCCCCATCCGATCGACGGCGCGCTCACGGCATGGCAGCGGGAGGCGCTGTGCGGCTGAGGAGGACACCCGCCCGCACCTTCTGAGGACGGGACGCGCCCGGGTGTCGCCCTCCGCCCGGAAGGCGACACCCGGGCGCCGGGTTTTCACACCACCTAGGCCGTGTTTTAGGTAGCGCGGGCGGCCAGCCATTTGGTGAGGTCGCCCGCGATCCGGTTGATGCCGGTCTCGATGGTGACGTCGTGTTCGCGGCGGGTGGTGTCGCGTCGGACGATCTCGTAGCCCCCCTCGTCCAGCACGGCGACGGAAGCGAACCAGGCGGGATCGTCGTCGTCGGGCTGGACGACGACGAAGGTGTTGTCCGTGCCGTTCAAATCGCTGATCAGCATGAACAGGGCGTCCTCGGACGGGTCGTCGACGTGGTCGCCGTTCTCGCTGTCCGCGCAGTAGTACTCGGCGGCCACAGGTCCTCCCCATGCGTGCGCTGCTCGAAGTCCGGCGGCCAGCATGGCACGGCCGTGACCGGCGGGCGGATCACAGCCACTGATGGATCGCCGCGACCTGGACGGCCGCCTCGAACCGGACCGCGAGCCTGTCATAGCGGGTGGCGACCGCGCGGTGCTGCTTGAGTCGGCTGATCCCGCACTCGACCGCGTGTCGGGCCTTGTAGTCCTGCCGGTCGAAAGCGGGCGGGCGACCACCGGTCCCGCCGCGGCGCTTGCGATTGCGGACCTGGTCGGCCGGTTCCGGGATCGTGCACCGGACCCCGCGTCCGCGCAGGTAGGCGCGGTTCGCGCGGGAGGAGTACGCCTTGTCGCCCGCACCCGCAGCGGACGGCTCCTTGGCCGGCCCGGACCGGTCCTGGGCACCCAGATCGCGTCCAGGACCGGTTCGAACTGCGGGCTGTCACCCCGCTGCCCGGCGGTGACCAGCAGCGACAACGGCTTCTGGCCCTGCTCGCACGCCAGATGGATCTTCGTGGTGAACCCGCCCCGCGATCTGCCCAGCCCGTGGTCGTCCGGCTCGGTGATGACACCGCCGGGCGGTTCCTTCTGCCCGGCGCCGTCCCGGCGGGCGCCGGCCGCGTGCTGGTGAGCCCGGCAGACCGTGGAGTCGACGTTGACCTCCCAGATGATCAGCCCGGCCGCATCCGCCCTCGCCTGCAACAGCGTCAGCAGCCGGGCCCACACGCCCTGCCGCTGCCATCGCCGGAACAGCCCGTACACGGTCTGCCAGGGCCCGTACTCATCCGGCAGATCACGCCACGGAACCCCCGTCCGCACCCGCCACCGCACACCATCCACCAACCGCCGCCGACCCGGCGACCGGCGACTCACACCCGCCGCAGGCAGCAACGACTCCAGCACCGCCCACTGCTCATCGGAAAGATCCCCACGCCCCACACCGTGATCATCGCAGCGCGAGGCATGGAGCAGACCCCCGAGCTAAAACACGGCCTAGGCGCCGGGTTCTCACACCCGGGCGCCGGTCCTCACGCCCCGGCGCTCCCGCCGACCCGCTCGACCGGGACCCACAGCTGGGAGTCGGTCTCCTCGCCGATGTCCACCGGTCGCGTCCGCAGCAGCTCGGGACCGGGCCGGCTCGCGTACGGGTTGGACGGGAACCACTGGGTGAACACGTCCCGCCACAGCTCCTGGAGGGCGCTGGGATAGGGCCCGTGGTCGTCGAAGACCGCCCAGCTCCCGGCCGGCACGTCGAGGGCGTCGAGTTCCTCGGCGACCGCCTCGGGGCCGGTGGCCACACCGATCCAGTAGTCGACCTCGGCGCCCTCCTCCCGGCTGTCGGTCAGGTGCACCACCGCCGACAGGACCCCCTCCGGCTCCCCGCCGGCCAGCTCCTTCATCCGCGTGATCGCCTGCGCGTCCAGGCTCTCCACGTGGGCCGCGGCCGCCGCGTTGACCCCCTCGTGCACGAGCGGGACCCGCGCCTTCCTGCCGACGACCCGAAACGCTTCCTTCTCGACGATCCGGTACCGCATGGTCGTACTCCCTTCGACGACGACACGGAAGGACATGCGCGGCTGTGCCGTGAGCGTCGCACCCGTGCGCCGGGCCTCGCCCGGTCCGATGCCGTGCACCGACCGGAACGCCCGGGCGAACGCCTCGCCCGAGCCGTACCCGTACCGCACGGCCACGTCGAGCAGCGTCCGTTCCCCGCCCAGTACCTCGGCCCCGGCGAGCGTCATGCGCCGGCGCCGCACGTACACGGAGAGCGGCATCCCGGCGAGCGCCGAGAACAGGCGCCGGAAGTGGTACTCCGACGTCGTCGCGATCCGGGCGACCTCGGCGACGTCGACCTCCCGGCCCGCCTCCGCCTCGAGGCAGCGCTCGATGTGGTCGAGCGCCTGGTTGAGCTGCTCCAGCACGGGTGCGTGTCCTTCCCTCGATGCCTTCACCGTAGGAGCGGCCACCCGCCCGGAACCCGATGATCCGTGCCCGGAACGATCGGGTGGCCCGCCGGGCGGCGACAGGCCGTCCCTCAGACGGCGACCGAGAGCAGGTCCACCACGAAGACGAGCGTCGAACCGGCCGGGATCAGCGGCGAGGGCGACTGCTTGCCGTAGCCGAGGTGCGGGGGAACGACGATCTCGCGCCGGCCGCCGACCCTCATCCCCCTGATCCCCCGGTCCCAGCCCTTGATGACCCGGCCGCCGCCCACGGCGAACTTGAACGGCTGCCCCCGGTCCCAGGAGGCGTCGAACTCCTTCCCGGACGCGAAGGTGACCCCGACGTAGTGCACCTGGACGACCCTGCCCGGCTTCGCCTCCAGCCCGTCCCCGACGACGATGTCCCGGATCGTCAGCTCCTCGGGAGCGTCACCCTCCGGAAGGTCGATCTCGGGTTTCGACAGTTCACTCATCGCAGCCTCGTCACTCTCCGCCGGAGGCCCTCGCGAGAGCCGGCCGGACGCATGGTCGTTCCATGCGGTGGACGATCACGCTACCGAGAAGACGCGAACGGCTCACCACCGGCCACCGCGCCGGTGCGGCCCTCCTCAGGCCGGGTAGGCGATCGAACCCAGCGGCGGGCAGGGGGCGAGCGTGGTGCCGACGCCGGGACGTTCGACGAAGGCCCGGGCCTCGGCCGCCCGCAGGCGCCGGTGGTCCAGCTCGTCGGCATGCCGGGCGTCGTACCTGGCGTGGGGGTGATCCCACGTGTCGTCGATGAGACCGAGGCTGGTGTTGCCGGAGCTGCGCTGGAACTCCGCCTTCATGACGACCTGCCGGAGCGCGGTCGCGGTCGCGGAGAGATCGATGCGGGTGATCAGGACGCCGGGGGTGTTCGGCGCGCGGGTCGGCATCGGAGCCTGGGGGAGGACCGACACCCCGGTGTCGAGACGGCCGATGTTGTCGACGGTCATCTGCTGGGCTTCCCTCGACATGATCTGCATCTCCTGGTGCAGCCAGAAGAACTCGTCGAGGTCGGCCTGGGTGACGCGTATCCGCCGGTACAGGGCCTGGAAGCGGGGATCGCCGTGCAGCGGGCGTACGGGGGCGACATGGAGCCCCACGCAGTCGTTGTAGCCGGCGGCCACCGCGGCGTCGAAGTGGAGGACGGCCTGATCCGTCTGCCCGTACGCGCAGGCCAGACCACCGAGACCCGCATGGGCCGCGGCGGCGAGCCACGCGCCGCCGGGGCCGAGGGCCGTGGCGCGCGCGACGACGTCGTGGAGCCCCGCGGTGCCCACCGCGGCGGGACCATCGAGCATGAGCGTCACCAGCAGATCGTGAAAACGGGCGGCCAGTGAGTCGACGGTGTCGGCCATGGATCTCCTCGAACCTCGGTGGTGAAGAGCGGAAGGGCGTTGTGTCTCCGGGAATCCCCGTGGACATGACGGGCGGACGAGGCGAATGGTTCCTCCGGGGACGGGCCGTGCCCGCGAACGCCCCGGCAGCCCTCTCTCGCGTACACGGAATCCCCTCCACCCCCTCCCTCCTTTTTCCCCCGCCCGGACCCGCCCACCGTGCCGCTCCGCGGTCGCCGCCCTACGTTCGGGACATGCGACGCCGCCGGATGCACATGTCCCGTGAGGCGCAGGACGCCCTGCTCAAGGCACTGCAGCAGCTGCGGGAAGAGCTGAAGACCCCTACGGAATTTCCCGCACACGTGCTCGAAGCGGCGGAGGCCGCCAAGGCCGCGCCCAAGCTGCCCGACAAGGACGCCACCGACCTGCCGTTGTTCACGATCGACCCGCCGACCTCGAAGGACCTCGACCAGGCCATGCACCTGGAGCGACGGCCCGGCGGCGGATACCGCGTGTACTACGCCATCGCCGACGTGGCCGCCTTCGTCAAGCCCGGAAGCCCGCTGGACGCCGAGGCCCACGACCGGATCGAGACGCTGTACTTCCCCGACCTCAAGGTGCCCCTGTACCCGCCGTCGATCTCCGAGGGACCGGCCAGCCTGCTCCCGGACCAGGTCGTCCCCGCCCTGCTGTGGCAGCACGACCTCGACGCCCACGGCGACGTGACCGGCTCGACGGTGAGCCGGGCCAAGGTCCGCAGCCGGGCCAAGCTCGACTACCAGGGCGTACAGCAGGCCATCGACGCCGGAACGGCCGAGGAGCCCCTCGCCCTGCTGCGCGAGATCGGCAGACTGAGGGAGGCCGTCGAGGCCGCGCGCGACGGGATCTCGGTGAACCTGCCGGACCAGGAGGTCACCCTGGAGGACGGAACGTTCCGGCTGAGCTATGTGGCGGCGCTGCCCGTGGAGGGCTGGAACGAGCAGATCTCCCTCATGACCGGCATGGCCGCCGCCGGAATCATGCTGGACGGCGGCACCGGGATCCTGCGGACCCAGCAGGAGCAGACCGACCAGGAAGTGGTCCGGCGCGTCCACGGCATCGCGAAGCTCCTGGGCATCGACTGGCAACCCGGCGTCTCGTACGCCAGGCTGGTCAACTCCCTCGAACCGACCGACCAGAAGCACATGGCCTTCCTGAGCGAGGCCACCGTCATGCTGCTCAAGGCGGAGTACACCACCTTCCGCGACCACCACCTCCCGGAACACACGAGGCATGCGGCCATCGCGGCCCCGTACACCTCCTGCACGGCCCCGCTGCGGCGCCTCGTCGACCGGTACACCGGCGAACTGTGCGTCGCCGCCTGCGCCGGCCAGGCCCCGCCGGCCTGGGTCCTCGACGCCCTCTCCTGCCTGCCCTGCGACATGGCGCGGGGAAAGGGCAGAGTGGCGGACCGGCGCGCGGTGGACCTGGCGGAGGCCGCGGTGCTCAAGAACCGGGTGAACGAGATCTTCAACGGCGCGATCATCAACACCGACGCGGAGGACGACAAACCGAAGGAGGGCACGGTACACCTGGCGGAACCCGCCGTGAGGGGCAGGATCACCTCCGGTTCCGAGCTCGTGCTGGGCGCGAACGTCCAGGCCGAACTCACGCGGGCCGACCCCCTCTTCTCCGGCAAGAACAAGATCCTCTTCAAGGCGGTGTAGAGGCCTGCAGCGGGTGCCGCGGAGCCCGCCGCCGACCCGGCCGCGGTCTGGCGGACACGCGTCAGTCCGGATCCGCCTGGTCGTCGGCGGGGATCCCCAGCCGGTCGGCGAGGCTGGTGAGGGCCGCCCCGAGCGGGAGGGCGATCCGGGTGAGGGCATGCCGGTCGCCGCGCGTCGGATCCCGGTTGATGATCAGCACCGGTGTCCCGGCCTGGGCGGCCTGACGCACGAACCGGAGGCCGGACATCACGGTGAGCGAAGAGCCCAGGACGAGCAGCGAGGCCGCCTCGCGGACCAGCCCGCGGCAGTGCTCGACCCGTGCCGGCGGTACGGCCTCGCCGAAGAACACCACGTCGGGCTTGAGGACACCGCCGCAGTTCGCGCAGGGCACCACGCGGAAGTCACCGACCTGCTCGTCGGTCAGATCGGCGTCACCGTCCGGGTTGATCCCGGCCGCCACCGGCGCGAAGCCCGCATTGGCCTCTTCGAGCCGCTGGGCGAGTTCACGGCGCGGACTGTACGTGCCGCAGGAGAGGCAGACGACCCGCGCCAGGCTGCCGTGGAGCTCCACGACGCCTCCGCTGCCGGCGGCCTGGTGGAGGCCGTCGACGTTCTGCGTGATCACGCCCGAGAGCAGGCCCCGGCGAGCGAAGGCGGCCACGGCCAGGTGCCCCGCGTTGGGCCGGGCGCGACCGAAGGTGCGCCAGCCGAGGTGACTGCGCGCCCAGTACCGGCGCCGGGCCTGGGCGCTACCGGTGAAGTCCTGGTACGTCATCGGGGTGTGCCGGCTCAGGCTTCCGCCCTGCCCCCGGTAGTCGGGGATCCCCGACTCCGTGGAGATGCCCGCGCCGCTGAGCACCAGTACTCCACCGGCCCCCAGCGCATCGGCGACCGGCCCCAGGTCCGTCGTACCCGGTGGCAGGTCCTCGTCGGGGGTCCAGCTCAGAGTGGGGCGCATACGCATGACGCCAGGGTACGGAAAGAGCCCGGCCGACCACTTCCGACACCGCGCCGCCCCGCCACCCGACTCCGCACGGTCCCGACGGGCGCACGCCCCGCAACCGCGCGAGCCCCCTCCCCGCCACCGCGGCTCACCTCGATGCCGGAATCATCCGCCCATGAGGAGAAGCCGCGTGTGGGAGACGAGTTTCCGATTGACGCTGGTGCTCTGCACGAAAATGGTGAAGTCGTCGTTGTGGTCGGGCTTGACGCGCGTTTCCACGTCCGGCAGGCCGAGCAGCGTCCGCGCCTGAGGGCCCGTGTACACCCGGTCCGTCTTCTTCTCCAGTACGGCGATCTGCTTGCGCGCCTGGATCTTCTCCGGCTTGGTCAGTTGGTAGAAGGCGCATCCCGTCCGATAGGTGTGCCCGGATTCGACGACCCGGTCCCGGATCGCCGCCTCACGGGAAACCGGAATCAGCCGGTATTCCGAGGGGTTCACCGGAGTGAGCCCCGCCGCCTCGATGGTGTTCTTGTTGACCGTCTCCGCGCCCGTGGAGAACACCGCGCGCGATCCGCGAATGCCCTGGGTGCGGCCGACCATGAACTTCTCGGTGGCCTCCCGGATGACCTGCCCGGCCTCCTCCAGGCCCTGCGTGCTCGTGGCGTCCCAGATCGCGACGTTCTCCTTGGGGAAACCACAGTTCATGGCCTCGCGCTTGCCCATCTGGTCCGGTACGAGAACGGCGAGGGTCCAGTTGTCCTCCTGCGTCCTGATCATCTCGGCCACGGCCTGGACCAGTTCACTCGGAGTTCCGGCCGGGGCGTCCGGGCAGCGGTGACTCGCGTTCTCCTGCCCGTCGGTGAGGACGAACGTCAGGAAGCTGTGGTCGCCGTACAGCTGGGCGGTCTGCGCCAGTTCCCGCTGCGACTTCAGAGCGGCCGCCAGCAGAGCCGTCATTCCGCCCGGCCGGTACAGCTGCTTGAGTGACGGCATTCGCAGCACGTCCTTGTCGTAGATGACGCATTCCACCTTGTCCGCGAAGACGTACACGGTGACACGCGTTTCCTGGTCCAGTTCCTTCGACCGGCGGGCGAGATACGCGATCTGCTGGTCGGCGACTTCGACGACCTTGCGGCTCAGGTGGGACATGGACGAACTGGCGTCCAGCACCAGGGCGACGTGATTGATGTAATTCTGAGTTCCGGACAAGACGGCTCCCCCTCTTCCGAGTTGATGCTCCTACCGTCTCACCCACCACTGACAATCGACCGGTCGCTCCGGTCGCCGACGCACCTGCCGACGCCCGGGCCCTCTGCTCGCCCGGTCGGGCCGGCTTTACGGCTGGGCGTGCCGCTCGGCCGCGTCGAACGCGGGCGCGAGCGGGGCCAGCGCCGCGCGGAGCCGGTCGGGCAGTGAGCCGGAGGGCACCACCAGTCCTCCGGTGGTGGGATTTCCGGCGCTCTCCGCGTCTCCGGCCGGCTGGAGCCAGCCTTCCAGCGCGATGCGCACCGCCGCGGCCACGCTCGCCGCGAGGACGCGGGCCGTGGGCGTTCCGGTGTCACCCAGGCGTTCGGCGAGCGCCATCGTGAGGGGGTGCCCGATGTCGGCGGTGGCGTCGAGGAAAGCCTCGCGCAGGGCGGTCCGGGAGGTGATCAGCAACAGCGCCCGCTGTTCGCTCTCGCCGGTGTCCGTGTACTGCTGGACCACCGCTTCGGTGACGGCGTCGGCCAGGCGTACTCCTGCGGGCCGGGCCGCGACCGCCGCCGCGACGCGCGCCTCCCGGTCCGCGGTGACGGCGGAGACGATCGCCTGCTCGCGACTGGCGAAGTAGTTGTTGTAGGTGCGCGGCGAGACCCCGGCCGCTTCGGCGATGTCCTCGACCCGCACCTGGTCCGGTCCGCGCTCCACGGCCAGGCGCAGGGCCGCCGCACGGAGCGCCTCGCGCGTGGCCTGCTTCTTCCGCTCCCGCAGCCCTGGTGGTGTCGTCACGGCGCCAGCGTTCCACACGGAGCTGCGTACGCGCAAAGTTACGTGTACGCAAACTTGCGTGCACGCATGTTTTTCTGTCAGTCTCGACCGACCGAGACCGACGGAGAGGACCTCCCATGCGAGCAAGAGGAATGACCTACGACACCGGATTCGTCGTGCACGGCCGGACATCCCGCGAGCACTTCGACCCCGAGGTGGTCCGGCGCGAGCTCGCCGTCATCCGCGACGACCTGCACTGCAACGCGGTCCAGATCATCGGCGGCGACCCGGAACGACTGGAGCTGGCCGCCGGCGCCGCCGCCGAACTCGGCCTGGAGGTCTGGTTCTCGCCCTATCCGCTGGAACTGGACCCGGAGCAGATCCTCACGCTCTTCCGCGACTGCGCCGAGCGAGCGGAACGGCTCCGGCAGCAGGGGGCCACGGTCGTGTTCGTCGCAGGGGTCGAGCTGAGCGTGATGAACCGCGGGTTCCTGCCCGGGGCGAGCCCCGAGGAACGGGTCGAGCAGCTGATGGGCCGGCCCGAGCGGCGGGCCGAAGCGATGCGCGAGCTCGGCATGCGCGTCAACGCGTTCCTCCGCGAGGCCGCGGCCACGGTCCGCGAGCGCTTCCAGGGCGGGCTCACCTACGCGTCCATCCAGTTCGAGCAGGTCGACTGGACCCCCTTCGACATCGTGACCTACGAGCTGATCCGCTCCGCCGAGGTCGCCGACCGGTTCCGGGAGGCGGTGCGCGCCCTGGCCCAGGGCCCGAAGCCGCTCGCCATCACCGGCTTCGGCACCGCGGCCTACCGAGGCGCGGGAGACCGCGGCGGACGGGTGCTGGAAGTGGTCGAGTACGACCCGGAGACCAAGGCCCCCGTACGGCTGGACGGCGCATACGAGCGTGACGAGGCCGGCCAGGCCGCCTATCTGAGCGAACTCCTTGAGATCTTCGAGACCGAGGGCGTGGACAGCGCGTTCGTGTTCCTCTTCGCCCTGCCCGGCTACCCGCACCGCCCGGACGGCGACCCCCGTGACGACTTGGACCGGGCCGGCCTGGGCATCGTCAAACTCCTCGAAGGACGCCGGGGGCAGACCTACCCCGACATGGAATGGGAACCCAAGGCCGCCTTCACGGCAGTGGCGCAGCGGTATCGGAGCTGACAGATCCCGAAAGCCCCCACGGTGTCCCTGGTCATTCCGGGCGGTTGAAGCGACGTGCCGCCCAGAACAGGGCGAGTGCGCCGCCCGCCAGGAGGACGGTGGCTTCGAGGGGGAGGGGTGGCGGCTGGCCTGCCCATTCGATGCCGGCGGCCGCCGCCTGGTCCGGGACGCGGAGGGTGATGGTGCGGCGGAGGAGGTCCACCGCGTACGCGAGGGGGTTGACGTCGGACAGCGTACGGGCCCAGCCGGGCAGGGCCGTGAGGGGGAAGAAGCCGCCGGAGAGGAACAGCAGCGGCATCATCACCAGACCGAGCAGCGTGTGGAACGTCTCGGCTCTGCGCAGGCCGACGGCCAGGGCCAGGGCCAGGGACGTGATGGTGAACGAGGCCAGGACCATGCCGGCCAGGAGCAGCACCAGGAGGACCGGGTCGTAGGGCAGGCCCACGACGCCGGCCAGGCTGAGCAGGACGGCGCCCTGGACGGTGGCGGTCAGGGTCCCGCCGGCGCAGCTGCCCAGGAGCAGGGTGGACCGGTGGACCGGCGCCATCAGGAGCTCACGCAGGTAGCCGCTCTGCCGGTCGGTGATCAGCCGGATGCCGACCATGATGGCGGGCGTCTGCACCGTCATCATCAACATGCCGGGGAAGAGGTACGTCTGGTATCCGACGCCCAGGGAGGACTGGGGGATGAGAGCGGCCAGTCCACCGCCGAGGATGAAGAGGTAGAGCACGGGGTGGAGCAGCATCAGCGCCGTGTGGGCGCGCTGACCGGACAGGCGCAACAGATCACGGTGGACCAGCGCGTGGACCGCGCGCAGCTCGTTCCGCAGCCGGCCGGCCCGCTCGCCGTACGCCGTCTCCGAGGACTTCCAGGTGAAGGTGGTCATCGGCCGGCACCGGTTTCCGTCGTCACCGTCGCCGCGGAGGGCGCCCGGCCGGGCTGTGCGACGCCCAGGCTGCGGCCGGTGTGGTGGAAGAAGACGTCGTCGAGCGTGGGCGGGGTCGCGGACGCGGCATGCACCGCGATGCCGCGTGCCTCCAGGGCCGCGCACAACCGGGGGATCCAGGCGCTGCCGCCCGGAACCCGCAGCCAGATCCCGTCCGCGTCGACGGTGACGGCACGGTCGGGCGGCGCGATCCGGCGGACGACCCGCCGCGCCGCCTCGTCGTCACCGGTGCGCAGGACGACCCGGTCGTCCCCGATCGCGGCCTTCAGCTCCACGGGCGTGCCCTGCGCGACCAGCCGGCCGCGGTCGATGATGGCGAGACGGTCGCAGTTCTCCGCCTCCTCCAGGTAGTGGGTGGTGACGAAGAGGGTGCTGCCGTGCAGCTCCCGCAGCGCCCGAAGGTGCTCCCAGACCTGGGCCCGGGCATGCGGATCCAGCCCGGTGGTCGGCTCGTCCAGGAACAGCACACCGGGCGCATGCAGCAGCTGGCGGGAGATCTCCAGGCGCCGCCGCATGCCTCCCGACAGGGTGCGTACGGGGGAGCGGCGCCGGTCGGTGAGCCCGGCCGTCTCGAGCACCTCGGCGGTACGCCGGCGGGCGTGGGCGCGGGAGAGGCCGTAGAGACGGGCGTGGATGTGGAGGTTCTGTTCGGCCGTCAGATCCGGGTCCACGGCGCTGTGCTGGAAGAGCATGCCGACCCGTCGCCGTACCTCGTGGGGCTGGGTGAGGACGTCCGCGCCGGCCACGACGGCGTGACCGGAGGTGGGGCGGGCCAGGGAGCACAGCATGGCGATCGTGGTGGACTTCCCCGCGCCGTTGGGGCCGAGGAAGGCGAACGTCTCGCCGCGGCGCACGTCCAGGTCCAGGCCGCGCACGGCATGGGTGACGGTGCCCTCCGGCCCCGGGTAGCTCTTGACCAGACCGCGTGTGCTGATGGCGTGGACGGGCTCGGGAGGGGGGTGCGTGCCGTACGGGCTGGCGGGCTCGGCCGCCGTGAGGGCCGCTGTGGCGAGATCGTCGTCACCGGTCTGTCGCTGCATGTGCTCCGGTCCTCGTCTACGGGTTCGACGTACCGGCCGGCGGCTGCCCGGGACAGCCGCCGGCCGGTTGGTGCCGACTGTCCTACGCGCAGCTGATGCCGATGCAGACGGTGTTGAGGAGCGTCAGCAGGCCGACGCACTCACAGGTCGCCGCGAACGGCGCACCGTCGGCGCCGACCGGGTCGGTCTCCGGGAGGGCGTGAAGGCGGGCCAGCAGTTCGAGGTCCTGGTTCTCCATGGTCTTCTCCTTCTTCTGTGAGGCGGCGGCAGCACTGTTCTGCCGCTCGACCCGGCGTCCGGAACATCCGGCGCCGGGAGTCTGTGTCGCTCAACCCGACTGCTGGACCATCCAGTGCCGTGGAGCGGTGTGACGGACCCGGAGCAGGAACGCGAGGATCCCCGCGGACCCGTCGCTCCAGCTGGTCGAGACGTCCCCGTACTCGTTGGGGAAGACCACCTGGTCGCGGCGGTGGGTCCGTTCGGCCAGGACGAGGCCGGCCAGTTCCTCGGCCATCGCCCGGTACGCGGGATCTCCCGTGGCCTCGGCCACGTCGAGGAGGAAGTCGCCGTTGCCCGCCAGCCCGTGGCACTGGCTGAGCGAGGCGCGCGAGGCGCGTTCCCTGACGGCATGCGTACTGCGGCGGGCGAGGTCGCCGCATCTGTCGTCCCCGGTGACCTGCCACAGCCGGACGAGGAACGTACCGATGCCCGCCGAGCCGTGGCACCAGTACGGTGCCGTGGGCACGTCTCCGGCCTGGGAGGGCCACTGGGCCGTCTCGCCGGTGCGTACGGCGGCGGCCACCAGCTGCTCGCCGGCCTCCAGGGCCAGTTCCCTGTGCTCGTGCCGCTGCGAGAGGTCCGCGGCCGCGAGGAGGAAGGAGCCGATGCCCGCCGTCCCGTGGGCGAAGCCCAGGTAGCGTTTGCCGCCGTCCTCCGCGTCGGCTTCGGCGGGGACCGGCCAGCCCACTCCGCCGGGCCCGCGCCTGACGGCGGCGGTCAGCCGCGCGGCGGCGTCGACGGCCAGTTCGGCGAAACGCGCGTCCCCGGTGCGCTGCCACAGGTGGAGGGCGGCGAGCCCGCTGCCCGCGGTGCCGTGGGTGATGTCGTGATGGGCCGTGACCTGCTGCGGGGCCAGCGCCAGGGCCAGCGCGTGGTCGATGAGCCGGCGGTCGTCGACGGCGCGCCCCGCGTCGTACAGCGCCCAGGCGGTCCCACGGCCGCCGAAGTGCAGGCCGGGGCGTGTGGAGCGGAGGTCGGTGCGGTCCGCGATCCAGTGCCCGGCGGTGGAGATCAGGCCGGGCAGACGCGGGTCGCCGGTGAGCTCGAAGTACCGCGACAGCACGGCCAGCACACCGGCCGCACCCTGCTGCACCGTGCAGGGATCGCTCTCCCCGGAGAGGGTCGACACGGGCCACAGCCGTCGGTCGTCCGCCGGCGTGATCGAGTCGACGAGGTGGTCCACGAGCCCCGTCACCACGTCGTCCAGCGCCCCGACGTCCCGCACCGGGCCGCCGTCGGCGCGGGCATCCGGCCGTACGGCGGCCCCGGCCACGCCCTGGGGCCGTGCCTCCGGCTCCGCCTTCCGCAGGGCCTCGCGGGCCCTGGACGGATCCCACCGCTCGGCGGGATCGTCCCGCATCAGCCCGAGGAGCATGGACACCACGCCGTCCGGGAGCCGGAGCGGCCCGGTACAGGCCGCGAGCCATGCGGCGAGCCGCTGCTCGGTCGGCCTGTCGGCGGGCTCCTCGGGCAGGAGGTTCGGCACCTTGCCGGCCAGGACGAAGCAGGCGGTTGCGCCGAGGCTGTAGTAGTCGGCCGTCGGACGGACGGGCGCGTCGGCCAGACGCTCGGGGGCGCTGAAACCGGGCGTCCCCACGCGGGTCGGCAGCGCGGCCTCGGCCTCCAGGACGGCGAGCTCCAGGTCGATCAGGCGCAGTTCACCGTCGGGCCGGACCATGACGTTGCCCGGTGTGAAGTCCCGCAGGACCAGGCCGCGGGCGTGCGCCGCCGCCACCAGGTCCACCAGGCGCGCGACCTGCGCCAGCGCGTCGACGCGGTAGCGCTCGCCCCCCACATCGCGGAAGTGCTCGGCCACCCAGGTGCGCAGGGTCACGCCCGGCACCTCGTCCTGGGCCAGGAACAGGTGCCCGCCGTGCTCGAACAGCGCCACCGCTTCCGGGGCCAGCCCCGTGCCCGTGAGCTTCTCCAGCGTCCTGGCCTCGGCCCGCAGCCAGTCCCGGACGTCGCCGCCGGAGGCATCGCCCTCCACGTGCGGCCGGGCCTCCTTGATCACCACGCCCGCACCCGTACGGACGTCGCTGCCCCGGTACACACCGCCCTTGTTCGTCTGCCGGATCGCCTCCCGCACCGCGAAACGGCCACCGAGCACCACCGGACCGTTCTTCGCGCCCCCGCCACGCGGCGTCACCGGAACCGTGGCGGGGAACGGACAGACGGCCCAGGGCGGCGGGGAGTACTGGCCGGTGCGCTTGTCCTCGACGGGGTTGCCGTCCGGGTCCTCGATGAACCACACCAGCAGACCGTCGTCCGACAGGCGCCGCCGGCCGACGAACGCCCCGTAGCGGTAGTGCACCAGGCTGCCCACGGCGTAGGGCTGGTCGGACAGGATCCGGGGTCCGGCGAGACCCGCCGTGACCGCGTGCAGCTCCCGGGCGAGCTCGGCCGCCTCGGCGTCGGAACACGGGTAGACCGTGATGAACTTGCCCGAGCTTCCCCGGGGCGTCGCACGGGAGTTGAGCGCGCTGACCTGCTCCAGCGACCGGGCGAACTTGAATCCCGACCTCCCCCGCAGCAGTACGCGCAGGGCCTTGGCGAGGACGGTCGGCGCCGACGCGGCCGTGGCCGACAGGTGCAGCTTCCACCCCTGCTCACGTCGCGTCCCGGACCGGGGCGCGACCCGGCTCCACATCTCGTCCGCCTCGACCACCCAGCGCGCACCCGTGCCCGTGGCGTGCAGCGCCTCGCGGAGAAGGCCTTCCAAATCGACTTCGGTAGCGTGGCTCGTCATTGCGTGTCCCTCTCAACGGTGAGAACCGCTGACGGGAAGGTGCCCGGTGACATAAACAGACCAACACGCACCCACCCGGATTCACTTCATCCAGCGAGCGCGCGACGTTCTACCACCCTGAAGAGGTGCGCCCAGCGCAATGAGCGGCGCACTTTGGTTCCAACGGGTCACGGGAAAAGGAGCGGGTCCGGGGGCGCGGCCTGCCAATGCAGTTGCCTTTGAGTTGCGGGGGATCGTCGCCCTGTCTGTGACGGAGTAGGGCGCGGGCCGGCAGGCCAGACACGCTCCGTACCATCCATAGGTGATCAACCCGTTCTTCCGCGCACCCAGACGCCGCTTCATCACCCTGGCCACGCTGGCTGCCGTCGTCGCCTTCGGGTGGTACGCCGTTCAGCCGGTCTATCCACGATGCACGACCTACGCAGTCGGCTCAGGGTCCCTCACGTCCGCCGGCACCTCGGCGGAAGAGAGGGAAGCCGCAGCCAGGCAGGCTTACGAGGACGCCTTGGCCGACGGCACATGCGGACCATCACACGCCCGATTCCGAGACTGGCTCGGCTGACCTGAGCCCGCAGCCCCGACGCGCTGCGGCCCTTGGCGCCGCCGTGGGACCCGCGACGAGGCAGAGGCCGCCGCCGCCCTCGCCCGGGCCCGAGCCGAGGAGCCGATCGTCATTCTCGGTCCCTCGTCACCTACTCCTTAGGCGGTGGCGAGGTTCGGGTTCCCCTGAGTACCGGTCTTCCGACTCGGCGGTTGCTCTTCGGTTTCGTGGTCTGGTTGTGGGCCCAGCGGCCCGGCTGGACCGTGTCTCGTCTGGCTCGGGCCCTCAGGACGGGCCAACGGTTCGGCTTCTTGATCGCGCGCGGGCACTCCCGGCCGCGCCGGGCCGACAGAAGGCGTGCACGTGCCTCCCGCCCGGCCTCGGTGAAGGAGCGGGTGAGCTTGGTGGCGGTCGCTCCGAGCTGGGACGGGATGCTGCGGCGGACGATGCGTACGCACTCCAGGTAGGAGACACGGTCGGCGTCCACCGTCGGGCGGGCGAGCGCGGCCGTGTGGGCGAGCTGGCGGATGGCGTGGTGGACCGCGAGGTAGGCCCGCAGTCCCTGCCGGACGCCTTCCGGTGTGCGCGACCTGATCGGCCCGCCGGGGCCGAGGTGGTTCTTGATCTCGTCGAAGGCGAGCTCGATCTCCCAGCGCTCCCGGTAGAGCGCGACCAGCTCGTCGGCCGGGTACCGCTCGGGGGCCAGCAGCGTTGTGCCCAGGTGGGCGACCTTGTCGCCCTTGGCGAAGGCGATGACCCGGTAGATCACGTGCCGGGGCAGCGTTCGGCCCTCTCGCGCGGCTCGGAGCCGGACGTCCTTTCCCGGTCGCGCCATCGACAGGTACGAGCCGTCCGGTAGTTCTTCCTGGGCGGGGCCGAGGTGGTTGGACTGGAGCCTGACCAGCGGATCCGCGCCCGCCACGGTGAAGACGTGAGCGAACTCGACCGACCAGAAGCCGCGGTCGGCGATGACCAGGTCGCCGGGGCCGGTGGAGCCGGCCAGCGGGTGAGCGAGGCTGCGTTCGCCGTCGCGGTAACCGCCGAGGCGGGCGTCGAGGACTCCGTGCGTTCCGATCTCGGCCAGGACCACCGCCCTGACCTGGGGGAAGCCGAAGGGGGCGCCGCCGGTGGCGGAGGGGCCGTCGAAGGTGTCGCCGTTGCTCGTCGAATCCGGGAGATCGAACCGGGTGCCGTCCAGGGCGAGGAGCCGCAGTCCTCGCCACCACGCTCCGGGCGTGGCCGGGGTGGCGAGCGGGCCGGCCACCTGGCGGAACACGGTCTCCAGCACGTCCTCGCCGAGGCGGGCGCGGGCCCGGCACAACGACGACCGGTTCACCCGCGCGAGGGCCCGGCTGCCCGGGATGCCGCTGGTCAGCACCCGCAGCACCTCCTCGTACGACTCCCGGGCGAACAGGCACAGGGCCAGGACGAAGTACACGACCAGCCGCGCCGGCAGGAGGCACCGGCGCCGCTCGCCCCGGTCGTGCTTGGCTATCGCCGCGTCGACCAGCTCAGCGGTGAACACCTTCGTCAGGATCCCGATCCGCACCCGCTGGCCCGCACCCCACCCCGTCACACGCGGGGCAACGATCTCCACAGCTCAAAGGCAACTGCATTGGCGCAGCCTGCCCCCGGACCCTGTCGGTGCCGCTCACATCACACGCCGGCACGCTTGAGGGCCCGGGTCATTCGTCAATGCGTCGCGTCCTGCCTTCGGACCACCGCCGATCGAGCTCGGCGGACCAGATTCGAACTGGCATTTCGACGCGCGGGGCCCGGGCCCGGTCGATCCGGCGATGAGCGGCGCATGCTGAGTCTGGAGCAATGGCCTGAGATTGACCGCGGTCTGCCTCTGCCTGGTCGGGCCGCCCCGGCGGGAAGTGCGCGGGAGGAGGACTCGAACCCCCACTGGAACCGCGTATGTCACGACAAGGCTCAGCTTCGGCTTTGCGCTCCTCGCGCACCCCGGCCGCTCTCCGCGGCCGGGGAGTCCGTGGTGTCCCCGCTACCCGAAGGGAGGTAGCCGAAGCGGCGTCGCCGACCCGCTGGTCGGTGGCCTCGGCGCCGTTCGCCTCCTCGCGGGCGAACGGCGCCGCCTGCTGGAGCTTCTCCACCCGTTCCAGGGGCTCGTTGACCCGCCGGGCCGGCAGCGCGTCCGAGAACTTCACCGTGGTCCAGTAGCCGACCGGAACGTCCTCGCAGGAGACCTCGACCTGCGCCGGGTGCTTGTCCGTCGCCTCCACGAGCACGCGTCCGTCGACCGTGATGTCCGCGCGCGCGTCGCAGTTCGCCCAGTCCTCGGTGGCCGTCACATCGAAGAGACGGGTCAGTGCCCGCGCCGTGTCACGGAGCACGTCCTCGGCCCTCACCTGCACCAGCGTCGACTCGGGCGGCAGCTGCTCGCCCTCCTCGTCCTTCGGCTGGTACGTACGGGAGATCCCGGCGAGCGACGCGGGCTTCTGTAGACCGTGATGCGCCGCCGTCAGGTCCTGGTGCGCCCGGGACTTGACGCCCTTCTCCACTGCGATGATCTGATTCGGAAACGTTCGAGGATCGCGTGATTCGCTTCAGACTGGACCCAGGTTCTGTCGTCAAATGCCACGCCCCTCAGGAGTGAGGCGAGGCGACGGCTGCTTCGTAGGATTCGGCGGCTTTGTCGTATCGGGCGGCGCTGCCGCGCCACCGCTTCAAGGGGTTGAAGCACCGTTCCACGACATTGCGGTGCTTGGAGACCGTGCGGTCGAAGGCCGGTTCGAGCTGTAGCCCTTGTCGTCCAGGACGTGATCGGGTCGGATGCGGGACCGTCCGGGTCTGATCCGGGGCACCCGGATCGCTTGCATCACGGTGGTGAACCGGGTGCAGTCGTTGGTGTTGCCGCGCGTCACGACGTTTTTTGGACGAGTACAGGTACGAGGCGCGGTCCACGGCGTCGTCACAGGGCGGTGTTCCGTTCCGCCGCCGGGACCGCTGGAGGCATGAGGAGGCATCACCTGCTCTCCACTGCAGGACCACTTCGGGGCTCAAGGGCCCGGTCGTCCCGCGCAGTGCCTCCCGGCCCGCCTCGGCGGGGATGGTCGGAAGAAGCCGAGCTTCTTCGGCGAGCAGCTGACCAGCAGGTTCTTCGTGTCCTTCACCCGGTAGGCGACGATCCCCTCTTCCCTGTCCGGCCAGTGCTCGACGGCCAGGGCGACCCCACTGCGGTGCGGCCCGAGGGCGGCCGGCTGTCGCAGCCGGGTGCCGTCGCCGTCGGCCTCGGGCTCGTACCGCCAGGAGGCGAGCGGCTTCGCGGGGTCCGGCGTCGGGTCTCCGTACCGGCCGTCCGAGTCCGTGACCGCCCAGCCCGGTTGTTCATGATCCACGACGGCGATCCGCCGCCGCAACGGGGTGGCGCGCGGTCGGCCGGCAATCGCACCGAGGGAGTAATGCGCTCGGCCGGCAGGGTGCGGTAAGCGCTTTCCGTGTTGCGGAATCGGACGGTCCACACGAACAGTGGTGCCCGGCCGCCGCGGGCGGTTGTGAGACCAACGCCCGTGTGTCAGTCCCCGTTGAGGAGCTGTCTTGCCGCACACGGATGTGACCTCATGAGCGGAACGGTAGCCGATCTCGCCTCGCAGCTGCGGACCGCATTGGCCGGAGTCCTGCCCACCTTGGGGGACACCCTCGACCCGACGCAGCGGCGCCGGAAGCTGGCTGAGGCGCTCGGACTGCCGGGGGCGCAGCTGACGCCCTCTGCGGTGTTGGCCCGCATCGGCGCGCCGGATGCGGATCAGGTCGGCGATCTCTGGCCCAAGCTGCTGACGCTGCTCGCCGACGCGGCGGGCGACGACGTTCCGGGCTGGAGCCTCACCGTGCCGGACGTCCTCGTGGTCACCGCGAACGACGTCCGGGTGCTGCACGACACGCTGCCCTCCGAGATCTCCTTCTCCGTGAACCTGGGCAAGCTCCGGCTCGCCGACGTGCTTCGGGTGGAGCAGGACATCACGCTCGCCCTCATCGTGCCGGCCGACCCCACCGCCGCCGCGCTGCGACTCTCCGTGCGCGGGATCCGGCTCACCCTGCCCACCGACGAACTGCTCAGCCTCGTCGTACCGGGCGGGCCGGCCCTGGAGGGTGACGTCCAGGCCCGACTGGACATGCAGGGAGTCCACTTCCAGGGCGGTGGGAAGAACGGCCTGGCGGTGCCGCTGCGCATCGCGCCGCCGGGCCTGCGTGCGCCCGCCCTGTATCTCGCGCCCTCCGGCCTCGCGTTGCGGTTCACCGCCTCCTTCGGTGCCTCGCTGCTGGGGCTCGCCGACGCCACGATCGACGGAATCGGCATCGAACTGACGCCGGGATCCGGCGCCACACCGGTGCCCCCGAGCGGGCTGGGACTGAGCCTGGCGGCGGGCCCCGCGCGGGGCAGCGGCTTTCTGGAACGGCGCGGTGACGAGTACCGGGGCGCGCTGGGTCTCGCCCTGGGCGTGGTCGACGTACGGGCGTTCGCCATCCTGCAGCCAAGTGAGCCCTCGCTTCTGGTGGCGCTCAGCGCCCTGTTCACGCCGGCCATCGAACTCGGTCTCGGCTTCACCCTGAACGCGGTCGGCGGCATCGTCGGCATCGGGCACGCCATCGACCGGGCCGGCCTCGCGGCGGCCGTGCAGTCGGGCCACCTGGACCGGGTGCTGTTCCCGGACGATCCGGCCCGGGCCGCGCCGCAGATCCTGGACACGCTGGCCTCGGTCTTCCCCGCCCGGCGCGGCAGCGTGGTCGTCGGGCCGACCTTCCGGCTGGGCTGGGGCCGCCCGGTGCCGTTCGTGACGGCCGACGTGGGACTCGTCCTGGAACTGCCCAGCGGTGTCGTCGCCCTGCTCGGCCGGCTCAGGATCGCCCTGCCCGCCCCCGAGGCTCCGGTCCTCGACCTGCGGGCATCCGTCGAGGGCGTCATGGACGTGGCGAACGGCCTCGTGGAGATGGTCGCCGACCTCGCCGGTTCCCGGTTGCTCACCGCCGGTATCGAGGGCGGGATCGCACTGCGGATCAAGACCGGCTCCGACGCCACGTTCATCTTCAGCGCCGGAGGGTTCCATCCCGGCTTCCTCGTGCCGGCCGGGTTCCCGGTACCCCGACGGCTCTCCATCGCCATCGCCAGCGCCTCGGCGCTCAGCATCGTCTTCAGCGGATACTTCGCCATCACACCGGGCACCGTCCAGGCGGGAGCCACGCTGACCGCCGTCATCGGCACGTCCGACACCGGGGTGAGCGGACAGCTCGGCTTCGACGCGTTGCTGCGCTGGGAGCCCAGCTTCGGTGTCGTACTCGATCTGTACGGCTCCTTCCACCTCCGCTTCGACGGCCACAGCCTGTGCTCGGTCGATCTGCGCGTCCGCGTCGAGGGACCGACGCCCTGCTGGCACGTCGCCGGACGGGCCACCGTCTCCCTGTTCTTCATCGACGTCAGCTTCCCCTTCGACGAGCACTGGGCCTGCACCGGAGTGGCGGGCGCCCCGCCACCACCCGACATCGCACCCCTGTTGGAACGGGAACTCGACAACCCGCGCAGCTGGGAGCCGGTGCTGCCCGAAGGCGCCGCCACCCTGGCCGCCCTGCGCGGCGACGGCGTGGACACCGCGCGCCTGCTGCACCCTCTCGGCCGGCTCCGCTTCAGCCAGCGTGTGGTGCCCCTCGACATCCCCGTGACCAGGTACGGCCCCGGCCGCCTCGAAAAGCCCGCCACCTTCACGGTCTCCGTACGCTTCGGCGACGGCAGTCCGACCGCCCAGCCGATCCGGGAGCAGTTCGCCCGCGCCGACTTCTTCGACCTCACCGACGACGAGAAACTCACCCAGCCCACCTTCGAACTCCTCCGTTCCGGCAGTGAGCTGACCCCGCCGGTGGCCGGCGCCGACGCGCCCCGCCGCACCGTGGAAGTGCGCTACGAGACCAAGTGGATCGGCGAGCGCGGTGCCGCGCCCCAGCCGCGCGCCTTCTGGCTGCTGACCGAACCGCACCTGCTCGCCGCGCTCGAGCACGGTGCGGTGGCGACCAGCGCGGTCCACGCCGACCGGGCCCGGTACGTGTACGCGCCCGCGCCGTCGGCCCTCAAGGCCCCTTCGTTCGCGGTCGCTCACGTCGACACCCTCACCGAGGCCACGGAACTGGGTCGCACGTCCACTTTCACCGAAGCGGCGCTGTCGTTCGGCGCCCCTGCCGGGCGCTCCCCGTCGCTGCACGTCGTCCCCTCGTACGAGCTGAAGTCGGTGGTCACACCATGACCGGATACGCATTCGCCTCGTGGGACCGGACGGGGGCCGCGGCGTCGCTGACGGACTTCGACGACCTCCAGCGCACGACCCCCGTCCGCGGCACCATCGCCGCCTCCGCGTTCGTCAACGCACGACCCGAACGGCCCGTACCGGTGCACCTGTACGGCCCCGGGGACGTAAGCGCCCTCGATCCCCGGCAGATCGTGCGGGTGTACCCGTTGCCCGGCACCCCCGACGCCGAGACCACGAAATTCCCCATGGTCGAATTCGACCGCACCGACCTGCCCTGGCTGTTCACACCCCTCGCCCCCGTGTCCGGCGGGGCGCTGCGCCCCTGGCTCGCGCTGGTCTGCGTCCCGGCGCGGCTCGCCAGGCCCGGGCGGGAGCCCGGCCGTCCGCTGCCCGTACTGCGCGTGTCCGGCGCCGAACTCCCCGATCCCGACCGGCTGCACCTGTGGGCGCACGTCCAGACCCTGGTCGGCCACGAGCAGGATCCGCGCGCCCGCGTCTCCCGGCTGCTCGCTCCCCGACGACTGCTTCCGCACACCGAATACGTGGCCTGCCTCGTGCCCGCGTTCGAGGCCGGGCGGCGCGCCGGTCACGGCGAGACAGGGGGCGACCTCGCCCACGCCTGGAGTGCGGACACGGACGCCGACCTGCCGGTCTACCACTCCTGGACCTTCTCCACCGGGGAGGCGGGGGACTTCGAGACCCTCGCCGACCGCCTCCAGTGCCGCCCCATCGCCGGCGCCGGCCGCAGGCCGATGGACATCAGCAGACCCAGGCCGCAGGACCCGGGTCCAGGTCCGGTCGTCCAACAGGTCGAAAGCGCGCTGATCGCACCCGACCTCGGGCCCCGGGACGCCTGGCCGGTCGACGCGCACAGCACCCAGTGGCAGAGCGCGCTCGCCGGCTCGCTCGAGGGCACGCACGGCGACGACAGCGACGACGACCCCGAAGTCGCCCCTCCGCTGTACGGCAGGTTTCACGCCCTCGCCGCCAAGGCCGTCCCCGGATCGGCGGGCTGGCTGGACACCCTGAACCTCGATCCGCGGTGGCGCGTCGCCGCGGGCCTCGGCACCAGGTCCGTCCAGCGCGAGCAGGAACAGCTGATGGCATCCGCCTGGACCCAGTTGGCCGACGTGCAGGCCGCCAACCGCTTCGTGGACCTCGCCCGGCTGGCCCGGCTGGTCGGCACGAGGCTCCACGAACGGCACGTACAGCCGCTCACCACGGACGAGTTCCTCCACCTCGCGGCACCGCTGCGCACCCGCACGCTGTTCGGCACGGCCACACTGGCGAGCAGCGTGCACGCCAGCGTCCTGCCCACAGCCATGGCCACCACCACCTTCCGGCGCGCCGTCCGACCGCTCGGCCTGCTCAGCAGACGCGTCGCCCTCGTCACCCGGCAGCAGAACCCGGACGTGGCGGAAGTGCCCTTCGCCAACACGCTGACCACGATGGCGGCGATCGAGACCGGACTGTCCGTCACCCCCCGCAGCCCCGACGGCACCGTCGCCTTCGCCGTCGCGCCGGAACGCGTCGTCAGCGCCGACCGCCTGCCCGCCGTCCTGGCCGCGCTCGGGCCGTCCACCGCCGCCGCGCCGGCCTGGAAGACCCTGGCGGGCCAGGCGATCCGCCACGCGGAGCTGCGCGACCTCACCACCGCGCAACTCTCCGCCGCGCCGCCCCTGGCGCCCGCCACGCTCGACGCCGTCTTCCGGCTCGGCACGGTACGGGAGATCGCCGTACCCACCCAGTTCCTCGCCGACACGCGCATCACCCCGCAGGACACCCTGGCCTTCCCGTCCGGGCGCATCGCCCCCACCGGACTTCTGACCGCCTCGGACGGCACCCCCACCGGAACGCTCAAGGGCATGTGGTCCGGCCACTGGGACCCGCTGTCCGCCGGTGGCGGCTGGAAGGGCGAGGCCCGGGGCACCTTCCGCCACGGTGACAGCGGCCCCGGCACCTGGCGGGGCGTGTTCACCGGAGTGTGGGACGCGCAGCCGGGTCCGCGGTTCGACGGCGGCTGGCGACTGGTCCTGACCGGAACCTGGGAGACCTCCGACGACCACGGCACCTGGCAGGGCGTCGCGGCAGGTGTCTGGGACGACCCGCCGGACGTCTCCGACGGCACGTTCAACGGCGTCTGGCAGTCGCAGACCGCCCGAGGTACCTTCCACGGCACCTGCCCCGGGATCTGGGACTGGGACGAGACCGGGAGGGCGGGGGACTGGCGCGCCGACTGCTCCGGCGGCTGGGAACGGCTCGCCGACGGCACCCCGCCCCCGGACGGCGACGTGTGGACACCGGACCGGCTGGGCGACATCCTCGCCGGCTGGCAACACGGCGGCGGCATGTCCCTGGGCAGCCTTTTCGGCCCGGCAAGCCTGCCCGGCCTCGCGGACCGGCTGCCCGCGCCCTCCGTGCTCGGCCTCAGCCCGGGCGACACCCACGGCATGATCGTCGGCGCCCACGACCAGGTCTTCCGGCCCGCCGACGTGCCGCCCATCCCGCCCCGCGACCTCTTCCCGGCACCCGCGGCCCACACCACCGTCACCGACCAGATCCACCCGCACACCACCGTGGACACCGTCGTCGGCTCCCGCGTCGAGCATCCGGCCGGCGCCGACAGCACCGCTCCGCTCCAGTGGGCGCCCACGTTCCCCGACGCCATGTGGCGTCCGCTGTCCGAACAGTCCACCGAGTGGATGCTCGCCGGACTGGACAAGGTGCCGCCCGACAGCGCCGCGCTCGCCCTGACCAACCCCGCCTTCATCGCGTCGTACATGGTCGGCCTCAATCACGAGTTCGCCCGAGAACTGCGCTGGCGCGAGTACCCCACCGACCAGCGCGGCACGTACTTCGCCTCCTTCTGGGGCACCAGTCCCGAAATGCCGCCCCTGCACCAGTGGCAGACCGGGGCCCCGCTCGGCACCCATCTGACCGCCCCGGCCGACCGGGTCGTCCTCCTGCTGCGCACGGCCCTGCTGCGCCGCTACCCCGGGGCGATCGTCTACGCGGCCCCCCTGCTGCCGCCGACTCCGGACGGTTCACGGGAACCCGACGACGGCCTCGCCCGCCACCCCGTCTTCCGCGGCGGCCTGGACCCCGACACGACGTTCCTCGGCTTCGACCTCCGACTCGGTGAGATCCTCGACCGCGACTGGTGCTTCGTCATCGCCGAACAGCCCACCGAACCCCGCTTCGGTCTGGACGACCCCTCCGACGAGATCCTTGCCAGCCCGCCGCCGCCCGGCCTGTGGGGCCGCCCCTACGTGCCGCCGGCCGAGACCGTGCCGCCCACCGACGCCGACGACTGGAACAACCTCGACTGGAGTCACCTCTTCGACTCGCCCGAGCAGTTCCAGGCCGCGACCCACGCCCCGGGAAGCCGGCGTCCCAACGTCGCGCTCGACGGCCTCGTCTGGGGCGACAGCGCCGCCGGCATCGCCCGCCAGTGCTTCCAACAGCCCGTACGGGTCGTCATGCCCGCCGAGCGGCTGCTCCGCCCCCCACCACCCCAGCCCTAGGGAGACAAGACCGGATGACCGATCTCGCCCCGCTGCGCGCGGCCGTCGCCGAGGCCGAGCAGCGCCGCGCCGGTCTCGGCCCCGGCGCCACACCCGAGCAGCGCCGTGCCGCCTACCAGACCCTCCAGACGGTCCGCGAGGCCCTGCACCAGGCGCTGCGCGAGTTCACCGCCGTGGCCGACGCCGACACCCTGCTCGCCGAGCTGGACCCCGACGTGCCCCTGATGCTCGCTCCGGTGCGGCTGGAGACCCGGCTCACACCGGACGGTGGCCGACCCGACACCCTCCAGGTGCGGATCTTCCCCGACGACATCCACGTCGACAGCCACGAACCCCTGCCCACCGACGGCGAGATCCAGCAGGGCAAGCGGTACTGGCGCGCCGTCTTCCGGGCCGGGCGCACCGAGAACGCGTCGGGAGACCGGGCCCGCATCCGGCTCGGGGCCTGGGAGCAGCTGCGCGGCACGCTGGGCCCGGCCCGGGCCCGCTGGATCGTCACCATCCTGACGCCGACGGCCGACGACCGCCCCGAAGTGCCCCTGCCCGACGAGGCGGCGGGCCCCGAGCCGGCCTGGCCCGCCGACCTGCCCACCCGCTCCCGCGGCTGGAACCGGCCGGCCGCTGCCTCCACCCTCCCCGACCAGTTCGTCGTCCAGGCCTTCCAGCAGACCCCGAACGGCGAGATCCTCGTCGGCGAGAGGCGCGGCGAGGCCGTGCCGGACACCGTCCAGATGAGCCCGGACCCCGACGCGCCCGCCACCGCGCCGGATGCGGGCACCGGGCCCCTGACCGACCCCGGCCTGCGCTGGCTCACCAGCTTCTCCGCCGCCCACGACGACGGCCTGGCTCTCACCGTGCCCCTCGACCGGCCCGGCTACGACCCTGACCGCCGCCCCCTGCTCTCCCGCGTCATCGCCTTCGGCGTCTCGGCCTCCCTGGACCCGACCGCTTCCGCGGCCCGGCTGACCCGGCTGCTCACCGGACGGGCGCAGGACGGCGAGGCCTCCTACGTCCTCCAGGACACCCCCACCAACAACGTCCCGCACGCCCGCCGACCGCAGGACGACCCACCCGACGTCGACGCCCTGCTGCACACGGCCGCTCCCCCTCCCTCCGCCCCCGACCCGTGGAGCAATGCCACCCGCCTGGCGACCGCGCTCGGCATCCCCCAGGAGGCGGCCACCGCGCTGCCCGGCGGCACCGAACCCGAACAGGCCGACGCACGAGCCCTCCAACTGGCCCTGTGGAGCGCGACCGGCGACTTCTTCCTCGACCAGCTCATGGAGAGCGGAAGCCACCGCGAGGAGACCGGCGTCGATCTGGAGTGGCTGCGGCTGCACCACGCGGACGCGGTACGAGCCCGCGGCCCGCTGCCCACCCTTCGCCTCGGCAAGCAGCCGTACGGGCTGCTGCCCATCACCGTCATGCGCCGCTGGAGTCCCGACCCGGAGCACGAGCGCGGACAACTGGCCGGGCTGCACCGCGTCCTGACCACCCTGCGCCCCTTCTGGGAGGTCGGCGTCGACACGATGCCGCGGGTCGGCGGCGCCGACCAGCCCGGCGACACCCTCGACCTGCCCAAGCCCGAACGCGACGTACTGCGCGCCCTGGGCCTCGCCGCGGTGTCGAAGTCCAGCGACGTGCGGGGCGTGCGCGGCGCCCTCAACGCAAGCTACTTCAGTCATGTTCTCGGCCTGGTCCCGGACTCCGGCCTCGGCCCCGAGGCCCGCCTGTCCACCGCCCTCAACCGGGCCCTGGGCATCGGCTACGAGCCCGTCGTCTCCCAGCACCAGAACGAGCCGCGCACCAGCCGCCTGTGGCTGCCCAACACGCGGCTGCAGAACCTGCCCGAGGGCACCGACCCGGTCGGCGAGCTCGCCGGGTTCCTGGAGGACGTGGTCGACCGGTTCGAAACCCTGCACGTCCTGGTGACCCCGGACCGGGCCCGCACCCTGTTGGAGGCACTGCTGCGGCACACCGCCAACCTGGAGTACGGCCACGCCGCCGCCGGAGCCGCGCATGCCGGCGGACTCGTCACCGACAAGCGGCTGCGCTTCACCGAGGTCCTGCTGCCACCCCTCACGGCCGGCTCCCTCGCCTCCCAGGCCGGCGTCGGACTCCGCCCCTTCACCCTCAAGGCCACCCTCGGCCTCAACCTGTCCGCGGCCACCGAAGCCGCGACCACCGTCCACGACGCCCTCACCAGCGCACGCGCCCAGCTCGCCCCCGCCGTGGCGGCCGCCGCCCTGAACCACCGGGGCGTCCTCGGCCTCCTCGGCGTCGAGCGCCCCTGGAGCGTCCGCCTGGCCCAGATCGACGCCGCCCTGCGCTACCTGTCCACCCGCGTCCACGACTGGCACGACGCCGGCCGGGACCCCTTCGACGTCATGGAACGCCTCCTCGGCGAGTGCCTCGACCTCGCCTCCCACCGGCTCGACGCCTGGATCACCTCGCTGGCCACCGTGCGCCTGCAGGCCATGCGGTCCGACACCCGGCGGCCGACCGGGGTGCAACTCGGTGCCTACGGATGGGTGGAGAACCTCTCGCCGCAGGCAGGCCGCCGCAGCGAGGGATACGTTCTGGCTCCCTCGCTCGCCCAGGCCACCACCGCCGCCGTCCTGCACAGCGGAGTCCTGTCCCACCCCTCGGACCCCGGCGCGTTCGCCGTGAACCTGTCCTCCAGCCGCATGCGCGCCGCCATGGCGACGCTGGACGGCGTGCGCCAGGGCCAGCCGCTGGGCGCCCTGCTCGGCTACCGGCTGGAGCGGCGGCTGCACGAGGCCCGGGAGAACGCCGCCGAGCCCCTGGAGCTCGACCGTGTCATCGCGCCACTGCGCACGCAGTGGCCGTTCCGGGCCGTCCACCACCCGGCACCCGGCGCCACCGAGTTCGTCGCTCCGCACGACGTCACCGACGGTGCCGCCGTGGGCGCGCTCACCGTGGCCGACGCGCTGAGCCGACTGGAGCCCACTGTCCACCCACCCCTGGAACCCACCAAGGAGGAACCCGCGGTCCGCGCCGCACTGGAGGCCCTGCACGACGACATCGACGCGATCGGCGACCTGCTGCTCGCCGAGAGCGTCCACCAGCTCGCCAACGGCAACCCCGACCGGGCGGGCGCCACCCTGGACAGCCTCGCCGCCGGAGGCCAGCCCCCGCCCCGACCCGAAATCCTCGACACCCCCGCCCAGGGCACCTCTGTCAACCACCGCGTCCTCGTCGTCGTCCCCGAGGACCTGGCGCTGTCGCACGGCTGGGACGGCCCCGCCCAGCGGACCCGACCCCGCGCGCAGGCGGAGCCACGGCTCGACGCATGGGCGGGCCATCAGCTGGGCCGGACCGACCGCATCCGCCTCCAGGTCGCCTGGCGCCGGCCCGGCCACTCCACCCCGGCCGAGACCCGCCAGCACCCCTGGCCGCTCACCGACCACTGCGCGCTGGACGTCGTCGCCCTCACCGCCGCCCGAAGCCTGCGTACGACCCTGAGCCGGGCCCTCACCGCACACCGCCCGCCCGACCTGCCGAGCGACGCCGTGGCCGAACCCCTCGACGGACGGGACGCCCACTGGCCGCGCTCCACAGTGTCCCTCCAGGAGATCGAGGCACTGGCCGGCGCCGTCGCCTCGGTCCTCGCCGCCGGTCGCCCCGGCACACCCGCCGACCTGGCCCCCGCCCTCAACCCGCCCGCACAGACCCCCGACGAGACGGAGCTGCGCGACCGCGCCCAGCACGCCGTCTCCGGCCTGACAGGCGCGAAGAACGCCGCCGACCTGGAGCTCCTCTCCGCCTACGGGATCGTCGTACCCGCCGCCGCCGACGACGACCCGGCCGTCCGCACCGCGGCCGCCGTCCACGAGGCCGACACCCGGCTCGGCCTCGCCGCGCAAGCCCTGGCAGGAAAGGGTGCGCAGGCGGCCGTGGAGGCCCTCCAGGCCGTCTTCGGACCCGGCTTCCGCGCCGTCGGCCTGACCACCCCGTCGGCCCCGGTCCCGCTCGCGGCATCCTTCGGGCCCGACCTCGACCGGGGCGGCACGGACGACACCGTCCCGCGCGACTGGCTCGAACGCGCGGCGACCGTCCGCACCGGCGCCTCCGCCCTCGCCGACCTGCTGCTGCACGGCGAAGCAGCCGGCACCGGCGGCGACTTCGCCCTGCGGATCGGGCAGACCCCGTTCACCGCCCACGACCGCTGGGTCGGCGCCACCAGTACCGCGGGCCTGCCTCCGGCGACCGGCCTGGTCGTGCACGGCCTCCCCGCCCCCGACCTCACCAAGCCGGTGGCCGTCCTCGTGGTCGACGAATGGCCGGAGCTGATCCCGGCCCAGCGGCACACGGCGGGCGTCGCCTTCCACTACGACGCCCCCGGAGCCCGCGCCCCCCAGGCCGTACTGCTCGCCGTACCGCCCGTCGTGGGACGCCCCTGGACGGCCGAGCTGCTGAGCGAGACCGTGCGCGAGGCGCTCGACCTCACCGGACTGCGCCTGGTCGACCTCCCGGCGCTCGGCTGGCTGGGCCGCTACCTCCCCGCCGTGTACCTGCCCCAGGACGCACTCGGCGGATTCCCCGGCATCGCCTTCAAGGACCTCATGAAGACCAGCATCGCCGCCGGCATCATCACGCAGCTGAGAGATCGGGAGGCCTGAGCATGGCCGACGACAAGGCGGTCTTCGCCCACTTCCACCGCATCGAGCCGAACGTCCGGCCGAGCGGGACCGGCGGCCAGCTCGACGAGGCCCTCCAGGCCCGGATCGCCGACCCGCTGTTCCTGCTGGCCCGGCAGCGGCAACTCGCCGAGTTCCACGGCGAGGACGGCGGCTCGCCCGTCGGCTGCTCGCTCACCACGGCCGCGGCCACCGTGGACCGGTTCAGGCCCGGCGACAGCGGCCCCTCCGTACCGTATCCGCCGGGCGTGCCCGTCGAATACCTCGCCGAGGCGGGCCGCACCCCGGACCAGGCCGACCGCGAGCTGCCGTTGCGCACCGCCGCACGGGCGGGACTGCGGTTCCTCGGCGGACTCGGCGCACTGCCCACCGGCGTTCGCGACTCCGTCACCGACCAGGCGCTGGCCGCGTTCCCTCTCCTCGACAGCACATCCCCGGCTGATCCCGCGGGCGGTCCGGAACCGGACCCCGCGGGCCGCACGCTCGCGCAGGTGCTGCTGGCCCGCGCCCCGCACGGCGGGAAACTCGCCCACGCACTGGCCTCCGCCGCCGGATGGCGCCCGACCGGCCTCAACACGGCCCAGCTGACCGCCTTCAACCTGGCCGCGAACAAGTGGAAGGCGTGGTTCGCGGCCGAACACACCCCGCCGACCGCCTCCAGCTGGGTACGCGACCGCCTGGAGCACCACTTCGCCGTCGAGGCGTCCCAGGGCGGTCAGCGCATCACCCTGACCGCACCCGAGTACCCGGGCGGTGGCGTCGAGAGCTACCGGTTCGACATCGACGCCACCGCCACCGCCCTCACCGCCACCGGCACGCAGACCCGCACCGTCCTGCCCACCCGCGCCACGTACCCCGGCATGCCGGCCGAGCGCTGGTGGGAGTTCGAGGACACCAGCGTCAACCTGCCCTCCATCGAGGCCGGCCCGGCCGACCTGGCCCGGCTGCTCCTGGTGGAGTTCGCCAACGTGTACGGCAACGACCACTGGGTCGTCCCCCTGGAACTGGAGGTGGGGCACGTCCACGGCATCACGGGCCTCACAGTCGTGGACACCTTCGGCGACTCGCTGAACCTCAAGGCCGCGGGCGACGAACACTGGTCGCTCTTCCGGCTCGGCATCGCCGGCTCCGGCCGGCCCGGGCCCGCCCTGCTGCCGCTCCTGCCCCGGGCCGCGGGCCGCATCGAAGGTCCGCCCGTGGAGGAAGTGCTGTTCGTCCGCGACGAAATGGCCAACCTCGCCTGGGCGATCGAGCGCACCGTGCAGAGCGCCACCGGAAAGCCCCGGCCCCGCGCCGACGAGAATCCCGGCCTGACCCCGCCCGGCCCGTCGGACGTCCCGGGCGCCCTCACCTACCAGTTGGCGACGGCCGTGCCGTACCAATGGATCCCGCTCGTGCCCGTCCCGCTCGCGCCCGGCTCGGCCGCGACCAGGTTCCGGCGCGGACGGATGACCCTGCCCACCGCGCACGGCACCCTGCGCACCCAGGCGCGCGGCCGGTTGCTGGAGCCGGAGGTGGCCCGGGTGTACTTCCGCGACGAGGAGATCCCGCGCTCCGGCGTGACCGCCGGCCGCACCCCGGTGACCGTGCGCGGCCACGACGGCCACCACTACCGGTGGACCGGATACCGTGCCCGCGCCGGGCAGGGCGAGGCCGCCTCCGGGTTGACCTTCGACGGGGTGCTCCCCGCCAAGGAGGCCACGCCATGAACCACGGCATCGGCGCGGTGAGCGCGCTCACCCTCACCCGCGACGGATCCGAGATCGTCAGCGCGGACGCCGTCGGCCGGGTCCTGCGCTGGCGGCGAGAGACCGGCGAAGCCCTCTGCCCCCTGCTGCCCGCCCACAAGCGCAGCGTCTGGGCGATGCTCCTCGGCCCCGATGACCAGGAGATCGTCACCGCCGGCAGCGACGGCACGCTACGCCGCTGGAACCGAGCCACATCCACCTCCGCGGCCGCCCCCGTCTCCGCCCACGCCGACTGGATCCTCGCCCTGCGGAAGACCTCGGACAGCACCGAACTGCTCACCGCCGCCTATGACGGCACGGTACGGCGCTGGAACCGGGCCGACGGCGTGCCCCTCGCCGCCCCGCTGACCGCCCACGACGGAGCCGTACGCGCCATGGCCCTCACCCCGGACGACCAGGAGATCGTCACCGCGGGCAACGACGGCGCCGTACGCCGCTGGGACCGCGCCGCCGCCACCCTGCTGGCCGGCCTCGACGGCCACATCGGCCCCGTGCCGACCGTGGTCGTCAGCGCCGACGGCAGCGAGATCGTCAGCGGTGGTCGGGACGGCACCGTACGCCGCTGGGACCGTGGGAGCGGCAGACCGCTCGCCGCCCCCATCGTGGCCGGCGCCGCTGTCCGCGTCCTCGCCCTGACCAGGGACGGCGAGATCGTCGCGGGCTGCGACGACGGCACCATCCGCCGCTGGCAGCGCACCACCGGACAGGCCGTGGGCACGCCTGTGGCCACCGACCATCTGAGCATCTGGGCGATCACCGTCACCCCCGACGAAAGGGAGATCATCACGGGAGGCTGGGACGGCTACATCCGCCGCTGGGCCCGCGATCCGGCCGACCCCACCGCGCTGCGCCCGGCGATCAACCAGACCCGGGTCGACCCCGCGCCGCGCCTGGTGATCCGCGGCACCACACCGTTCTGACGCCGGCCCGACACGGGAGAGCAGCCGATGCCCGACATCGAGATCGACACCTCACACCTCACCGAGCCGCGGTTCACGGTGCCCGAGGCCGGCACCGGGCCGATCGACGGGTCGGCGACCCCACCGCCGACGGTGTCTCTCCCGGCCCCCGGCACCTACCACCTGAAGCAGGGCTCGGCCGCCGCTTCCGACCTCGTGTTCTCGGTCGCCGCCGACGGAACGCTGGACTTCGACGCGTCCCTCGACGGCATCGCCGAGGGACGCGGCACCCGCCGTCTGACGGTGCACGGCCTCTCCGTGCACCTGGATGCCACCGCCCTTGACCAAGACCTCACACTGGACACCGGCAACGCGGCCCTGACCGCGGACCGGCCGCACGATCTCTCCCTGCTGCCCTGTCCCCAGTACCGCCTCAACGGGGGATACGGGAACCTGACCTTCGCACTGTCCGCGGACGGATCGATCCGGCTCGATCCGGATGCCGAGGGTTTCGCCTCGGCATTCGGAAACACGCTGACCGTTCGCGGCTGCAGGATTCTCATCGACGGGACCGCGCTGTCGCACGACCTACTGCCGCTCGGTCTTGCCCGGCCGAATGAGTTCCTGCCGCGTGGGTCCGTGAACGCGCTGACGGTGCTGCCTGCGACCGGGTACGGGTTCCAGCCCGGATCGGGGATCGTCGCGGATCTCCAGTACGGCGTGAGCCGCGACGGCCAGGTGACCGTCGGTGCCGAGTTCGCCGGATTCGCTTCGGTCGCCGGTGACACGCTCGTCCTGCGTGGATACCGAATCCGCGTGGACGGGACCGCGTTGTCGCACGATGTGGTGCCGACGGGTCTCGTCGGTGCGGAACGCTTTCTGTCGCGTGGGTCCGTGAACGCGCTGACGGTGCTGCCTGCGACCGGGTACGGGTTCCAGCCCGGATCGGGGATCGTCGCGGATCTCCAGTACGGCGTGAGCCGTGATGGTCAGGTGACCGTCGGTGCCGAGTTCGCCGGATTCGCTTCGGTCGCCGGTGACACGCTCGTCCTGCGTGGATACCGAATCCGCGTGGACGGGACCGCGTTGTCGCACGATGTGGTGCCGACGGGTCTCGTCGGTGCGGAACGCTTTCTGTCGCGTGGGTCCGTGAACGCGCTGACGGTGCTGCCTGCGACCGGGTACGGGTTCCAGCCCGGATCGGGGATCGTCGCGGATCTCCAGTACGGCGTGAGCCGTGATGGTCAGGTGACCGTCGGACCCGAGTTCGCCGGATTCGCCTTGACCGTCGGTGACACGCTCGCGCTGCGTGGGTACAAGGTTCGAATCGACGGGACGGCGCTTTCGCACGACCTGTTTCCGCTCGGTATGGCTCGGTCGGACGACGTCCTGCCCCGTGGGTCGGTGAACGAGCTCACGCTGCTGCCGGCGGCCGGCTACGGCTTCCAGCCCGGTCCAGGAGTTGTCGCGGATCTGCAGTTCGAGGTCGGCCGTGACGGTCAGGTGGGCGTCGCCTCACAGTTCGCCGGATTCGCTTCGGCTGCCGCTGACACGCTCGTGCTGCATGGGTACCCCGTCCTGATCGACGCGACCGCGGCGGACAGCGACCTCTTCGGGCTGGACAACATCTTCGCGGCCACCCCCGGACCTCCACCTTTCCGGTACAGCAACCGCCAGGCCGAGTTCGTGCTGCTGCCCGCCCCCGGCTATCTCCCGCGGACGGCCCACGGCGTCCTCAGCAGAGGGTTCGACCTCGAGCGAGACGGCACCCTCACCTTCCCGTACGCGACGGCCGGCCGCTACAGCGCCGAGCCCCCCACCTCACCCCACCCATCGGAGGAGGGCCAGGAGGTCACCGTCAACGCCCTGGTGCGCCCCACCGACCAGGACGTGCCCCCACCCCGCGGCACCGTGACGTTCTCCCTCCAGCAAGGCCCGCCCCTCGGCACCGCGGAGTTGGACGACCAGGGCCGGGCGAGCATCACCACCAGCGCTCTCCCGCTCGGTGACAGCGTCATCGTCATCGACTACGCGGGCGGCGGCGGCTTCGTCCCCGGCACCACGACCATCCGTCACCACGTGAACCCCCGGCAGGGCGAGCCGGTCGCGGACGCGCCGCAGCCCGAGGTCCTGGAGTGGGCCCTGCTGCCCACCCTCGCGCAGATGGCCGACCCGCACGCGGTCGACGGCCACGTCAAGCTGGCCCAGTGCCTGCTGAACGCGGCCGGAGCCGCGCTGCCGCCCCTCGTCGTGGACGGCAACTTCGGCGTCCTGACCCTGGCCGCCGTACGCACCTTCCGCGCCGGACCGCTCCTGACGCCGGGCGACGACATCGACACGCCGGTCTGGTTCGCGCTCGCCGTGGCCGCCCCGTTCCCCCTGCTGGAAGCCGGCCCCCGTATCCCGCCGATGACAGGACCGCCGGTGGCCGTCGTCCAACGCCTGCTCAACCGGCAGGGAACCGAGCCGCCCCTCGACGACGACGGCGTGTACAGGCCCCGGACGGAGACCGCCGTACGGGACTTCCAGACGGCCCACGGCCTCGCCGCCACCGGAACCGTGACCCCCGAGACCTGGGCCGCACTGGGCGGTCCGCCGCCCGTCCCCGCTCCCGACGGCCTGCCCCACTCCAAGAGCATGCGCCTGACCTTCTCGTACGACAGCGCCGACTGGGCGCAGGGCGGCCCGGTCGTCCGGTTCGTCTCGCGGGAGGACTTGGACATGACCGCCCCGCTCGCCGCCGATCCCGACGACACCCCCCTGGGCCGCGCCGGGTTCTGGTACGAGGTCCGCGACGCCGGCGGCCGGGTGCTCTACCGGCGTGGCCGTCATCAGCCGATCGCTGTCCTCACTGAAGAAGTCCCGGGCCCCGAGGAGGGCAGCGGCTTCGACGCGGTGCCCCTCGACGCGCCTCGGGGCACCTTCGAACTGCTGGCCCCCGTGCTGCCCGACGGTGCCACGGTCGTGCTGTTCAGCAGCCCGCCCGATCCCGGCCGGCTGGACGAACCGGCGTCCCAGATCTTCGCCCTGCCCCTCACCTAGCCGCCTTGAAGGAGTGCCAGTGCAGGTCGTCGACTTCGCCCTCGGGGACGCGAGCCGGGTTGCCCGCGGCTGGACCGTCGCCGTGGTGCCCGAGGGTTACACGCAGTCCGAACTCGATGCCGGGCTGTTCGAGACCGACGTGGCGACGTTCGTCAAACGGCTGCTCGCGACCCCGCCGTTCAGCCATACCGACCTGCGGCCGCTGCTGAACGTGGTGAAGGTCCGCAAGGCGTCTGCGCATTCCGGAACCACCATCCGGCTCCTCACGCCGGCGCCCGCCGTCTCCCCCTTCGGCACCGCGTTCGGCGCCCTGTTCGGCCGGGACACCTTCCAGGGCCGGCAGATCGAACGCACCGCTTACGGTGACAGCGACGCCGTGAAGAAGTTCGTGCGGAGCCAGCCGGCGCTCGGCCCGGTCAGTCACTTCCTCGTCATCATCAACAACACACAGGTCTACGGCGGGACGATGGCCGATGAGGTCGGCTGGTTCAGCAAGTTCGGTGATTCCTGGCCCGACGTGGCGATCCACGAACTCGGGCACCAGGCTTTCCGACTCGCCGACGAGTACCCCTACACGCGCGGTCTGTCGGACCCGGTGTCCGCACACACAGGGGCGGAGCCGAGCGAACCCAACGTCACCACGGTCACCGATACCGCCCTCATCAAGTGGGCCGAGCATCTCACCCTGCCGCAGTCACAGATCCCCACCACGGTGCGATCGACACCCTGCGTACGCGATCATCCGGTCATCACGGCGAGCCCACCGATCCCCGCCGACGCCGTCGGCGCCTACGAGGGCGCGCACTACCACGACTGCGGCATCTTCCGACCGTCCCTTCAGTGCCGCATGCGAGAGAACACCCGCCCCTTCTGCCGGGTGTGCGAGACGACGGCACGTCTGGAGATCGGCCACTACATGGTCGACATCGGCTTGGGGGCGGAGACACGGGCCGGGGCCTGGACGCATGTGCAGACCTTCGCGGCCGGCACGAACCCCCCACGCATGCTGTCGTACAACGCGGTCACCGGCACGTACGCGATCTCCGACGCCGACCGCTACTACATCTCCGCGGCTCGCCGCCCCGACGGCACCCCGCCACTCAACCCGGCCGACCCCGCACTGGGTACCGGATCCATCGGCGCCGACTGGACCTGGCTGGTTCCCTTCGAGATCGGTGGAGCCCTTCACTACTTCGGCCACCAGTTCGGTCCGGGCACGCAGGGCATCTTCGCGATGGACGTCACAGGGACCTCGCTGGCCGCCACCCACACCACACCGCCTGGCCACGCCTCGCACACCCACGTGGTGACACTCGACCTGGGCGGGGCGCCCCACTACCTCGGCTACAACAGCCTGACCGGCGACGCCGGGCTGTTCCGTCTGGACCGTGACACCGTCGATCCGGTCCCCGTCTCCACGATGCAATGGGGCCCCGGCCACACGGCCGTCGTGGCCGTGATGATCGGCAGCGAGCCCTACGCCCTGACCTACCGGATGCCCACGGGTGAGGTGATGATCCGTCACCTCGCTCCGTCCGGTTTCACCATGACCTTCGCCTCGCGATCCGGCTTCTGGAAGCGCAACATCACCCATGTCGCGATGCTGGACCTCGCCGGGCACCCCTACCTGGTCCGCTACTCCGGCCTCGACGGCAACGCCTTCATCCACCACGTACGCGACGGCGGGACGGGCGTGGACCCGGTGTGCCGCGTCCCCCCGCCCGGCCTGGGAGGCCTGTCGATCCTCGGGGTGGGTGCTCCGGCGATCGGACGCGTGAGCCTGCCGTCGGCGAGCGTCCCGAGCCAGGACCTGTACTTCTACAACGCCCTGAAGCAGACACTGAGCTTCACTCCCCTGACCGTGCACTGACCTCGCCATCCCGGAGACGAGGAGGACGACATGCCGCCGAACTGCAAACCGCCCGGCGAGATCTTCGACACGCCACAGCTGCGGCAGGCGGTCGCCGACTGGGTGGAAGGCATCGTGGCAGCCGACTACTGCAAGCACCTGAAGAACCAGGGATTCGGGGGCTGCGAGCTCTGGTTCCCCTCATCCGGCGGCAAGCTGGACTTCTTCGACATCAACGTGGGGAAGCACCGCTGTGCGAACATGGCGGACTACCTCAGGTTCCACACCCCGCACGTGAACTCCCAGGCGATCGTGGACCAGTGCCTGGCCAGCAGCCCCAAGCTCATGGACGTCAAGGTTCCCGACATCATCTCCCACCGTGTCAGCCGGCCCGAGTTCTATGAGATCAAGCCCGACTCGGCCAGCGGGAGGGCGAAGGGGATCGAAAAGATCGCCTGGTTCAAACTCCTCTGCCAGCCGGGGATGGCCAACCTTCCGTACCACGCGGGCAACACCTACAAGCCCAACTTCGTCGTCGACCTGCCGGGCGGTAACGCCCTGGGAGGCCGCTACAAGATCGTCGTCCAGGTGGAGTGGGAGACCGACGGCCTCATCCTGTACCGGCTGTGCCTGGTGAGCACGCGCCCCCGTCAGGACGAGAAGTGCGGCGCCCTGGAGCGGGCGGCGGCACTGGCGGCCGTCGTCCGTATCCGGCTTTCCCCGGAGGACACGCAAACCGTTCTGGAAGGACTGCTTCCCTCGGTGGCCTCGCCCTTGCAGGGGGCTGTGGGCAGGGCATCCGCCGCGGGCGCACCGGCGCCGAACATCGGGGACGACGTCATGTACGCCCAGCTCCTCCTCAATGACTGGCGCGGGCGTCAGGACTTGGCACTGATCGCCGAGGACGGACTGTTCGGCCCTGAGACGGACGGCGCGATCATCGCCTTCCAGGAGGCGGTGACCAGCATCCCGGACGGCCGCATCGACGTGGGAGGACCGGCCGTCACGGCTCTCGAACAGGACCATCTCAGGTCCGCGTTCGCCCCGGGAATGCTGGACGCCGATCAAGTCCCGGCCCTCACCCTCCACGGTGACACGATCTACACGGACTGGGACGGCGAAGGAAGCCCGGACGACCTGGAGGACGAGATCACCTGGCAGATGGTGCTGGATGCCATGGCTCAAGAGGTGCAGGGTTATTTCGATCTGCTCTACGGTTGAGCCCCCCTCAGCGGCCCTCCGGCGTTCCACCGGCCTTGGGCGGGCGCTCGGGTACGTCCCTGTCGGTTCCCAGAACACCTTCCCGTCCTTGTCGCTGTCCGCCCGAGCGGTGAGACCGTCCACGGGCGGCGAGGCGGGCGAGGCGGGCGAGGCGGGCGAGGCGGGCGAGGCGGCGCTGTTCGCGGGGCGCCCAGCGCCGTACATGGTCGGGGTCGAGCGGGGTGCCGTGGCCCGCGTGGAGGCACGTGGGGTTGAGTGCGAGCATCTCGCGCAAGCTGACGAGGTTGCCGAGCGGGTCGTCCTGGAAGGGCGGGTTGGCCGGCTTCCCCGGTATGAGGCCCATGAAGGAGTTGGCCACCAGGTCTCCGCGACGAGGTCACCGGTGTCGGTGACGACGGAGACCGAGTCGGCGAACTCGACTGGAGTCGCGCATGCGTGGACGGCTCACACGTCCGCGCGGGAATGGGGGTGCGGCGACCGGCCCGTCAACGGTCGACCGTCGGACGACGTGCAGCAAACACCGCCTGATGAGGAAGCGATGCCGCGCACCCCCGTGGCTAGGGGAAGTGCCTGCCCGATCCACCGTGGTACTCGCGGGAGACGGAGAACCCTTCGGCGCGGTTGTCCTGAACGACGCCCCATGTCGCCACCTGGCCGGGTCCCACCTCCGCCCCGGGGCGTTGACGAGTTGTACGCGGCGCTTCGGGTTCGCCGTGGGGCCGGTCAGAGCTGTGGCGTCCACGTCGACCTTCCCGGAGATGGTCGCGCGCCGGTACCGCAGATCATGGGCGGCCTCGAACTCCATCGATGCGTAACGGACATCGCGTACGTCGCTGACCAGTGATCCGAACTTGCCCGGCCACCCGCCGGCGTTCCCTCGGAAGATGTCCTCCAGCGCCGCTCGCTGCGCCGTCACCGCCGCCCTCGCGCTGGACGGGGCACGGTCCTCGGCTGGGCGACCGCCTGGACCACCCCGTCTTCGTTCCCCACCGGCCGCTGCCACCCGCAGATCTCCGCCGCGCTCGACGAGCACCGCACGGCCGACCGGCTGTGCGGCACCCGCGAGGTCGACGAGCTTGTCGGCTCGGCCGCCGCCCGCGACGCAGTCGCCTTCTACTTGATCGGGTGATGTCCGGTGGCGTGGGCCATCGGTCACCTGCGCTGGTGACCGCCGACCCACATGGGCTGGCCCTCGGTGTGCATACTGTGACCGGCAGAGGGGCCATCGTCCGACCGAACGGCGATGGGTGGGGCCGATAGGCCACGGGCCGGGCCGGACGATCAAGGAGACCAGTGATGGATGTCGAGGAATGCTGGCGCCGCTACGGGCTTCGCCCCGTCGACGCGGACCTCGACGAGATCCGTGCACTCCTCCGGGAGCACACGGCGCGTGAGCGACGCTCCCAGGGCGAGGGCGACACCGAGCTGATGAGGCTCTGCTGCTTCTATCTGTTCAACAGCGGCGACCTCGACGACGTGCTCCTGATCTGGAGTGCGAAGCAAGCCAGCTTCGACGCAGCGTGCTCGATCGACATCGAATTCCTGCTTGGGCACGGGCTCGACGCGACGAAGGCCCACCTCTCGGCCAACCGTGCACCTGCTGCGGCAGCGGCTCTGGACCGACTGCGCGAGCTCGAGGCAAAAGGTCAATTCGAGGGCTTCTCAGTGGAGGAGCGCTCCGCCTCCTACGACCGGTACTACGGCGACTGACGAATCTGCAGCGCCGCTCAGTCGTCCGTGATGAGGCCGGTGCCCGCAAGGCAGCTGTCGACGAAATCCGGGCGCTACTGGATCTGCTTGAGCCTGCGCTTCACGGCCCTGGTGATCTGGCCCAGGTCGGCTGCGGCGAGGTTGCCGAGGTCGCGCTTGACCAGCGCCCAGATGCCCTCCTGCGGGTTCAGGTCCGGCGCGTGGGTGGGGAGCTGGAACACGGTGAGCCAGACGGCATCCGCGGCGATGGACTCCCGCATCCCGACGGTCAGGTGGAGGCGGAGGTTGTCCCAGACCAGCACGATCGGCCCGCCGAGCTGGATGCGGGCACGCACCAAGAGGTCGCGGAGGCTCCGCGAGCCGAAGGCCTTCGGCTCGCCCTTGCGCCCTCGGTACTCGCGGATGGCGTAGATCAGCCGGGACCGCTCGCCCGGCTTGTAGCAGGTCATACCCGGCATCGACACCCGTCCGGAGCCTCGGCCGCGAACCCGGACGACCGGGGTTCGACCGATCAGCGTCTTGACTCGCGCCGGCGTCCACCGCTGATCGGCCCAACCGTGGACGAGTGGTCCACGCTCCAACTCCCGCTCCGGTCTCGCAATCTGAACCGAGCTGAGCCTGGGACGTCCGGGCGGTTCCTTCGGCAGGATCCCGGCCTCGCCTCGCTCGCGCCAAGCCCGGCGCCACCGCTCGCTCACCCGCAACGCGGCAGCGATCTCCCGGTTCTTCTCCGCGCCCTCGAAGCGTTCCAGGGCCTGCAGCCGGATCCGCTCCCGCGCGGCCCTCTCGGCGTCGGTCAACCCGCCGCCCTGCGCGTACCTCACAGCTACCGCAGCCAACAGGCCGGCGTCAGGCAAACATCCCCGACATCACCCGATCAAGTTCAGTAGCTTCAGGGTGGACCCAGGTTCTGTCGGCAAATGTCACGCCCGTCAGGAGTGAGGCGAGAGCGACGACCGCTTCGTAGGGTTCGGCGGTTTTGTCGTATCGGGTGGCACTGCCGCGCCACTCCGGCACCCGATACAGCTGCGGAACAGGCCAGTGCGACGGCCTGTGGGTCCAAGTCGACATGGGGGCAGACGCAGACGTTCGACAAGATCCTGCTCCATTCCGGCAGCAACATCGGCGATCATGCGCCTAGCGTGGACGTGTACGTGTACATCAAGGTCGTCAGCACCGGAAATGTCGCGAGTGACTGGTGGTCGATCGCTGAATTCACCATCTACAACGGACATGTGCCGTGTTGAACTCGCCGCTGTCGGGACTGATGGCGAATCTGCCCCGGCGAAACTGTTGGAGTTGCATCTGTACGACTTCTCCGAGTTTCTCCCGTTGGAGTTGTCGGCGGATGGCACGTTCGGTATCGCTGGTCGGACGGCTGCTTCACGGCCCCGGACCGCGAGGCCTGCTCGATCACCATGGGTGGCCAGGTGGCGGGGTTGCCCTGGCGCCGCTGCGACGTCGGTCAGGGGGCCGTGCCCTGCCGGGGTCCGCGACCCGTGGTGGTTCGGGCGCCCGGCTGGTGCCGGTGCAGGTGCTGCTTTTGAGACCCGGGTTATCGATTTCCGGCCGAAGGGGATACCGAGCTTTACAGATGTGGTCACCAGTGACCGACAATGAGCCGGAAGAAGAACGTCCGATTCACTCGGTGGTGCGGCTGAGTATTCCGCTCACATTGAGGACTTCATGGCATTCCTGCGCCTGCCGGCCCGTGGCCGGTGTACCGGGTTTCGTGCAGGTCACGTTGATGGTCACCGTGTCGTTCTCGGATATCTTGATGGGGGTGACCCAGTGGTAGTCCTGGTTGCGGAACGTCTCCAGCGCGATTGTGGTGATCTTGCGGTCGCCGAAGGTGATCGTCATCACTCCTTCGTCGCCCTGGAAGTTGGCGACGACGATGTCCGTGACCCCGAAGACGCTTTTCTCCGGAACCTTGTAGGTGCCGGTCTTGGTCTGCCCGGTGCCCGTCTTCAGGTCGATGGTCGCCGAGCTCTGCTGACCGGCGCCGGTCGTGGTGCCGCCCTCGGCCGAGGAGCCCCCGCCCGATCCGGTCGCCGCCCCCGACTTCTGGCCGCCGCCGGGCCGGTTGTTCGTGCCGGTGCCGGGGGACTCTCCGCCCGCCTGGCCGGCGGCCGGGGTGGTGCGCGGCCGTACCGCCTCGGTGGCCGCCTCCTCGGCGGCGCTGCGCACCGCGGGACGGACCAGCGCGAACCAGGCGAGCAGCAGCGCGAGCAGCGCGGCGAGCACGGCGAGCAGCCACTTCGGGAAGATCGGTATCTGGACGAACTCCGCGTCCAGCGGCGGCCGGACGACGGGATCGTCCCAGCGGGCCTCCGCCGTCTCCTCCTGCTCGCCGGTCTCGCGGGTGTCCACGGTGAACGGCCAGACCACGGGGTTGCCGAACCACACCGGCTTGGCGGTACGGACCCGCAGCCGGACCTCCGTCGACTCCCCGGGTTCCAGCTTCGGCTCCGCCGGGGCGAAGGCGAACCCCAGTTCCTCGCCGGCCTGGCCGGGGGCGAAGCGTACCTGCACCGGGGTGTTGCCCTGGTTGCGCACGGCCAGCAGATAGCGGCCGCGCAGCCAGCCACGCCGGCGGCGCGGGGCGAGCTCGGTCTTCAGCTCGCGGAACTCACCGACGTGCACGGTGGTTTCGAGGACCTTGACCGATTCGGGGTGCTCGTTCGGCAGGACCCGTACGCCGAGGGGCGTCTCGCCGGCCCGGATCTCCGGCGAGCGCGGCGGCGCCAGACGGAGCGTCACCGTCTCGGAGGTGCCGGGGTAGAGGGAGACGCGCTCGGGTTCCACGGTGGTCCAGGCGGCGCAGTCGCCGACGACCTTCAGGTCGTACGCCTCGACGATGTCGCTGTCGTTGCGCACGGTCAGGCTGGTGGTGGCGATGTCACCCGGCGTCACGGTCACGGCCGGGATGTCGAGGCCGGGCGCACCGGGACCGGAAGAGGCTGCGGAAGGCGTCACGCTGCCACCGTAGGAAGGTGCCCGGGAGGCGGGGGAGGGACGGGAGGGCAATACGCGGGCAGTGACGCTGCCCGGCAAGCCACTGTCAACTCCCAAGTAACGATGGGCTCTTACTGTGGTGAGCCGCCTTCGGTGCGCCGCTGACCCGTGATCGCCTCGCGCTGTATCACTCAACCCCCCACTGACCCACGGAAACAGGTATCCCATGTTCCGCGCAGAGGAGAACGGTCCTGCCATGTCCGACACCACGACACGTGATCTCGTCCAGACCGGCTCGATCCACCGCACCTCTCGCTCCGGTGGCCCGACCCGGGCGACCGTGGCCGTCTACGCCGCCGACCCCGTGCTGCGGGTCGGTGTCGTCCAGCAACTGCGCCAGCGCCCCGAGATCGAACTGCTGGACGACGCCGACGCGGAGCGGGCCCAGGTCTCGCTGGTGGTCGTGGACGGCATCGACGACGACGTGGCCGCCCTGCTGAACCGGCTGCGGTACAACAGCGCCACCCGCACCGGCCTGGTGATAGGCACCCTCGGGGCCGGCGGGCTGCAACGCGTCATCGAGTGCGGTGTGCCGGTGGTGCTGCGCCGCGCCGAGGCCGATCAGGACCAGCTCGTGCGGCTGGTCCTGGCGGCGGCCAACGGTGAGGGGGTGCTGCCCGGCGATCTGCTCGGCGAGCTGCTCAGCCACGTCGGCAATCTCCAGCGCTCGGCGCTCGACCCCGGGGCCCTGTCCCTGTCCGCGCTCACCACGCGCGAGGCGGACATGCTGCGCCTGGTGTCGGAGGGCCTGGACACCGCGGAGATCGCCCGCAAGACCTCGTACTCCGAGAGAACCGTCAAGAACGTCCTGCACGAGATCATCACGCGGCTGCAACTGCGCAACCGGGCCCACGCGGTGGGCTACGCGCTGCGCAACGGGCTGATCTGAAAGGTCCGTTCGACGGACCGCCCGACGGTGGAGGGGAAGGCGGCGGTGCCCGAAAGGACACCGCGTGCTTCCCCCGGGTGCGGCCCCCGAGCCCTGCCGTCCCGCGCGCGGCCGGCAGACGGTGGCGGGGGCACATCCAGATGCCGCACCAGACTGCGAAGGGGACCGAGATGGAAACCGCTGGCCCCGGCGGGCGGTACCGCCTGGGGAGACTCGGCACCTCGCTCCTGCTGCTGATCCCCCTGCTCGGGGTGACAGCGGCGACCGGGCCGGGCAGCGCCGAGCCCGCGGCGGCTGCCGACGCCGCGGAAACCCGGGTCGCGTACGCGGGCACCGGCCACCGCAGCCTCGGTGAGGTCGCCTCCAGCACCTCCAGCACCCCGCTGTTCGGTGGCGGCCCGGTCCACTACGACACGCAGCCGTCCGCCCTCGGCGACCAGATGGTCTTCGCCGGCCGTCGCGACGAGAAGGACCCGCAGGTCTACCTGCGGGCCGCCGACGGTTCGGTACGACGGCTCACCAGCGGCATGGACGCGGCGCACCCCCAACTGACCCCCGACGGCCAGTCGGTGGTGTTCGACGCGGCCGAGTCCGCAGGACCGGGCGGCGGGACCCGGCGCGACCTGTGGCTGGTGCGCACCGACGGCACCGGCCTGACCCGGCTGACCGACACGTCCGCGAACGAGGAGGACCCGACGGTCTCCCCCGACGGGCAGCGCATCGCGTACGCCGACGACAGCGACCCGCTGGTCGGCCGGCAGATCTACGTACGGGCCCTGAGCGGTGGCACCGCCACCCGGATCACCGATCCCGTCAACGGCACGGCCTCCGAGCCGGCCTGGAACCCGGTCGACGACGCGGTCAACCGCGACTGGGTCGCGTACACCGCCACCACGACCGTCGACGGGCAGTCCGTGACCCGGCTGCGGATCACGAACGGGACCGCCGACGAGCCGCTGTTCGGGGGCGCGCAGGCAACCTGGCGGGCCCACGGGGCAGCGTGGCTGCCCGACGGGGACGGTGTGCTGTTCCTCAGCCCCGAGATCACCTGTCAGTGCGAGGGCGACTGGAACCACGTGTTCCGCTCGACCGCCCACTCCGACCAGGTCCCCTCGCTGGTGCTCAACGAGGACCGGAACGTCCTGTCGCCCACCTGGCTCGGCTCCGTGGACGGCGGCAGGGCGGTGGTGGAGCGCACCTCGGCGGCCAACCCGCACGTGGTGACGCTCCAGGACGCCCGGGCGGACGGCTCCGACCCACGCGACCTGGGTCTGACGATCCTCAACGAGGATCCCGCGGCCGACACCAACACCGACCCCGCCAAGGACCCGCTGTTCCAGCCCGCGGCCGGCCACGACCCGTGGACCGAGCGGCAGAACTACACGCCCGACGGCCGCCGGATCGTCCTCACCCGCTTCGAGGGCGGTGCCGACGGCCGGATCGAGCGGATCTGGATGGCCGACGCCGACGGCTCCAACGCGGCGCCGCTGCCGCTCGCGGGACGCGGCGCGAACGACTGGGACACCGACCCGACGTTCTCCCCGGACGGCAGGCAGCTCGCCTTCACCCGGACTTCGCCTGGCGGCGTCGGCGATGCGGCCGGAGCCAGCCGCATCCTCATCGCGGACGTCGCCACCGGCGCGATCACCGGCGAGGTCGTGCCGCCGGGCGGACAGCTCCAGGGCCAGGACGCCCAGCCCACCTGGTCCTCCGACGGCATCACCCTGGCCTTCACCCGGAACATGAAGATCAACGGGGGCGGCGGCAACAAGCACGTGTGGACCGTGCCCGTGAACGACCTGACCCAGCAGCGCGACCTGAGCGCCACCGACTGCCCGGGTAACTGCGCGGTCATCGACGACAGCCCGGCGTTCTCCCCGGACGGGCGCAGCATCGCCTTCAACCGCAAGAACGGCGCCGGCCGGATCGACGAGGAGAACGGCATCCTCCTGACGTCCGTGTCCGGCGGCGACTGCCAGGTGCTGCTGCCCACCGCCGCCCGCGGCCGGTCCGGCGCCTGCGGCCGGGAGCTGCCGGACACCACGACCACCGGGCCGCACCAGCCGCGCGACGCCGCCTGGACCGCCGACGGCAAGAGCCTGGTGTTCAGCTCCCGCGCCGAGGCCCCGGTGAACAGCCCCGAGAAGCTGAGCCTCCTGGACGTCGACTCCGGCGACATCACCCCGCTCACCGCCGAACTCGCGGGCCGCCAGAAGGAACCCACCGTCCAGCAGTCCGTGGACCTCGCCGTCCACGCGCCCGGCACCACGCCGGAGGTCACCGTCGGCGACTCCACCACGGTCCGCGTCGACGTGGTCAACAACGGCCCCGCCGCCTCGCCCGGCACCCGACTGACCGTCGCGCCGCCGACCGGCGTGCAGGTCACCGGGATCAGCCGGCCCGGCGGCACCTGCGACGCCTCCTCGCTCCAGTGCGACCTGGGCGTGGTGGAACCCGGCACCACCGTGCCGGTGGACGTCACGCTCACCGGAGTCACCCCCGGCGACGCCCCGGTCGACTGGTCGGTCACCGGTACGGTCCTGGACCCGCAACCCAGCGACAACGCGGGCCGGACCGTGGTCCCGGTGCACGAGGCGACCCCGACTCCCACGCCCACCCCGACTCCCACGCCCACGCCCACCCCGACCCCCACCACGCCGCCCTCCACCCCGACTCCCACGCCCACCCCGACCCCCACCACGCCGCCCACGGTGCCCCCGGAGCCCGAGGAGCCGAAGGCCGGGCCCGGGGTTCGGGTCACGGCCCAGCCGAACCCCGGCTATGTCGGCGGCCGCGTCGTGGTGACGTACACCGTCCGCAACGGCCGCAACGCGCTGGCCACCGGACTGCGGCTGAAGATCGGCCTGCCCTCGGGACTGCCCAACAGCGGACCGCCCGAGGGCTGCGACCAGAACTGGGTGTGCGCGCTGCCCGACCTCACGCCGGGCGCGAGCACCGTCGTACGGGTCGTGCTCAGCCCGAAGAAGGCGATGACCGGCCAGGTCACCGGCGTGCTCACCACCACCGGCACGGACGCGAACAAGAACGACAACACGGCCAAGGAGCGGCTGCGCATCCTCCAGCCGCGCATCGTCGCGGTGCCGGACATCGGCAAGCCCGGCTTCGTCACCTCCGTGCGCGGCAAGGACTTCCCGCCGGGAGTGCCGGTGAGGTTCACGTGGAACCCGGGGATCACCGCGGCGGCCGCGCCCACGATCCCGAAGACCGACGGCACGTTCATCGGCCAGCTGCTCATCCTCGCCAAGGACCAGACCGGGCCGCGCACCATCACCGCCGCCGGACCCGGATTCTCCCCGGTGAAGACCGACTTCCTGGTCGTCAACGGCAGTGTGCAGCCGCCGGACGAGGTGACCCGCCGGTGATCCACGAGGTCGACGAGGGCCTGCGGCGACTGCTCGCCGAGAGCGGTCTGGAGGCATCGGGCGTCGAGGTGGTCTTCGACGCCCCCACCCGGGACTGGGCGGCCCGCCGCAGCGCCCCGACGGTCTGCGTCTTCCTGTACGACATCCGCGAGGACGCCGTACGACGCGGTACCGGTGCCGGGGAGGTGTACGACGAGGACGGACACCTCGTCGCCCGGCGCTCCCCGCCGCGCTGGTTCCAGCTGACCTATCTAGTCACGGCCTGGGCGAGTCGCCCGCAGGACGAGCACCGGCTGCTGTCCCAGGTGCTCGGCGCGCTGGTCGCGCACGACACGCTGCCCGCCGGGCTGCTCACCGGCTCGCTCGCCGGACTCGGCCTGACCGTGGGCCTGGAGACCGCCGGGACGGGCATGGACGCGCCGGCCGCCGCGGACGTCTGGTCGGCGCTCGGCGGAGAGCTGAAGGCGTCGCTCGGGGTACGGGTGCGGGCACCGCTCGCCGGTGTGACCAGGGCCGCCGCACCGCCCGTCACCGAAGGCCTCGTCGTGCGCTCCGCCGCCGCCCGCGAGGGTGAGGAGACGAGCCCGGGCCGCCGGCTGCGCTACACGGAGGCCACCGACCCCGGCCGCGACGGGTTCACCGGGCCCCGTGAACGGCCGCCGGCCCCGGCGCGCAGGCGACGTAGGGGGGATCGGCAGGCGTGACGTACACCGTGGAACCCGCGGTCGGGGGCAGTGTCGGCGCGGGAGGGAACACCGGTGTGGATCCCCTGTGGGAGCGGCTCGGTGCCGTCGAGGCGCGGGTACGGGAGGCCGTGGCGGTACGACGGTCAGCGGACCCCGATCCCGACGATCCCTACCGGGGCCAGTACCTCACCCCGGAAGCGGCGGCGCGGATCCTGGACGAGCCGGGTGGGCTGGACATGCCCGCCCAGGGACTCTGGCAGCCGCCGGCGGGGTCCGTGCTCGACGGACTCGTCCGGCGGTTCGGGCTGTCCTCGCTCGACCTGGACCTGCTGCTGGTCTCGATGGCACCCGACCTGGACGCGCGGTTCGAACGGCTCTACGGCTACCTCAACGACGACCTGACACGCCGTCGGCCCACGGTCGGGCTCGCGCTGGAGCTGTGCGGACTCGGCGGCGCCTCGCCCGCCCGGTTCCGCCTCGCCCCCGGGGCGCCGCTGATCGCACACGGTCTGGTGGAGGTCACCGAGCCGGAGCGGCCGCCGCTGTCCCGTGTCCTGGCCGTCCCCGACCGGGTCACCGCGCACCTCCTGGGCGGCACACGGCCCGACGCCCGGCTCACCGGGGTGCTCGGCGAGGCCCGGGAGGACCCGACCGCCGAGGCCGCGGACGTCCACCGCGCGGCGGCCGCGGCCGGCACCGGTGTCGGTCTCGTCCATCTGCGCAGCCGGGGCGGCGATGCCGAGGGGCTGGCCACCACAGCCCTGCACGCGGCCGGGCTCGGCCCGCTCGTCCTGGACGCGGTGGCGCTCGCCCGGCGCTCGGCCGACGTGCCGGCACTCGCCCGGGTGATCGCCCTCGAAGCCCGGCTGACCGGCTCCGGTGTGGTCCTCGGCCCGCTGGCCGCGTTGCCCGGAGAACCCGCCGAACGAGCCCGGACACTCTCGTCGTTGTGCGCCGAACTACGCGGCATCCCCCTGTTCACCCACGGCACGACCGGCTGGGATCCGGCATGGGCGGCCGACACCCCCGTCGTGCTGAACGTCGAGGCACCCTCCCCGGAACGACAGGCCGCACGCTGGCGCCACGCGCTGGACCGGGCCGCCGGTGACGCCGTGACCGGTGACGTCGAGGCGCTCGCCAGGGCCGTCGCCGCGCATCGCCTGGACTCCGGGCAGTTGCGCCGGGCCGCCGACGCGGCGGTGCGTACAGCCACCATCGAGGGACGGCAGGTGGGTCCCGACGATCTGCGTACCGCCGTACGGGCGCAGAACGGCGCCGGCCTTGACCGGCTCGCCCGGCGCGTCGAGCCGGGGGTCGGCTGGGACGATCTGGTGCTGCCGCCGACCACCCACCGCCGGCTGCGTGAACTCGCGCTGCGCGCCCGCCACCGCGAGCAGGTGCTCGGGCAGTGGGGGATGCGACCCGGCGGCGGCCGGGGCCGCGGTGTCATCGCGCTGTTCGCCGGCGAGTCGGGCACCGGCAAGACCATGTCCGCCGAGGTCGTCGCCGCGGACCTGGGCATGGACCTGTACGTGGTGGATCTGTCCACGGTCGTCGACAAGTACATCGGGGAGACCGAGAAGAACCTGGAGCGGATCTTCACCGAGGCGTCGGCGGTCAACGCGGTGCTGCTCTTCGACGAGGCCGACGCGATCTTCGGCAAGCGCTCGGAGGTGAAGGACGCCCATGACCGGCACGCCAACATCGAGTCGGCGTATCTGCTGCAGCGCATGGAGTCGTTCGACGGGATCGCGGTGCTGACCACCAACCTGCGGGCCAACCTGGACGAGGCGTTCACCCGCCGCCTGGACGTCGTCGCGGACTTCCCGGTGCCGGACGCCGGCCAGCGCCTCGCCCTGTGGGACCGGTGCCTGGGGGACCGGCTGCCCCGGGGCGACGACCTGGACCTCGCCTTCTGCGCCGACCGCTTCGAACTGGCCGGCGGCTCGATCCGCGCCTGCGCGGTCACCGCCGCCTACCTCGCGGCCGAGTCCGGCGAGCCGCTCACCATGCGGCAGACGGTGACCGCGATCGCCCAGGAGTACCGCAAGCTCGGACGGCTGGTCCTGGAGAGCGAGTTCGGACCGTTCCTGGCACAGGCCGCCGGCGCCTGAGGCGACCGGTCCGGGGTCAGGCCTTGGACCTCCTCGTGGCCTTGCTGAGATCCACGCTGTTGGGCAGCATCGCCTGCGGACGCAGGAGGTCCTTGAGGAGGAACTTCATCAGTTCCGCGCCGGACATGCTCTTCAGCCGGTTCGCCAACGCGGGATTGGCGTCCTCCATCCGCATGATCTCCAGTACCGCGCGGTCCACCAGGCCGGGAATGATGTCACTGCCCCGCAGGGTGTTGGAGCGGATCCGCTCCTTGTACTCCTTCTCCTTCCGGTGGCCGGCGCCGTAGGTCATCGTGCTGAACTCGTCCGCCGCGACCTCGCTCTTGACGACGGGGAGCAGGTTGGCCCGCTCCGGGTCCGTCTCCTGTGCCTTGGCCTGCATGACGAGTTCCATCATGTCGAGGTCCGTCTTGTTCATCCCGCGGTCGAAATTCCGCACGGGCCGGGAGAACCGCTCGGGCATCTTGTCCATGCGGGTGGGCAGTTCGCTCTTGAAGTCCGTGGGTTCGGCGGGGTCGGCCCTGATCACCGGATACTCGCGCTGGGCGAAGTCGCTGAGCATGAGCCAGCCCTGGGACTCCAGGGGCGAGTCCGCGAGCGGGATCTCGAACCGGACCTTTCCGAACCGGGTGTCGCGGAACTCGCTGCCCGGTGCCTCCAGGAAGAAGAAGACGAAGCCCTCGTTCGCCAGGACGTGCGCGTCGTAGCCCTCGGAGTTGTTGGCCGCGTCGGGGTCGTCCTTCAGCAGCTCCGTCTTCGACTTGATCTGGTTCGCCTGCGACAGCAGGTCGGCCCGGGCCTCGTCCTTGGTGTAGTGGCACAGCACGCTCTGCCGCAGCGCGGCTGTCAGGCTCTGCTCGACGCCGCTCACCCAGTCCTTGCGCCCGCGGGTATTGATCTCGTTGGCCATACCGGCCCGGTTCATCTCGGAGAGTTCGCGGAAATAGCTCGGCCCGTTCATGGCGAACGCCACGGCGCTGTCGGCCCAGGTCTCCTCGTTCCAGAGCAGGCCGCGCGCGGTCATCGCCTCGAAGGGGGCGCGTGCTTCTGCGGGGAAGTCGTTGTCCCTGCCGATCTGTTCGGTCACCAGGTTGTTCTCGGCCTTGAGGGCCGCGCGGGCCTCGGTCAGGAAGTGCCGGGCGGCGCTCCCGGACTCCTTGGTGAGATTCTCCTCGGCGCTGCCGACCGCCATCAGCAGTGTCACCAGCACCATCGCACAGTGCATCGGGTCACGCTTGGGATCCGCGTCGTACGCCTTGATGCCCTCGCGGATCTCCGCCAGCTCGGGAGACTCCTGCGCGGGCGTGCTCCCCCAGGACTTGAGGAAGGACTTCAGGGGGTTGCCGTCGGACCCGACCGCCGGCAGCTTGTCCGAGAGCGCCTCATGGCCCTTGCGCTGGATCACCGCCGCGCCGGAGGACACCGGCCCGGAGTGCTCCGCGGTGCATGCTTCCGCCCGCTGCACGGGTGCGGGCCCCGCCATGATCCGGTGCGCGTTCGCCTCGGCCTCCCGTTCGAACCGGTCCGAAGGGTCGGACACGCGCAGGCCGTCGCCGTGGTCGGTGCCCGCGACCGGCCCCTGCCGCTGCTGGACGACGTGGGTCAGTTCATGGGCGAGGGTGTGCTTGTCGCCGCCGCCTTCGCCGATGACGACATGGCTGCCGGAGGTGTAGGCACGCGCGCCGACGGAACGGGCCGAGCGGGCCGCCGAGGCGCCGGTGTGCAGCCGTACGTCGGAGAAGTCGGCGTCGAACCGGGACTCCATCTCCTGGCGGACCGGCCCGGCGAGGGGCCTGCCGGCCGAGCGCAGGACATCGTGCACCTCGGTGCCGGGCTGCTCCGGGGCTTTCGTGGTGCGCGCGCGGCGGGCGATCATGTCGGTCGCCGCGGCGTTGCCCGCCGTGCCCTGGGCGGCCTGGAGCGCGGCGGCCGTGAGCGGGGGCGGTACGGCGGCGCTGTTCCCGGACGTCTCCCGTCGGGCGCCGGCCTGGCCGCGGGCCGGTTCCTGGTCCTCGCTCCGGCCGGTGCGCGGCTTGGAAGTCTGCACCTGCTGCCTCCTCGTCGGCGCCCATGCTGCGGCTCTCCAGTTCATCGCGGGGGCGAGCGGGGCGTCCAGGCCCGAAGGGGCAGCGCGAGGGCAACGGTGGGCGACGTCGGGACGGTCAATCCGGGGCGTCCGTAAAGGCAGACGCATTGCCCTCGGGCAGGTCCGCAGGTCCCTGCCGCTCCGCCGGTACGCCGCGCAGACTCGGCCTGGACACAGGTGACCGTAAGGACGTTAAGGAGCGAGCATGCCGACGTACCTCACCCCGGGCGTATACGTGGAGGAGGTGCAGTCCGGTGCCCGACCGATCGAAGGGGTCGGCACGGCCGTCGCCGCGTTCGTCGGCTTCGCCGAGAGGGGCCCGTTCCACGTGCCGACGCTGGTCACCAGCTGGGACCAGTATTCCCAGGTGTTCGGCGGCTTCACCGAGGGTACCTATCTCGCCCACGCGCTCTACGGGTACTTCTCCAACGGCGGCGGCGCCGCGTACGTGGTGCGCATCGGCGGGGCGGCCGAGGCCGCCCCGGGCCCGTCGGTCAATGGCGGCCGGCAGCCGAAGGCGGCTGCGCCGGTCGAACTCGGCGGCTTCCTGATCGCGGCCAAGCCGGGCGTGACCGGGGTATCGGTGGAGGTCGCCGACGTGGACGGCGAGAACCCGCCGGAGGACCGCTTCAAGCTCCTGGTCCGGCGCGGCGACGAGGTGGTGGAGACGTACGACGCCTCCCCCCGCAAGAACGTCAAGGGCTACCTGGTCGCCCAGACCCGCGCCTCCAAGCTGATCGAGGTCACCGAGCAGCGCGGCGCCACCCAGGCCAAGCCCGCCGCCCAGACCCTCGCGATCCCCGACGCCGCCGGCGCGCCCGCCCCCGACGGCTCCGGTGAGCTGACACGCATCGACCCCGCCGAGTACGTCGGCGACGCGGCGGCCCGTACCGGGTTCGGCGGTCTGGAGACCATCGACGAGATCACCATGGTCGCGGTGCCCGATCTGATGGGCGCCTACCAGCGCGGCGACATCGATGCCGAGGGCGTGCGCACCGTGCAGCTCGCCGTCATCTCGCACTGCGAGCAGATGGGCGACCGCGTGGCCGTCCTCGACGCCCCGCCCGGGCTCAACGCCCAGCAGGTGCGCACCTGGCGCAACGACGAGGCGGGCTACGACTCCCGGTACGCCACCCTCTACTACCCGTGGGTGCGGGTCTTCGACCCGGCCCTCGGACGCAACACCACCGTCCCGCCGAGCGGTCACGTCGCCGGTGTGTGGGCGCGCAGCGACGCCGAGCGCGGTGTGCACAAGGCGCCGGCGAACGAGGTGATCCGCGGCGCGGTCGACCTCGAACTCCGACTCAGCAAGGGCGAGCAGGACCTGCTCAACCCGATCGGCGTGAACTGCATCCGGGCCTTCCCCGGCCGCGGCATCCGGATCTGGGGCGCCCGCACGCTCTCCTCCGACCCGGCCTGGCGCTACCTCAACGTACGCCGCCTGTTCAACTACCTAGAGGAGTCCATCCTCCTGGGCACCCAGTGGGTCGTGTTCGAGCCCAACGACGACCGGCTGTGGTCCAGCATCCGTCGCAACGTCACCGCGTTCCTCACCGAGGAATGGCGCCGGGGCGCGCTGTTCGGTCGTACCGCCGACGAGGCGTTCTACGTCAAGTGCGACCGCGACAACAACCCGCAGGAGTCCATCGACCAGGGCCGGGTCGTCTGCGAGATCGGCGTCTCGCCGGTCAAGCCCGCCGAGTTCGTGGTTTTCCGGCTGGCCCAGTTCTCCGACACCACCAGCCTCATCGACGAGTGATCCGCGAGTCCGGTTCTGTAAGGAAAGGTTGACAGACAGTCATGGCAACGGGCGATGCTCTTTCCACTCACGTCTTCGGCGTGCAGCTCGGCGGATACCTGGTGGAGTCCATCCAGGAGATCAGCGGGTTCACCGTCGAAGAGGATGTCGTCGAGGTCAAGCAGGTCACCGCGGAGGGCAAGCAGATCATCCGCAAGCAGCCGGGTGCCCGGCAGGCCGGTGAGATCACGATCACGCGGGGACTCGACCAGAGCAGCGAGTTCACCCAGTGGATCAAGGAGACCCTGAACAACGGCGCCGTCAACACCGCGCGGCAGAACCTCACCATCGAGATCAAGGACACCGAGGGCAACACCGTCCGCCGCATCCAGCTGATGCAGGGCTGGGCCTCCAAGTGGGAGGGCCCCTCCCTGAAGGCGGGCGAGTCGTCCCCGGCCACCGAGTCGGTCACGATCACGTTCGAGGAGATCGTCGTCGAATGAGACGCCGTACGGTGACAGCGGGCAGCCTGGATGATCTCCTCCAGGTCACGGCGCCCGCCCAGGCGCCGGAGCAGACGGCGGCCCCCACCCCGCCGCGCCGTGAGGGCGACAACAGCGGGCTGCGCACGGAGTTCGAGTTCGAGCTGCCGCGCGGGTACGTCGACGAGGCGGGCACCGTGCACCGGTACGGCTCGATGCGGCTGGCCACGGCCCGCGACGAACTGCGCCCCCAGATCGACCTGCGGGTCAAGGAGAACCCGGCGTATCTGAGCGTGGTGCTGCTGAGCCAGGTGATCACCCGGCTCGGCACGATCACGGATGTGCATGCCGGGATCGTCGAGCGGATGTACGCCACGGACGTGGCGTTCCTCCAGGACTTCTACCGCCGCGTCAACAGCGAGGGCCACACCCGCGCGGCGGTCACCTGTCCGCACTGCGAGGGCGGCTTCGAGGTCGACCTCTCGGGTGGGCGCCTGGGGGAATCGTGACGTACGCCCTTCCCCGCCTCCGGGAGGAGATCGCGTACATCGCCTACCACTTCCACTGGGAGCGCGAGGAGATCCTCGATCTCACGCATGGCGAACGCCAGCAGTGGGTGACCGAGATCGCCCGTATCAACACCCGTATGAACGAAAGCGGTTGAGTAGATGGCATGGCGGGACAGGCTGCGCCGCCGCGCCGGGGCGGGCGGGGCGGGGGCCCGGGGCTCTGTCGTGCCCGGGGGGTCCGATGCCGGTGGCGACGGTGGTTCGGATCCTTCGGGTACATCGGGTGCGTCAGGTGCATCAGGTCCTGTGGGTTCCTCCGTGCCTGGCGGCTGGGACGGCGGTTGGCGTCGCACCGCCCCACCTCGACTGACGGTCTCCCGTGCTCCGCTGGGAGTGAGTGACGGCCTCACCTTCCGTGCGGCGCTCGCCGCCTGGCAGAACCCCTCCTTCGACAGCGGGCTCGGGCATGCGCTGCTGCCGACGGCTCCGGCCGGGCTGGTACGGGGTGTGGCTCGCCCGGCCGGCCCGCGCGCTGTGAGCGTTGACGGGGGGCCGCTGGTGCTTCGGGCGGTGCGGACGGAAGGGGGCGAGGGGCCGGAGGACGGGGCGCAGGGGGATTCCCGCTCGGCGTCGGCGTCGGCGTCGGTACGTCCAGCTCGTGGTGGCTCCTCCGGTGCCGACCGCACTGGGGGGAAGGGGAGGTCGGGCGGAACTTCGCAGAGTCGTGACATCACGTCGTCCGTAGGTTCCCCCACTGTCCTTTCCTCCCCGACTCCCGCTGTCCAACGGGCCGTTTCCCCGTCGGCCGCCGCGCCGATTCCGCTCGTGCGACGCGTCGCGGTGATCCCCGGGGCGGTCGGACCGTCCGTCCAGCGTGCCGCGAAGGAGGCGCCGGAGACGGGTACGCAGCCCGCGCCGAGCGGAAACCGGTCGGAGGCGCCCCTCCCCGCCGTCCAGCCACGGTCGGTGGGTCCCCGTTTGACGGTCGCCCCCCGGCTGACGGGGCCTGTACGCCATGCCCCTGCCCTGAGGTCTGCGGTGGTCGCCGAGAGGGCCGCACCGAGCGCGTCCGTACAGCGTGCGGGGGATCGGCCGCCGTTGGGCGCGTCGCCGGTGGAGGACGCCTCCGTCGTGCCCGCTGCGGGGCCTGTGCCCGGTCCGGTGCTTCCCGTGGTTCAGCGGCAGGCCGAGGACGCCCAGAGTTCCTCCGTGAGCCCTTCGCCGAGCGCTGCCGTACAGCGTGCGGGAAGTCTTCCGACGTTGGGTGCGCCGCCGGTGGAGGACACCCTTGTCGCGCCCGCTGCGGGACCCGTGCCCGTTGCGGGGCCTGTGTCCGGTCCGGTGTTTCCCGTGGTTCAGCGGCAGGCCGAGGACGCCCAGAGTTCCTCCGTGAGCCCTTCGCCGAGCGCTGCCGTACAGCGTGTGGGAAGTCGCCCGGCGTTGGGTGCGCCGCCGGTGGAGGACGCCCGGAGTTCCTCCGGCAGCCGTGCGCCGAGCGCCCCCGTGCAGCGCACTGGAAGTCGACCTCCGTTGGGTGCACCGCTCTCTGAACTTCCCTCCACAGCGGTGCCGTTGGCGGATGACGCCCCTGTCGCGCCCGTATCCGGTCCGGTGCTTCCCGTGGTTCAGCGGCAGGCCGAGGACACCCAGGGTGCCTCCGGCGGCCCCGCCCCGGGCCCGTCTTCGGGTCCGCGGCGTTCCGGTGCGCGTGCGCGCGGCGGCCTGGGGGCGCCTCTGCCCGCGATGCCGGCCAGCGCCGGTCTGCCCGGCTCCGCCGCGTCCGGGGCCCGGGCCTCCCGTACGGCATCCGGGCCCGACATCCAGCGCACACCGGCATCGCCCGCGCCGGGCGGGGACCGTACGCCGCCCACGGAGCCCGCCTCGGATACGGCACGCCACGCACCGTTGCTGGGGACGGTCGACGTTCAGCGCCACCTCGCGGACCACCCGGCCCCCCAGGGCGGCAGCCCCACGGACCACGGAACCGGCCCTGCCACGCCGTTGGTGACGCCGCCCCAGGGCGCGGCGTCTCAGGCTCCGGCGGGCACAGTCGTACGGCCCGAGGCGAGGCACCCCGGTCCCGGTCCCGGCGACGGACGTCCCCAAAGCCCCAGCAGCCCAGCCCCGGTCGTCGTCGCCCGCCGTGCGGCCGAACCCATGGCAGGCGCTCGCCCCGCGACCGCATCCACCGGCGGCCCCCGCCCCGCAGCCCCCTCCATCCCGGTAGCCCGCCGCACCCTCGCGCTGCTGCCCGCACGGCCCCTCACCCTCAACACCTTGGCGCCGGAAGGCCTGGCACCGTCCGCCGCGTCGCGCCCCGTCGGCGGCCCTCCCGTGGTGGCGGCGCGTTGGAGCGGGGCGGACGTCCCCGGCGGCGGCACCCCCGCACCGTCCACCCGGTCGCTTGCGCACCCCGCACACCCCGCGTCGGCACCGTCCGCGGGCGCCGCTGCGACCCCGCCGGTCCAACGGTCCGTGACCGCGCGTGCGCCGCACCAGCCGGGTGTACCGGTAACCGGCACCGCGCACGCGCCGCACCACCCGGGTGTACCGGCAACCGGCTCGGCCGTACGAGCGACCGGCGCCCCCGGTGTTGTCCAGCGAGTCGTCCCGCTCGTCAAGCCCGCGCCGCCTGGCGGGGGAGTGCCCGGTACGGCGGAGGTCCCCCCGGCGCGGCCCCTGCCGGTCGTGCCCCCGTTGACGCCGCCCCTCGCGAACGGCCCGTCGACGGCCGTGGCGCAGGCGGCGGCCATCCCCGTGGTCCGGCCGCGGGTCGTGACGCCGGGCGCCCGATCGGCGAGCGGCGGCGGCAACAGCCCTGCGGTGCCCGAGGTCCAGCGTGCGAGCTCCGGCGCGGGGAAGGCCGTACCCGACGTACCCGGCGTATCCAAGGGCGTACCGGCGAAGGCGGTGACCGCGGCGCGTGGCGAGCAGCAGCACCCCGGGACGGCCTCCGCCTCCGCGTCCGGACGGCGCGCGGAGCGGTCCGCCGGCGCGGCGCAGGAGCCCGGTCTCGACCTGGACGACCTCGCGCGTCGCCTGCTCGACCCGATGGCCCGCCTGCTGCGCACGGAACTGCGGCGCGGCCGGGAGCGTACGGGTCGCCCCTACGACGGACGCCGCTGAGGGCGCGGCACGGAACGGATGACGGACGGATGACGGACAACATCTTCGCGAGCAGCGTGTTCTTCCGGCTCGCGATCGGCGGCAATGATCTGGGCGCCTTCCACACCTGCTCCGGCATGGGGGCCGAGGTGGAGATCGAGACCTATGCCGAGGGGGGCAACAACGGCTTCACCCATAACCTGCCCGGCCGGGTGACCTGGTCGAACATCACGCTCACCCGGCCGGTCACCGCCGACACCGCGAAGATCGCCCGCTGGCTCGACGAGACGCTGAAGCGGGTGGAGCCCAAGGACGGCGAGATCGTGGCGCTGCGGCCGGATCTGTCGCGGATCATCAGCTGGCAGGTGTTCGGGATCGTCCCGGTGCGCTGGCAGGGCCCGTCCTTCGACCCCAGCAGCTCGCAGGCGGCGGTGGAGACCCTGGAGATCGCCCACGAGGGACTCCGCCCTTCCTGACCAGCCCTCAAGTCCCGTTCTCCGTAAAGCGCCATGGAAAGGAATACCGGTCATGTCCCCAGCGTCCCGGTCCAGTCGGGCCAGGGCCCAGCTGACGCTGAAGGAGCCCCCGGCCTCCGTCGGCGCCAAGCCCGGCGGGACGCTCGCGCGGCTGAACCTCCAGTTCAACCCGTCCACCTTGGAGTTGCGCAAGACCACCGAGTGGCGGCGTTCTCCGTCGCGGATGGCGGAGGAGTCGGCGCTGCCCGAGTTCGTCGGCAGTGGCCCGCGCGAGCTGAGTCTCGAGGTGTTCCTGGACGCCACCGCCACCCACGACAACTCCGTGGAGCAGGCGGTGGAGAAGCTGATGAAGGCGTGCGTGCCGACGAAGGCGAGCCTGGGGCGCAAGAAGCCGGCGAGCCCGTGGGTGCGGTTCGAGTGGGGCAGTGCGCGGACGACGTCGTTCGACGGGGTGCTGTCCAGCCTGTCGGTGACGTACACGCTGTTCGACGTGGACGGCAAGCCGCTGCGGGCGACCTGCCGGCTGTCGATCGAGGAGGCGAGCGTCGGTCCGGCGGGGCAGAACCCGACGTCCGGCTCGCGCACCGGGCGCAGTACGCACCTCGTCGTGGCGGGCGACAGCCTGGCGCTGCTGGCGTGGCGGGAGTACGGAGACGCGACGGCCTGGCGGGTCATCGCGGAGGCCAATGACATCGACGACCCGATGGCGCTCGTGCCCGGCAGCGAACTGGTGCTGCCGGCGATGAGCGACGCGGGCGCTGAGGAGGAGCAGTGAGTGGCGGGGCACGGGACGGCCGGTCCTTCGCGGCGGACCCCATCGTGGAGACGCCCGGCGAGCTGCCGCCCGTCTGGGCCGCCCAGCTGGTGAGTTGCGTGGTCGACGAGAACGTGGGCCTGCCGGACGCGGCGGTCCTCACGTTCCGCGACCCCGATCACGAGTTCCTGAAGAAGACCGGCATCACCATCGGCACCCCGCTCAGGGTCTCCGTGGTCACCGTGACCGGGCAGGCGCGCGAGCGGCTGTTCAACGGTGAGGTGACGGCCCTGGAGGTGGACCGGGACCGCACCGGCTCGTTCACGGTGGTGCGTGCCTTCTCCAAGGCGCACCGCCTCCAGCGCGGCCGGAAGGTGGTGGCGTACCGGAACATGACGGCGGCGGCCATCGTCCGCAAGGTGGCCGCCGGGGCGGGCCTGGCCTGCGGCACCGTGCAGGCCGCGCCGGTCACCTACAAGCAGCTGTCCCAGGCGAACGTCTCCGACTGGGACTTCCTTCAGTTCCTGGCCGCCGAGAGCGGCGCGCAGGTGCGTGTCGACGACAAGGAGCTGCTCCAGTTCACCAAGCCCCAGAAGGCGTCCGGGGCGCCCGCGCCGTCCACGTCGGCTGCTCGGAACCCGATGGTGCTGGAGTACGGGCGCAATCTGCTGGCGCTGCGGGCCTCCTTGTCGGCGGCGGACGGCGCGCAGCAGGTGGAGGTGCGCGGCTGGGACGTCACCACCAAGCGGCCCCTGGTGGCCCGGCAGCCGTCGGTCGACAGCGACACGGTGGTACCGGGGCTGAGTCCGGCGCTCGCCGCCCGGTTCGGCAGGTCGTCGAAGCTGACCGTCACCGACACCCCGTACCGCACCCAGGCCGAGACGAAGGCGGTCGCGGACGCGGTGGCCGACCAAGTCAGTGCGGGATTCGGCGAGTTGGAGGTGCTGGCCGAGGGCAACCCCATGCTGCGGGCGGGCAGGCCCATCGCGCTCGGCAACGTCGGGCAGGCCTTCTCCGGCAAGTACACGGCGACGGCGGTGCAGCACGTCCTCGAACCGCACGGCGGATACCGTACGACGGTGTGGGTGAGCGCCAGCCCGGACCGCTCCCTGACCGGCCTGGTCACCGGCGCCAACGCGCCCTCCCGGGGCCCGCGCATGCCCGGCCTGGCGATCGGCGTGGTGACGGACGTGCGCGAGCCGGCCGGCTCCGAGCGCGGCGCCGTGAAGCTCAGGTTCCCCTGGCTGGACGACACGTACGTCACCGACTGGGTGCGCACCGTGCAGTGGGGCGGCAAGGGCGGCGGCGGGGTGGTGAGCCCCGAGGTCAACGACGAGGTGCTGGTCGGCTTCGAACAGGGCCTGCTGGACAGCCCGTACGTCATCGGAGGACTCTACAACGGCGTGGACAAGCCCTCGCCGCACGACGTCCCACTGATCGACAAGACGACGGGAAAGGTCAACCGTCGCTCCATCGTGTCGCGTTCGGGGCATCGGGTGGAGCTGCTGGACGCGCGGGCACCGGGGCGCTCCGGGGTGCGGATGATGTCCGCTGACGAGCGCCTCGAGGTCTTCCTCGACAACCGGCGGGACCGGATAGAGATGACGGTGTACGCGGGCAAGGGCCGGCAGGTGCTCAGCTCCGTCGTGCTCGACAAGAAGGGCATCACCCTGGACGCGGGACGGGGGGACGTGAACGTGTCGGGCGCCAACGTGGACATCAACGGCAGGGTCGGGGTGAAGATCGGCGGCCGCACGGTGGATGTCACCGGCGCCACGGGCGTCACCGTCGACGGCGGTCTGCTCGGTGTCCTCAAGGCCAAGCTCATCCGCATCAACTGATCGCCCTTCGAGAGGATTTCCCCATGCCCGCCGCAGCCCGTACCGGCGACCCCACCAACCACGGCGGGGTGATCGCCACCCCGCCGCCCGCCGCGGCCAGGGCGGTCGCGACCGTGCTGATCGGTGGCCGGCCCGCCGCCGTCGTAGGCAGCCTGCACGCGTGTGCGATTCCGCCGCACCTTGCCCTGGGACCGGCCAACGTGATCACGCCCAACCCGGCCGGTCTCGCCTCGGGACAGGTCCTCATCGGCGGGCTGCCGGCCGCACGGGCCCGCGACCAGACGGCGTGCGGCGCGATGATCGTCACCGGCGCCCCCGACGTTCTGATCGGAGGCGTGTGATGAGCGAGCGGTTCATCGGCCGTGGCTGGGCGTTCCCGCTGCGCGTCGGGCCGACCGGCGGGATCGCCCTGGTCGAACGGGAGCGGGAGATCGAGGAGGCGATCCGCCTGGTGCTCGGCACCGCGCCCGGCGAACGCCCCATGCGCCCCGAGTTCGGCTGCGGCATCCACGACTACGTCTTCGCCCCCGGCGACGGCGCCACCGCCGGCCGTATCGCGCAGCAGGTGCGCGAGGCACTGGAGCGCTGGGAGCCGCGGATCTCGGTCGACGACGTGGTCGTCGCCTTCGACGCGGTCGAGGACGGCACCCTCTACATCGACGTGCACTACACCCTGCGTTCCACCAACGACCGGCGCAACCTGGTCTTTCCCTTCTACACGATCCCCTCCGAGGAGGGGGCCGAGGAAGCAGGCGCGGACTGATGGCGCTGCCCTCCCCGAACCTGGACGACCGGCGGTTCCAGCAACTCGTCGACGAGGCGAAGCGATATGTGCAGCAGCGCGCCCCGGAGTGGACCGACCACAACGTCTCCGACCCGGGCGTCACCCTGATCGAGACGTTCGCCTACCTGGTGGACCAGTTGCTGTACCGGCTGAACAGGGTCCCCGACAAGAACTACACCGCGTTCCTGGACCTGTTGGGCATCCGTCTGTTCCCGCCGACCGCGGCCGGCGCCGACGTCGACTTCTGGCTCTCGGCGCCGCAGCCCGACACCGTCGCGCTGCCGCCGGGCACCGAGGTGACCACCGCGGGCGCCGAGAGCGACGAGGCGGTGGTGTTCACGACCACGGAAGAACTGCGCATCCTGCCCAGCGAGTTGACCCGCCTGGTGACCGCCCCCCGGACCGGTGAGCAGAGCGACCGGACCGGCATGCTCGCCGACGGCCTCGACATCCCCTGCTTCCAGACGACGCCGGAGCCCGGCGACGCGCTGCTGTTCGGACTGCCGACGGCCGTGCCGCGCTGCATCGTCGCCGTACGCCTGGACAGCCGTGTGGAGGGCATCGGTGTGGACCCGCGCCAGCCTCCGCTGGTGTGGGAGGCGTGGGACGGCGGCGGCTGGCAGCGGTGCGAGACCGGCGACGACACCACCGGCGGCCTCAACCGGCCCGGCGAGATCACCGTGTACGTGCCGGCCGGGCACACGGCGTCGGTGATCGGCGGCACCCGGGCCGGCTGGCTGCGCTGCCGGGTCATCGAGGCGGAGCCGGGCCAGCCGTTCTACTCGGAGTCCCCGACGGTGCGCGAGGCGGCGGTGTTCACCGTCGGCGGCACCATGTCCGTCGAGCACGCCGAGACGGTGACCGACGTACCGCTCGGCACCTCGGAGGGGGTCGCCGGGCAGACCTTCCGGCTCGGCCGCCCGCCGATCCTGCTCGACGCCGAGCCCCCCGTGGTGGAGGTGTCCTCCGACGAGGGGTGGCAGCGCTGGGAGGTGGTCGAGCACTTCGGCCGCTCCGGACCCGACGACCGGCACGTCCGCGTCGACGCCACCACCGGCGAGTTCGGTTTCCCCCCGGCGCTGCGCGAACCGGACGGCACGCTGCGGCAGTGCGGTGCCGTGCCGCCCAAGGGCGCCCGGATCCGGGTCGCCCGCTACCGCACCGGCGGCGGCCCCGCGGGAAACGTCGCCCGCGGTGCGATCTCCGTCCTGCTCAGCTCCGTTCCGTACATCGCCCAGGTCACCAACCGGGAGGCGGCGCGCGGCGGGGTCGCCGGGGAGACCGTCGAGAACGCCCGGCGGCGCGCACCTCAGGCGCTGCGGATGCAGGACCGCGCGGTGACAGCCGAGGACTACGAGATCATCAGCCGCCAGGCCGCGCCCTCGGTGCGCCGGGTCCGCTGTCTGCCGGCCGCGGACGCGCCGGGTGCGGTACGGGTCCTGGTGGTGCCGGACGCGGTGGCCGACGAGGGCGACGACCGGTTGCGCTTCGAGCAGCTGATCCCGTCCGACCAGGTGCTCTCGGCGATCACCGCGAGCCTCGACGAACGGCGTCTGATCGGCACACGTCTCGTGGTGGAGCCGCCGGTCTACCAGGGCATCACCGTGGTGGCCCGCCTCTCGGCGGCCCCCAGCGACACCGACAAGGTCCGCGAGGCGGCGCTGGACGCCCTGTTCCGCCACCTCAACCCGCTGGTCGGCGGCCCGGACGGCACCGGATGGCCGTTCGGGCGGCCGGTCCAGTACGGCGAGATCTTCGGTGTCCTGCAACGCGCCACCGGCAACGCGCTGGTCGAGGAGATCCGCCTGTTCCCGGCCGACCCCGTCACCGGCCGCCGCGGCGCCCCGACGGACCGCATCGACGTGGGTCCGGGCGCGCTGGTCTTCTCGTACCAGCACCAGGTGGTCGTGACGGGAGTCGGGGCGGAGGGGCGGGGATGAGCCGCGCCGCGATACCCGGGCTGCCGAGCAGGTACCCGATCGGGGAGCAACTGCCCGCACTGTACGCCGACGACGACTTCGCGCAGCGGTTCACCACCGGGCTCGACACCGTTCTCGCGCCGGTGTTCTCGACGCTCGACAACCTGCCCGCCTACCTCGACCCCCGGGTGACCCCGGTCGACTTCCTCCAGTGGCTGGCGTCGTGGGTGGGTCCCCTGGACGATCCGCAGTGGCCTGTGGAACTGCGCCGGGAGGCGGTCGTCCGCGCGGTGGAGCTGCACCGGTGGCGGGGCACGAAGCGGGGGCTGGCCGAGGCCCTGCGTCTCGCGCTGGGCGTGCATGCCGAGGTGAGCGGCGACGGTGGGGCGGCGTGGTCGAACACCGCGGGCTCCGACCTGCCGCCGGAGCCCGCCGCCGAGCTCCTGATCCGCGTCCTTCCGGACCGCGAGTCGGGGACCGGACGGCTGGACGTGGACAGGGTGCACGAGATCGTCCGGGTCATGTGCCCGGTGCACGTCGCGTTTCGGGTGGAGGTCCTCCCCGGCCCGCCCACCGAGGAAGGGAACTGACGCATGCGAGCATGTCCCGCATGCGGGGCCTCCAATGACCCCGCGGACGACTTCTGCGGCAACTGCGGCACGTATCTGGGCTGGTCGGACTCGTCGGCGAGCACGGATGCGTCGACCTCCACGGACACGTCGGCGAGCGCGCAGGCACCCGCGAACCCGCCCACGGCCGCCTCGGCGGCGACGGGATCCACGGGGGCCCCGAACTCTCCGGCCGCCCCGGAACCGCGGCCGAACGCGGACCGTGCGGCGGTCCCGACGCCCACGGATCCTCCGGCGGCGTCCCCGGCCGGCACTCCGCCGAGGGCTTCCGCGGCGCCGTCCGCGACGCCTGCGGCAGCCGCCTCGGGGGAGGGGGCCGCGTCGGCCGCACGCGGCCCCGGGTCGTCGTTGCGGTCCCGGCTGACGGGTCGTGGGCGTGGTGACGCGAGGGGGACGAGCACCACGGACGCCCCGGCCGCGGTTGCCTCGGCGTCGGCTTCCGCGGCTCCGGACAGCCCGGCCGCGGTCACCTCGGCACCGACCGCCACGGCCCCGGACGCCCCGGGCACGGATGCCGCGGACTCACGCCCGGGCACCGGCACCGGCCCCGACGCGGCTCCCCCCACCGGCGAGGGCCCCAGCAGTGCCCCCGCCCGACCGGAGCCCACGAACGCTCCGCCCCAGCCCGCATCGGACGCCGCCCGCACCGACTCCCCGACCGGCGGGTCCGGAGGCGAGACCCCCGCCGAGGAAATTCCCCCCGCCCCGACCCCAGGGCTTTCGGAACCCGTACGACCCACCGCCCCCGCATCCGGAACAGGTGCCCGGCTCCCGACCAGCCCCACCCCCGACCCGATCCTTCCCGTCCTCCCGGCGAAGGCCGTCGCCCCCCGTCCCGTCGTACGTTCCGCGGCGGTGCAGGACGGGGGCACCGGGCGGCCCTGTCCCGTGTGCGGGACGCCCAATCGGCCGGAGCGGAAGTTCTGCCGGCGGTGTGCCGCGGAGTTGAGGCCGGTGGAGAAGGCCGCGCCGTTGCCGTGGTGGCGGACGGTGTGGCCGTTCCGGCGTCGGGTGCGGGCGGGTTCGGGGCGGGGTGTGCGACTCATCGTGATCCTCGCCGTCGTGGTCGCGCTGTGCGCCGCCGGACTCTTCCTGCTCCCCGCCGGACGCGCCCTGTGGGAGGACACCCGGGACAAACTGGGCAAGGCCACGCCCGTGACCCCGGTGGACGTCAAGGCGAGCGGCGCGCTCCCCGGGCACCCCCCGACGAACACCACGGACGGGCTGAACAACAAGTACTGGGGAGTCCCCGAACCGGGCGCCTCGGTGACGTACACCTTCCGCAAGCCGTTCCGCCTCGTCGACCTGATCATCACCAACGGCGCGTCCACGTCCCCGGAGGCGTACGCCCGCCAGGCCCGCGCCCTCCAGGTCGACCTGGAGGTGACGACGGCCGACGGCACACGGCACGACAGGCAGATCGCCCTCACTGACAAGCCGGGCCCGCAGACGATCCAGACCGGGATCAGCGACGCGAAGACGGTACGCCTGACACTGCGCTCACCCGTCGGCCTGTCCCGGGGACGTCATCTGGCCCTGGCGGAGGTGGAGTTCTTCCAACGGAGCTGAAACCGGCGCCGTCCCGCTCCGTGAATGACCTTGTGGCGTACGGAAGTTGACGTACCCGTGGAGTGGAGACGGCGAATCCGCCGGGAACTGGAGGAGAGGCCGCGCCCCGTCCCGCCCATGGTTACGTTGATCCCGTGTGGAAACGGCAGCAGTCAGGGGACGGCGGGACCGGTGCGTCCGAGCAGGCGACCCGGACGTCCCGCGCCGCCCCGCCACCCGCCATCGCCTCCGGTGTCGCGCACCCTCCGCTGTCCCTTCAGCGCACCGCCGGCAACGCGGCCACCTCACGGGCCGTGCGAAGGGCCCGGAACCAGAGCGCCCGCCCCGCGCTGCCAGGCATCGAGGAGCGCACCGAGACGGGCTTCGTGCTGCCGTCGTACCTGATGCACCTCCAGGCGGGCGGCCTCTCCTCGACATACGGGCTGACCGGCCACGAGTTCGTCCGGCACGCGGTGTCCGCGGTCGTCGGGCACACCGACGGTACGGTCGCCGACCTCTCGGACGAACTGGCCGGACGGCCGGAGAGCTTCTTCGGGCAGGGCCGCGCCTTCGCCGTCGAGGGCCGAACGGGCGGGGAGTGGTACGACGTCACCGTCACGATCTCCCGGGCCCCCGACGACAAGCCGCCCGTCTTCCAGCCGGGGGACCTGCTGGCCGTCGCCTCGCAGGGGACCGACGGTGTGCCGCAGGCCCTGCTCGAGGACCCCCAGGGCAAGGACACCAAGCTCGACGTCCACCACAACTCTTCAGCCACCGTGAGCAGTTCGGGCGGCGGATCCTCCAGCAAGGGCGCCGGCGGCCTCGCCTTCGGGCTCGCGCCCGTCGTCCCGGGCCTGTGGCTCGGCGGTGCCGCCACCGGCAACGTCCAGCCCTGGCAGTCCTCCCGCGAGTCCCGTCGGCAGACGAACGTGGCCGAACCGCGTGTGCTGCGCAGCGACAAGGGCTCGGTCGAGGTGCACCGCAGAGTCCGCTACGAGGTCCGTGTCCGGCGGCACGGCACCGACGACGCGCAGACCTTCGGCGACTCCGGAACGCTCACCCAGCGCGTGCCGACCGAACACCTGGTCCCGGTCGGCACCGAGGCGCCCGCCCCGCCCACGCCGGTGTCCGCGGACACCGGCCGGCGCGTCTCCCTCGCCGACTCCCTGGCACCGGTCGCGGTCGCCGACGACGCGGCCCCGCACCAGACCGGCCGCGGGCTCTTCGACGCCGTCGCCTCCGTGCTGCACCCCTCGCTCACCGCCCCCGGCGCACCCGGGCGCGGGCGGCTGTACGACGTGACCTCCACGGCCACCGTCCTGGAGGACCTGCCCCGGCTGCTGCGCGACGGCGTGGTCGGCGAGGACCTGTACTCCAAGGACGGCAAGACGGCGGGCAGTTACCGGCTGCGCGCCGCGGTCACCGGCCTCTCCCCGGCCTGGGGCACCGGCAAGACCCAGCTGCGCACGCACCAGCACGGCCAGACGGCGGTCACCGAGAGCGCGGGCAAGGGGCGGGCCGTCCAGGCGGGTCTGGGCCCCGCGATCGGTGTCGGCGCGGCCTCCAACGCGGCCGTCGTACGGGCCACCGCCATGCCTGTCGCGGCGGCCCGCAAGGCGCGTTTCACCGTGGCCGAACAGAGCGTCGCCGGCCGCCAGGGCGCGGAGGTCCGGGGCGAGAAGGCGCTCTACTTCGGAACCGTGACGTTCACCGCGGAGGGTACGGGCCCGCGCTCGGTCCAGGCGATCCTGCACCCGGAGACCCGGGTCGCCGTCCACACGATGAACGTGTGGATCAGCCTCCGCGCCGACGAGGCCCGATCCTTCGGACTGCCGCTGCCGCTGGGCATGACGGCCGAGGAGTTCATCAAGAAGCCGACGCAGACCGATGAGAACGGCGACGAACAGAACATCGAGCGCCATCTCCCTTACGACGGCAAGGGATCCAGCGTCGCACTCAGCCAGGTCGACACCGGCCCGATGGTGCGGGCCGTCCAGCAGATGTTCGCCACCGACCCCCGACTGGCTGGCTACCTCCCCGCGTTCGGCACCACCGCGCCCGCCCTCGGCATCAGCGACGAGGAGGCCGAGACCCAGCGACGCAACCACCGCGAGCTGATGACCGCACTCTCGGAGACCAACCTCCGGGTGAACAAGGACCAGTTGCTGTCCACCGGCATCCGGGTACGGCTGCGCCGCAAGACCGCCATGCACGCCCACGACGTGCAGATCCTCGTCCGGGGCACGCTGAGCGACACCGCCTACGAGGGCGACATCAAGGACTGGTCGGTGCGCAGCCACACGACTGTCGGCGCCAACGCACAGAGCGGGCGAAGCAGTTCGCGCTCGATCGGCGGTCTGGTCCTCGGCCAGGCCAGGCTGGTCCCCGGCATCCTGACCGCCGGGGCCCGCTACGAGAAGCACAGCTCCGGCTCGCATCGCAACCAGGCCGGCACGACCGGTCGTACGGACGTCGTCGCCAACGGCTCCGACACCGCCAGCGCCTTCCGGGCGGCCCTGCACCTCGACGTGGAGGCCACCATGACCTCCCGGCCCCGCAAGCTCGCCCGCGGCCTCACCGTCGGCAGCCCGGGCCGGGACGTGCCGGAGGCCGAGACGCTGACGTACACGAACCTGGGCAGCCAGGACGTACGGCTGCTCACGCCGACCGAGTTCACCCTGGACCAGGAGGGCAAGGACCGGGCCGACGCGGCGCTCGGGGACCGTGCGGAACCGGCGCCCGCCACCGACGTGGCCGCCGAGGGCATCGGTGACCTGGCCACGCTCGCCCCCGCACCGGTCGCCGGATCCCTGCTGCGGGACTGGCAGCTGGTGGAGACCGTCGACGGGCAGCCCGTCCGCGACCTCGCCTTCGCGCTGCTGTCCAAGGCCGCAGCCCGCAACAGGCGCCTGCGCGAGGACCCGGCGCTGGCGACCGAGGGACTCGCGCCACGGCTGGCGATCGAGGAACGGTTCGGCGAACGAGCCGTCCAGGCGGCGCTGCGGCAGGCCTCGTCCTCCGGCTGGGTCGTCAAGAACCTCCGCTACCCGCGTCGCCTCGCCGCCCTCAACGGCGCGGTCGGCACCCGGCTGGCCCTGGCCAACCCCAGGTTCGTGCACACCGGCGAGGGCCCGGGCACCGAGACCTTCGTGCTCGGCGGCCACCAGTCCGCCGGGCAGTCGGGCCAAGGAGCCAGCAGCACGGTGCAGTTCGGCGTCACCGGCTCGGAGAGCGGCACCACGTGGCGCGCCGGGCAGGGTCTGTCGACGTTCCGCACCACGAGCGAGGGCGACTCCCAGTCGTACGCCCTGTCCGGCACGGTCGAGCGCAACGCCCACACCCCGAAGAAGGCCCCGCTGTATCTGGTCCAGTGCGACGTGCTGGTCACCATGGTGGCGGAGGTCAAGGTGACCGGCGGCGGCCCCTACGTGGCGAAGGGCGCCCAGACCCTGCCGGCCGCGGCGGGGGTGTGGCTGACGGAGGCGCAGCTTCCGCGGGAACTGCGGCGGGACGCGGGGCTGGAGGCCGCCGAACCGGACACGACCGCAGGAGACGAGAGCGACACGGAGAGTTTCCATACGGCCGCCGAACAGACCGTCCAGGACGAGAGCGACGACGAGAGTTTCTGGACGGCTCCCACGGGACCGGGGTTCCGCCGCGAACTCCCCCTCGGATTCGGCATGGTCGAGGACCTCCCGAACTTCGTGCCGCTGCTCGGTCAACTGCGTTCGCGTCTCGCCTTCGACCAGCAGCGGGACCTCGCCGACACGCTGCTGCCCCGGCGACAGCTCGACGACCGCAACGACAACGTGCAGCGCCTGCTCCGCGTCCTGGACCGGGACGGGTCCGCCGGACTGCTGTCCGGTGCCATGGACGGCGGGGTCACCGTCGAGCTGTTCGACGGCCGCAACACCCCGTACTGGGCGGTGTTCAAGGTCGACCGGGTGGGGGACGGCGAGTACGAGGGCGACGCGACGGACCGGCGGGACATGGAGTACATCACCTCGGCCGTGGCCCAGCAGGCGACCTCCCGCGACGAGGGCACGACCACCGGCGTCGAGGGCATCCTCGCGGGATCCGGCAAACCCGACGGCGGCTCGGGCCGGTTGAAGAGCACCGGCGGTGCGGCGGGCCTCGGCCTCTCGTCCGGCGCGTCGCGACGCGGCGGTGCCGTGAGCCGGGGCCAGCTCGGCATGAAGACGGTCGCGGACGCCAGTTCGGCGGCGGTGGCGAAGATGCGTGTGCCGGTCCGGGCGAGCCTCGAACTGTACCGGGGCAACACCCGGGTGGCGCTCGCCCTGCTGGACAACCTGGCGCTGACCCATCGCGTCCTGCGCACCGACCTGGACGCGCTCTCCCGCGTCGAACTCCCGACGCGGGACGTGCCCTTGGTCGCCCGGGGCTCGCACGCTCCCGACCCGGCGGCCCCGGCCGACCTGGGCGCCTGGCGCGCGAGCGGTGCCCGGCTGCCGATGGAGGCCCAGGTCAACGGCTTCCAAGGGGTCACACAGGTACGGCAGTTGCTGACGTCCGTGGTCCGGCAGGCGGGCGGCGGCGCGCGGTTCCGCGACAAGGGCCAGGCCGCCGCCTACGCACTGAACGAGGCGGTCTCCACCGAGTGGATGATCGCCGCCCTGCCGCTTCTCGCCTCCGCCGGCGTCGACCTGCCGCCCGTGCATGCCTCCGGTGCGGAGGGCCAGAACCTCCGGGCCTCCCTGCACGCGCGCCTGCGCAACGGCCGGGTCCTGGGCGTGGGCGACAAGATGGCCTTCGAGACGATCGGCCAGAGCCATCTGGAGGGTCCGCGCCCCACCCAGCGGGACGGCCAGAGCTCGGCCGACCACGGCAGGGCGGCCCGTGGCATGGCCGGCGCGGGGGTCCTCAACGCCGACCAGTTCCGCCTCAACCAGCTGATGGGCAACACGGGCGGCTCGGGCGGGACGACCGATGCCACGGCCAACGCGTCCGGCTCGATGCCGGTCCACAAGCCGAAGATGAAGTCGGTCCTGGTTCAGTTCACCCTTGACATCAGGGCGGTCGCCCACGTCACCAACCGGGTCCGCACCGGCAACACCTCCACGGCGACCCGCGAGACGACCCTCTCCCGCCCGGTCGTGATCCGCATGCCGGAACCCGTAGCGCGTCAGATGCTCACCACCCAGAGCAACCAACTCCGCGACGAAGAAAACCACTTGGGCCTCCGCCCGACGGTGGCACCGCCGCCCGCATAGCGCCCCGTTCCCTCGCCCCCCGCCCGCATCGTCGAACCCCACACGCTGCGAGGCGACGCCCTCTTCCATCAGGAACCATGTTCTGCCCTGCTGGGCCGGCTGGGAGACGCGGGCCATCGCCTGCCCTCCTCGACGACCGTGCAGGCGAACGGCGCCGCAAGGAAGACGGACGTGCCGACCCGGTTCCTCGGGGGGCTGCTGTCAGCCGGCCGGCTCCTCAGCAGGTCGGCGATCAGGTCCTTCCGTTCTGATGTGGGGCGAACGCCTTGCGCATGAGCGAGACCCCGAGGTGGGAGTTGTCGTGGCCGGCGGCGTTGCGGACGGCGACCTCGACGGCCTTCGTCGCGGCGAAGCAGGCCGTCTCGTAGTCGCCGAGGTCGTAGTACGTCCGGAGGGCGCCCTCCAGCTTGGGGTGCAAGGGGCCGACCGGTCTGTGGCGGGCGTCGAACCGGAGGATGTTCTGCGGGTCCGCCAGCAGATCGCGCCCCGCTTGGGTGACCCGTTGGAATGGCTCGCTCTGGCTCGGGACCTTGGACAGCGGAGCGTGCGCCTCCAGCCAGGCCCACGCGCCGGAGAGGCGGTCGAGGAGCGCCGCACTGTCGGATTCATCCTGGAACGCCATACGGGCAGCGCCGACGGTGCCCGTGTACGTCACGAATCCCGTCGCCTCGGCGAGGTGCCGGAGGAGCAGGAGAGCGCTGTCGCGTGTCGGCAGGCTTCGAATCCGTTCCGCGGGGACCGGCGGTATGGGGGGATCTTCATGGGCCGCACGCTACGTCGATCCGTCGATCCGTCGGCCCGTCAGGCGGTTTCCCTGCAGGAGAGGTTCCTGGGCATCGAAGGGAGAAGGCGGCTGCCCTACTGCCCGCACGGTCGGCATCTGGCGCCCGGCACGGCCCCATCCGCCAGCACAAACGGATGAGTCATCCGCTTGTGCTAACGTCGCCATTAAGCGGATGACCTATCCGGATCGCCGGGCTGGAGGAACGCAATGGGGAAGACAGCTGTGGTCACGGCCGGGACCGCCGGCATCGGCTTGGAGACGGCTCTGGGGCTGGCTGCCGCCGGATTCTCGGTCACTGTGGTCGGGCGCAGTGTCGACCGAGGCGCCCGGGCGGTCGACCGGATCAGCGCAGTGAACCCGGCGCGCCCTGGCCGGTTCCTGCCCGCCGACCTGGGCTCGCTCGACGGCGTGCGCGCGCTCGCCGACCGGATAGCCGGCGACCATGCCGCATCCGGCGAACCGCTGACCGTGTTGGTGAACAACGTCGGGGCGATGTTCGCGGATCGACAGGAGCTGGACGGCGTGGAGGCGTCGTTCGTCGTCAACCACCTTTCGCCGTACCTGCTGACGGAACTGCTTCTGCCCGCGCTCACGGCCGGTGCGCCGAGCAGGATCGTGAACGTGACCTCGGGTGCGGTCGGTGTCGCCAAGCGGGTGTTCGACGCCGTCGAGCCGCCCGGCGGCTATTACGGCTTCCACTGGTACGGCCGCGCCAAGCTCGCGAACCTCGCCTACACGCTCGACCTGGCGTCACGGCTCGACGGCACGGGCGTCTCGGTCTTCGCCGTCGACCCCGGAGGCGCCGCGACCGACATGACCAACGGCACCCTGACCGACCCGAAGATCGTCTCGCCGGCCCTGCGGCTGCTGTGGCCGCTGGTTCGCCGCAAGTTCGAACGCTCCACCGCGGGCCCGGCGTCCGAGGCCGCAAAGTCCTCCATCATCGCCGCCACCGACGAGTCCCTGACGGGCCGGACCGGCATCGTCATCGACGCCATGGCGCGCCCGGCGGCGCCGTTCCGTACGGCCGCCGACCCTCGCGTCGCCGATGCCGTGCTCCGACTCAGCCGGCAGTACGCGCCCCTCGTGGCACCCTGACCCGCCCGGCACGGGCGGCGGGACCATCCGGATGGGCTATCCGATTAGCATGTCCCCATGACGACACCACTGCGCAAGGACGCGGCCCGGAACTGGGACCGGATCGTGGCCGTCGCCCGCGAGCTGGTCGACCAGGGCACGTCGTTGCAGCTCAACGACGTCGCCCGCCGCACCGGACTCGGAGTCGGCACCGTCTACCGCCACTTCGCCACGCCCGAGGCGCTCCTGGAGGCCGTCGCCACGCCCCGCCTGGAGGCCCTGATCGCCCACGGCAGGCAGGCGCTGGCCGACACCGACGCCTGGCGGGCGCTGGAGAGCTTCCTGACCCGCACCGTCGAGGCGCAGGTCACCGACGCCTCTCTGGCGCCGGTCGCCGCCGCTTCCGTCGACGCCCTGCCGCGCACCACGGAACTCAAGGAGTCCCTGTGGTCGACGGGCACCACACTCCTCGACCGGGCCCGTGCGGCCGGGGCGGTCCGTCCCGACCTGGCCGCAGCCGATCTGGTCCCGCTCATGTGCGGCATCGCCTACGCCGTAGACGTACACGGCAGCGCTCCCGCAGACCGGATCGACACCGCGCATCGCTACCTGGCCGCATTGCTCGGCGGCCTGCGAGCCACGCCGACGACCGTGTGAGATCTCCCCTCTGCCGCAGTCCGGGGCAATCCTTGCGCCCGACAGCGACACCGGGCACCTCCGGCGCACGTCCATGACCGCCTTCCCTCTGGGGAATCGTGGCCGCAGGGGTGGGGAATTCCGTGTGCTGGACGCGGCCACCGCCGACCGGGCCGACCGCCGTTGCCGGCTGCTGACCTCGGTCGCCGCCATTACCGGCGTCGCCTTCTATGCGCGGCAGGACCCGGACACAGGCCACCCATCCCGCACCCGGGGAGCCGGCCGCGCCGCCTGCCTCGGCCCCCGACACCCGGCCCGCACAGCCGCCCCTCGCCCCCTCTTGGCTCTTCTCCGGAGTGGTCAGACCTTTCGGAAACGTTCGAGAATCGCGTGATTCGCTTCAGGCTGGACCCAGGTTCTGTCGTCAAATGTCACGCCCACCAGGAGTGAGGCGAGGGCGACGGCTGCTTCGCAGGGTTCGGCGGCTTTGCCGTATCGGGTGGCGCTGCCGCGCCACTGCTCCAAGTGGTTGAAGCACCGCTCCACGAGATTGTGGTGCTTGTGGACCGCGCGGTCGAAGGCCGGCGGCCGACCTCAGGCCGGCTTGCGCCACACGGAGACGTGCTTCGGGGAGTCCTGGGCGAACGGGGACCCGTCCCAGTCCGCAACGCGGCGTTCCAGCTCGAGCCCGGCGATCCGCGCCATCAGGTCGAGCTCGGCCGGCCATGCGTACCGGTGCCGGGAGTTCTCGCGGCGGTAGCGGCCGTCGTCGCCGTCGCGGGTGAAGTGGTGCGAGACGAGCATCTGCTCGACCACGTCGAAGGTGTCGAAGCCGAGATGCTGCTGGGAGACGTCGAACGGCACCGCGACCTGGCCGGGAGGCAGGAACCGCAGCGGCGGCACACCCAGCTCGATGACGAACCGGCCGCCGGGCTCCAGATGCCGTGCGGCGTTGCGGAAGCACTCGACCTGCTCGTCCTGGGTGAGCAGGTTCGTGATGGTGTTGTAGACGAGATAGACCAGGGTGAACCCGCCGGGAACGAGGGTGGTGGCCATGTCCCCGACGACTACCGGGAGCGTGCCCCCGTCGACCTTGCGCCGCAGCACCGCCGCCATGTGCTCGGACAGTTCGATGCCCACCACCGGCACTCCGCGTTCCCTGAGCGGGACTCCCACCCGCCCCGTTCCGATGGCGAACTCCAGCGCCCGGCCGTCTCCGGCGAGCTCGGTGAGGAAGTCGAGGGTCGGTCCGAGAACGGCAGCCGATGACGCTTCGGCCTTCTCGGCGTCGTAGCGTTCGGCGGTCGCGCGGGTCCACAGTTCACTGCTCGTCACGGGTGGCCACTGTGCCGGGGGCGGAGGGGCGATGTCGACGCATTTAAGTTCTCCGCGGGGCAGCGTGCACCGCCCCTACCCGTTGTTGCCTGGCCAGGGCTTCGGCCGAACCGCCCCGCACCCCGGATCGTCGGTCCCTGAGTGATCCGACCACCTTGGAGATCATTTCGTTAGGAGTTCTGAGGCCTTCTTCCCCGCCGCTCCGGTTCCAGGGTGGGCGGCGTCGTGTCGGGAAGGTGTGGGCCGCCCAGGGCACGGCGTCATTCGGTGACGCGGACCGCGAGGGCCGGGCGGATGGCGGCCGCGCGGCGCGCCGGTCCGATCGTGGCCAGGAGTGATGCGACGAAGGTGGCTGCGGCCAGGACCAAGATGCTCGTCCATTCGACAGGGAAGCCTCCTTCGAGGCCCTCGAACGCGGCGCTGTTGCTGTACATCAGCCAGGTGGTGAGGACGCCGAGGAGGGATCCGAGGACGATTCCCTCCAGGGCGATGAACGTGCTCTCCCCGAGGAAGGACCGCTGGACGGTGCGTGCCCGGAAGCCGAGGGCGCGGAGGATGCCGATGGTGCGGCGGCGTTCGCGTACGGCTCGGACCATGACGACGCCGAGGCCGGTGATGCCCACGCCGAGGCCCAGGGCGAGGAAGCCCTGCATGAGGCGGAAGAAGGCGGTGCTGGAGTCGAACTGCCGGCGGATGTCCGACTCGATGGGCGTGGCGACCAGACTGGACGACAGCTGCTCGCCCTGGAGCTGGGTCGCCAGCGCGTCGGGGGAGGTTCCGGGACTGGTTCTCACGAGCGCGGAGGCGGTCTGTGCCTGGGCGCCGAAGAGCTCGCGCGTCGCCTGCTCGCTCAGCACCACGGGGTAGGTGGTGGAACTGGCGCCGGTGCCCGGGTAGAAGACCATGCCGTTGCTGAGCACGCCGGCGATGACCTTCTGTTCGCTGCGGCCTGTGCGGGGATCGGTCAGGGTGAGCGTGTCGCCGGGGTCGTAGTAGTCGCCTGCCGGACCACCGGTGCTGCCGAAGAAGCCGTCGAGAACGACGTAGCGGGGGTCGGAGGCCAGAGCCCGCCAGACCGCGGGGTCGTCCGCCAGGCCGGGCAGACGCTCGCGGAAGGTGATGCCGGTGATCGCGCCGTCGGGCACCCCGACGGCGGCGATGTCGAGGGGCTGGGTGCTGCGGTGCCCCGGGTCGGTGGCCCTGCCCGTGGCGTTGACCAGCGGCGTCACGGCGGAGATGCCGGCGGCCGACGGGCCGGCCCGCAGCGCGGCGGCGAGTCGGTCGCCGGCGACCTGCGGGTTGTAGTCCAGCCGCAGGGAGTAGCCGGCGGTGGCGTCGGCGACGACCCCGTCGACCCCGGCGCGGAGGATGCCCGAGATCTCCGTCAGGAGCACGAGGACGAACACGATCAGGGTGTACATCACGAGCGTCGCGCCGGTCCTGAACCGCTTGGCCAGGGGGTACGCGACCGCGAGGCGGGCCGCCAGGCCCCCCTCCGTCGGGCGCTGGAGGAGTCGTCGCACGGGGCGGAGGAGCGTCTTCTGGTTGTCGCTGACGAGCACCACCGCGGAGAAGGCGGCCAGGGCGCCCTGGATGACGTACACGGACATCGACGGTGTGTCGAAGATCCGGGGGCGGATGACGGGGGCCAGGAGCGTCCAGGCGAGGACGGCTCCCGCGATCGCGGTGGTGACCGTGTGACGGGGGAGGACGCGCAGCAGCGCCGGAGCGGCGAAGGCGAGGGCGAGCGCTGGCATGAGGTACGTGGCGTCGGGCTGGCTGCTCGCCACCGCCGGGACGGCCGCGAAAGCGCACAGGACCGCCAGGGCCGTGGACACCGCGAGCAGACGGCGGCGCGGTCGTTGACCGGGCGTCGTCGGGAGGTCGCGGATGGCGGCGATGATGTTGAACCTGCTGATGCGCACGCTGGTCGCGAGGATCGAGGCGAAGGCGATGAGCAGTCCCATGGCCAGCCCGTTGAGGACGCTGGTGGGGGTGACGTCGAACGCGATGCGGATGCTGCTTCCGCCGACCGACCAGCCCTGGAAGATCTGCGCCGCCACCACGGCCACGCCCCAGCCGACGGCGACCCCGATGGCCACGCCCGGAAGCGCCGACAGCAACGCGTACGTCGCCCCTTCGAGGGTGAAGGACCCGACCAGCCGCGAGCGCTTCATCCCCACCGCCCGCACCATGCCCATCTGGGACTTCCGCTCCTCGCCGAGCATCACGAAGATGTTCACCAGGAGCAGGGCGCCCGCGATGATGCTGAAACTGCCGATCATGAGGAACAGGGCGCCGAGGGAGTCACCGGCCTGCTTCGCGTCCCGCAGGACCGTGTGCTTCGGCGTCTCGATCGCCGTCTGGCCGGCGAGCGGTCCCAGTGCCTGCCGGATGTCGGCGGTCACCCGGTCGGTCAGGGCTTCGCCGCTTTCGACGCCGCCTCGGTTGGACACGAAGGTGACCGAGCGTGGCTCCGCACCGGCGACCCGGGCGGCGGAGTCCAGGGCCTCCGGTGGCAGGAAGACGTCACGGTTCAGCCTGCCGCCGAGGCCCACACCGGCCAGACCCTGCTCCGGCACCACACGCTCGACCCGGTAGGTCTGCGGCGTCCCGAACAGATACAGCGTGACCGGATCGCCGGCTCCCACGTCCAGGGACCGGGCCAGCGGCTCGTTGACCACGACCTGGCCGGGCCTCGGGTTCGGTCCACCGAGACCGGAGTCGCTCCCCGGTGCGCCGAAGCGCGATGCCTTGTCGAAGTCCATCTGCCAGGCCAGAACGCGCGGTTCGGCGACCGTGCGGTCGGCGGCGGTGCTGACGGCCGATGCCTGGGTCGCCTGGGCGTTCAGGACTCCGTCGACATCGGGACTCCCCGCCAGGCCGGCCAGTCGTTCGGTGACGGCGCGGCCGGTCGGTCCCGGGGGTGCGACGACGCGTTCGTCCACCGGTCCCAGGGTGCGGTACGCCTCCTGCCGTACGGAGAAGTTCAAGGTGTCGCCGACGACCAGGGCGCCGATGACGATGGCCGTTCCGAGCATCGATCCGCCGATCACCAGTGCCGCCTCGGTGCGCCGGCGAGCGACCTGCCGGAAGGCCAGCCGCCGGGACACCGGCTGCCGGACGGCGACCAGCACGAGGGCCGCGAGGGCCACGGCCAGGGCGGTGAGCAGCGGGATGAGGAGGTTCGGGTACATGGTCAGCCCATGGGGAAGTCGCGGATCGCCGCCCGGGCGGTGACGGCCTGGCGGACGTCGCCGACCAGTTGCCCGTCGCGCATGCGGATCAGCCGGGGGACGCGGGCGCCGATGGCGCTGTCGTGGGTGACCAGGACGATCGTCTGGCCCTCGTCCCGGTTGAGCTCGCACAGCAGGTCCATGACCTGGTCGGCCATCGCGCTGTCGAGGTTGCCGGTGGGTTCGTCCGCCCACACGATGGCCGGGCGTCCGGCCAGGGCGCGGGCGATGGTCACCCGCTGCTGTTCGCCGCCGGACATCTCGCTCGGCCGGTGCTCGACGCGGTGGCCGAGGCCCACCCGGTCGAGCATGGCGAGCGCCCTGCGACGTGCGTCATGCGGCCGGGTGCCCACGAGCAGCAGGGGCAGTTCGACGTTCTCCACCGCGGAGAAGACGGGGATGAGGTTGAACGCCTGGAAGACGAAGCCCATGGTGTGGGCCCGGTGCTCCGTGCGCGCCGCGTCCGACATCGCGAACAGGTCGTGGCCGTCCACCTCCACCCGGCCGGCGTCGATGTCGTCGAGCCCCGACAGGCAGTTCAACAGGGTGGTCTTCCCGGAACCGGACGGTCCCATGACGCCCACCATCTCGCCGTGGCGCACGAGGAGGTCCAGGTCGAGCAGGGCTGTGACCTCGACGGAGCCCGTCCGGTAGATCTTGCTGACGCCGGTGGCGACGAGGAGTGCCCGGTCGGTGTCCATGCTCTCCATATCACCCTCCGAAGGAATGGGAGGCTACGGCCACCCAGGCCCCGAAGAGGGGCCGAAGGGCCCAATCGACGCTGCCGCGATCAGACGTCCGCGGTCGCCCGGGCGCGTCTCCGGACAGCGGTGGCGGCCAAGGCGCCCGCGGCCGTCGCCGTGGCGGCGAGGAGGACGAATCCCCAGGTGTAGTCGTGCGCGACGCTGTCGACCGCTCCCATCACAAGGGGCGGGAAGAAGCCTCCGAGACCGCCCGCCGCACCGACCACTCCGGTCACCGAGCCGACCCGCTCGGCCGGAACCAGACGTGCGACGAGCGCGAAGACGGCCCCGGACCCAGCTCCCAGGCCGGCGGCCATGCCGAAGAAGGCCGCCGTTCCCACGGGGACCAGCGCCGCCTCGAACGCCGCGACCAGGGCGCACACCGAAACGATCCCGTACGAAACCGTCAGCACGGGTACGGGGTGGATCCGGTCCGACAGCCAGCCGCCCACGGGTCGCATGGCCACGGCGAGGACGACGAAACCTGCGGTCCTCAGCGCCGCGTCGGAGCGGCCGAGCTCATAGGCCCGGGTGAGGTACGTCGGGAGGTAGACGCTGAACGCGACGAACCCGCCGAAGGACACGGCGTACAGGAACGCCAGCTGCCAGGTGGCCGGCGTGCGCATGGCCAGCGCCGTGCGCGACACCATCGACCCCGTCGCCGTCGCGCGTCCCGGCCTGTCGCGTAGGAGGAACCAGGCCACTCCGGCGTACACCGCGAGGCAGGCGGCCACGACGTCGAAGGGGAACGCACGGCCGACGGCGTCGGCGAGCTGGACGGTGGTGAACGCCGACAGGGCCGTGCCTCCGGTACCGATGCCGAAGACCCCGAGGGCGACGCCCCGCCGTGCCGGTGGGTACCAGGCGTTGACGAACGGCACGCCGACGGCGAAGGCCGTTCCCCCGATCCCGAGGAGGAAGCCGCCCGCGAGTACCTCGGCCAGTGAGTCGGCCAGGTGCCCCAGGTACAGCACGGGGAGGATCGTGAGCGCCGCGACGAGGGGGAAGACCCGGCGGGCGCCCCAGCGGTCCGTCAGCGCCCCCGCCGGGATCCGACCGAGCGCGCCCACCACCACGGGCACGGCGACCACCAGGGACTGCTCGAAGGAGCTGAGGCCGAGGTCGTCCCGCAGCCGCGGGCCAAGGGGGGCCAGCAGCGCCCACGCCCAGAAGCAGAGCGCGAACCCGATCGTGGCGAGGAGCAGCATCTGCCACGGCCGCGGTGCGTCCGCGACCGGCGGGCTCCCCGTGTTCCGGACCATGGTGGCCTCCCGGCAGTGATCCGCGTGGACGGCGTGAGCCGTGCTTTTCCCACTCTCCGGCCGCCGGGTCCCCGCTCTCAAGGGCCACTCGTTCCGTTCCGTGACCGTCCGGCCCCCGGCCAGGGGCCGGTCGGCCCTGTGCGGGCGTCCTGGGGCAGCGCACGGTGAGAGTGGCGGAGGGACCAGAGGCAGGGCGTCCTGCTCCTGGGGTCCCGCCGCCGGGAGTGTGAGTGGCGATGATGTTCTGGTACGGCGACGGCATGAACGGATGGGGCTGGTTCGCCATGTCGGCCGGCATGGTGCTGTTCTGGGGCCTGCTCATCAGCATCGCGGTGATGCTCTTTCGCGCACTGGATCGCGCCTCGCATCGACCGCCGGGGCCTCGGCCCGCCATGTCGGCCGAGCAGATCCTCAGCGAGCGACTGGCGCGTGGTGAGATCGACGAGGAGGAGTACCGTCGGCGTCTGACCGCCCTGCGCAGCGCGGAACCGTGAGCCCCATGACCGGCCGGGATGCGGGCGGGGGACCGGCCGGTCACCCTGGGAGCATGGTCGGTCGGATGCCCGGGGAGCCGGGCCGACGCTCAGACGCACTCCGTGAGCTGACCGCACGGCACGGAGGGCGTGGAGGGCTGTTGCCGGCCGCGCTGGAGCGTGCCAGGTCGGGTACCGGTGAAGAGCCCGGGACGTGGGCCCCCCAGGTCGCGGAGGCAGCCGGGCTTCCGGCGGCCGCGGGGCTCGGCCCGGCCACCTTCTTCGCCGATCTCGCCGCCCCGCGCGGCGAGCGGCACGTGCGGGTCTGCACCGCGACGGCGTGCTTCGCCGCGCGGGGCGGACGCCATCTGGCGGAGGTCGAGCAGGTGCTCGGAGTGACGGCGGGCGCGGTCGACGAGGCGGGTGCGACCTCGCTGCAGACCGTGCACTGCCTCGGCTACTGCTACACGGGCCCCGCCGCCCTCGACGGCACCCTTCCCCGTGCGGGCCCGGACCTGGCCGACCAGCTCGGCGGGCGGACGGAACCGCGCGAGCCGGGCATCCCCGTGGCCGACACCACCGGGGCGCCCGTCCTGCTCGCCGGGATCGTGGGAGGTCAGGACGCCTGGGAGGTGTGGCGGGCAGCGGTGACCGGGCTGCGGCCCGATGACGTACGGGAGGAGACCGCCGCCTCAGGACTGCGCGGGCGCGGCGGGGCCGGATTCCCCGTGGCTGCCAAGTGGGCCGCGGCGGCGGGGAAGCCGGGCGCGGTCGTCGTCGCCAACGGGGACGAGGGCGACCCGGGCTCGTACGCCGACCGGCTGCTCATGGAGGAGGACCCCGAGCGCGTCCTCACGGGACTGGCGCTGGCCTGCTTCGCCTGCGGCGCCGGGCGTGGGATCGTCCTGGTGCGCTCCGAGTACCCGAAAGCCATGGCTCGGTTGCGCCGGGCGGTGGCACGCGCGACGGAGGCGGGCGACCTGGCTCCCACGGTCGGGGCGGCCGGTCCGCGACCGTTCGTCGAGATCGTCGAAGGAGCGGGTTCCTACGTCTCCGGTGAGGAGACCGCCCTGATCGCCCGCCTGGAGGGCGCTCGCGGCTCCGCGCGCCCCCGGCCGCCCTACCCCACGGACCACGGCCTGTGGGACGCGCCGACGGTGGTCAACAACGTGGAGACGCTGGCGGCCGTGCCCTGGATCGTCGCCCACGGCGGAGCGTCCTACGCCCGACGCGGCGTACCGGACGAGACCGGCACCAAACTGGTCTGCCTGTCCGAACGCTTCGCTCGCCCCGGTGCCTACGAGGTCGAACTCGGCACTCCTGTCGGTGAGATCGTCACCCGGTTCGGCGGTGGCCTCAAGGAAGGGCGTGAGCTGGTCGCCCTCCAGATCGGCGGCCCTCTCGGGGGCTTCCTCGCCGGGACCGCGCTCGACGTCCCGCTCACCACGGCCGCTCTCGCCGAGCACGATGCCGCGCTCGGGCACGCCGGCATGGTCGCTTTCGACGCCGGCACCGATCCGCACGAACTCCTGCGACACATCTGGGAGTTCGCCGCCGACGAGAGCTGCGGAGCCTGCTCGCCCTGCCGGGTCGGTACCCGCCGAGGGCTCGAACTCGCACAGGGCCGGGGCGGGCCGGGGGAGACCTACGAGCGAATGGCACGGCTGATGGGCGAGACGAGCCTCTGCGCCTTCGGCCGCCGTGTCCCCGCCGCCGTCCGCAGCCTTGCCCGCGCCTACGGGCCGGTCCTGGAAGGATGGGACCGATGACCCGGCTCCAGGTCGACGGCGTTCCGGTCGAACTGCCCGCCGGGGCCACGCTGCTCGACGCCGTGCGTGCCACCGGAGCCGACCTGCCCACCCTCTGCCACGACGACCGTCTCCGGCCTGTCGGATCCTGCCGGACCTGCCTGGTCCGCGCCGACGGGCGGACCGTCGCCGCCTGCGTCACACCTGCCACGCCGGGCCTCACCGTAGAAACCGCCGATGAGAGCGTGCGAAATCTGCGCCGGGACGCGGTCGCCCTGATCGCCTCGGCGCTTCCACCGCACGCCCTCGCCGACAGAGCGCACAGCGAACTGGCCGATACGTGCCGGACCTTGGGGATCCCGGCGGACGCGGCAGCCGGTGACTCCACGCGCGGGCGGGACGAGAGCCACCCGTACGTCCACCTCGACCGCGACCTGTGCATCGCGTGCGGGCGCTGCGTCCGCATGTGCTCCGACGTCCAGGGCACGTTCGCGCTCACCCTCACCGGGCGCGGCGCCGACACGGTCGTCGCCCCGGGCACCGGCGGCGCCTGGGCCGAATCCGACTGCGTGTCCTGCGGTGGCTGCGTCGACACCTGCCCCACCGGGGCGATCACCCAGCCCGGACCCGGTCAGGGCCTCACATCGCGGCAGACCCCCGATGACCGCGTGCGGACCACCTGCGGCTACTGCGGCGTCGGCTGCACCCTGGACGTCGTCGTCCGCGAGGACCGCGTCACCGCCGTGCTGCCCGCCCGTGACGGGCCGGTCAACCGGGGCCACGCCTGTGTCAAGGGCCGCTTCGCGTACGGGTACCTCGGCTCCGCCGAGCGTCTCACCGAGCCCCTGCTCCGTGAGAACGGAGTCCTGCGGCCCGCGAGCTGGGATGAGGCCGTGGCCCGGATCGCCGACGGTCTGCGCGCGGCGGTACGTGACGGCGGCCCCGACGCGGTCGCCGCGATCTCCTCCGCCCGCGCCACCAACGAGGAGAACTACCTCGTCCAGAAGTTCCTGCGCACCGTCATCGGCACCAACAACGTCGACAACTGCTCCCGCCTGTGCCACGCCCCTTCCGCAGCCGGACTCACGGCGTCCTTCGGGCGGGCCGGCGGCACCGACCCCTTCGACGACGTCGAGACCGCCGACTGCCTCCTGGTCGTCGGCGCCAACCCCGTCGAAGCCCACCCCGTCGTCGGCGCCCGCCTCCTCCAGCGCGCCCTCGCGGGTGCCTCCCTTGTCGTCGCCGATCCCCGTTCCGTGGGGCTCGCCCGCCATGCCGACCTGCACCTGCGCCCCCGCCCCGGCACGAACGTCGCTCTCTTCCACGGCCTCGCCCACGTCCTCGTCGACGAAGGCATGACCGACCCGGGCTTCCTCCGCGACCGCGCCACCGGGCTCGACGAACTCACCGACCTGCTGGCCGACCACCCGCCCGAGCGGGTCGCCGAGATCACGGGCGTTCCCGCCGACGACATCAGGAAGGCCGCCCGGCTCTACGGCCGCGCGGAGAGGCCGGCCGTCCTGTACGGGCTCGGCGTCACCGAGCACCTGCACGGCACCGACGGCGTCCGGACCCTGGCGAACCTGCCCATCCTGCGCGGCGCCGTCGGCGGCACAGGACGGGGCTTCGGCATCAGCCCGCTGCGCGGTCAGAACAACGTCCAGGGTGCCTCCGACATGGGCGCCCTGCCCGACCTGCTGCCCGGCTACGGCCGCGTCACCGATCCTGACGCCCGCGCCCGCGCCGAGGAGGTCTGGCACCGGCCGGTTCCGCCGACACCGGGGATGCGGATCCCCGAGATGTTCACAGCGGCCCGGGAGGGCGCGCTGCGGGCGCTGTGGATCATCGGCGAGGACGTGTGCGCGACCGATCCCGACAGCAGACGGGTCGCGGAGGCCCTGGACGCCTGCCCGCTCGTGGTCGTCAACGAGCTCTTCCTCGGCGAGACGGCCCGGCACGCCGACGTCGTCCTGCCCGTGGCCTCCTGGCTGGAGAAGGACGGGACCTTCGTCAACTTCGACCGCCGCTTCCAGCGCGTGCGGCCGGCGGTGACTCCGCCGGGCGCGGCGCGTTCCGACTTCGAGGTGGTGCACGCCGTCGCCGCTGCCCTCGGTGCCGACCTGGGGTGCCACACCCCGGCAGCGGCACTCGCGGAGTGCGGACGTGTGACACCTCTCTTCGCGGGTCTCTCGCACGAGCGGCTCGACCGGGAGGGGGCCGTGCCCTGGCCCTGCCCGGCACCCGACCGGCCGGGCGAAGCCACCCTGTACACGGAGGAGTTCGCCACGCACGACGGACGCGCCCATCTGTCGGCGGCCCCGTATCTGCCGCCCGGCGAGGAGCCGGACCAGGACTATCCGCTGGTGCTCGTCACGGGGCGCCGCTGGGCCCATTACAACTCCGGAAGCATGACCCGGCGTGGCGGAAACCTTCTTCTCGACGCGGACGACCGCCTTGACCTGAACCCGGAGGACGCCGCCCGGTTCGGAGTCCGGGACGGCACACCGGTCACCGTCGAGAGCCGCCACGGGCAGGCGCGACTCGTCGCCCGCGTCGGCACGGAACTCGCCCCGGGGCAGGTCTTCTGCGCGTTCCATTTCCCGGCCAGCGGCGTCAACTCCCTCACCTCGGAGCATGCCGACACCGTGACCTCGTGTCCGGAGTACAAGGTCACGGCGGTACGGCTGCGTCCGACAGCACCCGAGGGCTGATCGGCACCGAGTTCAGGCGTGGGGCACGACGGCCACGGGCACCGGGCTGTGGTGCAGCACCGCGTGGGCCACGCTCCCGATGCGCGCGCCCAGAGCCGAATGGCGAGTACGCCGACCCACCACCACGAGCGCGGCGTCCCCGGCGGCCCCAACCAGTTCGAGGCCGGCCGATCCGACCACCACACGGGCGGCGGCCTCGACGTCGGGGTACTTCGCGCGCCAGGGCTCAAGGAGATCCTCCAGCGAACGCTCGATCTCCGGAGCCACGGCGAGGCGGACGTCCGGGACCATGGCGGGTCCCAGCCCGGCGAACGGCGGAAGCTGCTCCGCGTACACGACATGGACCCGGGAGCCACGCCGGGCGGCTTCCTCGAAGGCGAAACCCAGCACGGCGTCCACGGGCTGCCGCACATCGGTCCCCACGATGACGGGGCCTCGCGGAGGGGCCGCCCCGCTGCCCGCCCGTACCAGTACGACAGGCCGCTCGACGGCACCGGCGACCGTGAGGCCGACCGAGCCGAGCAGGTAGCCGGTCACACCACCGAGGGCCCGTGAGCCGATGACCAGCAGTTCGCTCTCCTCGGCCGCGGCGACGAGGCCCGGCACGGGCCCCGCGGGCAGCAGCCGGGTGGTCACCGTCAGCCCGTGATGGCGCTCGCGCAGCCCGTCGGCGACGCGCGCCACCATCTCTTCGGCCCACGCGTCCTCGGACTCCCGCGGCGCGAGCGACAGCATGGCCTCCGGCACCGGTTCCTTCGCGTACACCAGACGGACGCCGGTGCCGCGCAGCAGCGCCTCCTCGGCCGCCCACTCCGCGGCGGCCTTCGCCTGTTCCGTGCCGTCCAGGCCGACCACGATGCTCCGTGTCATGACCGTGCACCTCCTCGTCAGGTGTCGTCGACGTCGTACAGGAGACGGGTGGAGGAGACCGAGACCACGCCGTCGACAGTCGCGCACATGCGCTCGACCGCCGGGATCATGCGCCGGAAGGGAAGGGTTCCGCTGAGCTCCACACGGCCGTCACGTACCTCGACGGTGAGCACGGCCGGTCCGAGACGCAGGGTGTCGCCGAGCACGTCCTCGACGATCTCCCGGCGGATGTCCTCGTCCTCGCGGAGGAAGATGCTCAGCAGATCGCGGCGGCTCACGATGCCCACCAGCCGGTCCTCGTCGTCGACGACGACGAGCCTCTTGACCCCCTGGACCTCCATCAGCCGCGCCGTCTCCGCCACGGTCCAGTCCGGGCGGGCGCACACGGCGGGTGCCGACATCAGCTCCTCGGCCCGTGTCCCCTCGGCCTTGGCACGCGCCCATGCCTCCAGGTCCGGAACGGCCGGCCGATCACCCGGTGCGGTGGCCTGGTCGGCGGTCTTGCGCAGCAGATCCCCCTCCGAAACCACCCCGACCACCCTGCCCCCGCCGTTCAGTACGGGAACAGCGGTCACCCGGTGCTGCGAGAGCGTGCGGGCGACTTCCTTGAACGAGGCGTCGCCGCGGACACTCACCACTTCGCGCGTCATCAGCTCGCCGATCCTGTGGTGACGCATCACCCTCTCCTTTCTTGTGCGGGCGTACGCTCCTCGCCCACCAGGCGAGCGGCGCAGCCGTCCCAGGTGTCGAGGGCCGGATAGTCGTCCTCGGTGAGTTCCGTCCCGCTGAGTTCGGCGAGCGCCTCGACGAACTCGAGGAAGTCCAGCGAATCCATCTCGAACGCGTCCCTCAGCGACACGCGGGGATCCAGTCCGGTGAACCCGGCACCGGGGACGACACGCTGCACGGCTTGCCGAACGAACTCCTTGGCCTGGTCGTGGTTCACAGTTCCTCCGGTTGCTGCAGGAGCCGGTCCATGGCGGTCAGGAAACGCGCGCCGGTGGCGCCGTCGGCGGCCCGGTGATCGGCGGACAGCGTCGCCGTCAGCACGGGGTGCACTCCCAGCAGGCCGTTCACGGCCACCGGCCGCTCGACGATCCTGCCGAGGCCGACGAGCACGACCTGAGGCGGGTAGACGACGCCGAACACCGCCTCGACGCCCTGGTCACCGAGGTTCGTGACGGTGAGACTGGGATCGGCGGTCTGCGACGCGCGGAGCCGACCACCCCGTGCGCGTGCCACCAGATCCTTCAGCGCGGCCATCACCTCGGCCACGGAGAGCGTGTCGGCATGCGCGAGGGCCGGGGCGACAAGACCACCGCCCCGCAGGGAAACGGCGACGCCCAGCCGTACCTCCTCCGCCGGAACGAAGCCGTCGTCGCCCCAGTGCCCGTTGAGCTCGGGCACTTTGCGCGCAGCCATCGCGACGGCCTTGAAGGTGAGCGCGGCGGGCACCAGACGGGCGGACAGCGGCAGTTCGCGGTTGCGAGCATGCATCCACTCCAGTGCCGCTGCCATGTCCACGGTCGTGGAGAGGTAGAAGTGCGGGATCTCCCGCTTGGACCGGCTCATGAGCCGGGCGGTCGCCGCCCGTGCCGCATCCGGGACGGCCGGCCGCGGTGCGCCCTCGGCGGCTGCGGCGGAACGGACGTCCTCGGCACGGACGGTGCCGCCCCGCCCCGTGCCGGTCACCTCGGCGAGGTCGACGCCGAGTTCCGTGGCCAGCCGCCGCGCGAGCGGTGAGGACTTCACCCGCGCCGGAGCTGGACGCTTCCCCGTCGAGTCGTCGGTGCGCACCGGCTTCGCCGGCCGTGGTGTCGGCGCGGCCTTGTCGCGCTCTGGTGCCGGCGCGGTTTCCGGCTTCGGTTCCGCGTGTTCCACGTCCGCGCGTGTGATCCTGCCTCCCGGGCCCGAACCATGGACGGCGGCGAGGTCGAGGTGCCGGTCCTCGGCGAGGCGGCGGACCAGGGGTGTCGACGGCGGCGGGCTTTCGACGGGCCGTCTTCGGGCGGCGGGCTGTCTTTGGGCGGTGGGCTGTCTTTGGGCGGTGGGCTGCCTTTCGGCGGGCCGGCTCCCGGCGGTCGTGCCGATACGTGCCAGCGGGGTGCCCACCGGCACGGTGGTGCCCTCGTCGACGAGGAGGGCCTCGACCGTGCCGGTGTCGAAACACTCGACCTCGATCGCGGACTTGGCGGTCTCGACCACGGCGATGACGTCGCCCCGCGTCACCTGGTCACCCGGGTGCACCAACCACTCGGAAAGCAGGCCCTCGTCCATGTCGGCGCCGAGCGACGGCATGGTGAACTCGGCCATCTCAGCTCACCACCCGGCGCGCCGCCGCCACGATTCCGGACGGCTGGGGGAGTGCCGCCTCCTCCAGCCGGCGGGCGTACGGAATGGGGACCTCCGCGCTGCAGACCCGTTCCACGGGCGCGTCGAGGTCGAAGAACGCCTGTTCGCAGATGCGCGACTCGACCTCGGCCGACAGACTGCCGCTGCGCCAGCCCTCGTCGACCACGACGGCCCGGTGGGTCCGGCGGACCGAGCCGACGACCGTGGCGTCGTCCAGGGGCCGCAGCGTCCGCAGGTCCACGACCTCCGCGCTGATCCCCTCCCCGGCCATCGCCTCCGCGGCTTCGAGGGCTTTGGGCACGCAACCGCCGTACGCGACGATCGTGACGTCGGCGCCCTCGCGGCGGACGGCCGCGCGGTCCAGGTCGACGTCGTGGACCGCCGGATCGAGCACGCCGGCCGCGTTGTAGAGGCTGCCGTGTTCGAACAGCAGGACCGGGTCGGGGTCGGCGAGCGCGGCCGCCAGCACATGGCGGGCGTCGTCGACCGTGGCCGGCGCCAGGACCCGGAGCCCGGGGATGTGCGCGTACCAGCCTTCGAGGCTGTGGGAGTGCTGGGCGGCCAGCTGCCGTCCCGCGCCCGTCGTCATGCGGATCACCAGCGGCACACCGAGCTGTCCGCCGGACATGTGCCGCAGGGTGGCGGCGTTGTTGAGGATCTGGTCGAGGGCCAGCAGGCTGAAGTTGACCGTCATGATCTCGACGACGGGCCTCATCCCGGCCAGGGCGGCGCCGATGCCGGCTCCGACGAACGCGGACTCCGACAGAGGGGTGTCCCGGACGCGATCCGGTCCGAACTCCTCCAGGAGGCCGAGGCTCACGCCGAAGCAGCCGCCGTAACGGCCCACGTCCTCGCCCATGAGGAAGACCCTGTCGTCCGAGGCCAGGGCCTCGCGCAGCCCCTCTCGCAGGGCCTCCCTGTACGTGGTGGTGCCGTCGTCGGGATGGGCCCGCGGTCGCGTACGCGTGCTCATGACGGGGCCTCCTCACGTCGACCGGTGACATGGAGCAGCAGGTCTTCGGTCGGCTCCTCGGGAGCCTGTTCGGCCGCCCGGACGGCTCGGTCGATCTCCTCCATGACCTCGTGGTCCAGTGCCTCCAGCGCGGCGGTGTCGAGGAGACCGGCCGCGGTCATGCGGTCGGCGAGGCCCGTGACGGGGTCGTGCCGCTTCCACTCCTCGACCTCCTCCTTCGGCCGGTACCGGTCGGGGTCGTACATCGAGTGTGCTCGGAAGCGATACGTCCGCATCTCCAGGAAGTGCGGTCCGTTGCCGGCGCGCATGGACTCGACAGCCCCGCGCGCCGCTTTCTCCACGGCGTGTACGTCCATGCCGTCCACGGCCCAGGCCGCCATGCCGTACGACGCGGCCCGCAGGGCGAGGTCTGTCTGCGCGTGTTCGCGGGCGAGGGCCGTCCCCATCGCGTACAGGTTGTTCTCACAGACGAAGAGCACGGGCAGTCCCCAGAGGGCCGCCAGGTTGGCGGTCTCGTGGAACTCGCCCTCGGCGAAGGCCCCGTCACCGAAGAAGCAACAGGTCACCGGGGACTCGCCGCGCATCCGGTCGGCGAGGGCAAGACCGGCCGCGAGCGGCAGCCCGCCGCCGACGATCGCGTTGCCGCCGTAGAAGCGGCGGCCGGCGTCGAAGAGGTGCATGGAGCCGCCGCGGCCGTGGCTGCACCCGGTGGTCTTCCCGTACATCTCCGCCATCACGGCCTCGGGCGGTACCCCACGGGCCAGCGCGTGGCCGTGTTCGCGGTACGTGGAGACGACCGCGTCCCGCTCGTCGAGCGCCTGGTGGACGCCGACCGCCACCGCCTCCTCTCCGATGTACAGGTGGACGAAGCCCCGTATCGCCGCCGCGCTGTACAGCTCGACGCACCGTTCCTCGAACCGCCGGATGAGCAGCATCTGCCGCAGGAGGCCCAGGTCGTGAGCCGCCGCAGGAGTGGGGGAGGGGGGCGCGGCTCCACGAGTGCGACGGGGGCGCTTCGTCTGCGACGTCCCGGCGGATGTGCTGCCGTGCGCGGTGGCCATCACGGCTCCTTCCCGGACGTGCCGGCCGTCCCGGCCGGTTCGGGTGTCTCCAGCGTGGACACATCGCCCTCGGGCAGGCCGAGTTCGCGGGCCCGCAGCAGGCGGCGCATCACTTTTCCGCTGCGCGTGTGGGGCAGGTCCTCGACGAACTCGATCTCCCGGGGAGCGACGGCCGGGCCGAGCCGCCGTCGGGCGAACGCCAGGACGTCGCGCCGCAGTTCGCTGTCGGGCCGGTACTCGGGGCGCGGCAGCACGAACGCCTTGACGATCGAGCCCGCCAGCGGGTCCGGGCGCCCGATGACACCGGCCTCGGCGACGGCCGGATGCTCCATGAGCGCGCTCTCCACCTCGAACGGCCCGATGAGGTGTCCTGCGGACTTGATGACGTCGTCGGCCCGACCCACGAACCAGTACCAGCCGTCGGCGTCGCGGCTGACGAGGTCGCCCGTCAGGTACCACCCGTCCGCGAAGCACGCTTCGTACCGGCTCGGTTCATGGAGGTAGCCGCGGAACATCGACGGCCATCCCGCCCGCAGGGCGAGCTCGCCCTGAGCGCCCGGCTCCTGGAGGATCTGGACGCGTCCGCCGGTGACCGCGGCCCGGCCGTCCTCGCCGCATGCCAGGACGGCGGCCTCGACACCGGGAACCGGTCGGCCCATCGAACCGGGCCGTACGGGATCGGCCGCGAAATCGGCGATCATGATGGCGCCCGTCTCGGTCTGCCACCAGGTGTCGTGGACCGGAAGTCCGAGTGCCTCCCGGCCCCAGTGCACGGCCTCGGGATTCAACGGCTCGCCGACGCTTGCGACGAACCGGAGGGCGGAGAGGTCGTGGCGCGTGGCAGGCGTCGTGTCGCCACCGCGTGGCGCGGCCCGCATGAGCATGCGCAGCGCGGTCGGGGCCGTGTACCAGACGGTGACCTGCTGGTCGGCGAGGATCCCGTACCAGCGGGCGGGGGCGAAGTCCCCTTCGTCGACGACGGTCGTCACCCCGTGGGTGAGCGGGGCGATGATGCCGTACGACATGCCGGTGACCCATCCGGGGTCGGCCGTGCACCAGAAGACGTCGCCCTCGTGCAGGTCCAGGGCGTAGGCGGCGGTGACGTGATGGGCGAGGACCGCCTCGTGCACGTGTATCGCGCCCTTGGGCGTGCCCGTCGTGCCGCTGGTGAAGTGCAGCAGTGCCGGCTCGGCCGGATCGGTCGCCCCCACGGCGTACTCGTCGGGCGCGGCGGACGTGAGAGCGGGGAAGGAGAGGGTGTCCGGGGGTGGGTCGGTGCCGGGGTCGAGGAGCAGGACGTGGCGCAGGTGCGGAAGCCGGGACCGTATCGGGGCCACCTTGCGCTCGTACAGCTCCCGGGTCGTGACCAGAGTCCTGGCGTTGCCCAACTCCATGCGCAGCGCGACGGGTTCGGGTCCGAAGGCGGTGAACAGGGGGCACAGGACTCGTCCGGCACGCAGTGTGCCGAGGACGGTGCTGTACAGCTCGAACCGGCGGCCGAGCAGGGTGAACACCCGCTCGCCGCGTTCCACGCCCAGTGTTTCCAGCACGTGCGCGAAGCGGGAGCTCTCTGCCGCGAGCCGGGAGAAGGTCACCGTCTGCGTCGATCCGTCGCGGGCGATGCAGCGCAGCGCGACGTGTTCGCCGTGGCCCTCGCGCAGGTGCCGGTCGACCGTCTCGTAACCGATGTTGATGCCGCCGTCCGGCAGCCCGGCGAGCCGGGACCGTTCGCGCCTCCAGGAGAACGTGGCCCGGGCGCTGTCGTAGTCGGGCATGACCGGCGCCACCCAAAGGGCGTTCATCGCGGAGGCTCCACGTCGAGCGCGAGGTTGTCGTAGGAGTACTCGATCGATTCGTGCAGGGCGACCACTCCGTCGACCGAGCGGCAGAGCCGCACGATCACGCGGATGTCGGCGCGCTCGTCGACTCGGCCCGTCAGCCCGACGACCCCGTCGTCGACGGTCACACGGATCGTGTCGGGGGCGAGGCGCAGGGTGTCGGACAGGACGTCGTGCTCGATCTCGTCGCGGATCGCGGTGTCACTGCGCAGGAAGGGGCGCAGCAGGTCACTGCGGCTGATGATCCCGACGAGTCGACCGGTCTCGTCGGTGACGGGCAGCCGTTTGATCCCCTTGCGGTGCATCGTCCGAGCCGTCTCGACGAGATTCCAGCTCGGCTGGGCCGTGACGGCGGGCGAGGTCATCAGCTGGGCGGCGGTCTCCGGGTCGGGCGGCCCTTTCTCCCGGGACAGCGGCCGGACGCCCGCTGGGCGGCCCTCCGGGTCGGGGAGCTCGGCCGTGGTCCGCAGCAGGTCGGCCTCCGAGACCACGCCGAGCAGGCGTCGGTCCGGGTCGACGACCGGGACCGCCGAGACGTCGTTCTCGGCGAAGAGCCGGGCGATCTCCTTGAACGGGGTCTGCGGGGCGGCGGTGACCACGGAGTGGGTCATCACCTCGAAAACCGTACGGTGCTGCATGACGGTCCTCCTTCACGGGACGTGGCGGCCCCGGTAGATCCCACCCTGCTGCGCGAAGCCCGCTCTCGGGCAGTGCCGAATGGTCCCCTTCCGGGACTGTTCGCCCCTATGGCGGCCGGCGGGCCAGGACGCACGGTGGAGGCGAGAGCACCGGTCTCGGGAGGGCCGCGGCCGGGCGCGTGGCGCCGGGAGGCGAGAGCGATGACTGCGACCGGAACACGGCAAGGCCAGGAGAGTCCACGCGCCGGGCTGTGGGCTCATGTCGGCGACCGGTTGATCGTGGGCGGTGCCACGGTCGGGGACGAGGGGCGTGACGGTGAGATCGTCGGGCTGCACCACGTCGACGGAACTCCCCCCTTCGACGTCCGATGGTCGGACACGGGCCGGGTCACTCTGGTGTTCCCGGGCCCGGACGCGCGGGTCCAGCACTTTCCGACGCATGACGCGACGCATGACGCGAAGGCCGCTACGCGGTCGTGAACTCCGCAGCCGCGTCCACCACGCCGGGCACCGTCCGGGCGAGCCGCAGGGCCAGATCCGCAGATACGGACTCGGGCAGGCGCCCGGTGAGCGTCACCGCGCCGTCCGCGACACGTACGGTGAGTGCGGCGTCGCCTTCCGGAATCAGGTGCGTGAGGAGTTCGTGCCGCACGTCCTCCGCGAGTTCGGCGTCGGAGCGCAGATAGACCTTGAGCAGGTCGCCCCGGCTGACGACACCGACCGGGCGGCCGTCCTCGTCCACCACGGGAAGCCGCTTGAGCCGCCCACGCCCCATCAACCGCGCCGCCCCTGCGATCGTGGCGTCTCGCGGCACGGTGACGGCCGGCGCCGACATCAAGCTGCCCGCCGTCACCGAACCCGCGCCGTCGCGGTCCTCTCCCGGAACCTTGCCGAGAATGTCCGCCTCGGACACCACGCCGACCACCCGCCCCTCGGCCGACAGCACGGGAACCGCGCTCACGCCCCAGCGCCGCATGGACCGGACGATCTCCTTGACCGGTGCGTCGAGCCTGGCGGAGACCACCGCATGGGTCATCACGTCGTCGACGGTACGTGGGTGCTTCATGACCGGCCTCCGGTACTCCTGCCCCCCGAGTCCTGTTGCTGAGAGCGTGTCGCCGCAGGGCGGCGGCGGCAAGGGCCGAAAGGGGCACGTCCCGACCCGGGCAGCCCTGGCACGGACCGTCGACCGGTGCTTTCCTGACAGTGAGGAGGGGCCCGCCCCAGGGACGCGGGGAAGCGGCTTCGAGCCGTGCACCGCGCGATCAGGATCCGCGAGAAGCGGATGGGCCCCTCCTTCAGCCGTGTCTGGGGGTGCCACCTCCACGCCTGGTCCGGGCGGACCACGCCCGGGGCCGACCGGCCCTAGCCAGCGCCCGCCGCCCGGTGCGAGCGTGGCAGCAGGTCACCACTCGACCCGGAAGGCGGTGGGCACGATGGAGTCGTCCCTGGTGGTAGGAGTCGACGGGTCCGACGCCAGTCTCACGGCATTGGACTGGGGCGTCGACGAAGCGGTACGGCACGGGGTTTCCCTACGGATCGTCCACGCCTCGATGTGGGAGCGGTACGAAGGAGTCGTGCCGACCTGGGCCACGGACCGGCCCTCGGGCCAGGTCCTCGCCGAGAACATCGTCGGCGTTGCGGCCGAACGCGCCCGGCGCCGTGCACCCGCCCTCCCCATCACCACGGATGTCCTTGCCGAGGACGCCTCCACCGGGCTGCTCAGGGAGGGCTGGGAGGGTTCGATCCTCGTCGTCGGGTCCCGAGGGCGCGGTGAGTTCGCCGACCTTCTGCTCGGATCCGTCAGCCTCGTCGTGGCCGCCCGGGCCCACTGCCCGGTCGTCGTCGTCCGCGGGGACCGGCAGGCACTGGAGACACGCCACGGGCGCGTCCTGCTCGGCGTCGGAGAACACGACATCGACTCGCCGGCCGTGCGGTTCGCCTTCCGTGAGGCGGCGGTCCGGGACGCGGAACTCGACGTCGTCCGCGCCTGGCGACGACCGGCGCACGGACCGGCCGACCACCTGCTGATGAAGCGCGCCGGGGGAGCCTACTTCGCGGAAGAGTCCACCGAACTGCTCGACAAGGCCCTTGAGGCCGCGGCGTCCGAACATCCCCAGGTCCGCCTGCGCAGAAGCTCGGTCGAGGGCCCCGCCCACACGGTACTGACCGAGCGCTCGGCCGCCGCCGACCTGATGGTCGTCGGGGCACGACGCAGGGACAGGCTCGTCGGCCTGGAACTCGGCAGGGTCGCCCACCGCGCCCTGCACCACGCCTCGTGTCCGGTCGCCGTCGTACCCCAGCGGAATCCGGAGCCCATGGAAGGAGACCGGTGATGAACACGGCCGATGACCGACACGCGCCGCACGTCACGAGCGACCTGGGCCGCCGCGTCGCGGCCCGGCGCACGCAGCTCGGTCTGTCCCGGGAGGAAGTGGCCGAACGGGCCGGCTCCGCACCAGGCTTCATCGCCTACGTCGAGGAGCGGGTGCCGACGCCGGGGTTCGAATTCCTGGTCCGGCTCGCGAACGCCCTGGAGACCAACGTTCAGGACCTCACCGGGTACAGGGCGGACCTCGCGCCCGGAGGAGGCCATGCCGGGCACCGGGCACGGATGGAGGAGATCGGCGAGGCCGAGTGCTGGGAACTGCTCGACGGCCACGGAGTCGGCCGGGTCGCCGTCGAGGGAGGGGACGGCATGGCGGTCTTCCCCGTGAACTACCGAGTCGTCGACGGGGAGATCGTCTTCATGACCGCCGCCGACTCGACCCTCGCGCGCGCTTCGGCGTCCGGAGCCGAAGTCGCCTTCGAGGAGGACCGCCTGGACGAAGCGTTCAGCCAGGGTTGGAGCGTGCTCCTCGTCGGTCCGGTACGCACGGTGTCGGACGAGACGTCGGTACAGAGGATCACGGACGCCGGCCGCCCGGAGCCGTGGGCCGGGGAGGGGCGCGACACCATGGTGACGCTCTCGCCGCGCCGCGTGACCGGCCGCCGCATCCGGGTGCCGGGCGCGCCCGGGACTTCGAACGGGGCTGCTGACCAGGCGTGATCTCGGCTGCGGCGCCCGCCCCGTCCGGCTCTGACGATCGCGCAGAGAAGCGTTCGTCAGCACATGGCTGACGGCCCCGGTCAGGGGCGGACGTGGCGTCAGTGCTTGCTGGTGGCGACGTGGGTGCCGTGCCAGGTGTGGCCCCACACGGTGCCGGTGGAGGCGTTGGCAGACGGCATGCCGACGATCTTCCCCGAGCGCAGCGTGTGCAGGGTGTGGTAGCCGGGGAACGCCTCGGCCTCGTCGGCGGTCAGGCCGCTGCCCCGGTCACGCAGCCACTTCTGGGCGCGGTCCTGGGCCTGGTCCAGGGTCTTGACCGGGGTGCCGTCGCCGCGCTGCCGGTAGTGCCCGTTCACCATGCCGGGACCCCGGTCGCAGTCATCGGGGCCCATCACGCGCGGCCCATGCCGGGTTCCCACGACTTTTAGTCGTCGCCCGACACACTTGGCCTTCAGCCTTTCTGCGGCCGCAAGGGCCGCCCAGGGCCGTCCGGACCAGGCAGGTGTGCCGATCGGCTCGTTGATGAGACGGCCCGGGACGCCTTCGGGGTCAGCGGGCACCGTCCAGGGTGAGCTGAGCGTGGTGGAAGTCGAAGTGCTGCGTCGGGTAGCGGTAGATGTCCGCAAGCGTCATGAAGTCCTTGAAGAAGGGATCCCACCGCATCGGGTAGTGCATGCCGCGGGCGAGGGCGGCCTCGGACTCCGCCGCGAGCTTGCGGAGGAGCGAGTCGATGAGGCGGTCGAACGCAGCGTCCATCCGGCGCCGCCCGTAGACCTTCACGGCCCCGCACGGCCCGAGATAGTTGATGAGGTCGAACAGCGCTGTTGCTGCATCCAGCGCCCGGGCGAACCCCTTCCCCACGCCTGCGGGAAGCCGCCCGAAGAAGCGCACAAGGAACAGCAGCCGCACGGTGACCATGTAGCCGAAGAGCATGTGCCACAGCAGCTGTTCGTTGTTCCACCGGGTTCCGTCGGTAGCCCGGGCCAGGGCAGCCTCTGAGGCGGTATCGAGGAGACGGTGGAAGGTCTGCCGGACGCGCTCGTAGTCGTCGTACACCGCTTGCCGATCCATCGGATGCGTGTTCGTCATGGCTGCTGCTCTCCGTCGACACTGAAGTTGCGCCGAGACAGCGATGATGCGCCTGTCCGAGGGCCCGACACCAGCGGCAGCGCGTGGACGTGGCAAGACTTGCGATGCCGCCCCTTCGCGGGGGCCGGTCAGTCCGTGCCGGCCGAGAGTGGCCGACGCGGATGCTGAGCGGGAGGCTGGGAGAGCAGGCACGAGGAGGCGAGTGCCATGTCTGTCGCGGACGTCGTCGTCATCCTGGCCGCCGCCGGGCTCATCGCCGTCCTGGGCCGGTACTTCTTCGGGCCGCGGAAGGCCGGCGCGGTCCGCGTGGAGGACGGTGTACAGCGCGTCGACGTGATGGTGCGGGGCGGCTACAGCCCGAACCTGATCAAGGTCCGCCAGGGTGCGCCGGTCGAAGTCGTCTTCGATCGGCAGGAAGCCGGTGAATGCACCTCCCGCGTCGTGTTCCCCGATCTCAGGGTCGGGGCCGGCCTTCCCGCTCACACCCGTACGACCGTGCGGCTGAGCCCTGACCGGCCCGGCACGTACGGGTTCACCTGCGGCATGAACATGATCCACGGGACCCTCGTCGTCGAGCCCGCAGAAGACGGAGCACCGGAACCGGGCGCAGTGTCGGGCGGAGAGGTGGCGCCGAGCGCGGGGGAGCCGTCGGCCGAGGACGCGGAGGCGGCCGACATCGCCGAGCGCCGGGCGGAGATCAAGGACCTGACCCGCCGCGTCGTCGTGGGCGCGGTGCTCACCGCGCCGGTGCTGTTCGCCGTGATGGCGCACGAGCTGTTCGGTGCCGACTGGGTACCCGGCTGGATGCTGGACCACTGGTTCCAGCTCGCACTGATCACGCCGGTGATGTTCTATACCGGCTGGCCCGTGCACTCCATCGGCTGGCTCGCCCTGCGCCACCGGTCGGCGGACATGAACTCCCTGATCACCCTGGGCACCAGCGCCGCCTACGGATTCAGCCTGCTCGTCACCCTCGCCCCAGGACTGCTCCCCGAGGACGTACGGGAGGTGTACTTCGAAGCGGTCGGCGTCATCCTGACCCTGATCCTGCTGGGCCGTCTTCTGGAGGCAAGGGCCAAGGCCGGCACGGGCGAGGCCATCCGCGCTCTGATCGGGCTGCAGGCCCGCACCGCATGCGTCGTACGCGACGGCTCCGAGACCGGGATACCCGTCGACGAGGTGGTCGTCGGGGACGAGATCGTCATCCGCCCCGGGGAGAAGATCCCTGTCGACGCCGAGGTCCTGTCGGGCTCGTCCGCGGTGGACGAGTCGATGGTGACGGGCGAGCCGATGCCGGTCACGAAGCACCCGGGCGACGGTGTCATCGGCGCCACCGTCAACACCACAGGCTCCTTGCGGGTGCGCGCGGCCAAGGTCGGCGCGGACACCATGCTCGCCCAGATCATCCGACTGGTGCAGCAGGCGCAGGCATCCAAGGCCCCGATTCAGCGCCTCGCCGACGCGATCTCCGCCTACTTCGTCCCGGCGGTCATCGCCATCGCGATCGCGACATTCGCTCTCTGGTACACGGTCGGACCCGCGCCGGCGCTCACCCTCGCCCTCGTCTCCGCCGTCGCCGTCCTGATCATCGCCTGCCCCTGCGCCCTCGGCCTGGCCACCCCGCTCTCGGTCATGGTCGGCACCGGCAAAGGCGCGCAGGCAGGCATCCTCATCCGCTCCGCCGAAGCCCTGGAGACCGCCCACAAGCTCGACACCGTCGTCCTCGACAAGACCGGCACGGTCACCGTCGGCAAGCCCGTCCTCACCGACGTCCACCCCGTCGACGGAGTCGACGAAGCCGAACTCCTGCGGCTGGTCGCCGCTGCCGAGACCGACAGCGAACACCCCCTTGCCCAGGCCATCGTCTCCGGGGCCCGCGACCGCGGTCTTCAGCCGCCGACCGCGACCGGCTTCGACTCCGTCACCGGCAAGGGCGTCCGCGCCACGGCCGACGGTCACGCCCTCATGGTCGGCACCAGCCGCTTCCTCCACGGCACCGGCCTCGACACCACCCCGCTCGACGCCGTCGCCGCGAACCTCGCGGCCGCGGGAAAGACACCTGTCCTCGCCGCGGTCGACGGCCGCCCCGCCGGGGTGCTCGCCGTCGCCGACACCGTCAAGGACGACTCCGCCCAGGCGATCGCGGCCCTGCGACACCTGGACACCGAGGTCGTCATGCTCACCGGCGACAACGCCCGTACCGCCGCCGCCATCGCCGCTTCCGTCGGCATACCCAGGGCCCTGGCCGAGGTACTGCCCGAGCACAAGACCGACGAGATCCGCCGCCTCCAGACCGAAGGCCGGACCGTCGCCATGGTCGGCGACGGCATCAACGACGCCCCCGCCCTCGCGCAGTCCGACGTCGGACTGGCCATCGGCACCGGCACGGACGTCGCCATCGAATCCGCCGACATCACCCTCATCTCCGGCTCCCTCGCCGGAGTCGTCACCGCCATCCGCCTCTCGAAGGCGACCATGCGCAACATCAAGCAGAACCTGTTCTTCGCCCTCGTCTACAACGCCGTCGGCATCCCGCTCGCAGCCGGCGTCCTCTACCCCCTCTGGGGCATCCGCCTCAGTCCGATCATCGCCGCGGCCGCCATGGCCCTGTCCTCCCTGTCCGTCGTCACCAACGCCTCCCGCCTGCGCCGCTGGCACCCCGCACCCTTGCCCGAAGCGGGCGGCACGCCGTCACAGCCGGAGGTCGGGACCGCGACCGACACGACGCGGCGGCAGGACGGCCCGGACGGACACGAAACGGCCGTCGACCCCGTGTGCGGCATGGAAGTCGACCCCGCGACCGCACCCGAACACCGGGACGGTCCAGCAGGCACACTGCACTTCTGCTCCACTCGCTGCGCCACCGCGTACGACGCCGATCCGGACCGCTACACGCCCTCCCCGAGCCGCCGACATCCGTAGAGGTCACGGCAAAGGGACGACGGCGACCGGCGCTGGGCTGTGGTGGATGACCGCGTGGGCGACATGGCCGAGATGAGCGCCGAGGGGGACTTTCCGGTTCCGGCGTCCCACGACGACGAGTTGCGAGGTCTGTGACGCCTCGACCAGTTGGTACGCGGGCGAGCCCACCACCGCCGTGGCCGCCACGTCCACGCCCGCGTAGCGCTTTCGCCACGGTGCCACCAGGTCGTCCAGACCGCCGAGGAGGTGGTCGCCCAGCTCCTCGCCGATCCCGGAGTCCATGATCGCCGCGTAGCCGTACGAGGCGGGAAGCGTCCAGCTGTGCAGGAACCGCAGCGGCGTGTTCCTGCGGGCGGCTTCGTTGAACGAGAACGCGAGCAGGGCCTCGCACGGGTGGTGGGTGTCGACGCCGACCACGATCCCGCTTTCGGGAGACGTCGAGGTGCCCTCCGCGCGCACGAGGACGACCGGCCGACGCGCCGAGCCGACGACGGCCGGGGAGACCGAGCCGACGATGAAGCCCCGGACGCCCCCGAGTCCACGCGATCCGAGCACGGTCAGATCCGCCTCGTTCGCGGCGGCCGTCAGTTCCTCGGCCGCCCGGCCACGCGCACGCTCCGTGAGGATCTCGAGGCCGGGGTGGTCCTTCCGCAGGCGGTCCGCCTCGTCCCGCAGGAGACTCTCGCTCCGCTCGGCCATGGTGCGGGCGTACGCCAGGGGCAGCTCAGGGGTGTTCGGCCACTCCTCCACGTGCACCAGCCGGAGGGGCACTTCACGCAGCACCGCTGCCGTCGCCGCCCAGCCCACGGCGGCGAGGCTTTCCTTCGAGCCGTCCAGTCCGACGGTGACCTGAGCAGTCATGGCCTGCCTCCTCGGTCGTGTCCGCTCCGTTCTGCTCGTGGTCCGGACCGGAGAGGACATCCAGAATTCCAGGCTGGTGGTCCCGTGCCTCCCGACAGCAGGGCCGGGCAGGTCTCGATCGGGGCCGAACGGCCCATCCCGAGAATGCTCACCCTGGTGTCAGCGTGGTTGGTGTCGCCCCCCCTGGGACGTGCCCCGAGCGCCGGGCGTACCTCGGAGGAGGAAGCCATGACCAGCGAGATCCCCGCTCGACCGGAGCTCGGCAACGTCGTCGTGGGAGTCGACGGGTCCCCCTCCGGGCGCACGGCTGTTCTCTGGGCCGCTGCCGAGGCGGACCGCCGGGGGCGGCCTTTGCATCTCGTCCACGCCGCCGACACCGACCGCCGGGCTCTCTTCGCCCATGCGGAGACGATCCAGGCGGTACGCGAAGCGGGCCGCGACCTGCTGATCGAGACCGTGAGCACCGTCCAAGAGCGCTTTCCGGACCTCACCGTCACGAAGGAACTGAGCCGCCAGGAGCCGGTCGCCGGCCTCCGGGCGGCCGCCGGCCGCCGGGGCACGATCGTGGTGGGCAATCGGGGCCTCGGCGGATTCTCCGCACTCATGCTCGGCTCCGTGGGTCTGGGCGTGGCAGCCGGCGCCGAGGTGCCCGTGATCGTCGTCCGCGGTGACAGCGACCGTCCCGAGTCGGGCTCGGTGACGGCAGCCGTGCACGGCGCCTCGGATCTCGGATGGCTGCTGGTCGCGGCTGCCGAGGCGGACGCCCGCAAGGCGGTGTTGCGACTGGTGAGCGTCTGGAACGTGCTCACCCACGTCGGCAGCGTCGCGACCATGCTGGACGACCTCGACGAGATCGCGCGGCAGCGCCTGCACGAGATCAAGGCGCTCGCCGGCCGCGCGCGTGACTTCTATCCCGGGCTCATCGTCAGCCATCACGTCGAGACGGGCACGAGCACGCCCGGGACCCTGGTGGAGGCGAGTGCCCACACCGATCTGCTCGTGATGGGCAGAGAACACCGTGTTCTGGGCGCTGGTCCGTCCCTGGGGCGCGTCGCCCACGTCCTGCTCCACCACGCCCACTCTCCGGTGGAGATCGTCCCACCCGCCTTCGCCACCCGGGTCGAGGAGACGTGAGCGAAATACTGCTCGGCCTCGTACGGGAACTCCACGGCGGGCTGCGGACCGCGACGGAACCGGTGAACGGTGTGCCGGCCGTGCTCCACGACCCGGCGCACGCCGCACTCGTCGTCGTGGGCCCGCGCCGTCCGGGTCTGGGCTCCTTCCGCCCTCATCTCCCAAGAGGTCGTTCGAGGACACCCGGTCGAGCAACTCGCCTTGGTGTCCCAGCAGTCCCTCGCCCTGGTCGTCGGCCGCAGAGGCCGCGGCGGCTACTCCGGCATGAGGCTGGGTTCGACGGTCCACGGCCTGCTGCACCGCGCCATGTGTCCCGTGATCACCTGTCCCCCTCCCGCTGCGCGAGGGGCGGACAGGTGACCCGGCACGGGCCAACCGGCCCCGTTCCCGTACGACCGACCGGCCCCGGTCCGATGACCCGCTCGGCACTGGGGCGCTTCGGCCTCCGCGCGGGACGGTGGGGCGAGAGGACGACCCCGGTCCGTCCGCCGGTTCCCCGGAGAGGTGAGCACCATGCAGCGCATCCGGATCAGCCCCCGGCCCCGACAGCCCCGCAGGCCCAGTCCCCTCGATCTGCGCACCCCGTCCGGCCGACCGCTCCCGTACTGAGGACGCCCGAGACCACGGAGGATGTCATGGGACCGACTCAACGCGTCCTACCGTTCGATGAGCTGAGCCGCTCGGATGTCGGCCGGGTGGGAGGCAAGAACGCCTCGCTGGGAGAGATGACCAACCGGCTCGGCGCCGCGGGCGTACGCGTACCGCCGGGCTTCGCCACCACCGCCGAGGCGTACGAGGACCTTCTCGCCGGCCACGGACTGCGCGACTCCGTCGAGGAGCAGGTCGGCCGCCTGCACCAAGGGGCCCCGCTCGACGAGGTCGGGGCGGCCATCCGTTCGTTCTTCCTCGCGCAGCCACTGCCCGCGCCGCTGCGGGACGCCATCCTGACCGCGTACGAGCGGCTGGCCGAGGAGAGCGGCCGGGAGGCACCCGAGGTGGCCGTACGCAGCAGCGCGACGGCCGAGGACCTGCCCGAGGCCAGTTTCGCCGGACAGCAGGAGACCTATCTGAACGTACGAGGACCCGAGGCGCTCCTGGAGGCGTGCCGGCGCTGCTACGCCTCCCTGTTCACCGACCGGGCGATCGACTACCGCGAGCGGATGGGCTTCGACCACCTCGCCGTCGCCCTCTCCGTCGGCGTCCAGCTCATGGTCCGCTCCGACCTCGCCGGGGCCGGGGTCGCCTTCACCCTCGACCCGGAGAGCGGCTTCCCCGAGGTGATCGTGGTGAGCGCCGCCTGGGGTCTGGGCGAGACCGTCGTCAGCGGCCGGGTCGACCCCGACGAGTACACGGTGTTCAAACCGAGCATGAAGGACCCTGCACTGAACCCCGTGATCGATGTGCGGATCGGCACCAAGCGGCTGAAGACCGTGTACGCGGACACCGGGCTGACCCGCACGGTCGACACCCCCGACGCCGAGCGGAACCAACGGGTACTCGCCGACGCGGAGATCCGCGAGCTCGCCGCCTGGGCGGCCGCCATCGAAGGACATTACGGCTGCCCCATGGACCTCGAATGGGCCAAGGACGGCCTCACCGGCGAACTCTGGATCGTCCAGGCGCGCCCCGAGACCGTGCAGTCGCGCCGGCGGTCCACGACCCTGCGCCGCTGCCGGCTGACCGCCGTCCCCGGTGAAGCCCTGGTGGAGGGCATCGCGGTCGGCGAGTCGATCGGCCAGGGCCCCGTCGTCGCCCTCGACGCCCCTGTCGACCTCGACCGCTTCCCGAAGGGCGGGGTGCTCGTCACCCGCATCACCGACCCCGACTGGGAACCGGTCATGAAGAGGGCGTCGGCGATCGTCACCGACCACGGCGGACGCACCTCGCACGCCGCGATAGTCAGCCGCGAACTCGGCGTCCCCGCCGTCGTCGGCACCGGCACCGGCACCCAGGTTCTCCAGGAGGGCAGGCAGGTGACCGTCTCGTGTGCCGAGGGCGAGCGCGGGCGGGTTCACGAGGGCCTGCTGGCGTACGAGGAGATCCTGACCGACCTCGCGGAGCTGCCCGCCACGCGCACCCGGGTGATGCTCAACCTGGCCGACCCGTCTGCCGCGTTCCGCTGGTGGAGGCTCCCCGCCGACGGAGTGGGCCTCGCGCGTCTTGAGTTCATCGTCGCCCACCAGGTGAAGGTCCACCCGATGGCCCTGCTGCACCCGGAGCGGCTCGATCCGCATGACCGTCACGTGATCGACCGGCTCACCGAGGGGTACCTCGACCGCGGACAGTACTTCGTCGAGCGCCTGGCCCACGGGATCGCCCGGATCGCCGCTTCCCGCTGGCCGGCCCCCGTCGTCGTCCGGACCAGCGACTTCAAGACGAACGAGTACGCCAAGCTGCTCGGCGGCCGGCCCTTCGAACCGGACGAGGCCAATCCGATGATCGGCTGGCGCGGTGCGAGCCGCTACTACAGCGACGGCTACCGCGAGGGATTCGCCCTCGAATGCCGTGCGCTGCGCCTGGTCCGTGAGGGGATGGGACTGACGAACGTGGTCGTCATGATCCCCTTCTGCCGCACCCTCGGAGAGGCGGACCAGGTGCTCGCGGTGATGGCGCGGGAGGGACTCGTACGAGGTGAGAACGGCTTGCGCGTCTACGTCATGGCGGAGATACCGGCCAACATCATCCTCGCCCAGGACTTCGCGGAACGCTTCGACGGGTTCTCGATCGGCAGCAACGACCTCACCCAGCTCACCCTCGGCGTCGACCGCGACTCCGAGGCCCTCGCCCATGTCTTCGACGAGCGGGATCCCGCCGTCGTCCGCAGTATCCAGACCCTCGCCGCCCGAGCCCACGCGGCCGGCCGCCCTGTCGGACTGTGCGGGCAGCGGCCCAGCGACGATCCGGCGTTCACCGCCATCCTGGTCGACGCGGGCCTCGACTCCATCTCCGTGGCGCCGGACAGCTTCGCAGCCGTCAAACGGCACGTGGCCCGCGCGGAGGCGACGCTTGAAGGGGGCACCGGAGGAAGGGAGGAGTGACCATGCCCAGGAGGACACGGCACCGACTCGCCCGGGACGCCGGGCCGACGGCCAAGCCCGGTCGACCGGCGGCCACAGACACGCGCCGCGGTCACCCCGGGAAGCACCAGCCACCCGCAGAGGGAGTGGACCGGCTTCGCCTGCGCCCGGTGCACACCATCAGGGTGTCGACGCTCTTCCTCTGAAGAACGGCGCATCGGCCGGATCACGAGTGAGGGGGGCCTGAAAGGAGGCCGCGGCCATGACGACCGCAAGGGAGATCATGCACACCGGTGCGAGCTGCGTGCAGGAGAACGAAACCCTGATGGACGCAGCACGGCGCATGAGCGAACTGGATGTCGGCGCACTGCCCATCTGCGGGCCGGACAACCGGCTGCACGGCATCATCACCGACCGGGACATCGTGGTGAAGTGCCTCGCCAAGGGCAAGGACCCCCACCACATGACGGCCGGACTCCTCGCCCAGGGCAAGCCGATCACGGTCGACGTGGACGCCGACAGCGAGCAGGTGCTCCGCACGATGCAGGAGCACCGCGTCCGCCGCGTACCCGTGATCGACGACCACCGACTGGTCGGCATGATCAGCGAGGCGGACCTGGCCAGGCACCTGCCGGAGGAACGAGTGGGCCACTTCGTCGAGGAGATCTGCCGCTGAAAGCACCGGAACCGTGGCGCAGGGGGCCGGTCGGTCCCGGTGCGGCCCGTTCGGCCCCGTCGGGCAGCCCCCTTGGATGCTGCGCCACCTGACCTCGCGGGCGGACGATGGGGTTACGGAGTCGGACCGGCCCCGTAACCCGGTCCACGGCCCGTCCGTACCGACTCGGGTCCACGGCGACCGCCCTGGGCCCCGGGAACGAGGAGCAGAACAATGGCCGGAGGCAAGGTGGAACGCAGGCACAGCCTCTTCCCCGACTTCAACGACTGGTTCAACCGGGAGTTTCCGGGGCTGCCCGGGTGGCGACCCGCGACGGCCGCGCACTCCATCCCGGTAGAGGTGTCCAGCGGCGCCGACGGGTACGTGCTGCGGGCCGAACTGCCCGGAATGGACCCCGACGACGTCACCATCACCGTCGACGACAACCTGATCACGGTGAGTGCGGAACACAGCGAGAGCGAGGAGGACAAAGAGCACTCGGAGTTCCGCTACGGATCGTTCCGCCGGACCGTGCGTCTCCCGGCCACGATCCCGGCCGACGACGTCGAGGCGTCGTACGAGGACGGCATCCTCACCATCCGCGTCCCGATGCCCGAGCAGGAGACCGGCGCCGCACGCACCATCCCGGTGAAGCGAGGCGGCACCCCGCCCGAAGGCGCCACGTCGTGAACCCCTAGCGCGTCCCGGTCGCCTACGGCAGCAAGGCCAGCGCGACCGCCGGGATCGCCCGGAGATCGGCAACACGCTCCGGGACGACGGCTTCGACGCCGTCCTCCTGCCGGGCGGCGACTTCCGCAATCCGGAACGGATCCGGGCATGGACCCACCACACCGGAACGGAACCGGACACCACCCCCCCCGAGAGGTGTCGCGGTTCCTCATCCGGCCACACCCGACGGGAGGTGCGGCATGACTCACCAGGAGCCTTCGGGCAGTGGGTCCACGCCGTCCGTGGAAGGATCCCGCGGGCGTGCCGCCTTTGTCCTCGTCCTGATCATCGCCATGGTCTGCGGCGCCGTGGTCGGCGGAATGCTGTGGAACGCCGGAGCGAGGGCCGATCGTGAACTCGCCGCCCACCGTCATCGGGTGCAGGCGACCACCACAGGGCCGGCCAAGGAAACACCCGCCGCCGGGTACGGCACGAAGCCGCAGGCCCTCGCACCGGCGGCGTGGGAACAGCCGGAGCACGTCCGCCGCTCCGGGACGATCCATGTCCCGCCGAGGACGCCCCCGGGCCGCATCGTGACGATCTGGGTGGACGACGCAGGATCCCCCACCCGACCCCCGGGCAGCGCTGCGGACCGAGCATTCACCTCCCTCTCGGGCGGTATCGCGGCAGCGGGTGCCGTCGGGGTGGCGGGAGCCGGCGTGGTCTTCCTCGTACGGCGGCGGAGCGAAGGCCACCGGCTCGCGGCCTGGGAACGGGAGTGGGAGCAAGTGGAGCCTGTGTGGTCCGGCCGCCTGCACCGGGGCAGTGATGCCGGGGGCGACGATGACTGACCGCGCTGCCGGCCGAACCGCAGCGGGCCCGAGCACCGCCCCTGCCCCGGCGCTGCCCTTCGACCCCAGTGAGCCCCTGCCCAGGTTGCGCCGGGAACTGGCCACCGGTCCGGATGGGCTGTCCGCTCGCGAGGCGGCCCGCCGACTCGCCGTTCACGGACCGAACGAGGTACGGCGCAAGGCCCGCTCCTCCTTCGCGCGGGAGCTCGTCGGACAGTTGATCCACCCGCTGGCCCTTCTGCTGTGGGCCGCTGCCGCGCTGGCCTTCGTCGCGGACCTCGGGGTGCTCGGCTGGGCGATCCTGGCGGTCATCGCCGTCAACGCGGCCTTCGCGCTGCTTCAGGAACGGCAGGCCGAGCGGGCGGTGGAGACCCTCGCGCGGTATCTGCCCGAGCACGCCCTCGCCGTACGCGACGGCAGGCCCCTCACCGTGGAGGCGCGTGACCTGGTGCCGGGCGACGTGATCCTCCTGGAAGAGGGCGACAAGGTCCCCGCCGACGCGCGCGTCACCGAAGGCGGAGTGGAGGTCGATCTGTCGATGCTCACGGGGGAGTCCGTTCCCGCCGAACGCATGGCCGCGGCCGGACTCCTCGGCGCCCCGTTGCTGGAGGAGCCGAACCTCGTCTTCAGCGGGACGACCTGCGTCGAGGGACAGGCCCGGGCCACCGTGTTCGCCACCGGCGACCACACCGAGATCGGCCGGATCGCCGCCCTCAGCCAACGGACCCGGCGCGAGGCGAGCCCGTTGGAACGACAGGTCAAGAAGGTCGCCTGGCTCATCGCCGGCGTCGCCACCGGCATGGGAGCCCTGTTCCTCGTCGTCGGAGTGGCTGTCGGACTGCCGGTGACCGACTCCCTCATGTTCGCCATCGGGCTCCTCGTCGCCAACGTCCCCGAGGGACTGCTGCCGACCATCACGCTGGCCCTCGCCGTCGGGGTCCGCGCGCTGGCCCGCGAGGGCGCCCTGGTGAAACGACTCAGCGCCGTGGAGACGCTCGGCTCCACGAGCGTCATCTGCACGGACAAGACCGGCACGCTGACCCGCAACCGCATGCGTCTGAGGGCTCTCTGGACCGCGGAGCACGGAGCCGAACCCGGCCCCTGGGCGCAGGAGCTGGTGCGGGCGAGCGCGCTGTGCACCACCGTCACCCTCGAGGAGGAGGGCGAGCTGCACGGCGATCCGACCGAGGCCGCCCTCGTCACCGGGGCCGCCGACCACGGGGCTCCGGTGGATCTCACCCGGCGCGACGCGGGACGGCGCAGACTGTTCCGCTTCGATCCGCGGCTGCGGCTGATGTCGGTCGTGCAGGACGACGAGGCGACGGGTCGCCTGCGGATCGTCGCCAAGGGAGCGCCTGAAGCGATCCTGGCCCGCGTCCTTCCCGGCTCGGCCACAGACGCGGCCCGCTCCGCGGCGGAGGAGCTGGCCCAGGGCGGCATGAGGGTCCTCGCCGTCGCCGCGCGGGACCTGCCGGCGGGCGCGGATCCGCCATCGCACCGCCAGGACGCCGAATCGGAACTGGGACTGCTCGGTCTGGTCGGGCTGTACGACCCGCCGCGCCCCGAGGTGGCGGAGGCCGTCCGCCGCTGCCACGAGGCCGGGATGCGCGTGCACATCGTGACGGGGGACAGCGGAGCCACCGCCGCGGCGGTGGCCCGGGAGGTGGGCATCGGAGTGCCCGGCCTGCACGTGGTCGCGGCCTCCGAGTCGCTGCGCGACGACGAACTCGACCGGCTCCTCGTGGAGGGCGACGCCGAGGTCGTCTTCGCCCGCTCCTCGCCCGAGACGAAACTCAAGGTGGCCGACACCCTGCGGGCGCACGGCCGGATCGTCGCCATGACGGGTGACGGGGTCAACGACGCCCCCGCGCTGCACCGCGCCCACATCGGGGTGGCCATGGGACGCTCCGGCACCGACGTGGCCCGCGAGGCCGCCACCATGGTCCTCACCGACGACGACTTCGCCACCATCGTGACCGCGGTCGAATCCGGGCGCCGCGTCTACGACAACGTCCGCAAGTTCATCGTCTACATCTTCGCCCACGCCACCCCGGAGATCGTGCCCTTCCTCGTCTTCGCGCTCTCCGCCGGCGCCGTCCCGCTTCCCCTCACCGTCCTGCAGATCCTCGCCATCGACCTCGGCACCGAGACCCTGCCCGCCCTCGCCCTCGGCCGGGAACGCTCCGAGCCGGGCATCATGCAGCGGCCGCCCCGGCCGCGGCACCAGGGCGTGATCTCCCGCGACATGCTCGTCCGCAGCTGGGGCTACCTGGGCCTGGTGTCGGCGGCCCTCGTCATGGCCGGCTTCTTCTACGTGCTCTGGCGCGCGGGCTGGCAGCCGGGCGATCCCACGGGCACGGGCAGCCCCCTGCACCACGCTTACGTGACGGCCACGACGGCCACCTTCGCCGGCATCGTCACCTGCCAGGTGGGCACCGCCTTCGCTGCCCGCACCGACCACGCCGCGCTGCGGGACATCGGGGTGTCCTCGAACCCGCTGCTCCTCGCCGGCATCGCCTTCGAGCTCGCGTTCACCGCAGCGCTCGTCTACGCGCCACCGCTCCAGCACCTCTTCGGCACGGCAGCCCTCCCCCTGGACGTCATCCTGCTCATCGCGACGTTTCCGGTCCTGGTGTGGGGCACGGACGAGCTCCGGCGCGCCAGGCGGCGCCGTCAGCGCACGGCACCCACGGCCGGCTCGTGACCACCCTGGTCGAGGCGGAAGGGCGGGTAGGCGTCCGTCATGAGGCTCGCGTAGGCGGCGACGCGCAGGACCCAGCGGTTCAGGCCGACGATCAGGGCGAACAGGTCGCGCGGATACCGGTCGGTGAAGGCCACGGCGAAGCCCGCGATGAGCGTGAGGAGCGTGATCAGGCCGCCGCTCCACCAGTGCACCTCCATCCCGCCGGTGAAGAAGGCGATCACCAGATAGTGCGGGATGGCGAGCAGCCACCACTTGACCAGCACCTGCGAGCGGGAGAGCCGCTCCGGGTAGGCGATGTCGAGCCGGGCGGGGTAGTCGGATTCGGGGCCCAGGCTGAAGGGCGGGTAGCGGTCGGTGCCGAGGGCACCGTACGAGTAGTACGACACGCGCCAGGACCAGCGGAGGACGCCGAGGTTGAAGTCGAACAAGCCCCGGGGGAAGCGCTCGGTGAACAGGATGGCGAAGAACGCGATCACCGTCACGACGAAGAAGGCGATCCAGAGGAAGAACAGCACGATCCAGTGGGGGATCACCAGGATCCATTTCACCAGCCACAGCCAGCGGGACAGTCGGCTGTCGAGTTCGGCCGTCACCGTCACGGGAGCGTACGAGGCGCTCAGGCCGTCCATGATCGTCACGTCCTCATCAGGTCGTCGTCTTCGTACGTGAGCCGGTCGACGACCCCCACGACACCGTCGACGCTGTTGCAGAGCCGGAGAAGCACCGGAACGAGGCTGCGGCGGCGGACCGTGCCGCTGAGGGTGACCTTGCCGTCCGTGACCTCCACCGAGAGGGCTGACGGGCTCAGCCCCAGGGTGTGGGTGATCACGTCCTCGACGATCTCCTCCTGGATCGCCCGGTCCCTGCGCAGGAACAGCTGGACGAGGTCGCTGCGGCTGAGCACGCCGACGAGCTGCCCGTCGTCGTCCACCACGGGCAGGCGCTTGACGCCGGCCCGGTCCATCACACGCGCGGCGCGCACCACACTCCACTCGGGTCGGGCGACGACGGCGGGACTCGACATGAGCGCGCCCGCGGTGTCGAGCCCGGCCCCGGCGGTACGGCGGCGTACCAGGTCCGCCTCCGAGACCACACCCAGCGGCCGGTTCGCCCCGTCCACCACGCACACCGCGGTGATGTCGAACTCGTCCAGAAGCCGCGCGATCTCCTTGAACGTCGTGTTCGGCACGACGCTGACCACGGTGGGCGTCATCAGGTCCGCGACGCTGCGGTGCCTCATCGCTCGTCACCTTCTCGCGCGTTCGAAAGGCGGCCCCGTCTCTCAGGATGGGCCGCTCGCTTCGGCTCGGGGAGGGCCGTACGGCCCAAGGAGGCGTCCGTGTCCGTCGTCCGCGGCGCAGGCCGCGAAGACCCGCTCGGGTCCCTGGGAGCCGGAGGACCTGATCGCGGTCTGGACGCCGGCGGTGGGCCTCCGTCCAGGTGCCCACCGGGTCGGTGTGGACCCCGTGGCCGCCCCACCAGCCGGCCGAGGCCGATGAAGTAGGCGCCGAGGGCGATGACAGTGCTGAGCACGATCGGGGTGCGCAGGGCGATCCGCAGGAAGTGCAGGAGGCGGTCCAGGTAGTAGCAGCGGGCGATGACCAGGCCGATGGCGACCTTGACCCGGCCCACGGTGGCGCCGACGTCGAGGGTGACGGTGCCCTCCGAGACGCCGATCGCTCCGCGACCCTTGCCGGTCGGAACGCGTACCACCGCCGTGCGGGCGGACCGGTCGGCGGTCACCCACACCTTCTCGAACCGGTCGCTCTCGGCGGAGCGGGTCACCACGTTGTCCGCGGCCGAGCCTGGCCAGGTTCCCGGCCGCTTGGACGAGCGAACCGACCGGCAGGAGCGTGTTGCCCAGGACGAGGAGTCTGGTGGCGGGGCCCGGCTCGGCCCGCAGCACGTCGGCCGGCTCTTCAGCGGACCAAGTCCCCTGGAGCGCAAGGTATTTCGGCTACTCCTTGACGCTTTGCTGACGTATCCTTGATGCCTGGTGTGCCGGGAAGTCTGGTCGGCGGCCGAGTACGCATGGGCTCGTCCATGCGACCGGCTCTTGCTCGAAGGACTTTTCTCGTGACCGCCATACAGCAGCCCGCCGCGCCTGCCGCAGCGCAGGTACCCACCGGGCGGCGCGCACCGCGCAGGTCTGTCCTGTTCTTCGCGTTCGCGTTCGCCGTCATCGCCGACCCCGTCTCGTCGGTCGCCTACGCCATCGAGGCCGCCCTGCGGGCCCTCCACGGCGATCTCGCGCTGCTCCTGTCCACGATGAGCCTGGTCGTGGGGCTGGTCGTGGTGGTGACCGCGAACTACTGGCAGCTGGTCCGCCGGTTCCCCAAGGGCGGGGGAGCGGCCGCGGCGGCCGGGCGGGCCTTCGGGCCGCGCTGGACCTTCGTGCCCATCGGCGCGCTCGTCGTCGACTTCGTCCTGACCATCGGGATCTCCATCGCGGCCGCCGCGAGCGCCGTGATCGCGCTCTTCCCCGCCATGAGCGCCTGGCGGATCCCGCTCGCCCTGCTCCTGCTCCTTGCGGTGGCGGGACTGACCTGGTTCGGGCACGGAGGGCGGCTGCTGTTCGCGGTGATGACGGTGTTGTTCGTGCTGGTTGCCGTCGCGGTCCTCGTCCAGGGCTTCGTATCGCCGCACGGGGCCGGTACGGCGCCCGCGTCGACCGACCCGGGGCGATCGGCGGCCCTCGCCGTGGTCCTGGCCTTCCCGGTGGCCATGGCCCTGGCCACCGGCGTCGAGGCGCCCTCCACCGCGATCGCCCAGCTCGGCCAGCTCGACGACACCCGCCGCCGCCGCTTCGGCCGCGGCACCCTCGCCCTGCTCCTCGTCATCGTCGGCGGCCTGACCCTGGCGCTGACCGCCCTAGCCGTCCAGCTGCGCATCGGCATCCCCGGGGAGGACTCCACCCAGATCGCCGACATCGCCCATGCCGCGACCGGATCCGGCTGGCTCTACGGGGCCTTCCAGCTCACCAGCTCCCTGCTGCTCCTTGCAGCAGCCAGCTCCTCCTTCCAGGCCGGGCCCGGCCTGCTCAAGGCGCTCGCGGGTACGGCGGACCGGCCCGGAGTGCTGCCCGCCGTACTCGGCCGCACCAACCGGCACCACACCCCGTACTGGTCCGTCGTGGTCTACCTGGCCGCTGCCGCGGTGATCATCGTGGCGGCCGCCGGTGAGGAGCAGGAGCTCGTCCTCTTCTACGCGGTGGCCGTCTTCGTCAGCTTCCTCGTCGGCCTGCTGGCCATGACCCGCTTCGCCCGTGCCGAGCGCAAGCCGGTCCTCGCCTGGCTCAACGGCACCGCCGCCGCGGCAGTGGCCTTCACCCTGGTCGTGAACCTGCTGCGCGGCTGGCCTGTCCTGTCCCTCGTCGCGACCATGCTCGTCGCCGGGGCGTTCTACGTCCGTTGGGCACGTGCGGGCCGCCCGTCCGGCATCGAGGACGTAGAGGCGCGCGCCGAAGCGGACTGACCTGCCGGCCGCACGGGCATGCGAGGCCGGATCTCACGGGGATCGTCGATCCACGCGGCGATGCGGCGGGACTCCTCGCTCACGGATCTCCTTGAGGGCTGGGCCACCTGGTCGCAGGAGCGAGGTGCGGCGGTGCCGATCGAGACGGACAGGCACGGAGAGGCTCGCGCGCCTCGCGTACCGCCACGAATGTGGCATTGGCATGCATGCGACAGCGATCGGGTCGAACCCTCTGGACCTGCTTCCCTTCGGTCTCCAGCCGATGAGGAGGCAGGCGATCCGGTGTGCCGGGGGCCCAGCCACGGGTGTGGCGGAGAGCGTGTGCCCGGGACGGCTCCCACGCGCTACGTCCGGCCCCGGGCGGTGAGCTCGCACCGTACGTCCACCACGCCTTCGACAGCCCGTGCAAGGCGTTCGGCGAGGGGGATGCGCGTGCTGTCGCGGACCTCGCCGGAAAGGGTCACGACGCCGCCGTCGACACGGACGGCGACCTGGTGGCGGGAAAGGGGGAACAGGTGCTCCACGACATCGCGGCGGACCTCGGCGGCGAGGTCCTCGTCCGGACGCAGGAAGACCTTGAGCAGGTCGGAGCGGCTCACGATGCCCTGGATCGCGCCGTGCCCGTCGACGACCGGCAGCCGCTTGACGCGGTGGGCGGCCATGAGGCGGGCGGCCTGCGGCAGGGACGCGTCGGGGGCGACGGTGACGGCGGGCGAGGTCATCAGGTCCTCGGCCCGGCTGGAGCCGGCTTTGGCCGTCGCCTCGGGTCGTCGCATCTGTTCGACGAGGCCGAGGCGGTGTTCATGGAACTCCTCCTTGAGGAGCAGGTCCGCCTCGGAGACGACTCCGACGACTCGGCCCTCGCCCTCGACGACGGGGACGGCGGTCACCTTCCAGCGCTGCATGGTGGTGACGATCTCTTTGAAGTCGGCGCCGGGCAGGACGGCGACGACCTTCTTGGTCATCACGTCGGCGACGGTGAACGGCCGGCTGGTCATGGCTCTCTCCTCACCGGGCGTATGCGAGGGCTTCCGCGCCCGCATGCGGCGTGACGTCGTCGATGAGACGGCTGCGGGTCGAAAGGAGCCGCCGCGCCATGGTCGCGGCGACACACGCGAACACGGCCTCACCGACGGACGGGTCCTCCGCGCAGAGCTCCCGCACGGCCGGGGCATCGAATTCAAGGGCGCGGACCTCCGTGACCGCCGTGGCGCCGAGGTGCCAGTGGTAGGGCGGCATGATCCAGGAGCAGCCGAGCAGGGCGCCGCCCACGAGCGTGTCCACGACGGCGTTGCGGTGCCCGGGGACATGGGTGTCGAGGTCGACCCTGCCGGTTTCGATGATCCAGAACCGGTCGGCGCGCTGCCGCTCGTGGAAGAGGCGCGTCCCGGCGGCGAAGCGGACCGGGTGGGAGTGTTCCAGGAGCCGGTCACGTGCCTCGGGGGAGAGCTCGTCCAGCAGCGTCCGCGTGGTGGTCATGGTGTCCTCCAGCCCTTTCCTCACAGACTCGCCCCGGGCGGGCGGTGCCGGGGAGGGCCGCGCAGGTCATACCCGGGGGACCGAAGGGCCCGGGTCAGCGGACCAGGACGGCCTCGCCGGAGCGGGGCACGACGGCCGTCCAGCCCAGCTCGTGGTCGACGCGGTCGCGCAGCGCCTCGGAGGCGGCCGGTTCGCCGTGCACGAGGTAGGTGGTGTGCGGGGGCGGGGCGCCGCGCAGCCAGTCGAGGATCTGGCCGGCGTCGGCGTGGGCCGAGAAGTGCGGTACGTCGGCGACCTCGGCCCGTACCGGCACGTACTCGCCGAACATCTTCAGCGTCCGCGCCCCGTCCACCAGGTCGCGCGCCCGGGTGCCGGCGGCGGCGAAACCGACGATGACGACCGCGTTGCGGGAGTCGGGGAGCAGCCGGTGCAGGTGGTGCAGGACGCGGCCGCCGGTGGCCATGCCGGCCGAGGAGACGATGACGGCGGGGCCGTGCGCGCTGTTGATGTCGATGGATTCCTGGACCGTGCGGGCGGCGAGGAACGGTTCGGGGCTCAGTGCGGCCTCTCCCTCGGCGAGGATCTCCGGCCGCAGCTCGGCCGAGCGCTCGCGCACGGCGTCCCGGTACACGTCGAGGGCGGCCAGGGCCATGGGGCTGTCCACGTACACGGGGACCGACCGGGGCAGGATGCCAGAGTCGCGCAGTCGGCCCAGTTCGTGCAGGACGACCTCGGTGCGGTCGATCGCGAAGGCCGGGATGACGACGGTGCCACCCCGAGCGAGGGCGCGGGCGATGACCGAGGCGAACTCCGAGCGGGCGGACTCCTGGTCGTGGCGCCTGTCGCCGTACGTCGACTCCACGAGCAGCACGTCGGCGCCGGAGAACGGCTCGGGCGGCAGCAGCAGCGGGTGTCCGGGGCGCCCCAGGTCTCCGGAGACGGCCAGGGCGTGGCCGTCCTCCAGGGTGAGGTGCGCCCAGGCCGACCCGAGGATGTGCCCGCCGTGGTGCAGCGTCAGCCGGCTGCCGGCCATGATCTCGACGTCCTCGTCGACCGCGACGGGATCGAAGAACGCCAGCGTCTTCTCGACGTCGGAGTCGTCGTACAGCGGCTTGGCCGGGCGGTGCTTGGACCAGCCGTGCTCGTCGGCGTGCCGGGCGGCCTCCATCTGGAGGCGGGCACTGTCGCGCAGCACGATCCCGGCGAGCCGGGCGGTGTGGGCGCTGGTGAGGATCGGTCCACGAAAACCCTGCCGGACCAGGCGTGGCAGGTAGCCGCAGTGGTCCAGGTGGGCATGGGTGACGACCACGGCGTCGATGTCGGCTGCGTCGCGGGCGAACCGCTCCCAGTTGCGACGCCGCAAGGTCGCGAAACCCTGGAAGAGACCGCAGTCGAGGAGGATCCGCGCATGGTCGCTCTCGACCAGGAACTTGCTGCCGGTGACGGTTCCCACGCCGCCCAGGAAGCTGAGCAGTGCCGGGCGCGGGGTGCTGGGAGCGGGATTCGGGGCTGCTTCGGACATGGCCAGCCCTCCTTCGGTGGGGGCCGGTCTCCACCCTCGCATCCGGCCGAGCCGGTCCAGAGGGTCCGAGCGGGCCTCTTTCGGGGGCCGACCGGCTCATGCGCCGCAGGGGGGCTCCGCGGAGCCTGGTGCCGAGGACCGCAGCGACGCGCGACAGGAAGTGGGTGGACGCCGTGAAGGCACTCGTCTTCCAGGGACCGGGCCGTATGGACCGGCAGGATGTGCCCGACCCGGTCATCGAGGAGCCTGGCGACGCGATCGTGCGGGTCGACGTGGTCACCATCTGCGGCACGGCCGGTGGGCGGTCGCCGTCGGCAGACCTGGTCACCCACCGGTTCGAGACGGGAGAGATGGAGGAGGCGTACGAGGTCTTCGACAACGCGGCCGAGACCGGCGCCCTCGAAGTCGCCCTGGGCGGCCCGCAGCGCACGGCTGTGAGCCTCCCTGACACGCCGGTGGCCTGATGAATGGCCGAGGCCCGGGTTCTCGGCCGCCGGACGGTGTCGTCCTCGACACCGACGGCGTACTGCTCGACTCCGCCGTCGTCCACGCGGCGGCGTGGAAGATCGCGTTCGACGCCTGCCTCGACCAGCTCGCGCCCGACAGCGGGACGCAGCCGCCCTTCGACGCGGACGCCGAGTACCGCCGGCTCGTCGACGGCAGGTCCCGGTACGACGGCGCCGCGGCCTTCCTCACCGCCCGCGGCCTCCGCCTCCCGGTGGGAGAGCCGCACGACGCGCCCGGCTGCGGCACTGTCTGGGGCGTCGCGGCACACAAGGAACAGGTGTTCGTCGATCTGCTCCGTACGGAAGGCGTCACCGCCTTCGCCGACGCCCGGCCGGCCCTCGCGGCCCTGCGCACGGCGGGCGTCCCGTGCGCCGCTGTGTCGGCCTCCCGGCACGCCCGGCAACTGATCCGTGCCGCGGGACTCGACGGTCTCCTCGCCGTGATCGTCGACGGCGAGGACGCCGCGCGGCTCGGCCTCGCCGGCAAGCCGGATCCCGCGATCTTCCTGCAGGCGGCGGCCCTCCTCGGCAGCCGTCCGCAGGAGACCGCGGTCGTCGAGGACGCACTCGCCGGGGTCGTGGCGGCGCGTCGCGGCGGTTTCGGTCTCGTCGTCGGTGTCGACCGCACCTCGTTGCGGCGTACCGCCGCCCTCCTGCGTGAGCAGGGTGCCGACCTGGTGGTTCCCGATCTGACGACGTTGGTCCGGAGCGTGTGGGGTGAGCGCGGATGACCGCCAGCTGGACGTGGAGTTACGACCGGTACGAGCCGGAACGCGAGCGGCTGGTGGAAGCGCTCTGCACCCTCGGCAACGGCCGGTTCGCGACCCGGGGCTCCGCTCCCGAGTGCACCGCCGGGACCACGCACTACCCGGGCACCTACCTGGCCGGCTGCTACGACCGGCTCACCTCGGTCGTCGCGGGCGAGCAGGTCGAGAACGAGGACCTGGTCAACCTTCCGAACTGGACGCTCCTGCGCTACCGCTGCTTGCCGGACGACGGTCCGGCCGGCGACTGGCTGACGCCCGACGCCGGGGAACTGCGCCACTACGACGTGCACCTCGACCTGCGCGCGGGTGTGCTCACCCGGCGCCTGTTCTTCGAGGACGCCCGCGGTCGGGGCCTGCGCGTCAGCCACATCCGCGTGGTGCACATGGGAGATCCCGGGCTCGCGGCCCAGTGCACCCTGTTCCGCGCCTACGGCTGGAGCGGCTCGATCGAGGTCCAGTCCGTCCTCGACGGCGCCGTCACCAATGCCGGGGTCGAGCGCTACCGGAACCTCGACGGACGTCATCTCACGGACCACCGGACCGGATTCGCATCCGACGGCGTCGCCTGGATCTCCTGCCGCACGACCGACCCGGGCATCAGGATCGCCATGGCCGTGCGCACGGTCACCCGCCCCGCGCAGCCCGCGCGGGAGGCGGCCACGCCGGCCGGCACCGTACAGACGTATCACCTGCCGGTCGTTCCCCGCCGCTCGGCGATGGTCGTGAAGACTCTCGCGATGCACACCTCGATGGACCGGCCCGCCGTCGCCCCGCTCTCCGCGGCCGTCGACGCGCTCGCTCGTGCTCCGGCCTTCCCCCGGCTGCTCTCGTCGCACAAGGCGGCCTGGCAACGCGTCTGGGAGCAGGGCGAGTTGCACGTGCCCGGAGAGGCGGGCCGCATCCTCCGGCTGCATGTCTTCCATCTGTTGCAGACGCTCTCCCCGCACACGGCGGACCTGGACGTGGGCGTGCCCGCGCGCGGCCTGCACGGTGAGGCGTACCGGGGGCACGTGTTCTGGGACGAGCTCTTCGTCCTGCCCTACCTCGACCTGCACTTCCCCGAGGTGGCCCGAGCGCTGCTCATGTACCGGCACCGTCGACTGCCGGCAGCGCGCGAGGCCGCCCGTCTCGTCGGTCGACAAGGGGCCATGTACCCATGGCAGAGCGCGAGTTCGGGGCGGGAGGAGACCCAGGCCCTGCACCTCAACCCGCGCTCGGGACGCTGGCTGGCCGACCACTCCCGACTCCAGCACCATGTGGGCTCCGCCGTCGCCTACAACGTCTGGCGGTACGCGCAGGCCACCGGAGACCGCGGTTTCCTCCACTCTGCCGGGGCGGAGATCCTCCTCGAGGTCGCCCGCTACTGGTCCGGGGCCGCTGACTTCGACCCCGCCCTGCGGCGCTACCGCATCCGCGGGGTCGTGGGACCCGACGAGTACCACGACGCCTATCCCGGTGCCGTGGCCCCGGGCATCGACGACAACGCCTACACCAACGCGACCGCCGCCTGGGTGCTCGCCCGCGGCCTCGACCTGCTCGGCGAACTGCCCGGGGCCCGCCGCTCGGAGCTCTCGGAGCAACTGTCGCTGGACGCAGGCGAACTCGCCCGCTGGGAGGACGTCTCCCGCCGCTTGTATGTGCCGTTCCACCAGGGTGTGGTGAGCCAGTTCGAGGGATACGGAGACCTCGCGGAGCTCGACTGGGAGGCGTACCAGGCCCGTTACGGTGACATCCGCCGCCTCGATCGGATCCTCGAAGCCGAGGGCGACACGGTCAACCGCTACCAGGCGTCGAAGCAGGCCGACACCCTCATGCTCGGCTACCTCTTCCGGCCCGAGGAGCTGTACGGCCTGTTCGACCGGCTCGGCTACCCGCTGGACGACGGGGTGTGGCGGGCGACCGTCGCGTACTACCTGCGGCGCACCAGCCACGGCTCGACGCTCAGCAGCCTCGTCCACGGCTGGGTCCTGGCCCGGCAGAAAGGTGCCGACGCCTGGCGGTACTGCGAGGAGGCCCTCCTCGCCGACGTGGCCGACGTGCAGGGCGGCACGACCGGTGAGGGCGTCCACCTCGGCGCGATGGCCGGCACGATCGACCTCGTCGAGCGTGGCATCACCGGCCTGGAAACCGGACCGGAAGGGCTTCGGGTGGCCCCGGTGCCGCTGGCGGAGATCCCCAGGTTCGCCTTCACCCTGTGCGTCGGCCGCCATCGAGGAGTGCGCCTGCGGATGCTTCCCGGTCGCCTGGCCGTCCGGGTACCCGCCTCGTCCGCGGGCCCGCTCGCCGTCTTCCTCCCGGGCGACCGGAGGGTCACCGTCGCACCCGGACAGGAGCGTTGGTTCCGGCTGTGAGGAGCGGATCCGTCCGTGCGAGGCGGTTCAGCCGAAGGCGAGCACCTCGGAGACCGGACGGCGCGGCGTGGCACGGCCCCCGGGGCCGTAGCCCAGGCGGATCACCATGTGGACGAAACCGCCGACCGCGCCGGGAGCGCGGGCGTCGGAGCGGAGCTCGGGCCATTCCAGCGGCTGGGACATGAGCGAGGTCGCGAGACCGTCGAGAGTGGCCTGCAGAAGGACCCGCTGCAGGGCCTGGCCTGCCTTCAGCCAGTCCTCCGGCGCGTCCCCCGGCGTGCCGAGCAGCGCGATCTGCGGCCTCTTCTCGAAGCGGGCCGCATCACGGTCGGGCACCCGCCGACGGGAGTCGAAGTCCCTGACGGGGGAGGTCACGTCGTACTGCCGCGGGCCGAGGGCGTACGCGGGAATGCCCTCGGTTGCGGGGCCTTCCCCGGCCGCACCGGTGCGTGTCCAGGCGGCGATCTCCGCCCGTACGGCCTCGTCCGCTGCTTCGTACAGCGCGGCGGCGTGGACGAGACCCATGACCATGACGGCATGCCACTCGCCCGGCACGACCAGCCTGCAGTCTTCGAGCAGAGCAGCCGCACGGAGTCCGTCGATCACCTCGGTGGGGATCCGCTCCTCCGTGAACGGGAAGCGGCTGGTGTGCCGCCGCGCCAGGGCGGCACGGAGGCCGCCCAGATCGCTGTCGGCGTCATCGGGGCCGGTGAACCGCACGTCGGCGAAGTGCCAGGGATCTCCGGGGGACGGCAGCAGCTGCACGACCGGATGCAGGCCCCGGTACGCGGCGCCGACCCGCAGACCGAACAGGGCGGCGCCGCAGCCGAGGTGCAGGGCGCGGTGGTCGGGGTCTCCGTGCGGCATGCCGCGCCGCGGATCACCGTGCAGCTCGATGACACCGGTGTCCGTCCTGGCGACGAACCTCCACGGCTGCGCGTTGTGCATCGAGGGAGCCGTGACGGCGTCCTCGATCAGCGAGGTCACGAGCGGTCGGGTCAGAGCGGTGGTAGACACGGTTCGTCCTGTCTGCGGTGAGTCACCAAGAGAAGTCGTGCGGAGTCCGGGCGGAGGACGTGAGACGCGTGTCGTCCTCATGGAAGGACAGCCGGTCCACGACCGCGACCACACCGTCGACCCGCTCGGCGAGTTCGACGAGCATCTGGGCCTGGCTGCGTCGCCGGACACGACCGGCGAGCGTCACCACGCCGTCGAGGACGTGCACGTCGACCGCGTCCCCGGGCAGGTCCATGGCATCAGTGAGGACGTCCTCGCGGATGCGGCGCCGGATCTCCGCGTCCGGGCGGAGGTAGACGCAGAGCAGGTCACGGCGGGTCACGATGCCCACCAGTCGCTCCTCCACGTCGACCACGGGGAGGCGCTCGACTCCGCGACGCACCATCAGCCGCGCCGCGTCGGCCACCGTCTCCTCGGCGTGGACGGTGACGGCCGGAGTGGTCATCAAATCCCGTGCGGTCAGCTCGTGGCGGGCCAGGAGGTCGCTCTCGGAGACGACTCCGACGACGCGGTCGTCCTCGTCCAGCACGGGGACCCCGGTGATGTCGTGCTCGGCGAGCAGTTTCGCGATCTCCCTGAACGACGTCGCGGGGACGGCGGAGACCACGTTGCCGGTCATGAGACCGCCGATCTTCATGTGCTTCATCGCGGCGCCTCCTGTCGGGGGTCCGGAAGGTGTGCTGTCCCGTGTGACCAGCCTCCAACGCACGCCTGGGGTCGGCGAGGGCCGAACGGTCCCAGGGCAGGACCGAACGGGCACGTCACTGCCCCTCCGTACTCCGACCGGCCCGGTGGGGACCTTTGGTCCCGCCATTGGCCCCAGCGGCCCTCCGGCTGCCCGGCACCGACTGCCAGGGTGGAACCAAGTCCCCCGGACCGTGCGAGGAGGAACCATGGACGGAACCACGGCCCGTCCCGGCCTCGGCAGGGTCGTCGTCGGCATCGACGGATCACCGCCCGCAAGCACAGCGGTGATGTGGGCGGCGGCGGAGGCAGCCCGGCGGGGCAGCACGCTCTGCCTCGTCCATGCGGCGGACACGGACGCGTCGGCTCCGTTCCTGCCCCAGACGGAGATCGTCAGGAGCCGGAAGGCGGGGCGGGAACTGCTCGACCGGACCGCCGAGGCGGTCACGGCGCGCCACCCCGAGCCGACCGTCGTGGGCTGTGCCCGCGCGGCGGCTCGCGAGGCCCTGTTGCGCAAGGCGCCTGTACGACTCCTGCACACCTGGGGTATGGGGCTGTCCGGCGGGCCGCGGGCTCTGCCGCGCAACGGTGGCGAGGAGGTCGCCCGCGATCACGTACGCGCGCTGTCCTCGGTGTCGGACACCGTCCGGGAGGAGTTTCCGGAACTGGCCGTGCATGCCGACGGCCAGAAAAGCCACAGCGTGCCCGGAGCTCTCGTCGAGGCGTCGCGCCACGCGGACCTGCTCCTCGTCGGAGGCCGGCGGTCGCCCGGCTATCTCGGGCCCACCATCGGACGGACCACGCTCGGCCTGCTGCAGCACGCCCACTGCCCCGTGGAGCCCATCCCTCGGCAAGGGCCCGGACACGGGAGCACGTCATGACACGCACCACGGCCCGACGCGACATCGCGATCGGCATCGACCCGGTCAAGAACTGGCACCTGGCCCTTGCCTGGGCGGCGGACGAGGCTCACCTGCGAGGTGTGGGACTGCGCCTGGTGGTCGCGGTACCACCGCAGCACGACCCCCAACACGTCGACGGAACCCCCCGTCGCCTGGTACACCGACAGGCCGGCACAGAAGCCCTGCGTACCGCGCTCGCATGGGCGCACGCCCGGCAGCCGGCCGTCAAGGTCGACTCTTGCCTTCTCGACGGGTTCCCGGCAGCAGTGCTGGTGGGCCTTTCACAGGAGGCGGGCATGGTCGTGCTGGGCTCCCGGCACCTCAGCCGTACCGAGGAGTTCCTGAGCGCCGGCTCCCTGGTCGTCCCGGTCACCGCGAAGGCGCACTGCCCGGTGGTCGTCGTGGGCGACGCGGAGCACGTCACGCAGGAGACGCCCTACCTCGTGGTCGGCGTCGACGGCAGCGAGTCCTCACGAGCAGCCCTGGCCTGGGCCTTCGAGGAAGCGGACCTCCGGCGCTGCGCGCTGCGGGCCATCGCCGTCTGGCAGCCCCCTGTCTTCTCCCTGCACAGCGGTGACACGTTGTTCCACGCCGAGCGCCGCCTCCTCTCGGAGACCACCGCGGGCTGGGCGGAGAAGTACCCCGACGTCCGACTCACCCACGAGGTGTCGATCGGCTCCCCCGTCGAGACGCTCGCGAACGCCGCCGAACACGCCCTGGCCGTCGTCGTGGGCCGTCGGGGTCGGGGCGGGTACACGGGGATGCGGGTCGGTTCCGTCGTCCACGGGCTGCTGCACCGTGCCCACTGCCCGGTGATCACCGTTCCCGCAGGGTGAGCAGGTCATGACCAGGCCGACAGCGGAGCGGGCGCCCGTGCGGGTGCGGGAGACGACGGGACTGACCCAGGAGGAGGCCGCCCGCCGGTTCGCCGACACAGGCCCCAACGAGGTGACCGCGAGCAAGCCCGTCCGGCTGCACAAACGGGTCCTGGCCCAGCTGACGGACCCACTGATCATGGTCCTCCTCGGGGCCGTCGTGCTGACCCTCGCGATCGGCGACCATCCCGACGCGATCGTCATCGGGATGGTCGTCCTCGTGAACACGACCGTCGGGGTGGCGCAGGAGATCCGCGCCGACAACGCCGTCGCCGCACTCTCCGCCCTCACCGCCCCCCACGCCCGCGTGCGGCGCGACGGCGCCGTCTGCGACCTCCCCGCCGCGTCGGTCGTCCCCGGTGACGTCCTCCTGGTCGGTGAGGGCGACATCGTCGCCGCCGACGCCGACCTCGCCGAGGCGTCATCCGTGCTGGTGGACGAGTCCATGCTGACGGGGGAGTCCGTGCCTGTCGACAAGGATCCGGGTGCGACGCTGAGCGCAGGCACCGTCGTCGTCCGAGGCCGAGGCGTGGCGGTGGTCACGGCGACTGGCGCGTCCAGCGCGCTCGGCCGCATCGCGGCCCTCCTCGACGAGCGCCGTGAGCCGACCCCGCTGCAGCACCGACTCGCCGCCCTCGGGCGCATCCTCGCGGCCGTGACACTCGCCCTGTGCGTCCTGGTGTTCGCCCTTGGCCTGGTGCGGGGGCTCCCGCCCGGCACGATGGCGGTCACGGCCATCAGCCTGGCCGTGGCGGCGGTTCCCGAGTCCCTCCCCGCCGTGGTCACCCTGGCTCTGGCTCTCGGGGCCAGGCGCATGGTCACCAGGAACGCCTTGGTGCGGCGTCTGCCCGCAGTGGAGACGCTCGGCTCCGTATCCGTCCTCGCCACCGACAAGACCGGCACCCTCACCGAGGGCCGCATGGTCGTCCAGCACGTCTGGACCCCGAGTGGGAGCGCCGAGCTCTCAGGCGTGGGGTACGAACCCGTGGGCGAGGTCCTCGTCGCCGGGAGGCCGGCGGAGGCGGACGAGCTCGAGCCGCTGCGTGAATTGCTGACAGTCACCACCCTGTGCAACGACGCCACGCTGTGCCCGTCGGACGACGAGGCGACCGACGGCCGCTGGACGGCCTTGGGCGACCCGATGGAGGCGGCCCTGCTGACGGCAGCGGCCAAGACGGGCTGCCCGGATCCGGCGGAGCTGTCCGCCACCCGTCCCCGGATCGGAGAGGCGCCCTTCGACAGCCTCCGCAGACGCATGACCACGCTCCACGAGACCGGCGGACACGGGGTGCTCGTCTGCCTGAAGGGCGCCCCCGAAGCCGTCCTCGACCCGGCCGTCCTGTCCGATCCTCCGGACGCGCTCGCGGAGGCCCGCCAAGAGGCCGCGCGCCTGGCTGCCCGGGGATACCGTGTGCTCGCCGTGGCATCGGGGATGCGGACCGACATTCCGCACCCGGTTGCCGCGGCGGAGTCGGGGCTCGCTCTCCTCGGCCTCGTCGCGTTGAGCGATCCGCCCAAACCGCATGCCGCCGGGACCCTCGCCTCTTGCCGGGCGGCCGGTATCACCCCTGTCCTCATCACCGGCGACCACCCCGCGACGGCTCGGGCGGTGGCGTCGCATGTCGCGCTCCTGGGCGACGGCGGCGAGTCGGAGGGCCGCGTCGTCACAGGGGCGGACGTGGCCGCGGGACGGGTCGCCGACCTCACCGCGGTGCGGGTCTTCGCCCGTACGGACCCCCAGCAGAAGCTGGACATCGTCGAGGCGTGGCGCGCCAGGGGAGCGGTGACCGCGATGACCGGTGACGGGGTCAACGACGGCCCCGCCCTGCACCGCGCCGACATCGGCGTCGCCATGGGCGCGCGCGGCACGGAGGTCGCGCGGCAGGCCGCTGACCTCGTCCTCACCGATGACGAGCTGTCGACGGTCGTGGCGGCCGTCGACGAGGGACGGCGCGTCTACGACAACATCCGGCGCTTCCTCGTCTACGGGATGGCCGGCGGCGCGGCCGAGATCCTGGTCATGCTGATCGGCCCGCTGCTCGGGCTGCCGCTGCCCCTGCGGGCGGGCCAGATCCTGTGGATCAACCTCCTGACGCACGGCCTCACCGGCGTCGCCATGGGCGCCGAGCCGGCCTCACCGGGAGCGATGCGACGACCGCCTCGCCCGCCGGACCAGCACATCCTGGGCGGCGGTGCCTGGCAGCGCCTGCTCGTCCTGGCCGCTGTCGTCACGGCGGTCTCGCTCGGCGCGGGAATCGGCGCCCGGGGACTCGGCCTCGCTTGGCAGAGTGTCCTCTTCCTCGCGCTGCTCGCCGCACAGCTGGGCGCCGTCCTGGGACTCCGCTCCCGGCTGTTCACCCGCAAGAACCCGTTCCTCCCGCTGTCCGTCCTCGCCTCCGCTCTCCTGGCCGTGGCGGCGCTGTACGTGCCCTTCCTGAGTTCAGTCCTGGAGACCGAACCGATCGGCTGGGCGGGCGTCGGGATCGCGGTGGCCGGTGCCCCCGCGGCGTTCCTTGCCGCGCGACTCGTCCGCACCGCCTTCCGCGGGACGAATCCGGCTGGAGCGCCGGAGGCACCGGAACCACCGTGAGTATGTGCTCGTCAGGCGAGGACTGTGCGCTCGACGTGGCCGGAGGTGGTGATGGAGCACGAGGGGCCGGTGCCGGCGGACAGCAGGCTTCCGCGCCTGCGACTCGACGAGCTCCAGGCACGTATCGACGAGGTGAGGGGCACCAGGGACCGCCTCAACGGGCTGCTGGAAGCCGTCATGTCCGTGGGCAGGGAACTCGACCTGCCTCAGGTGCTGAAGGGCATCGTGGAGGCGGCCGTCACCCTCGTGGACGCCGAATACGGTGCCCTGGGCGTCATCGGGGACGGCAGAAGACTCTCGGAGTTCCTCCCCGTCGGCATCGGGGACGACCTGCGGGCGCAGATCGGCGACCTGCCCTCCGGGCACGGCCTGCTCGGTGAGCTGATCCGCAATCCCGAACCGCTGCGGCTCTCCGAGTTGTCCGAGCATCCCGTCTCGTACGGCTTCCCGCCCCACCACCCGCCGATGCACGCCTTCCTCGGCGTGCCCATCCGGGTCCGGGACGAGGTCTTCGGCAACCTCTACCTCACCGAGAAGCGCGGAGGCGCTGACTTCGACGCCGAGGACGAGGCGGTCGTCACGACCCTGGCCGTCGCGGCCGGCATCGCCATCGAGAACGCCCGCCTGTACGAGGAGGGCCGCCTCCGGCAGCGGTGGCTCGCCGCAAGCTCCGATCTCACCAGCGCCCTTTTGTCCGGCGAAGAGGAGACCGAGGTCCTCGACGAGATGCTGGAGCAGGCGGTGGACATCGCGGCCGCCGACATGGGGGTCTTCTACCTGGTGGGCGCCGACGGTGAACTGCGGGGCTCGCTCGCCCACGGCGAGGGTGCCGAAGCGCACCGGGGCGTCGTCCTGCCGTCCAGTGAAGGAACGCTGGCCGAGGCCGCCCTCGCGCAGGAGGGCCTGGTCACGGTCGCCGACGTCGAGAACGAGCCGCGCATCAGGGTGCAGCCCGAACGGTGGGAGGGATTCGGGCCGGCCGTGGCGGTCACGGTCAGCACCAAGGAGCGGTTGAGCGGGGTGCTGATCCTCGCGCGGCGGCACGGACGGCCCCCGTTCACCGGCTTGGAGATCACCGCTCTCCCCGGATTCGCGGGGCAGGCGGCCCTGGCGCTGGAGCTGGCCGACCGGAGGCGGGACGCCGAGCAGGTGATCCTCCTGGAGGACCGCGACCGGATCGCCCGTGACCTGCACGACTTGGCGATCCAGCGCCTGTTCGCCACGGGAATGACGCTGCAGAGCGCCCAGCGGTTCGTCGAGCACCCGGAGGCCGTGGACCGGCTGGGACGGGCGATCGACGACCTGGACGCCACCATCAAGATCATCCGGTCGACCATCTTCGGGCTCCGGGAACACGACACCCCGGGCACCGTCCCGAAGCTGAGGAACCGGGTGGTCAAGGCGGTGGACGAGGCCGCGACCACGCTCGGATCCGCCCCCGCCCTGCGCATGGAGGGCCTCCTCGACACGGACGTGCCCTCTGAGGCGGTCGAACAGGTAATCGTGGTCATCGGTGAAGCCCTCACCAACGTGGCCCGCCATGCTCGGGCTCGCCGAGCCGAGGTGTCTGTCGTCGCCGACGGCGGAGTCCTGACGGTGACGGTGAGCGACGACGGCGTGGGCATACCGCAGGGCGGCAGGCGCAGCGGGCTGCGGAACCTGTCCGAGCGGGCCGAGCGGCTGGGCGGCACCCTGTCGGTGCGCGCCCGGGTGGAGCCCGGCAGCGGCACGGTACTCGAGTGGCGTATCCCGCTGCCGCCCGAGCGGGAATGAGCTACGTCTCCCCGGCGTCGTGCTCGTGAGCCTGTGCGGCGATGACGGCGGCCTGTACGCGGCGTTCCACGCCGAGCTTGCCGAGCAGCCGCGAGATGTGGTTCTTGACGGTCTTCTCCGACAGATAGAGCCGCTTGGCGATCTGGCGGTTGGTGAGCCCCTCGCCGATGAGGTCGAGTACGGACCGTTCCCGCTCGGACAGCACCGCGAGCCGCTCGTCCTCCGGCGGCTTCGCTGCCTCCGGGTCTCGGAGTGAGTGCATCAGCCGCGCTGTGGTGGCCGGGTCCAGCATCGACTGCCCGGTGGCGACGGTCCGCACGGCCGAGACGAGGTCCGATCCCTTGATCTGCTTGAGGACGTACCCGGCCGCACCGGCCATGATCGCGTCGAGGAGAGCGTCCTCGTCGTCGAACGACGTCAGCATCAGGCAGGCCAGCTCGGGCATCCGGGACCGCAGCTCCCGGCACACGGAGATGCCGTCGCCGTCCGGTAGGCGTACGTCGAGAACCGCCACGTCCGGCCGCAGGGCGGGACCCCTGGCCAGCGCCTGCTCCGCCGTCGCCGCCTCGCCGACCACCTCCATGTCGGGCTCGTCGTCGATCAGGTCACGCAGGCCCCGTCGGACGACCTCGTGATCATCGACGAGGAACACCCGCGTAGGTGCGGTGGCTGCCGGCAGATCGGTCATGGCGACCCCTATGGTCGGTCGGTAGTTACCCGCCCCCACAAGGATTGTCCATCAACGGAGCGCCTCAAGGGATGGCGAGATCCATCCGGACGTCGACGACGCCCTCCACGGCCCGCGCGGCGCGGGCGACCAGAGGCACCAGCGACCGGTCGGAAAGCGTCCCACGGATCGTGGCCACACCGTCCGCGACGGTCACCTCCAGCCCCACGGAGGCGGCCGACTCGCCGAGGACGGAGTGGCGGATCTCCTCCTCGATCTCGGCGTCCGTACGGAGGAACACCTTCAGCAGATCGCTCCGGCTGACCACACCCTCCAGCAGGCCGATGCCGTTGACCACGGGCAGGCGCTTCACCCTCCGCGTCGCCATGATCCGTGCCGCTTCGGCGAGCGTCGCGTCAGGATGGACGGTCACGGCCGGGCTGGACATGAGTTCCCCAGCCCGTAGAGCTCTGGCCTTGGATGCCGCGGCGAACTCGTCCGGGCGGGGCTCGTCCGTGCGGAACTCCTCCTTCGGCAGCAGATCGGCCTCCGATACGATCCCGATCACCCGTCCCTCCCCCTCCAATACGGGCACGGCGCTCACCTTCCACTGGTCCATGAGCGCGACGATCTCCTTGTACGACGCGTCACGCCCAATGGCGATGGCGGTACGGGTCATGACGTCGCTGACGGTGTAGCGCGAGGCGGTCATCACGTTCTCCCAGAGGGATGAGGATCTACGGGCCGCTCCCGTGCGGGGCGTAGATCCAACAGCCGCGCACGGGCGGAGAAGACACGGTGGGCGAGCATGTGTCCGGCGAACTGGTCCAGAGCGAGGCGGGGGCCTCCGCACCGGAGTCCACTCCACTCCAGTCTGGCCTCGTTCCTTCAGAGGAGAGGAGGGCCGGATGGCCCCCCTCGGGCCCTGTTCGGCCCGTGCATGGCGTGTCGCGCTCTGGCTGGCGGAGCACGGCTTCGGCGACCGCACTCGAGTCCCGGAAGGCGCCGGCGAGTGCGTCAGCCAGGACGTACGCGCACCTGATCTTCGGCTCAACCGCCATAGCCCCCGTGGGTCCTGGTTGCTTTGCGGATCGGTCAGGCGACCTGGAGGGCCGCGCCCCATGCCCTCGCGCGATCCCGTTCGCCTTCGCGCAGCGGTCCTTCGGTGTCCTCGATGATGAATCCCTCCGGTTCCGCGACGAGTTCGTAGCCGTGGCTGCGCAGCCGACGTGCGATGCCGCTGGCGGCGGCGCCGGCCAGGCGCATGTCCGCCCGGGTGTCGAAGGCCGCGGCGGCATGGGTGCCGGTGTGGGCCTTCGGGAGCGTGTCGTGGAACCAGTCGCGGACGCCAGGGCCTTCGGCGCCCTCCTCCGGTGTGAAGGGACGCTCCTTCTTCTCAGCCTCGTGCTCCTCGCCCTTCAGCCCCATCTTCCGGCTCATCCCCGTGGTCATCCCCCGCATATGGGTCGGCCCGCCGACGACCAGCAGGTCGGTGGGGCCGATGCGCTCCGGCAGGGCGTCGGCCACTGCCACGCACTCGACCTCGGCGTCCGGGTGCGCTTCCTTCACACCCTCACCGATCGCGTCAGCGACCTCGCGTGTGTTGCCGAACAGGCTCTCGTACACGATCACAGCACGCATCACGGCTCATCTCCTCAGGTGCTTCCTTCTCCGGTCTCCGCCGCCGCTTCGATCGCCCGCAGCGCTCCGCGCAGCACGATGCCGACGCCGGGGGAAACCAGCGTCCAGTAGCGGCCGAACCGCGTGGTGGAGACGGGGTCGGTGCAAGCGGTACGCGCTTCGTAGGTCAGGAGGGACCGCCGTGCGCCGTAGGGGTGGACGACGAAGGCGGCGGCCATCTTCGCCCAGCCGGGTTCCGCGAAGCCCGGGTAGTCATCGGGTTCGACACGGCGCCACTCGATGGTGGGCTTCCACACCTTGCCGACCGCCCCGAAGACGATCTCGCGCCCCGCGCGCTCGCCCAGGGCGACCCAGGGCTGAGCCAGGTCCTCCCGATCACCAGCTGCGGCGGCTTCGAACAGGTCGGACACCCGCATCGAAGGCGGTGTGGCCACGGGTCGACGGCGCACTCGGTCAGGCACGCCACGTGCCCACGTGACCGCGTCGAACAGCGGCGAGTGTATGGACAGCATGTCCAGATCACGCGCTGCGCGGTACACGACGTCCGGATCGGCGGCGATCACGGCGCACTCCAGGCGGGAGAACCGGAACTCGGGCAGAACCGCGTCGAGCAGGAGCGGCTCGGCTGTCGCGGTGACGCTCGGCTGGGCATTCATGGAGACCTCCCACATCCGACACCACCAGTCTGGTCCACAGCACAGGCATCTCGCCGGGGTCGAACGGCCCCCGATGCATCGCCGACGTCTCCGCCCGCTCCACGGCGGCAACGGCGTCCCCCTGCGCCGGCCTGCGCGCCGACCAGACCGTCGGGAGAGGCTTCAGGATCTGGCGCGCGTGCCGGCACTACGCCCTGCGCCCCGACGCCGGCGAGCTGCTTGTCATGCGCCTTCGCTTCAGCGCCGCCCTGGGTTCCGTGGCCCGCGGGCTCGGCCATCTTGCGCAGCCCCTCCTGGTATGCCTCGCCGAAGTCGCTCAGAAGAAGCCGACCTTCCTCGGTGAGTAGCTGACCAGCAGGTTCTCCGTCTGCTGGTGGTACAGCCCATGCCCCCACGCTGAACAGTGAAAACGACGCCTTCGGGCGCCCGTTGAAGAGAGCTGGTCCGGAAATGGCCCGGATTTCGGCGGGCGCGGAACCCGAAGGCGCGCGAGGTCAACCACGTCGCCGCACACTGGAAGGGGTCCGGCGACTCCAGCGGACACCGTTGGCGGGGGCGAGTTCGGCGACGATTCCCTTGCCTCTGTCGCACTCGGCCGGACCGCCTCGGGTGGGCCGGGCCGAGGCGACCGTCGCCGTCGGCGTCAGCCGGCTCGGTCACCAGGAGGCCTGGACCGGCCGCGTCGGCGACGACGCCCCGGGCGCGATGGTCCTCGACGAGGACCGGATCACCGCCGTCCGGATCCTCCATGCCACTGGTATCACCGCCCGCGTTGAGCGCCACCGTGCGCGCCGCCGTCGAACAGGCCGTCGCCCTCGCCCGCGTCGCCGTCTCTTCGCCGTCAACCACCGCGAACGGCTGTGGAGCCGCGCCGAGGCCGTCGAGGTGCTCGCCCGCCTCCTCCCGTACGCCGACATCGTCTTCGCCGACGCCACCCACATCACCGGAACCAACCTGGTCGTCGATGGTGACTGGACCGTGAAGAAGGAATTCAAGTGAAGATCACCTCTCTCCGTACCCACCTCGTCGCACCGCGCTGGTGCTTCCTCCGCGTCGGCCCCGACGAGGGCGTCACTGGCCGGGGCGAGCCCGTCGTCGGCAAGGCCCTCGGCGTCCCCGTATGGCAGCTGCTCGGCGGCAAGGTCCGCGACCGTGCCCGCGTCTACAGCCGGATCGGCGGGGACCGGTCCGACGAGGTCGAGAGCGAGGCACTGGCCCGCAAGAACGGGGGCTTCACCGCCATCAAGATGAACGCCTCAGCCCAGCTGCGGCTCATCGACACCCCGGCCGCCGCCCAGGGCATCGCCGTCGCGCGGCCCGAGCTCTCACAGGCGGGCAGCACCTCCCGGAGGTCCGCAGGACCACCGCGATGGCGGAGGCGTACGACGTCTCCCCCGCCCCGCACTGCCCACTGGGCCCGATCGCGCTCGCCTCCTGCCTCCAGGTCGGCTTCGCCGCGCCGAACCTCCTCATCCAGGAGCAGAGCCTCGGCATCCACTGCAACACCGGCTCCGACCTGCTCGACCACCTCGTCAACCCCGCGGTCTTCTGGTACGAGGACGGGCACGTGGCCCTGCAGACCGGCCCGGGTCTCGGTATCGAGGTGGATGCGAAGGCCGTCGAACGGGCCGCCGAGGTCGGGCACCGGTGGCGCAACCCGGCCTGGCGCCGGGACGACGGCTCGCTGGCCGAGTGGTAGCCAGAACGTACGAAAGGGGCGGGCTCGCGAACGAGCCCGCCCCTTCTCATGGGTCAGCGGTGCGCGAGCACGCCCGCAGCCGGCAGCAGCCGGCTGTCGTAGTCGAACAGGGCCTGGTTCTCCCAGCCGTTGCCCGAGGACGGGTCGGCCGGGTCCCAGCCGTTGCCTGCGACGGCCGTCCAGGTCGGCTCCCAGTAGATGACGCCGAGACCGCGGCCGTTCGGCACGGCCTCGACGACGTTCATGACGTCCCGCAGCCAGGCCGTCTGGCCCGCGCTGCTCGCCGGGTAGCCGGAGACCAGCTCGGACGAGAGGTCGATGATGTTCTCGTGGGCGTCCTCGCTGTCCAGACGGAACGGGTACGCGGTCTCCGCGACCATCACCTTCTTGCCGTAACGCGCCGAGATGTCGTCGAGGTTGGCCTGGAGCGAGGACAGCGCGCCATGCCAGTAGCCGTAGAAGGACAGCGCGATCACGTCGTAACTCACGCCCTGCGCCGTCGCGTTGTCGAACCAGGTGCGGTAGAGCGTGTTGTCGCCGCCGTTGGCGAGGTGCAGGGCGATCTGGGTGTTCGAGGAGACCGCCTTGGCGGCGGAGATGCCGGACTTGAGCAGGCCGGCGAGCTGGGACCAGTTGCTCGTGGAGCCCTCGGGCCAGAGCATCCCGGCGTTGATCTCGTTGCCGATCTGCACCATGTCGGCCGTGGTGCCCTGTGCCTTGAGGGCGTTCAGGACGTCGTAGGTGTGGTTGTAGACGTCCGTCTTGAGCTGGGCGTACGAGTGGCCCGACCAGGCGGCGGGCTTGGTCTGGGCGCCGGGATCGGCCCAGATGTCGGAGTAGTGGAAGTCGACGAGGAGCTTCATGCCCTGCGCCCTGATCCGCTGCGCGGTCGCGAGGACGCGGGCCTTGTTGTTGTAGCCGTCCGCCGGGTTCACCCACACCTTGAGACGGCCGTAGTTGGCGCCGGAGTTCTTGAGGAGGGCGACCGGGTCGCCGGTGGTGCCGGAGCTCGACTTGTAGGTGCCGCCGAGGTCCTCGCTCTTCTTCAGCGCGGACAGGTCGACGCCCTTCATGGCGAGCCCGGTCGTGCCGGAGGTGAAGGTGAGGTCGTCGACGTTGATCCAGTTGCCCGCGTTCGCATCGGAGTCGATGCTGATCGTGCAGGTCCCGCCGACGACGGTGATCGGGGTGACGATCCGTATCCAGCCGCTCGACGTCACCGGAAGGTCGGTGCGCTGCTCGGCGGAGCCGCAGTTGCGCAGGGCGAGGTAGGCGGACTTCTGCCCGCCGCCGGAGCGCACCCAGGCGCTGAGCGTGTAGCTGCCGTCGGTGAGGCCGGTGAGGTACTGGTACGTCTCCACTTTGTACGCGGCGGAGGACCAGTGGCTCAGGCGGTAGCCGCCACTGTGGCCACCGGCCTCGGTGAAGGAGGCGGAGTTCTGTCCGGCGGCGGAGTAGGTGGACCAGCCGGAGGGGGTGGCGGTCCCCGTGCCGTCGGCCTCGAAGCCCGCGTTGGTCAGGGTGGAGGCGGCTTCGGCGCGGTGGGCGGCGGGGAGCGGGGCCAGGAGCAGGGCGCCGAGCGCGGCGGCGAGGGCCGTGGCGCGCAGGCGGATGCGGCTGCCGTGTCGTACGGGGTGCATCGTCGAGTCCCTTCGACGGTGACGGATGGGGAAGGAGGTGCGGGGTGGTTCCTTACGGTGGTACGGCTCGCCCGGGGGCGGCGCAGTGGGTGCGGGCCGCCCCCGGGGAGTTCAGGGGGGAGTGGGCTCAGGAGTCGAGGCGTACGACCCTGACGGCCCCGGCCGGGACGGTGAGCTTGCCGTCCGCCGTGTCGCCGTGGAGGAGTTCCGTGCCGGAGCCGTCCAGTGGCACCTCGGCGTCCTCGCCGGAGTGGTTGAGGGCGAAGACGTACCGGGTGCCCCGGCCCGCGCGGTGCACGACCTCCACGTCGTGCGGCAGCGCGGTGCGCGGGGCGACGCCGGCGTCCTCGCAGGCGGCGGCGAGGATCGCGTCGAGCGAGGCCGCGTCGAGGCGGGTGGAGACGTACCAGGCGGTGCCCCGGCCGAGCCGGTGCCGGGTGACCGCGGGCCCGCCGGCCGCCGGGCCGTCCGCGTACGTCCACACGGTCTCCGCGCCGCGCGGGCGGACGAACTCGGTCCAGACGTCTCCACCGAGCGTGGCGCCGTCCGGTCCGGTGATCGTCACCCGCTGGTCGTCCAGGAGCGGCGACCACTCGTCGACGGTGAGGCCGAGGACCTCGCGCAGGGCCCCCGGGTAGGCGCCCGGGTGGACGGCGTCGTGCTCGTCGACGATCCCGGAGAAGTACGAGACGACGAGGGTGCCGCCGTTCTCGACGTACTCGCGGAGGTTCTGCCCGGCGGCCTCGGTGGTGAGGTAGAGCGCGGGCACGACGACCAGCGGGTAGGCCGAGAGGTCGGACTCGGGGTGCGCGAAGTCGACGGTGAGGTGCCGGTCGTAGAGGGTCTCGTAGAAGCTGTCGGCGCGCTCGCGGGCCTCGTGGGCCGCGTTGGGCCGCCACTCCAGGTTCTGCGCCCACCAGGAGTGCCAGTCCCAGACCATGGCGACGTCCGGGACGGTCCGGCTGCCACGCACCTCCTCCAGGGTCTCCAGACCGGCGCCGAGTTCGACGACCTCGCGCCAGATCCGGGTGTCGGTGCCGCCGTGCGGGACCATCGCCGAGTGGAACTTCTCGGCGCCGCGCCGGGACTGGCGCCACTGGAAGAACATGGCGCCCTCGGAGCCCCGGGCGACGTGGGCGAGGGAGTTGCGGGCCATCTCGCCGGGGCGCTTGGCCGGGTTGCGGGCCTGCCAGTTCACGCCGGAGGTGGAGTGCTCCAGGAGCAGCCAGGGCGCACCGCCGGCGACGGAGCGGGTGAGGTCGGCGGCCATGGCGAGGTTGACGTGGGTGCGGCGGCCGTCGGTGATGAGGTAGTGGTCGTTGGTGACGAGATCGACCTCGCGGCCCCAGGCCCAGTAGTCGATCGAGTCGCACTGGCTGAGCGCGGTCATGAAGTTGGTGGTGACGGGGATGTCCGGAGTCAGTTCGTGGAGGATGTCCCGTTCCATCCGGAAGTTCTCCCGGATGGTGGCGTCGGCGAAGCGGCGGTGGTCGAGCTGCTGGGCCGGGTTGCCGACGGTGGGGGTGGCGCGGGGCGGGTCGATCTCCTCGTACGAGCCGTAGTGCTGGCCCCAGAAGGCGGTGCCCCAGGCCTCGTTGACGGCGTCCACGGAGCCGTACGTCTCGTGGAGCCAGCGGCGGAAGTGGGCGGCGCAGCCGTCGCAGTAGCAGGCGCTGACGGGCACGCCGTACTCGTTGTGGACGTGCCAGAGGGCGAGGGCCGGGTGGCTGCCGTACCGCTGGGCCAGCGCGGTGGTGATCCCGGCGGCGGCCGTGCGGTAGGCGGACGAACTGTGGCAGATCGCCCCGCGTGAGCCGTACGAGAGGCGGACGCCCTCGGCGGTGACGGGCAGGGCCTCGGGATGGGCGCGGTAGAACCAGGCGGGCGGTGCCACGGTGGGGGTGCCGAGGTCGACGCGGACGCCGTTCTCGTGCAGCAGGTCGAGGATCCGGTCGAGCCAGCCGAAATCGTGCCGGCCGGGCTCGGGTTCGAGCAGGGCCCAGGAGAAGATCCCGACGCTCACCATGGTGACGCCGGCCTCCCGCATCAGCCGGACGTCCTCCCGCCAGACGCTTTCCGGCCACTGTTCGGGGTTGTAGTCCCCGCCGAACGCGAGCCGGTGCAGGCCCTTGGGAGTGGTCTGCGGCATGAGTTTCTCCTGAACGCTCGGAAGGTGGAAGCTACGGATCACTGGGAACGTGCACACAGTCGATCTCGATGTGGCAACGCAACATAACCGCACACGAACAACCATTGACAAGTGTCCGGAACATTTCTCTACTGTGAACGCTCACAGATGCATGACCGGCCATCCCCCTTCGGGGAGAGGCCCCTTTTTCGGTCAGGGAGAAGTACCCCATGCCTCACATCTCGCGCCGCGGACTCGCCGCCGCCACCGCCGTCCTGCTCGGCACCACCGCGCTCACCGCCTGCGGTTCCTCCGGCTCCGGCGGCAAGGCCGACGCCGAGTCCGGCCCCGTCTCGCTCACTTACTGGGCCTGGGCGCCCGGCATGGACAAGGTCGCCGCCCTCTGGAACGCCGAGCACCCCGACATCAAGGTCACCGTTCAGAAGCAGGCCTCCGGAGACGACCTCGTCACCAAGATCATCACGGCCACCAAGGCGCACAAGGGCCCCGACCTCGTCCAGGCCGAGTACCAGGCCCTCCCGACCCTCGTCAGCAACGACTCCCTGGCCGACATAGCCGCCGAGGTCCCGGAGAAGGTCCGCGACTCGTTCGCCCCCGGCATCTGGCAGCAGACCACCTTCGGCGGTCCGGCCGTATACGCCCTGCCGCAGGACTCCGGGCCGCTCATGTTTTTCTACCGCGAGGACCTCTTCAAGCAGTACGGCCTCTCCGTCCCCACCACCTGGGACGAGTTCGCCGCCACCGCCCGCACCCTGAAGCAGAAGGCCCCGGACAAGGCCCTGACCACCTTCTCCGCCAACGACGCCGGCCTCTTCGCCGGCCTCTCCCAGCAGGCCGGCGCCAAGTGGTGGACCTTCGCGGGCGACAACTGGAAGGTCGGCATCGACGATGCCGCCACCAAGAAGGTCGCCGACTTCTGGGGCGGCCTGGTAGCCGAGGGAGCCATCGACAACCAGCCGATGTACACCCCCGCCTGGAACAAGGCCATGAACACCGGCGAGCAGCTCGCCTGGGTCAGTGCCGTCTGGGCCCCCGGCACCCTCACCACCGCCGCCCCCGCCGGCAAGGGCAAGTGGGCCATGGCCCGTCTCCCGCAGTGGACCAAGGGGGCGAACGTCACCGGCAGTTGGGGCGGCTCCTCCACCGCCGTCACCGCCGACTCGAAGCACAAGGCGGCCGCCGCGAAGTTCGCCATCTGGCTGAACACCGACCCGAAGGCCCTCGCCGCCCTCGTCAAGGAGTCCGGCATCTACCCCGCCGCCACCGCCGCCCAGACCAGCGGCGCCCTCGCGAAGGCCCCCGACTACTTCGCCGACCAGCCCGACTTCTACACCCGTGCCGCCGAGATCGCGAAGACCACCGCGCCCGGCGCCTGGGGTCCCAACGTGAACGTCGCCTACACCTCCTTCAAGGACGAGTTCGGCAAGGCCGCCAAGGCCAAGGCCAAGTCCGGCTTCGCCACCGCCCTCACCGCCATGCGGGACACCACCGTCGCGGACCTGAAGAAGCAGGGCTTTGGAGTCGCCAAGTGACGCAGCCCCACCAGGGTGCGCGCCGGTCGTACGGGGTCAAGGCGGCCCCGTACGGCTTCCTCCTCCCCGCCGCCCTCCTCTTCGCCCTCTTCTTCGCCCTGCCCATCGGCTACGCCGTCTGGCTCAGCTTTCACAAGGTCGAGATCAAGGGCCTCGGCCTGGGCAGGGGAGCCCGGCACGAGGTCTGGGCCGGCCTGCAGAACTACACCTCCGCCCTCACCGACTCCGAGTTCCTCCACAGCGCCCTGCGCGTCCTCGGCTACGGCGCGATCGTCGTCCCCGTCATGCTCGGCCTCGCCCTGTTCTTCGCGCTCCTGCTCGACTCCGAGCGCGTCCGGGGCCGCTCCTTCGCCCGGCTCGCGATCTTCCTGCCGTACGCCGTGCCCGGTGTCATCGCGGCGCTCCTCTGGGGCTTCCTCTACCTCCCCGACGTCAGCCCCTTCCTGTACGTCCTCGATGCCCTCGGCCTCCCGCGGCCCGACCTCATGGACGGCGGCCCCCTCTACCTCGCGATGGCGAACATCGCGGTCTGGGGCGGCACCGGCTTCAACATGATCGTCATCTACACCGCACTGCGCTCCCTGCCCGCCGAGGTGTACGAGGCGGCCAAGCTCGACGGCTGCTCGGAGCTCCAGATCGCACTCCGCATCAAGATCCCGATGGTGGCGCCCTCCCTGGTGCTCACCTTCTTCTTCTCGATCATCGCCACCCTCCAGGTCTTCAACGAGCCCATGACGCTCAAGCCGCTCACCAACGGCATCCCCTCCACCTGGAGCCCCCTCATGAAGGTCTACAACGACGCCTTCACCGGCGGGAACATCCACGCAGCCTCGGCCACCGCCGTGGTGCTCGCCCTCGCCACCTTCGCGCTCTCCTTCGCCCTCCTCCGGGTCTCCAACCGCCGCACCACACAAGGAGCAAGCCGATGACCGGGCTCGCCTCCCCTCCGCTCCGCGCGTCCGCCCCGGCCGCCGGCACCACCCCCGGCACCTCCCAGGGACGGCCCGCCGCCTCCGACGGAAAGACCCGCGGCCGCACCGCCCTGCTCCCCACGGCCGCCCTCGTCCTCGGCGCGCTCTACTGCCTGCTGCCCGTCGCCTGGGTCGTGGTCGCCGCCACCAAATCGGGCGAGGACCTCTTCTCCACCTTCACCTTCCTGCCCGGCGACGGCTTCGCCGACAACCTCACCGACCTCGACGCGTACCGCGAGGGCATCTACTGGCGCTGGATGGGCAACTCCGTCTTCTACGCGGGCCTCGGCGCCGTCCTGTCCACGGTGGTCTCCGCGTTCGCCGGTTACGCCTTCGCCGTCTACCGCTTCCGGGGCCGCGAGGCCTTCTTCAACATGATCCTCACCGGCGTCCTCATGCCGCCGGTCATCCTCGCCATTCCGCAGTACCTCCTCATGGCCCAGGCCGACCTCACGGACACGTACGCCTCCGTGCTGCTGCCGCTGATCCTCTCCCCGTACGGCGTCTACCTCGGTCGCATCTACGCCGAGGCCGCCATCCCCATGGAACTCGTCGAGGCCGGGCGGATGGACGGCGCCGGAGAGTGGCGCATCTTCCTGCGGATCGCCGTCCCCATGATGGCCCCGGGCCTGGTGACGATCTTCCTCTTCCAGTTCGTCGCCATCTGGAACAACTTCCTGCTGCCGTTCATCATGCTCGGCGACGACGAGAAGTTCCCCATGACCGTCGGCCTGTTCACCCTCCTCAAGCAGGGCGCCAGCCAGCCCTCCCTCTACACCCTCGTCATCACCGGAGCCCTCCTCGCCGTCCTCCCGCTCATCGCCCTGTTCCTGGTCATCCAGCGCTTCTGGAGCCTCGACCTGCTCTCCGGCGCCGTAAAGTCCTGACCACAGGGGATCGAGGGGAAACACACAGCATGAGCACAGCAGCGAGCAGGCGCCGCCCGGCGACCATCCACGACGTGGCCCGCGAGGCCGGCGTCTCGCGCGGCACCGTCTCCCGTGTCCTCAACGGCGGCCACTACGTCAGCCCGACGGCCAAGGCGGCCGTCGACGCCGCGATCCGAAGAACGGGATACGTCGTCAACCGGCACGCCCGCTCACTGATCACCGGCAAGTCCGACTCGGTCGCCTTCCTCCTCACCGAACCCCAGGAGCGCTTCTTCGAGGACCCCAACTTCAACGTCCTCCTCAGGGCCTGCACCCAGGCCCTCGCCGCCCAGGACATCCCGCTCCTCCTGATGATCGCGGGCACCGAGGACGAACGCCGCCGCAACCTCCGCTACATCGAGGCCGGCCACGTCGACGGCGTCCTCCTCGTCTCCAGCCACTCCGGCGACCCCGTGGTGGCCCGGCTGCACGAGGCCGGCGTCCCCGTCGTCGCCTGCGGCAAACCCCTCGGCCAGACCGCCAAGATCGGCTACGTCGCCGCCGACGACCGGGACGGCGCCCGCGACATGGTGCGCCACCTGTACGCGACCGGGCGGCGCCGGATCGCCACTGTCACAGGCCCCCTCGACACCCCCGGCGGCGTCGAGCGCCTCGCCGGCTACCGCGAGACGCTCGCCGAGCACGGCCTGCCCGTCGACGAGACCCTCATCGCCACCGGCGACTACAGCCGCGCCAGCGGCGAGGACGCCGCCCGCGTCCTCCTGGAGCGCGCCCCCGACATCGACGCCGTCTTCGTCGCCTCCGACCTCATGGCGCAGGGCGTCCTCGACGCCCTCGCCCGAGCGGGCAAGCGGGTCCCCGAGGACATCGCCGTCGGCGGCTTCGACGACTCCCCGGCTGCCCTCTCCTCACGTCCCTCGCTGACCACGATCCGCCAGCCCTGGGACCGGATCAGCGCCGAGATGGTCCGGACGCTCCTCGCGCGGATAGCGGGCGAGGACACGGTCACGGTCATCCTGCCGACGGAGCTCGTCCGCCGGGAATCGGCGTAGCGGGGACGTCGGTCACCAGGATGACCTCCAGGGTCCGCGGCCCGTGGACGCCATCCGCCCGGTCGAGTCCGATGTCGCTCGTCGCGGAAGGACCGGAGACCCAGGTCAGCGGGCGTACCGGTCTCGGCGATCGCCACCGCGCACCCCGTCACCACGGCGTCCGTGCCGTCCAGTTCGTACGGGGTCAGCCGGGGCTCGTCGAACCGCCGGGCGCCCTCGGTCGCGGCGAACCTGTGGGCCCGGGCTCCGCGCAGGAGGCGGGGGTCGAGTGAGGCGCGGGCGAGGAGGCGGACGCCTGGCCCCGGCGGCGAGGTGCGTGCTGAGGACCCTTGCCGCCGGGGGCGATGGCAGCACGGGTCAGTGGGTGAGGCACTTCGCTGCCCGTCGTGTCGGCGCCACCGGCTCAAGGCGCAGAAGCTCCTCGGCAGAACAGCCGGAGTCAAGGTCCTCCACCAGGCACAGATCGAGTCCGTGCTCGTCCCGCGGGACCTGAACCGACAGAAGACAGGAATCCTTCGGGTCGTCGATGCGCACGGAGACGGTGTCGCCGCTGGTGAACCCGTCATCGGCGAACACGGAACCCGCCCTGTCGGGCGAGCTGAAGAAGCTCCAGTGTCCGGTCGCAGCGTCCGGGCACGATGTGCCTCCCCACATCGCACCGTTCAGGCGTTCCCCCCCCGTCATGGCAAGGTCATCCCCCAGGTGAAGACGAGTGCCGCCCGGACTGCTCCACCCGCCGGTAAGCGCCGACCGGTCAACCCGGGCCATGTCTCCACCCGCATCCCGCCCACCCGACTGAACGCGTTCGGAACAAACGGCAGGTTCAGGCGATCTCACAGCGGGAGGCCCCTGTCGCGGAGGCATGGGGCCAGAAGTACTCGTTGGTGCAGGAGACCGGGATTCGCTCGCCCATAGGCCATGCGTTTGAGGAGTTGACCCGGGTGACGTGGCCCTCGACCTGCCCGGATCTCCCTGGGGTGGAGAGGCCGGCAGTGACGGCGTCGAGGTGAGGGCAGGCCGTACGGATCTCCTTCGGTTCCGCGGCGTCGGCGGCCGCGAGGTGCTGGGGGTGCGTCATGGTCCAGCGGACAACGCGGCGGGGCTTCGGGGCCGGCCTTGGCTGCGGCCGGAACACCGGATGCAGCTTCCGGCCTGGCTGGCGGGCAGATCTGAAGGCACGGAAGTGGCGGCGGAGGCGCTGGATATTCCCGGTGAATCCGCGCTCGCGCAGTTCGCGGTGGAGCTAGGGAACGTCGTGCCGGCCCTCCAGTCAGCGGGCATGAAGACAGGGCTTGTGCTCGTCAGGTACGGACAGTCGTCCGGTGGCTTTGACCAGCAGTTCGTCGAGGCTGCCGGCCCGGGCGAAGCGACCGACGGTGGAGTGGTCCAGCCGCAGCGTCCGGCGATCGCCGCCAGCGACCTCCCCTCGGCCAGCAGTGCCTGGACCGCCTCGTATCTCTGGGTCGTACGTGCCACCGGACCCCGGGGGCGGCCGCTGACGTCGAGAGTGCCGTCCGGCGTGACGAACGGCACGACCACCGCCTCAGACGGCTCCGGCGTGACCAGGTCCCTCGCGGTTGCCTCCGCCGTGACCGGGGTCGCCGCGAACGCGGCCCGGAGGCAACCGTGGTGAGAGCCGACCGTCTTCTCCGCCGCATCCGCGACGTTCCGCTACGGATGCCACGCGTCGGCGACCTGCATCACCTGCGGGGCGCCGCTTCGGGCTCCCTCCGTGTAGGCGCCGGCCCGGTCCCGGCAGATCACCTCCACTTCCGGGTGCCGACGGAGCCATGCGGCCGACGGCTCGGCGTCCCGGCCGGGCAGGACCTCGACGGGGCGGCGCGTCTCCAAGTCCACCAGGATCGTCGTGTGGGAGTCGCCCTTGCGCAGAGCGAAGTCGTCCACTCCCAGGAATCTGACGGTGCCGATGAGCGGCTGCGGGACCGAGCGGAGCAGGTCCGCTCGATGACCATGGGCCTGCCAGCCACAGGCGCGTCACCGAGCCGGCGGACGTACCGGCCGTGCACCCCGAAGGACGGCATACCGCATCCCGGGCATCTCGCCGGCAACGTCTGAACACCCCGCGCGAAGCGTGACGACCCCGGCTGTCCACCGAATCGACTTGATGACAACACCGGACAGAGGCGGCAACAACTGCCCCGACACCCCTGAACCGCACATCCGGAGGCCGCGCAGCTCAGCCCTGCGACACCACAAGATCCCCGACAGAGCCCGTAATTCCCCAGGCGCCGACGGAAGGCTCTCTCCCGGGGGACGGTGCGACCCGCTTGGTCGAGGTGAAGGGAGGACGATCCTCTTGAGTTTCGTTGCCACGTCGCCGACCTGAGGGCGAGAGGCCGTCGCCGATCGAACGGCTTTTCCGTCGGCCGGTCGCCGGGCGACCGCGTGAACCACGAATCGTGGTGGTTTCGGAAAGGCACCGTCACAGAATCGTGAAGCACGCGCGCGAAGCTGGTGTCCACCACAGCGCAGATCGTGCGCAGCCATTCGGGGGAGTACCACCATGAGCACCGTTCGCAGAGCAGCCGTCGTCCTCGTCGCCGTGTCCGCACTGGCCCTGACCGCCTGCGGGCCCTCCGAGGACGGAGCCGCCGGCGGGGCCGACGTTCCGGCCACGACCCCTCCCGCCACCGCCTCCTCCGCGCCGACCGAGCCGACCGAGCCGTCCGCGCCGTCGAAGTCCGCCGAGCCGTCGAAGCCGGGCAAGCCGTCGGCATCCGCCAAGCCGACGACGCCCGCCAAGCCGACGGCGCCCGCGCCCGCCAAGCCGTCCGCGCCGTCGACCGATCCGGACTACGACGTCTTCCCGTGCAGCACCTACGACCTGACGTTCACCGCGACCCTGGCCGAGCCCACGACCAGCAGCTACCTGCTGAAGATCACCAACAAGAGCGGCAAGCCGTGCCGCGTGCTCGGCCACCCCATCGTGACCTTCGGCGACCTCGAAGGGCAGGCGACGGCGCGCGGCACGGCCCCCGGCATCGAGGAGGCCATCCGGCTCGCACCGGGCGAGTCCGCCTACGCGGGACTCATGGGCGGCGTGAAGGGCGCCAAGAGCAAGACGGTCTCCTCGATCTCCATGACCATGGACACCGAGTCGGACCTCGAGCAGGTGCCGCTCAAGGCCGCGACGCCCGGCCTGAACGTCTCCGACGACAACTCCGTCACCGCCTGGATGGACAACTCCGAGGACGCGCTGAGCCTGTAGCCGGGTCCTCCCGCGGAGGTGCCGACGCGTCTCCGGCCGGGGTCAGCCTCCGCCCAGGACCGTGGTGTACGCCGCCTCCCGGACCTCCCGATCCGGGTGGCGGCGCAGGCGCGTGACGGCCGCGAGGCAGGGCTCCGGCCACTTCAGCCGCTCTCCGAGGGCCGTGGCGAGACCGACGGCGAGGAGACCTTCCACCAGACCGCCGTCGTCGCTCAGGGCGCCCACCGCCGCCAGGGCGGCGGCGGGGTCGGCGAGCTGCTTGCCGTACCGGTGTGCCTCCTCCACGTCCTCCGCCACCCGGACCGCCAGGACGGCGCGGCCCTCGATCGCCGCAGTCAACTCACGGAGCGAGAGCAGCAGTTCGGGCCCGGTCGCCTCCAGGTCGACCGCTCGTACGAGGAGCGAGGTACGGGCCCCGGTGACCATCGGTTCGGCCGCCAGCTGCCGGGCCAGGACGGCGCACATCCGGTGGTCCCTGAACGAAGAGCCGACGAGGGATTCCAGGCGACGGCGTGCCGGCAGATCCCCACCGCGCCCGCCGCCCTCCGGTTCACCGGCCGCGACGAGCGCCAGAAGCCGGTCCACGACGCCGTGCAGAAGGCTGCCGGGTGCCGCGCCACCGATCGGGTGGGGTAGTCCGGACTGGGCGAGTTCCGTCAGCGCGTGGGCCGCCCGATACGCGCTCAGGGGCGAGGCGAGGTCCGTGTAGACGTCCGCGAGGGCGGTGCCGGCCGCGGGCGTGTACGGCGCCCAGTTGCCGAGGGCGGACAGGGCTTGGTCCGCCACGTACTCCTCGGAGGCGAAGGCCAGCCGGGCGACGAGCTCGCCGTACCGCGACCGGTGGGCGGGGACCAGGTCCGCCGGGCTCGGACCGAGGAGGGCGAGCCGGGCGGCGTCGGGCCCGTCGGCGGCCGTCGAATCCAGCAGGGCCCACATCTCCTCGTCCGGCAGCAGGGTCGCCGCCAGGCCGACGACGACGGCGCGTACGTCCGGATGGACGCCCGGGGCGCGGCCCACGGTCGCCAGCAGGGCGGTGGCGGCCTTCGGAGGCAGGTGGCGGGCGGCGAGCCGGGCCGCCGCCTTCCGGACGGTGACCTTCACCCCCGTCTCGCGGGTCAGGACGTCACGGAGCAGGGAGGCTATCCGGCTGGGCCGGGCGTGGGCCGCGGCGCGGGCGGCGGCGGACCAGGCGGCCGCCGCCCGCTCGTCGCCCGCGTGGTCGAGCAGGGCACCGAGAGCCGAGGCCGGGTCGTCGGTGTGGGCGGCCGCGTCCAGAGCGGCCGCCGTCAGAGCGGGTGCGACGCCGTGGCCTCCGTCGGCATCGTGCGGCGGGGCGGCGCCCGGGGCGTCGGGACCGGCCGGGGCGGGCACCGGGGCGGCGTACCGCCGGAGCAGGGCCCTTCCGTACTCCGGCACCGGGGCCACCGCGCGGAGCAGCGCGGCACGTTCGTCGAGACCCCGGACGGGATCGGCGACGACGGCCGCCGCCAGCCGGACCGCGGCCTCCTGCTGACGGGGCAGCCACCGGTCGGCGTACCGGAACGGGGGCAGCGGCCGGGGGGCGCCCGCCACGGGGAACCGGCCGCCGGGGAGCGGCGCCTTGGACAGGGCGCGGTCCAGCAGATCGGTGCGTTCCGCGGCGAGGACCGCGAGCACCTGGGGCACGAAGACCGCGGACGGCTCCCGCGCCAGCAGCCCGGCCACGCGGTCGCCCCGGGTCGCCGGGTCGGCCAGCCAGACCGCGGCGACCTCGCCGAAGACCCCGTCCGGGCAGGTGCGCAGGGCCTGTTCGAGGCGGTCCTGGAGCTCCGGGATCCGGTACGCGCGGCGCCCGCCGGACCTGCCCAGCGCCAGCAAGGGCGTGACGTCGCCGTCGGCGGTGGCCCGGTCCAGCCACGGCCCGAGCACGTCGAGCAGGGCACCGGCCCCGCGGCCGCGCAACGCCTCGCCGAAACGATCCAGTTCCACCGTTCCGGTGTGAGCGATGAGCGCTTCCGTCAGGCGTACGGCAGTCGGCAGGGCGGTGGCGGCGACAACATCCGTACCGTTCACGGCGGTGGAGAGCAGGGTCACGGCCAGGGACCGGACCGTGTCCCGGGTCCCGTGCGAGCGGTCCCGGGCCCTCAGGGCGTCCAGGCACAGCCGTTCCAGGGACGCGGCCCCGGTGCGGCCCCCGGCGGACGCGGCCGACCTGAGGGCCGCCACGAGCAAGGGCACCGGCAGGCCGGCGACGGCGGACAGGGCCTCCCCGCGTACGGCGTCGCGTTCGCCGGCGAGTCGGTCGGCGGCGAGCGCGAGGACCTCCGCGACCTGTTCCGGGTCACGGGTGTGGCCGGCGTTGGCGACCAGCCGGTCCCAGACCGTCCCGCGCTCCTCGGGGTCGTTGCTGCGGAGGCCGGCCAGCAGCTGTGGGCGGGCCTCGGCTGTCGGCAGCAGGGCGAGGAGGGCCCAGAGGGCCCAGCCCGAGTGGGCGTCGGCGCGGATCCCCTCGATCTCGGTACGGGCGCGGGCGTGCCGCTCGGCGGTCGGCAGCAGGGCGAGCACCCCTGCGTGCGCGCGGATGTTCCCGTACGGGTCGCCCACGGCGACGACCGCGTCCACGAACCCGGGCCGACGCGCGGGCGGCACCGACCGCAGCAGAACGCCGAAGGCCTCGCGGTGGAACCAGCGGGCTCCCAGCAGGGGCAGGGACGGAGGGTTCGCCGCCGTCAGCTGCCGCATGACCGCGGGACGGGGTGTCCGTTCCCACCGCGCGGCCGTCCGGCCGGGGTCGGCGAACCAGCGGACGACGCGCTCGGCGTCGACCGCGACGAGATCGCCCAGCCGGTCGAGCACCGGACCGGGCAGATCGTCGGGGCCGTACCGCTCGAGCAGGTCGAGGACGCGCTCCGGTGCGGCGGGCAGGGCGGCCGCGATCCCGGCGGCGTGCCGCCGCCACCGGAGAGCGCGCAACCGTTTCGGAAGGCCCCCGAGTTCCCGTTCCATCTGGTCGAGGACGGCCACGGGATGGCGGACGGCCAGGGTGCTCCAGTCCTCGTAGGAGAGCGCCCCGGCGAGCTCGGGCAGCAGTCGCGCGGTGAACTCCGCCGAGCAGCCCGGCAGCAGCAGGGCCGCGTCCCGGTCGCCGTATTCGCCGCGCACCCGGAGCACCAGCCGCTCGGCGAGTCCGGGCCGCCGCCCGTCACGCAGCAGTCGTGCGAGGTCGGCGCGGACCACGGCGGGCGCGTCGTCGTAGGCGGCCTCGACGGCGGCGTCCGGGACGGGCAGCCGTCGGGCGCCGCGCAGCGCGTACCGGCGGACCACCGGGTCCGGATCGCCGAGCCGGGCCGCCAGGTGCCCGAGCTCCCCGGCGGTCAGGGCCGCCAGCGCGGCGAGCCGGCGCTCGTACGGGCCGAGCGCGTCCAGCGCGGCGAGCAGAGGAGGGAGTCCGCCGTGGGCGGCGAGCCGGTGGGCGGTGACGGCGGTGAACCGGAGCCGGGCGGCATGCGGCAGGGGTTCGAGGGCGGCGAGCAGCTGGGCTGCGGTGGAGATCATCGCGGGCATTGTGCCCGATGGCACGGCCCCGCCCCCACCGAGTATGCGGACCGGCTGAACGGGGGGCGAGGGTGAGGAGGAGCCTCCGTCGCTCCTCCCACGTCGTTCCGTTGCTCCTCCTGTCTCAGGGACGGGGTGTCGGAGCCGTCGGGGAGGCGCCGCCGCATGCCGCTCGTCTTGAGGTCCGGCAGAGGCGGACGGCGAGCGCGGCCGCCAGGGCGGTCCCGAGGGTCGCCCAGGTCGCCGGGTGGGTCCACACGGCGGTGTCGAGCTGCTTCGCGAGGACGAAGACCCCCATGACGACGACGAACCAGCCGAACGTCGTGCGCAGGGTGTCCTGCGGGACGCGGCCCGCGAACCGGCCGCCCACGAGGCTGCCGGCCACCGCCGCCGCGGTGACGGTCAGGGCCAGGCTCCAGTCGATCCCGACGCCCGAGAGGTGACCGGCGAGACCGGCGAAGGAGTTCATCCCGATGACGAGGAGCGACGTGCCGACCGCGACGCCCATGGGCAGCCCGCCGAGGACGGCGAGGGCCGGGACGACGAGGAAACCGCCGCCGGAGCCGACCAGACCCGGTACGGCGCCGACGAGGAGACCCTCCACCGCGATGTGCCGCACGGGCAGGTCGTCGTGGACCCGCTGGGGCTTCGCCCGGCCCGGCCGGGGCCTGCGGAGCATCGCCACCGCGGTGGCCAGCATCATCAGGGCGAAGGAGACCAGCAGGACCGTCCCCGGAACGTACGCGGCGAGCCGCCCGCCCGCGTACGCGCCGGCCATGCTGAACCCGCCGAAGAGCAGCCCGGTCCGCCAGCGGACCCGGCCGGCCCGGGCGTGGGGGACCAGCGCGGCGAGGCTGGTGACGCCGACGACGAACAGGGAGGTGGCGATCGCCTCCTTGGTGTCCTGCCCGGCCAGGTAGACCAGGATCGGCACCGTCAGGATCGAGCCGCCGCCCCCGAGTACCCCGAGGGTGACACCGACGAGCAGGGACGCCGCGACGACCAGGGCGGTCACGGCGTGCTCCGCAGCTCCGCGATCACCGTACGGATGTCGGCACGGGGCCCGCGGTTGTACGGCAGCTTGGACAGCATGACGCCCATGGCGCAGGAGTTGCTGAGCGCCGCGTAGGTCAGGCCCGCGCCGATCGCGGTGCCGATCAGGTGGGCGCCAGGGACGAACACCCCGATGAGGCCGGTGGTCAGGACGATCGAGCCGGCCACGAGCCGGACCTGGCGCTCCATGTCCCACCGCTCCGGGCCCCGCTCGACGGGCGCGCCGGCCGTCTCCCAGGCGACGATGCCGCCCTCCAGGACGCGGAGGTTCGGCAGGCCGGCCTCGGCGAGGGCCTTCTCGGCCTGGGTGGCGCGCTGTCCGGAGCGGCACACGAGCACGACGTCCTCGTCGAGGTGGGCCAGGAGCTCGGCGCGGTGCTCGCGGAGGGTGGCGAGCGGCACGTTGTACGAGCCGGGGATGTGCGCCGTACGGAACTCGCCCGGCGTGCGCACGTCGAGCAGGCGGGGGGCGCGCCCTTCCTGGACGAGCCGGTGCAGTGCGGCGGGAGTGAGGGAGGGGGTGGGTGCGGGGGTGTTGCTCATGGGGTGCGGGATTCCACTTCGAGTAGGACTGGTATACCCAGGGGGGTATGCAGGAGGGTGTACGGGGCCCCGGGCGAGGAGCGGGAGGGGGTGGGGTGGTCAGGCGTCGACGGGTCCGGCCGTGGGCTCCGTCAGCGCCCAGGCGGCGTATCCGCCGAGGATGTCGGAGACGTCCCGGAGGCCCCGCTGTCGCAGCAGGCTCGCGGCGATGGAGGAACGGTGGCCGCCGGCGCAGTGCAGGACCAGCGGCCGGTCGGTGGGCAGCTCGTCCGCGCGGTGCGGGAGTTCGCTCAGCGGGATGTGCAGGGCGGACGCGATGAAGCCGTTGGCCTGGCGCTCGCCGCAGGTGCGCACGTCCACGACGACCGGCGGCCGTTCTCCCGCGAGCGCGGTGCGCAGGTGCGCGGCGGTGACCCGGCTCGCGGGGGAGACCTCGTCGGCCAGTGCCTCCAGGGCGTCCTCGGGGTCGCGCAGGTAGCCGGCGACCCGGTCGAAGCCGATCCGGGCGAGCCGGGTGACGACCTCCTCCTCCCGGTTCTGCGGCGCCATGACGAGCAGCTCGGCGGCCGGGTGGAGCACGGTGCCGGCCTGCTCGGCGAAACGCCCGTCGGCGGGCACGTTCACCGCGCCGCGCAGGTGCCCGGCCGCGAACTCCTGCGGGTCGCGCGCGTCCACCACGACCGCGCCGGCGGCCCGCAGTCCGGTGAACTCGGCGAGCGCCAGCGGGCGGGGCGCCGAGGCGCCGAAGCGGGCCCGGTCCTTGCGGTTGAGGTCGGCGTCGTACGCGAAGTAGCCGGGCGCGGCCGACTGGCCGGCGGTGACCAGCGCGACGAACTCCTCGCGGCTCATCGGCGCGCAGGCGTAGTTGGTGGCCCGCTGTTCGCCGATGGTCGACTGCTTCTCCGTCGACAGGTTCTTGCCGCAGGCCGATCCGGCGCCGTGCGCGGGGAAGACCCGTACCGCGTCCGGCAGCCCCATCAGCTTGTTCTGCACGCTGTCGTGGAGCATCGCGCCGAGCTCCTCGGCGGTCACGCCCACCGAGGCGAGCAGGTCGGGGCGGCCGACGTCGCCGATGAACAGCGCGTCGCCGGTCAGGACGCCGTACGGCACCTCGTCGTCGGCCCGCTCGTACACGAGGACGCTGATCGACTCCGGGGTGTGCCCGGGGGTCTCCAGGATCTCCAGCGTGACGTCGCCGAGGGAGATCCGCTCACCCTCCGTGAGCTTGCGGATCGGGTACTCGGTCTCGGCGCGCCGGCCGTATCCGATCCAGGCGCCGGTCTCGTCCGCCATCTCCAGGTGGCCGGCGACGAAATCGGCGTGGAAGTGGGTGTTGATGACGCCGACCACCGTGAACCCGTGGGCGGCGGCGTCGGCCAGGTACTCCGAGACGTCCCGGCGGGGGTCGACGACCACCGCCCGGCCCGTGCGTTCGTCGGCGATCATGTAGGACGCCTGGGAGAGGCAGTCCAGGTAGTACTGGGTGAAGAACACGGCAATCCCTTCATCAGGAGCACACGCCGAGGTGGGTGCGGGGGTGCGGGGCGGTCGTACCGCGTGCGTGCGGGCGTCCGGTACGGGCCCGGTCGGCGGTTCCGCCTGTGACAGAGGCGGCGTCCGCCTGCGACGGAGGCGGAACCCGCCTCGAAGCACCTCCCGCTCGGATACCCCCCTAGGTATTTACGTACTCGACGGTAAAGGGGTCTTTCAGCGAAGTCAAATACCCCCCTGGGTATGAACGTGGCATGGGCACGTAGATTTTGCCGTCCCGTGGTTGCCGCTCCGGCGGGTCCGTCAGAATCTTGGTCACCATGCCCTCGGGCAGTCGGTACTGCTGGTCACGGGGGGTGCAAGGGTCCCTCCGCCCTGAGTGGGGGAATGTTCATGCACCTCGAGTTCCGCCACCTCCGCGTCCTGCTCACCGTCGCCGAGGCCGGCAGCATCCGCAGGGCCGCCGCGCGCCTGCAGCTCTCCCAGCCCGCCACGAGCGCCCAGCTGAAACGGATCGAGCACGAGCTGGGAGGTCCCCTCTTCACCCGCAGTGCCGAGGGGGTGAAGCCGAACGAGAACGGTCAGTACGTCCTGCGCTGCGCGCGTGACCTCGTGGTCGGCTTCGACCGGCTGCGCGAGCACGCGCGCTCGGCCGCCGAGGCGGACGGGGGGACCGCCTCGCCGCTGCGGGCGGGCGGAACCGCCGGCCCCCTGGTGTCGCTGCTGATCTCCGCCCTCTTCGAGCTCGTCCCGGAACGCCGGCTCGGCATAGACGCCCGCCGTTCCGTGCACACCCTGGTGAAAGCGCTGAGCCAGTCGAAATGCGACATAGCGGTCTTCGGCGAGTTCCCGGGATTCCCCCTTCCCGTCGGCGATTCGGTGGTGACGCGCACGCTGCTGCGCGAACCGGTCTTCGTCCTGCTCGCCGAGGACCACCCGCTCGCACGCCAGGAGGTGGTCAGCCTGCGTGACCTGAGGGACGAGGAGTGGGTCATGCCGGAGGCCGACGAGAGCGGTGTGCACGCGTACCTCCATCTCACCTGCCAGTCGGCGGGATTCACGCCGCGGATCGCGCACGTGACGCCGGACCTGTCCGTGGCGCAGATCCTGGTCGCGGGCCGGCGCGCCGTCTGCGGCGTATGGCCGAGCGCCGACGTCCCCACCCAGGGCACCGTGCAGCGGCCGCTCGTGGACGTCCCGTTCCACCGGCGGCTCCAGCTGGCCTGGAACACGGAAACGGTCCCGGCCGAACTCGCCGACGCGGTGGGCGAACGCCTGCTGGCCGCGTACCTCTCGCTGGTGCGGCAGCGGCCGCCGTACCTGGCCTGGTGGGAGGGCGGCGGCGAGGAGTTCGCCCTCGGCGCCGAGAACGGCTGACCTCCCGGACCGCGTCTCCTCGCGCCGTACGACTCCGCGGGTGACCTCCCGGACCGCGTCTCCTCGCGCCGTGCGACTCCGCGGGTGACCTCCCGGACCGCGTCTCCTCGCGCCGTGCGACTCCGCGGCCGACCGTCCGGACCGCGTCTCCTCGCGCCGTACGACTCCGCGGCCGACCGTCCGGACCGCGTCTCCTCGCGCCGTACGACTCCGCGGCCGACCGTCCGGACCGCGCTTCCTCGCGCCGTACGATTCCGCAGGTGACAGCCCGGGCCGCCGTGTGCCCCACCGTATAACTCCACAGTTGTAGCCCACATGGGATCACGTCAGGCACATGTCACCTGGTGAACACTTCGCGTCAACGTCCCAGGACGTCGTCACCCCCCACGACGAGCGAAGGAAACACCCCGTCATGTCCCGTCCCCTCCTTGCCCTCTCCACGATGGTCGCCGCCGCCGTCATCACCACCGGCGTGGTCGCCGTGCCGGCGTACTCGCAGCCCGACGCGGTGCAGCACGGAACCTCCGCCCGCGACACGGCGATATCCCGGGCCGAGGCGAACGTGACCCGCCACGCCGACACCTTCGGCTTCGGCGCCGGCCAGGCGCTCCACGTCAAGGACGTCGTGATCGACGCCGACGGCACCCAGCACGTCCGCTTCGACCGGACCTACCGCGGTCTCCCCGTCGTCGGCGGTGACTTCGTCGTCCACCAGAAGGCCGACGGCTCGCTCAAGGGCTCCAGCCACGCCAAGGCCCACAACGTGGCGGTCAAGTCCGTCACCCCCGCCGCCGACGCCAAGGGCGCCTCGGCCGGCGCCCTGAAGCGCGCGCGGGGCCTCGTCAGCGCCGCCAAGTCCACGCCCGAGCTGATCGTGTGGGCCGCCGACGGCACCCCCCGCCTGGCCTGGCGCACCACCGTGCAGGGCCTGGGCGACAAGGGCCAGCCGCACGGCGAGGTCTTCGTCACCGACGCCGCCTCCGGCGCCGCGATCGAGAACTACGACGTCGAGCACGAGGCGACCGGTACCGGCCACTCCGAGTACACCGGTGACATCACCCTCGACACCACCCTCCAGTCGAACGGCACCTTCGCCCTCATCGACCCGGTCCGCGGCCACATCACCAAGGACGCGCACAACGTCTCGTCCTCGTCCCTGAACGCCTCCTCCGGCACCCTGTTCACCGACGCCGACAACATCTGGGGCGACGGCAAGAAGTTCTCCACGGACCGCGCCACCGCCGCCGTCGACGCGCACGCCAACACCGCGAAGACGTACGACTACTACAAGGACACCTTCGGCCGCAACGGCATCAAGAACGACGGCCGCGGCGCCACCGTCTTCGTCCACGTCGGCACCAACTGGGACAACGCCCAGTGGTCGGACTCCTGCTTCTGCATGATGACCGGCGACGGCAACGGCACCACCGACCCCGAGCAGGTCGACCTCGACACCATGGGCCACGAGATGACCCACGGCGTCACCTCGGCCACCGCCAACCTGCGCTACAGCGGCGAGTCCGGCGGCCTGAACGAGGCCACCAGCGACATCCTCGGCACGATGGTCGAGTGGTACGCCAACAACCCCGTCGACACCCCCGACTACCTCTTCAGCGACCAGTCCACCCCGCCGTGGCTGCGCCGCTTCGACAAGCCCTCCCTGGACGGCCGCTCCGCCGACTACTGGTCGAAGTCCGTCGGCCGGCTCGACGTGCACAACTCCTCCGGCGTCGGCAACCACTGGTTCTACCTCGCCAGCGAGGGCAGCGGCACCAAGACCATCAACGGCATCACCTACAACAGCCCGACGTACAACGGCTCCACCGTCACCGGCATCGGCAACCAGAAGGCCTCCGCCATCTGGTACCGGGCGCTGACCGTCTACATGACCTCCACCACCGACTACAAGGGCGCCCGCACCGCGACCCTGAGCGCGGCCAAGGACCTCTACGGCGCCACCAGCCCCGAGTACGCCACGGTCGCCGCGGCCTGGACCGCCGTCAACGTCGCCTGACGCACCCCCGGTCACGGGTTCGGGCCCCGTCCCACGGACGGGGCCCGAACCCGTACGGCGGCAGGCCCGGAGCGGGGTTACGCCTCTCGTGTGGACGTCGTGCGCGGCGGGGGAGCGGTACGGGTGCGACGGCGACGCGGACCGTAGCCTCGGGCGGCCCCCACGGCATCCGCCCGCGCACACACGAGGACCCGCCATGACCGCACAGGACACCGCCCCGCCCCTGCTCACGTCCGACCGGCTCGACGAGGTCGAGGGGTGGTTCTTCGCCGCCGACCGGTTCCTCTTCGACTGGCTCCTGACCCACCAGCGCGAGCACGGCGTCCGCGGCGACCTGCTGGAACTCGGCGTCTACAAGGGCAAGAGCGCCATCGCCATCGGCTACCACGTCTCCGAAGGCGAGCGGTTCACCGTGTGCGACCTGTTCGACGCCGACGAGGCCCCGGACAGCTCCACGGCCACCGAGATGCGGGTGTACTACCCGACCCTGACCCGCCGGGTGTTCGAGACGAACTACCTCCGCTTCCACCGCCGGCTGCCCACCGTGGTCCAAGGGCCCTCCTCCGAGGTCACCGGCCATGTGGCCGCCCGCAGCTGCCGCTTCGCGCACATCGACGCCTCGCACCTGTACCACCACGTCCGCGCCGACATCGCCGCCGTCCGCGAGCTGCTCACCGAGGACGGGGTGGTCGCCCTCGACGACTTCCGCAGCCCCCACACGCCCGGGGTCGCGGCGGCCACCTGGGAGGCCGTCCTCACGGCCGGCCTCAGGCCGGTCGTGCTCACCGAGAGCAAGCTGTACGGGACCTGGGGCCCGGCGGACGCCCTGCGCGACGCCCTCGCCGGCCGCCTGACCACCCACCCCGCCCTCTGGGGCGTGACCGAGGACGTGGCGGGCCACACCCTGCTGCGGGTCCACTCCCGCTGACGGCCGCCGCGCGCCGTCCTACGCGGCCCCCCGGCCGAACTCCTCCGCGAGGAGCGCGGCCGTCCGGGCCACCAGCGGGTCGTCGGCCGGGGCGTCCTCCTCGGGCTGGGTGGTGAGGACGGCGAGGACGACCGGCGTGCCGTCCGGACGCCAGGCGACGCGACGCCGTTGGCGCCGCCGTGGCGCCCGGAACCGGTCTTGTCGGCGAGGGGCCGGTCGGACGGCAGGCCGCGGCGGAACCTCTCGGTGCTGGTGGTGTTGCGGAGCATCCAGCCGGTGAGCCGCTCCCGGTCGCGGGGCCCCGGCTCGTCGCCGAGCCCGGCGACCGTCATGCCGCCCGAGACGTTCCCGGCCGCCCCCGTGACCGGAGAGAAGCCCGACCGGTCGACGTACGCCCGGGTGCAGTGGACGCGCCGGGCGAGGAACTCCCCGTCGTGGTCGAGGTCGCGCAGGACGGCCGCGACGGCGAGCGTCTTGAACACGGAGGCCATCGGGAAGCGCTCGCCCGCCCGGTGGGCCACGGTCCTCCCCGTACGCAGGTCACGGGCGAACACGCCGAGCCGCGCGGCGTGCTCCCGCTCCAGGCGCCTCAGCCGCGCGACGACGCCGCCCGCCTCCGGTGCGGCCCGCGCCGCACCGCCGCCCAGGGGAGCGCGGCCGTGAGTGCCGTGCCGCCGCCCAGGGCGAGCGCGGTACGCCGGGACGGACCCGGTCCGTGGGAGCGCAAGGCGAGTCCTTCCGCAGGGGGCACCGCTCCCGTACGTGTACAGGCCACGACGGCCCGTCCGAGGGACCGACACACGACGCGGGCCGCGTCGAGCCGCCGTCAGGCGTCGGGGGCCATGTCGTACGTGACCCACATGGTGCGCGTGGCCACCTGGTCGTACTTGGAGCGGGCACGGTGGTTGTCGTCGGCGGTGATCCAGCGGACGACGCTCCAGCCGCGCTCGGCCCCGATCCCGCGCAGCGCGCCGAGCAGCAGGTCCGCCGCGCCGGAACCCCGGCTCTCCGGGTCCACGAAGAGGTCGTCGAGCCAGCCGCCGACGGTGGCGGACAGCGGGCGCGCGAAGGGCCGGAAGTGCACGAGCCCGACGAGCCGCCCGTCCGGGGCCTCGGCGACGAGGCCCTCCACCTCGTGGCCGGGGTCGTGGATCCAGGACCAGACGAGCCGCGCGGCCTCCTCGGTCTGCTCGACCCGGTAGAACTCGGCGTACCCCCGGTACAGGGCACGCCACTGGTCGAAGTCGCCCTCACGGGCGGGACGGACCACGACGGCGGCGGTGTCGGACATGACTGCACACTCCTCACGCACCGCTCCCTGCGGCGCGGACCCAGTGGATCATGCCGCGCTCCCGCCTCCGCACGCAGGTTCCACCAGGTAGGGGGGCCTGCGGGCCGTGAGCTGCGTGAGACTCGCCGTATGGATATGGGGCGGGAGTCGCGGTGGGAGAAGGACGCGATGACGGTGGAGATCGTTTTCGCCGTGGTGACGGCGGCCTTCCTGGCCGCGATCGTGTTCGGAGCGCTGCTGGTGCCGGCCGTGCTCGTCGGCGTCTCCGGGCCCGCGGGGAAGGCCCTGCTCGTGATGGGGGCCGTGCTGGCCGCCTTCGCCGCGGTGTGGCGTGTGGTGCGGGTGCTGCTCCGGTTCGACGCGGTCCGGCGTCAGGGGCGTTGATCCCGATTCGCCCTCACCTCCGCGCCGACGGCGGCGGGTGGGGGCGGGCCGGCGCCGTCGTGCGCGCCGGCCCGCCGTCGGTCACCTGGTGAAGCCGTAGTCCAGCAGCTTCTTGACGTCGGCGGCCCTGTTCGCCTCGGACGGCGCGCCGAGCACCGTGCCGATGACCGTCTTCGTGCCGCGGGTGGCGGCGAAGACGAGGCAGTACTTGGCCTGCGGACCCGAACCGGTCTTCACGCCGATCGCGCCGCTGTACGTGCTCAGGAGCTTGTTCGTGTTCGTCCACGACATGTAGCGGTAACCACCGCTCTTCGTGGTGACCTTCTGGCTCGTGGACTTCGTCTTGACGACGGTGCGGAACGTGGCGTTCTTCATCGCACTGCTCGCGATCTTCGTCAGATCGCGCGGAGTCGAGTAGTTCTGCCCGCTGCCTATGCCGTCGAACGAGTCGAAGTGGGTGTTCCGCAGGCCGAGCCTCTGGGCCTCGGTGTTCATCTTCCCGATGAACGACTTCACGCGGGCCGCCCGGGTGGTGCCGGTGCCGAACTTGTCGGCCAGCGCGTAGGCGGCGTCACAGCCCGACGGCAGCATGAGGCCGTAGAGGAGCTGTCGGACCGTCACCTTGTCGCCGACGATGAGTCGGGCCGAGGAGGCGTTGTTGGCGACGATGTAGTCGCTGTAGGCCTTCTGGATCGTGACCTTGGCGTCCAGGTTCAGGTTCGGCTGGGACAGCACCACCTTCGCGGTCATGATCTTCGTGGTGGAGCCGGTCGACCGGCGGGTGTCCGCGGCCTTCCCGTACAGCGTCGTACCCGTGCCGTTGTTCATGACGAAGGCACCGGGGGCGGTGACCGACGGAGCGGTCACGGCGTTCGCCTGGCCGGCGAAGAAGCCGCCGGCGAGTACGGCCGAGGCCGTGAGCGAGACGGTCACGGCACTGCGCAGGCCGAGTGTCGGAGTCAGCAAAGTCTTCTGTCCTTGGTAGGAATCGATGTTTTCCGGGTCCGGTTCGAGGCCGACACGGGCCCGGCGCATAGAAGACGCGCGAGACGGCTCCAGGGATGCACGGCAAGGGCCATGAATTTCCTCGCGTTTCACCGGCGCCCCGCGGGGGCCGGCGGGCGAGGCTCGCCGGCCCCTCAGATGTTGTGCACCTGCATTCGAATGTAGTACTTCTTATACATGAGCGAGCAGGTGCACAACAGGCTGGCCGTTGTCAGGGCAGAGCGGAAAGTGTCGCGTCAGGCACTGGCCGAGGCAGTGGGCGTCCACTACCAGACCATCGGCTACATCGAACGCGGCCAGTACAACCCCAGCCTCGATCTGGCCCTGAAAGTGGCCAGGTTCTTCGGACTGCCGGTGGAGGCGCTGTTCTCCCTGGAGCCGTTCCAGCCGCTCACCGACGAGGTCTACGGGAGGAAGCAGTGATGACCGCGACGCGCTACGACCGACGGATGTACGCGGTGATGAACGACCGCCGGGCGGCGGCCGCCTACGCCACCGCGACCCGGCGCCGCCTCCTGGTGGGGGCGCACATCGCCCTCACCCTCACCGGGGTGGGCGCCTGGATCGCCACGGTCTTCGGGCCCGGATTCGGTCTGCTCGTCGTGGTCGCCGCGGTGCTGCTGCCCTGGATGCTGCTCACCGGCATGCTCAACGGCTCCACGCGCGGACTGCTCGAACTGCGCGGCCGGATGCTCGACGAGCGCCAGCTGATCGAACGCGACCGGGTGCGCGCCCTGGCCCACCGCATCACCCTGTGGCTGCTCCTGGCCGGGGCGTTGGGCTTCGGCGCCTACGGAGTCCTGACGGACGCGCCCCTGCGGGCGGCCGTCACCCCGGTCCTCGTCGGCGTGCTCGTCGTGCACTGGATGATGCCGCTGTGGGTGGCGGGCCTGAGGGTCCAGGACGACGCGGCCGACGACCTCGGCGACGGGTCCTGAGCCCCGCCGCCGTCACGCCCCGCGCGGGGCGGCCTGCTTCGCGGCGGTGACGAAGGCACGGATCAGCTCGTGGTCCTTGACGCCCGGGGCGGACTCGACGCCGCTGGACACGTCGACGCCCCAGGGGCGCGCCTTCCCGATCGCCTCGGCGACGTTGTGCGGCGCGAGCCCGCCCGCGAGCAGCCACGCGCCCTCGGGGCGGGCCGCGTCGAGGAGGGACAGGTCCCAGGGCTCACCGGAGCCCGCCCGGGGCGAGTCGAGGAGGAGGACCTCCTCGCCGTAGGCGCCGACGCGCGTGTCGGGCCGGTCGCTCAGGGACGTGGCCCGCCACAGTCGCGGGAAGACCCCGGCCGCGGCGGCGAAGTCCTCCTCGCGATACGCGGTGCCGTGCAGCTGGAGAGCGCCGAAGCCGAGCTCGCCGGCGATGCGGGCCGCCTCGGCGGCCGGGGTGTCGTTGACCACGAGGACGGACAGGACCCCCGGCGGCACGTGCGCGGCGAGCCGCACCACCCGGTCCCGGTCGAGCCCGCGCACACTGGTGCCGCTGATCACCAGGCCGACCGCGTCCGCTCCGGCGGCGACCGCCACGTCGATGTCGGCGGTGGTCCCGAGCCCGCACACCTTGACGAACACGTGTCTCTCCTCTGCTGACCCTGGCGCGGCCCCCGAGCCTACCCACCCCGACCACCCGCCGATACGACGCACCCCCCTCGCGTCGACGCCGCTTACCGGACCAGGCGCCGGGAGAAGCCGATCAGCTCCGGCCGACTACGCCTACGTCCCCTCCGTCGGCATCGGAGCCCGACCGCTCCGGCCGCCCGCGCCCGGCGCCGCCGTCCGCTCCCAGGCCCGCGAGCAGGCGGAGTCCGTCCTCGGAGGGGCTGCCCGGGGCCGCGGACAGCACCAGCAGTTCCGTGCCCGACCCGTCGGGCAGCGCGAAGTTCTCCTGGTGCAGTTCCAGCGGCCCGACCAGCGGGTGCCGGTAGGCCTTGCGGCCGTGCCCGCGGGCGCGGACGTCGGCGCGGGCCCACAGGCGACGGAAGCGCTCGCTGCCCATCGCCAGTTCGCCGACGAGCGAGGCCAGGCGCGGGTCGTCGGGGTGCTTCCCGGCGGCCAGCCGCAGATGCCCGACCACATCGCGGGTGCACGTCTCCCACTCCGCGTACAGACCGCGCTCGGCCTCCTCGAGGAAGATGTGCCGGGCGGTGTTCAGGCCGGGGATCGGCCGCCCGTACAGGAGACGGGCGAGACCGTTGCCGGCCAGGACGTCCAGACGGTGGTTCATGATCAGCGCGGGCGCGTCGGTGACCAGGTCGAGGATCCGCAGCAGCTCCGGCCGCAGGCGCGGGCCCGGCGTCCTCGCGGGACGCCGCCGCTGCCGGGCGAGCCGGTACAGGTGCCCGCGCTCGGTCTCGTCGAGGCCGAGGACGCGGGCGAGCGCGTCGAGGACCTGCTCCGAGGGCTGCGTCGCCCGCCCCTGCTCCAGGCGTACGTAGTAGTCGACGCTCACCCCGGACAGGTGCGCGACCTCTTCACGGCGCAGCCCCGCGACCCGGCGCCGGCTGTCCGTGGGGATGCCGACCGCCACCGGATCGACCCGGGAACGCCGGGTCCGCAGAAAACCCGCGAGATCGTCCATGCCCCTCAGTATGGCCTCGGCGACGCCCGCGAACGTGGCCCTGCCAGTACCAGGAAGCCCGGTCCGACGGAAGCGGCGCCCCTGAACGACGGCCGCCCCGGCGTCCAGGATCGAAGCCGTCCGGGCCATCCGGTCCGACGATCCGAAGGAGTCCCCGTGAAGACGCTCATCGTCCACGCCCACCCCGAACCCCGTTCGCTCAACGGCTCGTTGAAGGACCTCGCGGTGTCCACCCTGGAGTCCGCGGGGCACGAGGTACGCGTCAGCGATCTGTACGCGATGAACTGGAAGGCGGCCGTGGACGCCGAGGACTACGGCCCCGAGGCGTCCAGCCCGCTGAAGGTCGTCCTGGACTCGGGCCGCGCCTTCGACGCCGGGACGCTCACCCCGGACGTCCTGGCCGAGCAGGAGAAGCTGCTGTGGGCCGACACGATCGTCTTCCAGTTCCCGCTGTGGTGGTACACGATGCCCGCGATCCTCAAGGGCTGGGTGGACCGCGTCTTCACCTACCGCTTCGCCTACGGCGTCGGCGAACACAGCGACACCAAGTACGGCGAGCGGTTCGGCGAAGGCACCCTGGCCGGCAGGCGGGCCCTGCTGTCGGTGACCGTCGGCGGCCCGGAGTCGCACTACACCGCCCGCGGGATCAACGGCCCCATCGACGACCTGCTGTTCCCCATCCAGCACGGCATCCTCTACTACCCCGGCCTCGACGTCCTGCCCCCGTTCGTCCTGTACGGCACCGACCGCATGACCGACGAGGACTACGGCATCGCCGCCAAGGCGTGGGAACAGCGCCTGCTCACCCTGGAGTCGACCGAGCCCATCGCGTTCCGGCGGCAGAACTTCGGCGACTACGAGATCCCCTCGCTGCTCCTGAAGGAGGGCCTGGAACCGGCCGGACGCAAGGGGTTCGGGCTGCACGTGCGCGGCTGAGGACCGCCGGGGGACGGGCCACCGGGAGCGGTGCGCTTGACCCTCACGCGGCGTGATGCCGCATCGTCTCCGGCATGGAGGAACACCTGACCGTGGGACGCGTCGCCGGACTGGCCGACGTGAGCGTCCGCACCCTGCACCACTACGACGAGATCGGCCTCGTACGACCGTCCGCGCGGACCCCGGCCGGATACCGGGCCTACGCGGCGGTCGACGTGGAGCGACTGCGGGAGGTGCTCGCCTACCGGCGGCTGGGCTTCGGACTGCGCGAGATCGCGGATCTCGTCGACGACCCGGCCACCGACGCGGTCGCGCGCCTGCACCGGCTCCGCGGCCTGCTGCTCGACCAGCGCGACCGCGCCGCCGCCATGGTGACGGCCATCGACGGGGAACTGGAGGCACGGGCCATGGGGATCGACACCACACCGGAGGAGCAGCTCAAAGCGTTCGGAGCACAGTTGTACGAGACCATCGGATCCGCCTACCCGGCGACGCGGCGCACCGAACCGCGGATCGCCGCGCGGGTCTGGGAGGCGCTCGGGGACGCGCGGACGGTACTGAACGTGGGCGCCGGAACGGGCTCGTACGAGCCGCCGGACCGCGAGGTGACCGCGGTGGAACCGTCGGCCGTCATGCGGGCGCAGCGACCCGCCGGCGCGGCGCCGTGCGTGGCCGCCGAGGCCGAGGACCTGCCCTTCGAGGACCGGTCCTTCGACGCCGCGATGGCGTTCAGCACCGTCCACCACTGGCGGGACCCCATCGCCGGGCTGCGCGAACTGCGGCGCGTGGCCCGGCGGGTGGTGGTCTTCACCCACGACGACAGCGCCACCGGCTGGAGCAACCGCTTCTGGCTGAGCCGCGACTACCTGCCCGAGGTCGCCGGCCTGGTCACCGGCCGCCCCTCGGTGCACGAACTGGCGGACGCGATCGGGGCCCGGATCGAGCCGGTGCTGATCCCCTGGGACTGCGCCGACGGCTTCTTCGAGGCCTACTGGCGCCGCCCGGAGGCGTACCTGGAGGAGCACGTGCGCCGCGCCGTGTCGATATGGACCCGGGTCGGGCCGGAGGCCGAACGGCGGGCGGTGGACATGCTCCGCGAGGACCTCGACTCGGGCCGGTGGGCCGAACGCAACCGCGAACTCGCCGACCTCGACTCGGCCGAGCTGGGCCTCCGCCTCCTTGTGGCCTGAGACAGAGGCCTGAGGCAGAGGCCTGAGGCAGAGGCCTGAGAGGGAGGTCCGAGGAGGCGTCCTCAGCGGTCCAGCGCCGCGTCGAGGGTCATCGCGGCCGTGATGAGCGCGAGGTGCGTGAAGGCCTGCGGGAAGTTGCCCAGCTGCTCGCCGGTCGGACCGATCTCCTCGCCGAACAGGCCGACGTGGTTGGCGTAGGTGAGCATCTTGTCGAAGGCGTACCGGGCCTGCTCGACGCGGCCGGCCCGGGCCAGGGCGTCCACGTACAGGAAGCTGCACAGGGAGAAGGTGCCCTCGGAACCGCGCAGGCCGTCCGGGGAGGCGGCCGGGTCGTAGCGGTAGACCAGGCTGTCGGAGACCAGGTCCTTCTCCATCGCGTCCAGGGTGGACAGCCAGCGCGGGTCGCGCGGCGCGATGAAGCCGGTGATCGGCATCAGCAGCAGCGAGGCGTCCAGGACGTCACTGCCGTAGTGCTGGACGAAGGCCCGCCGCTCGGCGGACCAGCCGTGCTCCATCACCTGGTGCAGCACCGCGTTCCGGGCGGCGGTCCAGCGCGGCAGGTCGGCCGGGCGGCTGAGCTCGACCGCCATCCGTACGGCACGGTCGAGGGCGACCCAGCACATCACCCGGCTGTACGTGAAGTCCTGGCGCCCGCCACGGGTCTCCCAGATCCCCTCGTCCGGGCGGTCCCAGTGCTCGCACAGCCAGTCCACGGTGGCGGCGAAGCGCAGCCAGCCGTCGTAGCCGGCCAGCTGCGCCAGGTCGCGGGCCTGCGCGAAGGCGAAGACGGCCTCCCCGTAGATGTCGAGCTGGAGCTGGTCGGCGGCGCCGTTGCCCGCGCGGACCGGGGCCGAGCCGCGCCAGCCCTCCAGATGGTCCAGCACCTCCTCGCGCAGGTGCGGATCGCCGTCCACCCGGTACATGATCTGCAAGGGCTCGCCGCTGACCGTGCCACCGGCCTGGAGCCGGGCGCCCAGCCAGCGGCGGAAGGCGTCCGCCTCCTCGGTGAAGCCCAGGTCGACCATGGCGCGCACCGACAGCGAGGCGTCCCGGATCCAGGTGTAGCGGTAGTCCCAGTTGCGTTCGCCGCCGACCTGCTCGGGCAGGCCCATGGTCGCGGCGGCCACCGGCGCGCCGGACGGGGCGTACGTGAGCAGCTTCAGGGTGATCGCCGAGCGGTTGACCTGCTGCTGCCAGCGGCCCCGGTAGCGGCAACGGCTGATCCACCCGTGCCAGAAGGAGCGCACGGAGTCGAAGGCGGCCCGCAGGCTCTCCTCGTCCGCCTGAGCGGGCGGCTCGGCGCCGGGCGCGTCCAGGGTGAGCACGGCGGCGGCGCGCCGACCGGCGGTCAGCTCCACCTCGGCGTGGACGTCGTCGCCGTCGCGTCGCAGCGGGACGGCGCCGAGCACCTGGAGGTGCGCGGCGGCCGTGGCGCCGGTGAAGCGCGCGGTGGCGCCGTCGAGGACCAGTTCGTGGGCCTCCCGGCCGTAGTCGAACCGCGGCCGGCACTCCAGCGCGAAGCGGACCGTGCCCCGCACCACCCGCAGCACCCGGATCAGGGTGTGCCGGTCGGAGGGCACGGCCGGGTCCTCGGCGAGCGGCATGAAGTCGGCCACCTCGCCGACCCCGTCAGGGGTGAGGAAGCGGGTGAGCAGGACCGCGCTGTCGGCCAGGTACAGCTGACGGACCGTCGTACCCGGTGCCTCGACGGTGATGGAGAAGTGACCGCCGCGCTCGCTGTCCAGGAGCCTGCCGAAGACGCTGGGCGAGTCGAACCGGGGCGAGCAGAGCCAGTCCACGACCCCCTCGGCGGAGACCAGCGCGCACGTCTGCAGGTCTCCGATGAGCCCGTGGTCGGCGATCGGCGGGTAGCGGTGCATCGGCGGGGTCCTCGTGGGCTCGGCGACGGAAGACGGTCCTCCTCCCCACCCTCCGACGACACGGCCCTCCGGACCACCACGACTGCGCCGAACAGGCGCCTCGCTCACGCGCCGGCCGCGGCGCCGGCGGACGGGAAGGGCCCGCTCCGTCTCCGGGCCGGGCTCCCGTGACGTCCGGACGCCGCCCGCGGTCGGTCGGTACAGTGGCGCGATGACCGACCCCTGGCCCATGGGCGCCCCCGGTGTGCTGCGGCTGCCCTCCGGGCGCCTCGTGCGGGGCCGTGGTCTGCGCCGGCCCCTGCCCGAGGGCCCCGCCCCCACCTTCGCCGTCCATCTGCTCGGCCGCCGCCCGCCCGAGGCCCCGTGGCCGTCGGTCTGGCTCCGCTGGCCCGACTTCCGGCTGCCGGCCGATCACGCCGAGGCCCGCGCGGTCCTCGCCGAGGCCTGGGAGCGGGCGGCCGGGGAGCGGGTCGAGTTCGCCTGCGGCGGCGGGCGGGGGCGTACCGGCACCGCCCTCGCCTGCCTCGCCGTCCTCGACGGCGTCCCGCCCGCCGAGGCCGTGGCGTACGTCCGCCGCTCCTACGACCGTCACGCCGTGGAGACGCCCTGGCAGCGCCGTTACGTGCGCGCCCTCACCCCGGCCTGAGCGGCACCCCCGGGGAGGGTCACAGCTCGCGCTCGGCTGCGGTGATGCCGCGCAGAGACCACAGCCCGTACGCCGCCAGCAGCGGTTTGAGCAGCGTCCACTCGCCGAGACGGTAGTCCTCGCCCCGGACGAGCCGGTCGGCGAGATCAGGGCGCTGCCGGCGCAGGTACGCGCGTGCCTTGAGCGCGTGGGCCGGCTGGGACACGATCGCGATGCGCTGCGCGTCCGCCAGCAGCGGGACCACGTGGGTGATGTTCTCCCAGGTGTTCCTGCTCCGGTCCTCGACGAGGACGCGGCCCTCGAAACGGAGGACGGACCGCGCGTACTCGGCCATCAGCCGCGCCTCGGCGATGTCGCTGCCCACCGGCCCTCCGCTGAAGACGACCACGGTGCCGGGACCGTCGTCCGTACCGACGGAGCGGAGCCCGGCCCTGACCCGCCAGCGGTTGACCAGGTTGATCGAATCCGACGGGTTGCGGTAGCCGAGCACGACCACCGCCCCGGGACCCTGACGATCGGCGTTGACCAGGGTCTTCGACCAGCGCCGGTTCAGCCACTCGCCCCAGGCCAGGAGAGCGACACCGGCGGCCGGCACCATCCACGCTCGCATGTCGGGGGATCCTAGGGCCTGTCCGCGGGCTCCCGGCGCGTCACTCCAGGAACGCCGGCGCCAGCGCCGCCGTCAGCAGGCGCTTCGGGGCGCCCGAGCCGTCGGCCGGGACGCTGTAGAGGTCGGCGCCGTAGTCGCCCGGCAGGGAGTACGAGACCGTGTGGTCGTCGAGCCAGACGGCCTGGTCGTCCACGCTGCGGGACTCGGCGAGCGCGGTCTCCCGCAGGGTGGACAGGTCCAGGGCGTACTCGTGCCAGGGCGCGTCGGTCGGGGCGCCCGCGACGCGCTTCTTGTAGACGATCCTGGTCTCGTCGGGGGACAGCGAGGGGCACTCGACGTTCTCGTGGAGGGTGGCGACGGTACGGGCCGTCAGGTCGCCCCGCACCAGGTACGTCCTGCCGGCGGTCGCCATGGTCGCGTAGAAGTGCCGGTCGTCGCGGGAGAAGGTGACGCCCCAGAAGTTGGTGTCGGAGGCGTGGTACTCCTTGCCGTCCTTCAGCACCCGGAACTCCTCCAGGGACGTGGTGAGCCGGCCCGTCGTGGTGTCCAGGACGGCGGTACGGGTGGAGAAGCTCGCGCTGGCGTACGAGTCGCCGCCGACGAACACCGTCCACGCCACCAGCCGGCCGGACGGCGAGACCCGGGCGCGGGTCGGGATGCCCGGCAGCGGATAGTGGGCCCGTTCCCTGAGGGCCGGGTCGAGGACGACCGCCCGGTAGGTGTCGTCCACCGCGCCGCGCACCGCCTGGAGGCAGACGCCGGTGCCGCCGGCCGCGTGGAAGCGCAGGCACTTCACCCCGGACGCGGTCCGCGGACCGGAGGGGGAGCCGGCGGGCACGGTGACCAGCTCGTCGCGGTGCGGACCCCAGGCCATGTTGCGGAAGACGATCCGGCGGTCGGCGCCGGCCGCGAGCGAGACCCGCCCGGATCCGATCGCCGGGCCGCCCGCCTGCGGACGGTCCTTCTCGGCCGCCCGGCCGGCCGCGTGCAGCAGCGACGCGACGGCCACACCGCCGAGCACGACGAGCGTGGCGAGCAGGACGAGCAGCTTGTTGCGCAGGGTCATACGGGTGTTTCCTCCGAAGCCATGGCGGTGGGCGGGGCCGGTGCCTGTGCGGCGGGCCGCAGGGCGAACGCCGCCGCCGCGCACACCGCGAGCAGGGCCGTCGCCGCGCCGACCGCCCAGCGGTCGCCCCACGCGGTCCAGGCCGCGCCGAACGCGATCGAGCAGCCGAACCGGGCGAGCGCCTGCCCGGTCTGGATCAACGCGAGCCCCGACGACCGGAGCTCGGGCGGCACACGACCGGCCGCCGCGGCCATCAGCACACCGTCGGTCGCCGCGTAGAAACCGCCGTGCAGGGCCAGGACCAGATAGGGGAGCGCGGGACTCTGCCAGCCGCTCAGCAGCGCCCCGTACACGAGCAGCAGGGCGGCGTGGCCGCCGAGGAACACCCGCCAGCGGCCGACCCGGTCGGCGAGCCGGCCGAGCGGCACGGCGAGCAGCAGGAAGGCGGCGGCGGTGCCGATCGGCAGCAGCGCGAACCAGCGGTCGGTGACGCCGAGGCGCCGCTGCAGCAGCAGATAGACGAAGGAGTCGCTGACCGTGGCGAGGCCCAGCAGCAGTGCGCACAGCGCGAGTCGGCGTACGTCGGGGACCCGGAGCAGACCGACCGCGGCCTTGAGCGAGGCGCGGGGCGCGCCCTCCGCCGGCACGGCCGGGGGCTGGGGACGCGAGGGGACGAAGAGCAGCAGGACGAGCACGCCGACCGCGGCCACGCAGAAGCTGACCGTGAACACGGCGTCGTAACCGTCCGCCGCCTGCCGGAGGATCAGAAAGGCCACCAGGGGGCCGATCAGGGCGCCCGCGGTGTCCATCGCGCGGTGCACGCCGAAGGCCCGGCCGCGCGACTCCTCGGGCGACGCCAGCGAGATCAGCGCGTCGCGCGGCGCGGTCCGCAGACCCTTGCCGGTGCGGTCGGCGGCCAGCACGGCGCCGATCAGCGGAAGGGAGCCCGCCACCAGGAGGAGGGGCTTGCACAGCGCGGAGAGCCCGTAGCCGAGCGCCGCCACCGTCTTGTGCCGGCCGCCGCGGTCGGCGAGATGGCCGCCGACGAGCCGTACGAGCGCGCTGAATCCGTTGTACACGCCGTCGAGCAGGCCGAAGCCGAGCGGCGAGAGGCCGAGCCCGGCGACCAGGTAGAGCGGCAGCACGGCCGTGACCATCTCCGAGGAGACGTCCGTGACCAGGCTGACCGTGCCGAGCGCGAACACGGTCGGGGCGACGGCGGCGCGCCGCCCGGGACCGAGGTCCCGGGCGGCGGCCGTCGCGGCCGTCGCGGGGGTGCTGCGACTGTCCGCTACGTACACGTCAGGGCGTCCAGATGCCGGTGATCGGGGTCGCGTTGGCGGCCTGGCCGGCGTGCGTGGTGCCGTACATGTCCTCGATGGTGCGCAGCAGGTTGTAGTGGTTGTACGTGGTCGCGGACGTCGAGCCCGGGATCACCTGCTGGCCGTAGAGGACGGTCGCGATCTTGTTCCCGGCGAGCCGGTTGTCCTCGTCGAAGGTCACGACGAGCAGGCTGTTGTGGGTCTTCGCCCAGGTGGCGTAGGCGCCCAGGTTGTTCTTCAGCCAGGTGTCGCCGGTGCCGACGGAGCAGTCGTGCATGTCGTTGCACAGGTTCGGGACCACGAAGGACACCTGCGGCAGCGTGGTGTAGTCCGTGGGGAACTGCGCCATGGTGTACGCCGAGGAGGTCGGGACGTTCGAGAAGCCGAACCAGGGGTTGTGCTTGCGCGCGTACTTGCCGCTGCTGCACGTGGTCGAGCCCTGGCTGGGCAGGGTCTCGTTGTAGCTCTTCCAGGTCTTGCCCGCGGCGATCAGCTCGGAGGCCAGGTTCGGCGCGGACGAGAAGCCGGGCGTGTAGCAGGAGTCGTCCGTGATGCCCTGGGTGGAGCCCGAGAACATCGCGAAGTAGTTGGGCTGGCTGGGGTGGGTCTCGGCGTACGACTGGGTGAGGTTGGCGCCGCCGGCCTTCAGCGAGTTGATGTACGGGGCGCTGGAGTTGTCGATCACCTGGCTGTAGGCGTGGTTCTCGAAGACGACGACGACCACGTGGTCGGGGGTGGGGACGGTCGCCGCCGCCTGGGCCTGCGACGTGCCGCCGGTGCCGGCCCAGAGGCCGATCGAGGCGGCGGCGAGGCCGAGGGCGGACAGAAGGGCGGTGCGGCGTTTTCTGGGCGCGCCGGACACGACTACCTCCGGTTGAGGGTGATGGCTACGGGAGCGGTGCAACCGGCAGGCTAGGAGTGCGCATGTCAACTTTGAAGGTGCAGTGCGTGAAGACCCGGGAAACGTCTCGTGTCCTGTCGTCCGGGCGTCGGGGATGCCGGTTCCGCCGGGAGCGCCGTCGGTGAGCACCGCTGCTTCCATAGTGCCCCAGGGACGACGAAGCGGACACCGGGACGGGTGCGGTCGCCGTCCGCGTGCACCTTGTGGGTGCTTCGCGAGCGACGACAGAGGCGTCCGGTCGACGCCGCGCCGGTCCCCGTGGGTTCCGGAGGCCGTTACCTCTGCTGGGTCTCGTCCTTGGCCTGCTGGGCGATCTGCTCCAGTACGGCCTTCGGGTCGGCGGAGGGCGCGACGGCCTTCCCGATGTTCCGCTTGATGGTGTTGCTGACCTGGAGCCAGGACGGCTCGTCGACCGGGTAGAGCTGGGCGCTGCGCAGCGCCGTCATGAACTGCTCGGCGCTGTGGTCCTCCGCCGTGGACTCGGACTCCTCGGCGGCGGTCACCGTCGACGGCAGCAGGTGATAGCGGTTCGCGAACGCGTTGAGGTTCTTGTCCTGGTAGACGAAGTCCAGGAAGGAGCTGACCAGATCGCGGTTGCCGTCGTGCTTGAACGCCATCATCCAGTCGGCGACGCCCGCCGTCGGCGGGATCTGCTCGTCACCCAGCGTGTCCGACACCGGCATGCTCAGCGTGCCGACCTTCATGCCCTTCGCCCGCGCCTCGTGGAGGAGCGAGGGGTAGCCGTTGAGCATGCCGACCTCGCCGCGCAGGAAGGCGTCGAAGGCGTCCTGCCGGTTGAGCCGGCCGGGCGCGACCGGGCCGGTCAGCCCCGGTGTGACCAGGTTGTCCTTGATCCAGTCGAACGTCTCCGCGTTCCGCTCGGACGCGATGTTGTAGCCGCCGCTGTCGTCGGTGTACCCGCCGCCGTTGCTCAGTTCCCAGATCAGGGCCTCGGCGTGCGCCTCCTCGGGGCCGAGCGGCAGGGCGTACGGGTAGCGCACGCCCTCCTTCTTCAGCGCCTCGGCCGCGGCCTTCAGCTCCGACCAGGTCTTCGGCGGCTTCGCCCCGGCCTTCTCGAACAGCTCCTCGTTGTAGAAGAGCAGCCGGCTGCTGGCCACGAAGGGCAGGCCGTACAGGGTGCCGTCGACCGAGCCCGCCGCCGCCAGCGGCCGCAGGAAGTTCGCCTCCGCCTCGACCGACAGCACCTCGTCGGCGGAGTACAGGCGGTCCTGCGCGGCGAAGTCGGAGTACGCGCCCATCAGGGCCACGTCGGGAGCGTCGCCCGCATCGACCATGCGGGTGACCTCGCGGTCGACATCGGCCCACGGGTAGAGCGTCACCTCGACCTTCGTGCCAGGATGGGCGGCGGTGAAGGTGGCGGTCAGCTTGTCCCAGTACGCCTTGGAGCCGGTCGCCGGACCGGTGCCGTACTCGGGGGCCACCAGACGCAGCGTCGTCGCGTCGCTCCCGGACGAGCCGCAGGCGGTGACGAGGGAGCCCAGCAGTCCGAATGCGGCCACGGAGACGGTCATGCCGAAGGGTCTTGGTCGCATGGGTTGTTCCTCTTGCTTTTGCTTTTCTGGACAGTGCGCCCGAAATCATCTCCCGGTCCGGGGCATATGACGCCCCCTGGCGAACAGGTGTGGGCATAACTCCAACACGGGGGATTCCGCCTCGTGTCTTCCGATATGCCGATGCTCATTTCATCGCGCGTAGAACCTTCCACGGCGTCCAAAGCGACTCCGCCGAGGCGCATTGACGATCCGTCTTCCGCGACCGCCCCCGCAGAGACGTAATTCGGCCAACATCATGACGAATTCCACTCTCCGGACAACCGCGCATTCCCTCCTTTCCTCTCACCGCACGGGCGCGGCACCCGTCTCGTACCGCTCGGGCCGGACGGCGGTTCCGTCCCGTCGGGCCGCGGCCCGCTCACTTCCCACAGCACCCGGAGGACGAGGGAACGATGACCACTACGCGCACCACCCGGCTGCGGCGTCCGCTGCTCGCCGGGACCACGGCCGTCGCCGCCATGGCCGTGACCGCGGGATTCATGGCCGCCACGCCGGAGCAGGCGAAGGCCGCGACGGGGCCCCGGCTGAGCCTCGTCGCGGCGACCGGCTCGGTCACGCTCACCTCCTGGAAGGAGGACCCGGGCGTCTACCTGGACCTGGGCACCTACCTGACCGCGGAGGGAACACCGCTGGAGCTCAAGGTGACCCGGAAGTCCTACAAGGACCCGGTGACCCTCACCCAGACCGTGTCCGAGGGCGGCAGGACCAGGACGAGGACCCTGCCCCAGGGCACCGTGAAGGACTTCTCCGGACTGCCCGGCTTCGCCGAGATCACCGTCACCGACAGCACGGGCAAGGCGGTCGTCAGCCGGACGGAGAGCTTCTGCCCGAACAACGCCAGCGGACGGATCCGCCCCGACGCGCCCGCCACCTCGAAGTATCCGGAGAGCTGCCCCACCAATCCCTTCACCCTCGGTTCCGTGTGGGGCGTCGAGAAGGGCTGGGCCGCCAACACCTACGCCGGTTCCTACACCCAGCCGGTGAAGCTCGCCGCGGGCACGTACACGGCCAAGGTGAGGATCGCCAAGAAGTACCGGGACCTCTTCGGGATCGCCGACAGGCCCGCGACGGTGAAGGTCACCGTCCAGGAGCGCAGCTGGGACGAGGGCGCGGGCGCCGGCCCCGCCCGGTCGGCCGCCGGGGAGCACGCCGGGCACGGGACGGGGCACACCGGGCACCCCATGCCGGGGCACGAGGTGCCCCCCGCCCAGGCCGGTGCTCCCGAGACGAGCGGCGCGGGCCCCTCGTACAACGTCGGCCACGGACCGCTGAAGGCCGCGCCCCCGGCCCTGCCCTGGGCGCTGAAGAAGCAGCAGGCCGCCGCGCGCGCCGACGTGCGGGCCGGTGACACCGCCGGGCAGACGGACGGCTCGCGCCGGGCGCCCGCCTTCGGGCCGCAGACCCGGCGGCCCACCGGGACCCCCTCCGTCCCGAACGTCCCCAAGCCCGACCTGCGGTCGCTGCCGGCCTACGGCATCACCATCAGCGACGGCGACCGGGACGTCCCCGGCAAGGACTACCTGGCCTTCAGCGCCAACGTGTGGAACGCGGGACCGGCCCAGCTCGTGGTGGACGGCTTCCGCTCGCCCGGCAAGGCCACGATGGACGCGTACCAGTACTTCTACGACGCCCGGGGCAAGCAGGTCGGCTACACCCCCACCGGCACCATGGAGTGGGACCCGCGCCCCGGCCACGTGCACTGGCACTTCACCGACTTCGCCAGCTACCGGCTGCTGAAGGCCGACAAGAAGGAAGCGGTCCGCAGCGGCAAGGAGGCCTTCTGCCTGGCCAACACCGACGCCGTCGACTACACGGTGAAGAACGCCAACTGGCACCCGTACAACACCGACCTCGCCACCGCCTGCGGCCAGGAGAACTCCCTCTCCGTCCGCGAAGTCCTCGACGTCGGCTCCGGCGACACCTACACCCAGGACCTCCCGGGCCAGTCGTTCGACATCACGGACGTGCCCAACGGCACCTACTACATCCAGGTGCTCGCCAACCCCGCCAAGCGCCTGAAGGAGACCAACCTCGACAACAACAGCGCCCTGCGCAAGGTCGTCCTCGGCGGCACCCCCGGCCGACGGACCGTCACCGTCCCCGCACACGACCTCGTGAACGCGAACTGACCACCCACCACACGCGCCCCGTGCGTGACCGGGCCGCCCGGTCACGCACGGCCCCCGGCAGGACCGCATTGTCGGTGCGACCGTCTATCTTCGGCGCATGACACAGGTGGATGTTGCCGCGTTCGGTCGTGCGTGGGGTCGTTTCGAGTCGTGGCTCAGGGCGAACTCCCCTGCCGACCGGGCAGCCCTGCGAAGGCCGGCGGAGCGAGAGCGGCTCGTCGAGCTGGAAGCACGGCTCGGCTTCGACCTGCATCCGGAGCTCAGGGCACTGCTCGAACGGCACGACGGAGTCGCCGAAGCCCACGCCGTCCCCGGCCCCCGCGGACTTCCACCCGCCGGCGCGTTCCTTCCGTCCGGACACCGGCTCAGCGGTGTGGACGACATCGTGACGACGTACGACGTGCTCGTGGGCGTCGGCGAGGACAACATCGACGCCGACCTGTGGGAGGAGGACGCGCTGGCCGTGAACCTGGACCGCTGCGTGCCCTTCGCGCTCCCCAACGACGGCGGCGTCGCCTTCGTCGACCACCGTCCTGGCCCCTCGTACGGCCACGTGTACGAGATGGGCATCGGATCGGGAGACCTGGACGGGACGCTCTGGGCGACCAGCCTGACGGAACTGTTCCGGGCCCTGGCCGAGGCTCTGGAGACCGACGGCCCCTTTCTGTACTACTGGCCCGCTCCCTACGCACACGAATCGGGCCACCACTTCCTCGAATGGCAGATCAGGACCTGAGCACGGCCACACGGGCCCCGGCCCCGGAGCCGCACCGGTCGCTCCGGGGCCGGGGGACGCCGGCTGCCGACGACGGGGTCAGGCGAGACCGTCCCAGCCCCAGCGCGGGGTGGGGCCGGGTTCGCCGAGGTCCGTGCCCGGGGCCGAGGCGGAGACGTCCTTGGCGATCCGCGTCCCCCAGTCGAAGTACTCCAGCACCCGGCGGCGCAGCAGCGCGTCGTCCGGCAGCTCCTTCTCCACGGCCGCCGCCATCAGCTCCATCCAGCGCAGCCGCTGCTCCTCCGTGATGCCGAGCCCGAGATGGGCGCGGAGGAGGGCCTGGTGCCCGCCGTGCTCCGCCGTGAAATCCGCCGGTCCCGAGAAGACCTCGGCCAGCCACACGGCCACGTGCCCCACATGGGTGGGGGTGAAGTCGGCGAAGACGGGCGCGAGGAGGGGATCGGCGAGGACCCCCTCGTAGAACGTCTCGGAGAGCCGGTGCAGCGCGTCGGCGCCGCCCACGGCCTCGTACAGGGTGTTCGTGTGCTCGGTGCTCATGGAAGGCCTCCGCGATCAGGGATGTGTCCTGCCAGCTTTCACGCAACACGGCCCGGATCCAAGGATGTTCGCTCAGGAGGTAGGCGGATTCCCCCGCCTGCTTGAACCCGTGCGAAGGGGAGGGCAGGTTGGGGCCATGACATGGACAGCACCCTCGGTCGTACGCACCCAGCAGCTGAGCGACCTGGGCACGGTGACCGAGCGCCGGATGCTGGAAGGCTGGCTGCGCCGGCACCGGGAGACGCTGCTCGCCAAGTGCGCCGGGCTCACACCGGCCCAGCTGGCCCGGACGACGGTGGAGCCCTCGGACCTCAGCCTCCTCGGACTGGTGCGGCACATGGCGGAGGTGGAGCGGTGGTGGTTCCGGCGGAGCTTCGCGGGCGAGGACGTCGGTGACGTCTTCACCGGCCCCTCGGACGGCGACGAAGGGCTCGCCGGGGTCGACGCGGCCGAAGCGGAGCGGGACTTCGCACTGTTCCGCGCCGAGACCGCGGCCTGCGACGCGGCGGCGGCCGGACACGACCTCGACGAGACCTTCGTGTCCCGTGGCGGAGTCCCGCTCAGCCTGCGCTGGGTCTACATGCTGATGATCCAGGAGTACGCCCGCCACAACGGCCACGCCGACTTCCTGCGGGAGCGGACCGACGGGGCGACGGGGGACTGAGCGGCCGTACGGGCGGGGGCGCCGTCACGGCGACGGCTCCGGAGGGCGTACGCGCGCGGCGGCCGCGCGGACCGCCGCCGTCACCCGGGCCAGGGGGACGTCGGTGGGGACGGTCACGCCCAGCGCGGCGACCGTGCCCGCCGGGCCCCGCACCGGAGCGGCCACCGTGACCTCGCCCAGCCGGAACTCCTCGGCGCAGACCGCGAGGCCCGCCGCACGGATCCGGGCGAGCTGGGCGGCGAGGACGCCGGGGGAGACCACCGTGTGCCGGGTGAGCCGGGGCAGCTCCGGCGGCGGGACGGCGAGCAGCACCTTCCCGTAGGCCGTCGCATGCGGCGGCGGCCGTTCACCGCTCACCAGGCAGAGCACCTCGCCCGCCGACGGAGCGGAGAGGACCGCCAGATCCGCGTGGCCGCCGGTCCGGGCCCCCAGCGACCGCAGTGCCGGGAGCGCCGCGTCGAGGAGCCCCCGGGGGCAGGGCGCCGCCGAGCCGAGCACCCGCAGCCGGATCCCCAGCCGGTACCTGCCGTCCGCGCCGCGCTCCAGACCGCCCCACGCCACCAGCTCCCGCACCAGGCGCAGCGCCGTCGGCGCGGGGAGCCCCGTGCGGGCCGCGATGTCGGTGAGCCGCAGCGCTGCCGGGCCACCGCCCTCGAAGGCGTCCAGCACCGAGAAGAGCCGCCCCGCCACGCTCTCGCCCAACTCCCCGCCCCTGTTCCTCCGGTCGGGTTCCACTCAGTGGAAGCCCGGACTTCCCGCCCCTGTCCGGGCCGTACGAGGCTCAACGCATGCATCTCGGTCTCGCTTCCGACACCCTGCTCTCCACCACCCGCGCCGTCCGCCACCGGCTCGACCTCACCCGGCCGGTGCCCCGCGCGCTCCTGGAGGAGTGCGTCGACCTCGCCGTCCAGGCGCCCACCGGCCGCAACCGGCAGCGCTGGCACTTCGTCATCGTCACCGACCCGGCCCGCCGGGCCCTCCTCGCCGACCTGTGGCGGGCGGGCCTGGGCGTCGCGGAGGCCCACCAGCCGCTACCAGCCCGGGACGTGCGCCGGGCCGAGGTCGCGCCGGGCGTGATGGGGCGGGTGTACTCGGGCGTCGAGCACCTGTACCGGCATCTGCACGAGGTGCCCGCCTACGTCATCCCCTGCGTCGAGGGACGCACCGAGGGCCTCTCCGTCACCCACCAGGCCGGCACCTGGGGGTCGATCCTGCCCGCCGCGTGGAGCTTCATGCCGGCCGCCCGCGAGCGCGGCCTCGGCACCGTGTGGACGACCGGGAACCTGCCGCTGGAGCGGGAGTTCGCGGAGGCGCTCGGCATCCCGTACGCGGAGGTCATGCAGGCGGCCTTCATCCCGGTCGCGTACACCGTCGGCACCGACTTCCGCCCCGCCCGGCGGATCCCGCGCGGGCAGGTCCTGCACTGGGACCGGTGGTGACCGCCCTCCGAAGAGCCGTCACCTGGCGAAGGTGAACCTCTGGACGGACTTGAGGTCGGTGTCCCAGAAGGTGACCCCGGGGGTAGGCCCGATGTTGACGAAGGGCATCCCGTCGGGCAGCGGTACGTCGATCGGCGAGCCGATCTCGTCGGCCGAGTCGCGGCCCTGGAAGCCCAGGGTCAGCGTCTTCACCGCGCGGGTCTCCTCGCCGGCGACGAAGAGCCGCATCCCCGCGTACGCCTTCTGGCCCGGCGCGAGCGTGGCGACGGCGTTCGAGTTGGACTCCAGCGGGCCGACCTCGTCGTAGGAGCCCTCGTCGAAGCGGATGAGCGCGTACTTGTAGAGGGTGCAGGTCTTGTCGCCGATGTTGGTGGCCGTGAGGGTGAGGTGCCGGAGCTCGTCGTGCGGCTCCGCCCTCGACGTGACCGCGATGTCCTCGTCGGTGCACGCCGTGGTCCTGCCCTTGCTTCCGGAACCCCCGTTCCCGGAGTCGCCGTTCCCGGAGCCGTCGCTCGTGGCGGGCGGTTCACCGGCCGGTGTACGCGTGCTCGCGGTCGGGCTCTTCCCGTCACCCCCGTCACCCCCGTCGACGGGGGTGACGGAGCTCGACGCGCTCGGACTGCCCGCCGTGCTCGGACTGTCCGACACGCTCGTGACGGACGGCGTGGGCGTGCCCGCCCCCTTGGCGGCATCGCTCCCCTGACAGCCCGTCGACGACAGGAGCGCCGCGACGGCGACGCCTCCCAGGACACAGGTCTTCCAGGTGTTGCGGGCGGTGTGCATGGTGTTCCCCCGTGGTCTGCCAAGCCGATGGCCGAGACGGTACGCGGCAGCCGTTCGCCCCGGCGTCAACCCGCCGGTGGACACCGGGTAAACCCTGGCGGTAGGCCCGGCGCGGCAGGAAGCCCGGCGCGGCGGGGCCGTCGCCTCCACCTTCCGCGGTACCACGTACGGTTGACGCCGGCCGGCCGGCCCGCCGATAGGCTGCGCCGATGCAGCGTCCGCGGGTGCCGATACCCAGATCCCCCCTGCTCGTCGACACCGGAATCGCGTCGGCCGTCCTGGGCTGCGCGCTCCTGCTCGGACGCCAGGACACCGGCGAGGGCTATCCGCCGCTGGACGCGCCCGGCTGCCTGCTGACGCTCGCCGTCCACCTGCTGCTGTGTGGGCGGCGCCGACACCCGGAGGCGGTGACGGTCGGCATCCTCACCCTCTGGACGGCGTACATCGCGCTCGGCTACTGGCCGGTCGTGAACAGCCTCGCCGCCCAACTGGCCCTCTACACCGTCGCGTCCACCCGCCCGCTGCGCACGGCCCTCGCCGCCGGCGCGGGACTCGGCGCCATCTGGCTGTACGGGGGGTTCGCGGCCCCCCACGGCTCGGTGGCGGCCGCCGCGGCACTGGGCGCCGTCGTCCCGGCGGTACTGGTGAGATTCGGCCAGTCCGCGCGCGAGTCCGAACGGCGCGGCGAGCGACTGGCCGAGCTCGCCGCCCAGTTGCAGGAGGAACGCGACGCCAAGGCGCTCCGGGCCGTGGCCGAGGAGCAGGCGCGGATCGCCCGCGAACTGCACGACGTGATCGCCCACCACATATCGGTGATCGCCGTCCAGTCGGGCCTGGCCGACTACGTCTTCGACACCGATCCCGGCACCGCCCGGAGGGCGCTCGGCACCATCGCCGACACGTCGAGCGAGGCGCTGGAGGAGATGCGGCGGATGCTGACCCTGCTCCGCGCGGGGGACAACGCCCCCGAGACGTACGCTCCCATGCCCACGCTGGGCGGCCTCGCGGACATGGCCGCCCGGATGCGCGCCGGCGGGGTGCCCGTCGAACTGGTCGTGGAGGGACGGCCCCGGACGCTGCCGCCCGGAGTGGAGCTGTGCGCGTACCGGGTGGTGCAGGAGGCCCTCACCAACGTACTGAAACACGCGCGGCCGGCCACCGCCGTGGTGCAGGTGCGCTACCAGCCGCACCGCCTCCTGGTGACCGTCACGGACGACGGGCCGGGGAGGGACCCGGCCGGAGCCGACGCCAGGGGCGGCCATGGCTTGATCGGGATGCGTGAACGCGCGAAGCTCTACGGTGGTGCCGTGACGACAGGCCCAGGCCCCGAAGGGGGCTTTCACGTACGGCTGACACTGCCGACCTCCACCGCCACGGCAGGAGAGACGCCGGCCGGCAGCTGAAGGGGGAGCGGTCGACCATGACGATCCGGGTACTCGTGGTCGACGACCAGTACCTCATCCGCGCCGGCATCGTGGGGCTGCTCCAGGCCACCGACGGCATGACCGTCGTCGGAGAGGCGGGGGACGGGGAGGAAGCCGTCGCCGAAGCGGCCCGGCTGCGGCCCGACGTGATCCTGATGGACATCCGGATGCCCCGGATGAACGGCATCGACGCGGCACAGCGGATCCTCGACGCCGACGCCGACGCCGACGACACCGAAGGGGCGGGTCCGCCGCCGCGGATCCTGATGCTCACCACCTTCGACCTCGACGAGTACGTCTACCGGGCCCTGCGCGCGGGCGCCAGCGGCTTCATCCTCAAGGACACGGGCCCGAAGCGACTGCTCGCCGCGGTGGCGGCGGTCGCGGGAGGCGACGCGCTCTTCGCGCCGAGCGTGACGCGGAGGCTGGTGGAGGCCTTCACCCGCACGTCGGCACCCGGTGAACCCGGCGGCCGGCGGCCGGAGATCGAGCAGCTCACGGCCCGCGAGACGGAGGTGCTGCGCCTGGCCGGCACCGGCAGGTCCAACGCCGAGATCGCGGAACGGCTGTTCATCTCCGAGGCGACCGTCAAGACGCACCTCAACCGCACCATGGCGAAACTGGACCTGACCAGCAGGGCCCAGGCGGTGGTGCTGGCCTACGAGACGGGGCTGGTGGCACCGGGGGGCGGCCCGTACGCGCCGTGACCGGCGGGCCGCAAGCGGGCCCCGGTCCGGAGACCGGAGCGGGGCCCTGGTCCGAGGGTCGGAGCGGGCCCCGTCCAACGGCGGTCCGGGGCGCGCCCGACCCGTGCCGTCCTTCAGCGCCCGTCGACGAGGTGCTGGATGCCGGGGGCGTAGAGGTCCGCGAGCCGTTCGGCGGTGGTGCGGGCGGTGGCGCCGTCGGGGCGGTGGAGGCTCAGGGTGGCGCCCAGGCCGAGGAGCTGGCCGGCGATCAGCTCGGCGCGCAGCCGGGCCTCGGGGCCGGTGAGGAGGCCGGCGAGACGGTCGGTGACCTGCTCGCGGAAGCGGGCGCGCAGCAGGGTGCGCTCGTCCTCGATGCCGAGGGAGAACACCACGCGCAGGAGCGGGTCGCCGCGCAGCCGGTCGCGGAGGTCGACCATGGTCAGGACGAGGTGCCGGCCGAGGCCGGGCAGCGGAGCGGTGAAGAGTTCGGCGGCGGCCGGGCGGAAGTCGACGACCGTGTTGAACAGGGCTTCCTTGGTGCCGAAGCGCTTGACGATCAAGGAGGGGCTCACCCCGGCCGCCGCGGCGATGCCGCGCATGGTGACCTCGGCGTACGGCTTGAGCGTGAACGCCCGCCGCGCGGCGCGGATGATGGCCTCGCGCCCGTTCTCCGGGCCCTCCTCCGCTCCGTCCGCGGGGGAGGGCCCGGCCTCCCGGCGGACGGTTCGGTCCGTGCCGGCCGGGGCCGGGGAGGTGGGTTCGTCGGCGGTGCTCATGCGTTCCCTCGGACGGCGCTGGTGGGTGGTGACACCGTGACCGTACCGCCCGGCCGTCCGCCGTCGCGCGCGGTGCCCCGGCCCGGCCGGTCGGACGGCAGGAGCAGGGTGACGACGAGGGCGGCCAGGGCCGCTCCGGCGGCGATCAGGAAGATCAGCAGGTACGCGTGGAGCGTCGGCGCGGTGCGGCCGTCCACGACGAAGGTCACACGGGCGAGCACGGTGGCGACCACCGCGCTGCAGCAGGCCTGGCCGACGGAACGCATGAGGGTGTTGAGGCCGTTGGCCGACGCGGTCTCGCTCACCGGCACGGCCCGTATGACGAGGGCGGGCAGCGCGGAGTACGCGATGGCGGTGCCGCAGGCGACCACGGTGGCGCCGGTGACGATCAGCCAGAGGCTGTGGCTGGTGAAGAAGCGCACCCCGTAGCCCAGGGTCATGACCACGGCCGCGACGGCGAGCGCGGTGCGGGGCCCGTACGCGGCGGAGATCCGCGCCGAGAGGGGGGACAGGGCCACCATCGCGAGTCCGCCGGGCAGCAGGCACAGTCCGCTGACGACGATGGAGGCGCCGAGGCCGTACCCGGTGCTCGTGGGCTCCTGCACGAGCTGGGCGGTGACCAGGGAGTTCGCGTAGAACGAGAAGCCGATGAGCAGGGCCGCGACATTGGTCAGCAGCACGGCGGGCCGGGCGGACACCCTCAGGTCCATGATCGGGGACGGGGTGCGCAGCTCGTACCGGCCCCAGAGCAGCCCCACGGCCACCGAGGCGCCGAGCACGCCGAGCGTCAGCGCGGAGGTCCAGCCCCAGTCGGAGCCCTGGGTGATCGCCAGGAGCACACCGACGAGGAGGACGGCGAGCCCCAGCGTGCCCGGCACGTCGAAGCGTCCCGGGGAGCGCACGCCCGACTCCGGCACGATCACCAGCACGAGCAGGAGGTCGAGCAGGCCGAGCGCGGCGGACGCCCAGAACATGGTGTGCCAGTCGAAGTTCTCCGTGACGACGGCGGCCAGGGGCACTCCGATCGCCGCGCCGATCCCGAGGGAGGAGCTCATGAGCGCGATCGACGGCAGGACGCGCTCGGCGGGGAGCTCGTCGCGGATGATGCTGATGCCGAGCGGGATCACCGCGAGCGCCGCGCCCTGGAGGGCCCGGCCGGTGATCAGCACGCCGATGTCGGAGCTGACCGCGCAGAGCACGGAACCGAGGGTGAGCACCCCGAGCGACGCGAGGAGGACCCGCCGCTTGCCGTACATGTCGCCGACCCGGCCGAGCACCGGAGTGAACACCGCTCCGGTGAGCAGGGTGACGGTCACGAGCCAGCCCGCGGCGCCCGCGCTCGCCCCGGTCAGCTCGGGCACGTGGGGCAGCAGCGGTACGACGAGGGTCTGCATGACGGCGACGACCATGCCGCAGAAGGCGAGGACGGGGACGACGAGCGGGGAGCGGGCGTGTCCGGACCCCGGGCCGGGTATCGGCGCGGACTCGGGTTCGGGTTCGGTTTCGGCGGAGGTCATCGTGCTCCAGGGGCGATGCGGGAAGCGGAGGGGTGCACACTTGTTCACCCCCAAGGTAAACAAGTGTGCACCCCAAGCCAAGACCGGGGTCCCCCTACCTCGCCGAGTGCAGATCAGGCCACCCGCAGAGGAACGCCCGGCGGGCGCGGGCGGTGGCGCCGTAGCCTGGGCGCCTTTGCGGAGCTCCGCTTCCGGCGGAACGCCCTGCCCGTGACGTTCGTGATGCCCGTACGAGAGGACTCAGGTGACCTCGATACGCACCGCACTCGCCCTCCCCCTCGCCGCCGTCTCCCTGGCCCTGGCGACCCCGCCCGGCTCGGCCGCCGGGACGGCCGTCGCCTCCGTGGAGGAGGCCCGGCTCGACCGGGCCGTGCCCCAGGAGATCCTCAGGCTCAGCGGATTCGCCTCCCTGGCGCCGGAGTTCGCCGACGTCCTCGCCGGCACCGACTCCCTCGCCGCGGCCGAGCGGACGGTCGCCCGGTACGGATCGGGGCTCTGGCGGCGTGCCGTGGACCGGGCGCAGGGCAGGGGACCGGCGGGCGACGGCCTCTCACGGGACGACGACCGGCCGCTGTACTGGTCGCGACTCGCGCTCACCCGTGAACTCCGTTCCTGGCAGCCCGGATTCGGGATCACGGAGGAGGGCCGGGCCCGGCTCCTCGACCGGCTCGAACGCTCCTCGCGCGGCCAGGACTCCATCCGCTACCCGGCCGGGAAGGGAGTGAAGCGCATCCTGCTGACCGGCTTCGACCCGTTCACGCTGGACAGGGACACCCGCATCAGCAACCCCTCCGGGGCCACCGCGCTCGCACTGGACGGCACCTGGCTGCGCACCTCCGACGGCTCCCTCGCCCGGGTCGAGACGACCGTCTTCCCCGTCCGCTGGCAGGACTTCGCCGACGGCACGGTCGAGCGGACCCTGGGCCCGCACCTGCCGGAGGTGGACCTCTTCACCACGGTGAGCCAGGGCCGGCCCGGCCGGTTCGACATCGAGCGGACCAACGGCGCCTGGCGCGGCGGGTTCCCCGACAACGAGAACCTCTCCCGTACGGAGACCGTTCCCGTCGCCGATCCGTCCACACAGCCCCAGTGGACGTCGACGACCCTTCCGTACGCGGCGATCACGGCGGCGTCCACGGGCCGCTTCCCGGTGTACGACAACACCTCCGTGACCGAACTGCCGGCCGGGTCCGGCACCCCCGTGGTCCGCCCCGGCGGGCCGACGCCCGGCTCCGCGGCCCGCGCGGGCGGCGGCGGGAACTACCTGTCCAACGAGATCGCCTACCGGGCCACCCTGCTGCGCGACCGCCTCGGCCTGACGCGGCTGCCCGGCGGTCACGTCCACACGCCGGTCCTCGAGTTCGGCCCCGGAAACACCGACCCGGCGACGGGAACGGTCACCGACGCCCAGTTCGTACGGAACCGGCTCGACATCATCGCCCAGGTGCGGGCGATCGTCGCCGTGGCCGCCGGGTCGCGGTAGCTCCGGGAGGCGGGTGGGCCGGCGGCACGCAGCTCGCCGGGCCGACCCGGCACGCCGGGATGGGGGCGCTGCCGGCCCGCGTCGCCCGGTGCGGCTCTTCTGGTCCCGGGTCCGCGCGTGGTACGAACCCTCCGTAGGCACCCCGCGACGGAAGGGACTCGGAATGGACCACGAGGGTACGAAGGGGCGGACGGTGTCGGCGGCGGAGCTGTTCGACGGCCTGGGGATCGCGTACGAACGCGCCTTCGTCCGGCTGCCGGCCCAGCTGGAGGCGGTCGAGTGGCTCACCGCGCGACTGGGTGCGGGAGCCAGGGTCCTCGACGTCGGCAGCGGTACCGGTCGCCCGGTCGCCGACCTCCTGGTGCGCGCCGGCTGCGAGGTGACCGGCATCGACGTGTCCGGCGAGATGGTCGCCCTCGCGAGCGCACAGGTGCCCGGGGCCCGCTTCGAGCGGTGCGACGTGCGCGCCTTCGACGCGCCGGAGGGCAGCTTCGACGCGGTGTGCGCGTTCTTCCCGCTGATGATGATGAGCCGGGCGGAGGCCGCCGCCGCCCTCAAGCGCATGGCCGGCTGGCTGGCGCCGGGCGGCTTCCTGGTGACGGCGACCGTGCCCGTGGACGTGGAGGACGTCGAGATCGTCTGGATGGAGCGTACGGTCAGGGTCTCCAGCTTCTCGGTGGAGGAGTACCTGCGCCTCCAGCGGGAGGACTGCGGGCTCGACGTGCTCCACCACGCGCTGTCGGTCTTCGACCCGGACGACGACCGCGCGGCTCCCGAGGACCACCTCTTCACCTACGCCCGCCGCCCGGTCGCGACGAAGGGTGTCTGACGGATCGTCAATTGACGGTGCATCAGTTATTGACGCTTCATCAGTCCGGTCACAGAATGCGGTCACCCGACGGAGGGATCGCCCGTGCCTCGACCGTTGCGCGTCATAGCCGCCGCCTGCACCCTGCTCCTCGTCACCGCCTGTAACTCCGCGTCCACCGGCGGAAGCAGCCCCTCCTCCGTACGCGGGGTCACCGCCGACTCCATCAGGGTCGGCGGCATCGTCTCCATGACCACCGCGAGCGGCTACTCCAAGAAGGACACCGACCTCGGCGCCCGCGCCCGCTACGACCGGGCCAACGCCGAGGGCGGGATCAACGGACGGAAGATCGAGTACCTGGGGGCCGAGGACGACGGCCAGGACCCCGCCAGGAACCTGGCGGCGGCCCGCAAGCTCGTCCAGCGGGACGAGGTCTTCGCCGTCTCTCCCATGAGCTCGGTCACCTTCGCCGGGGCCGACTTCCTCGACGGCCGGAAGGTCCCGACGGTGGGCTGGGGCACGCTCCCCTCCTTCTGCGGTCCCGAGCACCTCTACGGCTTCAACGGCTGCCTCGTCCCGACGCCCGGCGGCACGCTCAACCAGACCTGGCCCGAAGGCCTCGCGGCCGTCCTCGGCGGCGCGCACGGCAGGTCGGTCGCGCTGATCGCCGGCGACAACGACGCCGGCAAGTTCGGCATCCGTACCTTCACCCAGGGGTTCAAGGCGGCCGGCTTCCAGGTGCCGTACGCCAAGGCCGTGGTGCCGGCGACGTCGATGCCCAGCGACTGGTCGGCGTACACCAAGGAGATCCTCCGTTCCGGCCCCGGCGGCGGCGCACCCGACGCCGTCGTCTCCGTCATGCAGACGCCGTACAACATCGGCCTGTTCACCGCCCTCAAGCGGTCCGGCTACAAGGGCGTCATCTCCGACCCGACCGACTACGATCCCGGACTGCTCGCGAAGGAAGCGACGAAGCAGGCCCTCGACGGGGTGTACGTCCTGCTGCAGTTCCAGCCCTTCGAATCGGACAGCCCCGCGATGCGGCAGTTCAAGGCCGACATCAGGAAGGCCGCAGGCGGCAAGGACATCCCCCTCAACATGCACATGATGACGGGGTACATGAGTGCCGACCTCTTCCTCTCGATCGCGGAGAAGGCAGGCAAGGACCTCACCGTCGAGTCCTTCCAGAAGGCCGCCGACGGCTTCTCCGACACCGGGACGCTCGTCGGCGACCGTGCCGAACCCAAGGGACAGAAGGAGAGCTTCGGCTGCGGGGCGCTCGTCCGGCTGAAGAACGGGCGGTACGAGGTCGCCGTGCCGTTCCGGTGCTATCCGCCGATCCCCTTCGGCTGAGGGGCGCGCCACGTGGGTGACCTGCTGGGCTTCGTCCTGAGCGGGCTGGTCTCGGGCGCGCTGTACGCGCTGCTCGCGACCGGCCTCGTCCTGTCCTACTCCGCCTCCGGGCTCTTCAACTTCGCGCACGGCGCCACCGCCTACCTGTGCGCCCTCGCGTTCTACGAGCTGCACTCCGGCTTCGGCTGGCCGGCCGTCCCCACCGCCCTGCTCCTGGTGCTCGTGGTGGCGCCCGGCCTCGGCTGGGGCCTGGACCGGCTGATGTTCGGAAAACTGGCCGGGGCCGGCGAGACGGCGCAGATCGTGGCCACGATCGGTCTCCTCGTCGCGCTGCCCGCGGCCGGACTGTGGGTCGTCGAACTCCTGGAGCGTACGGGCGCCCCGGTCCAGCCCGCCGAGAACCAGTTCGGGCTGCCGGGCGTAGGGCCCAGCCCCGCGGTGTCCTGGCAGCCGCTCGACGGCGTGGGCATCGACTCCGACCAGCTGATCACCTGGATCGCCACCGCCCTCGCGGCGGCCGGCCTGTGGGCCCTGATGCGGCACACCCGGCTCGGCCTGCGGCTGCGGGCGGCGGTCGACAACCGGACGCTGACCGAGCTGCGGGGCATCAGCGCGGACCGGCTGTCCTCGATCGCGTGGATGCTGTCGTCCGGCCTCGCGGGCCTCGCCGGTGTCCTCGCCACCCCGCTCCTCGGCCTCTCCGCGCACGACTACACGCTGTTCCTGTTCGTCTCGGCCACCGCCGCGGTCCTCGGGCGCTTCACGTCCGTCCCGCTCGCCTTCGCGGGCGGCCTCGGGCTCGGAGTGCTGCAGAACCTGGTGGCGGGGTACGCGTCGTTCGCCGAGGACATCACCGGCTTCCGCACGGCCGTACCGTTCCTCATCCTCTTCGCCGGACTCGTCGTCCTCGGACGGCGGCGGAGCCGCGCGGCGGGCACGGCGGCCGCGGACCCGCCCCCGGTCGACTACCTCGCCGGGAAGGGCCGGGGCCGCCGCTGGGGTCCCTGGCTGGCGGCCGGCGCGCTCCTCGGCACGGCGTTCTACACCGTCACCACACCCTTCTGGAGCGGCATCCTGGCCCAAGGGCTCGCGATCGGGCTCGTCTTCATGTCGTTCACGGTGGTCACCGGCCTCGGCGCGATGGTGTCCCTGGCCCAGGCGACGTTCGTGACCGCCGCCGCCCTGGTCGCCGGGCTGCTGATGAGCCACGGCTGGCCCTTCGTCGCCGCGGCCGCCGCCGGCACCCTGGCGGCGGCCCTGCTCGGCGCCGTGGTCGCCCTTCCCGCCCTGCGGCTCGGAGGCAGAACACTGGCCCTGGCCACCCTGGCGCTCGCCTTCCTGGCGGACCAGGTGCTCTTCCAGCTCGGATGGCTGCGCAACGGCGACACCGGCTGGGAGGTCCCCCGGCCGGTGGCCGGACCCGTGGACCTCGGCGACGACCGGGCGCTGGGGCTCGCCCTCGTCCTGCTCAGCGGGGTGACGGTCGCACTCCTCACCTGGCTGCGCGGCTCCCGCTGGGGCCGGGCCATGCTCGCGGTCCGCTCGGCCCCGGAGGCCGCCGCCGCGTCGGGCGTTTCGGTGGTACGGACGAAACTCCTGCTGTTCACGGTGTCCGCGGGCCTCGCCGGCTTCGGCGGGGTGCTCTACGCCTCGTACAACACCAGGATCACCGCCACGGACTTCACGGCGATGACGGGCCTGGTCTGGCTGGCGGTCGTGGTCGCGGCCGGGGTGCGCAGACCGCAGTTCGCGGTGGTGGCGGGCCTCGTCTTCGCGGTGGTCCCGCACCTGATGGCCACGTACGTGACGGAGTCCGCGCAGCTCCCGGTGATCCTCTTCGGCCTGGCGGGCCTCGCGCTGGCGAACGACCCGGACGGGTACTGCGCCGCACTGCCGTCGAGACGAGCGGCCCGACGGGCCGCGAAGCGGAGACCGGCGGGGGAGGGCCCGCCCGAGCGGTACGTAGTCGGTGCCGGGGGCGCCGCGCCAGGAACGGGAACGGGAACGGAAACGGGCAGCGGCTCCCGCGAGGCGCCGAGCGCGCTCGAACTGACCGGCGTACACGCGGGCTACGGCGGCGCGCCCGTGCTGCACGGCGTGGACCTCGCGGTGCGCGGCGGTGAGGTGCTGGTGCTGCTCGGGCCCAACGGGGCCGGGAAGTCCACCCTCTGCCGGGTGGCGGCGGGACTGCTGCGGCCGGCCGACGGGCTCGTACGCGTACGGGGGGAGGACGCCACCCGCGACGCGGCGGTCACCCGGGCACGCCGTGGCGTACGACTGGCCCCCGAGGGGCGGGGCATCTTCGCCGGACTCTCGATCGAGGAGAACCTGGCCCTGCACCTGACGCGAGCCGAGGACCGCGACGCCGTGTACGCGCGGTTCCCCGCGCTCGCCGCCCGCCGCACCGTCGCCGCCGGGTCCCTGTCGGGCGGCGAGCAGCAGCTCCTCGCCCTCGCCCCACTCCTCCAGCGACCGCCGGCGGTCCTCGTCGCCGACGAACCGTCCCTCGGCCTCGCGCCCCGCGTCGTGGACGAGGTCTTCCACCTCCTGACCGAACTCCGCGACCACGGCACCGCGCTCGTCCTCGTCGAGGAGAAGGCGGCCGAGGTGCTCGGCATCGCCGACACCGTCGCCTACCTGGCCCAGGGCGAGATCGCCTGGTCCGGGCCCCGGTCCGAGGTGGACCGGGACCGGCTCGCCGAGGCCTACCTGGGGACGGGAGTCCGCCGATGAACCACACGACGAACCCCACGACGAACCACACGCTGCTCCGCGCGAGCGGGATCGACGTCCGCTTCGGCGGCGTCCACGCCCTGCGCGGCGTCACCCTCTCCGTCGGCCCCGGTGAGATCTACGGCCTCATCGGACCGAACGGCGCGGGCAAGACGACTCTCTTCGACGTGCTGTCGGGGATGCGGCGGCCGGACGCGGGAACGATCGCGTACGACGGTACGGACATCACCCGCCGGTCCCCCGTCTGGCGGGCCCGGCACGGCATCCGTCGTACCTTCCAACGCCAGCAGCTCTTCGGCCAGTTGACCGTCACGGACAACCTCGTCGTGGCACAGGAATGGCGGGGCGGAGTACGGCCCGCCGCGCGGCGCCACCGGGAGCGGGCCGCCGCCGTGCTCCACGAGTGCGGACTCGACGCGCTCGCGGGCTCGTACGCGGGCGGGCTGCCCGTCGGACAGGCCCGCATGGTCGAACTGGCCCGCGCCCTCGCCGATCCGCCCCGGGTCCTGCTCCTGGACGAACCGGCGTCCGGGACGACCGTCGAGGAGCGCCGCGGACTCGCCGCCGTCATCCGCCACATGGCCGACGAGGAGAACTGCGCCGTGCTGCTCGTCGAGCACGACGTGGCCTTCGTGATGGAACTGTGCTCACGCGTCGTGGTGCTCGACCTCGGCCGGGTCCTCGCCGAAGGAACGGCCGCCGAGGTCCAGACGGACCCGGCGGTACGGGAGGCGTACCTCGGCACCGGCCCCGGTGGGGCGTAGGTTCCGTCGTCACGTGTCATGCCCGCGGTGCTGCCGGCGCGTCCCAGTCGATGTGGTGGTCGAACTGCCAGGCCGTCTTCTCGGGGTTGACCAGCTTCATGGCGACCGGCATCACGAGGTCGCGCAGCACGCGGCCGACCGGGCCCGCGGTCTTGTTGCTGTTCGTGCGGGCGCCGAGCTTGATGATGCGTTCGACGCGGGGGCGGCGCAGTCGTTCGTACGCTGCGAAAGCCTGGTCGTAGGGCAGGTCCCGCAGGCAGCGCGCCAGTTGGACGGCGCTTTCGGCGGCGATGGAGGCGCCCTGCCCGGAACTGGAGGAGGCGGCGTGGGCCGCGTCGCCGATCAGGGTCATGCGGCCGCGGGTCCAGTGCGCGACTCCCGGCATGTTCTCCATCGGGCCGGTGATGAGGAGATCGTCGGCCTCGGTGCGGCTGATCATCCCGAGGGCGGGGGTGCGGTCGTCGGCGAAGGCGTTCCGCAGGACGCGCATCCACGCGTCCGCGCCGATGGCCTGGGCCTCGGAGACCGTCATCGGGGCGCGGTGGGGCAGGTTCACGAACCACACCGCCGAGGAGTCCTCGAAGACCTGGTAGCCGAAGAACGCGCGCTTGCCGAAGCACATGTACATGACGCCGTCGGTGGAGGGCATCCCCGACCGGTGCATCCGTGCTCCGAAGCAGACCAGGCCGGCGTAGTTCGGCTGTGCCGCGGCCGGGTCGATCAGGGAGCGGACCGTGGAGCGGATGCCGTCGGCGCCGATGAGGACATCGGCGCTCGCCTCCGTACCGTCCGCGAAGTGCGCGGTGATGCCGGATCCGGTCTCCGTCGTGCCGGTCAGCCGCTTGCCGTGGTGGACGGGGACGGAGCGGCGCTCCGCCTCGTCGTGGATCGCCCGGTAGAGGTCGGCGCGCCAGACGAACCGCGGGGACGGGAGGTGGGAGGGCGGGGCGAACCGCGCGAGGTCCCTGCCCGTCCAGCTGCGTAGTCCCATGGCGGTGACCGGTGTGCCGATGGCGCGGACGAGGTCGCCCGCGCCGATCGCGTCGAGGGCGTTCTGGCCGTTGGGAGCGATGGTCATACCGCCTCCGATCCCATCGGCCGTGGAGCCGTACGCCTCGTGGACGGAGGCCTCGATGCCCGCCTGGCGGAGGGCCATCGCGGCGACCGGGCCCGCGATGCCGCCGCCGATGACGAGCGCGGTGCGGGTTCCGTCGGTGCGGGTCATGACTGGTGCCCCCTCGGGTCGTGGATCGTGGGTACGCCGCCGCTCCTGTGCGCGCGGCGCACGTCCTGGAAGTACGCGCGGGAGAACATCGCCGACAGGATCGCGACGCCACCGCGGTGGACGCGGATCTCGCTGTTCGTCGCGGAGCCGGACAGGCGGACACGGCGGCCGGTCGCCGTGTCGCGGGTGGATGAGGGCGGGGAGTCCTTGACCTTGCCGCGGGCGGTCCACCTCAGGCTCCCGTGGTCGACGGCGGTGGCGTCGTCGACGAGCAGTTTGACCACGGCCCGGTCCATGTCGAGGTGGATCTCGACGTCGTCGGGAAGGCCGGGGGAGCGGAGGTCGAGGACGGCGGTGCCGTGGCGGGCCTTGACCTCGAAGCGGCCGGCCTCGGTCCAGTCGCCGAGGTGCTTGACGAGGTCGTGGTCGGAGTGGATGCGCTCGGTGAGGGACATGTCGGTGGTTCCTCTCGGGGCTACGTCGCGTCGACGATTCGATAGTTTCACTGAAACTAGTTTCTCGTCAACTAGTCACTCCGGGCTAAAATCGCGTCCATGACCGCATCCGCTCCCCGCAGCTCCCCCCTCGCCCTGACCGTCCTGGCCCTGCTGCACTACAAGCCGCTGCACCCGTACGGCATCCAGCGGCTGGTCAAGGACTGGGGCAAGGAGCAGGTCGTCAACGTCAGGCAGCGCGCGAGCCTCTACCGCACGATCGAGAGACTCCATGGCGACGGGCTGATCGCGGTCCTCGAGACCGGGCGCGATCAGCAGTACCCCGAGCGGACCGTGTACGAGGTCACCGACGCGGGACGCGAGATCGCCCGCGCCTGGCTGGAGGAGATGCTCTCCGCGCCCAAGCAGGAGTTCCCCGAGTTCCCGGCCGCCCTCTCGAACCTGCTGCTGCTCACGCCCGAAGAAATGGCGGACGTACTGCAGCGGCGGGCCGACGCCCTCGCAGCGCAGCTCGACGGACTGGAAGCGGCCATGACCGCCGAGGCGGAGCGGGGTCTGCCGCGCATCACCCGCCTGGAGACCGAGTACCTGCGGGCGGTGACGGCCGCGGAGCTGGAATGGGTACGCACAGTGGTCGAAGACCTGCGAGCCGGCCGGCTCTCGGCGTCGCAGGAACAGCTGGAGGCCCTCGCGTCCGAGCCGACGCAACCGTGAGCCCGCCTCCGACGCGTCCGGGTACGGCCTGACGCGTCGCGCTCTCGCGGGGTCAAACGCGCGGCGAGCGTTGACCGGTGGCCGGATCCGCCTGGACGCCGTCGCTCCGGCAGCAGCCCCCACGACAGGTGGCCGCCCTGCCTGAGGACCGGCACTTCGGCCGCCACCGCAGTGCCCGGCGACGAGGCGACGTCCGTCGGCACGGCCATCGAGCCCCCGCGACGCAGGCTGCTCCTTCCACGAGCGCGGGAGGGCGCCGACTCCGGTCGACCGAAGCAGAGCAGAGCGGTTCCGCTCAGTGGTCAGGCGGGAACGCCGGCCCGGTCCATGACGGCGGCCATCTCGTCCTCGGGCAGCGCCGGGTTGGCCCCCGCGCTGGAGGCCAGTTCGGGGACGAGGAGGGCCTCGCGGAGCCGGTGGAGCGGGAGGCGCGGATCACCGACCGCCGCCTGCCGCGTCCAGACCGCGGGGTCGTGGCTGAGCCGTTCGATCAGCTCCGGCGTGGCCGCCGGGTCCCGGACGGCCAGCCGGCGGTAGTTCCCGTCCGGGTGGTCCGCGTAGCGCGCGGCGAGACCCTCGCGGGGAAAGCGGGGATGCGTCTCCGCCATCCAGGCGGAGAACGTCCCACCGAGCCGCGCGAACACACGCATCAGGACCTCCTCCGGGGTGTCGGGGTGGTGGATGCCCAGAAGGTTCTCAAGGACCGGGTCCTCGACGCGTGCGAGGAGGCGCAGCAGGTCGGGCGGCAGGTGGGGGCTCCGGGCGGCGGCGCGCCGGAGCAGCGGGTGGGCGGAGGTCGCCGCCCGGCGCAGCACCTCGGGGTCGGCCGACCCGTCCCGTACCCACCGCACGCCGTCCCCCCGGTCGAAATCGTCGGCCGTGAAGTCGATCGCCATGCGTCGCGTCTCGTCCAGCTCGGGCCTGACGGAGACCGCGAGTCGTACGGCCTCGTCGGGGTCGACGGCGAGCCGCTCCACGAGGTCGGCGGGCAGCGACGGGTTCTCCGCGAGGGCCTCCAGGTGCCTCCGCTCGGCGACGCACCGCTCGGCATCGGTACGGGCAAGGAGCCCGCGGCGCAGCGCCTCGGCGGCGGACTCCGGACCGCGGAGGAGTTCCGCGGTGAGACGCGCGTCCCGTCGGCACTCCCGCAGTGCGGCCGCCCGCCGCACCCCGGGGTCGGGGTCGGCCAGCAGCGCCGACCGCTCGCCCGGCGACAGGATCCCCCATGCCCGCACCGCGCCCCGGCGCGCCGCCGGATCGTGGTGAGCAGCCATCGAGGCCACGAACGACGGCGCCAGATGGGGCGAGTCCAGCAGCGCCGCGCGGACGGAGGGGTCGGGATCGTCGAGCAAGCGGGCGCACACGGCGTCCGGCAGCGGCTCGACCGTCGTACGCGGAAGGCGGTCAGGACCGTACGCGAGAGCGACCCGCACCTTGGGCGAGGGGTCGTCCGCGAGCCGCGCCCGCTGTACGGCCTCCGCCCTGGCACTCAGAGCGAAGTCGATCCGAACGCCCGGATCCGGATGCGCCAGGATCACCTCGACGGCCTGCCCCGCAAGCCCGCCCCGCCGGAGGGCATCACGGGGCGGACGGCCGCCGCCCCCGTCGAAGGCGAGCAGCCGCAACAGCAGCGGCGTCGGCAACGCCGAATTGCGGGCGATTCCGTCCAGCGCGGATGCGTGGAACGCGACCATGACTCCCCTGCCCCTGCGTCTTCCCCGATTGATCCGCGCCCATGATCTCCCGGACGCCCGTCAGAAACCGTCGAGCGGCCCCGGCCGCCCGGCCGGAGCAGGGCTACGGACACTGTCGCATCCTTGCCGCGCTCTACCGGCGGGCGGGGGACGGCAACTTCGGCCCTGAGTACACGCTGCTCCCTCCCGCCCGGACAACGGCTGCCGAAGAAGGCACCACGGTCGACGGCGACCCCGACCGCGTACCGCCGGCCACCGTTCGTACCGGCACGTTGTGGCACTACTCGTTCCTGCCTCCGACAGCTCGGGCACCGTCAGGTGTCCGAGCTGTCGGCCGAGGATCTCGCGGGCTCGCAGGCCGGCCTGGAAGCGGGAACGGGCGTTCAGGGCGGTCATGAGGGCGGCGACCCGTCGGCGGTAGGTTCGCAGGGACACTCCCCGCAGGCGGGACGCGGCCTCGTCCGTGTGGCCGGCCGCCAGGGCCCGCAGGACGGCCCGTTCGGCGTCGCCGAGACGGGGAAACGGCGTACGGCGGTACGTGGCGAGGTCCGTCGAGGTCTCCCAGGCCGTCTCGAACAGAGCCCGCACCCCGGCCACCACGTCCGGCTCCTGGACGACGCTGTACGTACGGGGTTCTCCCGGGACGGACCGCGGGGCCGCCAGTACGGCGAGGCGCCGGTCGACGACGATCGCCTCGTGGACCGGGGGCGCGGGCGAGATCCGGATCTCCGCGCCGGCCCCGCCGAGGCGCCCCAGCAACTCCCGGCCGTCGGGGGCCCGGAAGACACCGGGCCCGTACAACTTGCGCACCACGACACCCGGCGGGAGCGCGCGACGCGCACGCGGGGCGGCGGTCGACCACGTCCCAGGCTCCCCGGCGGCGCAGAGGAACTCCCGTCGCACCCCCTCGAACAGGGCGCCCGCGCACCGTACCAGCTCGGCCTCGCCCCGCAGCGTCACGACGCCTTTCGTCGTCATGGCACCGAGCTGCCACTCGTTCGCCTTCGACACGAGGCATCCCGAGCATCCGGAGGCATGACCACGCCCCGTGAGAACCCGCCCTCCGCCTTCCCTCTCGGCGGAGACCTTCCCGTCGCCCGCATGGGCTTCGGCGCCATGCGGCTCCCCGCCCGCGAGATCGCCGATCCCGCGAACGAGGCGAACCGCAAGGCCCGTGAACGGACCGTGTGGCACCCCTGGCAGCCACGGACGCGGGCTGTGCTGACGACCGTACGGTTACGGCCGTACGGTCGTCAGTACGGCTACGGCAGCACGGGATCCGGCAATCAGGTCACGCCCAGCCGTCCTCGTTGCTGCCGGTCTCATAGTCGAAGGGCTCGACGTGCTCCCACTCGACCCCGGTGACGCGCCCGAAAGCGGTAGGAGCGGCCTCGAGCAACTCTTCCGCCACGGCGGCCTCATCGCTCGTATAGGGAGAGAAATCGACCCCCGCCGGATCCGTCAGAATCTCCCCGTAAGCCTTTCTGCCCGCCAGGATCACAGCGCAGCGGGCGTAAAGGAATCCGTCCTCGGACAACGGCAAGGGCCGCCCTGACCGGGAAACAGCCCCCTTGACCGGTGTATCAGCCAGAATCTTGAGGTCGAGCCGAAAAAGCGACTCGGCCAGCACATCGGCGAACTCGGTGATCTCGCCCGGTGAACGGTCGGTCAGCCTGGCCGAGATCGCCCCGCAGTGGATCGAGATATCGGAATCGGCGGACGCTTCGATGATTTCCCAGAATTCGGACTCGTTCAACTTTCACCCCTCGGGCCACGACTCCGAGGCAACTTACTCGACACGCCGAAACGGAACAAGAGACCAGCGAGTCGGTGGGGTGCCGCTCGGGCACCCCGGCATCCGCCGCGCCCTCTCCTTCCCGGAGGAGTACGCGTGGTGAAGTCTGCACAACCAGGAGTGTTGATGCTGGGTCAGCTTCTCCTTGTTGACCTGACCCTGGACTCGGTTTCCCTTTCCTGCGCCGTATTTCCAAGCCTTCCCGTTGCGGTATATGGAAGTTGATCCTTGCGGACTGAGTCCGCTTCCTCACGCCGCAGTGCAGCGAACAACTTGCCGAACTGCCGTGGGGTCAGCCCGGTGAACGGGGCTGTCCAAGACGGTTCTGACGCTGCTACTGAGCTTGAATGCGTGATGTCGGCCAGTCGTCCATGATCAGGCCGGTTGCGGTCATCCCTGGGACCGAGCTGGTGCGGTCCGTGGACGGGTGGTCTGGGCGCGGTTGCGGGCCCGGACAGCCCGGCGCTCCCCGGCTTCGGCGAGCACCGCGGCTCTGGCTTCCTCTCCGGCGTCGAATGCCGCCGGAGAGAAGCGGTCGCTGGCTCTGACATGCCGTTCCCAGTCGTCCTGCCAGAACTCCACCGTCCAGCCCGGCCACAACTCTGGTACTTGGTAAGCCTGTGGCGAGGAGTAGAGGGACCACCAGCCCAGGTGGCGGCGTTCCGGGGCGAGGTGGATGCCGGAGTTGACGTGCAGGTGGCAGCCTCCGTGCCCGGGGGCGTTTGCCAGGCGGTTGAGCAGGGCGACACCCTCGCGGACAGGGTGGTCGAAGGCGTCAGAGGCGACGTGGCAGCGACCGGTGCTGACCGTGATCACCACACCGCCTGGGTCGGGCCCGGCCAAGTCCTCGTCTTCGGGGGCGAGGAGCGGGGCCAAAGAGGGATCCGAATCGCGGCAGCGGACGTACTCCGGGTCGAGCCCGACGTACTCACGCAGTTCGGCCGAGCCGTCGTACAGCCAGCGGACTTCCCAGCCCGGCCACGCAGCGCGGATCAGCTCGAACATGGCCGCGCGGTGGCGGAGCTCAGTGCTTGGCCCTTCCCAGGCGAAGAACAGGAGCACCTTCCGGCCGAGGTCGAGCAGTATCCCGCCCTGGGCCATGGTGTCGTCCAACCACCAGTCGTCTTGGCGGAGTCCGGGAAGCATGGCGAGAACCTGCGTCGGCCCTTCCAGCAGGTCGAGGTCGATTCCGACCGCCCAGCCGGTCCGGTACAGCTCGTGTGTGCCGTTCTCGCGGACCACGATGACGTTGGCTCTGTCTCCCATTGGGTCAGGATGACCGGGCGGGAGGCTGTCGGCTATCCGTTTTCGGCGGCTGCGAGGCTCCGGTGTCCAGAGAGTGAAGGCGTGCGGACAGGGTGGGGGCCGGGGGCGTGGTCATGCCCCTTGGAATAGTGTCGGCAGTAGATGCGGCCGGTGTCGCCCAGCCGCAGGTTCTTGTGGAAGTCGCCGAGTCAGGTGGTCAGCGGGGTCGAACCCCATGACGTGGTGAGTTCGCCCCGCACCTCGGTGGTGTACGGGTCGACGAAGACGGTGCGCTGCTTCTGGCCCGGTTCGGGAAGCGACAGCACCACGCGCATGGTGTCCTTCGGCTCTGCGGAGGGGGCCTCCAGGTGAGCGGTCCGCGCCGCGGCGATCTGCTCGGCGAGCGGACGGGGCTGGTCGAGCTGTGTGTGGTGAGAGGGAGGAGTCGTGTGCCGAGCCTCTCCAGTTCCCGCGAATCCGCGTGGTATTGGTCACCTATTGCGATGGTTTGGCTGATACGGATGGCTGGGCAATCCATTCCTGCCGGAATGATCCGAACCTCGACATGGTGAGGTGGCCCAGATGCCCAACCCGAGTCCGGAACCGATCGCGACCTTCTGTGGAAAGTGTGACTGCGGGTGCCCGCAGCTGTTCGTGGACGCCGATGCACCCGAGGACAGGCGGGTGCGCATCACCGACGACTTCGGGCAGCAGGTGCAGATGAGCGAGGACCAGTTCTCCGACCTCGTCGCCCAGGCCAAGGCCGGTGCGCTGGACCGTCTGACCGTGGGCGCGGCTTCGCCCTCCTCCTGAGACCAGGAAGCCGACGGTCCGCTGGAACGGAAGCACGGAGTTCGCGGGCCGTCGGTCCCTGCTCATGTCGGAATCCCTGGCGGCGGGGTGCTGTCGACCACCGCCATCATCACGTACGAGGGTGACGTCCGCGGCACCGATGGCCGCGTTCCCGCAGGGTGCGCACGAGAGCGGCTTTCTTCTCGGGAATCGGCGTGAGCCCGTGCGCGGTCGATCGACGACCGCTCGGCCCAACGGATGCTCCGAACCGTGCTCCACCAGCCGCTGCACACGGGCCTTCCCGGCCTGGTCCTCCTCCACCAGCCGGGCGGTGCGGGCGAGGCGCGTGTCCGCACCGACCGCCGTGGCCCGTACGAGCAACAGTCGGGCGACGTTGACCGAACCTCCCACCACCAGGGCCCCCGGTTCGACCCCGATCGGCTCGCTCTCCCCGGTCACCAGGGACAGGTCCACCGCCGAACCGCCCACGACCACCTCGCTGTCGGTGGCGACGCGCTCGCCGGGCCGTACGCGGAACGTCTGGCCGACACGCAACCGCGCGTCACGAGTGGCCCCCGTGGTGCGTGTTCCCCGTGCCGGGCGTCGGACCCGTCGTGGACGGCGGGTCCGAGAGGGGGCCGACCGGTCCCACGGCCACTCCGAGCGCGTACGACCCCGTGAAGACCAGGGCCAGCAGCAGGAGGAATCCTCCGAGGACGAAGGGCGGTGACGCGAACCGTCCTGTCGCTTTCGCGGGGGAGGGCGATTCTCGTGGCTTGTCCATCGGCGGCCTCTCCAGAGCGTGTCGTACGGCACCGGAGGGATCGGGCCGTGTTTCCGGAGGAGTCGGATGGTCGCACGGTTCGGTTCCCGGGGCGGGCACCGCCAAGGGCACGGGTGCTTCATCGCCCGGTGAGCAGGGTGAGCAGGGTGAGCAGGGCGATCAGGGAGGTCCGTGCCCGTGCGACCCGCCAGCGGACCGTGCCGTACCGGGCTGGGCGGTGCCGTGGCTGTGACCTCCCCCAAGCTCTCGGCTTCGTTCGAGCAGGGGACCCCCATTCCGGCCCGGGGGTTCAGGCCGTCTGGGTGGCGGCGTGTTCGTGTTCGCAGGTGTCGTGGATGCCGTATGTCTCCCAGGTGGGGAAGTCGTCCTCGGGGGGTGCTTGCTCGCCGGGGGAGAGGAGGCAGGCGTCGAGGGCTGTGCGGAGTGCTTCGGTGCGCAGGTCGGTGCCGATGAACACCAGCTCTTGGCCCTGTTCGGTGCCGGGGTCCCGGGTGCCGGAGGGTTCGAAGCGGGCGACGGCGCCGGCTTGGGACCACAGTCCGGTCAGGCGCGGTCGGCTGGCGAGTTGGAAGAAGCCCTTGGAGCGCAGGATTCGTCCGTAGGTGCCGCTGTCGAGGTCTTTGGTGATGAAGGTCCAGAGGCGGTCGGGGTGGAAGGGGGCTTTGGAGCGGTACACGAGGGAGGAGATGCCGTATTCCTCGGTCTCGGGTACGTGGTCGCCGTTGAGTTCCTTGACCCAGCCGGGGGCCTGTTGGGCGCGTTCGACGTCGAACAGGCCGGTGTCCAGGACCTGTTCGAGGGCCACGTGCCCATGGACGGCGGGGACGATCCGGGCTTCGGGGTTGAGGCGGGCGAGCGTGGCGCGCAGCCGTGCGGCCTGGTCCGGTCCGACCAGGTCGAGTTTGTTGAGGACGATGACGTCCGCGAATTCGACCTGGTCCACGAGGAGGTCGCTGACGGTGCGTTCGTCGTCCTCGTACGGGGCGAGTCCGCGCGTGGCGAGTTCGTCGCCGCCGGCGAGTTCCGGGAGGAAGTTCGCGGCGTCGACGACGGTGACCATGGTGTCGAGGCGGGCGAGGTCGGCGAGGGTGGCGCCGTCGTCGCGGGGGAAGGAGAAGGTGGCGGCGACGGGCATGGGCTCGGAGATGCCGCTGGACTCGATGAGCAGGTGGTCGAACCGGCCCTCGCGGGCGAGGCGGTCGACCTCTTCGAGCAGGTCGTCGCGCAGGGTGCAGCAGATGCACCCGTTGGTCATCTCCACCAGGCGCTCCTCGGTGCGGGACAGGGCGGCCTCGCCGCCGCGCACGAGCGCCGCGTCGATGTTGACCTCGCTCATGTCGTTGACGATGACCGCGACCCGCAAGCCCGCGCGGTTGCCGAGGACGTGGTTGAGCAGGCTGGTCTTCCCCGCGCCGAGGAAGCCGGACAGGACGGTCACGGGCAGTCGGCCGTACGTCGTCATGAGCGGCTCAGCCCTCGGGGCGGATCAGGCCGCGCTCGTACGCCTTCACCAGGCGCTGCGGCACCTGGTGGACCGAGCCGTCGATCGTGATCGGGACTAGCTGGGGTGTGGTGGCCTTCCACTGGGCCCTGCGGTGGCGGGTGTTGCTGCGGGACGTCTTCCGCTTGGGGACGGCCATGGGGATCTCCAGGGGGTGGTGGATCGGGTAGTGGTCGAGAACATATATGGAAATGGATGTCATTATCAATTCGTCTCGGTGTTGCTCGACCTCGTCGGGTGGGTACTTCGCATGGTCGGGGCGGCTTCGCCAGTGCCCGATCCGGCCGTCGGAGCCCGGCCCGTGGGCCCCTCGCCCGTGATTCCCGTGATCGCCTCGACCGATGTGTACAGGGGGGCGTCGCCCAGCAGATCGGCGCTGACAAGGTCGATGTCGTCTCGATCGCCAGCGACTCGGCGCAGGATCCCCACTCGTACGGGCCAGTACCCGCATCCAGCCGGCGCTGGCCGAGGCGCCGCCGTGGCCGTCACCGAGTCCGTGCCCCCCACCTGGCCGAGGCGTGCAGCCTGGTGAGCAGGACGCCGGCCGACGCCGACGCACTCGATCGAGAACGCCCTGGACCGGTGATGGGCCGCCCAGAGGCTGTCACGCCGCCTTCCCCACCGGCTCCGGTGGGCCGCTGGATGGCCGGCCGGGTGGCGCCGGTGATCGGCATGCGGGCCGGCGCACGGGTCCGTAGCTGCCGCGTGCTGTGACGCGAGCTGGACCTGAGCCGGACCTGGACCTGCGGCCGGGGGAGCTCAGGGGCGGACCCACGAGGTGCCGACTACGGCACGCCGTCCGTTCACCGTGTCCCTCACGGGGGCGTCGGCGCGCATGGCGGCGACCCGGTCGCAGGCGGTTCAGGCCGCCACGTGCTCGGGGCGTTCGACCTGCCTGGGACGCTCCCTGCGGACGGGGCCCCACTTGTTTCCGGGCGTCCAGGCATGACGCGGCTGAAGATCGAGACATCCGTTCCCGCGAGCCGTCCGGATGTCGTGGTCGAGGCACTTCACGCGGCCGGTGCGGGTTATGTCGGCGAGTGCGCGCGGTGCCACAGCGCCTGGAAGGGGACCGGAAGTTGGCGACCGCCGCCCGGGTCACACGGCCGCCGGCCGCGCCGCGGCTGGCGCGCACACGGAGGACCTTCGGAAAAGGGGCGCTTGCGCAGGCCTCGTATCGCCTCCCGCTGATGTTTTGCCTGGTGGAGCACCGGGGCCCAGTCGCACCCGGAAGGAGACACGGACCCCCATGCCCGCCACCGCCCCCGCGCTCACCGCCCTCGCCGGCGACTGGGGCGCCCTGGCGCCCCTGCACAGCAGGATCGAGACGTGCATCGAGCGCGCCCTGTAGTCCCGGCACGACCTGAGCGTTCGGGGGTACTCGCTGCTCGACGTGCTCAGCCAGAGCGCCACGACCCGCCCGGTCAGCCGGCTCGAGGACCGAGGACCGAGGGCTGCGGGCTGCGGACCGCTCTCCCGGTACCTGTGTGCCCCACCGACCGCCGCGGCATCTGCACCGATGTCACCACGGTCGGTCCGGAGCTCCCGGAGGAGGCCCGGTCGGCCTACGACGCCGCCCTGTGCGAGGCACTCGACGGGGCCGCGAAGAACTCCGAGCCGGCCCCGCTCGTCGCGGCGGTCGAGCATGCCGACGCCGAGAGCGGACCCTCCGGCACGAGCGGGGGCGTGAGGTTCCGGTAATCCCCGCGTCATACGAAACACAGCGGAAACGCCTGTGTACGCATCGCGAAACGCACCGCCACGAGGCTCTCCTCCTACCCTGTAGGAGGAGACCGTTGATGCCCCTCGCCGCCGCACCCCGGCTCGACACCGGCGACACCGCCTGGCTGCTGGCCGCCACCGCGCTGGTTCTGCTGATGACCCCGGGCCTGGCTCTGTTCTACGGCGGCATGGTCCGCACGAAGAGCGTCCTCAACATGCTGATGATGAGCTTCGTGTCGATCGCCCTGGTCACGGTGGTCTGGCTGGTCGCCGGCTACTCGCTCGCGTTCGACGAGGACGCCTTCGCGGGCCTGATCGGCGGCCTCGGACACCTCGGCCTGGCTGGCATCGGTCCCGACACCCTCACCGGCACGGTTCCCACCTTCCTCTTCAGCACCTTCCAGCTGACCTTCGCGATCATCACGGCGGCGCTGATCAGCGGCGCGGTCGCGGACCGCACCAAGTTCGCGGGCTGGCTCGTCTTCGTGCCGGTATGGACGCTTCTCGTATACGTTCCCGTGGCGCACTGGGTGTGGGGTCCCGGCGGCTGGATCTCCCACTCGCTGGGCGCCCTCGACTTCGCGGGCGGACTCGTCGTCGAGATCGCGTCGGGCGCGTCCGGCCTCGCGATGTGCCTGGTGCTCGGTCCGCGCATCGGCTTCAAGAAGGACGCGATGCGGCCGCACAATCTGCCGATGGTCCTGCTCGGCGCGGGTCTGCTGTGGTTCGGCTGGCTCGGCTTCAACGGTGGCTCGGCGCTCGGCGCGAACGGTCTGGCCGCCGCGTCCCTCCTCAACACCCTCGTCGCCGGGTGCACCGGTCTCCTCGGCTGGCTCTTCGTCGAGCAGCGGCGCGACGGCCACCCGACCACGTTCGGCGCGGCGTCCGGCGCGGTCGCCGGGCTCGTGGCGATCACTCCCGCGTGCGGGGTCGTCGGCATGCCGGGCGCGGCGGCGGTCGGTCTCGCCGCGGGCGTCGTCTGCTCGTACGCGGTCGCCTGGAAGTTCCGCTTCGACTACGACGACTCCCTCGACGTCGTGGGCGTGCACTTCGCCGGAGGCGTCGTCGGCACGCTGCTGATCGGCCTGTTCGCGACCTCGGTGATGACCGGCGGCAAGGAGGGGCTGCTGTACGGCGGCGGGCTCGGCCAGCTCGGTCGGCAGGCCCTCGCCGTGGCGGTCGTGGCGGCGTACACCTTCCTCGTCACGTACGGGATCGGCAAGGTCCTCGACCGGGCGATGGGGCTGCGGGCCTCCGCCGAGGAGGAGTTGACGGGACTCGATCAGACGGTGCACGCGGAGACCGCTTACGATCACGGCGTGCTCGGCCACGGCGGCGCACCGCTGCACGCCGCGTCCCCCGTCACCCCGCTCGTCAAGGACAGGAAGCCCTCCGCATGAAGCTGATCACCGCGATCGTCAAGCCGTTCCGCCTCGACGAGGTGAAGAACGCGCTCCAGGAACTCGGCATCAACGGGCTGACGGTCACCGAGGCCAGCGGCTACGGGCGCCAGCGCGGCCACACCGAGGTGTACCGGGGCGCCGAGTACCGCGTGGACCTCGTCCCCAAGGCCCGGATCGAGGTCGTCGTCGAGGACGTCGACATGGAGCCCGCCATCGACGCCATCGTCCGAGCCGCCCACACGGGCAAGATCGGCGACGGCAAGGTGTGGGCGGTGCCGGTGGAGACGGTGGTGCGCGTCCGCACGGGGCAGCGCGGCCCGGACGCGCTCTGACGTACGGGGCGGCACCGGGTCGCCTTCGCCAGCTCCGCTCAACGGCTGAACCGCGGCGCACGCGCATAACCGCGCCGCCCTCACGGTATATACGCCCCGATATATACCCATAGCGCCATCCTGCGTCCCGTCGACCCGGGTGCCTGGCGTGGTGTCGAGCCGTGGAGGACCCCATCACCGGAACCCCACCCCCGAGCCGCGTGACCGATGCGCAGGGCAGCCAGCCCCAGGAAGCCGACCTGCTGCGGACGATGCTGCGGCGGCCCGAGTACCGCAAGGCCCTGGTGTTCTCCGGGCTGATCGGCGTTCCGGTGGCGCTCGTCGCCTTCTGGTTCCTCGTGGCGCTCCACGAGCTGGAGGGCCTGATCTGGACGGACTGGCCGAAGGACCTGGGCTGGAAGCAGGCTCCCTGGTGGTGGGGGCTCATGCTGCTGCCGGTGGCCGGGCTCGTCGTCGGTCTGGTGGTCGCACGCCTGCCCGGCCGGGGTGGACACATCCCGGCGGGCGGGCTGCATGCGGGCGGGGTCACGAAGCAGGCCCTGCCCGGTGTAGTCCTCGCCGCGGTGGCCGGTCTCCCGCTCGGCGCCGTACTGGGCCCCGAGGCGCCGCTGATCGCCCTGGGCGGAGGCCTCGCGCTGTTCTTCGCGGGCCTGGTCCGCGCCCCGCAGACCGAGGCGAGCACGGCGCTGCTCGGCGCGGCCGGGGCGGCGGCGGCCATCTCCGCGCTCTTCGGGAACCCGGTGGTCGGCGCCGTGCTGCTGATGGAGGTGGCCGGGGTGGGCGGACCGCAGCTGTTTGCGGTGATGCTGCCGGCGCTGCTGTCCAGCGGCGTGGGAGCGTTGATCTTCACCGGGTTCGTCCACTGGACGGGCCTGGAGACGGGGAGCCTGGACATCGGGCTGCCCGAGCCGCCGCCGCTCGACGGCGCGGACGTGCTGTGGGTCCTCGTCGTGGCGCCCGCCGTCGCGTTCGTCGTCCACTGGGCCCTCGTGGGCGGCCGGTTCGCGGCCCGTTTCGTGGTGAGCCGGATCGTACGGAACACGGTTCTCTGCGCGACGGGCGCGGCGGTCTGCATCACGCTCTACGCCGTCACCACCGGTCGCTCGCCCGCCGAGGCAGCCCTGTCCGGCGAGGCGACGCTGTCCGAGCTGGCGCAGAGCCCCCACGCCTGGTCGGTGGGCGCCCTCGTCGCGATCCTCGTCTTCAAGGGCCTCGCGTACACGCTGTGTCTGGGCAGTCTTCGCGGTGGCCCCGTCTTTCCCGCGCTGTTCCTGGGCGGAGCGACCGGCGTCCTGCTCGCCCCCCTGCCGGGCCTCGGTCTCGTGCCGGCGATGGCGATCGGCATGGCCGCCTCGGTGACCGCGGCGCTGCGGCTGCCCGTGAGCGGCGTGATCCTGGTCGTGCTCCTGCTGGGCAACGCGGAGACGGTGGCTCTGGTGGTACTGGCCGCCGTCCTGTCCTTCGTCGTCACCGAGCTTCTGCCTCAGGGCCCGCGCATCCCCGCCTTCGGCGAGCGTGCGACCGGGCGTCCGACCGGGTGAACGCGTCGTCCCTCGCCCCGGCAGCCATCAGCTGCTCGGGGCGGGGGCACGGCGCTCCGGCGGTCAGGAGCCGAGGAGCTTGCTCTTCTGAGCCGCGAACTCCTCCTCGGTCAGCACGCCCTGTTCCTTCAGCTGACCGAGTTCCTTGAGCTGAGCGATCTTGCTGCTCATGTCGTCGGCCGGCGCGGGAGGCGCGGGCTCCGGGGCCTGCTGCGGTGGCGGAGCGTACTGCTCGGCCGGCGGCGCCTCCTGCCGGGCCCAGCGGCCTGCCTGGCGCCGCGAGACCCTGTTGGAGACGGCGGTCGCGGTCCCGGCCACCACCGCGGTGCGTGCCACACCGCGAAGAAGTCCTGGCATGTCGATCCTCCTTGACTGTCTGTCGTCCGCCGGCGTCAGGCGGCGGCGCTGCCGCCCGATTCCTCCACGGCGTCCAGCGAGGCCAGCAGAGCCTGCACGGGGATGCGCCCGCCGGCCACGAGCTGCGCGCCGCCGCGCCGCAGTTCCCGCGCGAGGGGGGCGGCCCAGAGGTTCTCGTAGACGATGATGCCGGCCGAATTGCCCGGCTCCAGGGCCGTCCCCGCCTCGTCGAGGTCGTCCTGGCCGAGGAGCCCTGATGAGGAACCCTCGAACACGGCCAGGTCCAGCTCGCCGTCGGCGTCGAAGTCCCCGAGTTCCAGGCCGACGACACTGCCGTCGGCGTCCTTCCGGACGAACGTGAGGTCGAGAATGCGGATGATGCCTCTTTCGACCAGATCGAGGAGGAGGGGCAGTCCCTTGCCCGTCATGCGGTTGCCGGGAAACTCGATGACCAGGTAGTCCACCGGCCCCATGTCCTCGAATTCATCGCTCATGACCACTCCACACGCAGTTGGGAAGGACTTGACCGACCCCGTCCCGTCCGTGCCGCGTCTCGACGGACGCCCCGGACGCAGTCCTGTTCCCATTGCAGCATCGGCCGGTGCGCCTCGCACGTTCACACCGAGCCCGTGGAGACGACGAGTCCGACCCGGAGGTGGTCGGGAGGCGTCGACTGCGGCCCACGCGCAGGCCGGGGCCCGGGCTGCGGCCCGACGTGGCCGTCCGTAGCCGGTACGACAGCGGCTGGTCGGCCTGCGGGGAGTCAACCGTCCTGATCGTCTCCATGGCGAGGCCGTGGTCGACGAGGAGGTCCTCCCGCAGTTGCGGTGCGAGGCCCCGCATGTCCATCTGGTGCTCGATGTCCGTACCGGGCAGCCGCAGGATCTCGGGGCGCGCGGCGACGGGCTTGAGCCCGGTGGCCATGGCGGGCAGAAGGCGGTGCGGATTCAGAAAGGGAACGCCGCTGACGGAGTGGATCAGGTCGTAAGGGGCGGCTTCCCGCAGGTGGTCGACGGCGTCGGCGCACACCGGGCGCAGCCCCGGGGTCCAGGATGCGCAAGCCGATGACGGCGCCGAGCACGTCGACGCCGGGGCCGACCCGGGGGACGTCCCAGGCCCAGTCGCCCAGCTCGGGCAGGTCGAAGGTACGAGTGAGCCGGTGCCGGCCGTAGAGAGCCCGGATCTTGGCGATGTGCTTCCCGATCTCCGGCACGGTCCGGCACGAGGTGCTTCCTTCCGTTCGCGCGACGGGTGGTCAGGGGCGCGGTGTGTAGCAGCGCAGGAGGTCGAGGTCGGCGGTGCGCACATGGGACCTTGCCAACAAGTGGGCCATGCGCGGGATTACGCGTCGTCGTGGAGCTCGGCTCGGATGCGGCGGGAGGGGCGGAAGGCGTAGAGATCGAGAATGTCGGACGGGCCGGTGAGGTCGGGGCCGCTGTCCTTGATCCAGGCGGTGGTGCCGGTGGTGCCGGTGGTGTCGGTGGTGGCGTCGGGGCCGTTGACGAGGCCGAGCCAGACAGGGGGGCCGCCGTTCTTGCGACCTTCGGCGGAGGGCTGGACGACTTCGCGCAGTGGGCGCAAGCCGTTGAGGCCGATGATGACGGCGGAGCCCTCGTGGCCGGCGACGCCGAGGGGTAGGGGCAGGGGCCGATCATGCCCCAAGCGGCCAGGACGGTGATGAACGCGTCGGCGGTGACCAGGTTCTGGATGACGAGGCGGCATGCGGTGTGCGAGAGCTGCACGATCGAGGGGATGGCGGCCAGTTCGTCGCGCCAGCCACCACAGCCTCACCAAGACCAGGGAGCACGAACGATGCCTTCGCCCAACGGTCACCGGGGCAACGACGCGTTCTCCACCACACACCTGCCCGTACACCGACGCTCTGACCAGGGAGAACGGGTCGTCTACTCGGAATGTCCATCACGACCGGCACCTTGGGACTTCAAGATCCCCGACAGCGTCAAGATCCCCGACAGAGTCAAGTGAGTTGTCGCCCCGGCGCGTCCTGGCGGGCAAGGACGCGTGAGGCCCGCGACGCGTCTGGCCGCAGCCACGGCCCGCGGCAACGCAAGTGGCCGCCCACTGGTTCAGGCGGCTGGGCCGCAGCCCTTGGGCGTCCACTTCCCAAGGACCGGTCGCGAACCCATCCAGGCCTTCCTCGGGCCGTTCGGGAGCATGGACACGGTCCGTTCGGCCAGGCTCTTCGGAGGCGGCAGCACGGCCGGCTCGCGGACTCGTCAGTGGCTGGCGCGGGCATCGACTTTCAGTCCTCCGATTTGTCGTCGTCCTTGTCGAGCCCGGGTTGTCGGAGGCCCCCAGTACATCGAAGCGGTATCGCCCCAGCTCCCATGACGGCCGGGCCGGGTGAGCGTACGGCGGGTCGCCGAGCCACGCTCTTCACCGACCGGACAGTTCGTAACTGTCGGTGTCAAGTGCGGCGAGTGAGAGTGAGCGACGATGACGACTGTGAGCGGGCGGGAAAGTCAGCCTGCCCAGCGGAGGGGGGCCGCGGCTGGCTGTCGAAGGTGTTCACACCCGACCCTGCGGGCTTCACCGGGCGCGTGGCGTGTTGGTCCTGGACATGGCACTGGTGCCGCTGATCGTCTTCTGGGCGATCGGGCACGAGGAGTACCTCCTCAGCGCGCTGATCGGCCTGTTCTTCGCGGCGCTGGATGATCCGGGCGGCAGTTTCGGGCGCCGCGCGTCGTACGTCTCCGTCTTCGGGCTGATCGGCGCGGGGCTGACCGCGCCGGGGTCCCACCTCGGGGGACAGGCCTGGGGCTGGCTGGCGCTGGCGGCCTTCGTGGTCACTCTGCCGGCGGGGCTTGCGGTCGCGTTCGGCGCGCGCCGGTTCGTCACCGCCCTGCTGCTCAACGTCTGGTTCATCGTCGCCTTCTCGATCTCGTTCGTCTTCCGTCAGCACGCCCGAGGCACCAGCTGCATCTGGGCGCAGACGGTCTCCTGGGTCGGCGGGGTCGCGCTGTGGATCGCGGTGGCGTTCGTGGCATGGCTCATCCAGGGTCGGCGGGACCAGCCGCCGCCGGTTCCGGAGATTCCCGGCGACACCTCGCGGCGGAAGCTGACGCCGCCGCTGATCGTCTTCGCGGTGCTGCGCGCCGTGGTCATCGGCGGTACGGTCGCGCTCGCGTTCGGCCTGGACCTGTCGCACAACTACTGGATGCCGATCGCGGCCATGGTCGCGATGAAGCCGAACCTGGAGCAGGCCACGCTTGCCGCCGCGCAGCGCCTGGCCGGGGCGCTGATCGGCGCGCTCCGGTCCGGCGTCAGCGTCCCTGGGCGTCGGCCCGGGGAACGTCCGGGGTGGATGCCTTGCGCTCCTGGCCGCGGCGTACCGCGGCCAGGATGGCCTTGATGGCCAGCCCGAGGACGATCAGGTTGGTGATCATCTGCACGGTGACCAGCAGCCGCGCCGTCTGGCTCTTGGCGGTGATGTCGCCGAAGCCGACGGTGGAGAACACGGTGACGGTGAAGTAGAGCCCGTCGGTGTGGGAGAGGTGTGTGCCGAAGCTGTCGGGCGACAGGGATGCCAGCGCGACATAGGCGCCCGCGAACAGCAGCAGGAAGAACGGGACACAGGTCGCCAGCGCCTCGACGGCGCGCAGCCCCGGGTGCGGGGAGCGCAGGATCGTGCGGACCTGTCCCGCGACCAGGGCGACGAATACGGCCAGCCCGATCAGGAGGGTGGCGGGGGCGGCGGTCGTGGAGGTGTGGTCCAGGGGCAGCAGGTAATAGAGGGTGACGAGCAGGAAAAGCGTGCCGAGGACGCGGAGCACGGTCCAGGCGATGCGACGGAACGAGGGCCGGGCGCCGGCCTGGTCCTGGCGCGCCGCGCCGGTGCCAGGGATCATGACGCCCTCCGCATCTTCTTGAGCGCGGCCCGGAAGGACAGGCCGCGGTCGTGCCACATCATGCCGACGGCGGCGCCCAGGGTGATCACCACACCGATCGCGATGAAGAACGACATGAGGGCGAAGACCACCCCGATGGGCCCGTACTTCTGGTTGTAGCTGATGACCATGCCGGAGAAGGCGAAGTGGAACACCACCAGCATGCCGACCCAGAACGCGCCGGTGGCGACGGCGCACGGCAGCAGCCTGCGCCAGGCGACTTCGCCGGCCAGCAGGAACCACATCGTGAGCCACCAGAAGCCGATGAACGCGGGGACGTTGACGATCCACCATGCGACGGGCGCCGCGGAGTGCAACTCGTGCCCGGCCGTGGTGCCGACGGCGGTCCAGGCCACGACCCATGCCAGCCAGACCACCGCGCGCAGCTTGTCGCGTACGCCGTGCGGACGGACTTCGAACACCTGCTGGTACAGAGTCTGGAACGCGGAGGCCGATGCGATGCCGCCGAGGACGAAGAAGACCCACGACGTACCGGTCACCGCCGAGGTGGTGGCCGTGGAAGAGGCGAACAGGCCACCGACCTCGGTGGCGGCCTCGTGGTTCAGGCCCAGCCGCTCACTCAGGTACGACACCGCCGACCGCCCGGCCAGAGCGGCGACGATCAGCATGAACGGGACAGCGCACAACAGCAGCGTGGCGGCCAGCACCATGGCCCGGTTCAGGAAATCCACCGCGTCCAGCCGGTGCCACAGGTTCTCGGCCCAGGACCCGGAATACTTCGCCCTGCCCCACTCGGCGGCCCGCCGCGTACGCCCGGCGTTCCCGCTCGGCGACCCGCTCTCAGCGGTGGTCCGTGGCATGTGGTTGTCTCCCGAACCACCTGGGGATCTGCCCCTCGACCGCATGACGCATCCTTCCGGCAATGACCACCTGGGTCGATGATCGCCTGGAAACCCTTGCGCGGACGCGTCACGCGTCGTCGGGGTCACGCTGTCACCTCAACGCCTCACGGCCGTTCGAAGTGCTGGAGCACGCCGCCGACGGAGAAGCAGAGAGCGCCGGTGAGAGTGCCCCGGTCGGCGATGTCGGTGTTGATCAGGCTGCCCGCGGCGGGGCGGGTGAAGGCGGCGAGCGCCGAGACCATGAAGACAACTGAGCCGAGCTGGTTGACGGCGGCGATCCACCAGCCGAGGCCATGCGGCAGCAGACGCGGCCAGCCGCGGTGTCGTCCGCCCTTGCGTGCTGGGCGGTGGCCGCTCCTGACAGGTGGACCGCGATGAGTCCGCGACGCCGGGCGGGCCGCGTCTACCAGGCCTGCGCCGACACCGCCCGACACCTCGCCCGCCAGATCGCCGACATGGGCCCCTTCACCCGGCTCTACGACGGCGACGGCGCCCTGCCCGCCGTCTCCTACACCCTCACCGATCCCGAATCCGTCGGCCGGACCCTGTACGACCTCTCCGACCAGCTCCGCATGCGCGGCCGACAGGGCCCCTCCTACCCCCTACCCCTGCCGCCAGGCGCCAGGAAACCGTCATCCAGCGCGTCCTGGTCCGCCACGGCGTCGACCGCGACGAGATCGAACTCCTCGCCGACGACATCCGCAGGGCGATCAAGCGCTTCGACGCCGGCCACCGCACGCCGCCGACCGCGTCGGCTTCCACCACCGAGCCAGCGCCTCCGCCCCGGCGGCCGGCTCCGGAGGACGGTGCGAATACCTTGGCGTACGGAGGTGGAATGTCGCTGCCGTGCGAGGAGGGGCCGGTGTTCGATGATGAGTGGCCTGCTGAGTTCCTCACCGATGGGTGGTCGAGTGCCCGAGACCATGTCAGGTGGATCGTGCCGTACGTCGTTTCCAGGCCGAACCGCTGAGAGCGGCCCGTACCGCAGGTGCGGCGCGGTCAGGGAGCGGTGGGCGGACCGGTGCTCGCTCGCACGGGTGAGGGCACGGTGAGCGGCAGCGCGTGGACCGGGGCGGCCGTGGCCGCCGTCTCGGCCGCGTACGCGCTGGTCTCCCGACGGCTGTCCACCACCGCCGTGTCCGCTCCGATGGTGTTCACCGGTTGCGGGGTGGCCATCGGTCCGCTCGGGCTCGATCTACTCGATCCGGGCCATGACGTGGGACCGGTGCTGACCCTGGTCGAGGCCACCCTGACGCTCGTCCTGCTCACCGGCGCGATGGCGGTGCACCGAAGGGATCTGAGCCTCGGCAGGTTCCTGCCCGGCCGCCTGCTGGGGATCGGCCTTCCGCTGACCATCGGGGCCGGATGGCTCCTGGCGTGGCCCCTGCTGCCCGGCCTGACCGTCTGGGAACTCGCCCTGGTCGGCGTGATCCTGGCCCCGACCGACGCGGCTCTGGGCAAGACGGCGGTGTCCAGCCCGAGCGTTCCACCGCTCGTCCGCAACGGCCTCAACGTCGAGAGCGGTCTCAACGACGGCATGGCGCTGCCCTTCTTCGTCCTCTTCCTCGCGGGCCTGCCCGGCACGACGGCCGCGGAGGAGGGAACGGCCGGGGTCTTCTGGCGGGCGCTCGTGCTGAGCACCGCGCTGGGCCTGGCCGTCGGCGGCGTCGGCGGGTGGGTGCTGCGCCGGGCGCGCGAGCAGGGGTGGGTCGACGACGGCTGGCGGCAGGTGTTCGTCCTGGCCGTGGCGGCGGGCTCGTACACGCTCGCGGTCGCCGTCGACGGGAGCGGGTTCATCGCGGCGTGGGTGGCCGGCTTCGCGTTCGGTGTCTCTCTCCGGCAGGAGACGACGGCGGACACGCCGCGGCCTGCCGCGGACGACACTGCCGACCTGGCCGAGCACCTCGCCGAGCTGCTCGCCTGTCTGAGCTTCCTGGTCTTCGGGGCCGTCCTGCTCGGTCCGGCACTGGAGCAGCTGGACTGGCGGGTCGTCACCTACGCCGTGCTGAGTCTCACCGTGGTCCGGATGCTGCCCGTGGCCCTCTCCCTGGCCGGGAGCGGTCTGGCCCTTCCCACCGTTGCCTACGTCGGATGGTTCGGGCCGCGCGGGCTCGCCTCCGTGGTCTTCGGGCTGCTCGTGGTGGAGGAGCACGTGCCGGGGGTGCAGCTCCTGGGACGAGTGGTCGCCGTGACGATCGCGCTGAGCATTCTGCTGCACGGCGTGTCGGCCGTCTTCCTCGCGGAGCGGTACGGCGCCTGGCACAGGAAGGCCGCCGCCCGACGGCCGGACCTGCGGGAGGGGCCGGCCGAGACACCGGAGGCCGGAGCCTCGTCCACCACGTCGTAGGCCAGGGGCCGACGACGGAAGGAGTCGCATGGATTCTGATGGGCGCTCGACGGCGGAAAGTGGATCGGGCGGACACTGCTGCAGCCCCTCCCGAGGAGGGACGGCGCGGCGGGTGACCACGACCGCGCCGCCCGTCCCCGCGACCGGCGCGCGGGCGGACGGCATGGTGCGTGTCCCCGGCGGTGAGTTCCTCATGGGCGCGGAAGACGACTGGACCGTGCCCGGCGATGGGGAGGGGCCAGGGGCGGACGTACGTGACCGTGCGGAGCACCCGGTGGTCCACGTCTCGTGGAACGACGCCACGGCCTACGCCGCCTGGGCGGGCAAACGGCTGGCGACCGCGGCGGAGTGGGAGTACGCCGCCCGCGGCGGCCTCCATCCGCATGTGTTCCCCTGGGGCGACGAAATCGAGCCGGGCGGCGAGCACCGGATGAACAGCCGCTGCTCGTCCGCGCTGAGCGAATCCCAGGGCCGGACGGTGTCCAGCATCGGCCACGGCTGCCCGTCCGGGCCCGTCGCGTCCGGTTCACCATGGGGGTTGATCAAGGACAGCTCGGTGTGCTCGGGGAGCAGGCCGAGCTCCTTCTGGCGGCGCGGGATCCCCGGCCGGATCGCCTCGTACCCCTCGTCGAACACGCCCTTGTAGGCGTCGGCCCATTCCGTGAAGACGTGGTGCGGTGCGTGGGCCGCGTCCAGGGACAGGTACATGAAGAACGGCTTGTCGGGCTCGACGACCTTGGCGTCACGGAGGAACTCGATCGCCTTGTCCGAGAAGTCCTTGGCGATGTGGTAGCCCTCCTCGGGAGTGGCCGGCGGCTCCACCTGGTGGTTGTCGTGCACCAGGTCCGGATACCAGCAGCTCGATTCGCCGCCGAGGAAGCCGTAGAAGCGCTCGAATCCGCGTCCCGGCGGCCAGCGTCCCTTGTACGCCGCCATGTTGGTCTCCTCACCAGGGGTGAGGTGCCACTTGCCGACGGAGTACGTGTGGTAGCCGCGCTCGGCCAGAACCTCCGAGACGAACCCGTTCTCGAACGGGATGCGGGTGGAGATCCCGGGGAAGCCGGAACTGAACTCGGCGATGGTGGCCATGCCGTTCGACGTCGCGTTGCGGCCGGTCAGCAGCGAGGCCCTGGTGGGGGAGCAGAGTGCGGTCTGGTGGGGGAGCAGAGTGCGGTGGTGTGGAAGTTCGAGTAGCGCACGCCCAAGTCCGCGATCCGTGACGTCGTCGGCGTTCTCACCGGGCCGCCGAAGCACTCCGTCGTTCCGTAGCCCACGTCGTCCCAGGCGATCACCAGCACGTTCGGGGCACCTTCAGGTGCCTTCGGTGCCAGGCTGGGAAGCGACTTGGGAGGGGGGCCGACCGCCGTCCCCTTCAAGGGTCAGGCTCCTTGACCTTCTGCTCGGTGCCGCGTTGCGGGACCGGCGGCCGCGAGTCGATCCTGTCCGGCTGTTCCGGTCGTTCCGTTGCGAAGGGCCCCGCCCCACACGTTCTCCCAGACCAACACCCCGGCTGTCGTGCCGGGTTCCATGGCTTCGGCCAGGTTGGCGATGTCGTCCTCGGCGAGCAGGTCGGCCAGCTCCGCCTCCGCGGCACGCAGTTCGCCGACGCTGTCCGGGACATCGACCTCCATCACGTCCGGGTGAAAGGGCGGACCAAGGGAGGGCGGCGGTCACGGCGAGCCCCCGAGCGTGACCTCGAGTCATTGATACGGCGAGGCACCCGGTCAGGGCGATCAGGACGCTGAGGTGGCCGTGGCTGTCCGCCCGCCATTTCGACGCGCGCCGTCTCGGCTCCTTCCGGCGAAGGAAGCGATCGCCTCCTCCTCGGTCCCCGGGGCCTTCTGACCTCTCCGTAGTCAGCCTCGCACGGCAGCTGTACACCCGCGTCCCGGCCTGACTCTCAGCGTGGGAGACGGCAGAGGCCGCCTGTTCCCCACGTGAGACAACGGACCGGACGTGCATGCGTTCCGGGTCGCCAGGCAAGATCGTCCAGGCCTGGGTCTGCGTTCGCTTGCGCAGGCGAGCAATGGATGACGCATCGTCAGGCGGACTGTGCATGAGCTGTCGTCGCCGCGTTCGCCGACCTCAACAGGGCGTCGCCGAGATCAACCCCACCCCACCGACGGTTGATCTGGTCGACACCTTCTGGTGAGGTCTACGCGATGTTCGCCGTGAGCAGGCGGTGCATTGCCGTGGATGCTCCGGCCAGGTGGAGAGGGATCTCCAGCCCCTCGCAGATGCGGTGGGCGCGAAGGGCTGTACCGAGTGTGGCGGGCGTCGGTTCCCCGGCGGGGAGGCCGAGGGGCACGCGGCGGGGGCGGTGGGCGTGAACGAGGGCCTCGATCTCCCGTGCGGCCGCGGCTCGGGTGACGATGTCGAGATGACGGTGCAGGGTCACGCGCAGCAGGTCGCCGTCAGAACTGTGGCTGATCAGCATGCCGGCCTCCGCTCGGCGGTGTCCTCACGCCTTTTCCGGCCGGACCTCGACCCTGGCTGTCCGACCTCCCAGGATGACAGTCAGGACGTGTCACCGCAGCTCATGCCGCATCCATCGGCCAGGTGCCGCCTATGAGACACGCTTTGTGCCAACGCCTGGCCCCGGAGGTCCGGGCTGGCACGATGCTCCTCATGCATTCCGTATCTCCTGCTCGTCCGGCCGACCGCCTCAGCCTCGGTGCTGCCCCGCTTCGGGCGGCCACCGATTCGCGCCGGTCGAAGGCGGCCGCAGCCGGAGACCGGGCAGGCGGGCGCCCGTGACGGCGGGAGGCGAAGAGGGATCGGGGCAGCCGCGGATTCCTGACGTAGAGCCGGGACTGCGGCTGGATGCTCAGCTGGACGAGATCGCCGCAAAGCTGCGAGAACTGGCCAGGGCCAAGGACCGGCTGCAGGGCCTGTTGGACGCGGTACTGGCCTTGAGCAGGGAAGACGATCTGCCGGCGGTGCTGCACCGCGTCGTCGCCACCGCCATGGATCTGACCGGTGCCCGCTACGGGGCGCTGGGCGTCCTGGACGAGTCCGGTCAGGGGCTGGAGCAGTTCATCACCGTCGGCCTGTCCGATTCCGAGCGCGCCGACCTGGCCGGGACCGACCTGCCGCACGGGCGCGGGGTTCTCGGGCACCTGATCCGCAATCCTCGGCCGCTTCGGGTCGACGACATCGCCTCCCACCCCGCCTCCGTCGGATTTCCGCCCGGCCACCCGCCGATGCGCACTCTGCTGGGGGTCGCCATCAGCGTGCGGGGCACGATCTACGGCGACCTGTACCTGTCCGAACGCGGTGACGGGCGATCGTTCGACCACGAGGACGAGGACGTCATCGTCACCCTGGCCGGCGCGGCCGGCATCGCGATCGAGAACATCCGCCTGCTCGAGCAGGTCCGTGGCAGCGCTGAGCACTTCCAGCGCCTGCTGCTGCCCACTCTGCCCGACCTGCACCCCTTCACCGGTGCCGCCGTCTACCGTCCCGCCACCGCTACCGCCACCGCCCCAGGCCATCTCGGCGGCGACTGGTACGACGCCATCTGGCTGCCCGACAACGCCTGCGCCGTGGTCATCGGTGACGTCGTCGGCCACGACCTGCATGCGGCCGCCGCCATGGCGCAGACCCGCAGCATGCTCCGTGCCCTGCTCTACGACCGTCTCACGCCGCCCAGCGCCATCCTCCACCAGCTCGACCGCACCCTGCACGCCATCACCGACCTGCCCGTCACCACCGTCTGTCTCGCGCGCATCGAACCCGCGCAGAACGGCTGGATGCTGCACTGGAGCACTGCCGGCCACCTTCCCCCACTCCTGATCACTCCGGACGGGAAGGCGCGGTACCTCCATGCCGAGCCCGGCCTGCCGCTGGCCGTGAACACGGAACTGCACCGCCCCGACCACACCCATGCCCTGCCGCCAGGAGCCACCGTGGTCTTCTACACCGACGGACTCACCGAGCACCCGGCACACACCGTCGACGACGACCTGGACCGACTCGCCGAACTTGCCGTCGCCTACATCGGCCTGCCCCTGCAGGACTTCGTCGACGCTCTTGCCGACCACCACCCCAGCGACGGCCACGACGACATGGCGATCCTCGCTCTCCGTACCCCTCCGCATCCGGACGGCACGGGCGTCTGAACGCACGCCGAGCGGTCGCGTTCGTGATGAACGCGATCTTCGCGGGGCTGCAACGCCGTCGCTTCCGCAGGGGAGCCGCCGAACCCGGCAACTGCTGTGGGGGCAGGGTCCGGTGACCGTCGCGCGGGGTTACCGGCAGCCGCGAACCCGGCAGAGCCCCGGCCCTCTCTCCCGGGGTTCAGATCCCGGAGGCGGCTTCGACCTTGCCGTCTTTCACGGCGGCCTGCAGCGCGCGGTAGTCGTCTTCGTTCTGGTCGGCATACGCCTCCGCGAAGTCCGCGATGGCGTGGTCGAACTTCTTGGAGCCGCCGAGATAGGCGGCCAGGGCGATGCGGTCACCGGAGCGGGCGTGCGCTCTCGCCAGGGTCCAACCGCACAGCTGGGCGTACACCTTCATGCCCGCGGGGATCATGCGCTCGATCGGCGCCGAGAACTTCCAGTCCCGCAGCTGGCGTACGTAGAAGTCACGGTTCACGCCGTCCGGGCCGGTCACGCGGGTCCAGCCGAGGAAGATGTCGCTCTGGGCCTGCATGAGACGCTGGCCGGCGACGACGCGCTCGCCCTCGTTGACGTACAGGCTGCGTTCGGCGTACTCCTCAAGGACCGACGCCTGGGCCTCTTTGGCCTGGAGGAACAACGGTTCCACGCCGTCTCCGGCATCCAACAGTACGATCCAGGCCCGGGTGCCGACACTGCCGACCCCGACGACCTTGCGGGCCATCTGGACCAGCGAGAACTGCGCGAGCAGGTGCCGGCGGTCGGACTGCAGGGTGAGCCGGTAGTCGTCGAGCACGGTGCTGATCTGGTCGTGGATCGCGTCGGCCCGCCTGTCACTGAAGAGCTCTTCGACGGGGACGATCGTCGGCGGGTCGCTGATGATCTGTCGCCGGCCGTCGACCAGGGTGGTGAGTTTGCCCAGCGCCTGCATGCTGTCGCGGCTGTGGGCCTTGGCCAGCAGTTTCTCCGTCGCCTTGAACCGCTCTGCCTCGACCTGGGAACGGAACTGCCCGATGGCCTCCTCGATGTCCAGATGCGCGTACCAGACGTCAAGGAGGGACTGGTCCGCGAAGGCGCGCATCGCTGTGCGATAGCTCTTGGCTGCCGCCCGGACGATCTTTCGGCGGGCCTTACGGGAGAAGCCGTTGTCCCGCCCGGCCACCGCCAGGCTCGCGGCCAGCCGTTTGACGTCCCACTCGAAGGGTCCGGGCAGTGTCTCGTCGAAGTCGTTGACGTCGAATACCAATCGCCGCTCGGGTGAGGCGAACGCCCCGAAATTGGACAGGTGGGCGTCCCCGCACAGTTGCACCTGCAGCCCCGAGGTGGGCGCGTCCGCGAGATCGGCCGCCATCGGCAGTGCCGCGCCCCGGTAGAACGTGAATGCCGACACCAGCATCCGTCCGTGCCGGATCGGCACCAGCTCCGGCACCCGTGAGGCCGCCTGGCCCAAGAGCAGTCCGACCGGATCCCGGGATCGACTCGGCCGGAACTCACCGTGCGCCTCCAGCGGCGCCACCGCCCGTGCTTGCTTTCCGCGTGCCACCCGCTCCGCCCGGCTCGGACGCTCCACCACCGCCCGTGCTCCGGACGCCGCACGACCCGCTGCTCCTGCCATGGTCTCCCTGCCTCCTCCGGTCGCCTCGCTGAACAGTCCGCCGACCTCGCCGTCGATGTCGCCGAACACCGGCGCCTCCGCGGATCGAGGGCACCGAGCTCGACGTAGGAGACGACATCGTCCGCGTCCTTCTCGATGCCCGGCAGGTCGACGATCCGTACTGCGCCGCTTCCCACGAGTGGCTTCAGCTCCGGTGTCGCAGGTCCTACGGTCGTGACTCTGCCCTTGCTCGCCCCGCCTTCAGCCGGCGAGGCCCTTCTCCTTTGCCCGCTCGTACTCCGCGGCCGTGATGTCGCCGTGGTCCTCGGGATCGGCGAGCTTCGTCAGCCGGTCGGCGTGTCCCGTGCCGCCCCGTGTCCCGGTCGCGGTGGCGGCGGCCCGGACGTACTCCTGGTACCCCCGCTCGCTCGTGCGTGCCCTTTGCAGCTCGCGCTGCCCCATGCCCTTGCCGCGGGCAACGAGGTGGACGAAGCAGCCGCCTTCGGCGGGTCCGCCGACGTCGTGCCCTCGTGCACCGCGAACCTCACGTCGTACGTCATCGGCCCCAGGCGGTGCACGTCCGGGATCCGCAGGTTCTGGCACCATGAACGCCGCCTCTCCTCCGGGGCACGCTCGCCGGGCCCCGATTCCCCTGTATCCAGATTGCGACCGGTGACGGCGCCGCGCATCACCTGCACAGAGTGAACACACGGACGTGGCCGGCGCCCCTTGCGAATCCCGACGACAGACGCTGGCACTCGGCCGCCACCGTCAACCCCGTCGTCGCCGAGGACGCCGACGGCACCTGCTGAGCCCGGACGCCGAGGGCTTGCCCGGGGCAGGGCTGTCGACCGTCACTCCATCCAGTTCCTGGACGGAGTGCGGGAGCAGGCCAACCGCCTCATCGAGCAGTCCATGGAGGAGTGGGACCGGGGCAGGCGGGGCGAGGTGCCTGCGGGGTGAACTGGGAGTTTCGGCGTAGACGCGACCCCGCCCTACGCGGGGCGAGGGAGGGGCGCCTGACGGGCAAAAGCCCAGGTCAGGCGCCTCTTGTCGTGCCCCTAGAAGAAGCCGGGCTTCTTCGGTGAGAAGCTCACCAGCAGATTCTTGGTCTGCTGGTGGTACAGCGGTCGTACCCACGCTGACCAGTGGAAGCGGCAGTCGGTGCGGCTCCTTCGCGCGGATTGGTCCGGGAACGGTCCGGATCTTGGCCACGATGAGGCTGCGACAGGGGCTGAGACCGCTCTGGAGAACCTGCGGCTTGCCACGTCGATCACCGCTGGTGAGTCATGGCTTCGGAACGATGCGGGTGGGGCGTGCGGTCGCGGGCGACGTGACTACGGGTCGGATTCGGAGGTGTGGGAATCCGTCGGCACGCGCAGAGCTTCTCGACGGAATCGGCCGATGGCTCTCATGGCGCCGTGTCGGCAGCCAGGCAGGTGCCCTGCCTTCGGCTGTATGCCTCGGGAGGCCTTCCTCGGCGCCTTGGCCTGTGCCCCGTCGTACTCCGAAGGCCGGGCCGGCTGCGAAGCTGCCCTTGCCCGCCTGCAGGAGGCGATGCGCCGCGATCTCGGCGCCGACCACGTACCTGTCCGTTCTCTCACGGACATCGCTCACAGGCTGGGTATCCGTCTTCGTCGACGGGCACCGGAGCGCCCGCAGGGTGAAGCGGATGTGCGGTGTTCTCGGCTGGGACCGCTCCGGCTCCCACAGATTTCTTCGGCCTTTTGGAGCAGTCTTCTTCCGGGCGTGGTCAGTGGGGATTGTTCGGGTCGAGGAGACGGATGCCCGTGACGAGGTCGGGGCGGATGCGGACGACCTGGTCCATGTGCTGATCCGACCACGGGTGGAGCAGCGCTTGGTATCGGGCGATGTCCGCCGGGTCGGTCACCAGGCGGCAGTAGCCGGTGACGACGGCACTCCAGCCGAGGCGGGCGCTCGTGTCGATGGCGTCGGCCTCGTACGCGACGACGACTCCCCGGCTGTCGGCCTCGTGGGCGCTCAGTGTCAGTGCGGCGCCTTCGTGGATGCGGACGACGATCTGGCCCTCGTCGAGGACGTGGTTGACCGGGCGGATGGCCGGCAGCGCCTGCCGGGTGAAGACGATCCGGCCCATGGGGACACTGCCCAGCAGGTGCAGGGCCTCGTCGGGATCGAGTGTCACGGTGCGGCGCGGCGCGGCGGACGCCGCGCATGCCGGGTGGGTCGGAGTGTCGTTCATCGGGAGTGTCCTGGGAGCGGGAAGCGGAGGAGTCTCAGTAGACGCCTGGACGGGGTGTGAGGGAAGGGCCGTTCGGCCCCTGCGTCCTTCGGACCGGCTTGTTTCACCGCTCGCGCGGCTTCCGTCGCGGCTTGGCCGGGCGCCCGGGTGGGGCCGGCGCCGATGCCGGGGGACACGCGCACAGGAGCGCCACAAGCGGTGGGGTCGCCGGTGACCGTCGCGCCGGGGCCTCGCGCGGCGGCCCGTCGGCCATGCCGCCGCCATGTCGTGGGTGCGCGGGCGGGAACGCGGCCCTGACGGGAACGGGGCCCTGACGTCCCGAGAGACCGAGTGGCAGGGCCCCGCCGAAGCGGCGGACCAGGAGGCGGTCCGGTCGCCTTCCGACCAGGGCCGTCTCAGTCCCGGGCGGCGGCCCGTCGCGCCAGGAGCGCGGCCCTGCGCTCCTCGAAACGGGCGGCCTGGGTGTCCAGCGACGCGAGGAACTCGCCGAGGTCCTGCTGGGCCTTGAGGCCCTCGGGCCCGAGCCCGGAGAGGTCCATCACCTTGAGGTGACGGAGTACGGGCTGCAGGACGTCGTCGTGGTGGATGCGCAGGTCGTACACGCCGCCGAGGGCGATGCGGGCCGCGGCCCGCTCGAAGCCGGGCAGGCCGTGACCCGGCATCCGGAAGCCGGAGACCACGTCGGCGACGGCGCGCACGGCGTCGTCCGGGGCGATCTCCAGGGCCGCCTTGAGGAGGTTGCGGTAGAAGACCATGTGCAGGTTCTCGTCGAGGGCGACCCTCGCGAGCAGTCGGTCGCACACGGGGTCCCCCGAGCTGTGACCGGTGTTGCGGTGCGAGATCCGGGTGGCCAGCTCCTGGAAGGCGACATAGGCCACCGTGTGCAGGGGGGAGTGGCGGTTGTCCGACTCGAAGCCCGCGGACATGTGGGCCGTCCGGGCGCGCTCCAGGGCCGCCGGGTCCACGGCACGCGAGGCGAGCAGGTAGTCCCGCATCACGATCGAGTGCCGGGCCTCCTCCGTCGTCCAGCGGTGCACCCACGTCCCCCAGGCCCCGTCGCGCCCGAACAGGGTGGCGATCTCGTGGTGGTAGCTGGGCAGGTTGTCCTCGGTGAGCAGGTTCACCACCATCGAGACCCGGCCCACCTCGGACAGCGGCGACTGCTCCGGGGACCAGGGCTCACCCTCCAGGACCCCGTCGAAGTTCCGCCCCCTGGACCACGGAACGTACTCGTGGGGCATCCAGTCCTTGAAGACGCCCAAGTGGCGGTCGAGTTCGCGCTCCACGACTTCTTCGAGCGCGTGCAGGATGCGGATGTCCGTCCAGGAACCGGACGGGCGGGGAGACGGCAGGGTCACGGCGAACGCGCCTTTCACGGGAACTCTCGTACCTACGGGGCCGTAAGTTACGGGCTCGCGGCGGTGTTCCGATGGGGCCGTTCGGCCCCTTCTGGCGGGGCGGACGGCTCGCGTTCACTGCTCGTGGACCTCCGGCCCACCGACGCTCCGGAACCCGGCCGGAGGTCCGCCGAGCAGTTCTCGCGCGAAAGGCACGCACATGGGTGGTCAGGACGCACCGGGACACGTCGTCGTGGTGGGAGGAGGTGTCTCCGGTCTCGCGGCCGCTCACCGGCTCGTCGAATCGGGCGCCCGTGTGACGCTTCTGGAGGCCTCCGGGCGGCTGGGCGGCAAGCTGCGGGCCGGGGAGATCGCGGGCGTGCCCGTCGACCTGGGCGCGGAAGCCCTGTTCGCGCTCCGGCCCGAAGCGGTCGACCTGGCCCGGGCCGTAGGACTCGGGGAATGCCTGGAGCCGGCCGTGACGACCTCGGCCTCCGTGTGGAGCCGCGACGCGCTCCACGCCATGCCCCGTGGCCACGTCCTGGGGGTGCCGGGAGACCGGGCCGCGCTGGAGGGCCTGGTCTCCCCGGAGGGCGTCGCGCGCATGAAGCAGGACCGCACCCTGCCGCGTACCCCCGTCGGGGAGGACGTCGCGATCGGCGCGTACGTGGCCGAACGGTACGGCAAGGAGGTCGTCGACCGGCTCCTGGAGCCCTTGCTCGACGGTGTGTACGCGGGGGACGCCTACCGCATATCCCTGCGTGCGACGCTTCCAGCCCTCTACGAGGCGGCCCGGAAGCACGGCTCGCTCCTCGACGCCGTCGCCTCACTGCACCGCGAGCCCTCGCCGGCCGCGCCCGCCGGCCCGGTGTTCATGGGGATCACGGGCGGTATCGGCCGACTGCCGGGTGCCGTCGCCGATGCCGTACGAGCCAGGGGCGGGGAGATCCTTCTCGACTCCCCGGTTCTCGCGCTGACCCGTACCGGGGACGGCTGGCGGATCCGTACGGCCGGTCGCCTCCACACCGCGGACGGCGTGGTCGTCGCCGTACCGGCGTGGACCGCCGCACGACTCCTCGAGGCCGAGATCCCGACGGCGGCGGCCGAACTGTCGGGCGTCGAGTACGCCTCGCCCGCGCTCGTGACGCTGGCCTTCCGCCGCGCGGACCTGCCCGTCCTGCCTGGCGGCAGCGGATTTCTCGTACCGCCGGTGGAGGGGCGCACGATCAAGGCGGCCACCCTGCTGACGCACAAGTGGCGATGGCTCAGGGAGATCGCCACCGGTCTCTTCGTCCTGCGGGCCTCGATCGGCCGGCACGGGGACGAACAGGCCCTGTACCTGGACGACGCGGAACTCGTCGAAGCCGCGCGCCGCGACCTTGGCGAGATCCTGGGGTTCACCGCCGCGCCCGTCGCGGCGAAGGTCAGCCGCTGGCACGAGGGGCTGCCCCAGTACATGGTCGGCCACACGGCGCGGATCGAGCGGATCAGGGAAGCGGTCGCGAAGCTGCCGGGGATACGGGTGTGCGGAGCGGCCTACGACGGTGTCGGCATCGCCCACTGCGTGGCGAGCGGGCAGCGTGCCGCCGACGAAGTGCTGGGCGCCGTGTGAAGGCGCGGGCCCACTGGGCCGTGGTGCCGACCGCGCGGACGGGGCGCATCCGTCTTCTCTCCGGCATCCGGACCGCGTGACGCGGTCGGCCCCGCATCCGGAGCGCTCCGAGGAACGTGAGGCCCGGAGCGCCCGCAAGCCGGCGGGGCGCGGATGACGACGTCGCCCGCGCCGACGATGTGGTGGAGGGGACGGATCGCCGAGTGCCGGTCACCGGTTGCGGGTGAAGAGGATCCGGCCGAGCCGCCCCGCACCAGGGAAGGGCCGTTCGGCCCCTGCCGGCCCGCCGGGCCGGGTCGGTTCACTGTGCTGCGGGCCGAGTTGGTCCCGTGCGGAGCACGTCGACGTAGCGCCCCAGGGCAAGAGAGCGAGGGGAACGATGATCACGGCGGTGGGACACGCCGACCTGGCACCGGACACGCTGAGAGAGGTCGAGCACGAGCTCCTTGTGCGGTTGGAGCGTCTCGGGGACCCGGCACCCGGTCTGGTCCGCGGCGGTTCGGCGCTGTCCGCGGCCTTCGGCCGCGCGGTGCGCGCGTCGGGCCGGCGGCTCGTCGTACTCCTGCCCGCCCGGGGAGCGGTGCCCGCGGTCCTGCCGCCGGCCGACCTGGAACCGGCCCGGGCGGTGCTCGCCCTGGCCGAGGAGGTGCGGCTCCTCGCCTACGACCCGGACTCCCGTGACGCCTGCGTGGGCGCGGACGAGGCGCTCATCACCCACTGCTCCCGGCTCCTCGCGGTCTGGGACGGCTCTCCTACCGACGGGAGGGACGCCACCGCACACCTGGTGGCGTACGCACGCGCCCGCGGGGTGCCGGTGGACGTGGTGTGGCCGGTCGCGGCGATCCGCGAGCCGATACGCCACGAGACGAGCCCGCGCCGGCCCACGGCTCTGTCCCCTTCCCCGTTCGTTTCCAGGAAAAGCCGAGATGACCAACGCTCTTCGTAGTTCCGTCGCCACCCGGGCGACCACGCCGGCCGATCGTACGACCGGAGCTTCCCGCGCCTTCGCGTGGCTCCTGGTCGTCACCGGTGGGCTCGGCGTCCTCGCCTCGTGGGTGATCACACTCGACAAGTTCCTCCTCCTGGAGGACCCGGCCTTCGTCCCGTCCTGCACGATCAACCCGGTCCTGTCCTGCACGAACGTGATGCGCAGCGAGCAGGCGTCGGTGTTCGGTTTCCCGAACCCGATGCTCGGTCTCGTCACGTACGGCGTCGTCGTCGCGATCGGCGCGGGCGCTCTCGCCGGGGCCCGCCACCGCCGCTGGTTCTGGCTCGGCCTCAACGCCGGGACGCTGTTCGGCGTGGGCTTCTGCATGTGGCTGATGAGCCAGGCGCTGTACGAGATCGGTGCCCTGTGTCTGTGGTGCTGTCTCGCCTGGGCGGCGACCGTCGTCATGTTCTGGTACACCACGGTGCACAACCTGCGGCACCGGATTCTGCGCGCGCCCAGGCCGCTGGTCGCCGCGGTGACGGAGTTCCACTGGGTCGTACCGGCCGTCTGGTGCGCGAGCATCCTCCTGCTGATCACGACCCGCTTCTGGTCGGCGTGGCAGAGCCTGTGAGGTCCGTACGGGCGCTACGGCGCGGCCCGAGCGCGCCGGCCGCGGGTCCGGGGGACGGCCGGACCGCGTCGCGGCCGGCGCCCCAGGTCGCGAGGGCGAGTCGACCACGGCGGGCCGACAGTCCGATAGGGCTGTTCGGCCCTATCGGACCAGGGCCGTTCGGCCCGGTGGAGGCGTTGCGATACTGGCGCTCGTCCCGTGCTTGGCCCGGTACCGCCACAGCCGGTGGGCCACCGCTCACGTCGCGGCTGTTGCCGCTCGATCAGGAGTTCTCCGTGAAACCCCGTCCTTCCCGTAGTGTCGCCCTCGCGGCCTTCGTGCTCTGTCTGCTCTGCACGGCCGCGGCCGTCGTGTCCTTCGCCCGGGGTGCCCGGGCCGGAGTCGTCTGGGTGCTCGCGGCGGGGTTCTGCTCCAACGCGGCCTGGTACTGCGCGCGCGGGACCCGTGCGGTGGCGCGTACGGCGGACGTGGCGGTGACCTCCTGCGGAAGCGGCGAAGCGTGCGGTTCCTGTGTGGGGAAGGCATGCTGACCACCGGCCACCCCTCCTCCACTGCCGCACCCGTGCGGGTCTTTCTGCTCGACGACCACGAGGTGGTCCGGCGGGGCGTACGCGATCTGCTCGAAGCCGAGCCGGGCATCGTGGTGGTGGGCGAGGCCGCGAACGCCCGTGAGGCGCTCGCCCGGGTGCCCGCCGCGCGGCCGGACGTCGCCGTGCTCGACGTACGCCTCGGCGGCGCGACCGGCGGCGATCACGAAGGCGTCGAGGTGTGTCGCGAGCTTCGCGCGGAACTCCCGGACCTCGCCTGCCTGATGCTGACCTCGTTCGACGACGACGAGGCCTTGTTCGACGCCATCATGGCCGGTGCGGCGGGTTACGTCCTCAAGCAGATCGGGGGATCGGACCTGGTGGCCGCCATCCGCACGGTGGCGACGGGCAGGTCGCTGCTCGACCCCCGGATGACGGGCCGGGTGATGGCCCGGATACGGGGCTCCGTACCCGATCCCGAACCCAAGGCGACCGCGCCCGGAGAGCTCGACCGTCTCTCGCCCCGGGAGCTGGAGATCCTGGACCTGATCGGCCTGGGACTGACGAACCGGCAGATCGCCGACCGGCTGTTCCTCGCCGAGAAGACGGTGAAGAACCGCGTGTCGTCCATCCTGGGGAAGCTGGGTGTCGGGCGGCGCGTCCAGGCGGCGCTGATCGCCGAGCGGCTCCGGGAGCCGCAGGGCACCCAACCGTGAGGCGGAGGCCGCGGGCGCGAGCCGTTTCCCGTGCGTACGGCTCCCGCGCCCGCGCCCGCGCCCGCGGATCGGATCTAGTCGGTGGACAGCGGCGCGCTCCAGGTGACCCTCGTGCCGCCCTCCGCGGGTGACTCCAGGCGGAGGGTGCCCCGGCACTGTTCCGCTCGCGAGTTCATGTTGAGCAGCCCGCCCGTCGGCCGGGCGCACCCCAGGCCGGTACCGTCGTCCGTGACGGTGAGGACGAGCTGGTCGGCCGTGTCCGGGACGGAGAGCACGACATCCGCGCGGCTCGCCCTCGCGTGCCGTGCGGCGTTGCTCAGCGCCTCCGCCGCCACGGCCAGCACGTGCTCGGCCAGCTCCTCCGGAACGGCGCTGTCGACCGGCCCCGTGATGCGCAGCGAGGGTGTGAACCCCAGGTGCTGGGCGGCCAGTTGGACCGTCTCGGCCAGCCGCCGACGCAGCGCGGGACCGCCCAGGTCGTCGGCGGTCGTGCGCAGCTGGAGGATGGTCGAGCGGATGATCTGGATGGTGGCGTCGAGATCGTCCACCGCACGGGTGACCCGCTCGGCGGCCCCGGCGTCCCCGATCGTCCGGGTCGCGCTCTGCAGCGTCATGCCCGTGGCGAACAGCCGCTGGATCGCGACGTCGTGCAGGTCACGGGCGATGCGGTCGCGGTCCTGGAGCACCGCCAGCTCCTCGGACTCGGCACGCCGCCGGGCGAGTTCGAGGGCGATCGCCGCCTGATCGGCGAAACCACTGATCAGCAGGGTCTCCGTGGTGTCGAAGCCCGGCCGTCCGGCCCTACGGCTCAGCCGCAGGGCGCCGCACACGGCGTCGTCGACGGGCAGCGGCACGGCCACCACGGGGCCGTGCTCCTCTCCGGCCGTACCGCCCAGGGGCAGGGCCCGGGGATCGGTGCGCACGTCGGTCGTGACCACGGGCCCGCGCGTGCGCGCCGCGAGGCCTGCGAGCGAGCCCGACGCCGGCAGCCGGACTCCCCGGACGAGTTCGGCGGTGTCGCCGTGCGCGACCCGTACGGTCAGGTCGCCGGCGGGCCTGGAGGGGAGCAGGACGGCGGCGAGGTCGGCGTCGGCCACCTCCATGGCCCGCCGGGCGATCAGACGCAGGACCTCGTCGGCGTCGGTGCCCGCGAGCAGAGTGCGGGTGATCTCGCCCAGCGCCTCCAGGCGGTGCTCGCGGCGTCGACTGTCGTGGTAGAGGCGGGCGTTGTCGACCGCGACGCCCGCCGCCATCGACAGCGTCGTGAGCACCGCCTCGTCGTCCGCGTCGAAGGCGCCGCCGCCCCGCTTCTCGGTCAGGTAGATGTTGCCGAACACCTCGTCCCGTACCCGGATCGGAGCTCCCAGGAAGGTGCGCATCGGCGGATGGTGGGGCGGGAAGCCGAAGCTGCTGGGATGCCGGCCGAGGTCGTCGAGCCGCAGCGGTGAGGGGTTGCGGATGAGCTCGCCGAGGATGCCGTGACCGCACGGCGCCGTACCGATCCGCGTCACCAGGTCGTCGGCCATGCCCACGGGCAGGAACTGGGAGAGCTGCTGCCGGTTGTCGATCACGCCGAGCGCTCCGTACTCGGCGTCGGTGAGACTGACGGCCGCCTCCACGATGCTTCGCAGCACCTGAGGGAGTTCGAGGTCGCGGCCGAGGTCCATGACCGCGGTGAGCAGGCCGTGCATCCGGTCGGGGACGTCGAGTCGCGGCCAGGCGGGGTGTGGTGCGGTGTCGGACATGTCCGCAGGGTACGTGGTGCCCGGTCACCGCGAACGGCAGGGGTCGAACGGCCCTCCCGCCGCCCCGCCGTCGGGTACCGCTCGGCCCTGCCGGATCCCGGGAGGCGGCCACGAGCATGGGTCGGCGGCCGGGAAGCGCCGCGGAAATCCCCCGTACGCGACCGCTTCCCGGCCCATGGCAACAGAACGTGGAAGTGGAGGTCGCCGTCCGGTGGACGAGGCACGCAGTATCCAGGTGAAGGCGAGAGAGCCGCGAATCCCGCGAGCGGCCGACGAGGGCGCCGCACGGCCGGCCCGGCCCTCGTGGGTGGGGTGGCTGACGACCACCGACCACAAGCAGATCGGCACGCTCTACCTCTGCTCCGCGCTCTTCTTCTTCGTCATCGGGGGTGTCATGGCCCTGATGATGCGCGCGGAGCTGGCCCGCCCCGGCACGCAGATCATGTCGAACGAGCAGTTCAACCAGGCGTTCACGATGCACGGCTCGATCATGCTGCTGCTCTTCGCCATGCCGCTGTTCACCGGCTTCGCGAACTGGATCATGCCGCTGCAGATCGGCGCGCCGGACGTGGCCTTCCCCCGGCTCAACATGCTGGCGTACTGGCTGTACCTGTTCGGCTCGCTGATCGCCGCCGGCGGCTTCCTCACCCCCGGTGGGGCCGCGGACTTCGGCTGGTTCCTCTACGCGCCGCTCTCCGACGCGATCCACTCGCCCGGCCTCGGCGCCGACCTGTGGATCATGGGCGTCGCGCTCTCGGGCTTCGGATCGATCGCGGGCGCGGTCAACTTCATCACCACGATCATCTGCATGCGCGCCCCGGGCATGACGATGTTCCGGATGCCGATCTTCACCTGGAACGTGCTGCTCACGTCCCTCCTCGTGCTGATGGTCTTCCCGGTGCTCGCCGCCGCGCTGTTCGCCCTCGAATGCGACCGGAAGTTCGGCTCGCACGTCTTCGACGCGGCCAACGGCGGAGCGCTGCTCTGGCAGCACCTCTTCTGGTTCTTCGGACACCCAGAGGTGTACATCCTGGCCTTGCCCTTCTTCGGCATCATCTCCGAGGTCGTCCCGGTCTTCAGCCGCAAGCCGATGTTCGGCTACATCGGTCTGGTGGCCGCGACCATCGCGATCGCCGGTCTGTCCGTGACCGTGTGGGCGCACCACATGTACGTCACCGGTGGCGTGCTCCTCCCGTTCTTCTCCTTCATGACGTTCCTCATCGCCGTACCGACCGGCGTGAAGTTCTTCAACTGGATCGGAACGATGTGGAAGGGCTCGCTGTCCTTCGAGACCCCGATGCTCTGGGCCACCGGCTTCCTCATGACCTTCACCTTCGGTGGTCTGACCGGCGTCATCCTGGCCTCGCCCCCGATGGACTTCCACGTCTCCGACTCGTACTTCGTCGTGGCGCACTTCCACTACACGCTGTTCGGCACCGTCGTGTACGCGATGTTCGCCGGCTTCCACTTCTGGTGGCCCAAGTTCACCGGCAAGATGCTCGACGAACGGCTCGGCAAGATCACGTTCTGGACCCTCACGGTCGGCTTCCACGCCACCTTCCTCGTCCAGCACTGGCTCGGCGCAGAAGGAATGCCCCGCCGTTACGCCGACTACCTGGACGCCGACGGCTTCACCGCCCTCAACACCGTCTCCACCATCGGCTCGTTCCTCCTCGGCCTGTCCTTCCTGCCGTTCTTCTACAACGTCTGGAAGACCGGCCGTTACGGGAAGAGGGTCGAGACCGACGACCCGTGGGGCTACGGCCGTTCGCTGGAGTGGGCCACGTCCTGCCCGCCGCCGCGACACAACTTCCTCACCCTGCCGAAGATCCGCTCGGAATCTCCCGCGTTCGACCTGCACCACCCCGAGATCGCCGCTCTCGACCGGCTCGAGAACCGGTCCGACGAGACGGCGGGGCACCGGTGACCGCGGCCGTCCTGGCCCTGGGAATCGGTGCCGTGACCGCCTCCGGGTGCGTCTGGTACGTCCCCGCGCTCGTCGACCTGCGCGCGGGCGCGGACCGTCCCGCCTCCCGCCGCCTGGCCGCTACGGCGTGCGTCACCGGCTGGGCCACCGCCGGCGCGACCGCCCTGCTGCTCCTCGCGGGTGTTCCGGTGCCGTTCCTCCTCGCAGCGGCGGCGGCCGGTGCCACCGTGAGCGCAACGACGCGCGCGGGCGCAGCGGTTCGGCGCAACCGCGAGGAGCGGGAGGACACGGCCTGCTGGGCGGCCCTGGACTCCGCCCCGCCCCGCAAGACACCCCGCCCGCCCCAGCACGCGGTTGCCCGCAGGATCGGCGCGGGCCTGGCCGCCGCCGTGGGCACCGCACTGCTGCTGCCGGTCTGGGGCCGGAGCCGCGGAGTGAGCGGCGCCACGACCGTGGCGGTGCCCACGGCCCTCGCCTTCGCCGCCCTCGCGTTCGTCGCGGCGAGCGCGGTGTGGCGGGGCAGGGAGCGCGATTGATCACCTCGCCCACCTCGAAGCCGCGCCGGTTGCGCCCGACCGTGGGTGCGCCGGGCAGAGCGGGGCGAGGAGCGAAAGGGCCGAAAGGCCCTCCCTGATGAGGCCGGACGGCAGGGAGACAGCGGTGCAAGACTGATGTGTCTTCCGGCCGCGGCCACGGTGCTGTCGCTGCCACCGGGTCTGTTCGGCGGACGTCCTCCCCGGTGTGTCATCGCCCCGAAACGGCATTGACGAAGCCCCGCTGCCGTCCGCCGGGGACGGGGCGGAGACGCGGGACATACGCCAGGGAGTGAGTCAGCACGTGAGCACCACCACAAGCGACGTGTACGACGAGTACCACGCGCTCCTCGCGCGCCAGGACGCGATGCGGCTGCGCAGGCAGCTGTTCGCCCCGGCCGGGGCCGTCAGACCGGCGGAGTCAGGGCGGGTCTTCTACAGGACCGACGACCAGGAGACGATCAACCGCCATCTGGCGCTGGTGACCCCCTTCAGCGACCTCATCACCCACCTCTATCAGGCGATGTTCGAGCAGCATCCGTATCTGCGCGGGCTGTTCCCCGACTCGATGGACTTCCAGCAGGCTCATCTGGAACGGGCCCTCTGGTACCTGATCGAGCACCTGGACAGGCCGGAAGAGGTGGCCGACTTCTGCGCCCGCTTGGGCCGCGATCACCGCAAGCTGGGGGTGCGGCCGGTGCATTTCGAGGTGTTCGAGTCCGCGCTCGTCGCGGCCCTGCGCCGCAGTGCGGGCGAGCACTGGGTCGAGGAACTCGAGCAGGCCTGGGTGCGGATGGTGAGGTTCGCCGTCACGTCCATGGTCGACGGCGCGCGCGAGGCATTGGCCGAGCCCGCCTACTGGACCGCGACGGTGACGGGACACCGGGTGTGCGGCCCCGGTGTCGCCGTCCTCCGAGTCCGCACCGCGGAACCGTTTCCGTACCGTGCCGGGCAGTACACCAGGATCGAGTCTCCGCTGCTACCGCACACCTGGCGCCCGTACTCGGTCGCCTGCGCGCCCCGGACGGACGGGGAGCTGGAGTTCCACATACGCCGTACCGGCCCGGGCGGGGTGAGCGACGCACTGGTGGCGCACACCCGTGCGGGTGACCTGCTGCGCCTCGGACCGGCGCAGGGATCCATGACGCTGGACGACGGCCTGACACGCGACGTGCTGATCGTGGCGGCCGAGACCGGATGGGCCACGGCCAAGTCACTGCTCGACGAGTTGGCCATGCGCCGACCGTGCGGCCGCAGCGCGTACCTCTTCCTCGGCGCCCGCACACCGGACGACCTGTACGACACGACCGCCCTCGCCGAGCTGGAGACTCGCCACCCCTGGCTACGCGTCATCCAGGTGCTCGGTGAGGTCGGCTCGATGGTCGACACGGTGGCCCGGCACGGCGACTGGTCCGAGCACGTCGCCTATGTGAGCGGCCCGCCCGCCATGGTCGCCGCCACGGTGCGGAGGCTGATGGCCGTGAGACTGCCCGCGGACCGCATCCACCACGATCCGGCCGACGGGACTTCCGCCTCCGGCCGTTGTGACGCCGACCGCTCGCCGCGGGCGAACTCCCTGAGCGGGTCGCCCTGGTAGGTGGCGGCGCTGTGCGGTGACATGGGCGACCGGCTCCCGGAGAAGGGGCCGGACGGTTCGGACGGCGTCGCCGAGGAAGACGCCGACGTCGTGGGGAATGCCGCCGGGAAGGTGCGGGCCGTCCCGGGCACCACGTCATTCGGTGACGCGGACCGCGAGCGCCGGGAGGATGGCGGCCGCGCGTCGTGCCGGCCCGATCGTGGCCAGGAGCGACGCGGCGAAGTGCTTCAACGGCCACGCCCCGGTCGGGCCACGACCAACCCATGGCCGGGAAGCCTCGACGAGGGTGCGGGGCGCGATTATGGCTGAAAGTAGCGTGGGTTGGGGTGAACCAGGAGATACGCGCTGGTAACTTACGGGAGTTGATCAAGGACGAGGCCCCCTCGACGGAGCCCTCGGCCCGAGCCACCCCCCCCCAAGCAAGGAACCGCATTGGCCCGCACCATCCGCACGACGGCCCTTCCACTCGCCCTCTCCGCCCTCCTGCTGTCCGCCGCCCCGGCGTTCGCCGACGCCCCCGCTCCGCACCTGGACGCGGTGGAGCAGTCCCTGCGCCAGGTCTCTCCCGGCCTGGAGGGCTCCGTCTGGGAGCGCACGAAGGGGAACAGGCTGGGTGTCTCCGCCCCCGGCGCCTCCGACTGGCTGCTCCAGACCCCCGGCTGCTGGGGCGATCCCACCTGCGCCGACCGCTCAGGCTCCCGGCGCCTGCTGGAGAAGGTGCGTGAGGACATCGCGAACGCCCGGTACAGCGTGGACATATCCACGCTGGCCCCGTTCCCCAACGGCGGCTTCCAGGACGCGATCGTGGCCGGCCTGAAGGAGGCGACACAGAAGGGCAACCGCCTCCAGGTCCGTATCCTGGTCGGCGCCGCGCCGGTCTACCACGCCAACGTGATCCCGTCCTCCTACCGCGACGAGCTGGTGAAGAAGCTCGGACCGGCGGCCGCGGACGTCACCCTCGACGTGGCCTCGATGACGACGTCGAAGACCGGCTTCTCCTGGAACCACTCCAAGCTCGTGGTCGTGGACGGGAACTCGGTCATCACCGGCGGCATCAACAGCTGGAAGGACGACTACCTCGACACCACCCACCCGGTGAACGACGTCGACCTCGCGCTGTCCGGCCCGGCGGCGGGCTCCGCCGGCCGCTACCTCGACACGCTGTGGGACTGGACCTGCCGCAACAAGAGCGACTGGACCACGGTCTGGTTCGCCTCCTCCAACGGCGCCGGCTGCCTGCCCACCCTGCCCCGGACCGCCGCCCCGGCCGCCGACGGCGACGTCCCCGCGATCGCGGTGGGCGGCCTCGGCGTCGGGATCCGGCAGAGCGACCCGTCCTCCTCGTTCCGGCCCGTCCTGCCGACGGCCTCGGACACCACCTGCGGATTCGGGGTGCACGACCGCACCAACGCCGACCGCGACTACGACACGGTCAACCCGGAGGAGAGCGCCCTGCGGGCCCTGGTGGCGAGCGCGACCGAGCACGTCGAGATCTCGCAGCAGGACCTGAACGCCACCTGCCCGCCGCTGCCCCGCTACGACATCCGGCTCTACGACACCCTCGCCGCGAAGCTCGCCGCCGGCGTGAAGGTCCGCATCGTCGTCAGCGACCCGGCCAACCGGGGCACCATCGGCAGCGGCGGCTACTCGCAGATCAAGTCGCTGAACGAGGTCAGCGACGCCCTGCGCGGCCGCCTCAAGGCCCTGACCGGTGACGAGCCGAAGGCGAAGGCCGCGATGTGCCAGAACCTCCAGCTCGCCACCTTCCGCGCCTCGGACGCGCCGACATGGGCCGACGGCAAGCCGTACGCCCAGCACCACAAGCTGGTCTCGGTGGACGACTCGGCCTTCTACATCGGTTCGAAGAACCTCTACCCCTCCTGGCTCCAGGACTTCGGCTACGTGATCGAAAGCCCGGCCGCCGCACGCCAGCTGGCGGACGGGCTGCTCGCGCCGCAGTGGAAGTACTCGCGGGCGACGGCGACGTACGACTACACGCGCGGCGTCTGCCAGGGCTGACACCCACCCGACCGGCACCTCGGGTCGGCGTGTCCGCCGATCCGAGGTGCCGGTCGGCGCCGCGCACAGATCGCCGGTCTCGCCGCCGGGTACGCCGAAAAGCCGGCCGGCCGCGTGGTCGCCCGGCTGGTCCTGGCCCGGCCCACCACAGTGCACACGGTTTCGGGTGGCGACGGGGCCACAGGAGGCACAGACGGGGGTGACACCACACCGGACGACAGGCCCAGGGCATGGCCGGTCCGGACCCGTACACCACCTTCCCGTATCCCCACCTCACGGGTTCGTACGACGAGGACGGCAGCGAGCGCCCGGGCCTTCCCTCGGGGACCGTCACGCCAGACCGCCAAGGCACTGCTGCGGGCGGCCGGTGCCCGCACACGGGTCCCCTTGAGGACGTCGGAGATGTGGCCCATGGTGAGGGGAAGCCCAGGGGCCGTTGCGGAGCGGGCGGTCGGCCGCGGACATGTGAGGAGCTCCCATTGGTGACGTACCGTCGTGCCGTGTCGGCAAGTGCCGGGCCTGCCGATGTGTGGATGCTGGTGCGGCAGCAGCCGACTGCGCTGCGCCGCTGCAGCCGCGATCTGGCGACGGCGTTGGCACAGCGGTACGGCCGCCGTTTCGCCGTATGGCACACGGACGAGTTGCTGTTCGGGGTTCGGGGCGGGCGGTTGATGCTGAGCACCCTGGGCGGCACGGCCCTGCCGCCCCCCGCGGTCGTCTGCGTGCGGCACCTGCCGGGGACCATGCGCGACGACCGCGAGGTGACGCTCCTGCGGCATCTCGAACGCCTGGGCAGTCGCCTGGTCAACCCTCTGGACGCCCAGCTCACCTGCCGGAACAAGGTGTGGCAGGTGCAGGAGCTCGCTCTGGCCGGGTTGCCGGTGCCGGACACGGTCTCCTACGCGACCGCGCCCTTGGAAGGTGTCGTCCGGAGTCCCCACCTGCCCACACCGTCCGTCGTGAAGTCCGTTCGGGGAACCAGAGGATCCCAGGTGTTCCTCGCCTCCGACTCGAACCTGCTGCACGAGATGGCGGGCAGCCTCGCGCAGACATCACCGTTCCTGTTCCAGGAGCACGTGGCCCACTCCCACGGTCGTTCCATGCGCGTGGTCGTGGTGGACGGCACGGTGGTGGACGCCGTGGTCCACACGTCCCGCAACGCTTCTCTCGCCGCCAACATCGCCAAGGGCGGGACCGCCACGAGGTGCGTGGGCCGCCATCCGCAGGCAGAACAGTTGGCGCTGGCCGCGGTGAGTGTTTTGGGCCTGGACATCGCCGGGGTGGATCTGCTGTTCACCGCCGAGGGCTCCTACACCATCTGCGAGGTCAACGCCGTCCCGGGCTGGCGCCCGGAGGTGACCGAAGTCGTCGCTCCCGCGATCGCGTCCTGCGTCGACGACCGGCTGTCCGCCACGGTGGGCACGGCATCGCCGGCGACCTGAGCCCGGCATCCCGGTGTCACCGCCGCAGTGTCCTCCCCGCCAGCCAGTTGCCCAGGAACTGCGCCAGTTGCACGAGGAGCACGATGGTGAGTACGGCGATCCAGGTCACCGTCCAGTTGAAGCGCTGGTAGCCGTAGGCGATGGCGAAGTTCCCGAGGCCTCCGCCGCCGACCGCGCCGGCGATCGCGGTCGCGTCGACCACGGAGACGAAGACGAAGGTGTAGCCGAGGATCAGGGGGCCCAGCGCCTCGGGGACGAGGAGGGTGGTGATGATGCGCGCCGGGCCGGCGCCCATGGACCGGGCCGCCTCGATCACTCCGGCGTCGATGCTGACCAGGTTCTGTTCCACGATGCGGGAGATGCCGAAGGTGGCGGCGATGATCAGCGGGAACGTCGCGGCGGCGGTGCCGATGGTGGTGCCCACCACCCTCAGGGTCAGCGGACCCACGGCGGTGATGAAGATGATGAAGGGAATGGGCCTGACGAAGTTCACCAGAAGGTTCAGGGCCGTGTAGAGAGGCGTGTTCTCCAGGAGTCCTCCGCGGCGCGTCGTGTACAGCAGGATGCCGAGGAGCAGGCCGAGGAAGCCGCCGAAGACCATCGTCACGGCGACCATCCACAGGGTCTGGCCCATGGAGGTCGTGAAGACCGGCCAGAGAGTGTTCCAGTCCGTGTTCACGCGAGCACCTCCACCGCGGCCACCGTGCGGAGGCTTGCCACTGCCGTCTCGATGTCCCGCTCCGCTCCGGACAGTGCGAGCGTGACGCTGCCGTACGAGCGTCCCTGGAGGGTGTCGATCCCGCCGTGCACGATCTCGAAACGGAGGTCGTGCCGCCGCACGGCGTCGGCCAGGACCTGGCCCATCACGGCGTCGCCGTCGACCGTGACGGAGACGAGGGAGCCTTCGTGCTGCTTCCGGAGCCGTGCCACGTCGTCCGCGTCGGGGCGGTTCCTCAGCACCGTCTCCACGAGACGGCGGCCGGTGTCGGTCCGGGGTGCCGAGAAGACGTCGTAGACCGTGCCGACCTCGACGAGCCTGCCCGCGTCCAGTACGGCGACCCGGTCGGCGATGCTCCGCACCACGTCCATCTCGTGGGTGACGACCACGACGGTCACTCCCAGTTCGGAGTTGACGCGCCGGAGCAGCCGCAGAACGTCCCGGGTGGTCTCGGGATCCAGCGCGCTGGTCGACTCGTCGGCCAGCAGGATGGCGGGTTCGTTGGCCAGTGCCCGTGCGATGCCGACCCGCTGTTTCTGCCCACCGCTGAGCTGGTCGGGATAGGCCCATGCCTTGTCGGTCAGGCCGACGAAGGCGAGGAGCTCGGCGACCCGGGCCCGCTGTCTCTCCCGGGGCCAGCCCGCGAGCTTCAGCGGGTAGGCCACATTGCCGAACACCGTCCGGGAGCGGAACAGGTTGAACTGCTGGAAGATCATGCCGATCCGCGAGCGGACGCGCCGGAGGTCCTTCTCGCTCTGCTCGGTGATCACCACGCCGTCGACGGTCACCGTGCCGGAGCTGGCGTGTTCGAGCGCGTTGATCAGCCGCACCAGCGTGCTCTTCCCCGCGCCGGAGTGTCCGATGATCGCGAAGATCTCCCCCGCTTCGATCTCCAGGTCGATCGAGTCGAGCGCGGAGACGGTCGTCGACCGTGAGGTGAAGGTCTTGCTGACGTCGCGAAGTTCTATGAGTGGTGGTGCCATGAGTCCCTGCTTCGAGTCGGACCTGGGGGCGACGGGGGCGCCCGCGTCGGACGCCCCCGTCTTTCGCGCTGCCGTCAGTGCGCCGCGCGCACCGTCTTCTCCAGAGAGGCGAGGATGCGTTCGAGGTCGGCCTGCGGACGGTCCACGGCCACCGCCGTTCCCTTGGAGGCGTCGATCGCCGCCTTCTTCACGGCTGCCTCGTGGTAGAGCTTGGCGATCTTCAGGTAGGTGGGGTTGTTCTTGTCGGCCGCGCGGGCGACGAAGACGTTGATGTACGGCTCGGCCTCGGGCTTCGACGGGTCGTCGCCGTACAGCGCCTTCGAAGGATCCAGCTTGGCGTCCAGGGCGAAGTTGTTGTTGATCACGGCCGCGTCGACGGACGGCAGGGAGGCGACGGTCTGGGAGGCGTCCACGGGCGTGACCGCGACCTTCGACGCCGCGGTGTCCACGTCCGCGGGCGTCGCGAGCACCGACCCGCCGCCCTTCAGCTTCAGCAGACCGGCCTGCTGCAGCACGAGCAGCGCCCGGGCCTGGTTGGTCGGGTCGTTGGGGATCGCCACCCGGCCGTGCACCGGGATGTCCTGGAGCGCCGTGTGCTTCTTCGAGTAGAGGCTCAGGGGTACGACGACGGTCGATCCGATGGGCGTCAGGGTGTCCTTGTCGGCGACGTTGTGGTTCGCGAGGAACAGCAGGTGCTGGAAGAGGTTCAGGTCGATCTGCTTCTGCGACAGCGCCGGATTCGCCTGCGTGTAGTCGGTGAAGTTGACCAGCTCGATGTCGATGCCCTCCTCGGCGGCGCGCCGGGTCAGGACGGGCCAGAAGTCCGAACTCTGGTCGGTCGTACCGATCTTCACGGTGACGCGCCCGGAGGCGTCCGCCCGCGAGGTGCCGCCCGTGAGGTGGGAGACCAGCACGGCCACCGCCGCGATCACGGCCACGGCGGCGATGGAGAGCCAGGTGATCAACCCGTTCCTTCTCTCCGCCGGGTTGTCGGGAAGCTCGGGCACGGAGTCGGGCTCGGTCGGGGTGTTCGTCATGAGGGCTCTTTCTGAGGGGTGGGAGGCGTTCGTCCCGTCCGTGACGGGGCCACGGTGGGATCAGACGTGCTGTGCGGGCCGGCCGGCGGCGGGCAGGGGGTGGTGCGGGAACGCGGCGAGCAGTTCCCTCGTGTAGGAGGCGGCCGGTGAGTCGAAGACGGTGTCCCTCGGACCCGTCTCCACCAGTTCGCCCTGGTTCAGGACCGCGATCCGGTCGCAGAAGTGCCGTACCACCGCCAGGTCGTGGGAGATGAAGAGCAGCGACAGGCCGAGCTCCTCACGCAGATCCATCAGGAGGTTGAGGACCTGCGCCTGGACCGACACGTCCAGTGCGGACACCGGCTCGTCGGCGATGACCAGACGCGGCCGGACGGCCAACGCCCGGGCGATGCCGATGCGTTGACGCTGACCTCCGGAGAACTCGTGCGGGTGGCGGGAGAGGTGGGACGGGGACAGGCCCACCTGTTCCAGGAGTTCCGCCGCCCGCTTCCCGCGTTCCGCCCGGTCCAGGTCCGTGTGGAGGCGCAGGGGCGTGGTGACGATCTGCTCCACCGTGTGGCGCGGGTTCAGCGACGCGTACGGGTCCTGGAAGACCAGTTGGACGTCCCGGCTCAGCTCGCGGCGCAGACGCGTGTCCGTCGCCGCCCCGGAGACGTCCCGGCCGTCGAAGAGGACCTCCCCGCTCGTGGGGCGGCGCAGTCCGGTCAGGACCCGCGCGATGGTGGACTTGCCCGAGCCGGACTCGCCCACCAGGCCCAGGGTCTCCCCGCGTGCCACGTGGAGGCTCACCCCCTTCACCGCGGTGTGGGGGCGGGCGCGACGGCGGCCCGGGTAGTCCACGCGCAGGTCCCGCACCTCGGCCAGGACTCCGGGATCGGGTGCGGCGCGGAGGCGGGCCTTGGTGCGCGGCTTCGGCTCCGGGTCGTCGACCGTGGGAAGGCGGGTGCCGGGGACGGTGTCCAGAGTGGGAGCCGCTCCGATGAGGGCCTTGGTGTAGGGGTGGGCGGGGGCGGCCAGGAGGCGTTCGGTGGGGCCTTCTTCGAGTGCCTCGCCGTCGCGCATCACCAGCATGCGGTCGCATGTCCTCGCCACCACGCCCACGTCGTGCGTGATGAGGAGCATGGCCGTCCCGGCCTCCGACTGGAGTTCGCGGATCAGGTCGAGGACCTGGTGCTGGACCCGGGCGTCCAGTGCCGTGGTCGGCTCGTCGGCGATCAGGACGCCCGGGTCGTTGACCAACGCCATGGCGATGACGACGCGTTGGCGCATGCCGCCCGAGAGGTGGTGGGGGTGGTCCGAGGCGCGGGCCGCCGGAATGCCCACCCGCTCCAGCATCGCCGCCGCCCGTTCCCTCGCCTCCCCGCGGCCGGCCCGCGGGTGGTGGACGCGGTACGCCTCCGCGACCTGGGCGCCGATGGTGTGGTACGGCGACAGGGCGTCCAGGGCGTCCTGGAAGACCATCGCGACACGGGCGCCCCTGACCTTCTTCAGGACCGCTTCGGGCGCGCCCACGAGATCGAGGCCGTCGACCCCGAGCCGTACGCTGCCCCGGACGCGGGTGCGCGCCGGGTCGTGGAGGGCCAGCGCGGCCAGGCCGATCGTCGACTTGCCCGAACCCGACTCCCCGACGAGGCCCAGGACTTCACCCGGGGCCACGTCGAAGGAGACGTCCCGGACCGCGGAGACCGGGCCGCGCGGCGACCGGAAGGTGACCGCCAGGTCGCGGACGCTCAGTGCGGGTCGATCGCTCATGCGAGCCTCACTCGGGGATCCAGCCAGGCCACCACCAGGTCGGCCACGGCCACGAACACGACGACGAAGAAGGCGGCGACGAGGACGGTGCCGACGACCGTGGGCAGGTCGTTGCCGGTCACCGCGTCCACGGCCAGCTTGCCGACGCCGCCGAGACCGAACACGGTCTCCGTGATGAACGCGCCCCCGAGCAGCGCCCCGACCTCCAGGCCGAGCAGCTGCACCAGTGGGCCGGCCGCGCCGCGCGCGGTGTACTTCAGGTGGGTGCGCAGGGTGCCCAGGCCCTTGGCGCGAGCCGTGCGGACGTACCCGTGGTGCATGGTCTCCAGCATCTGCGAGCGGGTGAGACGGGCGTAGACGGCGGCGTTGACGAAGCCGAGCACCAGCCACGGCAGGACCAGGCCCAGGGCCCACTGCCCGGGTCGGTCGGCGAACGGCACGTAACGCGGGGGCGCGAACAGGCCGGTGGAGTAGACGAGCAGGAACTGGAGCACGTAACCGAGGAAGTAGATCTGCACGCTGGCGCCCAGCAGGTTGAAGCCGGACAGCAGGCGGTCGGTCGCCCTGCCCCGGCGCAGCGCCGCCGCCAGGCCCGAGCCGACGCCGAGGACGAGGATCACCGCGAGGGCGCCGACCGCGATCGAGACGGTCACCGGGAGGCGGTCCTCGATGGCGGCGAGGACGGGCTGGTGAAGGGTGTAGGAGTAGCCCAGGCAGGGGGCGGGGCAGGGGATCGGGGTGCCGTCGACGTCCGTGATGGTGCGGCCGGTGACGATGCCGCCGACGTAGTCGGTGAACTGGGAGACGATCGGCTGGTCGAGTCCCATGCTCGTGCGGACGGCCGCGAGCTGGGCGGAGGTGCACTTGGGACCGCAGGCGATCAGAGCCGGGTCGGAGGGGGCGGCGTGGAAGAGCCCGAAGGCCGTGGCGGTGATGGCGAAGAGCACCGCCACGGCCTGCGCGACCCTCTTGAGGAGGTATCGGGTCATGGTCGCAGGAGGTCAGGAGTTCTTGACGTACACGTCGGCCAGGGCCGTGACGCCGTAGATCGGGTGGATGGCGGCGCCGCCGATCTTCTCGCCGCGGAACTGGGAGATGCTCTTGTAGAGGAAGGGCACCACGGGGACGTCCTCCATGACCGTCTGCTCCAGGCCGATCAGCTCCTCGGCCTTCTTCCGGGCGTCACCGGTCTTCGCGATGCGGGCCAGCTCCTCGTCCACCTGCGGGTTGCCGTAGCGGATGGTGTTGGACACCGCGTCCAGGTGGCTCTCGTAGCCGAGGGGGAGCAGGGTCGACGGGGTGGGCCAGTCCACGGAGTTGGTGGACAGGAACAGGTCGTACGGGCTGTCCTCGCCGCCGAAGACCTGGTCGTTGAACGCGCCGGTCTGAAGGCCCTTCAGGACGAGCTTGATCCCGGCCTTGGCGAAGGCGTCGGCGAGGACCTGGGCGACCTGGTCGTCCGCCGGGCTGTCGGTGGGGTACGCGTACGTCAGCTTGGTGACCTTCGTCTTCGCCCTGGCCAGGTGTTCCTTGGCCTTGGCGATGTCGCCGGCGGGGGCGACGGGGTAGAGGTCGTACTTCTTCCAGCCGACGACGGCCGGCGAGGAGAGGGTGGTCGCGAAGTCGCCGGCGTAGCGGCCGCCGAGGACCTGGCGGGCCTGCTCGCGCGGGAAGAGGTAGTGGATGGCCTTGCGGACCTCGGGATCGGTGACCCGGTCGTTCCTGATGTACAGGTCCTGGGTGTAGGCGCCCTTGCTGCCGGAGACGACCAGCTTCCGCTTGGCGGGGTCGCGTTCGACCGTCGAGATCAGCTCCGGCGGCAGCTGGTCCTTGGTGGTGAGCGTGGTCGCACCGGTGCCCTGGCCGTTGAACACCTCCTGCGCGGTGTTGAGGGCCTCCTTGCCGAAGGTGAACTCGAAGCGGTCCGGGTAGGCGTGCCGGATCGAGTCCGTCTCCGGCTTCCAGTACGGGTTGCGCTCCAGGGTGAGGCTCTGGTTCGGCTTGTGTTCGACGATCTTGTACGGACCGGTGGCGAAGGGCTTCACGTCGTAGCCGGTGCCCGTGTCCTTGTCCTCGCGGACCGGGGAGGAGGAGGACTGGGCGGCCATGTACGGCACGTCGGACTGCGGCTGGGGGAAGTGGAAGATGATGGTCTTGTCGTCGGGCGTCTCGATCGCCTTGAGGTCGCCGTCCTTCTTGGGGCCGCCGTACTTCTTCACCGCCTCGGTGAGGTCCTTGGTGCCGGTGAGCCAGGGCTGCCAGTAGGTGGGGCCGACCTCGAAGCCGGGCGCGAAGGTGCGCTCGATGCCGTACTTGACCTGCTGCGCGGTGACAGGCTTGCCGTCCTCCCAGGCGATGCCGTCCTTCAGGTGGTACGTCCAGGTGCGGCCGCCGTCGGAGGAGGTGCCGGTGTCGGTCGCGAGGTCGCCGACCAACCGGGGCCTTCCGTCGACGATCTGGTACTGCGTCAGCTGTCGGCCCCACAGCAGGGAGGTGCTGTACCGCTCGCCGGCGTAGATCTTCTGCGGGTCGAGGTGCGGGAAGTCCGCCTGGTTGGCGACGGTGACGGTGCCGCCCTTGCGGGCGCCGGGGATCTCGGGGGCGGGGCCCTGGCTGTCCTTCGCGGTGCCGAGGGTGGTGGTCAGGCGCTGGCCGCTCTTGGCGGCGGTGCTGTTCCTGCCCTGCCCGGCGCCTGTGCCCGCGCCCGCGGAGCAGGAGCACAGCAGCAGGGCGGCGGTGGTGGCGAGAACCGGGACGGCTGCGGCGCGCAGGGTGATTGCGGGCATGGCGAACTCCGTTGTGTCGTGCGGGCGTTGCGGGTGAGGGAAGATTCGGGTCTCAGCGGACGGTGTGCGGATCGAGTGCGTCCCGCACGGCGTCGCCGAGGAGGTTGAAGGCGAGGACGAAGACGAGGAGCGAGGCGCCGGGGAAGGCCATGTAGGTGGGGTCGTCGTAGAAGACGTCGGCGCCCCGGGAGATCATGCGACCCCAGTCGGGGATGGGCTCGTTGACGCCGACGCCCAGGAAGGACAGCGCGGCCTCGGTGGTGACCATGGCGGGCACGGTGAGGGTGATGTGCACCAGGACCGGCGCCCAGACGTTCGGCAGCAGTTCGCGGAAGACGATGTGTCGTCGGCTCGCGCCGAGGGCCCGGGCCGCCTCGACGAACTCCCGCTCGCGCAGGGACCGTACGACGGTGCGCAGCACCATCGCGAGCGGCACCCAGCCGAAGGCGGAGAAGATCAGGATGAGAACGGCGAACTGCATCCAGGAGGGCTCGTTCTCGTCGGGTGCGACGAAGCGGGTCTGGATGACCGGGCCCAGCGTGAGCAGGAACAGTAGGCTCGGAAAGGCGAGCAGGACGTTGCAGACGAAGGTGAACGCCCGGTCGGCGAGCCCGCTGAGATAACCCACGGCCACTCCGACGACCACGCCGATGACGGCGACGGCGGCGGCCGAAGTGACGGCTATCAGCAGCGAGGTGCGGATGCCGTACAGGAGTTGGGCGAGGACGTCGCGGCCGAGGCCGGGCTCGATGCCGAACCAGTGCTCGGCCGAGACGCCCCCGTTGGGCAGCAGGGGCAGGCCCTCCGGACTCAGCAGACCGACCCCGTTCTGCCCGTAGTGCTCGGTCGGGTTCTTGCCGTAGAGGGCGGTGACCAGGGGCGCCGCGAGGGCGAGGAACACGAAGAACCCGACGACGCAGAACGAGACGATCCCGACCCGATCACGCCGGAACGCGTCCACCTTCGATACCGCTGCCACGCTGCCGCACTCCCGCTCGCTCGGGGCGCGCCGACTGTGGAGGAACGCCCTGGATCACGTCGGAGACGGGGTCACCGCTCCGGACATCGAGCATTAGATCGAAAGATCGATTCGATCGCAACGCATCAGATTCGAAGGTTGATGAACCATATTGCCTTGGATGTCTAGAGTGTTTCTCTGTTCATGTTGCCGCAATGGAAATGCTCACCAATCACCTCGAATCGTCCGAACGCGAGAGACGGGCATCACAGCCGTCGGGCTTCTCCCGCTCGTGTGAGGAGCCGGGGCCGAGCAGGACGCCCACGAGAGGGCCGGCGGCGAACGCGAGGGCGAAGACACCGAGGCCGGTCTCGACATGGGGAAATCCGGCCCGGGCGGGCGTGCCGGCCCTGTGCGGTCATCGATCCCGTCGACGGAACCCGGAGGGGTTGCGACGGAAAACGACGGGGAGGCGCCGGAACCCCCGGTCGAATATGTCGGGCACGGCTGGTTGAAGGGGCCGCCAGAGGGCAGGCGCGCGGATACCAGGCCGCCGGGACCGGCGGTGCGGCCGCCCCGCATCTCGGGAGACGCCTCGTGACTTCCGCAGGCGAAAACATGGCACCGGACGCCACTTCGCATCGGAGCCATCGGAGCCATCGGAGCCGATGACGGCACTCTCCGGCAGACCTGCGGGTCGGCGGGACGCCGGACCACCCATGCGTGACAGAGGAGGCGTGATGAAAGCCGTGACCTGGCAGGGCCGCCGCAAGATCGAGGTGGCAACCGTTCCGGATCCGCGGATCACCGACCCCACGGACGCCGTGATCGAGGTGACGACGACCGGGCTGTGCGGATCCGATCTGCACCTGTACGAGGTGCTCGGGCCGTTCCTGGACGCGGGGGACATCCTGGGGCACGAGCCGATGGGGGTCGTCGCCGAGGTGGGGCCCGAGGTCCGGGACCTGAAGCCCGGGGACCGGGTGGTCGTGCCCTTCAACGTGTCCTGCGGCACCTGCTTCATGTGCGCGCAGGGCCTGCATTCGCAGTGCGAGACCACCCAGGTCCACGAGCACGGCACCGGCGCCAGCCTCTTCGGGTACACCAAGCTCTACGGGCAGGTGCCCGGCGGGCAGGCCGAGTACCTCCGCGTCCCCTTCGCCGACACCCTCCCGATCCGGGTCCCCGAAGGCCCGCCGGACGAACGGTTCGTGTACCTGTCGGACGTCCTGCCGACCGCCTGGCAGGCCGTCGACTACGCCGACGTCCCGCCCGGCGGCAGCGTCGCCGTCCTGGGCCTCGGGCCCATCGGCGACATGTGCACCCGCATCGCCGCCCATCGCGGGGCCGGCCAGGTGATCGGCATCGACCTGGTGCCCGAACGGCTCGCCCGGGTCGCCGGCCACGGCGTCCTGGTCCACGACCTGTCCCGGTACGGAGACCGGCTCGTCGACGCGGTCCGCGAGGCGACCGGCGGCCGCGGCCCGGACGCCGTGATCGACGCCGTCGGCATGGAGGCCCACGGCGGCCGCACCGCCCGGGCCGCGCAGACGGCGACCGGCCTGCTCCCGGACGCCATGGCCTCCGCGCTGATGAAGAAGGCGGGCGTGGACAGCCTGGGCGCCCTGAACCTGGCCATCGAACTCGTACGCCGAGGCGGCACCGTCTCCCTCTCCGGCGTCTACGGCGGGGCCGCCGACCCGCTGCCGTTGCTCACGATGTTCGACAAGCAGATTCAGCTGCGCATGGGACAGGCCAACGTCCGCCGATGGGTCGACGACCTGCTTCCCCTGCTGACCGACGGGGACCCCCTCGGAGTCGAGGGCTTCGCCACCCACCACCTGCCCCTGGACGATGCCCCACAGGCGTACGAGGACTTCCAGAAGAAGCGCGACAACATGGTGAAGGTCCTCTTCCACCCCTGACGGCCGCACCGGCCGGACACGGCAGGCCCCGATGGCGGGACCGCCGTTTCCACCCTGCCGGTGGGCAGGCGCGGACGTATGGACCATGGGACGCCGAGCGCCATCTGCCGCACCCTCCGGCTGCCGAGGCCTTCGAGGAGGCCCTGACCGGCCATCCCGACGCACAGGGAGCGCTCGTCACCACCCCCACCCCCTACGGCACCTGCTCGGACCTCGCCGCCCACGTGCCCCGACTGCGCACGGGCCGGCCCGTGGACGTGCCCTCGCCCGCCGGGCTCCGCCTGGAGCAGGCCGTCCTGCCTCGGGACGCGTTCTTCGGGCGCACCGAGCAGATCCCCTGGGAGAGGGCCCAGGGGCGCATCGCCGCCGAGATGCTCACCCCCTACCCGCCGGGCATCCCCGCCGCGCTGCCCGGGGAACGCCTCACCATGGACGTCCTGCGCTACCTCCGCACCGGTGTCGAGGCGGGCATGGGCGTACCCGATGCCGTGGACACCGGCATGACGAGCATCAGGGTCCTGTGCGACGAGGGATGAGCGGCCGCCCCCAAGCGGGCCGCCGCCGGCCTGGAGCCCACGGAGCAGTCGCTCGCAGGGGAGAGGAAGGCCCATGGAGTGCGCTTACGCGGTGGAGCGGTGGGACCCGCCGCGCGGGATGCGGAGGGCTCGTAGGGCTGCCCGGGCCGCGTTGGCCCCCGGGGCGCCGTGGACGCCGCCGCCGGGGTGGGCGGTGGCGGACGCGAGGTAGAGGCCGCGGACGGCTGTGCGGGGGCGGCCGGTGCCGGGCAGAGGGCGGAAGAGGAGCTGCTGGTGGAGCTGGGTGGTGCCCTGGTTCACGGCGCCGCCCACCAGGGCGGGGTTGAGGCGTTCCAGATCGGGCGGGGCGAGGATGCGGCGGGCGGTGATCGTGGAGCGGAAGCCCGGGGCCAGGAATTCGATGCCGGCTTCGACCCGGGCGGCGATCGCCTCCCTCTCCCGGGCGCTCCAGGAGCCGCGGATCGCGTCGTCTCCGGCGTCGGAGCGGATGCGCTGGGGCACGTGGGTGTAGCCCCACGCCGACTCGGTGCCGACGGGGGAGCGGGTGGGGTCGGCGGTGGTCATCTGGCCCAGAACGGTGAACGGCACGTCCGGGACCTGTCTCATGGCCAGCTGGGCGGCGAAGCGGGTGAGGGCGTCGAGGCCCTCGGCGATGTGGACGGTCCCGGCGCCGTGCGCTCCCTCACCGGTCCAGGGGATCGGCCGGGACAGCGCCCAGTCGATCTTGACGGTGGCCAGGTCCCACTGGAAGCGGTGCAGGTCGGCGCGGAGCCGGGCCGGAAGGTGGTCTTCGCCGACCAGCCGCTCGTACAGCACGGGAGCGGGGACGTCGGCGAGTACGGCGCGCCGGGCGGGGACCTCCGTGCCGTCGGCGGTGCGGACCGCGACCGCGCGGCCGTCGCGTATGACGACCCGGGTCACCGGGCGTCCGCAGTGGAGTGTCGCTCCGCGTGCCAGCAGTCGGCGTACGAGTGCGTCGGTGAGGCTGCCGGCGCCCCCGACGGGGACGGGGAAGCCGTGGGTCTGTCCGAGCATGCACATCAGCCAGCCGAACCCGCCGCCCAGCGCGGATTCCGGTGCCAGGTCCGCGTGCAGGGCGTTGCCCGCGATCAGGAGCGGGCCGCCCTCGCCGGTGAAGTGCTCCTCGCCGAAGCGGCGGGCGGGCAGGAGCATGTCGCGGAAGAGCCGCAGCCCTTCGGCGATGCCGGTGCGGGCGGCGAGTCGCAGTCCGGACCGCACGGGAGGGAAGGGGGTGAACAGGCAGCCGACGAGATCGTCCCCGTAGCGCTGCCAGAGGCGGTGCAGATGGTGCCAGGAACGTGCGTCGTCGGCGTGGAAGCGGGCCAGGGAGGCGGCGGTGTCGTACGGGTGACTGCCGAGGACCGCGCAGCGTCCGTCCCTCAGCGGGTGTGCGACGACGGCCGGGGCGCGGCTCCACCGCAGCCCGTACCGCTCCAGGGCGAGGCCCCGGATGACGGGGGAGGCGGCGGCCAGCGGGTAGAAGGCGCTGAACAGGTCGTGGACGTAGTCGGGATGGACGCCCCGGTCGCTGCGCACTGCGCCGCCGGGTCGGTTCTGCGCCTCCAGGACCACGACCTGCCAGCCGGCGTCGGCGAGGAGGTTGGCGGCCACCAGGCCGTTGGGACCGGCCCCGATGACGACGGCGTCAGGCGTGGGCACGGGCCTCGGCCTTCGCCGCGGACTCGACGACCTCGCTCAGCCGGGCGAGCGCGCTCCGGTGGCGCCAGCGCAGCAGGGCGTCCACCACCGCGTTGTGCCAGCCGGCTGCCAGACCCGCCAGAGGATGCTCGTCCATCACGACCAGGGTGTCTTCGCCCCAGGGGTCGATCCGGAAGGCGATCCTGGCGCTGCCGACACCGCTCTTGGCCTCCAGTTCGAGCCGGTGCGGCGGTTCGCAGCGCCGGGAGACGGTGCGGCCGTGGTACGTCCACGGGCCGGCTCTGAGGGCGTAGCCCAGCTCGGCGCCCTCGGCGGGCCATCCGCCGCCGCGAGGCCAGGAGCGGTGAGCGCCCACGACCCAGCGTCCGTACTGGCGCGGATCGCTCAGGACGGACCAGACCTCCTGGGGCGTGGCGTGCATGAGACGGTGCCACTGTGCCATGACTACGACCTCCTCCGGAACGGAAGACCTCTGGTTCGCAATGATGTGGTGGGCGGCCTGCCCGGCCCGACACGGAGCGCCGAGCGGGCACCGACGACTCCCACCGCCCCGATCACGGCGGTGGCGGCTCGGCGCCCCCACGTCCGCAGCGAGGCATGCGCCCCACCGCGGACCGAGGCGGTGCCGTCGCACGCCCTGTACAACACGCCGGTGGTGACCGGTGCCGTATCGGCGGCGTCGAGGTAGCCGTGCTCGGTGCGCAAGGCGACGGCCCGTTCCACGAGCCCGGGAGTGACCGTGTGGGCCCACGGCAGCAGTCGGGCACCCGGTCCCACCCGGACCCGCCGTCGAGGGCGCGCGGCGGTACGGACGACCACGCGCGCCACGCGCTCGGGGGTGGTTGTCGGCGGCAGGGACTTCAGGCGCCGCCGGGAGTGGTTGCCCATGTGGGAGTAGAACGGGGTGTCGACGCCGGCGGGCAGCACGGTGCAGACGGCGATGCCCCGGCCTCCGGTCAGGGCCAGTTCCTGGCGCAGGGTCTCGTCCAGGCTGACGAGGGCGGCCTTGGAGGCGGCGTAGGCGCCCATGTACGGGGCCTGGACGGCGCCTCCGAGGACGGAGGAGATGGTGATCAGCACGCCACGGCCCTGGTCCCGCATGTACGGGAGCGCGGCGCGGGCGCCCCTCACGGGGGCCAGTACGTTCACGTCCCATACGCGACCCATGTCGGCGACCGGCACCTGCTCGACAGTGCCGAGAACGCCGATGCCGGCTGCGTTCACCCAGACGTCGATGCGGCCGAACCGGGAGACGGCCGTCTGCGCCACGTGCGCCATGGCCCCCTCGTCCGAGACGTCCGCACAGGCCCACGCGGCTTCTGCCCGGGGATGCGCGTCGACACACTGCCGTGCCACCCGCTCCAGTGCCCCGACGCTGCGGGCAGCCAGCACGACCCTCGCCCCACGCTTGGCGAAGGCCAGCGCGGTGGCCCGACCGATCCCGCTGGACGCACCCGTCACCACGACCACGGCTCCGGGCAGTCGTACGCGCTGAACCCTCATATGCCGCGTGTTACCAGTCTCAGCCGTTCCATGCAGGAGCCGACGGTAATGGTGGGTCTGGTGGACCGGCGACGGGGAGCGGACCTCCCCTCCGTCGAAGGCACGCCGGCCTTTCGACGCGACAGCGCGCGAGCGAAGTCCCAGAACGTGTCGTGCGCGCTCCGGGCCTGCGGGATCTCGCGGAGGTGGTGGTCCTGGCACAGGACCGGTCCGCGCGGCCGACACCGCGATCGTGGTCCTGTCCACGACGGAAGCCGTGGAGAGCGAGGGCTCCGACCGCACGAGCCTGCGGCTGCCGGGCCGCCAGGACGAACCCGTGCGACGCGTCGCCGCCGTCAACCCGCACACCGTCGTCGTGGTCAACCCACCACCTGTGCGTCGTGTACGCCGAGCAGATCGCCGCCGACGTCCCCGACGCCCTGCGCGAAGGACCCGGCGGGGACCGTCTCGTGGGCGTCCGCCACCAGGTCCAGGAGGAGCCCGACCCTGGCTGGCTGCTCCGTCCGGACGTCCGGCGCGGCCTGACCGCCGTCGCCGAGGCGGGGCTGGCCTACGACCTCGTCGTGAAGCCGCACCAGTTGGCCGCCGCGACCGCCGTCGCGGCCTGGGTCCCCGGCCTGACCTTCGTCCTGGACCACCTCGGCAAGCCGCCGATCGCCAGCGGCGCGCTCGAACCCTGGGCCGCCGATGTGCGCCGTCTCGCGGCCCTGCCCAACACCGTCTGCAAGCTCTCCGGGCTGGTCACCGAGGCCACTCCCGGCACATGGACCACCGGCGACCTCGCCCCCTACGCCGACACCGTCCTGGAAGCCTTCGGCCCTGGGCGGCTGCTGTTCGGATCGGACTGGCCGGTCTGCACCATCCAGGCCGGCTACGGCGAGGTCGTACGGATCGCCGACCGCCTCACCGACGGCCTGAGCGCCGCCGAGAAGGACGCGGTCTTCCACGACAACGCGGCCGGTGTCTACGGCCTGCGGCCGCCCGTACGGCCGTGACCTATCCTGCACGGACCACACCCCGAGAGAGGCGAGAGAGTGCCAGTCACCGACGAGGCGATCGACAAGATCAGGGCCATGATCGTCAGCGGTGAACTCCGGCCGGGCTCCCGCCTCCCGCGCGAGGCCGATCTCGCCGAGCGCCTCGGCCTCTCCCGCAACTCGCTCCGCGAGGCGGTGAAGGCCCTCTCGCTCATGCGGGTCCTCGACGTCCGCCAGGGCGACGGCACCTACGTGACGAGCCTGGAACCCGACCTGCTCCTCGACGCGCTCACCTTCGTCGCGGACCTCCAGCAGGACGACACCGTCGTGCAGTTCCTGGAGGTCCGGCGGATCCTCGAACCGGCCGCCGCCGCGATGGCCGCCCGCGCGATGCCGGACGAGGAGATCAGCGCACTCGGCGAGGTCCTCGACCGGCTCGACCACGCTCCGTCCCTGGAGGCGCTGATCGACAACGACCTGGAGTTCCACCGCAGGCTGGCCGCCGGCTCGGGCAACGCCGTGCTCTGCTCGCTCCTCGAAGGCATGTCAGGCCCCACCGCCCGCGCCCGCCTGTGGCGCGGGCGGATGGAGGAGGGCGCGGTGGAACGGACCCGGCAGCAGCATCGCGCGATCCACGAGGCGGTCGCGGCCCGGCAGCCCGAAGTCGCCCAGGCGTGGGCGACGGTACACGTCGCGGAGGTCGAACAGTGGCTGCGGGGGACGCTCGGCACCGTGAGCCCGTGAGCCAGGGACTGGCCGGCCCCGCTGCCCCGGCCGCCGGAGCGGATGCGCGGTGTTCCCAGGTGAAGACCGCCGGGCTTTGGCCGGAACCCCGCGGAGAGCCACCGCATTACCGGATTTCCTCGGCAACGCGCAAGGGATTCGACGAGGAAATCCCGGTCGGCGCACTAGACTGACGGGCTGTTTGGCGGCCGGATCGGAACAACCTGGGCAGACCCGGGCTCCACCGGCGACCCGGACGTTCCGGGAGCGAGACGCGAGGGCCGATGTCAGCCACATCTGAGCGCGGTGAACTCACTCTGCTCGACGACGGGGGGACGTACGAAGAGTCCGGCAAAGCGGCCCGGTTCTCCGCCGGGCCCGCCGCCCCGCCCCGTACGCTCGTCGACATCCTCGATGCGACCGTCCTGGCGTACCCCGACGAACCCGCCCTCGACGACGGCTCCGCCCAGCTGACCTACCGCGCGCTGGCAGCCGAGGTCGAGCGGCTGCGGCGCACCCTCGCCGCGGCAGGGGTCGGGCTCGGTGACCGGGTCGGCGTACGCGTGCCCTCCGGGACCAACGACCTGTACGTGGCCATCCTCGCCGTGCTCGCCGCAGGCGCCGCCTACGTGCCGGTCGACGCCGAGGACCCGGACGAGCGGGCCGAGTTGGTCTTCGGCGAAGCCGGGGTACGCGCGGTGCTCGGCGCCGGACGGTCCGTCGAGACCACCGGGGACCCCGCGCCCGGCCACGCCCCCGCGGCCCGCCCCGGGCCCGAGCACGACGCGTGGATCATCTTCACCTCCGGCTCCACCGGCATGCCCAAGGGCGTCGCCGTCGGCCACCGCGGCGCCGCCGCCTTCGTGGACGCCGAGGCCGCGCTCTTCCTCACCGAGGAACCGATCGGACCCGGCGACCGGGTCATGGCCGGACTGTCGGTCGCGTTCGACGCCTCCTGCGAGGAGATGTGGCTGGCCTGGCGCCACGGCGCCTGCCTCGTGCCCGTCCCGCGCTCCCAGGTGCGCAGCGGTGCCGACCTCGGTCCCTGGCTGGTGGAACAGGAGATCACGGTGGTCTCCACCGTGCCGACCCTGGCCGCGCTCTGGGACCCCGCGGACCTGGGCGAGGTCCGGTTGCTGATCTTCGGCGGGGAGGCCTGCCCGCCCGAACTGACCCAGCGCCTGGTGACCGAGGGCCGCGAGGTCTGGAACACGTACGGTCCCACCGAGGCCACCGTCGTCGCCTGCGCCTCGCTCCTGACCGGTGAGGAACCGATCCGCATCGGTCTCCCGCTGAACGGATGGGAACTGGCCGTCGTCGACGAGTCCGGCGAGCCGGTGCCCATGGGCGGCAGCGGCCAGCTCGTGATCGGCGGCGTCGGCCTGGCCCGCTACCTCGACCCCGCGAAGGACGCCGAGAAGTACGCCCCGCTCGCCTCCCTCGGCTGGCAGCGCGCCTACCGCAGCGGCGACCTCGTCCGCGCGGAGCCGGAGGGCCTCGTCTTCCTCGGCCGCGGCGACGAGCAGATCAAGCTCGGCGGCCGCCGCATCGAACTGGGCGAGGTGGACGCCGCGCTCCAGGCCCTGCCCGGCGTCGCCGGAGCGGCCGCCGCCGTCCGCACCGCGCGCAGCGGCAACCAGCTCCTCGTCGGCTACCTCGTCACCCAGGAGGGATGGGACCATCCCGCGGCGGTCGAGCGGCTGCGTGCCGAACTGCCCGCGGCCCTCGTGCCGCTCCTCGCACCGGTCGACGAGCTGCCGACCCGTACCTCCGGGAAGGTGGACCGCGACGCGCTGCCCTGGCCCCTGCCCGAACTGGAATCCACCGGCCTCGTCGAGCAGCTCTACGGCACCGAGGCCTGGCTCGCCGAGCAGTGGAGCGAGACCCTGGGCGTGGCCGTCACCGGTGCCGCCGACGACTTCTTCGCGATCGGCGGCAACAGCCTCGCCGCCGCCCAGCTCACCACCCGGCTGCGCACCCGCTACCCGAGCGCGGCCGTGGTCGACATCTACCAGCGGCCCACCCTGCGCGAGCTCGCCCGCCACCTGGAGCAGTCCGTACACGACGGCGGCGCGGCCCGGACCGTCGCCCCCGTCCCGCTCCGGTCCCAGGTGACGCAGTCGCTGCTCCTGCTCCCGCTGTTCACCCTGGTCGGACTGCGCTGGACGGTGGCGCTCCTCGCCCTGGGCAACGTCCTGCACCGGTTCGGGGCCTACCCCTGGGCGCCCACCGCCTCGTGGTGGCTCGTCGCCGCCGGCGCCGCCCTGTTCCACAGCCCGCCGGGCCGGCTGGCCCTCGCGGCGGGCGGCGCACGCGTCCTGCTGCGCGGGGTCGAGCCGGGACGCCACCCGCGCGGCGGAAGCGTGCACCTGCGGCTGTGGACGGCCGAACGACTGGCCGACCTGGTCGGCGCGACCTCCCTCACCGGTTCCTGGCTGGAACGGTACGCACGCGCCCTCGGAGCCAAGGTCGGCCCCGACGTCGACCTGCACTCCCTGCCTCCCGTGACCGGCATGCTCAAGCTCGGACGCGGCTGCGCCGTGGAGTCCGAGGTGGACCTCTCCGGGCACTGGCTGGACGGCGACCGGCTGGAGATCGGCCCGGTCAAGGTCGGCGCGGGCGCGGTCGTCGGCACCCGCAGCGTGCTCTTCCCTGGCGCGCGGGTCGGCAAGCGGGCCGAGGTGGCTCCCGGTTCCGCCGTGACCGGGCAGATCCCGACCGGTCAGCGCTGGGCCGGAGTACCCGCCGTCAAGCTCGGCAGGGCCAAACGGAACTGGCCCAAGGAGCGCCCGCCGCGCGCCTTCCGCTGGCGCGTCATGTACGGAGCGAGCGGCTTCTGCCTCACCCTCCTGCCCGTGCTCGCCGCCCTGCCGGCGCTGCTCGTCGTCAGCCGGTTCGTACCCGCCGGCGCCGGGCTCGCCGAGGCCCTGCGCGGCGCGCTGACGGCCGTGGTGCCGGGAGCGCTCGCCTTCGGGTTCGCGTACGCGCTGCTCCTGCTCGTCCCGGTGCGTCTGCTCAGCCTCGGGCTGCGGACCGGGACCCACCCGACGCACAGCCGGGTCGGCTGGCAGGCCTGGACCGTCACGCAGTTGATGGACCTCTCCCGGGAGACCCTGTTCCCGCTGTACGCCGGGCTGGTCACCCCCGTGTGGCTACGGCTGCTCGGCATGAGGATCGGCCGGGGCGCCGAGGTGTCCACGGTCCTCGCGCTCCCGAGCCTGACGACCGTGGGCGACGGCGCGTTCCTCGCCGACGACACCCTGACCGCTCCTTGTGAACTGGGCGGAGGCTGGGTCCGCATCGGACACTCCGAGATCGGGCGCCGGGCGTTCCTCGGCAACTCCGGAATGACCGCGCCGGGCCGCAGCGTGCCCGACGACGGGCTTGTCGGCGTCCTGTCGGCCACTCCGAAGAAGGCCAAGAAGGGCAGCTCCTACCTGGGCCTGCCGCCGGTCAAGCTGCCGCGATCCGCGGCCGACGCGGACCGGAGCCGTACCTACGACCCGCCCGCGCACCTGCTGTGGGCCCGGGGCCTGGTGGAACTGTGCCGGCTCGTCCCGGTGTTCTGCTCGGCCGCGCTCTCCGTCCTGACCGCGGCCGCGCTGTGCGCCCTGAGCGCGACGAGCGGGATCGGGGCCGTGGGGGCCGCGCTGCTGTCCGGAGCGGTCCTGCTCGCCGCAGGGGCGACCGCCGCGGTGGTCTCCGTGGCCGCGAAATGGCTGCTTGTGGGCCGGCACCGGACGGGGGAGCACCCGCTGTGGAGCGGCTTCGTGTGGCGCAACGAACTGTCCGACACGTTCGTCGAGGTCCTGGCCGTGCCCTGGCTCGCCGGATCGGTGCAGGGGACCCCGCTCCTCACCCTGTGGCTGCGTGGTCTGGGGGCCCGGATCGGCCGGGGCGTGTGGTGCGAGAGCTACTGGCTTCCCGAGACGGACCTGGTGGCCCTTGGCGACGCCGTCACCGTGAACCGCGGCTGTGTGTTGCAGACGCATCTCTTCCACGACCGGATCTTGAGGACGGATACTGTGGTCCTCCGCGAGGGCGCCACCCTGGGTCCGAACGGAATCGTCCTGCCCGGAAGCACGGTCGGGGCCCGCAGCACACTGGGACCGGCCTCTCTCGTGATGGCCGGGGAATCCGTCCCCGCCGACACCCGCTGGCTGGGCAATCCGATCGAGGCGTGGCGGGCCTGAAGGGGCTGCGGCGTACGAGCACAGCGCAGGGAGCGGAAGCGGCAGTGAGCGGCCAGAGGACAACGGTGTCGGACCCGTACTTTCCGGCCAACGGCGATTCCCGGTACCGCGTGCACCGGTACGAGATCGCCCTGGACTACCGTCCCGGCCCCAACCGGCTGGCCGGGACGGCCCGGATCAGCGCGATCGTCGGCCGGGCGCAGCTCACCGAGTTCGCCCTGGACCTGGCCGACTTCAAGGTCGGCCGGGTCCAGGTGGACGGCCGGGCGCCCCACTACAGCCACCGGGGCGGCAAACTGCGCGTCCGGCCGGCCAAGCCCCTTCCCGCCGGCGCCGCCTTCACCGTGGAGGTGCACTGGTCGGGCAACCCCAAGCCGGTACGCAGCCCCTGGGGCGGCCTCGGCTGGGAGGAACTGACCGACGGCGCGCTCGTCGCGAGCCAGCCGGTCGGCGCGCCTTCCTGGTACCCGTGCAACGACCGGCCCGCCGACAAGGCCTCCTACCTGCTCTCGGTCAACACCCCTTCCGCGTACGCGGTGGTGGCCGGCGGCCGCCTCCTCACCCGGACGGCCAAGTCCTCCACGACCACCTGGGTGTACGAGCAGACCGCCCCGACCTCCAGCTACCTGGTCGGTCTGTCCATCGGCATGTACCAGACCGTGCTGCTCGGCGACCCCGGACTCGGCGGTGTTCCGCAGAGCGCCCACGTACCGGCGCACCTGCTGCCGCACTTCTCCCGGGACTTCGCGCGGCAGCCCGCGATGATGCGGCTCTTCGAGGAACTGTTCGGCCCCTACCCCCTGGGCGAGTACGCGGTCGTCGTCGCCGACGAGGAGCTGGACGTGCCGGTGGAGGCCCAGGGACTGTCCCTCTTCGGCGCCAACCACGTGGACGGCGTACGGGGTTCGGAGCGGCTCATCGCCCATGAGCTCGCTCACCAGTGGTTCGGCAACAGCGTGACCATCGCCGACTGGCGGCACATCTGGCTGAACGAGGGCTTCGCGAAGTACGCCGAATGGCTCTGGTCGGAGCGCTCCGGCGGCCGCACCGCACAGGAACTGGCGCTCGCCGCGCACCGGTTGCTCGCCCCGCAGTCGCAGGACCTGGTCCTTGCCGACCCCGGCCGCAAGCTGATGTTCGACGACCGGCTCTACCAGCGTGGGGGCCTCGCGGTGCACGCGGTCCGCTGCGCGCTGGGCGACGGGGCGTTCTTCCGCATGCTGCGCGACTGGGCCGGCGTGAACCGCCACGGCATCGTGACCACCGCGAGCTTCGCCGCCCATGCGGCCCGCTACACGACCGAGCCGCTGGACGGCCTGCTCAGGTCCTGGCTCCACGAGCCCTCCCTTCCCCCGCTGCCCGCCCCGTCGATCTAGGGCCTGTCAACGCCGAGGCGTCCCGTCGTCCCCGGCCGTCCGGCACGGCTGGTGACTCCGCGTCCGGCGTGGCGCGGTGCGCGTCGACTCCTTGACCTCCCGTTGGCGCTCAACCATGCTTTGTTGCGGCACGTGAGATGCGTGTCGTAATGAGCAACGTCTGCTCAGGTCTCGTACCAGCCGAGGAGTGGTCATGACGCACCAGGTTCGTGCTGTCGTCGCGCGAGGCAAGGGCGCCCCCGTCAGCCTGGAGACGATCATCGTGCCGGATCCCGGCCCGGGCGAGGCGCTGGTGAAGATCGAAGCCTGCGGGGTCTGCCACACCGATCTGCACTATCGCGAGGGCGGCATCAACGACGACTTCCCCTTCCTGCTGGGGCACGAGGCCGCGGGCGTCGTGGAGTCGGTGGGGGAGGGCGTCACCGATGTCGCGCCCGGCGACTTCGTCATCCTCAACTGGCGTGCGGTGTGCGGACAGTGCCGCGCCTGCCTGCGGGGACGGCCCTGGTACTGCTTCGCCACCCACAACGCCAAGCAGAAGATGACCCTGCTCGACGGCACGGAGCTCTCCCCGGCCCTCGGCATCGGCGCCTTCGCCGAGAAGACCCTCGTCGCCGCAGGGCAGTGCACGAAGGTCGACCGGGCCGCGTCGGCCGCCGCCGTGGGCCTGCTCGGCTGCGGGGTGATGGCCGGCATCGGCGCCGCGATCAACACCGGGAACGTCGGCCGCGGCGACTCGGTCGCCGTCATCGGCTGCGGTGGCGTCGGGGCCGCGGCGGTCGCCGGGGCGAAGCTGGCGGGCGCCGCGAAGGTCATCGCGGTCGACATCGACGACCGCAAGCTGGCGACCGCCGGCCGGCTGGGCGCCACCCACACCGTCAACTCCCTTACCGCCGACGCGGTCGAGGCGATCCGCGAGCTGACCGGCGGCTTCGGCGCCGACGTCGTCATCGAGGCCGTGGGCCGCCCGGAGACGTACCAGCAGGCGTTCTACGCCCGCGACCTCGCCGGCACGGTCGTCCTGGTCGGTGTGCCCACGCCGGAGATGAAGCTGGAGCTGCCGCTGATCGACGTCTTCGGCCGCGGCGGCGCGCTGAAGTCCTCCTGGTACGGCGACTGCCTGCCGTCCCGCGACTTCCCGATGCTCGTCGACCTCTACCTCCAGGGCCGCCTCGACCTGGACGCCTTCGTCACGGAGACCATCGCGCTGGACGAGGTCGAGAAGGCCTTCGAGCGGATGCACCACGGCGACGTGCTGCGCTCGGTGGTGGTCCTCTGATGGCGGCCCGTGTCGAACGCCTCGTCACCTCGGGGACGTTCGCGCTGGACGGCGGCACCTGGGACGTCGACAACAACGTGTGGATCGTGGGCGACGACACCGAGGCGATCGTCATCGACGCGGCGCACGACGCCGAGGCGATCGTCCGGGCCCTCGGCGGACGCACCCTGCGCGCCATCGTGTGCACCCACGCGCACAACGACCACATCGACGCCGCCCCCGAACTCGCCGACCGGACCGGCGCGCCGATCCTGCTCCACGCGGACGACCTCCCGCTGTGGAAGCAGACCCACCCCGAGCGGTCGCCGGACGGCGGACTGACCGACGGCCAGGTGCTGTCGGTGGCGGGCGCCGAGCTCACCGTGCTGCACACACCGGGACACGCACCGGGAGCGGTCTGCCTGTACGCGCCGGGCCTCGACACGCTCTTCTCCGGGGACACGCTGTTCGCCGGAGGGCCCGGCGCGACCGGCCGGTCGTTCTCCCACTTCCCGACGATCATCGACTCCATCCGGGACCGGCTGCTGAGCCTGCCGGCGGCGACGGTGGTGCGTACGGGGCACGGCGACCCGACGACGATCGGCGCCGAGGCGCCCCACCTGGACGAGTGGATCGCGCGCGGCCACTAGCGGTGGTTTGTTAAACCCGTAAGTAGAGATCAAGGGCTTGCCCGCTGGCTAACGAGGTGAGCATGGCTTGCAGTTCGGGTGGTGGGGGCGTGTTCGACCAGGCGTTCCAGCAGCGTTGAAGGGTGTGCCAGGGGCCGAGCCAGGCTCGGATCGCGCGGATTGTCTTGGGCCAGCTGACCGGTTGGGGCTGGTGGGACGTGGTTGTGCCCCCTCTCTGTTCCGTCGGCGGTCTCGGGTGGCTGGGCCTGGTCCTGCGCTTGGGTCTCATCGGCGAACCAGGCGTCCCAGCAGAACGAGAAGGCGCAGTTCACGAGGGTCTGGTGGCGACGGATCGCGATGTCGGAGCGGACCTGGAAGTCGGCCCAGCCGAGCTCGTCCTTGATCTGTTTGTAGCTCTGCTCGATCCAGTGCCGCAGGCCGTAGAGGCGGACGAGTTCGGCCAGATCGGCCGGCTGGTGCGGGCTGTCGGCGGTGCGGGGCGAGCCGGGCCGGGGCAGGTCGGTGGCCAGGTACCAGGTGGCCTTGTCCGGCAGGGTGGTGGGGTCGGCGGTGGCCACAACCAGGCGCGTGAATCCGTCTGGGCCCCAGCCTCCCAGGCGGGCGTCGGCGGCCCACCAGGTCTCGGTGTGCCCGTCGCGGAAGGTGCGGACGATCGCCGTCCAATCGCCGGGGTGCTCGGGGTCTGCCCAGGTCAGGGCGCGGGCGGCGTCGACCGGGGTGTGCGCTTCGTCCCGGTGGGCCCAAGTGCCTCGGCGGGGCTTGAGGGCCATGACGAATGGCAGGCCGGCCTCGCGCAGGGTGTGCCGGAACTCGTCGTGGTCGCCGTAGCCGCAGTCCGCCACCACCGCCCGGAACGGGAACCCGGCCTGGTGGGCCTGGCCGGCGAGGTCGGTGGCGAGCTGCGGCTTGGTACGGAAGTCGGGGTCGTTGCGTTTCCTCGGGAAGTGGTGGGCCGGGGTGTAGGGCCTGGCGTGCAGCGGATAGTAGAGACGCTCATCCGCCCACAGTGTGGTCACCGTGACGACGCCGTTGTCCGTCTTGCCGAGTCGGCCCAGCCACTGCCGCCCGATGTGGGCGGTCGCAGTGCCGTCCTTGCGGTCCCCGGAATCGTCGATCACCAGCACGCCTTGGCCGTGCGGTGCGGTGGCCGGATCGGATAGCAACCGCTCAAGCCGGCGGGCGTTGACCTGCTCATATTTCCAGGTCGACTCCGAGAGGAAGAACTGCAGCCGCTGCACCGCCGGATGCTGAGCCCCGACCACCGGCTCGGCCCCGGCCAGGGCCGTGAGCGTCTTGTTCCGGTCCCGCGGCAGCAACAGACCGGTCAGGTACTCGCGGAATCCTCGACGCTGGGCCAACGAGCTGAAGAGGTCGTCGAACCTGGCCGCATACCCCTCGACGGGCCCGGGAGCCGGCGGACACGGAACACGCGCGGTCATGGCAACACCCCCGAAGAACTATCTCTTCACCGATACTGCCGACCTGACCCCATGTCAACAAACCACCGCTAGACGATGGTGCCGATACGGCAAGCGGAACATCTGGCTCGCCGGATGATTCGCCAGGACTTCAGCAGCGCGAAGGCGTGTTCGCCAGGTGCCCGGAACTGAGCACGATTCCTGTTGAACTGACGACGACTGTGAGCACGCGCGGTCAGGTCGTGAGTGCGACCGGGTGTCGCGCGGGAGAGCTGCAACGGTGTGCCATCGGTACGGGTGATGACCCGCACGTTCATCCCGTGCTTGCGGTGTTCCTGCGAGTAGCACGGTTCGCCGTCGGTGGCGGTGCGGTCGATGGGGATGAGGGTGCCGGCGATGATGACGAAGTCGTCCTTGCCCAGTCTGGTCAGGGCCTCGTGCAGGCCCGGCGCCCACGCTGCGAGGACGTCCAGGGGCTCGTCGACGTAGCGCCAGGCCGTGGCGGTCGAGACGCCGAACCCGTTCGCGAGCTGGGCGAACGTCTCGTTCTTGCGAAGGCGGGCCAGTGAGAGGAGGGCCTGCTTGAAGCAGCCGAGCCGTCTCCACGGCCAGTTCGGTTCAGGACTTCGGGCGTAGATGAGCCAGGAGACGCGCTCGACCAGCTCGTACGGGACATCGAGCATTGGAAGGATACGGAACCAACAGAGCCCCCGGGCTGTCGGCAGTGTCGAGTGGAATCAACACCGCCAACGACCCGGGGTTTTGCCACATCACCACCTCAGGTGACCAGGCCGGATAGCCCCTCAGAGCCAGGAGGAAACAGTTTCGCTGTGCGCTTGGCGTCAGGACATCCTTGATGCCCCGGAACGCGCTCTCTGCGTTCTCTGGTCTCGGAGTAGGAACATGATTGCCGTTTACGCGGATGGCGGCCCCGGGATGGGAATCCTGGGGCCCACCGTCCCCGTCAGAACAGGCGGTCGTACGTGTTCCAGCCGCTGCCGATCTTGGTCCGGGTGGCGAACGGCGCGCCCGCGCCGCCCGTGCCCCGGTAGAG
>NZ_JBIRQU010000011.1:0-240816 GCF_044333355.1 Streptomyces sp. NPDC021012
GGGTTCAGGCGCGTAAGCCTCTGGCGCCGGCAGGGCGCGGGTCCGTTGTGCCCACCCGTTCCGCCCTGCGGAACGATTGCCCACAACGGGCGGGGCGGCGGCGGGACGCGGGACTGTTGAGGGTGGGCACCGGTCCCGGGGGGCCGGTGCCCACGGCGGGTTACGGGCGGAGGCCGTGTTCCCGGGTGGTGTCCTCGTCGGAGGTCGCGTCGATGCTGGCGTCGAAGCGGGCCAGGGGCTGGGCGGCCTGGACCGCGGGGGCGGGGACGCCGGCCCAGGCGAGGATGCGGGCGGTGGCGTTCTCGCGCTCGGCGGGGACGAGGCCGGCGACGTTGGCGCCGTGGTTCATGCCGGGCGCCACGTACACGAAGCTGTCGCGCGCGCCCTTGTCGACGCGGAACTGCTCGGAGCCCCAGGGGTCGTTGCCGCCGTAGACGAAGAGCATGTGGTTCGCGTTCTTGCGGACCCAGTCGTCGACGTCGCGCATGACCCACGGCTTGAACTTCATGGGGATGGAGCTCGGCACGAAGCTGCTGGCGGGCTGGTAGCCGTAGCGGGTCAGGCCGTCCAGGTGGGGCTGCTTGATGGTGGGCGAGCCCAGCTCGGTGGCCGCCTGGTAGTAGTACGGCGTGTAGTACTCCAGGCCCTGGTCGGTGTAGGCGGACCAGCCGGAGTACGCGTCTATCGTGTCGTAGACGACGTCGTCGCTCGCGGTCGCCGCGTCCGGGATCTGGTCGCAGACGTCCTGGCCGTAGTACTGCCAGAAGCCCCACACGAAGTCGAGGACGACGGCCTCGTACGCCTTGTCGAGCGAGCCGACCGTGTTGAAGGTGGCGCCCTCGGACTCGGCCCAGGCCTTGTACTTCTTCTCCAGCGGCTCGCGGCGGACGAGCGCCTCGCGCTGCATGTTGTTCAGGCGGTCGCGGCAGTCCTTCGTGCCGACGGTCTCGAAGAACCGGTCGTAGGCCGAGTCCTCCTTGTTGACCACGTCGTTCGGCGCCACGTACGCGACGACGCCGTCCATGTCGCGCGGGTAGAAGCGCTCGTAGTACGTGGCGGTCATGCCGCCCTTGGAGCCGCCGGTGGCCAGCCACTTCTGGCCGTAGATCGACTTCAGCGCCGTGAAGATGCGGTGCTGGTCGCTGGCGGCCTGCCAGATGTCCAGCTTCGACCAGTCGGCCGGCGCCGGGCGGGACGGCGTGAAGAAGCGGTACTCCATGGAGACCTGGTTGCCGTCGATGATCCGCGTCGGCTCGGTCCGGCTCGGCGTGGTGTTCAGCCCGTAGCCGCTGGTGCGGAAGACGGTGGGGCGGCTCGTGTCCTTGTGGAGGATCGAGATCCGCTGCTGGAACGTGCCCAGCCACGGGCGCTTGTGGTCGATCGGCTGCTCGTAGTTGAGGACGAAGTAGCGGTAGCCCGCGTACGGCTTCTCCTCGATCAGGCTCATCCCGGGGATCGCCAGGATGCGGTCCTTGATGTCCGTGCTCGTGCTCTGCGAGTCGACGACGGCCGTGCTGCCGGTCTCCGTGTCCGCGGCGGTAGCCACACCGGTCGACCCGACGGTGCCTATGAGCACCGAAAGCGACAGCGCCCATCTCAGCGACTTGCGCATTCACCCTCCCCTTGGTTCACAACGGTGTCGCGAACCTAGCGGGCGCAACGTGGGGACCGCCAGCCCCAGTTGATCCTTACTCTTGGACTTTCCTGTACATCAGCACAGGATCCAGCCCGTCGCCGTCCCCCGGCCCGCCACCGAACCGGCCGCCCGGACGCAGCGGTTGAGCGCGTGGACGGTCACGGGGCCCGCCTGCCGGTCGAACCGGCCCGACGTGACGACGGCGCGGCCGCCGCGCGGCTGGAGCGAGACGGCCATCTGACGGCGGGGGCCGGGCCGCTGGGCGACGGTGACGGCGCAGACGTACTGGCGGGTCCGGTAGAGGCGCAGCTCGCCGGTGGCGAAGGCGATCGTCCGGGTGGGCCGGCCGTGGCAGACGGCGGCGGCGTCGGCGGTCCCGCCGCCGGGGCCGGGCCCGGGGAGGAGGAGCAGGGCGAGGGCGGCGAGGAGCGGGACGAGTACGCGGGCGAGCGTGCGGGACGAGCCGGTCTCCGTGGTCATGCGTTCCCCTCCCGGGCGAGTCGTCGTACGGCCGTACGACGCGCGAGGCCTCGGAATGGTTGCCTCCGCATGTGCCCGTCAGCCGAAGGTCGTCATGACCAGCAGCAGGAAGACGGACTCCGCGCCGAGCTGCGTCCAGAACGCGGCCTTGCGGACGGTGTCGCGGTCCGCGCCCTGGGCGACCGCGAAGGCCACCGCCGCCAGCGCCAGGCTCACGACGTACGGGTAGCCCGGGGTGGAGCCGCAGCCGTCCCCGTACTCGATGCAGCGGCCCGCGTTCTCCGCCATGAGGGCGACGATGCCGGCCAGCACGGTCGCCGGGAGGAAGAGCCCGGCCCAGATCAGGGACAGCTTCCGCAGGCGCCGGCCGTCCGCGTCGGAGGGGGCGGGAGCGGGGGCGGCAGGGGTGGCGGGGGTGTCGTGGCTCGTGTGGCTCATGTGGCCGATTCAAGTCCGCCGACGACGGCGGGGGATCCGCCGGGGTACTCACCCGGCGGATCCCCCGTACTCAGACCCGTTGCTCAGGCCCGTTCCTCAGGCCCGTTCCTCAGACCCGCTCCGGCTCCGGCTCCTCCGTCTCCCCGATGAACGTGTTCCACAGCGTCGCGTACCGGCCGCCGAGGGCGAGGAGTTCGTCGTGGGTGCCGTCCTCCGCGACCCGGCCGTGGTCCATGACGACCACGCGGTCGGCGCGGGCGGCCGTGGTCAGGCGGTGGGCGACGACGAGGGTCGTGCGGCGGCCCGCGAGGCGGTCGGTGGCCTGGTTGACCTGGGCCTCGGTCGCCAGGTCGAGGGCCGCCGTGGCCTCGTCCAGGAGCAGGATGTCGGGGTCGACGAGCTCGGCGCGGGCGAGGGCGATGAGCTGGCGCTGTCCGGCGGAGAGGTTGCGGCCGCGCTCGGCGACCTCGTGGAGGTAGCCGCCGTCGAGCGTGGCGATCATGTCGTGGGCGCCGACCGCGCGGGCCGCCGCCTCCACCTCGGCGTCGGTCGCCTCGGGGCGGCCGTACGCGATGGCGTCGCGGATCGTCCCGGCGAAGAGGTACGCCTCCTGGGGGACGACGCCGAGCCGGTGGCGGTACGCGGTGATGTCGAGGTCCCGCAGGTCGGTGCCGTCGGCGGTGACCCGGCCGCCCGTCGGGTCGTAGAAGCGGGCGACCAGCTTGACCAGGGTGGACTTGCCGGCGCCGGTCTCGCCGACGAAGGCGACGGTCTGCCCGGCGGGGATGCGGAGGTCGATCCCGGTGAGGGCCTCTTCCTCGTCTCCGTACGCGAAGGACACGTCCTCGAAGGCGATCTCGCCGCGCAGCGACAGCACGTCCAGGGGCGCGTCGGCGGCGGCCGTCGACGTCGGCTCCTGGAGCAGCTCCTGCATCCGCTTCAGCGAGACGGCGGCCTGCTGGTAGCCGTCGAAGACCTGGGAGAGCTGCTGGACGGGAGCGAAGAAGAGGTCGATGTAGAGGAGGTAGGCGACGAGGGCGCCGGTGGTGAGGGTGCCGGCCTCGATGCGGTTCGCGCCGACGATCATGACGGCGGCGGCCGCGACGGAGGACAGCAGGGTCACGAACGGGAAGTAGACCGAGATCAGCCACTGGCCCCGGACGCGCGCCTCGCGGTAGGAGTCGCTGCGCTCCGCGAACCGGGCCGCGCCCGAGCGCTCGCGGCGGAAGGCCTGGACGATGCGGAGGCCGGAGACGGACTCCTGGAGGTCGGCGTTGACGACGCTGATCCGCTCGCGCGCCAGCTCGTACGCCTTCACGCTGGAGCGGCGGAAGTAGTACGTGGCGATGGCGAGGACCGGCAGGGTCGCGAAGACGACCAGGGCGAGCTGGAGGTCGAGCACGAGCAGCGCGACCATGATGCCGAAGAAGGTGACGACCGAGACGAAGGCGGTGACCAGGCCCGTCTGGAGGAAGGTCGACAGGGCGTCGACGTCCGTGGTCATCCGGGTCATGATCCGGCCGGTGAGCTCGCGCTCGTAGTAGTCGAGGCCGAGCCGCTGGAGCTGGGCGAAGATCTTCAGGCGCAGCGCGTACAGGACCCGCTCGCCGGTGCGGCCGGTCATCCGGGTCTCGGCGGTCTGCGCGACCCACTGCACGAGGACGGTGACCAGGGCGAGCGCGGAGGCGGCCCACACGGCGCCGATCGCGAGCCGGTTCACGCCCTCGTCGATGCCGTGCCGGATCAGGACCGGGAGCAGCAGGCCCGCGCCCGCGTCGAGGGCGACCAGGCCGAGGCTGATGAGCAGCGGGACGCCGAAGCCGCGGAGCAGCCGGCGCAGGCCGTACGCGTCCTCGGGCGACACGGCCCGGGCCTCGTCGATGTCGGGGGTGTCGGTGGCGGGCGGCAGGGCCGCGACGGCGGCGAGGAGCTCGGGGGTGGCGCCGGGCGCGGGGGCCTCGCGGCCGGTGGTCTCGTCCCGTACCCACAGGGTGGGGGTGATGCCCCGCTCGGCGTCGAACTCGGCGTCCAGCTCGGCCCGCAGCGTGCGGTCCTCGGGCGGTTCGGGCGGGGTGACGTGGCCGGGCGAGACGGCGCCGAGCTCCTCGGGGTCGGTGAGGAGGCGGCGGAAGAGCGGGGAGCGCGCCTCCAGCTCGGCGTGGGTGCCGACGTCGGCGAGGCGGCCGTCCTCCAGGACGGCGATGCGGTCGGCGAGGCCGAGGGTGGAGCGGCGGTGTGCGATGAGCAGGGTCGTACGGCCCGCCATCACGGACTTCAGGGCCTCGTGGATCTCGTGCTCGACCTTGGCGTCGACGGCGGAGGTGGCGTCGTCGAGGAGGAGCAGCCGGGGGTCGGTGAGGATGGCGCGGGCGAGGGCGACGCGCTGGCGCTGGCCGCCGGAGAGGGTGAGGCCGTGCTCGCCGACCTTGGTGTCGTACCCGTCCGGGAGCTCGGTGATGAAACGGTCCGCCTGGGCGGCGCGGGCGGCGGTCTCGATCTGCTCGCGGGTGGCGTCGGGGACGCCGTACGCGATGTTCGCGGCGACCGTGTCGGAGAAGAGGAAGGAGTCCTCGGGGACGAGGCCGACGGCGGCGCGCAGGGAGTCGAGGGTGAGCTCGCGGACGTCGTGGCCGCCGACGAGGACGGCGCCGTGGGTGACGTCGTAGAAGCGGGGCAGGAGGAGCGAGACGGTGGACTTGCCGGAGCCGGAGGCGCCGACGACGGCGACGGTCTCGCCCGGCCGGATCTCCAGGGAGAACCCGTCGAGGACGGGCCGCCCGTCCTCGTAGGCGAAGGACACGTCGTCGAACTCGACGGTCGCGGGCGCGTCGGCGGGCAGCTCCTTCGTGCCGTCCTTGATGGTCGGCTCGGTGTCGATGAGGTCGTAGACCCGCTCGACGCCGGCGCGGGCCTGCTGGCCGACGGTGAGGACCATGGCGAGCATCCGGACCGGGCCGACGAGGGACGCCAGGTAGGAGGAGAAGGCGACGAAGGTGCCGAGGGTGATCTGGTGCCGGTAGGCGAGCCAGCCGCCGAGGGCGAGGACGGCGACCTGGCCGAGGGCGGGGACGGCCTGGAGCGCGGGCGTGTACTTCGAATTGAGCCGGATGGTCCGCAGGCGCCCCGCGAACAGCTTCCGCCCGGCCTCGCGGATCTTGCCGGTCTCCTGGTCCTCCTGGCCGAAGCCCTTCACGACCCGGACGCCGGTCACGGCCCCGTCGACGACCCCGGCGACGACGGCGGCCTGCTGCTGCGCGTGCCAGGTGGCGGGGTGGAGGCGGGTGCGGCTGCGCTTGGCGATCCACCAGAGGGCGGGGGCGACGGCGAGCGCGACGAGGGTGAGCGGGATCGACAGCCAGGCCATGACGGCCAGCGAGATGAGGAAGAGCAGGACGTTCCCGATGGTCATCGGGAGCATGAACAGCAGGCCCTGGATCAGCTGGAGGTCGCTGGTGGCCCGCCCGACGACCTGCCCGGTCGACAGCTCGTCCTGCCGCCGCCCGTCGAGCCGGGTGACGGTGCCGTACATGTCGATGCGCAGGTCGTGCTGGACGTCGAGCGCGAGGCGTCCGCCGTAGTAGCGGCGGACGTAGGTCAGGACGTACACGAGGACGGCGGCGCCGATGAGCAGCCCCGTCCAGACCGCGAGGGACCTGGTCTTCGCCCCGATGACGTCGTCGATGATCACCTTGGTGACGAGCGGCACCAGCGCCAGCACGGCCATCCCGGCCAGCGACGACCCGAGCGCCAGCAGCGTGTTCGCCTTGTACCGCCACGCGTACCCGGCCAGCCTGCGCGCCCAGCCCCGCTGTTTCTCCCCGACCGCCGCCACGAGCCGCCTCCCGTCCGTCCTTCTCTACCGGAAGGCCCAACACGGCCGACGTGGGATTTCATCCCGCCGCAACAAATACGGGACCGTGGTCCTAGGACCACCGGTGAAGGTCGCCCGCACGGACGCGGCCGGTTCTGGGTAGGAGGCCCGTGGCGCAGTCGAGCGGAAGGGGAGGGCCGTGGGGAAGGTCGAGGACGGGAAGCCGTACCAGTGGGGGCGGCTGTACGCGGCGTTACGGGTGGTGCACGGGTTCGCGGCGACGGGACGGGTGGTACCGGCGACGGACCGGGACCTGAAGGTGACGACGGGCAAGCCTCGGTCGGTCTTCGAGAGCTTCCTGCAGAGCGCGGGGCTCGACCTGCTGGCGGCCCGGCAGCGGGGCGGGCCGGTCGCCGAGGCGGCCGCGGTGGTCTTCGCCGACGTGGCGCGGCTGATACCCCCGCGGCCCATGGAGCGCGGAGGCCTCACCCAGGCGGAGGCGGAGCACTTCCGCCAGGGGTACGAGGCGCAGCTCGCCGAGTACCGGAAGGCCTGGGAGGGGCTCGTCGGCTGAGCGGGCGGCCCGCCCGGCCCCCACGGCCGGGCGGGCCGCCGCGCCCGTCACAGGTGCGGCGGGGTGTTCTCGCCCGTCAGAGGTGGGTCGGCTCGAACATCTTCAGGAGGGCCGGGAGGACGACGACCGAGGGGCCCGGGGTGGCGAGGGCCTTCGCCAGGTCCGAGGTCAGGGATTCCGGGGTCGTCAGGGTGGCCGGGACGCCGAAGGACTCGGCCAGGGCGACGAAGTCCGGGCGGGTGAGCTCGGTGGCCGTGGCCTCGCCGAACGCGCCCGTCATGTACTCCCGCAGGATCCCGTAGCCCCCGTCGTCCACGATCAGCCACGTCACGTCGAGGCCGTACTGCTTCGCCGTCGCCAGCTCCGCGATCGAGTACATCGCGCCGCCGTCGCCGGAGACCGCCAGGACCGGCTGCGACGGGTCGGCGGCGGCCGCGCCGAGGGCGGCCGGGAAGCCGTAGCCGAGGCCGCCGGCGCCCTGGGCGGAGTGCATCGTGTTCGGGTGGCGCGCGTCGAAGGCCGACCACGCCCAGTACGCCAGGATCGTCATGTCCCAGAAGCTCGGCGCCCGGTCCGGCAGGGCCTCGCGGACCGACGCCACGACCCGCTGCTCCAGCTCCAGGTCCTGCGCGGCGATCCGGTCCCGGACCTTGGTGAGGACGGCCGAGACCCGCTCCGGGGCCGTCGGGTCCGTACGCTCCTCGACCGTCTCCAGGAGCGCCTGGAGCGCGAGCCGGGCGTCCGCGTGGATGCCGAGCGCCGGGTGGTTGGACTCCAGCTTGCCCGCGTCGGCCTCGATCTGGATCACCCGGCCGCGCGGGGCGAACGTGTGGTAGTTCGAGGACAGCTCGCCGAGGCCCGAGCCGACGACGAGGAGGACGTCGGCGTCCTCCAGGAAGTCCGTGGTGTGCCGGTCCTCCAGCCAGGACTGGAGCGAGAGCGGGTGTTCCCAGGGGAAGGCGCCCTTGCCGCCGAAGGTGGTGACGACCGGCGCGTCGATCTTCTCGGCGAGCGCGAGGAGCTTGCCGGAGGCGTCGGAGCGGACGACCCCGCCGCCCGCGATGATCGCGGGCCGCTCGGCGTTCGCCAGGAGGTGCGCCGCGACCGCCGTCAGCTCGGGGCGCGGGACGACGTCCTCGGGCGTCGCGTCCATGGACGTGACGACGGGGAGGGTCGTCTCCGCGAGGAGCACGTCCTGCGGGATCTCCACCCAGACCGGCCCGTGCGGGGCGGTGAGCGCCGACTCCCAGGCCGCCGCGATCGCGGAGGGGATCTGGGACTGCGTACGGACGGTGTGGACGGACTTCACGACGTCGCGGAACGAGGCCTGCTGGTCGCGGAGCTCGTGCAGGTACCCGTGCCGGCCGCCGCCGAGCCCGGCCGCCGGGATCTGGCTGCCGATCGCGAGGACGGGGGCGGAGGCGGCGGCCGCCTCCTGGAGCGCGGCGAGCGACATGAGCGCGCCGGGGCCGGTGGAGAGCAGCAGCGGGGCGGCCTCGCCGGTGATCCGGCCGTACGCGTCGGCGGCGAAGCCGGCGTTGTTCTCGACGCGGAGGCCGACGTAGCGCAGGGTCGAGCGGCGCAGGGCGTCGAACATGCCGAGGGCGTGCTGGCCGGGGAGGCCGAAGACGGTCGTGGCGCCGAGGCCGGTGAGGGTCTCCACGACGAGGTCGCCGCCGTTGCGGCCCTTCGGCGGGTTGAGGGCCGCATCCGTCTGGGCCGCGGTGGGCCGGAGCACGAGGTCGTGGTCGTGGGTCATGTCGTCCCTTGGCGTGGGTCGGTGGTCGGGTGCGGGCCGGTGGGCGGGTTGTGCCCACCCGTTCCGCCCCGGCGGAACGCATGCCCACAACCCCGACGGCGGGCGCGGGTCGGGCTGAGCCCCACCCGCGCCCGCCGGAGGTTACTTCGCGTCGCGCGCCGCTGCGATCTGGCGGGACATGATCGTCGTCAGCTCGTACGCCGTGTGCGAGGCGGCCACGGCCGTGATCTCGGCGTGGTCGTAGGCCGGGGCGACCTCGACGACGTCGGCGGAGACCAGGTTGCAGGAGGAGAGGCCGCGGAGGATCTCCAGGAGCTCGCGGGAGGTCATGCCGCCGGCCTCGGGGGTGCCGGTGCCGGGGGCGTGGGCCGGGTCGAGGCAGTCGATGTCGATGGAGATGTACAGCGGGCGGTCGCCGATGCGCTGGCGCAGCTGGTCGGCGACCTCGTCGGCGCCGCGGCGGTAGACGTCGGAGGACGTCACGATGCCGAAGCCGAGCTTCTCGTCGTCGGTGAGGTCCTGCTTGCCGTAGAGCGGGCCGCGGGTGCCGACGTGGGAGAGGGCGGAGGTGTCGAGGATGCCCTCCTCGACGGCGCGGCGGAACGGGGTGCCGTGGGTGTACTCGGCGCCGAAGTAGGTGTCCCAGGTGTCGAGGTGCGCGTCGAAGTGGAGCAGGGCGACGGGGCCGTGCTTCTTGGCGACGGAGCGCAGCAGCGGCAGGGCGATGGTGTGGTCGCCGCCGAGGGTCATCATGCGGGCGCCGGTGCCGAGGAGGTCGTCGGCGGCGGCCTCGATGGTCTCGACGGCCTCGTTGATGTTGAACGGGTTGGCGGCGATGTCACCGGCGTCCGCGACCTGGGCGAGGGCGAACGGGGAGGCGTCCTGCGCCGGGTTGTACGGGCGGAGCAGGCGGGAGGCCTCGCGGATGGCGTTGCCGCCGAAGCGGGCGCCGGGGCGGTAGGAGACGCCGGTGTCGAAGGGGACGCCGACCACGGCGACGTCGGCGGTGCCGACCTCGTCGAGGCGCGGCAGCCGGGCGAACGTCGCGGGACCGGCGTACCGCGGGATGCGGGACGAGTCGATCGGGCCGCGGAAGGCGTTCTGGTCGCTGCTGCTCATGGTCGGGGTCCTCCTGGGTGCTTCTCGGTGGGCCGGGCGTCGGGTCGCGACGCCCGGGGCGTGGGGCCGCCGTCAGGCGGTGACGGGCGCCCGGTCCGGGGACTCGGGCTCGGTCGGGGTCTCCTGGCCGGCCAGCCGGGCGCGCCAGTTGGCGAGCACGGTGGCGTCCGTCGGGCGGGTTGCCAGGGAAACGATCACATATGCGGCGAGCGAGGCCAACAAACCATAGTAAACAGGCTCATTTGCCAGGATTCCGTAAGTCCACATCAGGCCAATGACGGTCAGGCCGCCGACGGCGACCGAGGCCAGCGCGCCCTGGACGGTGCCGCGGCGCCAGAGCAGGCCGCCGAGGATGGGCACGAGGAGCCCGCCGACCAGCAGGTTGTAGGCGACGGTGAGGGCCTGGACGACGTCGTTGAGGGCGATGGCGATGAGGATGACGGCGACGCCCATGATGAGGATGAAGAGGCGGTTGCCCTTCACCTCGTCGTGGTCGTTCTCGTCCTTCCTGGCGACGGCACCGCGCAGGCGTGACCAGATGTCGTTGTTGGCGACGGTGGCGCAGGCGATGAGGGCGCCGGAGGAGGTGGACATCACGGCGGCGAGCGCGGCGGCGAGGACGAGGCCCCGGACGCCCATCGGCAGTTCGTCCTTGACGATGGTGGCGAAGGCGTCGTCGGCGCTGGGCAGGTTCGGGTAGAGCACCTTGGCGGCCGTGCCGATGACGGCGCCGGCCAGCGCGTACGCCAGACAGTAGGTGCCGGCGACGGTGCCGCCCCACTTGGCGACCTTGTCGTTGCGGGCGGTGAAGACGCGCTGCCAGATGTCCTGGCCGATGAGCATGCCGAAGGTGTAGATCAGCACGTAGGTGAAGATCGTCTCGCCGCCGATGCCGAGGGGCTCGAAGTACGAGGTGGGCAGCGCCTCGCGCATGCCCTCGAAGCCGCCGGCCTTGATCACGGCGATCGGCAGCAGCAGGAGCAGCACGCCGATGGTCTTCACCACGAACTGCACCATGTCGGTGATGGTGATCGACCACATGCCGCCGAGCGTCGAGTACGCGACGACGATGGTGCCGCCGAGGACGATCGCGAGGGTCCGGGGCAGGTCGAAGAGGACGTCGAAGATCGTGGCGTACGCGATGGTCGAGGTGACCGCGAGCATCAGCGTGTACGCCCACATCACGACGCCCGAGATGACGCCGGCCTTGCCTCCGTAGCGCAGGTCGAGCATCTCGGAGACGGTGTAGACCTTCAGCCGCGCGATGCGGGCGGAGAAGAAGACGGAGAGGGCCAGCAGGCCGAGGCCGATGGCGAAGACCATCCAGGCGCCGGAGAGGCCGTACTTGTAGCCGAGGCCGACGCCGCCGATGGTGGAGGCGCCGCCGAGGACGATGGCGGCCATCGTCCCGGAGTACATCCAGGGCCCGAGGCGGCGGCCGGCCACCAGGAACTCGCTCTTGGACTTGGCGCGGCGCATGCCCCACCAGCCCATCGCGAGCATGCCGGCCAAGTACAGGACGATCACTGTGTAGTCGACGGCCATCGGGCCCTCCTTCTTCTCACCTCGGTGGCGTGTCGTGCGGGGGAGTGCCCAGGTGCTGATCGCGGGGACATCCGCCCGTACCCGCGGCCCTGGGATGAGAACGACAGTAGGTGGCCGGAAAGCGACGTTGAAGTGTACGTTTCCTCCACTGTCCGGGCAGAGGATGTACGAAGGGCCCATACCGGTGATCACTCAGGAGCCCGGCTCCACTCCCCCGGCGCCGCCGGTGTCGCTGGCCGCGCTGCTCGCCCGCCCCGACCTGGGCCTGCGGCTGCTCGCCGGGCCCGAGGACGTCCCGCTGCACTGGGTGCACACCTCGGAGATGGCCGACCCGTACCCGTACCTGCTCGGCGGCGAGCTGCTCATGACGGCCGGCGTGCAGCTCACCGATCCGGCGCACTACGTCGAGCGGGTCGTGGAGGCGGGGGCGGCGGCGCTCGCCTTCGGGGTGACGCCGGTGTACGACACGGTCCCGCCGGAGCTCGTCGCGGCCTGCGAGCGGCACGGCCTGCCGCTGGTCGAAGTCCCCCCGCGCACCCCGTTCACGGCGGTGGCGCGGGCGGTGTGGCGGCTGATGGCGGAGGCCCGGCTGCACGAGCTGCGCCGGGTGACCGAGGCCCAGCAGTCCCTGGCCGCGGCCGCGGCCCGCCCGGCGCCGGTCCCGGCGGTCCTCGGCGCGCTCGCCTCGCGGCTCGGCGGGCGGGCGGTGCTGTTCGCCGCGGACGGCACGGAGTCGGCGGCGGCCGGCCGGGAGGTCCCGGCGGAGGCGGCGCGGGCCCTGCGGGACCTCGCGGGAGTCCTCGGCCCGCGCCCCGGCGGACCGGCCTCGGCGAGCGGGGACGGCGGCGGGCTGCGGCTCGCCGCGTACGCGCTCGGCGGCGGGGACGGGCTGACCCTCGGGGTGGCGACGGAACGGCGCGGCCCCGGCGACCACACCATCGCGGGCGTCGCGGTCGTCCTGCTCTCCCTGCTCGCGGCCCCCCACCGGGGCGCCGACGCGACCGTACGCGACGGGGCCCTGGTCCGGCTGCTCCTCGGCGCGCCCCCGGCGGAGGTCGCGGGCGCCCTGGGCCCCGGCCCCTGGACGGTGGTCCACGCGCGCGGCGGCGACGGCACCCCGTTCGCGGCGGCGAGCCTGGCGGCGGCGCTGGGGACGCCGCTGGTGGAGGCGGGGGTGGGAGCGGTGGGCGGCGCGGACGGTCAGGGGGGAGGGGGAACCGTACGGCTCCTCCTCCCCTCCTCCGCCCCCGTCACCGCGCAGCAGGGCTGGACGCTCGGGGTGAGCTCACCCGTGGAGGCCTCCGAGCTCGGGGCCGGGGAGGCGCAGGCCGAGCGGGCGCTGCGCCGGGCGGAGGCCTCGCGGACGGCCCTCGTCCGGCACCGCGCCAACGGCTTCGCCGCGCTCGTGGACCGCGACGAGGCCGCCGCGTACGCCCGCGCGCTCCTCGCCCCCCTCACCGAACCCCTCGCCGAGACGCTCCGCGTCTGGCTCTCCCTGCACGGCAGCTGGGACCGCACGGCGGTGGCGACCGGCCTGCACCGCAACACCGTCCGCCAGCGCATCACCCGCTGCGCCGCGCTCCTCGACCGGGACCTGGACGACCCGGACGTACGGATGGAGCTGTGGTTCGCGCTCCGCGCCCCGTGACCGGGGCGGTCACCAGAGCTTGTTCACCGCCGTCTTCGCCGTCGTGCGGAAGGCGGCCAGCGGGGCGTCCTTCAGGTCGCCCATCCGGCCCCACCGGACGTAGGTGACGGTGCGGCCGTCGCGGCCCACGGCGAAGAGGTGGATGTCGGTGTTCCCGACCTGCGGGTCGGCGGTGTCCAGGCTGTAGACCCAGGCGCCCTCCTCCACGGCGAGCTTGCCGTGGTAGGCGCTGACGGCGTGCAGGCCCGGGTTCTGCCGCTCCAGGAGGGCGCCGCAGCCGGCGAGGGACTTGCGGAGGGTGTCGACCAGCTTCACCGCGTCGGCCTCGGTGCGGGCGACGGTGGTGATCTGGACGCCGTTGGTGTCGAGCTCGGTGGTGAACTCGCGGTAGCGGGTGTTCTGCGCCGGGATCCTGTACGGGGCGCAGAGGGCGCCGCCGTTCTCCGGGACGCCGGTGAAGACCCGGGTGGCGGTCCACGGCGTCGACGCCGCCGGCATCTGCGCGGCCGAGAGGAAGGCGGGCTGGGCGGCCGCCTGCGCCGGGGCGGCGGCGAGGGCGGCGAGGCCCAGAGCGGCAGCGGCGGTGGCCGCGAGTGCGGTACGGAACTTGTTCACGGTGCTGGATCCCCCGTCGGGTCGTTCGGTCAGTGCCCCACCACCCTCGGGCCCCCGCCCGCCCCCGGGCAACGGCGACGCGCCCTCCACCCGTCCCGGAACCATTCCACCCCCTCTGACGTGGGAGAACGCAAGAGGGGTGGAACGAGCGGGGGGCTGGTAGATGGGTGAGGTCGAGGAGTTCGCGGCGCGGGTGCGGGCGCTGAAGGAGCGCGACGGGCGCAGCTACGAGGCCCTGGCGCGGCGCCTCGGCGTCAGCGCCTCCACCCTGCACCGCTACTGCTCCGGCGCGGCCGTCCCGGAGGCCTTCGCCGTCCTCGGACGCCTTGCCCGGCTGTGCGGGGCCGGCACGGACGAGATCCGGGAACTGGAGGAGCACTGGCAGCGCGCGGACCTCATCCGCAGGCCACCGGCGAGGCCGGCCGGGGCGGTCGGGCCGGCCGAGCCCGACGGACCGGCCGAGCCGGTCGGATCAGTCGAGCCAGACGGACCGGTCGAGCCGATCAAGCCGGTCGGGCCCGAGCCCGTCACGCCCCGACCGCTCGCGCCGACCGTGGCCCCCGCCTACGAGGGCGCCCCCGCCCCCGCGCGGCCCCGCCGGAGGGCCCCGCTCGTGTTCGGCGCCGTCCTCGCCGTCCTCGCGCTCGCGCTCGTGGTCGCCCTGCTGCCGGGACGCGGCGGGAAGTCACAGGAGGCCGGGGCGCCGCTCCCGTTCACGTACACCGTCTCCTCCGATCTCTGGGAGAACGGCTGCGGGCACACCTATCTCGCCGACCGGCCCCCCGCCCGGGTCGGCGCGCCTCCGGTGCCCGTCGACGCCGGGCGGTGGGCGGGGGCGGTCGGGGCCGTGGACGGGGGGCAGACGCTCGTACGGGTCTCGGTGCAGGGGAAGGGGGCTTCCGCCGTCGTCCTGCAGGGGCTGCACGTGCGCGTGGTGGGAAGGGCGGGGCCGCTGCGCTGGGCGGCGTACCGCATGGACGAGGGGTGCGGCGGGGCCGTCACGCCGCGGCGGTTCGCCGTGGACCTCGACGCGCCGCGCCCGCTCGCGCGCCCGGTCGACGGGTACGACGCCTCCGGGGAGGAGGGGCGGGAGATCCCGGCCGTGAGGTTCCCGTACACCGTCACCGCGGCGGAGCCCGAGGAGCTGCTCGTCTCCGCCCGCGCCGCCCGCTGCGACTGCCGGTGGTACCTGGAGCTGGAGTGGAGCGCGGAGGGCAGGAGCGGCGTGGTGCGGATCGCGGACTCCGGCGGGGAGGCCTTCCGTACGAGCGGGCGGGCGAAGGGGGGCCCGGTGTACGGCTACGACTCGGCGAAGGGGCGCTGGATCACAGGCGCGGAGTCTGGACAGAGCGGGTGACCGCTGGGTAACTTCGGACAGAACAAGCTGAGCAAGCGCTTAGACAACTGGCCCGCACCGCACATCGGAGGAGACGCACCGTGCGCCGTACCGTATTCAACGAGGACCACGAGGCGTTCCGGGAGACCATCCGCGCCTTCATCGAGGCCGAGGTCGTCCCCGTCTACGACGAGTGGTTCGCCGCGGGCCAGGCGCCGCGCGAGTTCTACGACAAGCTCGGCGAGCTGGGCATCTTCGGCATCAACGTCCCCGAGGAGTTCGGCGGCGCGGGCCTGGACACCCACAAGTTCGAGGCCGTCCTGTACGAGGAGACCTCGCGCGCCGGCGTCCAGTTCGGCGGCTCCGGCGTCCACGTGCTGCTCGCCCTGCCGTACATCAAGATGCTCGCCACCGACGAGCAGAAGAAGCGCTTCCTGCCGAAGTTCGTCACCGGCGAGGAGATGTGGGCGCTCGCCATGACCGAGCCGGGCACCGGCTCCGACGTCGCGGGCATGAAGACCACCGCCAAGCTCTCCGAGGACGGCACCCACTACGTCCTCAACGGCGCCAAGACCTTCATCACCGGCGGCGTCCACGCCGACCGCGTGATCGTCTGCGCCCGCACCTCCGCCCCCTCCGAGGACGACCGCCGCTTCGGCATCTCGCTCTTCGCCGTCGACACCAAGTCCGAGGGCTACTCCATCGGCCGCAAGCTGGACAAGCTCGGCCTGCGCACCTCCGACACGGCCGAGCTGGCCTTCGTCGACGTCAAGGTGCCCGCCGAGGACCTGCTCGGCGAGGAGGGCAAGGGCTTCTACTACCTCGGCCACAACCTGGCCTCCGAGCGCTGGGGCATCGCCTTCGGCGCCTACGCCCAGGCCAAGGCCGCCGTCCGCTTCGCCCAGCAGTACGTCACGGACCGCACGGTCTTCGGCAAGCCGGTCGCCTCCTTCCAGAACACCAAGTTCGAGCTGGCCGCCTGCCAGGCCGAGGTCGACGCCGCCGAGGCCGTCGCCGACCGCGCCCTGGAGGCCCTGGACGCGGGCGAGCTCTCCCCCGCCGAGGCCGCCAGCGCCAAGCTGTTCTGCACCGAGGTCGCGCACCGCGTCATCGACCGCTGCCTCCAGCTGCACGGCGGCTACGGCTACATGAACGAGTACCCGATCGCCCGCCTGTACGCCGACAACCGCGTCAACCGCATCTACGGCGGCACCAGCGAGATCATGAAGTCGATCATCGCGAAGTCGATGGGCCTGTAAGTGCCCGACGCTCACACGGCTCTGGATGACCTGCTCGATCTGCTCGACCTGGAGCGGATCGAGCAGGACATCTTCCGGGGCGAGTCCCGCCCCTCGATCGTCCCCCGCGTCTTCGGCGGCCAGGTGGCCGCCCAGGCGCTGGTGGCGGCGGGGCGGACCGTCCCCGAGGACCGGCTCGCCCACTCCCTGCACGCGTACTTCCTGCGCGCCGGGGACCCGGGCGCGCCGATCGTCTACACGGTCGACCGCATCCGCGACGGCCGCTCCTTCACCACCCGCCGGGTCGTCGCCGTCCAGCACGGCCAGCCGATCTTCCACCTGTCGGCGTCCTTCCAGGCGTACGAGGAGGGGCTCGACCACCAGGTGGAGATGCCGGCGGCGCCGGACCCGGAGTCCCTGGAGACGCCGGCCGAGATGCTGCCCCGCCACCTCCCGCGCGAGGTCGCGGACCGGCTGATCGAGGCCAGGGCGGCGGTGGACCTGCGCTATGCCGAGACGCCCCCGTGGGGGACGGTCGGGCAGCCGCGCGAGCCGCGCTCCCAGGTCTGGTTCCGCACGAACGGCAAGCTGGCGGACGACCCGCTGCTGCACGTCGTCCTCGCCACGTACGTCTCCGACATGACGCTGCTCGACTCGATCCTGCTCGCGCACGGGCGGGGCGGCTGGGCGGTGGGCGACGTCGTGGGCGCCTCGCTCGACCACGCCATGTGGTTCCACCGGCCCTTCCGGGCCGACGAGTGGCTCCTGTACGACCAGGAGTCCCCGACCGCCTCCGGCGGGCGCGGCCTGGGCCAGGCGCGGATCTTCACCCAGGACGGGCGGCTGGCGATCTCCGTCATCCAGGAGGGTGTCGTTCGCGTCCCGCGCCGATGATCGGACATAGCGTCCGCATCATGCCGGAACAGGGAGAAAGCACCTTCACGGTGATCGTGGCGGCGGCGGCGAACCTCGGGATCGCCGTCGCCAAGGCCGTCGCGGGCATCGTCAGCGGCTCCAGCGCCATGCTCTCGGAGGCCGCCCACTCGGTCGCCGACACCGTCACCGAGGTCATGCTGCTGACCGCGCTGAAGCGGAGCGACAGGCCGGCCGACGAGGACCATCCCGTCGGCTACGCGGGCGAGCGCTACGTCTGGGCGCTGCTGGCCGCGGTCGCCACCTTCGTCGGCGGCGCGGTCTTCTCGATCTACGACGGGATCCACACGCTCACCCACGGCGAGGAACTCGGCGACCCGACGGTCTCGTACATCGTCCTGGGCATCGCCTTCCTCCTGGAGGGCTTCTCGCTGCGCACCGGCATCAAGCAGGTCAGGGCGGAGGCGGAGCGGATGAAGGCCCCCTTCGCCCAGTACCTCCGGCGGATGCCCGACACCACCGTCAAGGCGGTCGTGATGGAGGACTCCGCCGCCCTCGCCGGCCTCATGCTCGCGGCGGGCGGCCTGCTCGGCGTCCAGATCACCGGCTCCGCCGTCTGGGACGGCGTCGCCTCCATCCTCATCGGCGTCCTGCTCGTGTACGTGGCCTGGGTGCTGGGCCGCTCCAACGCCGAACTCCTCATCGGCCGCCCGGCCCCGCGCCGCATGCGCGAGGGCATCCGCGAGGAACTCCTCTCCGTCCCCCACGTCGTCGACGTCCTCGACCTGATCACCCTCATCCAGGGCCCCGGCGAGGTCCTCGTCGCCGCGAAGATCGACTTCCGCGACGTCTCCTCCGCCGAGCAGGTCGAATGGGCCTGCGAGGACGCCGAATCCCAACTCCGCGAGCGCTACCCGGCGATCGCCCGGGTCTACCTGGACCCGACACCGGGCGTGGAACAGCGCCGGCCCCGGCCGCCGACCGCTCCGGATCCGACCTGACAGACTCGATGCCGACTTCCGGACGGCCGCACAACCCCGAACGGCCTTTCCGAGTCCTGTGGTTGTGGCGCATGGACGCCACGACACAGGACCTGGAGGAAGCCCCCCTTGAAGCACCCCAGCCCGGCCGGCCGGAACCTCGCGGTCGCCGTCACCGTCGCCCTCGCCGTGACGGCCGGCACGGCCATGGCCACCGCTCCCGCCCTCGCCGCCCCTCGGGCGGTCACCGCCACCGCGGCGGAGCAGCAGACGGCCCCCTTCCCCCTCGGCTTCAACGAGCAGCTGCACGGCGGCGGCTCGACCGGCTTCCTGACCTGGTCCGATTCCAGCGACGGCGTGAACACCACCTGGCAGTGGCACCGGTCCGAGGACGGGGCCAGGACCACCCTGCCCAAGGGCGCCCCCGACTACAGCACCCCCACGGCAGCCACGGACAGCGACCGCGTCGCGGTGCAGACGGGGGGAAGCGCCTACCGGCTCCTGGACATGGCGGGCGGCGAACCCGTCGACATCGACACCAGCTCCGTCGGTGCGGGTGCGGAACTCTGGCAGGTCGCGGGCGACACCCTCGTGATGACCCGCCCCCGCAGCAGCCTCCACCTCGTCTCCAAGCCGGCGGGCACGGTCGTGCACCGCCAGGTGCAGGGCCTTCCCTCCGACGCGTACATCGAGAACGTCGTGTACTCCCCCTCCGGCGTCCTCGCCGTCCAGTACGAGGGCACGGTCGGCGGTGTGAAGGGGGATCGCCTGGCCGTCGTCGACCTCGCGGAGGCGAAGGTCGTCGAGGACCGGGCCGTGCCCGATTTCTTCCCCAATTCCGGCATCGCGGTCACGGCCACCCATCTGGCCTGGTCCGAGTGGCAGCCCGGCGGCTCCGTGACCCTGGTGACGGCCCGCCGGGGCGAGGCCGGATCGACGCGCCACACGCCCCTCCAGCCCAACGGCTCCTACGTGCCGGTCTCCCTGCTGGGGGACTGGGTCGTGTCCGGCGTGTCCGGAAAGGCCCTCTCGGCCGTCTCCCTCAAGGACGGCACGACCGTCACCGGTCTCCTCGGCGAGCTGTGGGACCTGGTCGGGGCCGGCGACGGCCTGCTGGCGCAGGGCACCACGCCGGAGCACGGCGCGGGCGTGTACAGGATCGGTCTCGGTGCGGACGGCCGGCCTGCCGTCACCCAGGTGGCGACCAACGGCGCGACCACGCCGGTCGCCGTCGTGGACGAGCAGGTGCCCGCCACGGCCGGCTTCGGCGCGGCCGGGTCCAGGGCGGCGCTGCGGTGGAACCTCAGCCGGGGCGACGTGGGGGTGAGCCTGCGGCTGACGCACAAGGCGACGGGCAGGACCTGGACGTCCGACAAGAAGCTCCTGGGGACGAACACCGAGGCGGCCTTCGAGTGGGACGGGACCTTCCCGAACGGGACCGCCGCCTACAACGGCGCCTACGAGTGGAGGGTGACCGTCACGCCGCTCAACGGCATCGGCGGGCAGATCGAGCGGTCCGGCACCCTCCAGGTCGCCAGCGGCACGGTCCCGCACGACTACTCGGACAGCGGCTCCCCCGACCTGCTCGTCCGGGACGGCGCGGGCCACCTCGCCTCGTACGACGTCCGGCAGTTCCTCGCGGCGCCGGAGAAGGAGTGGGAGCGGACCGAGCGGGGCGCCGGCTGGTCCGTGTACGACCGGCTGCTGTCCGCCGGGAACCTCGACGCGAACCCGTACGCGGACCTCGTCGCCCGCGACGGGCAGGGCGTCCTGTGGCTCTACTCGGGCACCGGCCGCGCCCTCTCCCAGCGGATCCGGATCGGCGCGGGCTGGGGCGTGTACACCACCCTCGCGGCGGGCTCCGACCTGACCGGCGACGGCCGCCCCGACCTCGTCGCCACCGACACGGCGGGCGTCCTCTGGCTGTACAAGGCCACCGGCGACGCCGCCAGGCCGTTCGCGCCGCGCGTCCGCGTCGGCGCCGGGTGGAACGCGTACGACCGCCTCACCGCCCCCGGCGACATCGGCGGCGCGAAGGCGGGCGACCTCCTCGCCCGCGACCGGACCGGCGTCCTGTGGCTGTACCTCGGCAAGGGTGACGGCACGTTCGCGCCCCGGACCAAGGTCGGCGGCGGGTGGAACACGTACCAGCAGCTCGTCAACATCGGCGACGTGGACCGGGACGGCCGCGCCGACCTGATCGCGGAGCGCGGCACCGGTTCCTGGTCCCTGCTCACCGTGTACAAGGGCACCGGCGACTGGAAGGCCCCCTTCGGCCCCGGGCAGACGCTCAACGTCCCGGCCCCGTACACCTCCGCGTCCGGCACCCGCCCCGTCGTCTTCTGACACCCCCGCGCAGCACCCCGCGCCGCCTCGGCGCGGGGTGCCCTGCCCTCCGGGCTCAGGCCGCCAGGCCCGCCGCGTTCAGCGTGTACGCCGTCAGGGGCTCGTAGAAGCGGGGGTCCAGGACGTGGTCGTCGAGGGGGATGGTGACCTGCATCGTGCCCTCGGCCTCGCCGATGAAGAGGGCGGGGTCGTTGCAGTCGGCGTAGCCGACGGAGTCGATACCCCGCTGGCCGGCGCGCCCCGCCCAGCCGTGGTCGGCGATGACCAGGTCGGGGCGGCCGTCCTCGCCGAGGGCGTCGAGGATGGCGTTCATCGGCTCCGGGGAGTGGGTGTGCCACAGGCTGGCGCCGCGCTCGAAGACGGCGACGTCGGCGAACTGCACGACGTACCCCTCGTCGGCGACGAGTCCGCCGGGGATGCGGACGATGTCGCAGCCCTGGGCGCGCAGCGCGGCGGCGACCCGGCTGTGGACGTCGATGAGCGCGCCGGGGTGGCCGGTCGCGAAGAGGACCCGCTCGCGGCCCGCGGCGGCCTTGCGGAGCCGGGCGGCCATCCGGTCGAGGCCGTCGACGGTGAGTTCGGGGTCGATGGTGTCCTGGCCGACCCGGTGGGCGGGGTCGTCGATCACGCCGCACCGCTCGGCCATGACGGCGAGCACGTCCTGCTCGTCGGTCCAGCGGTCGCCGAGTTCGAGGCCGAGCCAGTAGTGCCGGTCGCCGTTGGCGAGCTTGCGGTAGTGGGAGAGGTTGTTGTCGCGCGGGGTGGCGACGTCTCCCGCGATCCGGGTGCGGACGAGGTGCTCGACGAGGGCGGCGCGGCTGAGTATCGGCATGGGGCTCATTCTGTCCGAGCCCACCCCGCACCGGACAGCCGGTTCCGCCCCCTGGACCGGCGCGCCCCCGGCTTCTGCGGGGAGCGGCGGGCCGCCCGGGCCTCCGGCGCCGCCCCCGGTGGGCGCCGACGTCGAACCGTGAGGGCCCGCCGCCGCTACGCGCCCAGCGCCCCGAACGCCCCGTGCGCCAGCCGTCGCAGCAGGTCCTCCATGGGGCCGCGGCCGAGGGCGGCGAGGTGCGGGGTCGAGTTGAGCAGGCCGAAGACGGCGTGGACGGCGGTGCGGGACTCGGACTCGCCCGCGTCGGGGTGGAGCTCGCGGACGACCGCGACCCACAGTTCGACGTACTGCCGCTGGAGCTGCCGGACCCGCTTGCGGTCCTCGTCCTTGAGCCGGTCGAGTTCGCGGTCGTGGAGGGTGATCAGCGGCCGGTCGTCGAGGGCGAAGTCGATGTGCCCGTCGATGAGGGAGCCGAGCAGGGCGCGCGGGTCCCCGCCGGCCTCGGCCACGCGCAGCCGGCCGCCGGCCAGGAGCCGCTCGCTGATGCCCACCAGGAGCTCGGCGAGCATCGCGTCCTTCCCCGGGAAGTGCCGGTAGAGGCCGGGTCCGCTGATGCCGACGGCGGCCCCTATCTCGTCCACGCCGACGCCGTGGAAGCCGCGCTCGGCGAAGAGGCGGGCGGCCTCCTTGAGGATCTGCTCGCGTCGCGTCGGGGCGTCGGTCCGGGTGGGGCTCGTGGTCATGAAGTCAATTCTAGACAACCCGGTTAGCGGTCGTTAACCTTGGCGGCATACGTTAACGCTCATTAACCGGACAAGGGAGATCGGTCGATGCAGCAGGCACCTGTGCTGTCGAGTGCGGCGGATCCCGCCTCGCCGGCCTGGCAGGCCAACGAGGCGGCGCACCACGAGCTGGCCGCGACCCTGCGCGCCAAGCTCGCGGCGGCCGCCCTGGGCGGCGGTGAGAAGTCCAGGGCCCGGCACACCGCGCGCGGCAAGCTGCTGCCCCGGGACCGGGTGGACACGCTGCTCGACCCGGGCTCGCCGTTCCTGGAGCTGGCCCCGCTGGCGGCGAACGGGATGTACGGCGACCAGGCCCCGGCGGCCGGTGTCATCGCGGGCATCGGGCGGGTCTCCGGCCGCGAGTGCGTGATCGTGGCGAACGACGCGACCGTCAAGGGCGGCACGTACTACCCGATGACGGTGAAGAAGCACCTGCGGGCGCAGGAGGTGGCCCTGGAGAACCGGCTCCCGTGCCTCTACCTCGTGGACTCCGGCGGCGCCTTCCTGCCGATGCAGGACGAGGTCTTCCCGGACCGGGAGCACTTCGGCCGGATCTTCTTCAACCAGGCCCGGATGTCCGGCGCGGGCATCCCGCAGATCGCGGCGGTCATGGGCTCCTGCACGGCCGGCGGCGCGTACGTGCCCGCGATGAGCGACGAGGCCGTGATCGTACGGAACCAGGGCACGATCTTCCTGGGCGGTCCGCCGCTCGTGAAGGCGGCGACCGGCGAGGTCGTCACGGCCGAGGAGCTCGGCGGCGGCGAGGTCCACTCCCGGATCTCCGGCGTCACCGACCACCTCGCCGAGGACGACGCGCACGCGCTGCGGATCGTGCGGAACATCGTCGCCACGCTCCCCGAGCGCGGCCCGCTGCCCTGGAAGGTCGAGCCGGCCGAGGAGCCGAAGGTCGACCCGTACGGTCTCTACGGGGCCGTGCCCGTCGACTCCCGCACCCCCTACGACGTGCGCGAGGTCATCGCCCGGGTCGTGGACGGCTCCCGCTTCCAGGAGTTCAAGTCCGAGTACGGGCAGACGCTCGTCACCGGCTTCGCCCGGATCCACGGCCACCCCGTCGGCATCGTCGCCAACAACGGCATCCTGTTCGCCGAGTCCGCCCAGAAGGGCGCGCACTTCATCGAGCTGTGCGACCAGCGCGGCATCCCGCTCGTCTTCCTGCAGAACATCACCGGCTTCATGGTCGGCAAGGCGTACGAGCACGGCGGCATCGCCAAGCACGGCGCGAAGATGGTCACGGCCGTGGCCACCACCCGGGTCCCGAAGCTGACGGTCGTCGTCGGCGGTTCGTACGGCGCGGGCAACTACTCGATGTGCGGCCGGGCCTACTCCCCCCGCTTCCTGTGGATGTGGCCCAACGCCAAGATCTCGGTCATGGGCGGCGAGCAGGCCGCGTCCGTCCTCGCCACCGTCAAGCGCGACCAGCTCGGCGACGGGTGGAGCGCCGAGGAGGAAGAGGCCTTCAAGGCCCCGATCCGCGAGCAGTACGAGACGCAGGGCAGCGCCTACTACGCGACCGCCCGGCTCTGGGACGACGGGGTCATCGACCCGATGGAGACCCGGCAGGTCCTCGGCCTCGCCCTGACCGCCTGTGCCAACGCGCCCCTGGGTGACCCCCAGTTCGGCGTCTTCCGGATGTGAGGGGTACTCGGAGAATGTTCGACACCGTCCTTGTGGCCAACCGGGGCGAGATCGCCGTCCGCGTCATCCGCACCCTGCGGGAGATGGGCGTGCGCTCGGTGGCCGTCTACAGCGACGCGGACGCCGACGCCCGGCACGTACGGGAGGCGGACACGGCGGTGCGGATCGGTCCGGCGCCGGCCGCCGAGTCGTACCTGTCCGTCCCCGCCCTGCTCGACGCGGCCCGGCGGACCGGGGCGCAGGCCGTGCACCCCGGCTACGGCTTCCTCGCGGAGAACGCCGGCTTCGCGCAGGCCTGTGCCGACGCGGGCCTCGTCTTCATCGGCCCGTCCGCGACCGCGATCTCCCTCATGGGCGACAAGATCCGCGCGAAGGAGACCGTGAAGGCGGCGGGCGTCCCGGTCGTGCCCGGCGCGGCCGACCCCGAGATCGCCGCCGCGGCCCGTGAGCTGGGCGCGCCCGTCCTGCTGAAGCCCAGCGCGGGCGGCGGCGGCAAGGGCATGCGCCTGGTGCGGGACCTGGCGGTCCTGGACGAGGAGATCGCGGCGGCCCGCCGGGAGGCGCGGGCCTCCTTCGGCGACGACACGCTGCTCGTGGAGCGGTGGATCGACCGCCCCCGGCACATCGAGATCCAGGTCCTGGCGGACGCCCACGGAAACGTGATCCACCTGGGCGAGCGCGAGTGCTCGCTCCAGCGCCGCCACCAGAAGATCATCGAGGAGGCCCCGAGCGTCCTCCTCACCCCGGAGATCCGCGCCTCGATGGGCGCGGCGGCGGTCGAGGCGGCGCGCTCCTGCGGCTATGTGGGCGCGGGCACGGTCGAGTTCATCGTGCCGGGCGGCGACCCCTCCTCGTACTACTTCATGGAGATGAACACCCGCCTCCAGGTCGAGCACCCGGTGACCGAACTGATCACCGGCGTCGACCTGGTGGAGTGGCAGCTGCGGGTGGCGGCGGGCGAGCCGCTGCCCTTCGCGCAGGAGGACGTCCGGCTCGACGGCTGGGCGGTCGAGGCCCGCATCTGCGCCGAGGACCCCGCGCGCGGCTTCCTGCCCTCGGGCGGCACGGTCCTCGCGCTGCACGAGCCCCGGGGGAACGGCGTACGGACCGACTCCGGCCTCTCGGAGGGCACCGAGGTCTCCTCCCTCTACGACCCGATGCTGTCGAAGGTCATCGTCCACGCCCCCACCCGCGAGGCGGCCCTCCGCAAGCTCCGCGCGGCCCTCGCCGACCTGGTCACCCTGGGCGTCCCCACCAACGCGGGCTTCCTGCGCCGCCTCCTCGCCCACCCGGACGTGGTGAAGGGCAACCTGGACACGGGCCTGGTGGAGCGGGACGCGGATTCACTGGTCGACGCCTCGGTCCCGGAGGAGGTGTACGCGGCGGCGGCCGCCGTGCGGCTCGCCCGGCTGGCCCCGGCGCCCCGGGACGGCTGGACGGACCCCTTCTCGGTGCCGAACGGCTGGCGTCTGGGCGGCGCCCCGGCCCCGCTCTCCTTCCCCGTACGCGTACCCGGACTGGAGCCCGTGGCGGTCGAGGCCCCGGGCGGCGCCCGGGTCACGGCCACCGACGTGACCGTCACCGTGGACGGCGTCACCCACACCTTCCGCCGCGCGGGCGCCTGGCTCGGCCGGGACGGCGACTCCTGGCACGTGCTCGACCACGACCCCGTCGAGGCCGCCCTCTCCGGCGCCCGGCACGGCGGGGCCGACACCCTCGCCGCGCCCATGCCCGGGACCGTGACCGTCGTGAAGGTGACCGTCGGGGACGAGGTGGAGGCCGGGCAGAGCCTGCTGGTGGTCGAGGCGATGAAGATGGAGCACGTCATCTCCGCCCCGCACGCCGGCACCGTCACCGAGCTGGACGTCACGCCCGGCACCACCGTCGCCATGGACCAGATCCTGGCCGTGGTGACGCCCCGTGAGGAGGAGGACGCGTGAACCTGCCGATGACCGTGAAGGACCCCGCGCTCCCCGCCCGGGTCCGGATCCACGAGGTCGGTGCCCGGGACGGGCTGCAGAACGAGAAGACGGCCGTCCCGACGGAGGTGAAGGCCGAGTTCGTGCGGCGGCTCGCCGCCGCGGGCCTGACGACCATCGAGGCGACGAGCTTCGTGCACCCCAGGTGGGTGCCGCAGCTCGCCGACGCCGAGGAGCTGTTCCCGCGCGTCCGCGACCTGCCCGTGCGGCTCCCGGTGCTCGTGCCGAACGAGCGGGGTCTCGACCGGGCCCTCGCGCTCGGCGCCCGCGAGGTCGCCGTGTTCGCCTCGGCGACCGAGTCCTTCGCGAAGGCCAATCTGAACCGGACCGTCGACGAGGCGCTCGCGATGTTCGAGCCGACCGTCACCCGGGCCATAGAGGCCGGCCTCAAGGTGCGCGGCTACCTGTCGATGTGCTTCGGCGACCCCTGGGAGGGCGCCGTCCCCGTCGAGCAGGTCGTCCGGGTCACGAAGGCCCTCGCCGACATGGGCTGCGACGAGCTGAGCCTCGGGGACACGATCGGGGTCGCGACCCCCGGTCACGTCCAGGCCCTGCTGACGGGCCTCGACGAGGCCGGTGTCCCCACCTCCCGTATCGCCGTGCACTTCCACGACACCTACGGGCAGGCCCTGTCCAACACCCTGGCCGCCCTGCGCCACGGGGTGACCACGGTCGACGCCTCCGCCGGCGGCCTCGGCGGCTGCCCGTACGCGAAGAGCGCGACCGGCAATCTCGCCACCGAGGACCTCGTGTGGATGCTCGACGGTCTCGGCATCGAGACCGGGGTCGATCTGGCCGCCCTCACCGCCACGAGCGTGTGGATGGCCGAACAGCTGGGCCGGCCCAGCCCCTCCCGTACCGTCCGCGCCCTCTCCCACAAGGAGTGACGAAAGACATGTCCCTCGACCACCGGCTCTCCGAAGAGCACGAGGAACTCCGCCGCACCGTCGAGGAGTTCGCGCACGACGTCGTCGCGCCGAAGATCGGCGACTACTACGAGCGGCACGAGTTCCCGTACGAGATCGTCGCCGAGATGGGCCGCATGGGCCTGTTCGGCCTGCCGTTCCCCGAGGAGTACGGCGGCATGGGCGGCGACTACCTCGCCCTCGGGATCGCCCTGGAGGAGCTGGCCCGGGTCGACTCCTCCGTGGCCATCACCCTGGAGGCGGGCGTCTCGCTGGGCGCGATGCCGGTCTACCGCTTCGGCACCGAGGAGCAGAAGCGCGCGTGGCTGCCGAAGCTGTGCTCCGGCGAGATGCTCGGCGCCTTCGGCCTGACCGAGCCGGGCGCGGGCAGCGACGCCGGCGGCACCCGCACCACGGCCGTCCGGGACGGCGACCAGTGGGTCATCAACGGCTCGAAGTGCTTCATCACCAACTCCGGTACGGACATCACCGGTCTGGTGACGGTCACGGCGGTCACCGGCCGCAAGCCCGACGGGCGCCCGCTGATCTCCTCGATCATCGTGCCCTCCGGCACCCCGGGCTTCACGGTCGCCGCCCCGTACTCGAAGGTCGGCTGGAACGCCTCGGACACCCGTGAGCTGTCCTTCGACGACGTCCGCGTCCCGGTGGAGAACCTGCTCGGCGAGGAGGGCCGCGGGTACGCGCAGTTCCTGCGGATCCTGGACGAGGGCCGGGTCGCGATCGCGGCGCTCGCGACGGGCCTCGCGCAGGGCTGTGTGGACGAGTCGGTGAAGTACGCGAAGGAACGTCACGCCTTCGGCTCGGCGATCAGCACGTACCAGGCGATCCAGTTCAAGATCGCCGACATGGAGACCCGGGCGCACATGGCCCGGATCGGCTGGCGCGACGCGGCCTCCCGCCTCGTCCTCGGCGAGCCGTTCAAGAAGGAGGCGGCCGTCGCGAAGCTGTACTCCTCCACGGTGGCCGTCGACAACGCCCGTGACGCCACGCAGATCCACGGCGGCTACGGCTTCATGAACGAGTACCCGGTGGCCCGGATGTGGCGCGACTCGAAGATCCTGGAGATCGGCGAGGGCACCAGCGAGGTCCAGCGGATGCTGATCGCCCGGGAGCTGGGCCTCCCGGCCTGACGGGAAGCATGCACAGAAGGGGCGCGCGGCTTCAGGCCGCGCGCCCCTTCCTCATGTCATGCCTGATCAGGCCGTGATCGCTCCGGCGCCCTCGCCCGGCGTGGCGTTCCACTCCCGGATCCGGGCCGCGAGCGCGGCGAGGCGCGGGTCGAGCGGGCCGACGGCGATGTAGAAGAGGGACTCGTCCACCGGCTTGTCGTCACCGCCCCAGCGGACCACGCCGTCGCAGTCCGCGAGGATGGCGCGGACGGTGTCGGTCTGGAGCGGGAACAGCGTCCCCTGCGTCGCCCCGACACCCGGGCGGATCCGCACGGCCGTGCCGGACGCGAGGTTCGACTCGGGGTGGCGGCGGCGCACCTCCTTGGCGGGGCGCCAGCCGGCGAGGTCTCCGGCGTGGAGCTCCTCCACCTCGTAGTGGAAGCGGCGCACGACGTGGAGCAGGACGGTCTCGACGTCGCCGATCCACACCGGCACGGTCAGTCCGGCGCCGGCCACCGAGCGCGTCCACACCTGGGAGTCGCGGTCGACGTTGGTCTGGATGGTCCAGCCGTTCGCGGAGGTCGCCGGGCGCTTGGGCTTGCGGGCCCCCGGGACGGTGCCGTCGGCGGCGCCCGCGCTCGGCGCGGCGACGGCCGTGGCGGACAGGACCGGGCTGAGGGCGGCGGCCGCGCCCACGACGGCGGCGGTCCGCACGACCGTGCGGCGCGTCATCTTCTGCTGCATGTGCTTCGTGTCTCCTCTCAAGTCTTCGTCAGAACAGCCCGATCGCCAGGAAGGGCGCCAGGGAAGCCACCGCGCACACCGTCCAGAACACGGCCCCCGGGGCGGGTGTCCGGCGCGCGAGGCGCCGGTTCACCAGGCCCCAGACGAGGCCGTGGATCCCGAGGACCGGTACGAGGATGACCAGCCACAGCGACATGCCGTCGTTCTCGTTCGGGTCCTGCGTCGTCCACCCGAGGGCGGCGAGCGGCCCGTTGGCCAGGACGTACCAGACCAGGAAGTACGGAATGATTCCGGGCACGCCGAGCAGCAGGTTCACCACGGCCGGCACGAAAAGCTTCCTCATGCACCCATTCTTCGCGATCGGCGGGGGCCGCTAGGCGCGGCTGAGCGCGTTGTAGTTCTCCAGGACCTGGTACAGGCCGACGAGCTCGCGCCCGTACTGCGCCGCCTTGTCGCCGGTGCCGTTGTAGCGGGCGAGCAGGGCCTGCGTGTCGGCGAGGCTGGTGGTCAGCGACGGCGAGGGGATGCCGAGCTGGTAGGCGTTGTACATCGTCAGGTACGCGACCGAGCGGATGTTGTACTCGGGGTCCTGGAGCTGGTCCCAGACGGCCCTGGTGTCGGCGCTGGTCAGCGGGGTGGCGTTGAGGATGCCCTGCTGGATGCAGTAGTTCCGGGCCTGGATGGTGACCCAGGCGAAGATCTGGCCCCAGCCGGTGCTGCAGTCGTCCTTGAGGCCGGCCTTGACGGCCTCGTCGGCGACCGCGTCGAGCGCGTTCAGCTTGCGCAGCTCCCACAGGACGGGGGCCTGGATGAGCGCCTTGCGGATCTTGAGCGTCCTGGCGAGGTTGGTGAACAGGTAGTCGGCGTCGATGACGCGGTTGAAGGCCTCGGTGGTGGTGACGGCCCCGTACGTGACCCAGTCGCCGTCCAGGGTCCAGCCCTCGCCGCCGGTCTCGGGGACGCCGATGGAGGTGAGGTACGACTGGACGTCGGCGAGCAGGGGCGCCTTGTACGCGGCCTGGTTGAGGTCCCGGTCCAGGCCGGAGACGATCCCGGCGGGCGGGTCGAAGTCCGCCTGGCCCTGGTCCCGGCCGGAGGCCATGTCGTTGTCGATGTTGATGGCGCCGGACTTGAAGCCGTGCGCCTCGGCCCATTCGACGGCGTTGGTCGCATCGACGCCGCAGCGCCCTGGCCGTACTTGAATTGACTTCCTCCCCACCCTAATGGGCGGGGATTCCTACCACGGTCGTCTGACCGTCTCGGTGGGTTCCTGCTTCTTCGCGCTGTGCCGGGACAGGTCCCGGTCTTACCCGCGCTCGACAGGCTGACACCGCCAGTCCGGCGGCCTTGGCGACGTTGACCGCCGCGTTGATGTCCCGGTCCAGCCACCATCCGCAGCCCCGGCACTGCCAGACGCGGGTGTCGAGTGGCTTGGGCCCGTCCATGGTGCCGCAGTTGCAGCACACCTGTGAGGTCGGCTCGAAGCGGCCGATCCGGTGGAAGCCGCGCCCGTACCGAGCGGCTTTGTACTCCAGCATGACCAGGAAGCCAGACCATCCGGCGTCGTGGACGGACTTGGCCATGTGAGTGCGGGCGAGTCCCTTGACCGCCAGGTCCTCAACGGCAATCGCTTGGTTGTCGCGAATGATCCTCGTTGAGAGCTGGTGGTGAAACTCGCGCCGCGCATCGGCCACCCGCGCATGCGCACGGGCGACCCTGATGCGGGCCTTGTCCCTGTTCTTCGATCCCTTGGCCTTGCGGGACAGGCAGCGCTGTTCCCGCTTGAGCTTCTTCTCCGCCCGGCGCAGGAAGCGCGGGGATTCGATCTTCGTGCCGTCCGAGAGGATCGCGAAGTGGGTCAGGCCGAGATCGATACCGACCACGGCGTCCGTCTCGGGCAGCGTCTCATCCGGCTCGGTCTTCACCACGAACGAGGCGAAGTACCTGCCGGCGGCGTCCTTGACCACGGTTACCGTGGACGGCACGGAGGGGAGGTTACGGGACCACTTGATCCGCACATCGCCGATCTTCGGCAAGGACAGGTCCCCACCGGGCGTGATCTTCCAGCGCGCGTTGGCGGTGAACCGTACGGCCTGCCGATTGTCCTTGCGGGACTTGAACCGGGGCGCACCCATACGCGGGCGCTTGCCCTTCAGGCCGTCGAAGAAGTTCCTGTACGCGGTGTCCAGGTCCCGCAACGACTGCTGCAGCACCACGGCGGACACGCCGCCGAGCCACGCGCGTTCTTCAGTGAGCTTGGCCTCGGTGATCAGCAGCTTCGACAGATCCCCGATCCCGGGGAACGCCTCGCCTGCGGCGCGGGCGGTCTCACGAGCCCGCAGGGCATCGTTGTAGACCACGCGCGCGCACCCGAACGCCTGGGCCAGCGCAGTGCGCTGGGGACCAGTCGGGTACAGGCGGAAGCTGTACCTCAACTGCATACCGATCACCGTACGACAGTTGCTTTATAGCCGACTATCAGAATATTTGTGCTGATCGGCACTGCGCTTCACCCTTCACGCACACTTGGTTTTCGTGACGAAATGAGAAGATCGCGCGAGCCGCTCGCCGAAACGAGGATCCCCCCCTCCCGAATCAGCCCGCCCATAGCGAGCCGACCCCTCTGTTGATCATTATGAGGTTAGGCTAACCTCATCTTCATGACGAACGCCGAGACCGCCCCCTTCCAGTTCTTCTCCCTCCGGGTCGACCGGACCCGGCGGCTCGGCCCGTCCCTGGTCCGGATCACCTTCACCGGGGACGACCTGAAGAACTTCGCCACCGGGGGCCGCGACCAGTCGCTCTCCCTCTTCCTGCCGCACCCCGGCCAGGAGGCGCCGGTCCTGCCGCCCCTCGACGACCCGGACATGTACGCGATCCTCGGCGCCTGGCGCGCGATGCCCCACGACGAGCGGGCCGTGATGCGCTCGTACACCGTCCGCGAGCAGCGCACCGAGCCCGCACCCGAGATCGACATCGACTTCGCCCTCCACGCGGAGACGTCAGCCGCCGGCGCGGCGGGCGTCGGCCCCGCCTGCCGCTGGGCCGGGCGCGCCGAGCCCGGCGACCGGGTGGTGGTCCTGGGCCCGGCGGTCGCCGAGAACACGGGCGTCCGCTTCCGGCTGCCGGAGGACGCCGACTCCGTACTGATCTGGGCCGACGAGACGGCCCTCCCCGCCGCCTCCGCGATCCTGGAGTGGCTGCCGGCCGAGACCCGCGCCCGGGTGTTCCTGGAAGTGCCGTACTCCGGCGACCGGATGGAGCTCGCGACCCGGGCGGACGCCACGGTCACCTGGCTCGTACGGGAGGAGGGGGCACCGTCCGCCGTGGACGCGGTGTCCGGCACCGAACTGCCCGGGGAGGCCCCGTACGTCTGGATCGCGGGCGAGTCGGGGGTCGTGAAGGCGCTGCGCCGCCACTTCGTACGGGAGCGGGGACTGAACCGGCGCCGGGTCACCTTCGTCGGCTACTGGCGCAAGGGCCTGTCGGAGGACGCCCTGCGCGAGGTGCCGGACGAGACGCAGGAAGAGGCGTAGCGAACGAGCCATTCACCGGCAGCCCCTCGGTCCATCGGGACCGGGGGGCTTTCTCGTGATTGAAATTAGGTTAGGCTAACCTTACTTAAGCCGACCGAGTCCGCTCCCGGAAGGGCCCCCACATGCGCTCCCACCTCCTCAACGACACGACGGCGGACGTCTACCGACGTTCCGTCACCGAAGGAGTCGAGCGGGTGGCGAGCAAACTCGCCGCGACCCGAGGTCCCTTCACCGGCGTCACGCCCGCCGAGCTGGCCCCCGTGATCGACGCCGTCGACCTCGACCGGCCGCTCGGCGACTCCTCCGCCGTCCTCGACGAGCTGGAGAGCGTCTACCTCCGCGACGCCGTCTACTTCCACCACCCCCGCTACCTCGGGCACCTCAACTGCCCGGTGGTCATCCCCGCCGTCCTCGGCGAGGCCGTCCTCTCGGCGGTCAACTCCTCACTCGACACCTGGGACCAGAGCGCCGGCGGCACCCTCATCGAGCGGAAACTGATCGACTGGACCGCCGGCCGGATCGGCCTCGGCCCGCTCGCCGACGGCGTGTTCACCAGCGGCGGCACCCAGTCCAACCTCCAGGCCCTGCTGCTCGCCCGCGAGGAGGCCGGGGCGGCCGACCTGTCGAAGCTGCGGATCTTCTCCTCCGAGTGCAGCCACTTCAGCGTCCAGAAGTCCGCCCAACTGCTCGGCCTCGGCCGCGACGCCGTCGTCCCCGTCCCCGTCGACGCGGACAAGCGGATGCAGTCCGTCGTCCTCGCCGCCGAGCTGGAGGCCTGCCGCGCCGAGGGCCTGGTCCCCATGGCGATCGTCGCCACCGCCGGCACCACCGACTTCGGCTCCATCGACCCGCTGCCCGAGATCGCCGCCCTCGCCGGGGAGTACGGCGCCTGGATGCACGTCGACGCGGCCTACGGCTGCGGACTGCTCGCCTCCCGCACCCGCCGCCACCTCCTGGACGGCATCGAGCGGGCCGACTCCGTCACCGTCGACTACCACAAGTCCTTCTTCCAGCCGGTGAGTTCTTCCGCCCTCCTGGTCCGCGACGGCGCCACCCTGCGCCACGCGACGTACCACGCGGACTACCTCAACCCCCTCCGGACGCTCGCCGAGCGGATCCCCAACCAGGTCGACAAGTCCCTCCAGACCACCCGCCGCTTCGACGCGCTCAAGCTCTGGATGACCCTGCGCGTGATGGGCGCCGACGGCGTCGGGGAGCTCTTCGACGAGGTCTGCGACCTGGCCGCCGAAGGCTTCGCGCTGCTCACCGCCGACCCGCGCTACGAGGTCGTCGTCGAGCCGCGGCTCTCCACCCTCGTCTACCGCTACGTCCCGGAGGCCGCCGCCTCCCCCGAGGACGTCGACCGGGCCAACCTGCATGCCCGCAAGGCCCTGTTCGCCTCCGGCGAGGCCGTCGTCGCCGGCACCAAGGTCGACGGCCGCCAGTACCTCAAGTTCACCCTGCTCAACCCCGAGACGACGCCGGCCGACATCGCCGCAGTCCTCGACCTCATCGCCGGCCACGCCGAGCAGTACCTGGGAGAGAACCTTGTCCACGCAGCCTCTTGACTTCATCGGCATCGGGCTCGGTCCGTTCAACCTCGGACTCGCCTGCCTGACCGAGCCGATCGACGAACTGAACGGCGTCTTCCTGGAGTCGAAGCCGGACTTCGAGTGGCACTCGGGGATGTTCCTCGAAGGCGCCCACCTCCAGACCCCGTTCATGTCGGACCTGGTCACCCTCGCGGACCCGACCTCGCCGTACTCCTTCCTCAACTACCTGAAGGAGAAGGGCCGCCTCTACTCCTTCTACATCCGCGAGAACTTCTACCCGCTGCGGACCGAGTACAACGACTACTGCCGCTGGGCCGCCGGGAAGCTCACCTCGATCCGCTTCTCGACGACGGTCACGACGGTCGCGTACGACGGGGCGGAAGAGCTCTACGTGGTCACCACCGCGTCCGGAGAAACGTTCCGGTCGCCCCGGCTCGTCCTCGGCACCGGCACCCCGCCCCACATCCCCGAGACCTGCGAGGGCCTCGGCGGCGACCTGATCCACAACTCGCGCTACCTCCCGAACAAGGAGGAGCTCCAGAAGAAGAAGTCGATCACCCTGGTCGGCAGCGGCCAGAGCGCGGCGGAGATCTACTACGACCTGCTGTCGGAGATCGACGTCCACGGCTACCGCCTGAACTGGGTCACCCGCTCCCCCCGCTTCTTCCCCCTCGAATACACCAAGCTCACCCTGGAGATGACCTCCCCGGAGTACGTGGACTACTTCCACGCCCTGCCCGAGGAAACCCGCTACCGCCTGGAGACGGCGCAGAAGGGCCTCTTCAAGGGCATCGACGGCGAGCTCATCGACGCCATCTTCGACCTGCTCTACCAGAAGAACCTGAACGGCCCGGTCCCCACCCGCCTCCTCACCAACTCGGCCCTGCGCTCGGCCTCGTACGACGACACGACGGGCACGTACGCGCTCGGCTTCCGCCAGGAGGAGCAGGAGAAGGACTTCACGATCGACACCGAGGGCCTGATCCTCGCCACCGGCTACAGGTACGCCGTCCCCGCCTTCCTGGAACCGATCCGCGACCGCCTCCGCTTCGACGGCCGGGGCCGCTTCGACGTGGCCCGCAACTACGCGGTCGACACCACGGGCCGCGGGATCTTCCTGCAGAACGCCGGCGTGCACACGCACTCGATCACCTCGCCCGACCTGGGCATGGGCCCGTACCGGAACGCCTACATCATCGGGGAGATGCTGGGCTCCGAGTACTACCCGGTAGAGAAGACCATCGCGTTCCAGGAGTTCGCCGCATGACCGACCGGACCATCCGCATACGCCCGCTCGACCCCCTCGCGGACGCCGAGCTGATCCACCCCTGGGTCACCCACCCCAAGGCCGCCTTCTGGATGATGCAGGACGCGAAGCTCCAGGACGTCGAGCGCGAGTACATGGCGATCGCCGCCCACCCGCACCACGACGCCTTCATCGGCCTCGTCGACGGCGAGCCGGCCTTCCTGATGGAGCGCTACGACCCCGCGGAGGTCGAGCTGGTCGGCCTGTACGAGCCGCTCCCCGGCGACGTGGGCATGCACTTCCTGGTCGCCCCGACCGACACCCCGGTCCACGGCTTCACGCGTACGGTCATCACCGCCGTGATGACGGAACTGTTCGCCGACCCGGCGACCGCCCGCGTGGTCGTCGAACCCGACGTCCGCAACAAGGCCGTCCACGCCCTCAACGAGGCCGTCGGCTTCGTGCCCGACCGGGAGATCCGGAAGCCCGAGAAGACGGCCCTCCTGAGCTTCTGCACCCGCGCCCAGTTCGAGACCGCCGTCGGAGCCTCCGTATGAACCCCGTCGCACACCTCACCCCCGAGCGCTGGGCCGCCGCCAACCGCGCCCTGATCCGCAAGGGCCTCGCCGAGTTCGCCCACGAGCGGCTGATCGACCCGCGGGAGCTGGGCGAGAGCCGCTACCGGGTCCTCAGCGACGACGGCACGACCGAGTACCGCTTCACGGCCGACCGTTTCGCGCTCGACCACTGGCAGGTCTACCCGGACTCCATCAGCCGCCACCGGGGCGACGAACAACTCCCCCTGGACGCGCTCCAGTTCATCACCGAACTGCGCGGCTCCCTCGGCCTGAGCGACGAGATCCTCCCCGTCTACCTGGAGGAGATCTCCTCCACCCTGGCCGGTACGGCGTACAAGGCGACCAAGCCGCCCGTGACCTCCGCCGAACTGGCCCGCGCCGGCTTCCAGGCGATCGAGACGGGGATGACCGAGGGCCACCCCTGCTTCGTCGCCAACAACGGCCGGCTGGGCTTCGGAGTCGACGAGTACCGCGCGTACGCCCCCGAGGCGGCATCTCCGATCCACCTGATCTGGCTGGCCGCGCACCGCGACCGGACCACCTTCACGGCGGGCGCGGACCTCGCGTACGAGACGTTCATCCGCGCCGAACTGGGCGACGCGACGGTGGACGGCTTCGCCGCGACCCTCGCCGAGCGCGGCCTGGACCTCTCCGACTACCTCCTCGTACCGGCCCACCCCTGGCAGTGGTGGAACAAGCTGTCCGTCACCTTCGCCGCCGAGGTGGCGCAGCAGCGCCTGGTGTACCTGGGCGAGGGCGACGACGCGTACCTGGCGCAGCAGTCGATCCGTACGTTCTTCAACACGGCGGACCCGGCGAAGCACTACGTGAAAACGGCCCTGTCCGTCCTCAACATGGGCTTCATGCGCGGCCTTTCGGCGGCGTACATGGAGGCGACCCCGGCGATCAACGACTGGCTGCACGGCCTGATCGAGTCCGACTCCACCCTGAAGTCGGCCCGTTTCTCGATCATCCGCGAGCGGGCGGCGGTCGGCTACCGGCACCTGGAGTACGAGGCCGCCACCGACCGCTACTCCCCCTACCGCAAGATGCTGGCCGCGCTCTGGCGCGAGTCCCCCGTCCCGACGCTCGCCGAGGGCGAGCGCCTGGCGACGATGGCGTCCCTGCTCCACGTGGACCACGCGGGCGCCTCGTTCACGGGCGCGCTGATCAAGGAATCGGGCCTGCCGCCGGCCACCTGGCTCCGCCGGTACCTGGACGCCTACCTCCTTCCGATCCTGCACTGCTTCTACGCGTACGACCTCGTCTACATGCCGCACGGCGAGAACGTGATCCTCGTCCTCGACGAGCGGGGCGCCGTCGTCCGCGCGATCTTCAAGGACATCGCGGAGGAGATCTGCGTGATGGACCCGGCGGCGGTCGTCCCGCCGGCGGTGGAGCGCATCCGCGCCGAGGTCCCCGAGGACATGAAGCTCCTCTCGGTCTTCACCGACGTCTTCGACTGCTTCTTCCGCTTCCTGGGCGCGACCCTGGCCGCGGAGGGCGCCCTCACGGAGGACGACTTCTGGCGCACGGTCGCGGAGTGCGTCCGCGCCTACCAGACGTCCCACCCGGAACTGTCGGACCGCTTCACCCGGTACGACATGTTCGCGGAGACCTTCGCCCTCTCCGCCCTCAACCGCCTCCAGCTCCGCAACAACAAGCAGATGGTCGACCTCGCGGACCCCTCGGCGGCCCTCCAGCTCGTCGGCGACCTCTCGAACCCGATCGCCCGCTTCGCCTGACCTCCCCCGAACCGATGCGAGCCCCGCCGGAGTACGGTCCTCCGGCGGGGTTCGCATCCCTTGATCCCTAGGGGGTCCCTACTCGGCCGGCCACGGCACCTCCGGTGAGCGGTACCACGTGATGCCGAGGGCGTCGAAGCGCGGGGCCTGTTCGGCGAGGCGGATCCTGTAGGTGTCCCAGTCGTGGGTGGAGGCCGGGGACCAGCCGAGTTCGGCGATGCCGGGGAGGCGGGGGAAGGCCATGACGTCGAGGTCGCCGGTGGTGGCGAGGGTCTCGGTCCAGAGGGGGGCCTCGATGCCGCGGACGGAGGAGGCGGGGGCGCCGGGGAGGTAGGTGGCGGGGTTCCAGTCGTAGGAGCGGCGGACCTCGACGTAGCCGGCCCAGGCGAGACCGAGCTCGGTGTCCTTGGTGTACTTCATGTCGAGGTAGGTGCGGTCGGCCGGGGAGAGGACGAGGCCGGTGCCGTTCTGCGCGGCGGCGGCGACGCGCTCCTTCTCCTCGGCGGGGGTGCGGTCGAGGCCCCAGTACTGGACGAGGGCGTCCTTCGCGGGGGTGGCGCCGGTCAGCTGGTGCCAGCCGACGACGGTCTTGCCGTACTTGGCGACGATCGGCTGGACCTTGTTCATGAAGGTCACGTAGTCGTCGTGGCTGGTGGAGTGGGCCTCGTCGCCGCCGATGTGGATGTAGCGGCCGGGGGTGAGGGCGGCGATCTCGCGGATCACGTCGTCGACGAAGTCGTACGTGGCGGGCTTGGGCACGCACAGGGAGCTGAAGCCGACCTTGGTGCCGGTGTAGAGGGGCGGGGCGACGCCGTCGCAGGTGAGCTCGGCGTAGGAGGCGAGCGCGGCGTTGGTGTGGCCGGGCATGTCGATCTCGGGGACGACCTCCTGGTAGCGGGAGGCGGCGTACTCGACGATCTCCCGGTACTGCGCCTTGGTGTAGAAGCCGCCGGGGCCGCCGCCGACCTCGGTGGAGCCGCCGTAGGTGGTGAGCAGGGGGCGGGAGTCGATGGCGATGCGCCAGCCCTGGTCGTCGGAGAGGTGCAGGTGGAGGGTGTTGACCTTGTAGAGGGCGAGCTGGTCGATGTACCGCTTCACCTCGTCGACGGTGAAGAAGTGGCGGGCGACGTCGAGCATCGCGCCCCGGTAGGCGTAGCGCGGGGTGTCGGTGACGGTGCCGCCGGCGATCTTCCAGGGGCCCTGCTGGACGCTCCTGCGCTCGATGGCGGACGGGAGCTGCTGGCGCACGGTCTGGACGCCGCGGAAGAGGCCGGCGGGTTCGCGGGCGGTGAGGGTGAGGCCTTCGGGTGTGGAGACGAGCCGGTAGCCCTCGTCGCCGAGGCCGGTCTCGTCGGGGGCGAGGCGGAGCCGGATGCCGTGGCCGGCGGCGCTGTCGTCGACGACGGGCAGCGGGAAGCCGGTGGCGGGGCCGAGGAGCCCGGCGAGGTAGCGGCCGATGGCCCGGGACGCGCCGGAGGTCTCGTCGATGCCGATGCGGGTGGCGGCGGTGAGGGTGTAGGGCTCGCCCTCGGGGGTGACGGAGGCGGGTACGGGCACGATGCGGCCGAGCGGGCGCACCTCGGGCTCGGCGGCGGCCCCGGCGGGCGCCTTGGCGTCGGCGTCGGTGCTGTCGGCGACCGCCTCGCCGCAGCCGACCCCGGCGGTCGCGAACAGGAGCAGGGATCCGATCAGTCGCGGAATCGTCATGCGCTGTCTCACAGGCGGGCTCCCCTTCGGGTGATCGACTTCGGTGATCGACTTCGGTGATCGGCTTCGGTGATCGGCTTCGGGTCATCGATACGTTCCGTCGTTCTGTATATCCCCTTGGTCGCCCTGCGTACCGCGCGCTCTTTCCGGACGCGTTCCCGGCGCAAGGTCTGGACCAAGAGGCCGAAAGAGCGAGTGGATCACGCTGCCCCTGCCCGATTTCGGGCAGGATTCTTGCGAAGAAGCCGGGTCGCCCCTCAGTATTCACGGGTGCTCGAACGCCGCCCGTCGCACGACGACCTCATCGACCACCTGGTCCGCAGCACCGCGCTCCAGCGCGGTGAGGCCGCCCGGGTGGTGCTCGACGTGCTGGCGTACTTCGACGAGACGACCGAGGAGTTCGTCCGCCGCCGCCACCGCGAGCTGCAGTCCGGCGGCGCGGTGAACGCCGAGATCTTCGAACGGATCGCGGCGGAGCTGCCGCACCGCGCGGTGGCGCCGCCGGAGCTCTCGCTCCGGCAGCTGCGCCGGATCGTCTACGGCTGAGCAGCACCTGTCATCAATCTGGAGGGGTTTCACCTTTATGTGCGGAATTGTCGGTTACATCGGTAAGCGCGACGTGGCCCCGCTGCTCCTTGAGGGCCTGGCCCGCCTGGAGTACCGCGGCTACGACTCGGCCGGCATGGTCGTCACCAGCCCGAAGGCCACCGGCCTGAAGGTCGTGAAGGCCAAGGGCCGTGTCCGCGACCTGGAGGCCAAGGTCCCCAAGCGCTTCACCGGCACCACCGGCATCGCCCACACCCGCTGGGCCACGCACGGCGCGCCGAGCGACATCAACTCGCACCCGCACCTGGACCCCGAGAACAAGGTCGCGGTCGTCCACAACGGCATCGTGGACAACGCCCAGGAGCTCCGCGCCAAGCTGGAGTCCGAGGGCGTCGTCTTCGCCTCCGAGACCGACACCGAGGTCATCACCCACCTCATCGCGCGCTCCGAGGCCGAGACGCTCGAGGAGAAGGTCCGCGACGCGCTCAAGCACATCGAGGGCACCTACGGCATCGCCGTGATGCACGCCGACTTCAACGACCGCATCGTGGTGGCCCGCAACGGCTCCCCGGTCATCCTCGGCATCGGCGAGAAGGAGATGCTCGTCGCCTCCGACGTCGCCGCCCTGATCGCCCACACCCGCCAGGTCGTCACCCTCGACGACGGCGAGATGGCCACCCTCAAGGCCGACGACTTCCGCACCTACACGACCTCGGGCGCCTCCACCACGGCCACCCCCGAGACCGTCGAGTGGGAGGCCGCCTCCTACGACATGGGCGGCCACGACACCTTCATGCACAAGGAGATCTGCGAGCAGCCCGACGCGGTCGACCGCGTGCTGCGCGGCCGGATCGACGACCGCTTCTCCACCGTGCACCTGGGCGGCCTGAACCTCGACCCGCGCGAGGCCCGCACCATCCGCCGCATCAAGATCCTCGGCTGCGGCACCTCGTACCACGCCGGCCTCATCGGCGCCGGGCTCATCGAGTCCATGGCCCGCATCCCCGCCGACGCCGAGCCGGCCTCGGAGTTCCGCTACCGCAACCCGGTCGTGGACCCCGACACCCTCTACATCGCCGTCTCCCAGTCCGGTGAGACCTACGACGTGCTCGCCGCCGTCCAGGAGCTCAAGCGGAAGGGCGCCCGCGTCCTCGGCGTCGTCAACGTCGTCGGCTCCGCCATCGCCCGCGAGGCCGACGGCGGCGTGTACGTCCACGCCGGCCCCGAGGTCTGCGTCGTCTCCACCAAGTGCTTCACCAACACGGTCACCGCCTTCGCGCTGCTCGCCCTGCACCTGGGCCGCATCCGCGACCTGTCCGTCACCGACGGCAAGCGGATCATCGAGGGCCTGCGCAAGCTGCCCGCGCAGATCGAGGAGATCCTCAAGACCGAGGACCAGATCAAGGAGATCGCCGCGGAGTACGCCGGCGCCCAGTCGATGATGTTCATCGGCCGCGTGCGCGGCTACCCCGTCGCCCTGGAGGCCTCCCTCAAGCTGAAGGAGATCTCCTACATCCACGCCGAGGCGTACCCGGCCTCCGAGCTGAAGCACGGCCCGCTCGCCCTCATCGAGCCGGCCCTGCCGACCGTCGCGATCGTCCCCGACGACGACCTGCTCGAGAAGAACCGCGCCGCCCTGGAGGAGATCAAGGCCCGCAGCGGCCGCATCCTCGCCGTCGCGCACCAGCCGCAGCCGAAGGCCGACCACACCATCGTCGTCCCGAAGAACGAGGACGAGCTGGACCCGATCCTCATGGGCATCCCGCTCCAGCTCCTCGCCTACCACACGGCGCTCGCCATGGGCCGTGACATCGACAAGCCGCGCAACCTGGCGAAGTCCGTCACCGTCGAGTAGGCCCACCCGGCCCCTCAGCCGTCGCGGCCGAGGCGGGGCCGCCGGGCCTGTCCCCCGGCGCCCCGCCCCTCCGGGCCTGTCCCCCGGAGCCTCGGCCGGACACGGCAGCGGTCCCCGTGCACACACCTCCCGTGCACGGGGACCGCTGTGTCTTCCGTGGTGATCAGCCCGCGGCCGGAGCGCTGCCGCCCGCGCGGCGCAGGGCCGTCGGCCAGCCGGCGACCGCGGCCGTGGCGCCGTACCAGGCGACCAGGCCCGCGACGGCGGCGACCCAGCCGGCCGCCTTCCCGAGACCGCCGTTGTCGGCGAGGGCGCCGATGCCGCCCAGCAGCAGTGCGACGAACAGCAGCCCGTACACGCCCTGTCCGAAGAGCCCGCTGCCCGCGGACGCCAGGGTCAGCGTGAGCGCGAGGAGCGCCCACAGGAGCAGGAAGAGCCCCACGGCGTCGGCCGAGGCGTGCCCGCCGGCGCCGCTGCCCCAGGTGAACCAGAAGGCGCCGAGCGCCGCGTACGCCGTGCCCTCGCCCTTGTCGCCCGCGCGCAGGGCGAGCAGTCCGACGAGGAAGAGGGTCACTCCGCCGACCCAGGTGGCGAGGCCCGCGGCATCCGCTGCCGCGACGTTGTCGATGACACCGGTTCCGCCCAGGCCGAAGGCCAGCAGGGTCAGTCCGAGTGCCAGGTTGCCGAGCGTGGAGGTGGTGTTTCCCGCGGCGACTTCGTTGTTCACGGCGGGCTCCCTTCAGGTGTGCAGTTGTCCTGCGTGAGCTGCTGTGTTCCGGTGACCTTTATGTACCCTTCACAAGCGCACAATTCACCTGAGGAAGGCCGAATTTATGGCCGGATAACGGCAGTTGAGGGAGCGACCTGACGGGGCGCAGGGCCGTCTGGGGTGCCTGGGGCTACGGGATGACGATGACGGGCCGCTGCGCGCGGCGCGCGAGACGGCCGGCGACCGAGCCGAAGATCCGGCCGACGATCCCGTGCGTGGAGCCGACCACGATCGCGTCGGCCGAGTACTCCCGACCGACCTCCTCCAGCTCGTGGCAGATGTCCCCGCCGCGCTCGACCAGGATCCACGGCACCTCGGAGAGGTGGTCGGCGCAGGCCAGCTCCAGACCGAGGACCTCGGTGCGGTGGTCGGGCACGTCGACGAAGACCGGCGGCTCGCAGCCGGCCCACACCGTGGTGGGCAGCCGGTTGGCCACGTGCACGATGATCAGGCCCGATCCGGAGCGGCGGGCCATGCCGATGGCGTACGCGAGGGCGCGCTCACTGGACGTGGAACCGTCGAAGCCCACGACGACCCCGTGCCGGAAGGCCGGGTCGCAGGCGTGACGTGGCTGTTCTACCGCGAGGGGGTCGACCGTGGAGTCGGCGACGCGCTTGCGGTCCGCGGGTTCGGGGAATTCGTGACCGGCCATCGGTGTCTCGGCGAAGAAAGTCCTCGTGGGAAGGGACGGGGAAAGGAGGGGACGAACGACGGGTGGCGGCGGAGCTGTGTCCGGGAATCATCTTCCCAAGCCCATACCCCCAAGGGTACGGCGACACTCCTCTCCTGCCCAGAGCCCGCCGGTGCCACTCCCGGCATGGCCGCCGCTCGCGCGCGGCGTTCCAGGGAGCATGCACGAGCGGTTCGGGATCTGGCAATGCCGGATGTGCCCTACAGGTGTCCGTACGGGGGCCAAACGGACGTCGCCGAGAGTGACCGGAACGTTCCGCTCCTCGTTGCCACAGGTCCAGCCCCCGTCGCCACGAAAACCGCCCCACCGGAACCCGCCCACCGCCACCGCCGACCCGTCCCGCCGCCATCCCGGAGCCCGCCCCGCCGCCGCGGAGCCCGCCCGACCGGCCGCCGCACAGTCCACCTCACCGCCGCCGCAGAACCCGCCCGACCCTCACCCCACAGTCCACCCCGCCACCGCCGCAGACCCGTCCCACCGTCGCAGGGAGACCGCCCGTGCCCGCACCATCGACCGCCGCCGGCCAGACCTCCGCCGCACCCTCGCCCGCCGCACCCCCACTCGGCGCGCCCCGCGGCCGCCGCCGGGCGCCCGGACCCGCCCCCTCCCCGGTCTCCGGCGCGGAGCCGGAAGAGGGGGCGGTGGGCGAGGGCGCGGCGGAGCAGGCCGGTGACGTCGTCCGCTGGGCGGTCTTCTGCTGTGCGCTCGTCCCCGTCGTGCTCATCGGCTACGGCACCTCGCTCGGCGGGGCCGGCGGAGCCGCGCTCGGGCTCGTCTCGGTGACGGCCGCCTGCCGGCTGCTGCTGCGCCGCTCGGAGCGCGGACTGCGCGCCGAGGCGGTCCGCCCGGGGCGCCGGAACTAGCCCCCGGAGGGCCCGGGACCGTACCAGACCCCCTTCGAGTTGACAGGTTCGTACACGCGACCCCATATGTTTTCAGCCAACTTCCAGCCATCGGCGAGTCCTTGGCGGAACGATTGGCCAAGCCCTGTATCGGCGGCCTCGGAAGCACCGTCCCAGGGGCCCACACCCCCCTCGTACGGGGGCGTTCGGCGCCGCGCTCCCCTCTCCGGCGGCCGCCGGAGGCAGGACTTCGCGATCGATCGCTTCACGCCAAGTTGCCTTGTCGACAATCTGCCGGATGGAGAACTTGTCACGCCGGCGCCACGGGACACAGTAGATTCGATCATGGGTACCGAAGACTGGGGTCTCGTGCAAAACCGAGGGGAAACGTGCAGGAGCGACACGACCAGGGAGACGCGAACACCGAGGGGGGCTTAGCGTCATGAGCCAGGACTCCACCGCACAGGAGGCCGCACGGAAGTTGTCCGGGCGCCGCCGTCGCGAAGTCGTCGCGGTGCTGCTGTTCAGCGGCGGCCCCATCTTCGAGAGCTCCATCCCGCTCTCCGTGTTCGGCATCGACCGGCAGGACGCCGGCGTGCCCCGTTACCGGCTGCTCGTCTGCGCCGGCGAGGAAGGCCCCCTGCGGACCACAGGCGGGCTCGAACTCACCGCGCCGTACGGCCTGGAGGCGATCAGCCGCGCCGGGACCGTCGTCGTCCCGGCCTGGCGGTCGATCACCTCGCCGCCGCCGCCGGAGGCGCTCGAAGCGCTGCGCCGGGCCCACGAGGAGGGCGCGCGGATCGTCGGACTGTGCACGGGCGCGTTCGTGCTCGCCGCGGCCGGTCTGCTCGACGGCCGCCCGGCGACCACGCACTGGATGTACGCGCCGACGCTCGCCAAGCGCTATCCGTCGGTCCACGTGGACCCGCGGGAGCTCTTCGTCGACGACGGGGACGTGCTGACCTCCGCCGGCACCGCGGCCGGAATCGATCTGTGTCTGCACATCGTGCGGACCGACCACGGCACGGAGGCCGCGGGCGCCCTGGCGCGCCGGCTGGTCGTCCCGCCGCGGCGCAGCGGCGGCCAGGAGCGCTACCTCGACAGGTCTTTACCCGAGGAGATCGGCGCCGACCCGCTGGCCGAGGTCGTCGCCTGGGCGCTGGAGCACCTCCACGAGCAGTTCGACGTGGAGACGCTCGCCGCACGCGCCTACATGTCGCGGCGGACCTTCGACCGCCGGTTCCGCTCGCTGACGGGCTCGGCCCCGCTCCAGTGGCTGATCACCCAGCGGGTGCTGCAGGCGCAGCGGCTCCTGGAGACCTCCGACTACTCGGTCGACGAGGTCGCCGGCCGGTGCGGCTTCCGCTCCCCGGTGGCGCTGCGCGGCCACTTCCGGCGCCAGCTGGGCTCCTCGCCGGCCGCCTACCGCGCGGCGTACCGCGCGCGGCGGCCGCAGGGTGAGGCCGGTACGGCGGTGCTGGAGGTCGCGGTGCCCGCGCAGGGCACGGCGGGGCTCCGCAAGCCCCCGTCGGACGCCTACGCCCCCGGCCGGCCGGCCCTGCCCGGCCTGCCGGGCCAGCGCAGCGCGCCGTAACAGGACCGCCGCCGCCACAAGCGGTGGAACGCAGGACCGACGGGCCCCCGGGGACACCTCCCCCGGGGGCCCGTCGGCCTCCCAGGGGAGGGCCGGAAGACCCGCACGACCCCTAAGGTAGGACGCATGAACGATCGCATGGTGTGGATCGACTGCGAGATGACCGGGCTCTCGCTGACGGACGACGCACTCATCGAGGTGGCCGCGCTGGTCACCGACTCGGAACTGAACGTGCTCGGCGAAGGGGTGGACATCGTGATCCGCCCGCCGGACGCGGCCCTGGAGACCATGCCCGCCATCGTGCGCGAGATGCACACGAAGTCCGGGCTGCTCGACGCGCTCGCCGAGGGCACCACGCTCGCCGACGCGGAGGCCCAGGTCCTCGCGTACATCCGCGAGCACGTCAAGGAGCCGGGCAAGGCGCCGCTGTGCGGCAACTCGGTCTCCACGGACCGCGGCTTCCTCGCGCGCGACATGCCCGCCCTGGAGAGCCACCTGCACTACCGGATCGTCGATGTGTCCTCGGTCAAGGAGCTGGCCCGCCGCTGGTACCCGAGGGCGTACTTCAACAGTCCGGAGAAGAACGGCAACCACCGGGCGCTCGCCGACATCCGCGAGTCCATCGCCGAGCTGCGCTACTACCGCGAGGCGATCTTCGTCCCGCAGCCCGGCCCGGACTCGGAGACCGCGAAGCAGATCGCGGCCCGTCACGTCGTCCCCGCGGAATGAGCCCCCGCTCGCGCCTCCGGGAGCCCCGGGAAGCCCCCGCGGAAAACGGTGGCGCGAGCACCCTCCAGAACCCTGTAGACTTCTTCTCGGCCGGTCAGGGAAACCTTCGGGGAAACCGCCGGTCGTGGTGGGTATAGCTCAGCTGGTAGAGCACCTGGTTGTGGTCCAGGATGTCGCGGGTTCGAGTCCCGTTACTCACCCTGATGACCGAGGCCCCGGTTCGAAAGAACCGGGGCCTCGGTCGTTTCCGCATGTCGTCACATGCCTTCACTCTCTTCTTCACTCGTACGGGCGAGCCGTTGATCCACTTCGGCCGGCCCGCTGTTAGCTTCCCCTTATGTCCGACATTCGCATCATTCGTACATATTGGGGTGGGTGAGGCCTCGTGGGAGTCCTGCGCGACCACCCCGAACTCGCCCTCTTCCTCTGCCTCTCCGTCGGCTACCTCGTCGGCAAGCTCCGCGTGGGCCCCATCACGCTCGGCGGCATCTGCGGCACGCTGATCGTCGCGCTGCTCCTCGGCGCCTGGACGAAGGTCACCGTCTCCGACGACGTGAAGACGATCTTCTTCGCGCTCTTCATCTTCTCGCTCGGCTATCTGGCGGGCCCCCAGTTCTTCGCCAACCTCAACAGGAAGAGCCTGCGCTTCTTCGCCCTCTGCCTCATCGAGGTCGTCTGCGTCGTCGGCATCGCCCTCGGACTCGCCAAGGCCTTCGACCTCGACGTCGGCACCGCCGCCGGCATCCTGGCCGGCGCCGCCACCGAGTCCGCCGTCGTCGGCACGGCCACCGAAGCGATCGGCAAGCTCTCCACCCTGACCCAGCAGCAGATCACCGAGTATCAGGGGCACGTCGCCACCGCCTACACGGTCTGCTACCTCTTCGGCCTCGTCACCATCGTCATCTACACCAGCCAGATCATGCCGATGCTGCTGCGGATCAACCTCCGCGACGCCTCCCGCGAACTCTGGGAGAGGATGCGCGGCTCCAACGGCGGCCTGGAGTCCGACGAGCGCGAGGCGCTCCCCGGCATGGTCGGCCGGACCTTCCTGGTCACGATCGCGGACGGCGCCCTCGTCTCCCAGCTGGAGGGGCAGAACGGCAGCCGGGTCACCGTCGAGGCGGTGAAGCGGGGCGACAAGGTCCTCACCCCTCCCCCGCCGGACTTCGAGCTGACCCTCTCCGACCTGGTCCTGATGGTGGGCCGCCGGTCCAACATCATCGAGGCCGGACGGCACATCGGCCCCGAGACCCCGGCGATCCCCGGCCTCGACACCCCGCTCGCCACCACCCAGGTCTCGCTGACCGACAAGGCGGCGATCGGCAAGTCCCTGGACACCCTCACCAAGGAGCACCCGGAGTTCTCCTCCGGCGGGGTGTACGTGACGGACCTGGTGCGGGGCGAGCAGCGCCTGCCGGCGACCCCGGAGACCGTCGTGAACCGCGGCGACGTGCTCACCCTGGTCGGCGCCCGCTCGGGCCTCGGGAGGCTGGCGGCGAAGGTCGGCGCGACCGTGAAGAACGACGCCACCGACTTCATCTACCTGGGCCTGGGCATCGTCTGCGGCAGCCTCATCGGCCAGATCTCGGTGAAGTTCGGCGACGTCCCGATGTCGCTCGGCACGGGTGGCGGCTGTCTGATCTCCGGGCTGCTCTTCGGCTGGTTCCGCTCCCGTACGCAGACCTTCGGCGCGTTCCCGCCGCAGGCCGCCACCACCCTCAAGGACATGGGCCTCGCGATCTTCATCGCCTGCACGGGCCTGGTGTCGGGCCCGCAGGCCTGGCCGCTGCTCCAGGAGTACGGGGCGCTGCTGCCGTTCGCGGGGATCGCGATGGTCCTGGTGCCGGCGACGATCTCGCTGGTCGTCGGCCGCAAGCTGCTGAACATCGAGAAGCCGCTGCTGATCGGCGCGATCGCGGGCCAGCAGTGCTCGACCCCGGCGATCACCTCGGTGACGCAGGTCGCCCAGAGCTCGGTGCCGATGCTCGGCTACACGGTCACGTACACGCTCTCGAACTTCCTGCTCCCGCTGACCGGGCCGCTGCTCGTCGGCATCCTGGGGGCGTGAGGAGCCGCAATGATCGATTTCCTCAACCGGAACGTCTTCCAGCCCCACCCCGAGCTGCTCGTCTTCATCACCGTCGCGCTCGGCTTCCTCTTCGGCAAGCTCCGCTACAAGGCGATCGCGCTCGGCGCCGTCACCGGCTGCCTGGTCGCCGGTCTGCTGCTCGGCGCCCAGTTCAAGATCACGATCGACGGCACGGTGAAGAACCTCTTCTTCACCATGTTCCTCTTCGCCCTCGGCTACAAGGTCGGCCCCCAGTTCTTCCGGGGCCTGAAGAAGGACGGCCTGCCGCAGGTCGTCAACGCGATCGTGGTCTGCGTGACGGGCCTCCTCGTCTCCTGGGGCTTCGCCGTGATGCTGGGGTACGGCCCCGGGCTCTCCGCCGGGCTCCTCGGCGGCGCGCTCACCCAGTCCGCCGTCATCGGCGTCGCCCAGGACGCCATCGGCAACCTGCCGGGGCTCTCCGCCGACCAGATGAAGACCGAGGAGAACCTCGTCGCGATCGGCTACGCCGTCACGTACCCGCTCGGCACGATCCTGTGCGCGATGCTCCTCGCCAACGTCCTGCCCAAGCTCTACAAGCGGGACCTGGCCGCCGAGTCGGCGCAGCTCGCGAAGGAGCTGGACACCCCGGGCGACAACCCCGACCTGGCCGAGGGCTACTACGAGGTCGTCCTGCGCGCGTACGAGATGGACCACTCCCCGCTCGTCGGGCGGACCATCGACGACTTCGAGAACCAGCAGAAGGAGCTCGGGCACCGGATCTACATCACCCGGGTGCGGCGCGAGGGGAAGATCCTCGCGCACAGCCAGCAGACCGTGCTGCGCTCGGGCGACGTGCTCGCCGTCAGCGCCCTGCGGGGCTCGCTCATCGACTTCGACGCCCGCACCCACATCGGGCCCGAGACCGACGACGTCGAGCTGCTCGGCTACCAGACCGAGAGCCTGCACGTGGTGGCCTCGGAGAAGGCGCACCTGGGGCAGACGGTCGCGGAGCTGCGCCGCGAGCCCTTCATGGTCGGCGTGTACATCGACAAGATCTACCGCTCGGGCGCGGAGTTCCCGTACCGGCTCTCCACGAAGCTGGAGCGCGGCGACACGGTGGTCCTGACCGGCCCGAAGCGGCTCGTGGACCCGGCGGGCAAGGCGATCGGCAAGCCCGTGCCGACCTCCTTCGCCACCGACATGCTGTGGGTGGGGCTCGGCATCTTCCTCGGCGGCTGCATCGGCATCCCGGCCCTCACGGTCTCGGGCGTCCCGATCTCGCTGTCCACCTCCGGCGGCGCGCTGATCATGGGCCTGGTCTTCGGCTGGATCCGCGGCAAGTACCCGACGTACGGCAACGTGCCGCCGGGCGCCCAGTGGTTCATGGACACCCTGGGGCTCTGCCTGTTCGTCGCGGTCGTCGGCATCAACGCCGGTCCGAGCTTCACCAGCGGCCTGTCGACGGCCGGCTGGGGGCTGCTCGTGTGGGGCGCGGTGGCGACGGTGGTCCCGCTGATCGTGGGCTTCCTGTACGGCCACTACGTGCAGAAGATCCGCTTCCCGATCCTGATGGGCGTCCTGGCGGGCGGCCAGACGACGACCGCGGCGATCGGCGCGATCAACGAGCAGTCCAGGTCCCAGATCCCGACCCTCGGCTACACGATCCCCTACGCGGTGGGCAACGTCCTGCTGACCATCTGGGGCGCCGTGATCGTCATCCTCAACCACTAAGGACTCCCCGTGCCCAAGACCACGTTCACCCGCCAGGAGATCCAGTCCTTCGCGCAGCTCTCGCCGTTCGAGCTGAAGGACAAGTTCATCCAGATCGCGCAGGCCGCCCAGGCGGACAAGCCGGGCCAGAAGGAGAAGTCGCAGACGCAGATGCTCAACGCGGGCCGCGGCAACCCGAACTGGGTCGCCACCGGCCCCCGCGAGGCCTTCTACGCGCTCGGCTACTTCGCCCTCTCCGAGTCGCGCCGGGTGTGGACCGCCGACAACCTCGGCGGAATGCCCGAACTCCGCGGCTCCGCCGAGCGCTTCGACACCTTCGTGCGCCGCCACCCGGACCTGCCGGGCATCGAACTGCTGCGGAACTGCGTCGAGTACGCCGTGGAGCGCTTCGGCTTCGACAAGGACGCGTTCGTGCACGAGCTGACCGACAGCACGATCGGCGACAACTACCCCGTGCCGGACCGGATCCTCGCCCACACCGAGCAGATCGTCCGCGGCTACGTGCACGACGAGATGTTCGACAAACGGCCGCCGGCCGGGAACCTGTCGCTCTTCGCGACCGAGGGCGGCACGGCCGCCATGTGCTACGTCTTCGACTCCCTGACGAAGAACGGGATCCTGAAGAAGGGCGACCGGATCGCGCTGATGGTGCCGGTCTTCACCCCGTACATCGAGATCCCCGAGCTCGACACGTACGAGTTCGACGTCGTCACCGTCAACGCGAGCTCCTTCGCGGAGACCGGGGTCCGCGAGTGGCGCTACCCGACCGAGGAGGTCGCCAAGCTGGCCGACCCGTCGGTCAGGCTGGTCTGCGTCGTCAACCCGTCCAACCCGCCGTCCCTGGCGATGAGCGAGCGCGTGGCGAACCAGATCAAGGACATCGTCGCCGGGCCGAACCCGAACCTGCTGATCGTCACGGACGACGTGTACGGCACCTTCGTGGAGGGCTTCCGCTCGCTCGCGGCCGACCTCCCGCGCAACACGCTGCTCGTCTACTCGTACTCCAAGCACTACGGCTGCACCGGCCACCGGCTCGGCGTCATCGGCCTGCACGACGACAACGTCATCGACGAGATGCTCGCGAAGCTGCCGCGGGCGGAGAAGGAGCGGCTGGACAAGCGGTACGGGTCGCTGTCCCTGGAGCCGGAGAAGATCCGCTTCATCGACCGGCTCGTCGCCGACTCCCGGCAGGTCGCCCTCAACCACACCGCCGGGCTCTCCCTGCCCCAGCAGGTGATGATGGCGCTCTTCTCGCTCTTCGACATGCTGGAGGAGGGCCAGGCCTACAAGCACAAGATCCGGGACATCGTGCGGCAGCGCCTCGACCTGCTCCTCGAAGGCGCCCAGATGAAGATCGCCGAGGACCCGAAGCGGGCCGGGTACTACATCGAGCTCGACCTCCTCGCGGAGGCCGAGCGGGTGCACGGCAAGGACTTCGCGGACTTCCTGGAGAAGAACTACGAGCCGGTCGACCCGCTGTTCCGGCTCGCCGAGCAGACCAGCGTGGTGCTCCTCAACGGCGGCGGCTTCGACGGCCCCGAATGGTCGGTCCGCGTCTCGCTCGCCAACCTCGACGACCTGGACTACCTGAAGATCGGCCACCACCTGCGGGCGATCTTCAACGACTACGCGGAGGAGTGGAAGGCCACGCGGGTGCTCTGAGTCCGCGCGCGGGAGGGCGCGCCCCGGTCGGCGGTGGGGGTGGTTCCGACCGGGGCGCGCGGTGTGGGGGGCGCGGTGGTTCTAGCGGTACGTGCCGAAGGCCTTCGTGAAGGCCAGCGGCTGCTGGAGGACCGAGGAGCAGGTGGGGTCGGCGTACGTCACGGCACCGGCCGCGCACTGCTTGTCGCGGGTCGCGGACCACATCGAGAGCCAGCCGATCCCCTTGGACCTCGCGAAGTCGGCGAGCTGGGTGGCGTCCTCGACCTTGAAGACCTCACCGGCGACGTCGTTGACGCCGATCATGGGGGTGACGGCGACGGCCTTCCAGGCGGCCGCGTCGGTCAGGCCGAGGACGCCCTTGATCTGGGCCTGGGTCGCGGTGGCGGCCTGGACGGCGTACGTGCCCATGTCGGCGCTGTACGCGGGCCCGTAGTCCATCGCCATGATGTTGACGGCGTCGACGCGGACCCCGTTGCGCTTCGCGTCGGCGAGCAGGTCCACGCCCGGCTGGGTGAGGCCCTCGGGCATGACGGGGAGGGTGAAGGAGACGTTCAGGCCCGGGTGGGACTTCTGGAGCTGGGCGATCGCCTGCGCGCGGCGGGTGTTGGCGGCGGTGTCGGGCAGGGCCGCGCCCTCGATGTCGAAGTCGACCTTGGTCAGCCCGTACTGGTCGACGACCTTGCCGTACGCGGCGGCGAGCGCCGAGGAGGTCGAGCAGTTCAGGGCCAGCTCGTGGCCGGCGGCGCCGCCGAAGGAGACGCGGACGTCACCGCCCTTGGCGCGCAGGGCGCCGATCTGGGCCGCGACCCTGTCGCTCGCCAGGTCGGTGACGCCGCCCCAGAGCGGGGCGCAGGTGCCGCCGGAGGTGATGAAGGCGAGGTTGAACTCCTTCACGCCGGTGGCGTCGGCGGTGGAGAGCAGGTCGTACGCCGGGTAGAGCGAGGTGTCGACGTACGGGGCGAACCGGGCGGCGGTGGCGGGGGCGGGGGTGCCCGTGGCGGTCGCGGTGGGGGTGGGGGTCGGCGCGGTGGTGGGTTTCACGGTGGCCGTGGCGGTGGGCTTCGGGCTCGTGGTGGCCGTCGCGGTCGGGGTCGGCTTCGGGGTGGCCGTCGCGGTGGGCTGGTCGGTGGGGCGGCCGCTGGGGGTGGGGGCGGGGCCTCCGGCGGAGCAGACCGCCTTGTTGATGAGGCAGTTCGCGGGGTCCGAGGCCTGGCCGGTGGCGGAGGTGACGAAGCCGACGGTGACGGACTGGCCGGGCGCCAGCTGCCTGTTCCAGCTCGCGGGCTTCACGGTGACGTGCCCGCCGGAGACGGTGTGGTCGCCGTTCCAGAGGGAGCCGATGGTGGTGCCGGCCGGGAGGTCGAACTCCAGGGTCCAGTCGGACTGGACGGCGCTCGTCCCGTTGGTGACGACGTACTGGCCGGTGTAGCCGCCGGTCCAGGTGCTGGTGCGGGTGTAGGCGGCTCCGACGCCCGCCGCCTGCGCGGTGCCGGTGAGCGCGAAGGCGGCGCCTCCGACGACGGCCGCCGCGACGAGCGCGCCGACGGCCTTGGTGCGGGTGCTCGTCCTGCGCCGGTGCGAACTGCTGCCCATCGCGTGCCTGCCTCTGGTGTGCCGGGGGTGGGGGTGGGGTGCGGCAGCACGCTAGCGGGCGGGAAACGGACAAATGCCTTGATCGGGGCCGGGGTTGGGATTCTTAGGCTCCGCTTAAGGGAGGCATCGGAACCACGAAAGGTTGGACCGGACCGTCACCCCTTGCGGCGGCGGCCGCGGCGCCCCGCGCCCCCGCCCCGGCCGGCTCCGCGTCCGTCGAGGCTGATCCAGATCCGGATCTCCGTGCCCCCGAGGATCGAGGGGCCGATGCGGACGTCGCCGCCCGTCGACTCGGCCATGCGGCGCGCGATGTCGAGGCCGAGGCCGGTGGAGCCGTCGCGCCCGCTGCCCGCGCCCCGGGCGAGCGCGGCGGCGGGGTCGGGGATGCCGGGGCCCGCGTCGGAGACGAGGATGATGACGGCGTCGTCGCCGTTGTGGACGTCGAGGGAGAAGGCGGTGCCTTCGGGGGTGTGGCGGAAGACGTTGCCGAGCAGGGCGTCGAGGGCGGCGACGAGTTCGGGGCGGGCGACGGGGATGCGGACCGGGCGTTCGACGCCCGCGACCCGCACGCGGCGGCCCTCGTCCTCGGCAAGCGCCGACCAGAAGTCCATCCGCTCGCGGACCACTTCGGCGGCGTCGCAGCCCGCGCCGGGCCCGGTCGCCTGGGTCTGCGGCTTCGCCTCGCGGGCCGTGCGGATGATGATGTCGACCTCGCGCTCCAGCTGCTCGACGGCCGCGCGGGTCTGCTCGGCGGCGGGTCCGGAGCCGAGGGAGGCCGCGTTGAGCCGGAGCACGGTCAGCGGGGTGCGGAGCCGGTGGGAGAGGTCGGCGGCCAGTTCGCGTTCGTTGGCGAGGAGCTGGACGACCTGGTCGGCCATGGAGTTGAAGGCGACGGCGGCCGACTTGAGTTCGGGCGGTCCCTCCTCGGGGACGCGCGCGCCGAGCCTGCCCTCGCCGAGGTCGTGGGCGGCGCCCGCGAGCCGCTGGGCGGGCTGGACCATGCGGAGGCCGAGGCGGTCGGCGACGGCGACGGAGCCGACGATCAGGGCGACGCCGACCCCGGCGAGGACGAGCCAGGCGGTGGCGACGCCGTTGCTGACCTCGCCCTCGGGGACGAAGAGTTCGACGACGGCGACCTGGCCGCTGCTGAGCGCCATGGGCTGGAGCAGCGCGAAGCCGCCGGGGACCTCGGCGATGGAGGCGCGGCCCAGGCCCCGGGTGGCGGCGAGCGCCTCGGGGGCGGCGCGCCGGGTGCCGATCTCCAGGGCGGCCCCGCCGGGTTCGGCGGCGGGCACGTGGACCGCGAGCCGTCCCGCGGCCCCGTCCTCGGTGGTGGCGACGGCCTTGTCGAGCTCGTCGCGGTCGGTGGTGATCGCCAGGACGGGGGCGAGCCCGGCGGCCCGCCGTTCGGCGTTGGAGAAGGCCCGGTCGCGGGCCATCTCCTTGACGACGAGCCCGAGGGGGACGGCGAAGGCGACGACGACCATGGCGGTGACGGCCAGCGACACCTTGACGAGCGCCCATCTCACGGCCGCGTCCCCGGTTCCCGCTCCCGGGGCGGCTCCAGCTTCACGCCGACGCCGCGCAGGGTGTGGAGGTAGCGGGGCCTGGCGGCCGTCTCGCCCAGTTTCCGCCGCAGCCACGACAGGTGGACGTCGATGGTCTGGTCGTCCCCGTACGACTGCTGCCAGACCTCGGCGAGCAGTTCCTTGCGCGGGACGACGACGCCGGGGCGCCCGGCGAGGAAGGCGAGCAGGTCGAACTCGCGCCGGGTCAGGTCGAGGGGCGCCCCGTCGAGCTCCGCCTGACGGCGCAGCGGGTCGACGGTGAGCCCGCCGACCCGGATGGCCCGGGACGGCGGCGCCTCGCCGGCGGCGGCCCGGGACCGGCGCAGGACGGCCGCCATCCTGGCCGTGAGGTGCTCGACCGAGAAGGGCTTCACGAGGTAGTCGTCGGCGCCCGCGTGGAGGAGCCGTACGATCTCGGCCTCGTCGTCCCGGGCGGTCGCGATGATCACCGGGACGTCGGTGATCCCGCGCAGCATCTTGAGCGCCTCGGACCCGTCGAGATCGGGCAGACCGAGGTCCAGGATCACGACGTCGAAGCGGAAATGGGCGACCTCGCGCAGCGCCTCCAGAGCCGTGCCGACGCTCCGTACGGTGTGGGAGGCCTCGGTCAGCTGCCGGATGAGGGCGGAGCGCACGAACTGGTCGTCCTCGACCACGAGCACACTTGCCATGGGCGGCACCGTACGCCATCCGGGTGAGGTTCCACCCTCCGGTACGGACCAAAGCGCGGTGGTGCACTATGTCCCGGTGCGAAGAGGACCCGTTCACGCCCTGGCCTGGTCGCTCGCCACCGGCGCGGCGGTCACCCTGTCCTGGTGGGGAGTGCACACGGTGCTGTCCGGCACGGTGTACGACCCGCCGCTCGCCCTGCCCCTCCCGGCCGGCCCCGCCATCGGAACGGCCGCGTCCGGCGACGATCCGCAGACCTCCTCCACCCTGAGCCCCGCCACCGCCCCGCCGTCCGCGCCCGCCACGCCGAAGTCCACGCCGAGCGAGGCCCGTACGTCCCCGGCCACCCCGTCCGCGACCCCTTCGCGCCGCCCGGACCCCACGACGCAGGCCCCCACCACGCCCCCGCCGGGCCCGGGCTCGGACTCCGGCTCGGACTTCGGCTCGGGCGTGAAGGCCTACACCGTGGACGGCGGCCGGGTCACCTTCGACCTCGGCGAGAGCTCGGCCGAACTGGTCTCGGCGACGCCCGCGTCCGGCTGGCAGATGCAGGTGTGGAAGCAGCCGACCTGGATCCGGGTCACCTTCACCCGGGACGGCCGCGAACTGTCGGTCTTCTGCGTCTGGCACGACACCGCGCCCCGCGTGGAGATCGACGACCGGCAGACCTGAGGTCTCAGCGGAAGACGGACGCCGGCGGTACGGGTGAGGGCTTGGCGCTCGCGTCGGTGACGGGCGCCGCCCCGCCGGCGAAGTCGGCGAGGGCCCGGCCGTGCTCCACGCGCCCCGGGTGCGGGTCGGTGGCGACGCGGCGGGTCAGCTCGGCCACCGGCAGCTCGCGGTCCGAGGCGAGCAGCACCGCGTTGCCGAAGCGGCGGCCGCGCAGGACCGTCGGGTCGGCGGTGAGCGCCAGTTCGGGGAAGACGGCGGCGGCGGTGGCGATCTGGCCGCGCAGATGGGCCAGCGGCGGGCCGTCGGCGAGGTTCGCCGCGTAGAAGCCGCCGGGCCGCAGCACCCGCCGCACCTCGGCGAGGAACTCGGTGCTGGTCAGGTGGGCCGGGGTGCGGGCCCCGCTGAACACGTCGGCGATGACGAGGTCGGCCCAGCCGTCCTGGACCTTGGCGAGGCCGGCGCGGGCGTCGGTGGAGCGGACCCGGACACGGGCCCCGGCGTCGAGGGGCAGTTCGCGGCGGACGAGCTGGACCAGGCGCTCGTCGAGCTCCACGATCTGCTGGGTGGAGCGGGGCCGGGTCGCGGCGACGTACCGGGCGAGGGTGAAGGCGCCGCCGCCGAGGTGCACGGCCTGGAGCGGCCGGTTCGGCGGGGCGGCGAGGTCGGCGATGTGGCCGAGGCGCCGCTGGTACTCGAAGGTGAGGCGGGCCGGGTCGTCGAGGTCGACGTGCGACTGCGGGGCGCCGTCGATGAGCAGCGTCCAGGCGCGCGGGCGCTCCCGGTCGGGTATGAGTTCGGCGAGCCCGCCGTCGACGGTCTCGACGACGGGGGCGGCCGCCGCCGCCCGGTCCTTCTGTCTGTTCCTGGCCACGGGCCCATTATCGAGGCACGGCCCGGGGGCGGCTCAGTGGCAGCCGTCGGCCGCCTCGATCAGCCGGGCCGCCTCGCCCAGCGCCTCGCGCAGGACGACGGGGTCGGTGACGGGGTCGGTGTCGCCCGGGGGCAGCAGCCAGCCGGCCGGGCGGGGCGCGTCGCCCGCCGGTTCGGGGAGCTCCGGCAGCTCGGGGAGGCGGAAGCCGCGCCCCGAGGTCCGCGTACAGGCGCTGCCCGGCATGTCCCAGGCGGCGGCGGTGCCCGGCGGGACCAGGAAGCCGAGGGTGTCGCAGGTGCCGTCGTGGACGACGGGGCCGACGGCGGGGGCGGCGGCGCGGCGCAGGATGTCGACGGCCTCCAGGCCCTGCCGGACCGGGACGGTCACCAGGTCCCAGGCTCCGGCGTCGACGTCCTGGGCGGGCGCGGGCGCGAGGCCCAGGGCCTCCGGTGCGGGCACGAGGCCCATGGTCTCCGGGGCAGGTGCGTGCCGCATGGCCGACTGCGAACCGATCTCCGACATGAGGACCCCTCCTCGCTACCAGAGGAGACACGTTCCGTCTCTCCCATACGGTTCAACGCCCGCGCGCGTCAACGGCTACGGCAGGATGCCGCCGCAAAGGATGGCAGTTCATGGCAGATCGCAGGCGAGATATCCGATTTGTGGCCAAACTCAGCGTGAGCATCCCGTCACAGCAGGTACGTTCATGCCCGCCGGACACCCGGCAGCACCAGGAGAGGGCTCGGCCATGGCGATGTCACGGGCAGTTCCCAATCTCGCCTTCCGCCGGCTCCGCGGACAGCACTCGCCGGCGGAGTTCGCCGCGGCGGTCCGCCGGGCGGCACGGGAGATCGGCGAACAGGTCGCGTGCGACGCCCGCTACATCGGGCGCGTGGAGGCGGGCGAGATCCGCTGCCCCAACTACGCGTACGAGCGGGTCTTCCTGCACATGTTCCCCGGTCTGAGCCTCTCCGACCTGGGGTTCTCCGCGCGGGAGACGGTGCGCGGCCGGCGGCAGGCCGTCCCGGCCGGGGCAGCGCCTCCCGCCGCCATCACCACCCGGAACGATGAGGAGAGCGACGTGCTGCGTCGCGCATTCATGACGAGCGGCACCGCCACCCTGGCGGCCGCCTCGCTGGGACTCGGCGGCCCCGCCGTCGCGATCCCCTCCCCCCGCGGCACCCACCGGATCGGCGAGGCCGAGGTGCGGGCCGTCGAGGACGCCGTGCGGCGGATCCGACTGCTCGACGACCGGCACGGCGCCGACGGGCTCTACAAGGTGGCCGCCCAGCCGCTCCGTACCGCGTACGCGCTCCTCGACACCGGCACCATGTCCCGCCGCTCCACCGAGGACCGGCTGCATGCGGGCGCGGGCGAGCTCTCCCTCTCCGTCGGCTGGCTGGCCCACGACTCGGGCCGCCACGAGGACGCCCGCTCGCACTACGCGGAGGCGCTGGCCACCGCGCGCGTGGCGGGGAACGCGGCCCTGGAGGCGCATGCCTTCTGCAACACCTCGTTCCTGGCCCGGGACACCGGCCGGTACCGCGAGGCGGTGCGGGCCGCGCAGGCCGGGCTGCGGGCCGCGCAGCCGCTGGGCTCGGCCCGGCTGCTCTCGCTGCTCTCGCTGCGGGAGGCGGGCGCCTGGGCGGGGCTCGGCGACCGCTCCGCCTGCGAGCAGGCCCTCGGCCGCGCGCACGGCCACTTCGACCGGGGCCCGTCCGAGAACGACCCCGAGTGGATGTCCTTCTTCGGCGAGCCGGAGCGGGAGGCCCTGGAGGCCGGGTGCTGGTCGGCGCTCGGCGAGTGGGGCCGCGCGGCCCGCCACTCCCACCGGGCCGCCGTCCTGCAGAACCCGCACTTCGCCCGGAACCTCGCGCTCTACCGGGCCCACCTCGCCAAGGCCCTGGCGCACGCCGGCCGCCCGGACGAGGCGGCGGCGGAGGCGCGGCGCGTCACGGACTCCCTCGACGGCATCGCCTCGGCCCGCGTCCGCGGCCTGCTCACGGAGACCGGTCGGGCCCTGGCGGGCAGGGCCTGACGGGGCCTACTGCTCCAGGTGCCCGGTGTCGTTCCAGCGTTCGAGCGCCGGGGCGTCGTACGCCCAGCCGAGGACCGAGAGGCTCGTCGGGTCGAGGCGGATGCGGGAGGCGAAGGAGACGTCCTCACCGAGCCAGCGCGCGCCGATCGAACGCAGGATGTGCCCGTGGGCGAAGACCAGGACGTCGCGGTCGGCGGAGCGGGCCCACTCCACGATCGCGTCGGCGCGGTCCGAAAGCTGCGCGAGGGTCTCGCCCTCGGGGACGCCGTCGCGCCAGATGAACCAGCCCGGCTGGATCTTCTTGATCTCGGGCGGGGTGAGCCCCTCGTACGCCCCGTAGTCCCACTCCATCAGCGCGTCCCACGGCTCGGCCCTGTCCCCGAAGCCCGCGAGCTCGCAGGTCTCGGCCGCCCGGACGAGCGGGCTGGTGCGCACCTCGACGTCGGGCAGGCCCTGCCAGGGGCCGCGGTGCAGGCGCTCGCCGAGCAGCTTCGCGCCGCGCCGCCCCTCGTCGAGCAGGGGTATGTCGGTCCTGCCGGTGTGCCGGCCGGAAAGTGACCACTCGGTCTGGCCGTGCCGGGCGAGCAGGATGCGCGGTGCCATGGGAAGAACGCTCCAGGGGTTCACGGTGCGGACGTGACCCTCCCATCATCGCCGACGGGTGAATCCGGGGTGGAGTCCGGGCAACCCCGAGGGGCCGTCCGGCGTCCCTCCCCCGGGGGCGACCACCGACGGGGGGACTCATTCCATGCGCGGGCCACGCTGGTGGGCGGAGCTGTCTCTGATCGCCGTCGTGTACGCGGCCTACTCGGGCGGCCGGGTCCTGGTGAAGGGCGACGAGGCCTCGGCCGTGGGGCACGGGCTCGCGGTCCTGCGGTTCGAGGAGGGTCTCGGGATCGACGCCGAGCATCCGCTGAACCGGCTGTTCACGTCCGTGCCCGCGCTGGGGATCCCGGCGGACTTCGCGTACGCCTCGCTGCACTACCTGGTGACCCCGGCGGTCCTGGTGTGGCTCTTCCGCCGCCGCCCCGCGCACTACCGCGCCGCCCGCGCCTGGCTGATGCTCTCCACCCTGCTCGGGCTCGTCGGCTTCACGCTGCTGCCGACCTGCCCGCCCCGGCTGCTCGACGCGGCGCACGGCTTCTCGGACACGATGGCGCACTTCAGCGCGTACGGCTGGTGGGGCGGCGAGGCCAGCGCGCCGCGCGGTCTCGGCGGGATGACGAACCAGTACGCGGCGATGCCCAGCCTGCACGTCGGCTGGGCGCTGTGGTGCGGAGTGATGCTGTGGCGGTACGGGCGTACGCCGCTCACGAAGGCCCTCGGGCTGGCGTATCCGCTGGTCACCGCGCTGGTCGTGATGGGCACCGCCAATCACTATCTGCTGGACGCGGTCGCCGGGGCGGCCGTGATGGGCGCCGGTCTGCTGCTCGCCCCGTACGCGCTGCGGCTCGTCGACCGGCTGCGCGGAACGGCGGAAGCGCCCCCGGTTGTCAGTGGCGGATGCGAGACTTCGGCGGGTGAGCGCATCCCCGGACAGCGGTCTGTCCGCACCACCGTCGACGACAAGCAGGCATCGGCTCGCTGAGCTGCGCGGACCGGGCGTCGTACCGCGTCCGCTGGACGCCCGCGCCCTCGCCGCGCTGGCCGCCAACCCGGGCTGCCGGCGGCGGGCCGTCCTCGACGGCGCCGGGGTCGACAAGTCGGCGCTGGCCGCGAAGCTCGGCTCGCCGGCGCCGTTCGGGCAGTCGCAGTTCGCGATAGTCCGGGGCAACTCCTTCGAGGCGAAGGTCAAGGCGGACGGCGGCCGCGAACTGCTGCGCCTGATCGGCGTGGAGGAGCCGGGCGAGGTGTCCCTGCCGGACCTGGCGGCGGCCGGGCCCGAGGGCCGGGTGGCGCGCACCGCGCTCGCGCTGCGGGAGGCGACGGAGGCCGGGGCGTGGGCGCTGCTCGACCATCCGCTGCTCGCCCTGGAGGTCGCGGGCTCCCCCGTCTACCTGGAGCCGGACGCGGTGGTCGTGCACCCCGACGGCGGGTGGACGGTCGTGGAGATCAAGTCGTTCCCGATGATCGACGGTTCGGCCGACGCGGCGAAGGTGGGCGCCGCGGCCCGCCAGGCCGCCGTGTACGTGCTGGCACTCGAGCGGGTGGCGGCGCGCACGGAGGGCGCGCGGGTCGCGCAGTCGGTGCTCCTCGTCTGCCCGAAGGACTTCTCGAACGTGCCGGCGGCCTCGGTGGTCGACGTGCGCAAGCAGCGGTCGGTGACCCGGCGTCAGCTGGCCCGCCTCACCCGGATCGACGAGATCGCCGGGGCGCTGCCGGAGGGCACCAGCTTCGACGTGGTGCAGCGGACGGCGGAGGAGCTGACGGCGGCCGTGGAGTGCGTGCCCCACCAGTACGCGCCCGAGTGCCTGGCCGCCTGCGAGCTGGCCTTCCACTGCCGCTCGCGCGCCCGGGAGGCGGGCGCGGTGGAGACCCTGGGCCGTTCCGTACGGGGCGAGCTGGGCGGCCTGACGACGGTCGGCGCGGTCCTGGCGGCGGCGCGCGGCGAGGAGGGCGACCCGGAGGACCCGGCGGTCGCGGCGCTGCGGCGGGCGCGGGCGCTGCGGGACGAGGCGCTGGCCGGGGTGGCGGCATGTCGCTGATCTCCACGCTCGCCCGGATGGAGGCCGTCGAGTCGGGCCGGGCGCAGCCGCTCGCGACCGTCCGGCACCGGCGGCTTTCCGCGCGGCCGCTGGTCCTCGTACCGCTGACGACCGCCGGTGAGGCGGGCGCCCCGCTGGGCGCGCTCGTCGGGACCGACCCGGAGGAGCCGCGGCTGCTCGTGGTGTCGCAGCCCCGGGACCGTGACCTGCGGTTCGCGTTCCTCGCCGATCTGGCCGAGGAGATCCTGCCGTACGTCGACTCGTTCACGGACGTCGTCGAGGCGGCGGAGAGGAGCGAGACCGATCCCGAGACCGGCAAGAAGGTGAAGGTCGAGGTCGAGCTGTGCGCCGACGCGCCGCAGCTGATCGTGCCGAGCCGGGCGGCCATCGAGTACGTCCGGCTGCTCGGGCGGTCCACGCGGTTCCGGCGGACGGCCGAGCAGGACCCGGAGACGCCGTTCCCCGCGCCGCCGCGCGTGCCGCTGCTCGGGCGCTGGCTGACGCACTTCGGCGAGCGGGCCCGGGTGCCCGGCTCCTCGCTGCTCCTCGCGGCGACGGACCTCCTCAACCGGCACTGGGCGACCGGCCAGTCCTCCCTGGAGGACCAGCACCTGGGCGCGCTGCTCGCCTGGATCGACCCGCACGACGGGGAGCCGGGCGCGGAGGGCGCCCTGCGGGCCGAGGTGGGCCGGGACGCCCAGGGCCAGTTGCTGTGCCCGCCGGCCGGTCCCGCGACCGACCCGGCCTTCGACAACAAGCTCCTGGCGCCCGCGATCGAGCGGTACGACAAGGCCCGGCAGGCGCTCGGCGCGGCCGAGGACGGCGAGGCCGCCGACGCGGGCCTCGGCGCGCTGCACGCGGCCGAGCGGGAGCTGCGCCGGCTGGTCGTCTCGCAGCTGAAGCCGACCTGGGAGGCGACCTGGCGGGCGATCGACCTGCTGCGGGAGCTGCCGGAGGGCGCCAGGGTCGAGGACCGCTGGACCCGCGACCGCTGGTCCTTCACCGGTCACCGGGACCGGGTCGCGGCCGGTGAGCCGCCGCAGCCGCGCCGGGACGACGCGGTGACGGCGGCGCAGAAGCTCGCGGCCCGCGAGCAGGCGCAGGGGCAGCTGGAGGCGCACGAGGCCCTGGACGACCCGCTGGTGATGGCGGGGCGGCGGCTCGCGGGCGAGGCGTTCGCGGCCGAGGTGGTCGAGGTGACGATGGCGTGGACGGAGTCGAAGCGGCCCGCGCCGCGCCCGCTCGTCACGGTCCGCACGGACGACCGGCCGCATCTGGGCGAGAAGGTGAAGGTGTACCGCTCGCTCGAAGGCAAGCCGCAGACGGCGGAGTTCGTGCGGTACGAGGAGGACGGCTCGCTGCTCCTGCGGATCCTGGACCGGATGGGACGCTCCAAGGAGCCCGCGGAGGGCTCGGTGCCGGAGAAGGGCGAGCGGATCACCTGGACGCTCTTCGAGCACGACCAGCGGGTCGGCCCGAAGCTGCCGGACCCGGAGGAGACGCCGTGGACGCACGGCGGCCCGCCGCGTACGGACGTGGTGGAACTGCCGGACGCCGTGACCCCCGAGGACGTGCTGTGAGCCCCGAGACCTTCGATCCGTCGGCGGAGGCCGCCCGCGCGACCGACGCCATCCTCGCGGACACCCTGCGCGGCACCGCGCGCGGTGTCGTCGTGAACTCCCCGCCGGGCGCCGGGAAGTCGACGCTGGTGGTCCGTGCCGCGCTCGAACTGGCCGGCGCCGGGCGGCCCCTGATGGTGGTGGCCCAGACGAACGCGCAGGTGGACGACCTGGTGCTGCGGCTCGCCGAGAAGGAGCCGGAGCTTGAGGTGGGCCGGCTGCACTCCAGCGACTCCGACCCGTACGACAAGGCGCTCGACGACCTGGCGAACGTGCGGAAGTCGGCGAAGGCGGCCGAGCTGGCCGGGCTGCCGGTCGTGCTGTCGACGGCGGCCAAGTGGGGGCACGTGAAGAACGTGGAGCCGTGGGCGCACGCGATCGTCGACGAGGCGTACCAGATGCGCTCGGACGCGCTGCTCGCGGTGGCGGGGCTGTTCGAGCGGGCGCTGTTCGTGGGCGATCCGGGGCAGCTGGACCCGTTCTCGGTGGTGGGCGCGGAGCAGTGGGCGGGCCTGTCGTACGACCCGTCGGCGTCCGCCGTCTCCACCCTCCTGGCGCACAACCCGGAGCTGCCGCAGCACCGGCTGCCGGTCTCCTGGCGGCTGCCCGCCTCGGCGGCGCCGCTGGTGTCGGACGCGTTCTACCCGTACACGCCGTTCCGCAGCGGCACCGGGCACGGCGACCGGAAGCTGTCCTTCGGCACCGCCTCGGACGGTTCGGCCCCGGACCGGGTCCTCGACGAGGCGGCCGAGTCCGGCTGGGGCCTGCTCGAACTCCCGGCCCGGCACACCCCGCGCACCGACCCCGAGGCGGTCGGGGCGATCGCCCTGGTCGTGCGCCGGCTCCTGGACCGGGGCGGCGCGGCGGTCTCGGAGCGCTCCGAGACCCCGGTCCCGCTCACCCCGGACCGGATCGCCGTCGGCACCGCCCACCGCGACCAGGCGGCGGCGGTACGGGCGGCGCTCGCGGACCTCGGGGTGACGGGCGTGACGGTGGACACCGCCAACCGGCTCCAGGGCCGCGAGTACGACGTGACGGTCGTCCTGCACCCCCTCTCGGGCCGCCCGGACGCCACCGCCTTCCACCTGGAGACGGGCCGCCTGTGCGTCCTGGCCTCCCGGCACCGGCATGCCTGCGTCGTGGTGTGCCGCGCGGGCGTGGCGGAGCTCCTCGACGAGCACCCGTCGACGGATCCGGTGCAGCTGGGGGTGGCGGTGTCGTTCCCGGACGGCTGGGAGGCGAACCACGCGGTCCTCTCCCACCTGGAGGAACACCGGGTGCCCTGGACGCCCTGAGGCGGGCGCCGGGGGCGTACGGAGAGGGGTTCGCGCTCTTGCGTGGCGCGGGACAATGGAAGACGGCCCGGGATTCCGGGCCGTGCCTGTGCGAGGAGGAGAACGACGATGGCGGAACCCGCGGAGCGGAGCGCACAGCGGCGGCTGCGGCCGGCACCGCTGATCTTCGAGCCTGCCGAGGCGACCGCCGATCCGGAGCACTTCTTCGACCTGGAGTCGATAGAGGATCCGCGCGAGCTGCTGTCCCGGGCGACGGAGCTGACGCTCGCGTTCCGGGCGGCGACGGACCGGGCGACCGAGTTCCAGGCGATCGCGGCCGCGCAGCTGGCCGACCCGAAGCGGTTCGACCGGCTGACCCCGGCGGACGTCGCCGAGCGGGCGGAGTGGACCGAGGACTACGCCCGGAAGATGATCGAGTTCGGCCGTGACCTGATCCGGACGAACGGGCGCCCGCAGGAGGACTGAGCCCGCCCGCCGCGCCGGCGCGTGGCCCGGAGGCCGTACGGGCCCGGCTGGGAGGCGTACCGGTGTCCGGCGCGAAGGCCGTACGAGCCCGGCTCGGAGCAATGTCGGTGTCCGGCGCGAAGGCCGTACGAGCCCGGCTCGGAGCAATGTCGGTGTCCGGCGCGAAGGCCGTACGAGCCCGGCTCGGAGCCGTGCCGGCGCCCGGCTCGGAGGCGTACACCTGACCGAAAAAGCCCCCCTGGCATATGCCGAGGGGGCACGATACTCCTCGCGCACCCCTCCTGTCCGGGATTCCGGGAACCCTCGGCGATCGGCTCGTCACACCCGGTAGACCTGGATCCATGACGACCTGGCTGCGCGACGAGACCCGGCACGACATCTTCCGGTTCCTCCGGGAGGGCGACGAGGGGCGGCACCAGACGGCCCGGGTGACCGCCGACGGGGCCGCCTGGCTCGTCTCGGCCGCCGGGGGCCGCGCGGGCGCCGCGCTGACCCGCTGGGAGTCCCGGCCGGCCGCTCCGGCGGCGCTGCCCTGCGGGACCGTCTTCGACGTCGTGAACGTGGACCCGGTCTTCGGGCGCCGGATGCTGGACCGGCTGTGGGAGGAGGGCCCGGGTTCGGGGCCCGTCGCGACGCACCGGGGCCGGATGATGCTGTTCGCCGCGCCGGGGACGGCCCAGCGGCTGCCCGCCCTGCTCGACTGGGAGGAGTGGGGCGAGGCCGTCCCCCGGCCGCTCTGTCACGGGCTCGGGGACGCGGTGACCGTGCCGGCGCTCGTGCCCTCGGACTCCGCCGGGCCCCGCTGGCTGGTCGCCCCGGACACCCCGCACCCCTGGCTGCCCGGCCCCGAGGTCATGCTCTGGGCCTGTGTGCGGGCGGCCAGGACGGCTTCCGCCGCCGACGTGCGGGTATCGATTTTTCCTCCCGCCGATCCGGATGCTAATGTCTACGACGTCAGCAGGCGCCGCTAGCTCAGTTGGTTAGAGCAGCTGACTCTTAATCAGCGGGTCCGGGGTTCGAGTCCCTGGCGGCGCACAGACAGGAGAAGCCCCTCGCGGAAGCGAGGGGCTTCTCCGTTTTCCCGGTCAGTGCCTGCCGGGCGGGGTGATCTTCACGGTCCAGGCGCCCGACCGGGTGCGCTCCACGACCTCCACCCGTACGCCCGTCCCGGGCACGGTCAGGGTCTCGCCCTCCTCCAGGGGGGCGTCCGCGAGCGGCGGGTAGACGGAGCGCTCCGCGCACGCCGCGGTGTCCGGGTGCGCGTCCACGACCTCGACCGGGCCCTCGCCGGAGGCCGCGTCGTTGCGGACCCGGTAGACGAGCACGCCCTCGGCGCAGGTGTCGGCGTCGTTCCCGGCGCTGCTGCGGGCCTCGATCGCCAGGACGCTGTCGGGGCCGGTGCGGACGACGGCGAGCCGGGTGCCGAGGGTGCCGCCGGGCCCGGGCGGGGCGTCGACCGGCTCCAGGGCGACCAGGCGGGAGCCGGAGCCCTGGACGCAGGTCACCTGGGCGCTGGAGAGCCAGCCGAGCTTCCACTTGTGCCAGGCGAAGAGGTCCGGGGCGAGCCCGAACTGGCTGCCCATGACGTCCCAGTCCCCCACATGGGTGTCCCAGTCGCCCTTGCCGTCCGCCGGGCGGCGGTAGAGGTCGGGCAGGTCGAAGACGTGGCCGGTCTCGTGGGCGAGGACGTTGCGGTCGGGCGGGTGCCGCTCGAAGACGGTGACGACGCGCCTGATCTCGGTGCCGTCGGCCTCCAGCGGGTGTTCGAGGTTGACGACCTTGGTCGCGTCGGAGTCCACGCCGGGCGCGTCCGGGTCGGCGACCAGGTAGACGATGTCGTACCGCGAGAAGTCGACGTCCTTGTCGGCGGCGGCGATCGCGTCGCGAAGGTAGGCGGCCCGCTTCCCCGCGTCCCAGTCCCGCCGTATGTCGTACGCGCCCGACTCGTGCGGCATCGGGGTCCAGACGGAGCGGACGTGCGGGCGCAGGGTGAAGCGCCCGTAGGAGGCGCGGTCGAAGAACTCGCTGGTGGCGGGGAAGTGGTCGGCGGCGAGTTCGGCCGGTGTGGTGAGCGGCGCGGAGTCCGGGAAGGACAGGAAGACCATGACCGCGTCGAGGGGGCGGTTCGGGCGCGTGTAGGACCCGTTCCAGGTGTCGAGGCCGAGCGAGTGGTGGGCGGCGGTGCGGGGCAGGGCGCAGGAACTCCCCGGGGCCACGCCGACGGCGGGGCCGGCGACGAGCCCGGTGGCGGCCAGGGCGGCGAGCGAGGTGAAGGCCGCCGCGCCGGCACGCAGCCGCGGGCGTTCCACTCCCCCGGGTGGCTGCTGAGCCCTCACGTGGACCTCCGTATCGGGAATGCGGGACACCCCACCCACCTTGTGATGGTTCGCGGCGTTTCGCATGTTTCCGCTGCCCCGGTCGGGTGAGGGCGCCCCACGGGGTCGACGCGACACGGGCGCGCTTCAGCTCACGGAAAGTCACATTCGGTCACGTCCTCGACGACCCGTGTCAGACCTGCGCAGAAACGATCGGGCGCGCCGTCGCGGTGGGCGGCCTCACAGCACCGGAGCCCGCGCGGAGACCCCTCGGAGCTGGAACGCTCCCCCGGCTGGCTCTATGATCGGCTCACTCTTCCTTGGCCGACCGTCCCGACCACATGTGACCGGCCCGACTGCACACGGGAGCGAGCGGTGAGCGGAACCCCCGAAGGACCGGCGCACCCAGAGCCGGTGGAGACACGCGCGGCCGAACCCGCGCTCACGGAGCGTCACCTCGCGCGCCGGGCGGCCGAACTCCGCGACTACCGGGCCGCCTTCCGCGTCGCCCAGCTCGCCATGGCCGTCGTCGACGAGGACGGCGTCGTCGTCGCCGCCAACGACTCCTTCGGCACCCTCCTCGGCACCGAACCCGAGGCGCTGCGCGAGCAGGCCGCCGCCGACCTCGTCGACCTCGCCTCCGACGGACGCACCTGGCATGCCTACCGCGAGGTGCTCGGCGGCCGCCGCTCCCGCTTCCGCTGCACCCGGCGCCTCAAGCACGCCGACGGCCGCTCGCTGTGGGCCGAGGTCACCGTCGCCCCCGTGCCCGACAGCCGGCGCGTCCTGCTCTCGATCACGGACATCAGCGACCGGCGCGAGCTCCACGCGCGGCTGCGCCACCTCCAGATGCACGACCCGGTGACCCGGCTGCCCAACCGCGCGCTGTTCTTCGAGCGGCTCCAGGCGGCCCTGGAGTCCGCGGCCCAGGACTCCGCCGCGAGCGCCGGACCGGGCGGCCGGTCACACGAATCGCACGAGTCATACGAGTCGTACGGCTATGGCAGAACAGGGCGGATCGGCCTCTGCTACCTGGACCTCGACGGCTTCAAGGCGGTCAACGACACCCTCGGCCACCGGGTCGGCGACCGGCTCCTGGCCGCCGTCGCCACCCGGCTCACGGAGTGCGCGGACAGCGACGGCTACACCCGCAACGGCGGCCACCTCGTGGCGCGGCTCGGCGGCGACGAGTTCGCGATCCTCGTCGAGGACTCCACCGGTACGGAACAACTGGCGGACCTGGCGCGCGCGGTGCTCGACGCGCTCCACCGCCCCTTCGACCTGGGCGGCCAGCGGCTCTCCGTCTCCGCCTCGATCGGCGTGGTCGAGCGCCTCGGGCGCGGGACGACGGCGACCGCCCTCATGCAGGCCGCGGACACCACGCTGTACTGGGCGAAGGCGGACGGCAAGGCCCGCTGGACGCTCTTCGACCCCGAGCGCAACGCCCACCGGATGACCCGGCAGGCGCTCTCCTCCACCCTGCGGCCGGCCGTGGAGCGCGGGGAGTTCGCCCTGGAGTACCAGCCGCTCGTGGACCTGGCCGACGGGGCGGTGCGCGGGGTGGAGGCGCTGGTGCGCTGGAACCACCCGCAGTTCGGCTCGCTCTCGCCGAATCGGTTCATCGGCATCGCCGAGGAGGACGGCTCCATCGTGGAGCTGGGCCGGTGGGTGCTCGACACCGCCTGCCGCCAGGCCCGGCAGTGGCAGAAGGACCATCCGCGCGAGCGCCCGATCTTCGTCAGCGTCAACGTGGCGGTCCGTCAGGTCTGGGACTCCGACCTGGTCGCGGACGTGGCCGGCATCCTCGCGGAGACCGGTCTCGCGCCGCACCTGCTCCAGCTGGAGCTGACCGAGTCCGCCGTGATGGGCTCGAACGGCCGGCCGCTCCAGGCGCTCCAGGCGCTGAGCGACATGGGGGTGCGGATCGCCATCGACGACTTCGGCACCGGCTACTCGAACCTCGCCTATCTGAGCCGTCTTCCGGTCTCCGTGCTCAAGCTGGACGGCTCCTTCGTCCGCGGCTTCCAGGACGAGGAGCACGCCAACCCGGCGGACGAGCTGATCGTCGAGGCGCTCGTCCACCTCGCGCACCGGCTGGGCCTCACCGTGACCGCCGAGTGCGTCGAGACCGCCGGGCAGGCCAGCCGGCTGCGCCGGATCGGCTGCGACACCGGGCAGGGCTGGCTGTACTCGCGGGCGGTGGCCCCGGACCGGATCGCCGAGCTGATCGGCACGGAGCCGCTGCCCGTGTAGCGCGTACGGGCATGGAACTGCCCCCGGCCGGAGGGACATTCCGGGCGGGGGCAGTGGTTCATGCGGGTCTCAGCCGGGGGTCAGCAGGCGCCGAGGTCCTGCCAGACGCCCCACTCGCCGGTGCTGCCGGGCGTCTCGTTCTGCGTCCACCACTTGGCCTTCCAGTTGTGGCCGTTGTAGGAGACGGTCTGGCCGCCGGTGTAGACGGTGCCGGCCACGTACGCCGGGGCGGTGCAGCCGGTGGGCGGCGTCGTCGGAGGCGTGGTGGGCGGGGTGGTCGGCGGGGTCGTGGGCGGGGTGGTCGGGGGCGTGGTCGGCGGGGTCGTGGGAGGCGTCGTCGGGGACGTCGGGGAGGAGCCGACCGCCGTCACGATGTCCTTGAAGAGCGTCGCGTTGGCGTCGAGGCCGAGCAGCGAGTACATCATCGCGCCGGCGAGACCGCGCTGGTGGGCGTAGTCGGCGCGGGCCTGGATGGTGCGCTTGTCGAGACCGGTGAAGAACTCGCCGTCCTTGTAGAAGTACGCGGACTTGGCCTGGTCGTCCCAGAAGGTGGTGGCCGCGTTGTCGACGATGCCGCCGAGCTCCTTGTAGTACGCGATGCCGGCCGCCTGGCTCAGCGGGCGGACGTTGGAACCGCCGGTCGCCGTCTGCGCGAGGCCGTTGGTGGTGCCGGCGGGGACGCCCTTCCAGCCGCGGTAGTAGAACTCGTAGCCGAGGGTCAGCTTGTTCGCCGGGAAGCCGCCGGTGATGCCGTAGGCGGGCTTGCCGTCGATCCAGGAGTCGATGGCGTTCTCGATCGAGTACTTCTCGGTGCCCGGCTTGATGACGTCGGTCGGGTCGTTCGTACCGGAGTGGAGCGGGGACTGGTGGTACGTCGGCCCGTCGCCGTCCCAGGCGCCGTGCATGTCGTACGTCATGATGTTCGCGTAGTCGAGGTACGCGCCGATCTTGTCCGTCTCGATGTTCTTGATCTTGTCCTGGCCGGCCGGGAGCGCGGCGGTCAGGAGGTACTTCTTGCCGCCGTGGGCCGCGCCGTACTCGTCGAGCTGCTTGCGGAACTCGGCGAGGAGGAGCGTGAAGTTCTGCTTGTCCTCGGGGGCGTAGTGGTTGCCGAGGTGGCCGTCGGCCGAGCCGGGGTACTCCCAGTCGATGTCGATGCCGTCGAAGATGCCGGCGGCGGAGCCGGCGCCGCCGAAGCCGCCCTCGACGGGCAGGTCGCCCTGGATGTACTGCTTGACGCAGGAGGCGACGAACTTCTTGCGGCTGGCGTCGGTCTTGGCGGCGTCCGAGAAGTACTTGGAGTAGCTCCAGCCGCCGATCGAGATGTTGATCTTCAGCTTGGGGTACTTCGCCTTCAGTTCCTTGAACTGGTTGAAGACGCCCACGATCGGCTGGTCCCACTTGTCGGCGACGCCGTCGACGCTGTCCGCCGCCGAGAAGGACTTCTGGTAGTCGGCGTACGAGTCGCCGGCGCCGTCACCCGCGCTGGGGTTGTTGTCGTCGCCCGCCGCCTTGTTCGCCTCGAAACAGGTGAGGTCGGTGGGGTGGATGTTGCCGAACGAGTAGTTGATGACGTCCAGGTTGGCCGCGATCCCCCGCTCGTCGAGGTGCTTGGGGTAGAAGGCGTTCCCGTAGACGCTCCACTGGTCGTAGTACGCGATCTTCACGCCGCCCGTGGAGGGGGCGGTGGCGGTCTCGGCCGCCTGGGCGGAACCGAGGCCGGCCGTGGCGGCGAGGGCGCCGGCGGCGAGGGCCGAGCTGAGAAGCGCGGCGATCAAGGGCTTACGGGGGTGCACGTGCTGCCTCCGAGTGGGGGTGGCGGTACGGAAGTTGGAGCAGTGATATCCGCCGCATGAACAGCGCGTCAATGGTCTGAACCAGATTGAGGACTAGACCAATTTGCCGAAGAAAGCCCTTGTCAGGGCCGTGCAGCACAAAACGGAACCGCCCGCCACCATCGGTGACGAGCGGTTTAAGGTTTCTTTAGGGCAGGACGGTGGTTCGTTCGGGAGTGAACCAACCGGCCCCCGGATCCCCCGGATTCACGCCTCGGGAAGCTCCGGCAGCTCGTACGCGTCGGCGATCAGCTCGTAGCTCCGCACCCGCTCCGCGCCGCCGTGCCCGTTGGCCGTGATCATCAGCTCGTCCGCGCCCGTCCGCTTCCGCAGGTCGTCCAGGCCCGTGCGGACCTCGTCCGGGGTGCCGTACACGATGTTCGCGAGCCAGCCGTCCACGAACTCCCGCTCGGCGGGGCTGAACCCGTACGCCGCCGCCTCCTCCGGCGTCGGCACCAGGCCGGGCCGGCCGGTGCGCAGCCGCAGCATCGCGAGCGCGCCCGCGAGGACCTGGCGGCGGGCCTCGGCCGCCTCCTCGGCGGCGAAGGCCGAGACGCCGATCATCGCGTACGGGGCGTCGAGGACCCCCGAGGGCCGGAAGGAGTCCCGGTAGAGGTCGAGCGCCGGGACGGTGTTCCTGGCCGAGAAGTGGTGGGCGAAGGCGAAGGGCAGCCCGAGCAGCCCCGCGAGGCGGGCACTGAAGCCGGAGGAGCCGAGCAGCCAGATCGGCGGGCGCCCCTTCGGGCCCTGCACGGGACCCGGCACGGCGTGGATCCGGGCGTACGGGTGCCCGTCCGGGAAGTCGTCGTCCAGGAACCGGGTCAGCTCGGCGAGCTGCTCGGGGAAGTCGTCCGCGCCCTCGTTCAGCGTGTCGGTGCGGCGCAGGGCGGCGGCCGTGGCCCCGTCGGTGCCGGGGGCGCGGCCGAGGCCGAGGTCGATCCGGCCCGGGGCGAAGGCCTCCAGGGTGCCGAACTGCTCGGCGACGACCAGCGGGGCGTGGTTGGGCAGCATGACGCCGCCCGAGCCGAGCCGGATGCGGCGGGTGTGGGCCGCGAGGTGGGCGAGGATCACGGCCGGGGAGGAGGAGGCGACCCCGGGCATGGAGTGGTGCTCGGCCACCCAGTGCCGGTGGAAGCCGCGCCGCTCGGCCAGCCGGCTCAGCTCGACGCTGGTGGCGAGCGCCTCGGTCGCGGTCCGCCCGCTGCCGACCGTCACCAGGTCCAGCACGGACAGCGGTACGGGCGCGGTGCCCCGCGCCTCTCCTCGAATAGCGTCGGTCACCGTCGGGACCCTTCTCGGCACGCGTACAGATACATCAGGAGCACAACAGGAGGGTGTCTCCGTTTATTCCGCCCGCTCGCGCGGCGGGAATTTCTCCCCCGGCCGGTGGCCGAACACCGACGCCCCGCGCCCCGGCGCACGCCCCTGACCTGAGGCTCCGCGCACCACCCATGACATGGGCATATGCCAGGGTGGCGAAGCCCAGTCCAGGGGCCGGGTCCGCCGCATCATTCTCGCCAACAGCCGCCCCGCAAAGGGTCCTTGGCGGCTATCGTGGGACGAAAGCTAGCGGTCACAACCTGGTAGGGGGAAACCGTGGCGCTGAAGCCCGAGCCCACCGCGCCGTTCCACTCGGTGCAATACGCCCTGCGCGTCCTCGAGACGGTCTCGCGGCACGGTGGCGGAGTGACGGACGTCCAGATCGCGCGCGAGTCCGGCCTGCCCGTCGCCCACCTGTCCCCGCTGCTCCTCATGCTCCGCCGCGAGGGGTACGTCGAGCAGGTCGCCGACGGCGCGTACGTGATCGGGGACTCCCTCGTTCTCCTCGGCTCCGGCCAGACACGCAGCGAGGCCCTGCGGGCCAAGCTCCAGGAGACCCTGACCGAGCTGCGCGACTCCGTCGGCGCGGCGGTCTACATCAGCCGGTACATCGACGGCGAGGTGAAGATCACCCAGTTCGCCGACGGCCCGCGCACGCCCCGGGTCAACGAGTGGGTGGACTTCCGCTCGGCGGCGCACGCCAGCGCGGTCGGCAAGTGCCTGCTCACCCAGCTCGACACGAACGGCCGCCGGGACCACCTCTCGCGGCACAAGATCGCCCGGCTGACCTCCCGGACGATCACCAACGAGCGGCTCCTCTTCTCCAAGCTCGACAGCCAGCCGGCGACCGTGCCCGTGCTCGACCTCCAGGAGTACGCGGTGGGCACGGTCTGCGCGGCCGTCCCGCTGACGGCGGGCTCGGCCGTGGGCTGCCTGGCGCTCTCCCTGCCGATCGAGCACGCCCACCGGCTGCGCGCGGCGGCCGACACGCTGAACCGCAGGGCCGCTCCGGTGGTGCTTTCCCTGGCGATCTGAGGGCGCGGACCGGCCTGGTCCCGCGGGGTGGTCAGAAGCACCCCTCGGGACCAGGTAGTATTTTCTCTGTCAGCAGGCGCCGCTAGCTCAGTTGGTTAGAGCAGCTGACTCTTAATCAGCGGGTCCGGGGTTCGAGTCCCTGGCGGCGCACAGACAGGGAAGGCCCCCTCACTTCGGTGAGGGGGCCTTCCTGCTTGCCGTACGGGCGGGGTCAGGCCCGGAGGTAGGTGAGGACGGCGAGGACCCGGCGGTGGGTGTCCTCCGCCGGGGGCAGGTCCAGCTTGGCCAGGATGTTGCCGATGTGCTTGCCGACGGCGGCCTCGGTCACGACGAGGCGGCGGGCGATCGCCCCGTTGGAACGGCCCTCCGCGACCAGGCCGAGCACCTCCCGCTCGCGCGGGGTCAGCGCCTCCAGGGGGTCCCGGTGCCGGCGGAGCAGCTGCCGTACGACCTCCGGGTCGACGACCGTGCCGCCGTCCGCGACCCGGGCCAGGGCGTCCGCGAACTCCTCCACCTGCCCGACGCGGTCCTTGAGCAGGTACCCCACGCCGGTGCCGTCGCCCGCGTCGAGGAGGTCGGCGGCGTAGCTGCGCTGCACGTACTGGCTGAGGACGAGGACCGGCAGGCCGGGCCGCTCGGCGCGGAGCGCGACCGCCGCGCGCAGCCCCTCGTCCTGGAAGCCGGGCGGCATCCGGACGTCGGTCACGACGATGTCGGGCCCGTGGGCGGCGACCGCCTCGCGCAGGGCGTCGGCGTCACCGACGGCGGCGACGACCTCGTGGCCGAAGCGGGCCAGGAGTCCGATCAGTCCCTCGCGGAGGAGGACGCCGTCCTCGGCGAGGACGACGCGGAGCTTGCGGTCGGTGCGGGACACGGGATCTCCACTCGCAGGAGGGTCGGCCCGCCCGGCGGGCTCATGATCGTCAGTGTGCCATCGAGGACGGCGATCCGGTCGGCGAGTCCGGTGAGTCCGGAACCTCCGGCCGGGTCGGCGCCCCCGCGCCCGTCGTCCTCGACGTCGAGCCGCAGGACGCCGTCCCGGTGCCGGGCGGTGATCCGGGCCCGGCGGGCGCCGCTGTGCTTGCCGATGTTGGCGAGGGCCTCGCGGCCGGCGAAGTACGCGGCGCTCTCGACGGCGCGGGGCAGCCGGGGCAGCCCTTCGGCGTCGGTGTCCACGGGCACGGCGGAGCGGTCGGCGGCGTCGGCGAGCGCCGGGCCGAGGCCGTAGTCGGCGAGGACCTGGGGGTGGATGCCGTGGATCAGCTCCCGCAGCTCGCCGAGGACCTGCCCGGCCTCCGCGTGGGCCTTCGCCAGCTGCTCGGCGAGCGGGCCGCCGGGCGGGGCGTCGAGCCGGGCCAGGCCCAGGGTCATGGTCAGGGCGACCAGGCGCTGCTGGGCCCCGTCGTGGAGATCGCGCTCGATGCGGCGCCGCTCGGCCTCGAAGGCGTCGACGAGCCGGGCGCGGGAGGCGATGACCTCCCCGATGCCGTCCGACCCCCCGCTCTCCCGGGGCGTGAGCAGGGCCCTCGCGAGGGCGGCGCGGGCACCGGCGACGGCGGCGAGCGGATAGGCGAGGGCGAGGAGGAGGACGGCACCGAGCAGGGCGGCCACGAGGGCCTCCGGATAGGAGGTGACCAGGTACGCCTTGACCACCTTGGCCTCCCGGCCGTCCAGCGCCAGCTGGAAGGGCGCGCCGAGGAGGGCGGCGGGCAGGCCGACGCCGACGGCGAGCGCGAGGAGGTCGAGCGGCCACAGGACGGTGGCGAGCAGCAGGGCGTACGCGAGCTCCCGCCAGGTGGCCTGCTCTTTGGTCCGGGTCCGGAACCAGGCGGCCAGGCCGGGCGCGGTGGGAACGCGGTGCGGGTCGGGGGCGGGGTCCAGGTCGACGATCCCCAGGCGTCGGCGTTCGACACGCCCCAGGGCGATCCCGGAGAGCAGGAGCGGCGGCAGCCCGACGAGGAGCAGCGAGAACACCCCGAGCACCAGGAGCCCTGCCGCCGCCACGGCCCCGACGAGCGCACCGCTCACGAGGTACCCGGCGACCCGCCAGGGCCAGGCCCCGAGGGGAAACCGGGGGCGGGTGAGTGCCTGCCAGGGGGTACGGGGGTTCATGGGGGCCAACGGTAGGACGGGGGCGGAGGGCGTGCCATGGCCCTGGGGGGCGTGGCGGGGGTGGGGCTGGACCTACCGCCGGGGGCTGCGCCCCCGTTGTGGGCAATCGTTCCGCTGGGCGTTACAGGTGGAACGGGTGGTTCGGGGGGTACTGGGACTCCAGGGTGGATCTGGTCGTGGGGGTCAGGGGCTCGTAGGGGGACGTGGGGGCCGGGCGCCACCAGACCGGGTCCGGGCAGCGGAAGGCCGCCTGGCGCAGGGCCGCGCGGTGGATCTTGTTCGTGGCGGTGAGGGGCAGCTCCCGCATGACGCGGACGAAGCGCGGCGGCATCTTCGTGCCCAGGTCCGACTGGGCCGCGAGGAAGTCCGCGAAGGCCGCCGGGTCGAAGGCCTCGCCCTCCCGCAGGGCCAGCGCCGCCATGACCTGGTCCCCCGCCACCGGGTCCGGCACCGCGTAGACGGCGGCCCCGGCGACCCGGTCCCAGCGCGCGAGGATGTTCTCGATCATCGCCGCGGCCAGGTTCTCGCTGTCGACCCGCAGCCGGTCGTCGGTGCGGCCCGCGAAGTAGAGGAAGCCGTTCGCGTCCCGGTAGAAGAGGTCGCCCGTCCAGTACCAGCCGCCGCGCAGCCGCGCCGCCTCCGCCTCCGGGTTGCGCCAGTAGCCCTCGAAGGGCGAGCGGCCCCGGTTGACGAGCTCGCCGACCGCCTCGGTGGCGTTGAGGAGGCGGCCGGTGGGCGAGAAGCGGGCCGGGGCGCACTCCTCGCCCGTGTCGGAGGAGACGACCGCCAGGTCGTCCCCCGGCGCCGCCCGGCCTATCGCGCCCGTCGGCGTGTCCGGGGTCCGCTGGATCGCCGCGCCGCCCTCGGAGGAGCCGTACCCCTCCACGAGCGGCACCCCGAAGCGTTCCCGGAAGCGGGCCGCGTCCACCGCGCCCGCCTCCGTGCCGAAGCCGAGCCGCAGCGGGTGCGCCCGGTCGTCGGGTCCCGGCGGGGTGGCCAGGAGGTACTGGACGGCCCGGCCCACGTACGTGAAGTACGTGGCGCCGAAGCGGCGCACGTCCGGCAGGAAGCGGGAGGCCGAGAAGCGGGCCCGCAGCGCGACCCCGGCCCCGGCGGCGAGCGCGGGCGCCCAGTCGGCGATCACGGCGTTGCCGTGGAACATCGGCATGCAGACGTAGTGGACGTCGTCCGGGCCCACGGAGAAGTGGGAGACGAGGGAGGCGCCGGCCGCCGCAAGGCGTCCCTGGCTGCACAGGGCCGCCTTCGGCGCGCCCGTCGAACCGGAGGTGAAGGAGAGCAGGAAGCGGCTGTCGGGGCGTACGGGGCCGAGCCGGGCCTCGCCGGGGCGGGCGTCCGCGTAGGGGGCGAGGAGCTCCCGGTACGCCTCGGTGTCCGTGACCAGGATCCGCAGGCCCGGCAGCGCGAGCCCGTCGAGGAGCGGCAGGTGGGCGCGCTGGGTGACGAGGACCCGGCAGGCGGTGTGCCGGATGTCCCGGGCGAGTTCGGCACCGCGCCGGGTGGGGTTGATCCCGGCGACGGCGGCCCCCGCGAGGGCCGCCGCGCTGAGCCAGAGCGGGTACTCCGGCGTGTTGTCGAGCAGGATGCCGAGGTGCGGCTCGCCCCCCGGCACGGGTGGCATCAGGTCCACGAGCAGCGCGGCCCGCGCGGCGGCTCCGGCGGCGACCTGGTGGTGGGTGAGGGTGTGGTGCTCGTCCCTCAGACCGGTCCGGTGGTCGCCCCACTGGCGCCGTACGAGCTCCGCGACGGTGTCCGCGCTCCTCATGGGCCGGACTTTAACTGACCCTCCGTCAGAACTGAACGGTCAGAACGAGACGTCCGAGCAGGCGTAGAAGGCGTTCCCGGTGTCCGCGATCGTCCACACCGCCAGGATCAGGTGCCGGCCCGTCTTGCCCGCCGGGATCGTCCCGGAGTGGGTGAGCGTCGACGGCGGCTGCTGGTTGTTGTAGGGGATGGTCAGGAACGGCTGGGGGTCGAGGTCGGCCCGGGTCAGGGCCCTGGTCCCGGTCCAGCCGTTCTTGGTGATGTAGTAGCGGAAGTCCGTGGTGGCGTGGCGGGCGGTGAACTGCCACCGGAAGCCGTAGCTCTGCCCCGACACGAGCTTCGTCGTGGGCCAGGCGCCGCCCCGGGGGTCGTCGAGCTGCGCGAAGCGGGAGTTCCCGCCGGCGCAGATCTTCCCGTCGGCGGGCCCCGCGGCCGGGAAGCCCTTGAGCCCCTCGACCGACTGCGGCTCCCACTGGATGTCGCCGCAGTTGGTCACGGTGCCGTTGGCGCAGAGCTTCTGACGGCTGATCGGCGCGTCGGTGTAGCCGTGGCTCCCGGCGGTGCCGGTGCCCAGGAAGGTGACGCCGGCGACGCCGAGCGCCACCACCGCCGCCCCGACTGACTTTTTGCGCATGCTGTCGCTCCTGGAGAACGTGGGGGAGTTCTGTCGGGCCGTGCGCGCGCGTACGGGTACTGCTCCACTGCTTCACTCGTGCTTTGGTCTGGACCAACTATCAAGGTAGGGACGGAAGTTGAACATGTCCATCCCCGTCACGCACCCTCCACCGGGCCCGTCCTGCCCGTGTAGAACGCCACCGTCAGGTCCTTGACCAGCGCCTTGCGCTCGTAGTCGTCCAGCTCCACCAGACCACGACTGGTCAGCCGGTGGACCACGTCGTCCACCGCGTCCACCACCGAGGTCAGGACGCTGTCCCGGTGCTTCGCGTCGATCGCCGCGATCCGGCGCCGGCGCATCGCCGCCGCCACCTCCGGCGCGTACTCGATGCGCGTCGGCTGCGCCGAGAACACGTCCACGCCGACCGGGGCGCACTCCGCCGACAGCATCCGCGTCAGCGCCTCGCCGACCGCCTCCGCGTCCCGCAGCGTCGGCGCGTCCTCGTGGAACGCGTCCGCCGGAAGCTGCGAAAGCACCCGGGCCATCGCCGCCTCCACCTGCTCCCGCAGGTACTCCTCGTGCCCGTCCACCCCGAGCGCCGCCCGGACCGTGTCCCGCACCCGCCACACCACCAGGACGGTCACGTCGAGCGCGGTGCCCTTCGCGTCCACCGCCGACAGCGGCTCACTGCGCCAGTGCCGCAGCCGCACGTCCACCCGGCGGCGCAGCAGCAGCGGACTGACCCACACCAGGCCCGTACGGCGGACCGTGCCCCGGTAGTCGCCGAACAGCGTCAGCACCCAGGCGTAGCCGACCCGGCCCCGGCCGAGACCGCCCAGCGCGAACAGGGCGAGCACCACGCCGAGGGCCAGGAGGGCCCACTGCCCGAGATGGATGCCGTGGTACGGGCGCGTCGGCAGCCGCAGCATCCGCGCGGCCTCGGCGGGCACCGCCCCCGTCCACCACACGATCGCCGCGCACCCGGCGACCGCCAGCGTTCCCGCGACGACCCCGACCCACCCGGGCAGCACCGGCCCCGGGCGCTCGACGAGCCCGGGATCGGCGGTGGGGGCGGGGCGGGAGGCAGAGGCCGCCGGGGGGCGGGACCGCGTCTGGGAACGGGACTGGAGCTGGGGGTTGGGCTGAGGGCCGGGCTGGAGCCGGGGACGGGAGTGAGGCCGAGAGTCGGGCTGAGGCTGGGACCCGGGCTGGAGCCCGGGTTGGGCCTTGGGCTGCGGTTTCGGCTTGGATTCCGGTGTGGGCCGCGGACCGGACTGCCGCTTGGTCCGGGACTCCGAGTCCGGCCCGGCCGGGGCCTGGACCTTCGACGGGCCCGGGATGGCGGGCTTGCGGCCCGCCGCCGGCGGGGTCGGCGCGGCCATGGAGACGGTGTCGGGTCCCCCGTCGTCGTCCGCCGCGACGGGGACGGGGGTCTCCGGCCCGTCCCGGAAGAGCAGGTGCACCGGGATGGCGCCGGTCGTCTCGGTCCCGATCACGTTCTTCCGCCGCGAGACCCGCACCACGGCGGCGACGGGCACCGCGACGGCACCGACCCCCGCCCCCCGGATCCGCCCGAAGTCGAGCGCGTCGGCGGGGGCGGGCTCGTCGGCGGGGTTCTCGGCGGGGCGGTCGCCGCCCGGGGCCGGGGCCCCCGTATCCGTACCGGCAACGGAACCGCCCGGGGCGACGGCCTCCGGGCCGGAGGCGGGCCCGACCGAAAGCACCGGCGCGGCGGCGACCGCCGGCATCGCCCCCGCCGGGGCGGGCACCGCCTCACCCGGAGCCGGCTCCGACACCGGCGCCGACGCCGGATCGATCGGAGCCAGAGTCGGTACCGGTACCGGCTCCGCTGCCTGAGCGATCGGCATCGCCGCCTCCGGCCCCGGCGCGGGCGGCGTCCCCTCCCCCGGCGGTTCCGGGGTGGTCGGAGGGCAGCCCGGATCCGGCGGGGACGTGCGCGGGAGGGTGCCGTCCGTCAGGCGTCTGGCGGTGCGGGCCGCGTCACGCGAGGCCGCCGCGCCGGAGTCCGCGGGGTTCGGGGTCGATGCCGTCATTCGGGTCCACCTCATGCTCTCGGGGTCATCGGAACAAACGCCGCCAGGTCTCCGGGCCCGGGTAGCCGTCGGCCGCCGCGCCGCGCCAGCCCTGCGCCCGCTGGAACGCCTCGACGTTGCGGCGGTCCGCCTCCGTCCAGCGCGGACCGGGTCCCGACAGGTAGTGCTTGCCGAAGCCCCGCTTCACCAGTTGTTTGCCCAGCTTCTCCACATATGCGCTGGATTGGCCCGGACGGAAGTAGCCACGCCCGGGGAACCCCGTCGCATTCGTGCTCGGACCGCCCGAACCACTCGAACCGCCGATGTCCTTGCCCCCGCCGGTCACGAGGAGCCGCCACGTCTGCGGCCCGGGCAGGCCGTCCGCGCCCTTGCCCTTCCAGCCCTGCGCGAGCTGGAACGCCTCGGTGGCCCTGCGGTCCGCCTCGCCCCACCTCGGTCCGGGGCCCCGGGTGTAGAACTTCTTGCCGCCGCGCGTGACGAGGAGCTGCCCGAGCCGGGTGACGTACCCGTTGTCCGAGCCGGGGCCGAACATCCCCGCCCCCGGGTACGCGGCCGACTCCGTGGGCTCCGCCCCGCCGCCGGTGCTGCCGCCGCTCACCACGCCCTTGTAGCGGTAGGGCACGTACCGGTCGGAGTTCTCCCAGTACGCCATCGGCGTCGCCTGCTTCCGCGTGTGCGGCTTGGTCTGCTCGTAGGCGATGTAGGAGGTGTGGGTGTAGTCGGTCCAGCCGCCGAAGATCACGACGTGCGAGCCGCGGGTCGGACTGTCCGGGTTGTGGAAGAGGAGGATGTCGCCGGGCTGGAGCTCGGTGCGGTCGATGCGCACGGCGAAGCGGTCGAGGCTGCCGGTCCACTCGTTGCTGCTCAGGTTCCAGGCCATGGAGATGTAGCCGGAGCAGTCCTGGCGGTAGCCGTCCGACCAGTACTTCTCCATGGAGTACGGGACTTCCGCGGCGACCCACTTCTTGGCCCGGTTGATGATCTCGGAGCGGGTGGTCTCCCGCAGCGTCTCCGTCGAGATCTGACTGGTCGTCGGGGCGGCGCCCGGGGCCGGTCCGGAACCCGGCAGGCCGTGCAGCGGCCCCCGCCCGCCCTGGGGGGTGTCGGATCCCGGCAGGGAGGCGCGGGTGGAGTCGGCGGAGCCCGGCGGGCCGGTGAGGGCGGCCGCCGCCCCGGCCCCGCCTCCCCCCAGGGCCACGCCCGCCGCCGTCACCAGGACCAGCGCGCGACGGGCGCCGTGCGCCGCCGGGTGGCCGCCCGCCCGGACGGGCAGGCCCAGGGCGAGGTCACGCCGCTGCCGGGCGCAGCCCGGGCAGCCGCAGTCGGCCGCGGGTTCGAACTCCTCGAAAACCGGCACGCTCATGTGATCCCCTCCACACTCGTCAAGATCTTTTGGCCCTCGTTTCGGGCGTCAGTGTCTCAACTGTCTGGACAAATCGCATTTTGACGGATCGAAGGCCCGATACGACCATCCGACAGGCCGGTGGCGACCGGTATTGGTCGGGAGCACCCCTCCACGTCAGGTAGAGTTCTCTTTGTCAGCAGGCGCCGCTAGCTCAGTTGGTTAGAGCAGCTGACTCTTAATCAGCGGGTCCGGGGTTCGAGTCCCTGGCGGCGCACGCAGAGCCAAGGCCCCTCACCGATGGTGAGGGGCCTTGGTCTTTCTCCGGATCTTCGGTCTTCGGATCTTCCGCGCCGACTACGGTGCGCTCTCGCCCGTCAGGTACGCCGAGACCACCACGTTCGCCGTGTACGCCCCCGTGGCCCGGTCGAAGGTGCCGCCGCAGGTGATCAGGCGCAGCTCGGCGCGGTGGGGGTCGCGGGCACCGTAGGCCTTGGCCGCGTCGAAGTGCTCGCGCGGGAAGACCTGGACGTCGTCGACGGTGAACTCGGCGACCGATCCGTCCGTCCGGGTGACGCGGACCTTCGCGCCGGGGCGGGCCGCGCTCAGGCCGTAGAAGACGGCCTTGCGGGTCTCGGTGTCGACGTGGCCGACGAGGAGGGCGGCGCCGGCCGCGCCCGGCCGGGTGCCGGAGCCGTACCAGCCCACCGTGTGGGGCATCTCGAAGGGCGGCGGGTCGACCGCGCCCGTGTCGTCCAGGCCGCGCGCCACGACGGGCGCGCTGATGCCCAGGGAGGGGATCTCGACCCGGCGGGGTTCGAGGGGCGGCAGCGGGCCGTGGGCCGGGGGCAGCTCGACGCCGAGGGGGCGGCCGACGGCGGCGATGTCGCCGGTGGTCGGCGCGGAGCCGCCGCCGGGGCCGTCGGTGGCCTCGCGGCCCCAGAGCCAGAGCCCGGACAGCAGGAGGGCCCAGGTCACGCCCGTGACGAGTCGCCCGGTGCCCGCCGGGCGGGTGCCGGACGACACGCTCACTTCCCGTCGCCGCCGGGGCGGCGGCGGGCGCTGCGGAAGGCGACCGACACGGCGGCGAGCGCGGCCATGCCGAGGCCGAGCAGGGTGTACGGGGTGCCGAGGCCGCTCTCGGAGGTCGTCTGGGCGACGCCGGGGGCCACCGGCGCGGCGAAGGCCGCGGTCCCTCCCCCGCCGGCGCGCACCGGGGCCACGGGGCTGGGGTGGTGCGTCGGCTGGTGCGTGGGCTCGTGCGTGGGCCGGCGGGTGGGCTCCTGCCGGTGCCGGACCCGCACGGTGCCGGCGTCCGGGTGGTCGTGGCCGTCGCAGGTCACGCCGATCTCGTACGTACCGTCCAGGAGGCCCGAGCGGAGGGTGGTGTCGCCGAACAGCGGGTTCCCGCCCCCGTCCCGGCCGGTGAGCTCCGCGTCGGCGACGAAGGCCTTGGACTTGGCGGCGCCGGTCGTGCCCTTGCAGCCCTGGACGCGGACGTCGACGTCGGCGCCGGGCGCGGCGGTGGACGGGGTGACGGTGGCCTTCACCCCGTCGTGGGCGTACGCGCCGCCGGCCGCCGGTGCCAGGACGAGCACCAGGGCCGCCCCTGCGGCACGGAGAGCAATGGGACCTGAACGCATCGTGACCTCCTGATACTGGCAGGGTCACCCGGATCCGCGCTTCTCGCATCCGCAGGGGGCGGCGTCGGGGGTCCTACACGCGGTCGACGATGTCCGCGATCGACTGGACGACCTTCGACGGGCGGAACGGGAAGCGGTCGATCTCCGCCTGCGTGGTCAGACCGGTCAGGACCAGGAAGGTCTGCATGCCCGCCTCCAGACCGGCCAGGATGTCGGTGTCCATCCGGTCGCCGATCATCGCGCTGGACTCGGAGTGGGCGCCGATCGCGTTGAGGCCGGTGCGCATCATGAGCGGGTTCGGCTTGCCCGCGAAGTACGGCTCCTTGCCGGTGGCCTTCGTGATGAGGGCGGCGACCGAGCCGGTGGCGGGGAGCGGGCCCTCCAGGGAGGGGCCGGTCTCGTCGGGGTTGGTGCAGATGAAGCGGGCGCCGTTGTTGATGAGGCGGACGGCCTTGGTCATCGCCTCGAAGGAGTACGTGCGGGTCTCGCCGAGCACCACGTAGTCGGGGTCGTGGTCGGTGAGGACGTAGCCGATGTCGTGGAGGGCGGTGGTGAGGCCGGCCTCGCCGATGACGTACGCGGTGCCGCCGGGGCGCTGGTCGTCGAGGAACTTGGCGGTGGCGAGGGCCGAGGTCCAGATGTTCTCGACGGGGACTTCGAGCCCCATGCGGGCGAGGCGGGCGTGCAGGTCGCGGGCCGTGTAGATCGAGTTGTTGGTGAGGACCAGGAACGGCTTCCCGGTCTCCCGCAGCTTCTTGATGAACGCGTCGGCGCCGGGGATCGGCACGCCCTCGTGGATGAGGACGCCGTCCATGTCGGTCAGCCAGGATTCGATCGGCTTGCGCTCTGCCATGGGTGCGGGACTCCTGCCGTACAAACGTGACGAACGTGCGGTGTGCTGGGGGCGACGCGACGACGCTGTGGCGACGCCCCCAGCCTAGGTCAGGATGTCGTGATCTTGACCCCGTCGATCGTCCAGTACCAGTTGTTGGAGCCCGTGTAACGGAAACGGAAGCTGACGTTCGAGGCTCCGGCGGGCACGGCGACCGTGACCGACTGGGGCTGCGAGATCACATCGGCCGTGTAGCTCTTGACCACCGTCGGCGTACCGCCGTTGAAGCTCACCAGGATCTGGGCGGTCTGCGGCGCCTCCTGGCGGTAGAAGGTCGTGAAGTCGAGCGTCACGGCGGACGCGCCGGAGACGGCGTACGCGGGCGTGACCAGGGTCGAGTCGTACGTACCGGAGAAGGTCTTGTCGGCCCACTCGTCGGAGTCGGCGACGGCGAAGACGCCCCGGGCGCGGACGTTGAGCTCGCGGGACTGGTCGCGCTGGGCGCGGGACCAGAACTCGTCGGTGGCGAAGGACCAGCCGCGCCACTCGGTCACGCCGCCGGTGCCCATGGCGTTGTTGATGACGGACCAGCCGCTCGGCGCGGTGTGGGTGAAGCCGAGGACCCCGGCGGGGATGCCGGTCTCGTCGACGCGGCCGGAGAGGGACGGGTAGAGGGTGTCGAAGGGGTCGGTGGACCGAAGCTGGATCGGCTTGCCGTCGAGGCCCCAGGACGGGTCGGGGACGATGCCGAGCTGGTGGAAGACGGTGGCGGCGACGTCGACGAGCCGGGTGTCGATGGGGCGGGCTCCGGCGGCGATGCCGGGGCCCTGGGCGAGGACGAAGGTGCGCCGCTCCTCGATGCTGGAGCCGCCGTGGCCGCCGGGGTCGGTGTGGCCGTGGTCGGTGGCGACGATGACGGTCCAGCGCTCGGTGGCGTACGTCGGGCGGGCCTGGATCGCGGCGAGGAGGCGGCCGAGGTAGCCGTCCTGGACGGCGATGGCGTCGAGGTACTTCTGGCTGGCGGCGCCGTAGTTGTGGCCGATCTCGTCCGTCTCGCCGAAGTAGACGAAGAGGACGTCGGGGTTCTGGTTGCGGAGGACGTCCTCGGTGATGTCGGTGATCGCGAGGTCGTTGACCGCGTAGTCGTTGTTGTAGACGAGCTTGGCGTCGGCGCCGGGGGTCACGGTGCCGTGGGTGTCGAGCTCGGGCCAGTCGACGGCGGCGAAGAGCGAGAGCTCGGGGCGGACCTGGTTCAGACGGGCGAGGAATCCGGGGTACTGGCCGTAGTTCTTGCCGGTGAAGGTGTTGTCCTTCACGCCGTGCTTGTCGGGCCACACGCCGGTGGAGATCGTCGACCAGCCCGGGCCGGAGAGGGTGCCGGCCATCGGGTTGGCGTAGAGCAGGGAGCACCCGTAGGTGCCGTTCGCCATCAGGGACTTGAGGGCGGGGGCCTGGGCGGCGTCGATCCGGTCGTACCGCAGGCCGTCCATGCCGACGAAGAGCACCTTGTCCTTGCTGGTGCCGTTCGGGAGCGTCGGGGCGGTGGCCGCGAGGGCGGCGGGGGCGGTGGCGATTCCGGTGGCGGCGACGGCCGCGGTGGCACCGGCGGCGGCGAGCACGGTGCGGCGGGAGATGCCGGTGATCGGCATGTCGGAGTCCTCCGAGGGAGTGTGTCGGGACGCGCCGACGCCCCTGATTCCTCAGGGGCGTTGGTCCGTACCCGTTATCTTTCCGCGATGTTCGGAGGCTTTCCAGGGGCGGTGGGTGAACTCTTAGCTTCCGGTCGCGGACTTCCACGCGTCGACGTACGCCGCGAGGTTCTTGTCGATGTCGGCCCAGTCCGGCTCGAAGACCTCGACGCCCTCCATCAGCTCGGCCAGGGCGATCGCGTTGGCGTCGGTGGTCTTGACGTCCTTGCGGGCCGGGAAGCCGCCGCCGATCGCGCTGACCTCGCGCTGGGCGCCCTCGCTCAGCATGAAGTCGAGGAGCTTCCTGCCGTTCTCGGTGTGCGGGGCCTTGTCCACCAGACCGGCGGCGTACGGCAAGGCGAAGGTGGTGGGCTTGCCGCCGTCCTTGGCCGGGAACCAGATGCCGAGGTTCGGCATGGACTTGGCCTGGGCGAAGTTCATCTGGACGTCGCCGTTGGCGACGAGGAGCTCGCCCTTGTCCACCTTGGGGGCGAGCTTGGAGGTGGAGGAGGACGGGCCGACGTTGTTGGCCTGGAGCTTCTTCAGGTACTCCATCGCCGGCTCCTTGCCGCCGAAGTCGTGCATCGCCTTGATGAGGACGGCGGTGCCGTCGCCCGCGACGCCGGGGGTGGAGTACTGGAGCTTGTCCTTGTACTTCGCGTCGAGCAGCTCCTCCCAGGTCTTCGGGGCCTGGGGCAGCTCCTTCTTGTTGTGGACGAAGCCGAAGTAGTTGTTGACGACGGAGGTCCAGGTGCCGTCGTCCGACTTGTCGGCGCCGTCGACCTGGTCGGAGCCCTTCGGCTCGTACGACTGGAGCAGCCCCTTGGAGCCGGCCTGCTGGATGAAGGGCGGCAGGGTGACGAGGAGGTCGGCCTGCGTGTTGCTCTTCTCGCGGAGGGCGCGCTGCACCATCTCGCCGGAGCCGCCCTCGACGTACTTGACCTTGATGCCGGTCTCCTTCTCGAAGTCGGCGAAGACCTTGTCGTACCAGCCGTCGCCCTTCTCGCCCTTGAGGCCGTCGGCGCTGTAGACGGTGACGACCTTCTCGTCGGCGGCGTCGGAGGAGCCGCCGCAGGCGGTGAGCGTGGCGGCGAGGACGAGGGCGCCGGTGACGGCGGCGACCGGCTTGGCGTACGTACGCATAACGTTGTTCTCTCCTAGCGGTACTTAGCGGTACGAGCGGTACTCAGCGGTACGAGGCTTTGGTACGGATACGGGAGACGGCGAGCAGCGCGAGCAGCGTCGCGGCCATGAGGACCACGGCCAGCGCCGAGCCGGTGAACAGGGAGCCGCGGTCGGTGGCGGTGAAGATGAGCACCGGCAGCGGCATCCAGTCCGGCGGGTAGAGCATCATCGTGGCGCTGAGCTCCCCCATGGACAGGGCGAAGCAGAGCCCGGCGGCCGCGGTCAGGGACGGCAGCAGGAGCGGGAGCCTCACCCGGAACAGGACGTACGAGGGGCGGGCGCCGAGGCTGGCCGCCGCCTGCTCGTACATCGGGTCCAGGCGCCGGATGGCCGCCGAGACCGACTGGTGGGCGAAGGCCGTGACCAGGACGGTGTGCGCGAGGATCACGATCCAGCGCGTGCCGTTGAGGAGCACCGGCGGCTTCGAGAAGGCGACGAGGACCGCGAGGCCGACGACGACGGACGGCACGGCGACCGGCAGCATGAACAGGGCGTCGAGCAGCCGCTTGCCCTTCTTCCCGAGAGCCGCCGCGGCGAGCGCCGCCCAGGTGCCGACGGTCAGCGCGATCACGCTCGCGGTGACGGCCGTGACCAGGCTGGTGGTGAGCGCCTGGAGGGACTCCCCGCGCACGGCCGCCGCGTAGTGGGCGGTGGTGGGTCCGGAGGGGAAGGCGCCGGACCAGTGGGTGGAGAACGAGGCGGTCAGGATGACGAGGAGGGGCAGGGCGAAGAGCGGGACGAAGAGGACCGCGAGCACGGCCCAGGCCGTCCACCTGCCCGTACGGCTATGCACCAGCACGGCGGCTCACCCCCCGGTAGAGGACGTAGAGGCCGACCGAGAGCGCGACGTTGACGACGGCGACGACGCAGGCGGCGGCGTAGTCGGATTCGAGGATCGCCTTGCCGTAGACGAGCATCGGGAGGGTCGTGACGCCCTTGGCGCCGGTGAAGAGGACGATCCCGAACTCGTTGAGGCACATGACGAGGACGAGGCTGCCGCCGGCGGCGAGCGCGGGCAGCGCCTCGGGCAGGATCACCTGCCGCACGATCCGCAGCGGCCGCGCCCCGAGCGAGGACGCCACCTCCAGCTGCGCGGTCTCCATCTGCGAGAACGCGGCGAGCAGCGGGCGCATCACGAACGGCGTGAAGTACGTGATCTCGGCGAGGAGCACCCCCCACGGGGTGGTGAGGAAGTGGAACGGCCCTTCGGCCGCACCCGTGACGTCCGTCCACAACCCGTTCGCCATGCCGACCGTGCCGTAGACGAACAGCAGCGCGAGCGTGATCAGGAACGACGGGAAGGAGAGGAAGACGTCGATGGACTTCGCCACCGCCTTCCCTCCGGGGAACGGCACGAACGCGATCACCAGCGCCAGCACGAAGCCGAGGACGAGACATCCGACGGTGGCGGCGACGGCCAGCCACACGGTGGTGACGAGCGCCTCCCGGAACGCCGTGGAGGCGAAGACCTCGGCGTACGCACCGGGGGCGAGGGACTCCTGGACGACGAGGGCGAGGGGGTAGAGGAAGACGAGGGCGAGGACGGCGACGGGGGGAAGGGCCCAGACCGTTGTGGGCAATCGTCCGCCGGGGGCGGAACGGGTGGGCACAACCCCAGGTGCGGCCCGCCGTTCGATGAGACCTTCAGCCATCGCTGACCCCTGCGGACAGCAGCACCGCGTCGTCCGGTGCGAAGTGGAGCTTCACCTCGGTGCCGAGCGCCGGCGTCTCCTTGAGCTCCCGTACGTCCGCCTTCACGCGGTGCCCGCCCACCTCGACGTACAACCGGTGGGTGGACCCCCGCCACTGGACCTCGGTGATCCGCCCGCTCAGGGCGTTCGGCCCGGGGCCGAGGCCGACGAGGTGCGGCCGGACGCAGAGGGTGGCGGTCGCACCGGGCGCGGCCTCGGAAGCCGGCACCTCCAGCTCGACGCCCTCGAAGGTGACCCCCTTCGTGCCGACCGTCACCGGCAGCAGGTTCGCGTTGCCGACGAACGAGGCCGTGAACTCCGTACGGGGCCGCCGGTACAGGTCCTGCGGGGTGCCGCAGTCCTGGAGCCTCGCCTTGTCCATGACGGCGATCCGGTCGGCGAGGGTCAGCGCCTCGACCTGGTCGTGGGTGACGTACAGGATCGACACGTCGGGGAGTTCGCGGTGGAGCCGGGCCAGTTCGGCGAGCATCCCGGAGCGCAGCTGGGCGTCGAGCGCCGAGAGGGGTTCGTCGAGGAGGAGGACGTTCGGCCGGATGGCGAGCGCGCGGGCGATGGCGACGCGCTGCTGCTGGCCGCCGGAGAGCTCCCGGGGGTAGCGCTGGGCGTAGGCCGCCATGCCGGTCATCTCCAGGGCTTCGGCGACCCGCCCCGGGATCTCGCCCTTCGGCGCCTTCTGGGCCTTCAGGCCGAAGGCGACGTTGGCGTCCACCCTGAGGTGGGGGAAGAGGGCGTACTGCTGGACGACCATGCCGATGCCCCGCTTGTACGGCGGGAGCGCGGTGACGTCGCGGTCGCCGATGAACACCCGCCCGGAGGCCGGCCGGACGAATCCGGCGACGGCCCGCAGCGCGGTCGTCTTGCCGGAGCCGGAGGGCCCGAGGAGCGCCATGACCTCGCCGGGTTCGACGGTGAGGTCGAGGGAGTCGAGGACGGTGCTGCTCCCGTAGGTGACGGTGACGCCGTCGAAGCGGATGCCGCTGGTCATGCCTCGTACGCCCCTATCAGGGACGGGAGTTCCGCGACCGAGGCGAGGACGTGCGTGGCGCCGTGCTCCTTGAGGGCTGTCTCGTCGTGCGCGCCCGTCAGGACGCCGGCGACGATCCCGGCGCCGGAGCGGACGCCGCTGAGCATGTCGTACGAGGTGTCGCCCGCGACCGCGATCCGCCGGACGTCGTCGACGGCGCCGGTGCGGAGGAGGGCGGCGAGGACCATGTCCGGGTAGGGGCGGCCCCGGCCGCCCGCGTCCGCCGGGCAGAGGGTCAGCTCGACGAGGTCGCGCCAGCCGAGGGCGTCGAGGATGGCGTCCTGGGTGACGCGGGCGAAGCCGGTGGTGAGGACGACGGTCCGGCCCTGCTCCTTCAGCTCGGCGATGGCCTCGGCCGCGCCGGGGACGGGGGCGATGAGACCGTCGGCGACCAGCTCTCCGTACGCGGCCTCGAAGGCGAGGTTGGCCTGCTGTGCGCGGGTCTCGTCGCCGCCGAAGAGGTGGCGGAAGACGGAGATCTTGGACTCGCCCATGGTGGCGCGGACGTAGTCGATCATCGTGGCGGGGTCTTCGCCGAGGCGTTCGGCGGCGGCCGTGAAGGCCTGCTCGACGAGGCCGCCGTCGGCGACGGTCGTTCCGGCCATGTCGAGGACGACGAGGTTCGTGTCGGTCAGCTGCTTCTTCACGGTGGTCACCAGCCCAGTTCGTTCGCGGTCTTCTCGGCGATGGCGGGCGAGCAGGTCATGCCGCGGCCGCCGGGCCCGGTCACCAGCCACACGCCGTCGCGGACCCGCTGGCGGTGCACGACCCGGCTGGTGTCGACGCACTGCGCGTACACCCCGGCCCAGCGGCGCTCGATCTTCGGCAGCGGGCGGCCGAGGAAGGACTCGACGACGCGGGTGAGGTGCTCGTAGGGGTCTTCGAGGGTGTCGAAGGCGAAGGGGTGCTCGTACTCGTGGGTGTCGCCGATGGTCAGTCCGCCGTCGAGCCGCTGCACCATGAGCAGCTGCATCTTGTGGGCGGCGGCGGTCGGGTCCTGCGCCTGCTTCTCGTTGAGGGCGTCCAGGGCGGGGGACGCGTACGCCGGGTAGTAGCGGAAGGAGTCGGCGTCGGCGACGGAGGTGGTGAGGGGCTCGCCGAGGGGGGCGGTCTGCATCATCTGGAGCCGGACGCGGCGGACGGGTATCTCGCCGGCGACCTCGCGGACGAGACCGGAGAGCCAGGCGCCGGTGCACAGGACGACGGCGTCGCCGGTGTGGGTCTCGCCCCGGTCGTCGCGGACGGCGCTCTCTCCGACGACGTCCCGGACCTCGCGGTTCGGGAGGAAGGTGTAGCGGCCGGTGGCGAGGAGGGCCTCGCGCAGGGCGAGCTGGGCGAGGCGCGGTTCGACGGCCGCGTCCCGCTCGCACCACAGGGCGGCCTCGAAGTCGCCGCGCAGGGCCGGGTTGACCGCGCGGGCCTCGTCGGCGGTGAGCAGCTCGTAGCCGCGGGCGGCGGCGTCGGGGCGGGCGAGGGCGGCCTCGGCGACGGCGAGTTCGAGCCCGTTCCGTACGGGGGTGAGGGAGCCGATGGCCCGGAAGCCGAGGCCGGGGACGCGGGCGCCGATGCCCTCCCAGAGTTCCCGGGCCCGGAGGGCGGTGTCGAGCTCCTCGCCGCCCGCCCGTCCGCTCACCCAGATCTGGCCGAAGTTGCGGAGGGAGGCTCCGCGCGCCTCGGCCTCGCGCTCGATGTGTACGACCTCGTGGCCGCGTTCCACTGCATGCCAGGCGTGCATGGTTCCCACCACGCCGGCTCCTACGACGATCACCTTCATGACGACGACGGTCGCGGGGACGGGTGGACCGGACGGGTCCGGCGGACGACGGGACGGTGAACGGGCCGACAAGCTTGGACCAGACCCGTTATCGTTCCGTTATCTCCCGTGAGTGCGTCACGAGGTCAGTTCTGCTGCCCCAGATGGGCGGTGAAGCTGAACCGGTCCCCCCGGTAGAGCGTCCGGACCCGCTCCAGCGGCCGCCCCGCCGTGTCCCGGGAGACCCGGTGGATCAGCAGCATCGGCAGGGCGGGCGGCGTGCCGATGAGCAGGGCCTCGCGCGGGGTCGCGAGGACGGTCTCGATGCGTTCGTCGGCGTCGCCGAACGAGATGCCGAGCCGGTCGTGGAGGTACGCGTAGAAGGAGGAGTCCGGGTCGAACTCGCTGTCCAGGCGCGGGGCGCGGGCCTCGGAGACGTACGTGCTCTCCAGCCCGACCCGCTCGTCGTCGGCGAGCAGCACCCGCTCCATGTGCCAGACGGGCTCGCCGCGTTCGGCGCCGACCTCGGGGGCGAGCGCCTCCGGGCAGGGGAAGCGGTCGAGCGAGATCAGGCTGCGGCCGGGGCGGCGGCCCTGGCGGCGCACGCCCTCCGTGTAGCTGGCGAGCGACAGGGGCTGCTCCAGCTTGGGCCCCGCGACGACCGTGCCCCGGCCCTGGCGGCGCAGCCGCCCCTCCAGGAGGAGTTCGCGCAGCGCCTGCCGGACGGTCTCGCGGGACACCTCGTACCGGACGGCGAGATCGCGCTCGGTCGGCAGCAGCCCGCCCTCCCCCAGCTCGTCGACCATCAGGGCGATCTTCGCCTTGACGGCGTAGTACTTGGGGACGCGGCCGTGCTCGGGGATGCCGGAGCGGACGGGGGCGCCGGGGCTGGTCTGGTAGTTCATCCGGGGATGGTCGCAGACGGGGATGAACGGGAAGGTGTACGGAGCATGGCTCAGCGGCGCCGGGGGCGCCGGGCGGCCCTGAAGAGGAGGGCGCCGAGCAGCACCAGGCCGGCCGCGAGCGGCACGAGGACCCGCGCGTACGCCTCGGACTCCCGCCCGGTGCTGGCCAGTTCGGGGTCTCGTACGGGATCCCGTACGGGGTCGCGGGTGGGGCTCGCGGAGGCCTCGGCACGCCCCGTGACGGACGGGGTCGGGACCGGCGGGCGGGCCGTCCCGGGCGGCGCGGAGGGGTCGGGTGTGTCAGGTGCGGTGGGGGTGCCGGGCTCGGCGGGGCCCACGGTCAGGCGGTAGTCGCCGGACTCGCCGACCCAGTCGCCGTCCTCGCCCCGGCGCTGCACGACCGCCGCGTTGACGACGACCTCGTCGGGCGCCGTCTCCCGCGCGAACGTCAGGCGTACGGGGACGGTGACCGTCCGGCCCGCGGGCACCGCGAAGCCGCCGAAGCCGGTGAACGCGCCCACGTTCTCCGCCTCGTCGGTCGCCTCGAAGGCCACCGGGCGCCAGCGCGCCGACCCGGCGTCGTAGAACTCGAACCGGATCTGGTCCGGGCGCAGGACCCGGTCCCGGTCGGTGAGGACGAGCACCGGGTGGACGCCCGAACAGGGGGCGTCGGTGGTGTTGGTGAGGTCGAGCTTCCAGTCCTGGAAGGGCCCGCCCGCGGGATAGTCGGCCGGCCCGCCGTGGATCCGGGTGTCCAGCGGGAAGCCGCCGTCTGCCGGGGTCTCGCAGGTGGGGGCGGGCGGGTCGGGCGCGGGGGCGGCGAGAGCCGGGGCGGCGATCGCGAGGGGACCCGCGACGGCGGTGGCCACGGTCAGTGCGCGAACGCCGCTCAGGCGCCGGGAGGCGGTTGCCATGGGCGGGTGCCTTTGCTGCTCGGACGGGCCCTGAGGGCGTGGGGACGCCGGTGACGCTGCCACGCGGGAGGGGGCGGGCGGGGCAGCGACACCGGGGGGACACCCGTGGGGACCGACAGATCCGCCTGATCGGCCTACCGTCTGACGATCGGATCTTCTCCGGTCGCTTTTCGAAGACCGGTCACTTCCCGAAGACCGGCGCCAGGGTCAGCCACGCCGCGCCCTCCGCCACCGCGTCCCGTCCCGTGGCGAGGCCCACCGGGGCCGTCAGTCCCAGGCCGGTCAGGACCTCCCGCACCCCCTCCGCGAAGACCTCCGGCGCGGCGAGCACCACCCGGCCGCCCAGGAGGACCTGGTCGATGTCGAGGAGCCGGACGAGGTTGGCGGCGCCCGTGCCCAGGATCCGCGCGGCCTCGGCGAGTTCGCCGCGCCCGACGGCCGCGAGGCACAGGACCTCCAGGCAGCCGCGCCCGCCGCAGCCGCACGGCGGTCCGTCGAGCTGGACGGTCTGGTGGCCGAGCTCGCCCGCCCCGGTCCTGTCCCCGCGCAGCGGCGCGCCGCCGAGGACGAGGCCGGCGCCGAGCCCCGTACCGAGGTGGACGTAGGCGAAGGAGCCGGGGGCGGCGGGGCGGAGGGCGAGGCCGAGAGCGGCGGCGTTGGTGTCCTTGTCGAGGACGACGGGCAGCCCGAGGCGCGCCGCCAGCTCGTCCCGTACGGGATGCCCGGCCCACTCGGGGAAACCGGTCACCCGGCCCGGCACCCCGGCCCGGTGGTCGAGCGGACCGGGCATGGCGACGCCGACACCGAGAACGGCGACACCGGGCGGGAGGGCCCCGCCCGACGGGGTCGCACCGCCCGATGAGGGCACCCTGCCCGACGGGACCGCGCCGCCCGATGCGGGCACCCCGCCCGACGGGACCGCCCCGCCCGATGAGGGCACCCCGCCCGACGGGACCGCCCCGCCCGATGAGGGCACCCCGCCCAATGGGGGCACCCCGCCCAATGGGACCACCCCGCCCGATGGGACCACCCCGCCCGACGAGGCCGCGCCGGGCGGGACCGCCCCCAGCAGTGCCCGTACCTCCTCCGTCACCGCGTCCAGGACCGGACCGGCGCCCGCGCCCAGGTCCAGGGGGCGGCGGCGCACCTCCAGGGGGGTGCCCGCGAGGTCGGTCAGGAGGGAGGTGAGCTCGTCGCGGTCGAGGTGGACGCCGACGGCGTACGCGGCGGAGGGGGTGAGGCGCAGGACCGTGCGGGGCTTGCCGCCGGTCGAGGCGCGGTGGCCGGCCTCCGCGGCGAGGCCCTCGGCCCGGAGCCGGGCGGTGATCTTGCTGACGGCCTGCGGGGTGAGCCCGGTCCGCTCGGCCAGCTCCAGGCGGCTGATCCCGGTCTCCCCCGCCGTACGCAGCAGGTCGAGCACGTGCGCGGCGTTGGGGCTGCGCACGGCCGGCACCTGCGCGTTCTCTTCTCTCACACGCCCATTGTCGCCTCCGCTTGCACTTTGGCAACCGCGTTGCTTAAGTGGGGCGCATGACCGCCCCGCTCCGCGTCGGACTCGTCGGCTACGGCCTCGCGGGCTCCGTCTTCCACGCCCCGCTGATCGCCGCCTCCGAGGACCTCGCCCTCACCGCCGTCACCACCGGCAACCCCGAGCGGGCCGCCGAGGCCCGCGCCGCCCACCCCGGCGTCCGGGTCGTCGCCCGCCCCGAGGAGCTGTGGGAGCGCGGGGCGGAGGAGCTGGACCTGATCGTCGTCGCCTCCCCCAACAAGACGCACGTGGCCCTCGCCACGGCCGCCCTGGAGGCCGGCCTCCCGGTGGTCGTCGACAAGCCGCTCGCCGGGACCGCCGCCGAGGCCCGCGCGCTCGCCGCCCTCGCCGAGGAGCGCGGCCTGCTGCTCTCGGTCTTCCAGAACCGCCGCTGGGACAGCGACTTCCGGACCCTCCGCCGACTCCTCGACGAGGACGCGCTCGGCGAGGTCCAGCGCTTCGAGTCCCGCTTCGAGCGGTGGCGGCCGCGGCCCAAGGGCGGCTGGCGGGAGTCGGGGGCGCCGGAGGAGATCGGCGGGCTCCTGTACGACCTGGGCAGCCACGTCGTCGACCAGGCGCTCGTGCTGTTCGGGCCGGTCGTCTCGGTGTACGCCGAGTCGGACGTGCGCCGGCCGGGCGCCGAGGCCGACGACGACACGTTCCTCGCACTCACGCACGCGAACGGGGTCCGCTCCCACCTGTACGTGAGCGCCACCACCGCCCAGCTCGGTCCCCGCTTCCGGGTGCTCGGGCAGCGCGCGGGCTTCGTGAAGTACGGGCTCGACCCCCAGGAGGCCGCCCTCCGCGAGGGCCTGCGGCCCGGGCCCGGCACGGTCTGGGGCGCGGAGCCCGAGGGACTGTGGGGCCGGATCGGCTCCGGGGAGTCGCCGCTGACCGGCGGCGGCGTCCCGGTGGAGTCGCTGCCGGGCGACTACCCGGCGTACTACGCGGCCGTCGCCGCCGCGCTGCGCGGCACCGGCGAGAACCCGGTCACCGCGCACGAGGCGGCCGCCGCCCTCGACGTCCTGGAGGCGGCATTGCAGTCGGTACGCGAGGGAATTATGGTGCGGCTGTGACGGAAATAGACGAACTCGCGTCCCAGGAAGTCCGCTTGACGCTCCCTCAGTTCACTTACGAGGACGCGTGGACGCTCGGCGGCCTCCTCGTGGAGCTGGCCCGCGAGCGGAAGGCCCCCGTCGCCATCGACATCCGGCGGGGCGCGCAGCAGCTGTTCCACTGCGCGCTGCCGGGGTCCAGCGCGGACAACGACGCCTGGATCGACCGCAAGCGGCGGGTCGTCGAGCGGTACGGCGTGAGCTCGTTCCTCGTCGGAGCCCGCTTCCGGGCCAAGGGGACGACGTTCGAGGCCTCCTCCCGCCTCGACCTCGACCGGTACGCCGCCCATGGCGGTTCGTTCCCGATCGCGGTCGAGGGCGCGGGCGTGATCGGCTCGGTCACGGTCTCGGGGCTGCCGCAGGCCGAGGACCACGCCCTGGTAGTCGAGGGCCTGGAGCGGCTGCTCAGCTCATACGCCGCCGGCGAAGACGACTGATCAGCACCAGCGCGCCGCCGCTGAGGCCGAGGCCGATCGCGGTGACGCCCATGACGATCCTCCCGCTGCCGGCGCCGGTCTCGGAGAGCTCGCCCTGGGGGCCGTGGTTCTTCCCGTCGGAGTCGCCGTAGCCGCCCGAGTCCCCGTAGCCACCGGAGTCGCCGTATCCGCCGGTGGTGCCACCGCCGTTGTCCCCGCCGCCGTCGGACGACCCGCCGCTGTTCGAGCCCCCGCCGTTCGAGCCCCCGTTGGAGCCGCCGCTCGTGTGGTCGGTGGGCGTCGGGGTGGGGTGGGTCGGAGTGGGCGTCGGCTCGGTCGGCGTCGGGGTCGGCTCCGTGGGCGTCGGGGTCGGCTCCGTCGGCGTGGGGGTGGGCGTGGGCTCCGTACAGGACGGCAGGTCGCCGTTGAACGGATAGGCGTGGATCTCCTGCCCGCCGCCGCCGTTGGCCTCGGAGGTGTGGGTCAGGTTGCCGGTGGTGAAGAAGCGGCCGTTCATGCCGGGCATCGTCACCGTCGTCGTACTGGCCTGGTTGCCGACGAGCACGCTGCCCGCGAACTGGGCCGTGCCCTCGAACTTGACCGTCGTGGCGTCGGGGAAGTTCCACAGGACCCGCTCGCGCAGGCCGTCCGGCAGCTGGTTGACGTACGAGTCGACGGTCCGGTCCGCGCCGAGGACGTTGACGAGGACGGTCGCGCCGGCCGGGATCCTCTCGAAGCGGATGCCCTGCTGGCCGCCGGTCGCCGACTCCAGGTCGAAGTCGACGTTGAAGACCTGGAGCGCCGAGGTGCCGTCCCCCGTGAAGAGCGTCTCGTAGTTGTTGTTGACGGCGGTGCCGGTGGGGGTGCGGGAGGCGCCGTCCACGTACGCGTAGCAGTGGCTGGCGTCGGTGAGCTGTCCCCGCAGCGCCTTGTACGGGTCGGCCGCGGCGGCGTCGTGGACGGGGGCCGGGATCACCGTGCCGGAGAGGGTGCCTCCGTACCGTACGACGCCGTGGGTCGTGCCCTCCTCGGCGAGCAGGCGCTGCTGGGCGGCGACCGTCAGGTTCTCGCCGACGGTGAGGAAGTCGGTGCCGTTCTCGGGCGGGACGCGCGAGCCGACGCCGGCGACGCCCACGTTGTAGACGGCGGAGACGCCCGCCCTCTTGTTCTGGTCGAAGCCGCCGAGGACGACGACCTTGCCCTCGGCCTCGGCGGCCGCCCCGCGGACGAGGAAGTCGCCGCCGACGAAGACGTTGATGTTGTTGTCGCGGTAAATGACGGGGCCGCTGCCGTTGTCGTCGGGGTACTTCGTGGGGCAGTTGCCCGGCTTGCAGGGGCCGAGGCCACCGGGCAGCGGGTCGGCGTGGCCGGTGACGGCGAGCGCGCCGACGAGGGCGGTGGCCCCGATCGTGGACGCGGCGATGAGGGCGAGGCGGCGGCGGTCGCGTCGACGTTCGCGCGGAATTCTTTCCATATCGGGCAATATGCAAAAAGGGTACGAAAATGGCGACGCTCCACGCGGAGCGCCGCCACTTTCACACCCGTGCGGTCAGATGCGCACGGCCCGTACGGTCAGGCGCTCTTGAGCTCCTGCCGCTGCCGGCCGAGGCCCTCGATCTCCAGCTCGACCACGTCGCCGGGGCGCAGGTACGGCTTGGGCTCGGGCTGGCCCATGGCGACGCCCGCGGGCGTGCCGGTGTTGATGACGTCGCCCGGGTACAGCGTCATGAACCGGCTGACGTACCGGACGACCTCCGCGACCGGGAAGATCTGGTCCGAGGTGTGGCCGTCCTGCTTGAGCTCGCCGTTGACCCAGAGCTTCAGGTCGAGGTCCTGGGGGTCCGGCACCTCGTCGGCGGTGACGAGCCAGGGGCCGAGCGGGTTGAAGGTCTCGCAGTTCTTGCCCTTGTCCCAGGTGCCGCCGCGCTCGATCTGCCACTCGCGCTCGGAGACGTCGTGCGCGAGCGCGTACCCGGCGACGTGCGCGAGGGCCTCCTCGTCGGTCTCCAGGTAGCGGGCGGTGCGGCCGATGACGATGGCGAGCTCCACCTCCCAGTCGGTCTTCACCGAGCCGCGCGGCACGAGCACGGTGTCGTCCGGGCCGACGACGGTGTCGGCGGCCTTGAGGAAGACGACGGGCTCGGCGGGGGCGGCCTGGCCGGTCTCGGCGGCGTGCCCGTGGTAGTTCAGCCCGATGCACACGACCTTGCCGATGCGGCCGACCGGCGGGCCGACGCGCAGCCCGGCGGCGTCGAGCGCGGGCAGCACGCCGGCACCGGCGGCGGCCCGTACGCGGTCGAGGGCGGAGGCGTCGGCGAGCAGACTGCCGTCGATGTCGTCGACGAGGGCGGACAGGTCGCGGAGCGTTCCGTCCTGGTCGAGCAGGGCGGGACGCTCGGCTCCCGGCGGCCCGACACGCAGCAGCTTCATGGTCTTCTCCCTGTGGTCGAGGAGGGCCCGGAAGGGCCCTGAGGGTGCCCCGGCCGATGGAGTGCGGCCATCGGAGGATTGGTCGATCCTCCAAGACAAAGGTTCAGCCCGCAAGACCCCGTTCACACACTGGACCCTTACGCGGCGGTAACCGCGGTCGCCGCCTCGGGCGCGTCCCGGTAGAGGAAGGCCCGCTCGACGGCCGTCCAGGTGGTGCTGGTGACGATGTAGAGCGCGGCGGCCAGGGGCACGACGGCGACGGAGACCAGGGTCGCGAAGGAGAGCAGCGGCAGGTACCGGGCCATGCCCGCGGCCAGCCCGGCCCCCGGCTGCCCGGGCTCCACCGCGACCGCCGCGGGCTGCCGCCTGGCCCTGCGGTAGTTGTACGTGGCGACGGCGCCGACGATCGCGAACAGTGCGAGGTAGACGAGCCCGGCCTGACCGAGGACGCCGCCGTGGGCGAGGGCGTCGGCGTAGTGGTCGCCGAGCGGGGCGCCGAGGAGGCTGTGCCCGGCCATCCGCCCGCTGGAGAACAGGTGGTACATCAGGAAGAACGCAGGCGCCTGGAGCAGGCTCGGCAGGCAGCCGGCGAGCGGCGACACCTTCTCCTCGGCGTGCAGCTCCATGATCGCCTTCTGCATCCGCTCGGGGTTCTTGGCGTGCTTCTTCCGGATCGCGGCGAGCTGCGGGGCGAGCCGGGTGCGGGCCTTCTGCCCCCGGGCGGCGGCCCGGGAGAGCGGGTGGACGGCGAGCCGCACGAGCAGGGTGAAGAGGACGATCGCGGCGGCCGTGGCGCCGCCGGCGAAGAGCGGCTGGAGCAGGTCGGCGAGCCGCTCGACCAGGGATGTGAAGACGTTCAAGGGAGCCCTCCGTGGGGTCTCGTCGTGCCGGAAGCGAGGAATTTCGGCATGACGGATCCGCGAGAGGTACTGGTTGCTGCGCAGACTCCCTACGCGGCCGTCGGGAGGGGACGGCCGGGAGCACGGGGTCTCCGGCGCCCGGCGGCGTCGGGGTCGCGCTGGGGCAGGAAGGCGGTGCGCCGCTCCCGGTCGCGCATGGCGGTGCGGACGGCGGTGGGCGGCACGGCCGGGGCCGTGCGGGCGCCGAAGAGGGCGCAGACGACGCCGGTGGCGGCGAGGGCGACGGCGGCGGAGAGGCCGGCCCCGTCGGAGAGGAGCAGGTCGGCGAGGGCGAGGAGGAAGAACAGCGGCGCGGCGAAGCGCAGAACCAGGGTCCTGACCGTCATCCCGCCACCTCCTCCCACCGCGATGTCACCGCGATCTCGCTGCTGCCCCATCGCCGTCTCAGGGTGAGGACGCACGGGAAGGCGCGGAAGTTCCCCACCGGCCCAGGAGGCTCAGGAACCGCCCGCGTGCTCCAGCGGAACGAGCAGGCGGCGGGGCCGGAGGAACGCGCGGCTGACGGGATCGGCGGGGTCGGGGTCGAGCCCGGCGCCGGGCCGCATCTCGATGTCGGCGAGCGGTACGACGACGCCGCACGAGGCGCAGAAGTCGTACGGATCGAGTTCGGTGCCGCAGTCGGCGTGGTGGAAGTGGCGCAGCGGTACGCCTCCGGGGACCTCGGCCCGGCCCCAGGTGCCGAGCGCGCGCAGGACGGGCCAGAGGGCGAGGCCGCGCTCGGTGAGCACGTACTCGTCGCGCGGGGGCGACTCCTGGTAGCGCCGCCGGTCGAGGACGCCGGCCTCGACGAGGGCCTGGAGGCGGGTGGCGAGGACGGCGCGGGGGGCGCCGAGGTGGGCGAGGAAGTCGCTGTAGCGCCGGACGCCGTAGAAGGCGTCGCGGACGAGGAGCAGGGTCCAGCGCTCGCCGATGACCTCCAGGGAGCGGGCGATGGAGCACTGCTGCTGGGCGTAGTCCTTGCCGAGAGCCATGGCCCCATCGTACCGACGACAGGTTCGTTCACCGAACCAACCTGCTACGGTAAGTTCATTCACCGAACCGACGGGTGGAGGTCCCTGCCATGCCCCAGCTCGCCGCCACATCCCGCACCGCGCCGCCCACCCCCGCCGCCCGCCCCCGGGCGACCCTCGCCGTCACGGCCGCCGCCACCGCGGTCGCGCTGATGAACTACACCGCCCCGATGCTGACCCTCCCGGACATGGCCGCCGCGTTCGGAACCCCGCCCTCGGCCCAGGCCTGGCTGCTCAACGGCACCCCGCTCGGCCTCGCCGTCCTCCTCCTGGTGGCCGGCGGCCTCGCCGACGCGCACGGACGGCGCCGGGTCTTCCTCCTGGGCACCCTCACCCTCGGCCTCACCACCGCCCTCGGCGCCCTCGCCGGCTCGACGCTCACCTTCACCCTGGCCCGCATCGCCCAGGGCGCCGCGAGCGCCGCCGTCCTCGCCGGCAGCCTGGGCCTCCTCGCCCACGCGTACCCCGCGGGCCGCGACCGCATCAGGGCCACCGGCGTCTGGGGCGCCTCCGTCAGCGGCGGCATCGCCCTCGGCCCCCTCCTCGCGGCCGCCCTGAGCCTCGCCGACTGGCGCCTGGCGTACGGCACGCTGGGAGCGGCGGCACTCCTGACCGCGGCGGCGGGAACGCGGACCCTGGCCCGGGAGCAGAAGGCCTCCGGGGCACCCCGCCCGGACACGCCAGGAGCCCTGACCCTCGGCCTGGCCCTGACGGCCCTCCTCACCGCCCTGACCCTGGGCCGGGACGGCTGGCTGCGGCCCTCGGTGGGCCTCCTGCTCCTGACGGCGGCCGCCCTGACGACACTGTTCGTCCTGGTGGAACACCGGAGCCGCACCCCCATGATCGACCTGGCACTCCTGCGCAGGCCCGCGTTCCTGGCCTCGACGCTGGGGGCGCTCTTCACGGGCCTGGCGGTGATCGGCCTGTTCAGCGTGGTCCCCGCCCTGCTCCAGAGCAGGGCGGGCATGTCCCCCCTGACCTCGGCGGCCCTGTTCCTCCTCTGGTCCGGCACGGCGTTCGTCGTGGCCCTCCAGGCACGCCGCCTCGCGGGCCGGCTCTCCGCCACGTACCAACTGGCCGTGGGCTTCGCCCTGTCGGCGACGGGCGTCCTCGCCCTCCTCGGCGCCCTCGACGGCCCCTGGCCCCGCCTCCTCCCCGGCCTCCTGGCAGCCGGCGTCGGCAGCGGCCTCCTCAACGCGGCCCTCCCCCGGCTCGCGGTCGACTCCGTACCCCCCGAGCGGGCCGCCATGGGCTCGGGCGCCAACAACACCGCCCGCTACATCGGCTCCTCGGCCGGCGTCGCCCTGACCCTCGCCCTGCTGACGACGGGCCCGAACACGGCCCTGCTCACCTCGGCGGCCCTGGCCCTCACCGGCGCGGCACTCACCCTCGCCCTGGGCCGCAAGCGCCCCTGATCACCCCTCCGCCGACACGAGCTTCGCCCACACCACCAACCGGTAGGTGCTGGTGAACTCCGGGGTGCAGGTGGTGAGGGTCAGATAGGCCCCGGGAACGTCGTACCCGTACGACGGCTTGACGAGGGACCGAGGAACGGCCCGGATGACCCCGACATCACGCGGAGAGGTCGACCCCAGAACAAGATCGACCCGATAGACGAAGGTACGCGCCCGCGTACGCACGGAAATCTCGTCCCCACGCGCCAGCCGATCGACATGCCGAAACGGCTCGCCATGCGTGTTCCGATGCCCGGCAACCGCGAAGTTCCCCACCCTCCCGGGCCCGGCGGTCCCGGGATAGTGCCCCACATACCCCTTGTCGAGCACGGCCCGCTTGGAGACGCCCTCGGCGACGGGGACGACGAGCCCGAGCCGGGGGATACGGAGAACGGCGAAAGCGCGGGAGGAAGAAGGAACGGAAGGAGCGGAAGGCTCAGCGCCCTCCACCGCCCCCTCACCGGAACCGGCCACCGCCCCGGGCTCGGCCGCGGACTCGGCCACAGACTCCGACTCCGACTCCGGCTCGGACAGGGACTCGGGCGCAGGAGAGACGTCCCACTCCCTCTCCAGGACGCGCACCTCTCCGAGGGCCTCGGCGCGGGCCTCCCGATTCGTCCACCAGAGCTGATGGACGACGAGAAGCAGGATGAGAACCCCGCAGGTGACGGCGGTCTCGGCGCCCAGCCACAGCGCGCGGGCGCCCGTACGAGACCGTCCTCCCCGCTGGACGACCACCGGCACCCGTTCCCGCACCCTGGCCCGCATGCGGGGCACGATAAGCGCTGAGGTGCCAACTCTCCAGGCCCGTACAGCAGTACGGTGAAGGACATGCGCCCTGACACGCCTGCCGCCCACATCACCGAAGCCGAGCGACTGCTGCGCACGGCAGCGCAGTACCCCGGCGACCGGGAACCCCTCTACCTCCAGGCCGCGGCCCACCGAGAACTGGCGGGAGACCGCGAAGCCGCGACCGCCCTCTACGACACCCTCCTGTCCGGCGAACCGGCCGACCCCCACCTCATCAGGGCGCTGAAGGCCGCGAACCTGTGGGAGTACGGCCACGAGGCCGAAGCCCGGGCGATCATCGACGGCGTGAGACGCGCGAAGCCCACGGACGCGGCCGCATGGGAGATCACGGCGGAAACGCTGGAAGCGCACGACGAGCTGGAGGCGGCGGAGTCGACCCTGACGGAAGCCGCGACCCTCCTGGCGGGCCCGGAAGACCTCCCCCACGCCACCCGGTCGCTCCTCACCACGCGCCACCGCATCCGCCGCATGCTGGCGCGGGAACACGACGCCTGGGACGACCGCGCGGACCGCCTCCACACCGGCACGGTCCCCCTCGACGAACTCCACGACCCGAAGCGCCTGTGGTCCCTCGGTTCCTCCGACCCCGCCGAACTCCAGGCCGAGATCACCCGCCTCCGCTCCGAACTCGGCACCTACCGCACCGCCCTCTCCCGCCCCTTCCCGGTCGCGGTCCTCCACTGGCCGGAACGCGAACTGGACGAGCTCCTGGCCGCCTACCCGGAACTGGAAGCCGAGTACCCCACCTACCGCGCCCACCTGACAGACATCGAAGCCTCCCTCCGCGAACTCGCCGCCGCCGGCACCCCCAACCTCGGCATCGTCCGCGCCACCGTCCCCTCCTACGAAGCCTTCGCCGCCTCCGAATCCACCCACCCCTCCCACGCCGACCTCCTCCCCCAGTACGCCACCACCCTCGCCGCCCGCGGCCGCGCAACGGCGTGGCCGCCGGCCAGGACGGCCGAGTGCTGGTGCGGATCGGGACGGACGTACGGGGAGTGCCACGGAGGCGACGCGAGCTGAGCCGGAGCCACGGCGAGGCCGTGCCCCTCCGTCTCGAAGCCCACGGGAAGCGCGAGATCGGTACGGCTCGCGACCTTCCGCAGGACCTGCTGCCCCTTCACGTCGCACCCCGAACCGGCCGTGCGGGTGAGGTCTCCCGTCGCTCCCCGTACCCGGCAGCCGCAGAGGCCGTGTACGTCGCCGGCCGGCTCGACGCCGACCACACCCCCGCCGACGTCCACGAACCGATCGGCGACGGGACGCATCGCGCCGAACGCGCCCTGAAGGCTCGTGGCCGACTCCCGTACGCTCGAAGGGCGACCCAACGATCAGCCGACCAGGAAGGCCTCGCCATGCCCCGCATCCCCTCCCCCGCCATAGCCGCCGCCGGACTCGTCGGTGGGTACGCCGTCGCGCGGTGGACGAAGAAGAGGCCGCTCGGGGGTGTCGTGCTGGCTGCGGCTGGTGGGGTGGCCGCGCGGGAGTGGCAGCAGGTGGGCGGGGTCAAGGCCTCGGTGGGGCTGACGACGGCGTACGTCGCCGCCTTTGCCGGGTCTCACCCGCTCGCGAAGAAGATCGGGGCTTGGCCTGCCGTGTTCTCCGTCGCCGGGGGCATGGCGGCCGCGTCCTGGGCCGTCACCCGGGGGAAGTAGCCCCCCTCAGCCGCCCACCACTCGGCTCACCGTGTAGATCAGGAGGCCCGCCAGGGCGCCGACCACCGTGCCGTTGATGCGGATGAACTGGAGGTCGCGGCCGATGTTGGCCTCGATCTTGCGGGAGGTCTGGGTGGCGTCCCAGCCGGCGACGGTGTCGGTGATGAGGGAGGTGATCTCGTGGCGGTAGGTGGTCACCACGTACGCTGCCGCGTCTTCCGCCCAGCCTTCGACCTTCCCTTGCAGGCGGGCGTCCGTGGACAGGCGGGTGCCCAGGGAGATGAGGGAGGCGCGGGCGCGCAGGCGGAGTTGGCTGCGGTCGTCCTCGGCGGCGGCGATGACGAGGGAGCGGACGGAGGACCAGGCCGAGGCGATGATGTCCTGGACCTCGGGGCGGGCCAGGAGGTCCGACTTCAGGCGCTCCACGCGCGCGCGGGTGTCCGTGTCGGCCTGGAGGTCGGCCGCGAAGTCCGTGAGGAAGCGGTCGATCGCGCCGCGTGCCGGGTGGCCCGGCATGTCGCGCATCTCCGTCACGAAGCGGAGGAGCTCCTTGTAGACGCGTTCCCCGATGCGGCGGTCCACGAAGCGGGGCGTCCAGCCCGGGGCGCCGCCCTGGACCGCGTCCATCACCGAGTCCCCGTGGGTGATCAGCCAGTCGTGGGCCCGGGTGCAGATGAGGTCGACCGCCCGGTGGTGCGCCCCGTCCGCGACGACCTTTTCGAGGGTCTTGCCCAGGCCCGGGGCGATCTCCGCCGATTCCGCGCGGCGGGTGATCGCCTCCCCCACCACCGCCTGGACGTCCGCGTCGCGGAGGACCGTGAGGGCGCCCCGTAGCGCTGTGGACAGTTCCGCCGTCACCCGGTCCGCGTGGGCCGGGTCCGCCAGCCAGGCCCCCAGGCGGCGGCCGATGCCCAGGGCGTGCAGTCTGCCCCGTACGACGTCCGCCGACAGGAAGTTCTCGCCCACGAACGTGCCCAGCGACGCTCCCAGCTGGTCCTTCTTCGTCGGGATGATCGCCGTGTGGGGGATGGGGAGGCCCAGCGGACGCCGGAAGAGGGCCGTCACCGCGAACCAGTCGGCCAGCGCGCCGACCATGCCCGCCTCCGCCGCCGCCGCGACGTAGCCCGCCCAGGCGCCCCAGCCCTCGTTCCGCGCCCAGGTCGCCAGGGCGTAGACCACGGCCACCAGCGCCAGCAGTGCCGTCGCCAGCGCCTTCATGCGGCGGACGCCTCTGCTCTTCTCCTCGTCCGCCGCCGTGTACGAGAAACTCACCATCGACTCGACCTCCTCCGTCCCCCTACATCAGGGACTCCCGGCGATCCTCCCGAGTTCCCCCGTCCATCTTCGCGATCACCGCCTCGATGTCCGGCTCCCGCACCGAGAGGTCGAGCAGGGGTACGCGGCCGGCCGCCGACTCAGTCCGCCAGCTTGCGCTTCGTCGCCTCGGTGAGCGATACGCCCTCGTTGGCTGCCGCGTTCTTGAGCGCATCGAAGATTTCGACCTCATCGCCCTGGAACAGGAGGTTGATGCGTCGTTCCGGGCGGGTCGAGACATGGGTGTAGTTTTCCGGGGAAGCCCAGAAGCAGGACCTGCAGGTGTCCTCGTCCTTCAATTCCCAGTTGGGGCAGTTCTCGCAGGACCAGGATTTCGCGCGGTTGTCCGAGGCGCACAGCGGCATGAAGTCTTCTTGAACAAGTTTCGGCTTGTCGCCTGCTATGGCGAACGGGACACGATGGTCGCACTGGAGTTCGCGTTCGGAGAAGTCTCCGTAGCAGACTGCGCATTTACCACCATGAGCCCTCTTCAAGGCTTCACCGAATGCCTTGGGTATGACCACCCGCCCCGCGCCGTCTTCATTGGCTTTTCCGTTGAAGGCGTAGCTGGCCATGCGGCGACCGTCCGGGCCCTTGACCATGATGGTGACGACCCCGGCTCCCGCGTCCTTGAGGTCGCGCGCCGCACGTGGAGGGTGGCTGTAGCCCAGTTCGGCGAGTTTGCCCGTGGTGACGGCGCCGTATTCAAGAATGTAATCCCGCACCAAGGCGGCGCGCTTGGACATCTTGAGCTGCCGAAGCCAAGCGATCTGGTCGGCGGAAAGCACAATCGGATCTTTACTTGTCATTCCTTCACTATAGTCGAAGGAATCGAGCCGACCCGTCTTGCCGGAAAGGCTAAAAAAGCGATTCTTGAGCAGAAGATGTCAGATCGAGTCGCTTGTCGATCGCGTCGACACCCCCGAGGCGCTCCACGAGAGCCGGCGAGATGTACAGGGACTCGGTGGTCATCTGCTTCTTGCCCATGAGCGTCGCCTGCGCCGAGACGCCCGCGACCACGTGGCGGTGGGTCAGCCCCAGCTCCTCCGGCAGGGCGTACCCGTACTTGTTGTCGTCGGTCACCGCGTCGTACGAGACGACGAAAGACACTTTGTTGTCCACCGCCTGCTGGAGCACTTCCGCGAAGGGCTCGCGCTGCAGACCCTTGAGATAGCGGTGGTCGGGCACGCCGCTCGTCCCCTGGTACGGCGGATCCATGTAGACGAGTTCATCGGGTGCGGCATTGACCAGCGCGTCCTCGTACGTCGAGGTGGACACGGTCACGCCCTGCATGATGGCGGAAGCCCGGCCGATGCGCTCCGCCATGTTCGCCGGATTCGCTCCGAGGCGGCGGTGGTCGGCGCCCTGGTTGAAATCGCCGGTCTTCTGGCTGTAGCGGACGGCGGCCTTTACGCAACGGCACAGAAGGTAGAGCAGGATTTCCGGCTGCTTCGTGGCGTTGAACTTGTCGCGAGCTTCCAGGAAGTACGCGCGAGGGTCATCCAGCTGTTCGTTCCACAAGCGGGTGTACTCGGCGATCAGATGCCGCGGGTCCTCGATGATGAGCTTCCACAGCCCCATGAGCGGCTCGTTGACGTCCGAAATGAGAGCCGTCTCCGCGATTCCGTAGTGGCGCGCCGCGACAGAGATGGCCGCCGAGCCGGCGAACGGCTCCACGAGACGAGGCACTCCGCCATGCGGGAAGAGAGAAAGGATCTGGCTGGCAAGCGCTCGCTTGCTGCCCTGATACGGAAATGCCTGCGGGACACTCCGGATACCGGCAGCCTTCCAGGGCATCCGGTCATTCATGGGATCATCGACAACGCTCACCGGCACAGTCTACCTGATTCGGGGAGTCCCTCGGAATCCCTTACTTCGGCAGTATTGGACGTTCCCCTTCCGTCAATTCCACCCGTGCGATTAAAGCGGCGAATCTTATTTCACCGATCCGGTTCGCGCCGTATGAACCTCACCGTTCGCAAGGTTCCGCGCGGCAGCAGGCAGAGCACGACCCCGGCAGCACCCGCACCGACCCGGGTCCCGGCCCCACCCCGCCCACCCCGCGCCGTTTTCGCGCCACCCTCGGGTCGGTCGGGGGAGTTTCCACCGATTCCATGCAGTATGTGATGCCATGTCCCCTTCCTCCAGTACGAGCGGTACGAGCGACGACGACCCCCACCCGGACGGCTGGGAGCCGAGGGACCCCACCCTTCCCGGCCCGGTGGAGAGGCGCCGGCGCCCCCGTCGCGTCCTGCGCACCCTCCTCGGGCTCCTCCTGCTCGGCATGCTGCTGAGCGCGGGTGCCTTCGCCGCCGGCTACCTCCTGGTGGAGATCCCGCCCGCCAACGCCGCCGCCGTCGCCCAGTCCAACGTCTACCTCTACCGGGACGGCACCCCCCTCGCCCGCGACGGCGAGGTCAACCGCGAGAACGTCCGCCTCGACCAGATCCCGCTCACCGTCCGGCAGGCCGTCCTCGCCGCCGAGGAGCGCGACTTCCGCACCTCGCGCGCCGTCGACCCCAAGGCGATGGTCCGCGCCGCCTGGAACACCGTCACCGGCAAGGGCCGCCAGTCCGGCTCCACCATCACCCAGCAGTACGTCAAGAACTACTACCTGGGCCAGGAGCAGACCCTGACCCGCAAGGCCAAGGAGTTCTTCATCGCGATCAAGCTGGGCCGCGAGAAGAGCAAGGACGAGATCCTCCAGGGCTACCTGAACACCAGCTACTTCGGCCGGAACGCGTACGGGATCCAGGCCGCCGCCCGCGCCTACTACGGCAAGGACGTCGAGCACCTCGACACCGCCGAGGGCGCGTACCTCGCCTCCCTCCTCAAGGCCCCCAGCGCCTACGACGTCACCACCCACCCCGAGAACCGGGCCAAGGCCGTCGCCCGCTGGCACTACGTCCTCGACGGCATGGTCGGCGAGGGCTGGCTCTCCCCCGCGGCCCGCGCCGCCGCCCGCTTCCCCGCCCCGCAGACCGCCCGCGCCGCCACCGCCCTCTCCGGCCAGCGCGGCTACCTCGTCCAGGCCGTCGAGGAGTACCTCACCGGCCACGGCATCGTCGACGAGAAGACCCTCGCCGGCGGCGGCTTCCGCATCACCACCACCCTGGAGCCCACCACGCAGGAGGCCCTCGTCGACGCCGTCGAGAACCGGGTCGTCTCCCGGCTCGACCCGGCGAACGCCCCCGCCGACCGGTACGTACGGGTGGGGGCCGCGGCCGTCGACCCGGCGAACGGCAAGGTCCTCGCCATGTACGGCGGCGTCGACTACACCCAGCAGTACGTCAACAACGCCACCCGCCGCGACTACCAGGTCGGCTCCACCTTCAAGCCCTTCGTCTTCACGGCCGCCGTCCAGAACGAGGCCCAGACCCAGCAGGGCCGGCCCATCACCCCGTACACGATGTACGACGGCACCAACCGGCGCCCGGTGGAGGGCTGGGGCGGCAGCCCGTACGACCCCGCCAACGAGGACGACGCCAGCTACGGCGACATCAACGTCGGCGCCGCCACCGACCTGTCGGTGAACACCGTGTACGCCCAGATGGCCGTCGACGTCGGCCCCGCGCACGTACGGCGCACCGCGATCGACCTCGGCCTGCCCGGCACCACCCCCGACCTCAACGCCTCCCCCTCCATTGCCCTCGGCCCCGCCACCGCCAGCGTCCTCGACATGGCCTCGGCGTACGCGACGCTCGCCGCGCACGGCCGGAACGGCACGTTCTCGCTCGTCGAGGAGATCAGCCGGAACGGCCGACGCCTTGAGCTCCCGGCCGCCGTCCGCCGGCAGGCGGTGAGCCGCGAGGCCGCCGACACGACCACGTCCATCCTGCGGAGCGTCGTCGAGACCGGTACGGGCACGGCCGCGCAGGCCGCCGGACGCCCGGCCGCGGGCAAGACGGGCACGGCCGAGGACGACAAGGCCGCCTGGTTCGCCGGCTACACCCCGGAGCTCGCGACGGTCGTCGCGGTCATGGGCCAGGACCCCGAGTCGGGCGCGCAGGAACCCCTGTACGGGGCGCTCGGCCAGCCGCGCGTCAACGGGGGCGGGGTCCCGGCCGAGATCTGGGGCGCCTTCACCCGGGAGGCCCTGGACGGGACCCCTCCCCGGGACTTCGAGCTCCAGCTGATGCCGGGGGCTGAGGCGCCGCCGGTGCCGGACGGGCCGGGGAGCGACGGGTACGAGACGGGCGAGGCGGGACCGGGCGCGGCGCGGCCCTCCACCGGCGAGGCGGGGCCGGGTGCCGCGCGTCCCTCCGTGTCCGTACGGCCGCCCGGGGTCAGTGACCGCTCGTCGCCTTGAGCCCCACCACGGCGACGAGCAGCAGGCAGACGAAGAAGATCCGGGCGGCGGTCGCCGGCTCGCCGAGCACCACCATGCCGAGCACCGCCGCACCGGCCGCGCCGATGCCGACCCACACGCCGTACGCCGTACCGATCGGCAGCGTCTTGGCCGCCTGCGACAGCAGCATCATGGAGGCGACGATCCCGACGCCGGTGAACACGCTCGGCCACAGCCGCGTGAAGCCGTCCGTGTACTTCATGCCGATGGACCAGCCGACTTCGAGCAGACCGGCGACGATCAGCAGAACCCAGGCCATGACGGGACACCTCCGCGAGACGGATCAACAGGGGTGCGTCGTCTTGTCGTGAACCCGGTACGGCGCGTCTCGTCGGGGTGTCTCCAGGCTAGCAAAGAACGGGCAAAGGCCCTGGTGACTCCGGTCACCAGGGCCTTCGGCGTTCGTGTCAGAGGTACAGGCCGGTGGAGTCCGACGTCCCCTGGAACCGGTCCGCGGCCACCGCGTGCAGGTCGCGCTCCCGCATCAGGACGTACGCGACGCCCCGCACCTCGACCTCGGCCCGGTCCTCGGGGTCGTACAGCACCCGGTCGCCGATCTCGACGGTACGGACGTTCTGACCGACCGCGACCACCTCGGCCCAGGCCAGACGGCGGCCCACGGCGGCCGTCGCCGGGATCAGGATGCCGCCGCCGGAACGCCGCTCTCCCTCCGGGGAGTCGGTGCGGACGAGGACCCGGTCGTGGAGCATCCGGATGGGCAGCTTGTCGTGCGTGTTCTCGCTCACGGAGTGAACCTACCTGCCTCGGAGAGTCCTCAAGCGATCACCCCTTGTTCCTCCGCGAGGAGGAGACGATCAGCCCGACGACGGCGAGGGCCACGACGGCCGCCGGAACGACCCGCTCCAGGCGGGGCGCGCCGTCCTCGTGGGTGAAACGGGCCTTGACGTCGGAGACGACCCGGTTGACGGCGACGAAGGCGCGTCCGGCCGTCTGGTCGACGGTCGAGGCGACCTTCGCCTTGGCGTCCCCGATGATCGTCTTCGGGTGCATCCGAATGCCGATCTCGTCGAGAGTGACGGCGAGCTGCTCGCGCCGGCGGACGATGTCCGCCTCGATCTGCGCAGGGGTCCTGGCCTCCGACACCGCGCTGCCTCCGTAGTCGTAATCGGTCGTTGACGGTCAGTCTGTCAGCTCTGCCGCGATCGGGTCGCGTCAGACCCCCATTAGGCTCTGGAATGCGTACGAGAACACCCCGAGGAGAGCCAGCCATGAGCGAGCGACTGCAGCCGGGCGACACCGCCCCCGCCTTCACCCTTCCCGACGCGGACGGCAACGAGGTCTCCCTCGCGGACCACAAGGGCCGCAAGGTCATCGTCTACTTCTACCCCGCGGCCCTCACCCCCGGCTGCACCAAGCAGGCCTGCGACTTCACCGACAACCTCGACGTCCTCGCCTCCGCCGGCTACGACGTCATCGGCGTCTCCCCCGACAAGCCGGAGAAGCTGGCGAAGTTCCGCGAGAAGGAGAACCTGAAGGTCACGCTGGTCGGCGACCCGTCGAAGGAGACCCTGGAGGCCTACGGCGCCTTCGGCGAGAAGAAGCTGTACGGCAAGGTCGTGACGGGCGTGATCCGCTCGACGGTCGTCGTCGACGAGGCGGGCAAGGTGGAACACGCCTTCTACAACGTGAAGGCCACGGGCCACGTCGCCAAGATCATGCGGGACCTGGGCGTCTGAGCCCCGCCTCCCGCCGGAACGGCCCGCAACCCCGGACAGGGGCGGTGCGGGCCGTCTCGTTTTCGTACGCGATATGACGTGACCGTCCGATATTCGACTCGTTAACCCGTACGAGATCCGTACTGGGGAGGGGGTCCGATGGGGACGAGCCCGTACACGAGGGACCGGCTGGAGTCGGCGGCGCGAGGGGCGCGGACGCTGACGGAAGCGCTGGAGCGGTTGGGGGTGGATCCGAGGAGCTCGACGCGGGGCTACGTGTCAGGGCGAATGCGGAGGCTGGGGGTGGACACGTCGCACTTCGAGCGGGAGGGGGTGCGGTGGACGCGGGAGGTACTGGCGGAGGCGGTGGCCGCCTCGACGAACATGTGGGACGTTCTGCGGCACCTGGGAGTCGAGCTCGTCGGCGGGCAGCACACGCACATCAGCCGCCGGGTCCGCGCATACGGCATCGACATCACGCACTTCACGCCACCTGCCCGAACCGAACGCATGCGGCACAACCAGCGCCGCCGGACGCCTGAGGAGATCCTGGTCCTGGACACCTCCGCCCATCCCCGGCGCGCACGGAGCAGCCGGATCAAGGCGGCCATGCTGGAGGTCGGTGTCGAGGAGCAGTGCGCCCTGTGTCGAACAGGAGCCGTATGGCTGGGCGATCCGCTGCCGCTGGAGGTGGACCACGTCGACGGCGACTGGCGGAACAACCGGATCGAGAACCTGCGGCTGCTCTGCCCCAACTGCCACTCCACGACGGACACCTACCGTGGACGGAACAAGGGGCGGGCATCGTGACGAACGGCACGCGCTACACCCGCGAGCGGCTGATCGAAGCGGCAACGCGGTGCTCGGACATCGAAGAGGCGGTCTCATTCCTCGGTGGCGAGCCCTACTCCAGCCTTCCTCGCTACCTGATGCGGCGCTTCGCGCACTACGGCATCGACGTCTCGCACTTCCCGCCGTTCGGCAGGCCCGCCCGCCCCGGCGCCGAAGAGTTGGAGGCCGCCGTCGGAGCATCCACTTCCCTCAGAGAGGTCCTGCGCCGGCTCGGGCGTCCGGACAACTGCGCACAGCGGGCGAACCTCCGGAAGTGGATGGCCGACGACCGCCTCTCGACCGCCCACTTCCTCGGGCAGTCCCACCAGCGGGGCAGGCCGAGTCCGACCGCCAAGCGTGCGGAGGAGGTCCTGGTCCAACACGACAGAGGACATCGGACGGCCACCGAGCGCCTACGCCGAGCTCTACAGCAGGTCGGAGTGCCCGAGCAGTGCGGGCGATGCGGCGTCGGCCCGGAGTGGCTCGGCAAGCCGATGACGCTGGAGATCGATCACATCAACGGGGACTGGCACGACGACCGGCGCGAGAATCTGCGGCTCCTGTGCCCCAACTGCCATGCCATCACCAGTACCTGGTGCCGTGGCGGCGCCCGCTACGATGGCAGCAAGTTGAGCGGCGGTGGTGCAATGGCTGACACAGCAGACTTAGGATCTGTGGCCCTTGATCGGGCTTGAGGGTTCGAATCCCTTCCGCCGCACACCGAACGGCCTGCGTATCGAAGGATCGATGCGCAGGCCGTTCACATACGGCCCTCAGCCCAGCAGCTCCTTCACCACCGGCACCAGCGCCCGGAACGCCTTGCCCCGGTGGCTGATCGCGTTCTTCTCGGCCGGGGTCAGTTCCGCGCACGTCACCTCGTACCCCTCCGGCTGGAGGATCGGGTCGTAGCCGAAGCCGTTCGTGCCCACCGGGGCGTGGCGGAGGGTGCCCGGCATGCGGCCTTCCACCACTCGCTCCGTGCCGTCGGGCAGCGCCAGGGCGGCGGCGCAGGCGAAGTGGGCGCCTCGGTGGGGGTCGGCGATGTCGGAGAGCTGGGCGAGGAGGAGGTCCAGGTTGGCGCGGTCGTCGCCGTGGGCGCCTGCCCAGCGGGCGGAGAAGATGCCGGGGGCGCCGTTGAGGACGTCGACGCAGAGGCCGGAGTCGTCGGCGATGGCGGGGAGGCCGGTGGCCTGGGCGAGGGCGTGGGCCTTCAGGAGCGCGTTCTCGGCGAAGGTGACGCCGGTTTCCTTGACGTCGGGGACGTCCGGGTACGCGTCCGCGCCGACGAGTTCGAGGTCGAGGCCCGCGTCGGCGAGGATCGTGTGGAGTTCGGTGATCTTGCCCGCGTTGCGGGTGGCGAGGATCAGGCGCTGGTGGGTCATGGCCCGATTATCCCGGGGTGCAGACCTTGGCGACCTCGCCGGCCGCGTCCGTGATCGGCGTGATGTCGGGGGTCGCGTCGCCGTTCTTGACCGCCGTGCGGACCGAGTCGACGCCCTTGGTGAGGTCGTCGACCGCCTTCGAGAGGTCGGCGTTGTCCGTGGTGTTCTTGATGTTGCCGAGTTCGGTGGAGATCTGGTTCAGGGACTCCTCGATCTGCGTCACGTCGTTGGTGGCGTTGGAGACGGCCTGCTGGAGGTTCTGGACGGACGTGGCTATCGCGTCGGCGGTGTTGACGCAGTCCATGGCCGTGTCGAGGGCTCCGCAGCCGCTCAGGACGGTGGTGAGCGCGGCGGCCGTGGCCACGGCGAGTGCGAGACGGCGCTGCTTCAAGGCGGGTCCTTCCCCCAGATGCGTACAGACGTGCGGACGGGCGGGCGCCCGGATCGTATCCGGGTGCCCGCCCGTCAGGACGCAGCGAGGTGTCAGAGGGTTCCTTCGAGCGCCTTGCGCTGGATCTCGGCCAGTTCGGCGCAGCCGCCGGAGGCGAGGTCGAGGAGGGCGTTGAGCTCCTTGCGGTCGAAGGGCTCGGCCTCGGCGGTGCCCTGGACCTCGACGAAGCGGCCGTCGCCGGTGCAGACGACGTTCATGTCGGTGTCGGCGCGGACGTCCTCCTCGTAGCAGAGGTCGAGGAGGGGGACGCCGTCGACGATGCCGACGGAGACGGCGGCCACCGTGCCGGTGAGGGGCTTGCGGCCGGCCTTCACCAGCTTCTTGTTCTGCGCCCAGGTGATGGCGTCGGCGAGGGCGACGTAGGCGCCGGTGATCGCCGCCGTGCGGGTGCCGCCGTCGGCCTGGAGGACGTCGCAGTCGAGGACGATGGTGTTCTCGCCGAGGGCCTTGTAGTCGATGACGGCGCGCAGGGAGCGGCCGATGAGGCGGGAGATCTCGTGGGTGCGGCCGCCGATCTTGCCGCGGACGGATTCGCGGTCGCCGCGGGTGTTGGTGGCGCGGGGGAGCATGGAGTACTCACCGGTGACCCAGCCCTCGCCGCTGCCCTTGCGCCAGCGCGGGACGCCTTCGGTCACGGAGGCGGTGCAGAAGACCTTGGTGTCGCCGAAGGAGACGAGGACGGAGCCCTCGGCGTGCTTGCTCCAACCGCGTTCGATGGTGACGGGGCGGAGCTGTTCGGGGGTACGGCCGTCGATGCGAGACATGGGAGGAGCCTAGCCGTTTGTCCTGACATGACGGAGGGCCCGTTCCCCTGCCGGAACGGGCCCCGTCGATGTGAGTCAGCGGCTCACATCAGGTCTTCGATCTCCGCGGCGATCGGGTCGGCGTCGGTGCCGATGACGACCTGGATGGCGGTGCCCATCTTCACGACGCCGTGGGCGCCGGCGGCCTTCAGGGCGGCCTCGTCGACCTTGGACGGGTCGACGACCTCGGTGCGCAGCCGGGTGATGCAGCCCTCGACCTCTTCGATGTTCTCGATGCCGCCGAGGCCGGCGACGATCTTCTCAGCCTTGCTGGCCATGTGTTTCTCCCTGTCCGTTCTGCGTACCGACGGTCCGCTTTGTCACGGTAACCCACGGTTGGCTCAACTTCGCGAGCGTGTGCAGCCGTTCTGCCGAATGATGACGATCACCGGCGGCCTGTCCTCAGCGGGCTCCCGGAGCCTACCGCAACTGGTCTACACCAGTGTGCAACGAGATGCGGACCCGGGACGTTCCGGGCAGGGAGGACGCCGATGAGTACCGACAGCGCCGCGGCCGCACCGGAACCGGCGAAGCCCAAGAAGTCGCTGTCCTGGGGCGGCGCCTTCCAGGGGCTCCAGAAGATGGGCCGCAGCCTCCAGCTCCCGATCGCCGTCCTCCCGGCGGCCGGCATCATCAACCGCCTCGGGCAGCCGGACGTCTTCGGCGCCGACGGCCTGGGCTGGGACAACGTCGCGAAGGTGATGGCGGGCGCGGGAGGCGCGCTGCTCGACGGCAGTCTCGGCCTGCCCCTCCTGTTCTGCATCGGCGTCGCCATCGGCATGGCGAAGAAGGCGGACGGTTCGACCGCGCTGGCGGCCGTGGTCGGCTTCCTCGTCTACTACAACGTGCTGCGCCAGTTCCCCAAGGACTGCCCGGCGGGCACGGTGGACATCAAGGGCGGCTGCCTCTCCCCCGAGCAGGTCTTCACCGGGTACACGTACCAGAACCCCGGCGTCTTCGGCGGCATCCTCATGGGCCTGATGGCGGCCTGGTTCTGGCAGCGCTACCACCGGACGAAGCTGGTCGACTGGCTCGGCTTCTTCAACGGCCGCCGACTCGTGCCGATCATCATGACGTTCGTGGCCATCGCGTTCGCCGCGATCTGCCTGTGGATCTGGCCGCCGATCGGCGACGGCCTGGAGAACTTCAGCGACTGGCTGGTGGGGCTGGGCGCCTGGGGTTCGGGCATCTTCGGCCTCGCGAACCGCGCGCTGCTCGTCATCGGCCTGCACCAGTTCCTGAACGTGCCCATCTGGTTCCAGTTCGGCACGTACACCAAACCGGACGGCACGGTGGTCCACGGCGACATCCCCATGTTCCTCGCGGGCGACCCGCACGCCGGCCAGTTCCTGACGGGCTTCTTCCCGATCATGATGTTCGCGCTGCCCGCCGCGGCGCTCGCGATCACCCACACCGCGAAGCCGCATCGCCGCAAGGCGGTCGGCGGCATGATGCTCTCGGTCGCCCTGACCTCGTTCGTCACCGGCATCACCGAGCCGATCGAGTACTCGTTCCTCTTCATCGCGCCGTTGCTGTACGCGATCCACGCCGTGCTGACCGGTGTGTCGATGGCGGTGACCTGGGCGCTCGGCGTGAAGGACGGCTTCAGCTTCTCGGCCGGCCTGATCGACTACGTGATCAACTGGAACCTCGCGACGAAGCCGTGGCTGATCATCCCGATCGGCCTGGGGTTCGCGGTCGTGTACTACCTGATCTTCAGGTTCGCGATCGTCAGGTTCAACCTCCCGACGCCCGGCCGCGAGCCGGAGGAGATCGAGGAGGAGATCGAGCGCGAGAACGTCAAGTAGCCTCGCGGTCACAGCCCGAAGCCCGCCCCTTTCGGGGGCTTTCGGCCCCCCTCGCAAGGCTCTCCACGGGCCCCCGGACCTGACCGTCCGGGGGCCTTTTGTCGTGCATTTCCGGCTATGGCTGAGCGCACAGAATTCACAGGTTCCTTATCTAAGTCCCACGTGCTAAAACTGGTCTACACCACTCATTGGTGTAGACCACGCGGTCCAGACCACCGCGTTCCACGAGACGTCGCCTCCCCCCGTGTCCATGCCCTGGCGGCGCCTTGCCTTACTGGAGGAAGTTGATGAGTACGGCCACCGCCCAGGCCGCCGCTCCCGCGAAGAAGCGCGGATCCGGCCTGTTCCAGGGCCTGCAGAAGGTCGGTCGCAGCCTGCAGCTGCCGATCGCCGTGCTGCCGGCCGCGGGTATCTTGCTCCGTCTCGGCCAGGCCGACGTGTTCGGCAAGGACGGTCTCGGCTGGGACAAGGTCGCGTCGGTCTTCGCCACCGCCGGTGGCGCGGTCTTCGACAACCTGCCCCTGCTCTTCTGCATCGGCGTCGCCATCGGCTTCGCCAAGAAGGCGGACGGCTCCACCGCCCTCGCCGCGCTCGTCGGCTTCCTGGTCTACAGCAACGTGCTGAAGGCCTTCCCCGTCACCGAGGCCGTCGTCAACACGACCGCCAACAAGGGCGTCGACGTCGCCGCGACGTACAACAACCCGGGCGTCCTCGGCGGCATCCTCATGGGTCTGCTGTCCGCCGTCCTGTGGCAGCGGTTCCACCGCACCAAGCTGGTCGACTGGCTCGGCTTCTTCAACGGCCGCCGGCTCGTCCCGATCATCATGGCCTTCGTCGGCACCGCCGTCGGCGTCTTCTTCGGCCTGGTCTGGGAGCCGATCGGTGAGGGCATCTCCAGCTTCGGCGAGTGGATGACCGGCCTCGGCGCCGGTGGCGCAGGCCTCTTCGGTCTGATCAACCGCGGGCTGATCCCGGTCGGCATGCACCAGTTCGTGAACTCCGTCGCCTGGTTCCAGATCGGTGACTTCACCAACTCCGCCGGCGACGTCGTCCACGGCGACCTGACCCGCTTCTTCGCCGGTGACCAGAGCGCCGGAATGTTCATGACGGGCTTCTTCCCGATCATGATGTTCGGCCTCCCGGCCGCCGCGATCGCCATCGCCCACGCCGCCCGCCCCGAGCGCCGCAAGGCCGTCATGGGCATGATGCTCTCCCTCGCGCTGACCTCCTTCGTCACCGGCATCACCGAGCCGATCGAGTTCACCTTCATGTTCATCGCGCCGGTCCTGTACGCGATCCACGCGGTCCTGACCGCCGTGTCCATGGCCGTCACCTGGGCCTTCGGCGTCCACGCGGGCTTCACCTTCTCCGCCGGCGGCATCGACTACCTGCTCAACTGGAACCTCGCGACCAAGCCGTGGCTGATCATCCCGATCGGTCTCGTCTTCGCGGCGATCTACTACGTGGTCTTCCGCTTCGCGATCACCAAGTTCAACCTCCCCACCCCGGGCCGCGAGCCCGAGGAGGAGATCGAGGACCTCACCAAGGCGTGAGCCCCGCCCGTACGGGCCCGTACGCGGGAAGGCCCCGGAACCGTCCAGGTTCCGGGGCCTTCCCCGTGTCCGTACGCCCGCTCAGACCTCGTACACCGCTCCCGCCCGCGCCAGCTCCGAGGGGCCCGCGTAGGTCTCGCGCGCGTCCGCGAGGTTCCGCTCGCCGTCCGTCCACGGCGGGATGTGGGTGAGGACCAGGCGGCCCACTCCCGCCCGGGTCGCCTGCGCGCCGGCCTCCCGGCCGTTGAGGTGGAGGTCCGGGACGTCCTCCTTGCCGTGGGTGAAGGAGGCCTCGCAGAGGAAGAGGTCGGTGCCGGTGGCCAGGTCGTTCAGCGCCTCGCAGACCCCGGTGTCCCCGGAGTACGTGAGCGAACGGCCGCCGTGCTCGACCCGGATGCCGTACGCCTCGACCGGGTGGCACACCTTCTCCGTACGGACGGAGAACGGGCCGATCTCGAAGCTGCCGCCCGACTTCAGCGTGCGGAAGTCGAAGACCTCGCTCATCGAGGACGGCGAGGGGGTGTCCGCGTAGGCCGTGGTCAGGCGCTGCTCGGCGCCCTCGGGGGCGTACACGGGGATCGCGTCGCAGCGCCCGCCCTCGTGCCGGTAGTAGCGGGCGACGAAGTACCCGCACATGTCGATGCAGTGGTCCGCGTGGAGGTGGCTGAGGAAGATCGCGTCGAGGTCGTACAGACCGATGTGGCGCTGCAGCTCGCCCAGGGCGCCGTTGCCCATGTCGAGGAGCAGCCGGAAGCCGTCGGCCTCGACGAGGTAGCTCGAACAGGCCGAATCCGCGGACGGGAACGACCCGGAGCAGCCGACGACGGTGAGCTTCATGGAGCGTGAACCTCCGTGGACGGGTGCGGAAAGCGCGCTGAGGGAGGGGGAGGCTGTGCGGTCTGTCGAGCGTACGGCGCACCCGGGCCTGTCGCTCCTCCGCGGCGGCCCGTTGTGGGCGAACTCACGGGCTCTGTCACCGGTTCGGATGGATGGCGGAGCGCGGCGGCGGGGTGGCGCGCGCACCGGTACCTTCTTGAGGTATGGACACGTCGTGGTGGCCCGCGCTGGTCGCGGTCGTGGTGATCGCGCTGGTGGTGGCGCTCGCCGATGGGCGGAGGCGGTCCTCGCGGCGGCCGAAGGGGAGGCCCGCGGGGCGGACCCGGCCGCCGGCCCGTCCGACGCGGGGGCCCGCGCCGCGGGGGCGGGTGCCGGAGCGGCTTCCGCGGGCGGGTGAGATCTGGTGGGCGGACGTGCCCTTCGAGGACGGGCCCGGGTCGAAGGACCGGCCCTGTCTGGTGCTCGTGGTACGGGGGGACAGCGCGGTCGTCGCGAAGATCACCAGCAAGTACCACGACGAGCGGCCCGGGGTGATCGCGCTGCCGCCCGGGTCCGTGGGGGACGCGCAGGGGCGGCCGAGTTTTCTGGAGACGGACGAGTTGCGGGATGTGCCGGTGTGGGAGTTCCGGCGGAGGGTGGGGATGGCGGACCCGGTCGTGTGGGACCAGGTCCGCCACCTTGCGCGTTAGCGCGGGTGCGGGGCCGCCGGGTGCGGGTTCAGGCTCGGAAGCCTAGGCCCGGCAGGGGGCGCCGTCCGGTGTGCCCACCCTCCCCCGAGCTCTCGGCTTCGCTCGAGCAGGGGGGACCCCCTCGCCCCGGTGGAACGATTGCCCACACCTCCTACGCCCAGAGCTGGCCCTGGACCGCCTCGATTGCCTCTTCCGTCGTCCTGGCCGTGTAGAGGCCCGTCGAGAGGTACTTCCAGCCGCCGTCGGCGACGACGAAGGCGATGTCGGCGGTCTCGCCGGCCTTGAGGGCCTTGTTGCCGACGCCGATGGCGGCGTGGAGGGCGGCGCCGGTGGAGACGCCGGCGAAGATGCCCTCCTGCTGGAGGAGTTCGCGGGTGCGGCTGACGGCGTCGGCGGAGCCGACGGAGAAGCGGGTGGTGAGGACGGAGGCGTCGTACAGCTCGGGGACGAAACCCTCGTCGAGGTTGCGCAGGCCGTAGACGAGGTCGTCATAGCGCGGCTCGGCGGCGACGATCTTGACGTCGGGCTTGTGCTCGCGCAGGTAGCGGCCGACGCCCATCAGGGTCCCGGTGGTGCCGAGACCGGCCACGAAGTGGGTGATGGAGGGGAGGTCGGCGAGGATCTCCGGGCCGGTGGTGGCGTAGTGCGCGCCGGCGTTGTCGGGGTTGCCGTACTGGTAGAGCATCACCCAGTCGGGGTTCTGCTCCGCGAGCTCCTTGGCGACGCGCACCGCCGTGTTCGATCCGCCCGCCGCGGGGGACGAGATGATCTCGGCGCCCCACATGGCGAGCAGCTGGCGCCGCTCCTCGCTGGTGTTCTCGGGCATGACGCAGACGATGCGGTAGCCCTTGAGCTTGGCGGCCATGGCGAGGGAGATGCCGGTGTTGCCGCTGGTCGGCTCCAGGATGGTGCAGCCGGGGGTGAGGCGGCCGTCCTTCTCCGCCTGCTCGACCATGTGGAGCGCGGGGCGGTCCTTGACCGAGCCGGTCGGGTTGCGGTCCTCCAGCTTCGCCCAGATGCGGACGTCGTCCGAGGGCGAGAGCCGGGGGAGGCGGACCAGCGGCGTGTTGCCGACCGCGGCCAGCGAGGAGTCGTAGCGCATGTGGATCAGACCATGCCGCCGGCGACGGCCGGCAGGATCGTGACGTTGTCGCCGTCGGTGAGCTTGGTGTCGATGCCGTCGAGGAAGCGGACGTCCTCGTCGTTGAGGTAGACGTTGACGAAGCGGCGGAGCTTGCCGCCGTCGACGATGCGGGCCTCGATCCCGGCGTGGCGGGTCTCCAGGTCGGCGAAGAGCTCGGCGAGGGTCGCGCCGCTGCCCTCGACGGCCTTCTCGCCGTCGGTGTAGGTGCGGAGGATGGTCGGGATGCGGACCTCGATGGCCATGGCGTGGGCTCCTGTCGGAAGTGGCGTGATGGGCGCGCTTCTGTGGCCCCGCGCGGAGGGGATCGTACGGTGAGGCGCTCGGTCGTCTCAGAGCGCGGCGCGTGCGGCGGTACGGCGCGGGGTACAGATCGCGCTGGCCAGGCGGCACAGGTCGACGTGCAGGCGTGCCACGAGCAGGGTGCTGCTCGGCGTCTCTTCGCTCACGTCGTGGGAAACCATGGGCTCATCGTATCGATTCCCGGTCCGGGTTCCGGAATGTGATCTCACATGATGGATGATTTCTGACCGACTACCGGACGTCGCAGGTGGTGACGGGGGTCGTCACTCGGGCCAGGCGGAGTCCTGGATCGTCGTCACGAAGTCGCCGGGTCCGAAACCGGGCACGAAGTGGCGCAGGACGTCGGCCTTGACGTTGCCGAAGGCGGTGTCCGGCTTGGGCGCGATGCCCTCGGTGAAGGCGGCCAGGATGCGGCGCTTGAAGTCGGGGCGGGGGTGGGCGGCGACGATCGCGGCGCGGTCCTCGGGGGTGACGGCGGAGGGGTCGTCGTAGCCGATGCCGAGGACGTCGTACTCGACGCCGGCGGTGACGAGGGCGACCTCGGGCTCCATGAAGGCGGGGATGCCGGGGGTGGTGTGGAGGGCGATGGCGGTCCAGACGCGGCGGACGGCGTCCTCGTCGGCGCCGTGGGAGCGGAGGAAGGCGGCGGCCTCCTCGGCGCCGTCGACCTCGAAGCGGCGGCCGCTCGCGCGGTGCTCCTCGCCGAGGCCGAGGTCGTGGAACATGGCGCCGACGTAGAGGAGTTCGGGGTCGAAGGCGAGGCCTCGGGCGCGCCCCTGGAGGGCGCCGAAGAGGTAGACGCGGCGGGAGTGGTCGTAGATCAGCTCGGTGGCGGTGTCGTGGACGAGTTCGGTGGCGGCGGCGGCGAGCTTGCTGTCGGGGATGAGCGTCATCGGGTTCATGGGTCGAGCCTCGCCGTCGGGGCCGGGTGCCCGCCATGTCCTCAGGGACAGGCGTCCCACAGAATCGGACACATGACGAGGACGCACGAGGTGTGGGTGTTCGCCTTCGACGGGGTCCGGCTGCTGGACGTGTCGGCCCCGCTGGAGGTCTTCTCGACGGCCGGGTCCGGCTACGGGGTACGGGTGTGCTCGCCGGACGGGCGGGGCGTACGGACCTCGTGCGGGCTGCGGATCGGGGCGGACCGAGCGGCCGGGGAGGTGCGGGGCGCGGACACGCTGATCGTCCCGGGGGCGGTGGACGTGGAGCGGTGCGTGGCGGCCGCTCCGGAGGTGGCGGCGCTCGCGGCGCGCTCGGGGCGGGTGGCGTCGGTGTGCACGGGGGCGTTCGCGCTGGCGGAGGCGGGGCTGCTCGCCGGGCGGCGGGCGACGACGCACTGGGAGCACGCGGGGGCGCTGGCGCTCCGGTATCCGGCGGTGGAGGTGAACGCGGACGCGATCCACGTGCGGGACGGGGAGGTGTGGTCCTCGGCGGGGGTGACGGCCGGGATCGATCTGTGTTTGGCCCTGGTGGAGGAGGACCGGGGGCCGGAGGCGGCCCGGGTGGTGGCGCGGGACCTCGTGGTGTTCCTCCAGCGGCCGGGCGGGCAGTCGCAGTTCTCGGCGGCTTCGCGGACTCCCCCGACGGGGCACCCGGTGGTGCGGCCGCTGCTGGACGCGGTGGCGGCCGATCCGGCGGCGGACCACAGCGCGTCGGCGCTCGCGCGGCGGGCCGGGATGAGTGCCCGGCATCTGGCGCGGCTGTTCCGGGAGCAGGTCGGGGCGACGCCGGCGGGGTACGTGGAGCGGGTGCGGGTGGAGGCGGCGCGGATGCTGCTCGAAGGCGGGGCGAGCGTGACGGGGGCGGCGGCGCGGAGCGGGCTCGGGAGTGACGAGAGCCTGCGGAGGGCGTTCGCCCGGCACTTCGGGGTGACGCCCTCCGCGTATCTGGCGCGCTTCCGGACGACGTCCTCCTCGTAGGCCGCGCCCCGTCCGTGACCCGCGTCCTACTCGTAGGCCTCGACGATCTTGACCTCCTCCTCCGTCACGACGCCCTCGACGATCGTGAAGGAGCGGAACTGGAAGGGGCCGGCGCCGTCGGTGTCGGCGGTGGAGACGAGGACGTAGTGGGCCTGGGGCTCGTTGGCGTACGAGATGTCCGTGCGGGACGGGTAGGCCTCGGTCGCGGTGTGCGAGTGGTAGACGATGACGGGCTCCTCGTCCCGGTCGTCCATGTCGCGGTAGAGCTTGAGCAGGTCCGCGGAGTCGAACTCGTAGAAGGTGGGCGAGCGGGCGGCGTTCAGCATCGGGATGAACCGCTCGGGGCGGCCGCTGCCGACCGGTCCCGCGACCACGCCGCAGGCCTCGTCGGGGTGGTCCGCGCGGGAGTGCTCCACGATCTGCTCGTACAGGGCCCGGGTGATGGTCAGCATGTCGACAGGATAAGCAGACGGGCCGCCCCGTACCGAGGTTTGGTACGGAACGGCCCGGATGCTGAGACCGTGCAGGTCAGGAACGTCAGGAGCGCTTGGCGAAGGCCGCGCCCTCCGGGTTGCGGGCCTTGAGCACCAGGTACGAGACGGCGAGGATCAGGCCCCAGACCGGCGCGCCGTACAGCGCGACGCGGTTGTCCTTGTCCATGCCCATGGTCACGATGACCATGCCGATGAAGGCGAGCGAGAAGACGCTGAACCAGATGCCGCCGGGCGCCTTGAAGGGCGACTGCGGCAGCTCGCCGCGGTCGGCCTTGCGGCGGTAGCGGATCTGGCAGACCAGGATGACGATCCAGGCCCACATGCCGGAGATGGTGGCGAAGGAGACGACGTAGTTGAACGCGTCGCCGGGCCACTGGTAGTTGATCCAGACGCCGACCATCATCAGCGCGGCCGAGACGGTGGTGCCGACCAGCGGGGTGCCGGACTTCGTCAGCTTGGTGAAGACCTTCGGGCCCTGGCCGTTGAGCGCGAGGTCGCGCAGCATGCGGCCGGTGGAGTACATGCCCGAGTTGCAGGAGGACAGGGCCGCCGTGAGGACGACGAAGTTGACGATCGCGGCGCCGATGCCGAGGCCCATCTTCTCGAAGGCCGCGACGAACGGGCTGACGCCCGGCTTGAACTCGGTCCACGGGACGACCGACAGGATCATGATCAGCGCGCCGACGTAGAAGACGGCGATGCGCCACGGCACGGTGTTGATGGCCTTCGGCAGGACCGTCTTCGGGTCCTTCGACTCGCCCGCCGTCACGCCCACGAGCTCGACCGCGAGGAAGGCGAACATGACCATCTGGAGGGTCATCAGGGTCGAGAAGATGCCGTCCTTGCCGGCGAAGAAGCCGCCGAGGTCCCACAGGTGGGTGACGGAGGCGGTGTCGCCGGCGTCGGAGAAGCCGAGGGTGAGGATGCCGGCGCAGATCAGGATCATGCCGACGATCGCGGTGACCTTGACCATGGAGAACCAGAACTCCAGCTCACCGAAGAGCTTCACGGAGATCAGGTTGGCCGCGTAGAGGATCACGGTGAAGACGAGGGCGGAGAGCCACTGCGGGATGTCCCACCAGTACGTCATGTAGGTGGCCGCGGCGGTGACCTCGGTGATGCCGGTGACGACCCAGAAGAGCCAGTACGTCCATCCGGTCGCGAAGCCCGCGAACGGGCCGATGAACTCCCGCGCGTACTCCGAGAAGGAGCCCGACACCGGGCGGTACATGAGGAGTTCGCCGAGCGCCCTCATGATGAAGAAGATGACGAGGCCCGCGGCGGCGTACGCGAGGATCAGGCTGGGTCCCGCGATGGAGATGCCCTTGCCCGCCCCGAGGAAGAGCCCGGTGCCGATGGCGCCGCCGATCGCGATCATCTGGATCTGGCGGGCGCCGAGTGCCCGGTGGTAGCCCTCGCCCTGGGCGGAGTCCCCGGCCTCATTGCCGTCGTGCTGCTGATCGACCTGCACTGAGGTCATGGTGGTGCGCCTTTCTCCATGCTGATCCGCGCGACTGCGAGTGCGTCTGCTGCGGATCAGTTCCTGATCCCCCCGGATGTGGATGGAGTGCTACCGGCGGTCAGCCGGCCCAAGCGCCCTCGGGAACAGGGGTGGCGTTGCCCGAGTGGTCGTGAAGATTTATCACGGGGTGAGGGGTGATCGGCGGAGTTGACTGTGGCGCACGCCACAATTAAATACGGACAAAGAGTGCGCAAGATGGAGAAGCGGACGCTCTGATAACGCATTCGTTATCCGGATTTGAGCGTCCGCTGAGCGAACAGGGCGTGAACGGCCGGTCGGTCAGACCATCAGGGTCGCGACGAGGGACTCCTGCAGCGCCCCCAGCCAGAGGTACGCCATCACCATCGGCTTGCGCGGATCGGAGTCCGGCAACCGGTACAGCTCCTCGCTCTGCTCGTCCTCCGTGATCTCCAGACGGGTCCCGATGGTCAGCCGGAGGTCGTTGAGCGCGCCGAGCCAGGCCCGGGACTCGTCCGGGGTGAGCTTCAGGACCGCGCCGCCCTCCCCCGCCGCCTCGGCGGACAGCGAGTCGAGGGCGCGCACGACCGCGAGGGCGTCCTCGCGCTTGCGGGCCCTCAGGTCGTTCTCGGTGTAGCGGCGGAAGTCGGAGGCGGCCGCCCGCAGCTCCTCGCTGTCGTCCCCGTACGCGTCGGGGAACAGGCGCCGCAGGGCGGGGTCGGAGGGCGGCTCGCTCGGTCCCTCGGCGAAGAGCGCGGCCAGCGGGTCCGCGTCCGGGGCGGGCTCGTCGCCGGGGCCGATCAGCTCCATGAGCTGGACGGCGAGGGAGCGGAGGATGGAGATCTCGACGTCGTCGAGCGCGACGGCCGCGCCGCCGCCGGGGAGCGCCTCGAACTGCCCGGCCATCAGAAGCGGTCCTGGGAGAGGGTCGCCCACAGGCCGTAGCCGTGCATCGCCTGCACGTCCCGTTCCATCTCCTCGCGGGTGCCGCTGGAGACCACCGCGCGGCCCTTGTTGTGCACGTCGAGCATCAGCTTGTGCGCCTTGTCCTTGGAGTATCCGAAGTACGACTGGAAGACGTACTCGACATAGCTCATCAGGTTGACCGGATCGTTGTGCACGAGGGTCACCCAGGGCACGTCGGGTTCGACGACCGCGGAGACCTCCTCGGCCGATTCCGTACGTTCGATCTCAATAGGCGCGACGCTCACTCACCCCATGTTGTCACCCCTGGGGGGCGGTCGCGCAAACGGGGCACGCGAAGGGATCCGCTGTTCGGACCCACTATTCGTCACTCTGACGATTTCTGCGCTAGCATCGCCGACATGAACGCTGCGGACCTTGGGCTGCCGGTGGACGTGCCGTCGACCGCGCTCTTCACCGATCAGTACGAGCTGACCATGCTCCAGGCGGCCCTGCGGGCCGGCACCGCCGACCGGCGCTCCGTCTTCGAGGTCTTCACCCGGCGGCTGCCCGAGGGACGGCGCTACGGCGTCCTCGCGGGCGTCGGCCGGGTCCTGGACGCCGTCGAGAACTTCCGCTTCGACCCCGCCGTCCTGGGGTTCCTGCGGGAGCGCTCCATCGTCGACGAGCCGACCCTGGAGTGGCTGGCCCGCTACCGCTTCTCCGGCGACATCTGGGGCTACCCCGAGGGCGAGGTGTACTTCCCCGGCTCCCCCGTGCTGCGCGTCGAGGGCTCCTTCGCGGAGTGCGTGCTCCTGGAGACCGTGATCCTCTCGATCCTCAACCACGACTCGGCCATCGCGGCCGCCGCCTCCCGCATGTCGGCCGCGGCCGGCGGGCGGCGCCTGATCGAGATGGGCGCCCGCCGCACCCACGAGCTGGCGGCCGTCGCCGCCTCCCGCGCCGCGTACGTCGGCGGCTTCCAGGCCACCTCGGACCTCGCGGCCGGCTTCCGCTACGGCATCCCGACCGTCGGCACATCCGCCCACGCCTTCACCCTGCTCCACGACAGCGAGCGGGACGCCTTCCGGGCCCAGGTGGAGACCCTGGGGAGCGGCACGACCCTGCTCGTCGACACGTACGACGTGGCCGAGGCCGTCCGGACCGCCGTCGAGGTCGCGGGACCCGGGCTCGGGGCCGTGCGGATCGACTCGGGCGACCTGCTGCTCGTCGCGCACCGGGTGCGGGCGCAGCTCGACGAGCTGGGCGCCCGGGACACGAAGATCGTGGTCACCTCGGACCTCGACGAGTACGCCATCGCCTCGCTCGCGGCGGCCCCGGTCGACGCGTACGGGGTGGGCACGCAGCTGGTCACCGGCAGCGGCCACCCGACCTGCTCCATGGTCTACAAGCTGGTCGCCCGGGCCGCCTCGGCCGATCCGAAGGCGCCGCTGGTGCCGGTGGCCAAGAAGTCGCTGGGCGGCAAGGCCTCGGTCGGCGGCCGCAAGTGGGCGGCCCGCCGGCCCGACGCGGCCGGGGTCGCCGAGGCGGAGGTCGTGGGCACCGGCCCCGTCCCGCCGGAGCTCGCCGGCCACCAGCTGCTCGTCGAGCTGGTCAAGGGCGGCGACGTGGTGGCCCGGGAGCCCCTGGAGACGGCCAGGGCGCGGCACATCGCGGCCCGCGCCGGGCTGCCGATGTCGGCGATCCAGCTGTCGCGGGGCGAGCCCGTCCTGCCGACCGAGTACGTGTAGGAGTCCTCGGGGCGGCCCCCTCCCGAACGGAGGGGGAAGTCTCTAGGCTCGAGCATCTCCCTTCCGACGCGCTAAGGACACCCGCCATGCACCGCGCATTGATCGTTGTGGACGTTCAGAACGACTTCTGCGAGGGCGGCAGCCTCGCGGTGACCGGCGGCGCGGACGTCGCCGCCGCCGTCACCGACCTGGTCGGCCAGGCGGCGGGCCCCGTCTACCGGCACGTCGTCGCCACCCGCGACCACCACGTCGACCCGGGCGCGCACTTCGCCCCGGCCGGTGAGGAGCCGGACTACGTGTCCTCCTGGCCGGTGCACTGCGTGGCCGGGACGGAGGGCGTCGGCTTCCACCCGAACTTCGCGCCCGCCGTCGCCAGCGGGGCGATCGACGCCGTCTTCGACAAGGGCGCGTACTCCGCCGCGTACAGCGGCTTCGAGGGGCGCGACGAGAACGGCCGGACGCTCGCGGAGTGGCTGCGCGAGCGGGACGTCACCGAGGTCGACGTGGTCGGCATCGCGACCGACCACTGCGTCCGGGCCACGGCCCTGGACGCGGCCCGGGAGGGCTTCCGGACCCACGTCCTGCTCGACCTGACGGCCGGGGTGGCCGAGGCGACCACGGACCGGGCCCTGGAGGAGCTCCGGGCGGCGGGCGTGGAGCTCACGGGCAGGCCGGTCGTCGCCTGAGTCCCGGGGCCCGGGCCCGGTCCGCCGGACGGGGCGGCCTAGGCGGCCGGCTCCTTCGGGAGGGAGCGGGCGGGGTGCCAGAGTTCCTGGGCGGCGCCCTGGGCGGACCTCCACAGCAGGCCGTCCGGGTGGTGCAGGACGGCGGTGATCTCGTCCGGAGTGGGCGGCTCGCTGTTGCCCCGGAGGTAGACCGCCCGCAGCCCCAGGTTCCGCAGCCGGGTCAGGGCGCGGGCGCGGTTGGCGGCGTGCACCAGGAAGCGCACGGTGGCGCCGTCGCCGGCCGGGCTCGGCAGCCCTATGGCGACGACCACACTGCCTCCCGGCAGCTTGCAGAACCCTCCGTTGGGCATAGCGGAACCACTCCCCCGTGGATCAGATGTCAATAAGACCGGTGTCAGACGCACCTAAACACGATCGGCCGCCGCCCGCTAGAGGGCGACGGCCGATCATGCTTTGACCTGCGGCTTTACCGATTAATTGGTCGAGGGGCCGACCTGAACCGTGATCGTCTGGCCATCCTTCGGCTCCTTGACGACCTGGATCTTGGTGTTGGTGTCAGTTACCTGGACACCGGCGAGCGGGGTCTCGGCGAACCAGTAGACGCCCTTGCGGTCGTCGAAGGTCGGGTTGCCGGCCTGGGACGGGACCCAGGTGGCGACGCCGGCCTTGTGCAGCTGGAAGCCGTCCGTGCCGGAGATGCTGAACGGGGAGTCGTACGCCTGGACGCGGTTGCGCATCAGGGTGCCGTCCGACCACTTCAGCGGGCTCGGGTGCGAGTCGATCGGGAGCACGAGGCCCTTGCCCGGGTGCTGGGAGGTGTTGTTGTCCTTCTGGGACAGGTCCCACTTCCAGATCAGCAGACCGTTCTGGTACGCGTAGTGCTCGACCCAGCTGGCCTTGTCACCCGTGAAACCGAAGTTGTACGGGCCGGTCTTCAGGGTCTTGTCGTACGAGGTGTACTGGCGGTTCTCCGCGATGTAGTACTGCTCGTACTCCTTCGTGAAGCCCTTGCCGATGCGCGAGAAGCCCTTGGCGACCCAGCCGTTGTCACCGTTCTCGGCGTTGTCCGAGAAGACGGCGGCACCGTCGGCGGTCAGCGTGATGGCGTCGGCGGTGAAGCCCTTGCCGCCCGCGCCGCCGTCCGTCTGGTAGCGGAAGCGGAGCTGGAACTTCTTGCCCGCGTAGGCGTCCAGGTTGTACGAGAGCTTCTTGTGCGCGCCGGAGGTGCCGGTCAGCGCCGGGGCGCCGGAGGCGTCCTTCTGCAGGGCCACGCCGTCGGCGGTGCCGTCCAGGGCGGTCCAGTTGGCGCCGTCGGTGGAGACCTCGGCGTACAGGAAGTCGTAGTCCTGCTCGATGTCGTACCAGCCCGAGAGGTCCAGCTGGGCCTTCGACTTGCCGGTCAGGTCGACGTCACGGGTGAGGGTGTTCTTGAGGTCGTCACCCATGTTGCTCCACCACTGGGTGGCGCCCTCGGCGGGGGCCACGACCTCGGTGGAGACCTTGCTCTTCGGCAGCTCGACGAGGAGCGCCTGCGGGTTCTCGGTGTTGTACTCCGAGACGCCCAGCTTGAACTTGGTCTTGGTGGCGCGCTGCCAGTCGTTGACCTTGGCGTAGTTCAGCCAGCCGAGCTGGAGCTTGTCCCAGGCGCTCATGTCGCCGGGGAGGTCGCCGATGGCGTCCTTGCCGGTGCCGAGCCAGGAACCGGACGACATCAGGTCCCAGAAGCCGGTCGAGTTCTCGCCGCCGCCGGAGGTGTCGTAGTGGTCCGGCAGACCGAGGTCGTGGCCGTACTCGTGGGCGAAGACGCCGAGGCCGCCGTTCTCCGGCTGCATCGTGTAGTCGCCGACCCAGATGCCGGTGTCGCCGATCTGCGTGCCGCCGGCCTTGTTGTCGGCCGGGCCGGTCTTGCCGGCGTCGGTGCCGTAGGCGTACCAGCGGTGGGCCCACAGGGCGTTCTTGCCCTGGACGCCGCCGCCGGCCGACTCGTCCTCGCCCGCGTGGACGATCTGGAAGTGGTCGATGTAGCCGTCGGGCTCGTTGAAGTTGCCGTCGCCGTCGTGGTCGTAACGGTCCCACTGGTCGTACTTCGACAGGTCGGCCTTGATCTGGGCGTCGGTCCTGCCCTTGGCCTTCTGGTCGGCGACCCAGGCGTTGACGCCGTCGCGGACGGTGTCCCACACGTTGGCGCAGTTGGTCTGGCCGCAGTAGTTGGAGCCGTAGCGGGCCTCGTTGTACGGGACCTTGACCCAGTCCGAGACCTCGCCGTCGACCGAGTAGCGGCCGGACGAGGTGCGCTCGTAGAAGGTCTTCATGGAGTGCTTCGGGTTGCCGGCCTTGTCCTTGCCGGTGCCGAAGTACAGGTCCTGGAAGTGCTGCTGGTTGTAGTCCGCCTGCCAGGCCGTCGAGTTGTCCGTCGCGCGGTCGGGCTGGGCGATCTTGTTGTGCAGCGGGCCGGGCTCGCCGCCGTACTTCGGCTTGAGGTCCGTGGTGTCGTCGTCCTTGCGGTCGACCAGGGTGGTGTTGTCCACCTTGTCGCCGAACTCGACGAGGATCGTGAAGATCTTGTCGGTCTTCTCACGGCCGAGCTCGACGTACTTCCTGTTGTCGAGCTTCACGACCTGGGAGCCGTTGCGCTTCTCGACCTTGGTCTCGCCGTTGAGCACCTGCTCCACGGCGGCCTTGCGCGCCTGCTCCTGCTGCTTGCTGAACGGACCGTCGAGGTCGTGGTCGACCGCCGTCTTGTCGACGGTCTGGATGCCGGCCGGCGTCACGCTGCCGTGGTTGTCGGCCCAGGCGGTGGTGAAGGTCGAGGCGGTGGCGGCGGTGGCCGCGAGCGCCACGACGACTGCGGACGCTCTGATCGCCCGTCGTCTGTTGGTCACTTGATGTTGTCCTCCCCGGCGCCCCTCGCCCCCGGACCGAAGGTGGGGTGTCCGTCCGGCGGGGTCGCGCGTCACAAGTGACGACATTTGACCGGAGTGCAACGAGAAAAGACAGATCTTGACTTGAACAGGCCAACTGCACTATGCGGAAGCGGGTTTCCGATAATCGAACACTCGGTAGGCGCACTATGAAGGGAGATCGACGGTTTCGTGACCCCCGTGCGCCCCCCGTGCACCGGCAGCGTGGGTTAGGTCACGCTTACCTCTCGCACCGGCCGGGCATCCACCGTCGTAGAGTCGAACCAGAGTCCCGAGGGGCGGTACCCGTCATGCAGCGTCCGAACGCCGCACAGCTCACCTGTGGTTCGGCCACCGTCGTCCTCGCGACCGTCGCCCTGCTGCTGCTCTCCGGCACGACGACGCCCCTGGGCATCGCGGTCGTCTGCACCGCCTGCCTGCTGCTCGGCGTCCTCGTGGCCGTGACGATGCCGGTGCGCGGGCGGCCCGTCAATACCCCGGTGAACGAGGAGATCCGGGTGCCGGCCGCCGAGCGCGTGGGCGCGGGGGCCGAGACCCGGATCGGTTCGTGACGCTTCGTCCGTCTTTCCCGCCCCTTGGGGGACGGTCTCCTGCGGGACGGTCTACTGCGGGACGGTGACGACCACCGTCTTCGCCGCCTTGTCGTGCAGACCCTGCTTGTACGGCTTGTCGAGCACGATCAGGACGAGGATCAGCAGCGGCCACAGGCAGGCGCAGCAGATCAGCGCGGGCAGCCAGAGCACGACGGCGCGCAGCAGCGACTGGCTCATCGGGGGCGTCGAGCCGTCGTTGAGCATCGCGACCCGCAGCTTCATCATCCTCTTGCCGAGGGTCCGGCCGTCCTTGGCCGTCAGCACGGTGTCGTACGCGACGTACGCGACGATCGTGATGAGCTGGAAGACCAGCTGGCTGCCGCCGTTGAGGCTGTTGACCGTGTCGTCGAAGCCGTTGCCGTCCCGGGTCGCCCGCTGGTAGATGTCGAACGGGATGCCGATGATCGCCAGCGGCACCGCGATGATCACCCAGTCGATCAGCCGGGCGAGGACGCGCCGCCCGGTCTCGGCGAGCGGCGGCATCCCGGAGAGCGGGTCGGTCCCGCCGTAACCGCCGTAGCCACTGCCGTACGGAGGCGGGGGCGGGGGCAGGTTGTCGTACGGGGAGCCGTACGGGTTCCCCGGGGGCGGTCCTCCGGGCGGTGGCCCCGACGGCGGCGGCCCTCCCGGCGGCGGCTCCGGGGGCCTCTTGCTGAACGGGTCGTCCTCGGGCGGCCGGTCGGGCGGCTGGTCGGTGCTCATGGGGGCAGTGCATCCCGGGCGGGACGGGCCCGCAAGGAATCACCGCCCGTTCGGGGGACGGGGACGCGAGGAGGGAGCGGGGAGGGCTCGGGGAGGAGGCTCCCCCGCCCTCAGCGCGCCACGAAGGTGCGGGCCGCCTTGTCGTGCCAGCACTGCCGCCAGGGGCGGTCGAAGAGGCACCACAGGACGTTGACGACGCCGATGCCGAGGAGCCCCAGGACGCTGTAGACGAGCCAGCGGCGGAGCGCCTTCCCGAACGTCGGCGGCTGGTGCGCCTCGATGTCCCGCACCTCGATCCCGCACAGCTTCTTGCCCAGCGTGCGGCCCCACTTGGCGGTGGGCAGCGCCTCGTACAGGATGCCGATGACGAACAGCGAGGCGAGCGCGATGCCGAACTGGACGGAGGTCGTCGAGTCGAGCAGCCACACCTGGACGGTGGTGCCCGACTGCCTGGCCGCCTCGATCTTGCCCTCGATGTGGTCGACGGCTGCGGTCACGAAGGGCACGGCGGCCGCGCCGGCCAGCGCGCCCAGGACGACGCCGTCGATGAGCCGGGCGACCAGACGCCTGCCGAGTCCGGCGGGACGCGCGGCGGCCTGCGCGCGGGCCGCCGCCTGGAACACGTCTTCGACGGGCGGCTTCCAGGGGACGACGGGCTGTTGCTCCTGGGGCTGGGGCTGCTGGGCCCAGGAGGGCGTGGACGGGGTGGACGGCGTCGCCGGTACGGGGGCGGGGGTGGGGGTCTGGACGGGCGCGGGCGCGGGGGCTGCCGCGGCGGGGGCCGGTCGGGGCCGGGGCTGCGGCGCCGGGGAGGGTGTCGGGGCCGGAGAAGGGGCCGGGACCACCGGGGAGGGGGCCGGGATCGGGGTGACGGGCATGCCGCCGAGGCGGGCCGCTCCCCCGGGCATCCGGGGGTCCGCGACGGGCGCCGGGGCGGGCCGCTCCTCCTCGGGCTCGCTCGCGCCCGCGACCGGCCACTCGGCCGGGGTGCGCGGGTCGGGCGTCCGGGGCGCGCCCCAGGAGACCTTCTGGTCGAGGTCGCCGCCGAAGCCGGTCTGCCGGGCGGAGTCCGCCTGCCAGGCCGAAGCGGGCTCCGCCGGGAGCGGCTCCTCGTCGAGGAAGACGGGCCCGGTCTCCTCCACCGCGGGCACGGGGGCGGGGGCCTGCGCCTGGGCGGGCACGTGCGGTGCGGCCTGCACGGGGGTGGCGGCCTGCAAGGGCGCGGCGGCCTGCGCCGGCTCCACGGACTGCGGGGACGTCGGGGCCGGGGCCGAGGCCGGGAACGAAGCCGGAGCCGGGACCGGAGTGGAGGCCGGGACCGGATCCTGAACCGGAGTCGAGGCCTGGACCGGAGTCGGAGCCTGGACCGGAGTCGGGGCCTGGACCGGTGTCGGGGCCTGGACCGGTGTCGGGGCGGGGGCCGGGCCGGGGGCCAGGATCGGGCCGGCTGGGAGGGCGGAGGCGGGCGGGTGGGGCGGAACCTCGCCCTCCGAGGGGGCGGGGCGGCTGGTGCCGGGCACCCACGCGCCCCCGTTCCAGTACCGGATGTATCCGGGAATGGAGGGGTCCGGGTAGTACCCCGCCTGCGGTACCTCTCCGCCGCCTCCAGGAGGAGTAGCCACTGCCCCGACTCCGTTCAGTCACAACGCCCTTGATCCGCGCGGCCGCACCCCCGGGCGTGCCGCACCCAAGGAGGACAGTAACGAAGAACGTCCCCCGGGGGTGAGGGAGCCCGCGAGAAAGCCCGCCTTCGGGGGGACGCACACCGGAATCGGTCACTCCCCGTGATGTTCGGGCCGATGCATCCTGCCCGGGAGGAGGCCCGGAAAAACTTCCCGAAAAAACTTCCCGAAGTCGCGTAATGAACCGCGTCCACCCCGCTCTCTCCGGGTGAAGGCCCGCCAGGGGCCCGTACGCGAGAAGGAGCACGGCCATGCAGAACACCGACAACACCACCGTCGAGCGCGAGCTGGAACTGAAGCTGGTGCTCTCCCCCGAGCGCTCCGTCCCCGTCCCCGCCCGGCTCGCGTACCGGACCGACGACCCGTACGCCGTCCACATCACCTTCCACATCGGCACGGAGCACCCGGTCAACTGGACGTTCGCGCGCGAACTGCTCGTCGAGGGCGTCTTCCGGGCCTGCGGCCACGGGGACGTCCGCATCTGGCCCACGAAGGTCGACGGCCGCAGCGTCATCCTGATGGCCCTCTCCTCCCCCGACGGCGACGCCCTGCTCGAAGCGCCGTCCGCGCAGGTGTCCGCCTGGCTGGAGCGGACCCTGCGCGCGGTGCCGCCGGGCACCGAGTCCGAGCGGCTCGGCATCGACGACGGTCTCGCGGAGCTCCTGGCGACCACCGTGGTGGCCGACGAGCTGTGGCTGCGCGACCCGTGGCCGTCGGACGAGTCCCAGGACGGCGAGCTGTGATCCCGGTTCGTTCAGAAGAGCTTTCAGAAGAGCTTTCCGGGATTGAGGAGGCCCAGCGGGTCGAAGGCGGCCTTGATCCCGCGCTGGAGCTCGAGGCCGACCGGTCCCAGCTCGCGGGCCAGCCACTCCTTCTTGAGGACGCCCACGCCGTGCTCGCCGGTGATCGTGCCGCCGAGGGCGAGCCCGAGCGCCATGATCTCGTCGAAGGACTCCCGCGCCCGCCGCGACTCGTCCTCGTCGGTGTGGTCGAAGCAGACGACGGGATGGGTGTTGCCGTCGCCGGCGTGCGCGCAGACGCCGATGGTCAGGTGGTACTTCTCCGCGATCGCCGCCGTGCCGTCGAGCATCTCGGCGAGCCGCGTCCGCGGCACGCACACGTCGTCGATCATCGTCGCGGACTTGATCGTCTCCAGGGCGGTGAGGGAGAGCCGGCGTGCCTGGAGGAGGAGTTCGGACTCGGCGGCGTCCGCGGCCGGGACGACCTCGGTGGCGCCCGCCGCCGTGCACAGCTCCCCGACGGCCGCCAGGTCGGCTGCGGGGTCCGGGGTGTCGAAGGCGCACAGGAGCAGCGCCTCGGTGGTGTCCGGAAGCCCCATCCTCGCCAGCTTGTTGACCGCCTGGACGGTGGTGCGGTCCATGAGTTCGAGCAGCGAGGGGGTGTGGCCGCGCTCCATGATCGCGCAGACGGCCTCGCAGGCGGCGGCCGCGGAGGGGAACTCGGCGGCGAGCGCGAGCTGCGCCGGCGGCTGCGGCTTGAGCGCGAGCACGGCCCCGACGACGATGCCGAGACTGCCCTCGGAGCCCACGAAGAGCCGGGTCAGGTCGTACCCGGCGACGCCCTTCGCCGTACGCCGGCCGGTGCGCAGGAGCCGCCCGTCGGCGAGGACGACGTCGAGCCCGAGCACGTACTCGGCGGTGACCCCGTACTTGACGCAGCACAGGCCGCCGGAGGCCGTGCCGATGTTCCCGCCGATGGTGCAGGACTCCCAGCTGGAGGGGTCCGGCGGGTAGTACAGGCCGTGTTCGGCGACGGCCCGCGACAGCACGGCGTTGACGACGCCCGGTTCGACGACGGCGATCCGGTCGACCGGGCTGATCTCCAGGATGCGGTCCATCTTCACGAGGGAGAGCACGATGCAGCCGTCGGAGGCGTTGGCAGCGCCCGACAGGCCCGTGCGGGCGCCCTGCGGGACGACGGGCACGCGGAGTTCGGTCGCGGTGCGCATGACGTGTCGCACCTGCTCGACCGTCCGCGGGAGCACGACGACCGCGGGGTCGCCGGCCGCGCAGAAACTCGCCATGTCGCGCGCGTAGGAGGCGGTGACGTCCGGGTCGGTGAGGATCGTGTCGTCGGGAAGTCCGGCGCGCAGCCGCGCCACGAGGTCGTTCCGCTGAAGATCGTCCATGCGTCCAGCGTGGCACCCGCCGCCATCGGTGTGAACCTGCCGGAGCGGGCACTTCGCGCGCTCTTCGGAGGGGCGGACGCGGGCGCACAGTGAGCGCCATGAAGACCGAGAACGTGTCGAGGACGGTCCTGGCGGCCGGGGTGGGCGCGGTGCTCGCGGCGGCGGCGCTGGTGTACGTCCCGGAGTTCGCCGGGCAGGGACCGCCGCGCCCGCCCGGTCCGGCGGAGCGGGCGGTGATCGCGGCCCGCGCGGGCGCGCAGGCGGCGCTCCCGGACCTGGCCGCGCTGATCGCCGACCGGGAGGCGTGGCTGCGGGAGCATCCGGACGACGAGGCGTCCTGGGCGGAGCTGGGCGCGGCGTACACGGAGCGGGGCAGCCGGCTCGGGGACGTACGGGACTATCCGCGGGCCGAGCTGGCGCTGCGCCGCTCGCTCGTCGAACGGCCCGCCGCGCGCGGCAATCCGGAGGCGGAGCTCGGTCTCGGGGCGCTCGCGGCGGCGCGGGGCGACTGGAAGTCGGCCGAGGAGTGGGGCGAGCGGGTGCGGAAGGCCGACCCGCGCCGGTGGTCCGTGTACCCGGTCCTGATGGACGCGTACAACGGCCTCGGGGACTACAAGGCGGCCCAGAAGTCCCTGGAGAGCCTGGAGGGGCTCCACGCGGGCGCGATGGTGCGGGCGAGGGCCGCGCGGACGTACCGCGACCGGGGCTGGCGGGAGGACGCCGACGCGGCGGCCCTCGACGCGGTCGCGCTCGCGGAGACCGACACGGAGAAGGCGGCGGCCCTCGCGGGCCTCGGCGACCTCGCGTGGGAGCGGGGCGAGCCGGAGGAGGCCCTCGGGCGGTACGGGGCGGCGCTGCGGCTCGTACCCGACCACGGCCCCTCCCTCGCGGGCCGGGCCCGCTCCCTCGCCGCCCTCGGCCGCCCGGAGGAGGCCGTACGCGACTGGCGGGCCGCCCTGGACCGGCTGCCGCTGCCCGAGTACCTCCTGGAGGCGGGCGAGCTGTACGAGTCGCTGGGCCGGGACGGGGAGGCGCAGGCCCTGTACGGGCGGCTGCGGGCGGCCGGCCGGCCGGGCTCGGAGGTGCCGCTCGGGCTCCTCGACGCCGACCACGGCGACCCGGCCGCGGCGGCCGTCCGGATGCGGGCGGAGTGGGCCCGGGGCCACCACTCGGTCCAGGTCGCGGACGCGCTGGGATGGGCACTGCACCGCTCCGGCGCCTCCAAGGAAGCCCTGGGCTACGCGAAGCGCGCCACGGAGGAGGGCCTCCGCAGCGCGCCCTTCCTCTACCACCGGGGCGAGATCGAGCGCGCCCTGAACCAGCCGGGCCCGGCCCGGCGCCATCTGGAGGAGTCGCTGCGGATCAACCCCGCGTTCTCCCCGCTGCACGCGCGGAGGGCGTCGGAGGCCCTGGCCGCGCTGGGCGAGCCCTCGGACGAACCACCGCCGGAGCTCCGCCCGGAGGCCCCGAAGTCCCCACGGCCACCACGGACCTGACCCCGGCCCATCCCCCGTGTGGGCCGGGGCCGTACATGCGTGAGGGGTCCCGGGGCCGGGCCCCGGGACCCCTCGTCGACGGCGGCTACAGGTTGCCGCGCTTCTCCTGCTCGCGCTCGATCGCTTCGAAGAGGGCCTTGAAGTTGCCCTTGCCGAAGCCCATGGAGCCGTGGCGCTCGATCATCTCGAAGAAGACGGTCGGGCGGTCCTGGACCGGCTTGGTGAAGATCTGGAGGAGGTAGCCGTCCTCGTCGCGGTCGACGAGGATCTTCAGCTCGCGGAGGATGTCGACGGGGACGCGGGTCTCGCCGGCCCACTCGCCGAGGGTGTCGTAGTACGAGTCGGGGGTGTCGAGGAACTGGACGCCCGCCGCGCGCATGGAGCGGACGGTCGCGACGATGTCGTTGGTGGCCAGGGCGATGTGCTGGACGCCCGCGCCGCCGTAGAACTCCAGGTACTCGTCGATCTGCGACTTCTTCTTCGCGATCGCCGGCTCGTTGATCGGGAACTTCACCTTGAGGGTGCCGTCCGCGACGACCTTCGACATGAGCGCCGAGTACTCGGTCGCGATGTCGTCGCCCACGAACTCCTTCATGTTCGTGAAGCCCATGACCTTGTTGTAGAAGCCGACCCACTCGTTCATCTTGCCGAGCTCGACGTTGCCGACGCAGTGGTCGATGGCCTGGAAGGTGCGCTTGGCCGGCGGCTCGACGATCGGGTCGGCGGAGACGAAGCCCGGGAGGTAGGGGCCGTCGTAGCCGGAGCGCTCGACGAGGGTGTGGCGGGTCTTGCCGTAGGTGGCGATGGCGGCGAGGACGACGGTGCCGTTCTCGTCCTTCACCTCGTACGGCTCGGTGATGCCGGTGGCGCCGTGCTCGACGGCGTAGGCGTACGCGGCGCGGGCGTCCGGCACCTCGATCGCCAGGTCGACGACGCCGTCACCGTGCTCGGCGACGTGCTCGGCGAGGAAGCGGCCCCAGTCGGTCGAGACCTTGATGACGGAGGTGAACACGAAACGGGCGGCGCCGTTGGTGAGGACGTAACTGGCGGTCTCGCGGCTGCCGTTCTCCGGTCCGGAGTAGGCGACCAGCTTCATGCCGAAGGCCGTGGAGTAGTAGTGCGCGGCCTGCTTGGCGTTGCCGACGGCGAAGACGACCGCGTCCATTCCCTTGACCGGGAAGGGATCGGCCTCACGCGCGGTGGAAGGGGTGTGATCGATGGTCTCAGTCATGGGAGCAGAGTCCCGCTGCCCGGCAAGGTGCGCAAGGGTTTGCTGATCGGCTGGTCAATCTGCACAGCGCTGGACGAGTATGACCGTGCGACTTGTACATCCTGACCATGGGGAGACCGCTGTGGCGATCGATCATTTGGACGGCCGGCTGATCGCGCTCCTCGCGCGCGAGCCGCGCATAGGGGTCCTGGAGGCCTCGCGGCGTCTGGGGGTGGCGCGGGGCACGGTGCAGGCGCGGCTCGACCGGCTCCAGGCGAGCGGGGTGATCCGCGGGTTCGGGCCGCAGGTGGACCCGGCGGCGCTCGGCTATCCGGTGACGGCCTTCGCGACCCTGGAGATCAAGCAGGGGCAGGGCGCGGACGTGCGGGAGCACCTGGCGACGGTGCCGGAGGTGCTCGAACTGCACACGACGACGGGCCACGGCGACATGCTCTGCCGTCTCGTCGCCCGCTCGAACGCGGACCTCCAGCGGGTGATCGACAGGGTGGTGGCCTTCGAGGGGATCGTGCGGGCGTCCACGGCGATCGTGATGGAGAACCCGGTGCCGCTGCGGATCATCCCGCTGGTGGAGCAGGCGGCGCAGGAGTAGCGACAGGACCGAACGCAAAGAGAGTTCTGCAAAGAAGTACTTGCAAAGAAACCCTTGCAAGTACTTCTTTGCAACTCTAGGGTGGAGCCATGCCCGAGCCCGAAGACCCCTCGCAGCAGCCCGCCGAGCAGGCCGGCACACAGCCCGACGAGCTCATGACCCGCACGCTCGACCCGCGCTCCCTCCGGGCCATCGCCCACCCCCTGCGGATCCAGCTCCTGCGCGCCCTGCGCCGCTACGGCCCCGCCACCGCCTCCCAGCTCGCCGAGCGGCTCGGCGAGTCCAGCGGCGCCACCAGCTACCACCTGCGCCAGCTCGCCGCCCACGGCTTCATCGTGGACGACCCGACGCGCGGCAAGGGCCGGGAGCGCTGGTGGAAGGCGGCCCACCGGGGGACGTCCTTCGACGAGACGCTCCACAAGAACCCCGACCCCGAGGTCCAGGGCGCCCTCGACGTCCTCATGCACGAGATCACCACCATCCACAGCCAGGAGCTGTCGACCTGGGTCGCCACCCGCCACACCTGGGGCGAGGAGTGGTACGGCGCCTCGGACTTCAGCGACTTCACGCTGGCCCTCCCGCCCGAGCGGCTGCGCGAGCTCAACCAGAGGATCCACGCGCTGATCAACGAGTACGGCGAGACCGCCGACCCCGCCGCCCCGGGCGCCGAGCGCGTACGGATGCACCTGCACGCGTTCCCGCAGCACGAGAACTGAGCACGAAACCGAGCACGACGGCCAGGTACGCCGACCGAGCACGACGGCCAGGCGCGCCGACCGAGCACGAGAACCGAGCACGCGAACCGAGCACGCGAACCGAGGGAAGGAACCACGCCATGCACGCCGACATCCACCTCCAGCTGCACACGCTGACCGCCGCCGAGCTCCGGCACGAGGCCGCCGCCGCCCGGCCGCGCCCCGCCGGCACCGCGACCCCGATGCGGGTCCAACTGGGCTGGAGGCTCGTGGAGTTCGGCCTCAAGCTGGCCGTCACCCCGCCCCGCACCGCCGCCGCCTGACAGCGGGGCCACCACAGAGAACCGACCGGGGGGAAGTCACCGTGCGCCCACGCACACCCTTGGCCGCCGTCCTGGCCGCCAACACCATCTCCATCAGCGGCAACGCGCTCACCTTCATCGCCGTCCCGTGGTTCGCCCTGGAGACCACCGGAAGCCCCGGCAAGGCCGGCCTCGTCGCCTTCTGCGCCGCCGTGCCCGTCGTCCTCTCCGCCATCGCGGGCGGCCCCGTCATCGACCGGATCGGCCGCCGCCGGGTCTCCATCGCCTCCGACCTCGTCTGCGGCCTCGCGCTCGCCGCGATCCCCCTGCTCAACGGGGCCGGGCTGCTCCGCTTCTGGATGCTGTGCGCGCTGATGGCCGTCACCGGCCTGTTCCACGCGCCCGGCGAGACCGCCCGGCACGTCCTCGTCCCCGACCTGGCCCGGCACGCCGGGACGCCCCTCTCGCGCGCCGCCAGCCTGTACGACGCCGTCTCGCGCGGCGCCCGCATGACGGGAGCCGCCGTCGCCGGTCTCCTCGTGGCGCTGATCGGCGCCGACACCGTCCTGTACATCGACGCCGCCACCTTCGCCGTCTCCGCGCTGCTCGTCCTCGCGGGCCTGCGCGGGATCCCGTCCGCGGAGCCGCTGCGCGACGCGCCGCCGCTCTCCCCGGCCACGTACCGCGCGGACCTGCGGGAGGGCTACGGCTTCCTGCTGCGCACCCGGCTGCTCCTCGGCGTCAGCGTCATGGTGATGATCACCAACGGTCTGGGGCAGAGCTGGAACGGGGTCCTGCTGCCCGTGCACGCCCGCGAGAACCTCGGCGGTTCGGCCGCGCTCGGCCTGCTCGTCGCCGTCTTCGGCGGCTGCGCCCTGCTCGGCGCCCTGCTCTACGGGGCCTTCGGCCACCGCTTCCCGCGCCGCCCGGTCTTCGCCGTCGGCTTCCTGCTCGTCGGCGCCCCCTCGCACGTGACCGCCGCGTTCACCGACAGCACCCTGCCGCTGCTCGTCACGATGGCGCTGGGCGGGCTCGGCGCCGGGGTGCTCAACCCGATCCTCACCACGGTCTTCTACGAGATCGTCCCCGAGGAGCTGCGCAGCCGGGTCGGCGGGGCCAGTACCGCCAGCGTGCTCCTGACCACCCCGCTCGGCGGCCTCGCGGCCGGCTATCTGGTGGAGCGGGCCGGGCTCACCACCGCCCTGCTCTCCTTCGGCGCGGTCTACTTCCTCGCGACGCTCTCGCCGTTCGTCTTCCCGGCCTGGCGGGCGATGGACGCGGCGCGCCCCGAGGAGGGGCTCAGCAGCTCGGAACCTTCGACTCCTGCCCCTGCCCCAGGGCCCGCAGGGACGCCACCGCGTCGCTGAGCGCGGTGACGGGCACGAGGCGCAGGCCCTTCGGCTGCTCGGCCTTGGCGTCCGAGCACTCGTTCTTCGGTACGAGGAAGACGGTGGCCCCGTCCCGGGCGGCGGCCTGCGTCTTGAGGGACACCCCGCCGACCGCGCCGACCGAGCCGTCCGGGTCGATCGTGCCCGTACCGGCGACGATCCGGCCGCCGGTGAGGTCGCCGCCGTGCCCGTCGCCGTCGAGCTTGTCGACGATGCCGAGGGAGAAGAGCAGTCCGGCGCTGGGCCCGCCGACGTCGGCGAGGTGCAGGGTCACCTTCACCTGCTTCGGGTCCTTCTTCAGGTACCCGAGCGCGGCGAGGGTGGCCGCGTCCTGCGACTCCTTCATCTCCCCGAGGTTGTGCTTCTCGATCTCGGCGTCGGACTGCCCCGAGGGGTAGACGGAGTCGTGCGGCAGGACGGCCCGGTCGGTGCGGAACCAGGCGTCGGCCACGTCCCGCAGGTCCACGTCCGTGGACGGCCCGGTCGCGAGGATCGTCGTCATCCGCAGCTCGCCCTTGGTGGCCCGGACCTGGGCGCCGGTGATGGTGATGACCTCCTTGCCCTGGTCCTCGCCGAGCACGTCGGCGGTCGTGCCGGGCTGCGCGATCGCGTACGGCAGCGGCGCGAGCCCGACGACGGCGAGGAGCGCGGCGACGGGCAGCGCGCAGAGCGCGAGGGCACGGGGGCGGGAGAGGCTGGAGAACACGCCCCCAATCTACTGGGGCGCGCGCCGGTGCCCGGCCACCGGCAGCCTCCGGTCGAAGAAGGCCCGCACCCCGTACCGCACGCGGGCCGTCGCCACCGCCGGGTTCCCCGCCCCCACGAGCGCGGCCCTGGCGTCGGCGGTGACGAGGCCGGCGGCCTGGAGCTGCGGGACGAGGTGGGCGTAGTCGCCGAAGATCCAGTGGTTGGCGTCGGTCAGCAGGACGCGGCGGGCCGGGACCCCCGCCCAGGAGCGTTCGAGGCGGGCGGCGGACTCGAAGCCGTCCGTACGGAACATGAGCAGCGGCTTGTCGAGGCCCGCCACGAGCTCCGGGTCGAGGTCGAGGTACCCCTCCAGGTTGACGCCCGCGGCGATCCGGTCGTCGCCCGCCAGCGCGTGGACGGCGGCGGTGCCGCCCGCCGAGTGCCCGTACACGCCGATCCGGCGCGGGTCCATCACGGGGGCGAGCGGCAGGCCGGGAAGCCGGTCGAGGACGAGGCGGAGGTCCGCGACCCGGGTGTCGATCATGGTGCGGAAGGTCGCCGGGTCCGGTTCCCCGCGGAGCACGGTCGTCCGCGTCCCGCCCGGCAGCTCCACCTGGCTGGCGTCGCCCGGGTGGTCGACGAGGACCACGATCCGGCCGTGGCTCGCGAAGTCCTCGGCGAGGGCCGTACCGAGGGTGCGGGAGTCGCCGCCGCCCGGCGTGTAGAGCAGCACGGGGCGGCGCCCGGGGAGCGGGGGCGCGTCCACGTGCCCGTGGGTGAGGACCGCGCCCCAGTCGACGCCGGCCCCGACCTCGGGAAGCCCGGGGTGGACGCGGGGGGCGAGGACGGCGAAGTAATCCGCCTCGTCGGGGGTGAGCTGCGGGGCGCGCGGGAAGCCGTCGACGGTGCGGGCCGGGTACAGGACGCTGATCTTCACCTGCCGGACGATGCCGGGCTCCCAGGGGTCGGCGCGTCCGGAGTCCGTCAGGACGAAGGTCCGGAGGCCGACGGGGTGGGGGCCGGTCGGCGCGGGCAGCCGGAGCGCGGTCGGCCCGTCCGCCGCGCGGGCGGCTCCGGTGCCGGGTCCGAGGAGGAGGGCGGCGGCGCCGAGGAGGGAGCCCTTGACGACGGTACGGCGGCTGGGTGCGGGGTGGTTGCTCATGCACGGCATCCTTGGGCGGGCGGGGCCCGGCCGCGAAGGTTCAGGCCCTGCCCGAAAGGCTGGCGTTCGGAGGGGGAACGATTGCTGCGCGTCCACTTCACGGCGGAGGACTTCACCCGGGTGCGGTTCGCGCCCCGGCCCTCCCCCGTCCCCGAGCTCCACGCGGCCCTGATGATGCTGGGCGCCCCGCACGAGGAGCTGCTCTTCGGGCGCTGGCGGGGCAGGCTGCTGCGCGCCCTGCCGGGCGCGGCCGAGCCGCTCGCCGACCTCGTCCCCGGCGGGGCCGCCCCGTACTTCCTCGACGTCCTCGGCGAGACCCGGGGGGAGGGCCTCGCGCTCATCCGGTCGGCCCGGCCGGAGTTCGTACGCTCCGAGCTGGAGCGGGTGTACGCGGGCCAGGGCGCCGCGCCGCCGTGGATCCGGGGCCTGCACCGCGGGGACGCGGCCGCGTGGCGGGTCCTCGAAGGAGCGCAGCGCGCGGCGTACGAGACGGTCCTCGCGCCCGTGTGGCCGCTGGTCCAGGACCTCCACCGGGCGGAGTTCACCCGGCACGCGCTGACGGTGGCGGAACGGGGTCTCGGCGCGGCGCTCACGGCCCTGGGCGCGGCGCGGCTCCACGACGGGGTCTGGGAGTGGCCGGGGTCCCCTCCCCGCGACGTCCGCCTCTCCGGCCGCGGCCTCGTCCTCCTGCCGACCTTCCACTGGCGCGGCGCCCCCCTCGTCCAGGACCTCCCGGACCGCCCGGTGGTCCTGACGTACCCGGCGGGCGGCGGGCTCCCTCTCGACCCCACGCCTCCCTCCGGCGACGACCCCCTCGCCGGCGTCCTCGGCCGCACCCGCGCCGAACTCCTCCGGTCCCTGACGGAACCCCGCACCACCACGGAACTGGCCCGCCGCCTCGGCGTCAGCCCAGCGACGGCCTCGGCCCACACCCAAGCCCTCCGCGCGGCCGGCCTCCTCACGACGACCCGCACGGGCCGCTCGGTCCACCACGCCCCGACGCCACTCGGCGAACTACTGAGCCACCGGTAACGCCTGCCGGGGCGGCACCCACCCCTGTTGTGAGCGCGGGCCCGCACGGGGCGGTGCCCCCGCCGCCGCCCCCCGTTGTGGGCGCGCGCCGCCGGGCGGTGCCCACCCGCCGCCGCCCCCGTTGTGGGCAATCGTTCCGCAGGGCGGAACGGGTGGGCACAACGGACCCGCGCCCTGCCGGCGCCAGAGGCTTCCGGGCCTGGACCCGCACCACGTCGCGCACCGCGCAGCAGGTGCGGGTCCAGGCTCGGAACGCGGAGGCGCCGCTAGAGGGCGCCGTCCCGTGTGCCCACCCGTCCCGCCCCAGCGGGACGATTGCCCACACGGGCGGGGGCGAAGCACCAGGCGGGTGCGGGCCCCGCCGGGCGCGGGCCACGCACGGGGGGCGGGTGCGGGCCCCACACGAGGGGGCGAAGCCCCGAGCGAAGCGCACCGCCCCGCCGGGCGCGGGCCCACACGGGCACGGGGCGAAGCCCCAGGCGGGCGCGGGCCCCGCACGGGGGCGGGGGCGAAGGGCACCGCCCAGTACAGGCGCGGGCCCGCGCGGGCAGGTGGCGGAGGGCGCCGCCCAGCGTGGGCGCGGGTGGCTCGGGCCGTTCTCGTCGCCGCGCGCTCTAGCGCAACGCGTCGGCGACCTCTCGCGCCGCGTCCACGACGCGAGGACCCACCCGCTCCGGCACGGCGTCCGCGAGCATGACGACGCCGACGCTGCCTTCGACGCCGGTGACGCCGACGAGGGGCGCCGCCGCGCCGCTCGCGCCGGCTTCGAGTTCGCCGTGGGTGAGGGTGTAGCCGGGCTCGGTCAGGCCGCCCTGGCGGGCGGCGAGGATGGCGCGGCCGGCGGCGCCCCGGTCGAGGGGGTGGCGGAAGCCGGCCCGGTAGGCGACGTGGTAGTCGGTCCAGGTCGGTTCGACGACCGCGACGGCGAGCGCCTCGGCCCCGTCGACGAGGGTCAGGTGGGCGGTCGCCCCGATGTCCTCGGCGAGCGAGCGCAGCGCGGGCAGCGCGGCCTCCCGTACGAGGGGGTGGACCTGCCGGCCGAGCCGCAGCACGCCGAGGCCGACGCGGGCGCGCCCGCCGAGGTCGCGGCGGACCAGGGCGTGCTGCTCCAGCGTGGCGAGCAGCCGGTAGACCACGGTCCGGTTGACACCGAGTCGGTTGGACAACTCGGTGACCGTCAGGCCGTGGTCGGTGTCGGCGAGCAGTTTGAGGACTCTGAGTCCCCGGTCGAGCGTCTGGGAGGTCTCCGCGGTCACGACGCCCTCTCCTTCGAGGTGAGTGGCGGCGGAGCTCTCACGGAGTTGCGGCGCCGGTCCCGCGGCGACGCACGTCAGAGGCCGCCGGCAGGAAGGGGTACACCGGCTGCGCTCCGCGGCGGCGCTGCCACGGGGCGATTGCTTGTGAGCCGGGACAGTAGCGTCGCGCTCCGCTCAGCGGAAGACCTCGTCCAGAATCCGGGCGCAGGCGGGTGGATCAAGACGGTTCGGGACTTTCGTCGGTCGGACAGGGGACTTTGGCGGACAAGATCGGCTATGTCGTGCCCGTAGCGTGGAGGCGGCCGGAGGCCGACCGTGGGGGCCGGTCTCCGGGCGCGTTCCCGTGGCCACGGAACGCCCGAGGCCCGTACGCGCACCGGCGTACGGGCCTCGATCACTCCCGAGCGGAAGTCAGCGCATCCGCGTGGCCCACTCCTGGACCTTCTTGATCCGTTCGCGGATCTGCCCGGCGGTCGCCTCGGCGCTCGGCGGCCCGCCGCAGACCCGGCGCAGCTCCGTGTGGATGACGCCGTGGGGCTTGCCGCTCTGGTGGACGTACGCGCCGACCATCGTGTTGAGCTGCTTGCGCAGTTCGAGCAGCTCCTTGTGGGAAACGACGGGCCGCCGTTCCGCCGGAAGCTCCAACAGGTCCGCGTCGGCGTCCGGCTTCTTGCGGCTGTGCGCGATCTGCCGGGCCTGGCGCTTCTGGAGGAGCAGCTGGACCTGGTCGGGTTCGAGGAGGCCGGGGATGCCGAGGTAGTCCTGCTCCTCCTCGCTGCCGGGGTGGGCCTGCATGCCGAACTCGGCGGCGTTGTAGAGGACGCGGTCGAAGACGGCGTCGGACTCCAGCGCCTCGAAGGGCAGCATGTCCTGCTCGCCGGTGTCCTCGTCCTGCTGGCGCTCGGCCTCGGCCATCTCCTTCTCGGACTCGGCGTACGGGTCCTCGTCCTCGCCCGCCTTCTTCGGCCGGTCGAGGACGTGGTCGCGCTCGACCTCCATCTCGTTGGCGAAACCGAGGAGGCTGGGGATCGTCGGAAGGAACACGGAGGCGGTCTCGCCGCGCCTGCGGGATCGCACGAAGCGTCCGACGGCCTGGGCGAAGAACAGCGGGGTCGAGATGGTCGTCGCGTACACGCCGACGGCGAGGCGGGGAACGTCGACGCCCTCGGACACCATGCGGACGGCGACCATCCAGCGGTCGTTGTTCTCGCTGAACTCGTCGATGCGGTTCGAGGCGCCGGTGTCGTCGGAGAGGACGACGGTGGCCTTGGTGCCGGTGATCTCGCGGATCAGCTTGGCGTACGCGCGGGCCGAGTCCTGGTCGGAGGCGATGACGAGGCCGCCGGCGTCCGGGATGGACTTGCGGACCTCGGTGAGGCGCTGGTCGGCGGCGCGCAGGACGTTCGGCATCCAGTCGCCCTTGGCGTCAAGGGCGGTGCGCCAGGCCTGCGAGACGGCGTCCTTGGTCATCGGTTCGCCGAGGCGGGCGGCGATCTCGTCGCCGGCCTTGGTGCGCCAGCGCATGTTGCCGCTGTAGGAGAGGAAGATGACCGGGCGGACGACGCCGTCGCCGAGGGCGTTGCCGTAGCCGTAGGTGTAGTCGGCCGAGGACCGCCGGATGCCGTCGTTCCCCTCCTCGTACGTGACGAAGGGGATCGGGTTGGTGTCGGAGCGGAAGGGCGTGCCGGTGAGGGCGAGGCGCCGGGTGGCGGGCTCGAAGGCCTCCAGACAGGCCTCGCCCCAGGACTTGGAGTCTCCGGCGTGGTGGATCTCGTCGAGGATGACGAGGGTCTTGCGCTGTTCGGAACGGTTGCGGTGCAGCATGGGCCGTACGCCGACTCCGGCGTACGTGATGGCGACCCCGTCGTACTCCTTGCTGAGCGGGCCCGCGCTGTAGTCCGGGTCCAGCTTGATGCCTATCCGCGCCGCCGCGGCCGCCCACTGCTTCTTCAGGTGCTCGGTGGGGGCGACGACGGTGACCTGCTGCACGACGTGGTGGTGCAGCAGCCATGAGGCGAGGGTCAGCGCGAAGGTGGTCTTGCCGGCGCCGGGCGTGGCGACAGCGAGGAAGTCACGGGGCTGCTCCTGGATGTACTTCTCCATCGCGCCCTGCTGCCAGGCGCGCAGCTTGCCGGCGGTACCCCACGGGGCCCGTCCTGGGAAGGCGGGAGAAAGGTGATGGGAGGAGGTGGCGGTAGTAGTCACGATCTCCGGGTTCGACGCTCGTCACGGAATGACAGTCCAGATATGACAACCGGGCCACCTTACCGGTGTGGGCGTCGCGACCCGCCCCGCGCGAAGGCGTGGCGGGTGCGCTTGAGACGGTCCTCACAGCTCCCGGATCCGGCGCGCAATGTCCGGAATATCCGCCAGCTCGCCGCTCGCGACGGCGATGACCAGGTCGTATGCCCGGTCGAGGTCGGCGTCGGCGAGATCGACTCCGTTGACGGCGAGGAAGGTGGCCGCGGAGAGCCAGGCCGCACGCTTGTTCCCGTCGACGAAGGGGTGGTTCGTCGCGAGGGCGTGCAGCAGCGCGGCGGCCTGCTCGTACACGTCCTCGTACGCGCTCCGCCCCATCATCCGGGCCCGCGGCCGGTGCACGGCGGACGCGAGCAGCCCGGGCGCCCGCAGCTCGGGCACTCCGTCGCCGGTGAAGGCGATCCGGGCGACCTCGGCGACCTCGGCGACGGTGAGGAAGCGGGAGCTCTTCATGGTGTCCGTCATTCGCCGAGCCTCCTCAGGAGGGAGTCGTGGCGCCGGGCGAGGAGCAGGGCCCGGTCCCGCACCTGGTGGACCTCGGCGGCCACGGCACGGTCACAGGCCTCGGCGGCCAGCTCCTCCGGGGTGAGCCCCAGGGCGTCGGCGAGGTCGGCGAACCCGTCACCGACCGGAAGGGTCATCTCACGCATACCGGAAAGGTAGGGGGACGGCGGCACCGGTGGCGACGGGTTTACGGGCCCTACGCCGCTTTACGAGCTATACGCCGCTTTACGGGCTCTAGGCCGCTTTACGGGCTCTACGCCGCCCCGTCCCCGGCCGCATGCAGCCGCGTGGCCACCCACGCCCCCACCGCCGCCACCCCCGCCATCGGCAGGAAGACCGCCGCGAAGGCGGCCGGGTGGGAGCCGGTGGACGCGCCGGCGTCCATCGCGTGGCCGATCGCGCCGCCGCCGAGGGCCGCGAAGGCCGCGCCGCCGGCGGCGAGCAGGAGGACGTTGGAGAGGCCGTCGGAGATCTGGAGGGCGGCCGAGTTCGCGCCGACCTCCTCCGGGGCGGAGAGCTTCATCAGGAGCACGCTCGTCGAGGCGATCACCACGCCCATGCCGAGGCAGCCGAAGCCCCAGGCCACCGCGACCGTCCACACCGGCACCGAGGCGATGAGCACGCTGGGCGCGGTGGCGATGGCCAGCGCGACGAGGACCATGCCGAGGACGACGAGCCGCTCCCGGTACGGCTCCGTCCACGGCCGGGACTGGATCCAGGAGCCGAGCGCCCAGGTGAGGCCGCCGGCGGCGAGGGAGAAGCCGGCCAGGGTGGGGCTCAGGCCGCGCTCGGAGACCAGCATGAGGGGGACGAAGGACTCGGCGGCGATGAAGGACCCGGCGGCGATGCCGCGGAGCAGGATGACGGAGGGCAGCCCGCGGGCGGCCCGGTAGGTGCCGCGCGGCAGCAGCCCGCGGACGGCGGGCACGAGGAGCGCGAGCCCGGCCGCGGCGGGCAGCAGGGACAGGACGCGCAGTTCCTGGCCCGCGTACTGGAGGAGCGCCGCGCCCGACGAGATGCCGAGGGCCAGCAGGATCCCGCGCCGGTCCCAGGCGGCGACGGGCGCGGCCGGGTCGGCGGGACCGGAGGCGGTGCGGCGGATCGCCGGGAGGGCGAGGGCCAGCGGGAAGACGACGAGGGCGGGGATGGCGAGGAAGACCCAGCGCCACCCGAGGTGCTCGGTGACGGTTCCGGAGGCGAGGGGGCCGACGACCGAGGGGACGACCCAGGAGGCGGCGAAGGCGGCCATGATCGCGGGCCTGAGGTGTTCGGAGTAGGCGCGGCCGATCACCACGTACAGGGCGACGATGACGAGGCCGCCGCCGAGTCCCTGCACGGCCCGGCCGAGGATGAACTGCCACATGGCGCCGGCGGTCCCGGAGAGGACGAGGCCCGCGGCGAAGGCGCTGATGCCTGCGGTGAGGGACGCGAGGGGGCCGCGCCGGTCGCACCACTGCCCGGCCAGGACCATGCCGAAGAGACTGGTCGTGAAGTACGCGGAGAAGGCGAAGGCGTACAGGGGGATGCCGTCGAGCTCGCGGGCCGCGACCGGCATGGCGGTGCCGACGGCGGTCGCCTCGAAGGCGATGAGCAGGACCACGGAGACCATGCCGATGCTGAGCGCCCGGTGCCGGGCGTCGAGGACGGACCCCTTGGCGTCGCCGGGGGCGGCAGGGGGTCCGGGTATGTCGGCGACGTCGGCGTCGCGGGGTTCGAGGGCGCTCATCCCCCCAGAGTAAGAGGCGATCCCGGGATTTGCTCCTGTCAGGAGTCCCGATCGCCCTCGGCCTTCCGACGTACGACCCACGCACGGATTGTTGCGGCGGCATGGCAGTCACATGTCACGCCCCCGGAAACCCTTGAGCCCCTCCCGGCCCCCGCCCTACGGTCTTACTCGTGCACAACACGACCGTGTGCCCGAGTGGTTGAGGGGCTCGCCTGCAAAGCGAGTTACGTGGGTTCGAATCCCGCCACGGTCTCCAAGCGATCTTCCCCAAAGATCTTCACAGCGCGCCGCGCGGTGTGCGACAGTCCGGCCATGAACGCTGAAGGCGGCCGCAGACTGGGCATCCTCATCGGCGTGGGCCTCGCCTGCGCCCTGCTGCCCGGCATCGCCGTGCGCGGCGAGGAGACCGTCGACACGGCCCTGTCCTTCCTCACCGCGGCCGTCGTCATGGCGGTCCTCACCCAGGTGGTCTTCGTCGGCCCCTCGGGCCGCGTCCCACCCCCCGCCCTCCTCCTCTTCGGCCTCGTCGGCTTCGTCCAGCACGCCCTGATCTGGTGGCTGATCTCCTGGCTCGGCCCGAAGGTCAGCGACCTCCACGTCGACGGCCTCACCACGATCCTCCTCGCGGCCCTCGTCACCCGCGCGACGACCCTGCTCCTGTCCCAACTGTCCCCGTCCGCCGAGACGGCCGGGGACTGACGGGTCACCCGGCTACTGCTCCCCGCGCCACTCCTTCTCCGTGAAAACGGGCTTCCCGGGAAGCCCCGCGTCGTCCTCGCAGCCGAGCTTCTTCACGACCGCGAGGGTGACGGAGTGGAGGACGGTGAGGTAGGCCTCGCGGGTGGCGGGGGTGTTGGGGGGGTAGGCGCCCTGGGCCGGCTTCTTGAACTTGAGCACGCCCTCGATGGGGGTCGGCTGCTTGTCCGACCCCTTCAGCTGCGGGCTGACGCACCCCACGAAGAGGTACGCCGACTCGTTGTCCGTGCTCGCCTCCCGCCCCATCCCGTAGAGGTGCCGCCCCTGGGCCGTCCACTTGGTGCCGTCGTCGAACAGGTCGTCGCCGTCGTGCAGCCGGAAGTCGACGCTGATGCCGAGCCTGTCGTCGGCGGCGGTTCCGGCCTCGCACATCGAGGGGACCCCCGGCGCACGGCCCGGCGTCGCCTGGTCGTCGATCAGGACCTTCGCCGTCCGTTCCAGCCCGGTGCCGCCCCACTGGAACTCCTTCGTTCCCAGCACCGTCTCCAGGGCCCCGACCGCCGTGGGCGAAAGCGACCCGTCGCACTTCTGCGCGACCGGCCGCTCCCCCTCGCCGCCTCCGCCTCCGCAAGCGGTGAGAAGCAGCCCGAAGGCCAGCACGGTCGATACGGACGCGGACGCTCTTCTCATCGTGTTCCTCGGGTTCCTGGTGGGGGGCGGCGCGACGGCCGGTCAGCCGGTCTCGGGGGCATTGCCGGTCTGCCGGGCGTGGGCGTTGCCGTTCATGTAGCCGTTGCTCACGGACTCGATCATGTCCTGCCGGAAGTCGCTGCTCACCTGGGAGCGGTGCTCGGACAGGAACCGCTCCATCGGGGACTCGGCGCTGTACCGGCCAGCCGTGTACATGGCCGCGTTGTCCTCGTGGATCTGGTCCTCGGTCTTGTCCTTGTGGTCCTCGACCGACTTGTCCGACCAGTCCCCGATGACCTGCCCGGCCAGCTGCTCCATGGCGCCCGAGCCGGTGTCGACCGCGAGCGGTACGAGGACGGCGGCCGCGCCGACCGCGGCGGTCGCGGGCAGGAAGGCGACACCGGCCGCGATGCCCGCCGTGGCGCCGAACTCCACCCAACCGGCCTTGGCCGCGGCGGCCTTCTCGTACTCCTCGTGCTTCTTCATGCCCTCGGCCTCGACTTGGTCCCCTCGGGACTGGTCGAGCAGGCCCTGAAGTGTGGCGCCGGTGAACGCGGCGCCCCGCGCACGGCCCTCGTCGATGTGACCGTCCGGGCCGACCTGCGCCTCGAGCACACTCGTGGTGTAGAGACGCTCGGCCGTGGACACCGAGGCGTAGGCGTCCGGGTGCTGACCGAGGGTGCTCAGGAACTTCACCGCCCCGTCCCGGCCGAACACGGGGTGGGCATCCGTCTCCTTCGTCGGGTGGAAGACGCTGTCCGGGGTGTTCTTGTCCAGAGCCCAGTTGAGGTCGTCGATGTAACCGGCACCCATGTTGCCGAGGCTGTCCGACAGCGCCGGCTGCCACTTCTTGAGCAGCTCGGCGTCGTCGCCGTACTTCTCGACGACGTCCTTCATGATCCCGGCCGTGGTCTCGTCCCGCTTCAGCTCCGGGTTCGGGTCGTCCCAGGCGTGGCCGAGCGTCGCCGACTCCAGGGCGTGACCGAGGGCGTCCGGCATGTACCCCATGGTCTTGGTGAGGTCGTCCGGGTTGTGCCCCTCGACGTCGGCGAAGAAGGTGTAGTCCTTGTTCGCGAAGAAGTCCAGGTAGCTCTTCTGGGCCCCGTCCTTCTTCGGGTCCAGGTCGACCGTCCCGCCGATGCTCCCGTCCTGGTTGTACGAGGTCGGGTCCTTCGAGAAGAAGTCCTTCGACGCCTCCGGGCTGTGCCCCAGCGCCTCCAGCATCGAGATCATCGGGTCGAACCCGGATCCGTTGACGCCCGACGGGTTGTACTGGTTCTGCAGCCCGCCGGCCAGCATCGGCTTGCTGTTGGCGAAGAGGTAGGGGTCCTTCGCGTGGAGCTGGGCGACGTGCTCCGCGATGGGGACGAGGAACTTCTTGTCGTAGTCGCCGTAGCGCATGATGCCGCCGAGCAACTGGTAGCCGTAGGCGGGGTTGTTGTCGTACTTGATCAGCGGGATGCGTTCCGTGCCGAGCTTGCGCATGTCGGCGGACCACTTCTCGGTCCAGGCGTCGCCGCCCTGGGTGGCGGTCGCCAGGTTGAGGCCCAGGTTCTTCTGGAGCTCTTGGACGTCGGCGAGGCGCTGCTTGTCGACCTTCGAGTAGTCGTAGGTGTCGGTGGAGAGCTGGCCGAAGAACTCCAGGGCGCCCTTCGGGCCCATGCCGGTGTAGAAGGCGCGGGAGAACTCCTTGGAGCCGCTGTTGTCCTTGAGGAGCTCGTTGAGGCGCATCAGCTCCTCGTGCGAGATGTCCCGGCCCTTCTTGGCGAGGTCGACGGCGCGCTGCGCCTCCTCGGCGTCGAGGCTGGTGTACTTCGGGTCGCTGAAGTTGTGCTTGTCCCCGGTGTTGTTGGCCCGGAGCGCGTTGGAACACGCCACGTCGGCCTCGGTGCAGACCTCCAGGATCGCCTTGATGCGCTCCTCCATCGCCTGGATGTCGGCGTGCTCCTTGCGGACCAGCTCCTGGAAGTCGGGGTCGTGGCGGGCGCCGGGGTCCTTGATCTGGGACAGCGGCTCCTTGGCGGTGACGGTGCCGTCTGCGCCGACGTGGAAGCCCTTCGCGGGGGCCTCGGTCTCGGCGATCCGCTTGAGGTCGTCCTGCGCCTTCTTGAAGGCCTGGTGACCGTCCGCCAGGACCTTGGCGATGCCGTCCGCCGCCTTCGCCGCGTCGCCGAACTCCTTCGCCGTCTTGTCCACGAAGGGCTTGGTGACCTCGGCGTTCACCCCGCGCCAGTAGTCGTCCCTGGCCTTCGCGGCCATCGTCGACTGCGCGTCCTGGGCGAGGGTGTCGAGCTTGCCCTTCAGAGCCGCCCAATCGTCGGCGGCCGTCTTCATCCTGTCGAGCGGCGCCTGCATCACGTTCTGGTAGGTCAACACAGCTGTTCCCCCGGCCTACTTGAAGTACTGGTCGATCTGGGAGGTCGCGAGGGACGTCGCGATGTCCTGCTCCTCCTTGGCGTGCGAGGCCGCGCTGTAGTCGAGGTGGTTGGAGATGTTCGCGCAGGCGTCCATCAGCGTCTTCAGCTGCTCGTCCCAGGTCTCCTGCACGGCCGCCATGGCCGAACCGGTGAGGAAGTCATGGCCCTTGAGCTGCGTGGCCGCCTCGGTCGTGCTCGTACGGGCGTGGTTGCCGTCCTTGGCGAGCCGGCCGTGCAGCGCGTACGCGGCGCTGCCGATGGCACCGAGCTTGTCCTGGTCGACGCTGAGGTCGGCGTTGCCTCCGCCGCCACCACCGGGCTCGGGGGCGACCTGGTTGAGCCTCATGCTCACGTTGGCCGTCGACGCGGACCGTACGGACGCCCACTCGTCTTCGAACGACATGCTCTCCCCCGCTGCTCCCGTGAACCCTTCCCGCTTCGCCCCAGCAAGTTCCGCGCCCGGGGAAGCCCCGCCACCCTAGCCTCCGGAGGCCCGTTCCAGCACTCCCCGCCGGGAACTTCCGCATGTTCGTGATCGCCAGGGCGTACCCATGGGTAGTTCACCTTCGCAACTCGGACAGCAGGGACGTTCCGGCCCGGGAGGGGTCCCCCGTCGTCGTCTCGATAGGCTCGTCCCGCCCCCGCCGCCACGGGGTGCCGGAGACGACGGGGGGCCGTACACGTGGAGCAGTCGCGCATGCGGGAGGAGCGGGAGGAGTCCGCGCGCCGGATCGGCCCGTACCGGCTCATCACCCGCCTCGACCCGCCCGGCCCGTCAGGGCCGCCCAGTCCCGTCAGCCCGCCCAGTCCCGTCAGCCCGCCCGGCCCCGTCAGCCCTTCCGGTTCCACCAGCCCTTCCGGTCCCGCCGCCCCCTTCGCTCCCGCCGTCGTCCCCTGCCGCCGCTTCGTGGCCCGCACCCGGGACGGCGAGCGCACGGTCCTGCTGAGCGCCCCGCTCCCCGGCGCCGACCCGGACCGCTTCGCCGCGGAGGCCGAGGCGGCCCGACGGCTCCTCGGTCCCTGGATCGCCTCGGTGACGGAGCTGGCCGCCCCCGGAGAAACGCCCTGGTACGCGACCCCCTACCTCCCCGCCCTGCCCCTCCCGGTCGCCCTCGCCGTCCACGGCGGGCCGCTGCCCGAGGCGACCGTACGGGCCGTCGGCGCCGCCCTCGCCGAGGCGCTCGCCGCCGCGCACGCGCAGGGCCTCACGCACGCCGGGGTCTCCCCCGCCGCGGTCCTGCTCACCGCCGACGGGCCCCGGCTGAGCTGCTTCGGCGCGGTACGGGCGGCGGGCCCCGACGGGGAGCCGCGCGCCGGGGTGCCGGGCCTCGACCCGGGCGCGCTCGCCCCCGAGCAGGCGTCCGGCGGCCGCCCGCGCCCGCCGGGGGACGTCTTCGCGCTCGGCGCGGTCCTCGCGTACGCCGCCACGGGGCACACGGTCCCGGAACGTGACGAACTCCCGCCCGCCCTGCGGCCGGTCGTCTCCTCCTGCCTGGCCCGCGACCCGGCGAACCGCCCGACCGCCGCCGCGCTGATGACGGCCCTGGCCCCGCCCACCCCGCACCGGACGGTCCTGAACTCGGCCGGCTCCCTGCTCACCCCCGGCTGGCTGCCGGGCCGGGTGGTGGCGGCGCTGGCCCGCCAGTCGTCCGCGCTCCTGGCCGCCGAACTCCCCGCCGACACCGCCCCCGCCGCCTCTTCCGCCGCCTTTTCCGGGACCTGACCTCATGCTGTCGCCCCTGACCCACGACGACCCGGCCACCGTCGCCTCGTACCGCCTCCTCGCCCGCCTCGGCTCCGGCGGCATGGGCACGGTCTACCTGGCGCGCACGCCCGGCGGCCGCACGGTCGCCCTGAAGACGGTGCACGCCCGCCTGGCGACCGATCCGGCCTTCCGCAGCCGCTTCCGCCTGGAGACGGACGCGGCGCGGATCATCGGCGCGCGGCACGGCGCGGCCGTCGTCGACGCCGACCCGCTCGCCGAGACGCCGTGGCTGGCCACCGAGTACGTCCTCGGCCCGCCCCTCGACGACGCCGTCGCACTCGCCGGCCCGCTCCCCGAACCGACCGTCCGCGCCCTCGGCGCCGCCCTCGCCGGGGCCCTCGCCCAGCTGCACTCCTCGGACGTCGTCCACCGCGACCTGAAGCCCTCCAACGTCCTCGTCACCGCGTACGGCCCGAAGATCATCGACTTCGGCATCGCCCGCGCCGCCGGCGACGACCACCTCACCCGTACGGGAGCCGCCGCCGGCACGCCCGCCTTCATGTCGCCGGAGCAGGCGGGCGGCGAGGAACACACCCCCGCGGGCGACGTGTTCGCCCTCGCCGGCGTCCTCGTCTTCGCCGCCACCGGCCACGGCCCCTTCGGCACCGGCTCCCCCGCCGACCTCCTCTACCGCGTCCGCCACGCCGACCCCGACCTCACCGGCGTACCGGCCGCCCTCCTCCCCCTCCTGACCGCCTGCCTCGCCAAGAACCCCTCGGCCCGCCCCACCACCAGCGTCCTGGCCGACCACCTCCACGACGGCCACGGCGAGTTCGCCGACCACCTCCCGCCCCTCCTCCTCACCGACATCGCCCGCCGCGCCACCGACGTCTGGCTGCACACACCCCACCGCCTCCCGGCCCCGGCGGAATCCGCCACGGCCCCGACGGTCCCGAGCACCCCGTTCTCCCGCCGCCGCGCCCTCGCCCTGGGCGGCGGCGCCCTGCTCGGCACGGCGGCCGTGGGCGGGGGGCTCTGGGCATGGCTGGGCTCCCGCTCTTCCGGCACCCCCGACACCTCCGCAGCCACCGGCCCCACCGCGATCCCCGCGACGACGGCCCCGGACGGGGCGCCGGCGGCGCTGTGGCGGGGGGAGCACCTGGATCGCGAGGAGACCATCACGCCGCTGCTCGCGGGCGATGTCGTGGGGTTCGCGGAGACCGTGTCGTTCCGGGCGCTGGACACGCGGAAGGGCACCGAGCTGTGGGACGACATGCTGCCGAGGCCCCATCAGATCACCGCGGACGGAACGTACTTCTACACGTCCGACGGCCCCAGCACCGGCCCCCGCGCCCTGCGGATCCGCACGCTGGCGCCCCGCACCGGCAAGGAGGCGGCCCGGATGATCGAAATCAAGGGTCTCGACGGCTCCATGGGCGGCACGGACCTCCTCGCCGTGTCCGGCGGACGGCTCTACGCCGCCTCGCGCGTCGACGACGGCGGGTCCGACAGCACGACCGGCCGGCACTTCGTCTCCGTCGACCTGCGCACGGGCAGGGAGGTCTGGCGGCAGCCGTACGCGTGGGGCAATGTCCGACCCTGGCTCTCCCAGGTCGTCGGGAACCTGCTGCTCCTCGCCAAGAACAGCGACGACCTCGATTCGTTCGACCTCCAGGTGCGGGACGTGCGCACCGGCCGCCTGCTGTGGCGGCGGAGCATCCCGCTCAAGGACTCCATGTCCTACCGCCCCGGCCAGCTCGCGACCGACGACCGGCACGTGTACCTCGGCGGTGACCGCCTGCGGGCACTGCGCCTCGCCGACGGCGCCGTCGTCTGGGAGCACGGCAAGGGCTCCCGCTTCGGCCTGCCGGCCGTCTCGGACGGTCTCGTCCACGCCAACGAGGCCGGCCGCGGCCTCGTCGTCGTCAGCGCCGACAAGGGCGCCGCCCGCTGGAAGGAGAGCCCCTCCGGCCGCGCCCTGTCCCCGGAGCTCGTCATGGTCCCGGTGGTCGGGAAGAAGTACGTGTACGCCCCCGTCCGGGGCGGCCTGAGCGCGGTCGACCGGGCGACCCGCCGCTCGGCCTGGGTGTTCCCGACGGAAGCGAGCCGGTACGTCGTCGACAGGACGCGGACCCGGATCGTCGGGGCGGGGGCGTCGTCCGTCGTGGCCATCCCGTTCGCCTGACCACCTCCCCTCCCCTCCCCTCCCTCCCCTCCCCCATCGACTTGGAAACCCTCGTGACCACACAGCCCCTCGCCACCGGCGACCCGCTCCGGCTCGGCCCGTACCGGCTCCTCGGCGTCCTCGGCGAGGGCGGCATGGGCAAGGTGTACGTGGGCCGGGACCGCTCCGGCGCACCCGCGGCCGTCAAGGTCCTGCGCCCCGAACTCGCCCACGACCAGCACCTCGCGCAGCGGTTCGTCCGCGAGGCCGACATGGCCCGGGCCGTCACCTCCAAGGGCGTGGCGCGGGTCCTCGGCGCGCAGACCGAGGGCGGACGGCCGTGGATCGCGGCCGAGTTCCTCGCCGGCCCGACGCTCGACGAGGCCGTCCGTACGTACGGCCCGATGGACGTGCCGACGGTCCGCGCCCTGGCCGCGCAGCTCGCGCGCACCCTGCACGACATCCACCTGGCGGGTCTGGTCCACCGCGACCTCAAGCCGACGAACATCGTGCTCACCTCCACCGGCCCCCGGATCATCGACTTCGGCATCGCGCGCCCCGAGCACGGCCTGACCCTCACCACCACGGGCCAGATCCCGGTCACCCCGGGCTACGGAGCGCCCGAGCAGGTCCTCGGGCAGCGCGTCGGACCGGCCTCGGACGTCTTCTCGCTCGGCGCGGTCCTCGCGTACGCGGCGAGCGGCCGGCGCGCCTTCGACGGCGGCCACGTGGCGGCGGTGCAGTACGAGGTCGTGCACGGCGTCCCGGACCTGAGCCTGGTGCCGCCGGAGCTCCAGCAGCTGATCGGCCCGTGCCTGGCGAAGGACCCGGCGTTCCGCCCGGCGCCCCCGCGGATCGCCGAGGCCTTCGCGCCGCCGAAGGGCGCCGACCGCGCCTGGCGCAAGGGCCCGCTGGCGGAGGACGTCAAGCGGCGCGAGACGGCCACGAGGCGTCTCGCGGCGCCCGAGGACACCGCCGTACCCGGCGCCGCTCCCTCCCGGCGCCGCTTCCTCACCATGACGGCGGCCGGCGTGGCCGTCCTCGGTGCGGGCGGCGGGGCCGGGGCCTGGTGGCTGAACCGGGAGGAGTCCCCGACCGCCGACGTGCCACCGGCCGTCGCGACCCCCGAGGCGGCCTTCGCCTCCCTCATCGACAGCGAGCCGGGCAAGGCCCCGAAGGCCCTGTGGGGCCCTCTCGACGTGGCCGCCCGGGACGATCACCTCCCGCTTCCCGTACGGGATGTGGTGATCGTGCAGGCGAGGACAGGCGGCTTGCTGGCCCTGTCCGTCACGGACGGCAAGGAACGGTGGCGGGCCAAGGGCATCCGGGCCGACGCCGGTTACGCCTCCGTCGCCGGCCGACTCGTCGTCGGCATCGACGAGGCGGGCGCCCTGAACGCGTTCGTGGCCTCGACGGGCGCCCCCGTCTGGCAGACCGGCGGCGATGCCGACCAGGTCCTCGCCGCCGACGACACCCACGTCTACCTGGTGACGAAGGACAACCGGCTGCGCGCCGTGGACGCCTGGACGCTCGCCACCGCCTGGACCCGCCCGATGCTCTCCCCCCGTTCCCCGGAGGGCCCCGCGAAAGCGGCCACGGGCAGGAAGCGGCTCGTGATCCAGGGGCGGGACGGGCAGGTCGACGTCGTCGACACCACGACGGGCGAGACCGCGTGGAAGCTCAAGGGCCAGGGAACCCGCGGCCAGGTCCCCGCGATCGGTGGCAGCACCGTCTATCTCGCCGGCCCCAAGCTGATCGCCAGAACCCTCGACGAGGGCGACATCCTGTGGATGGACGAGGCCATGAGCTCCAGCGACAGAAAACCGGGCTGGGCCAGCCCGACCACCGACGGCACATCCGTCTACGCCGTCGAGGGGTACCGGGCCTGCCGCTACACCACCCTCGCCGGCAGCGGCCGCCCCAGCACCGAGTGGACGGAGATCCTGGGCGACCCGGGCTCCACGACCGGCACCCTCACCGCCCCCGCGGTGGAGGGCGGGACGGTCTGGCTCCCCGAACCCGACGACAGCGCCGTCCGCGTGGTGAAGAAGACCACCCGCGAAGTGCTGTTCACCGTGAGGATGCAGCACGAGGGCCCCTACCGGCTCGCCGGCGACGCCCATCGCGTCTTCCTCGCACGCGGCGGCGGGATCACGGCGATGCCGGTCTACGACGAGTGAGGGACCCGGCCGTCCCTACGCGCTACGACCGCGCCTTCCCCGGCACACCGTCGACCAGCCCCGTGTCCCCGCACCCCAGCTCGTCGGCGACCTGCCGGGCCGCCGCGTTGGCCAGGGTGATCAGGCGGGTGCGCTGCCCCAGGTCCGTGTCCGGGACGCCCGCCGGACCCCAGATGGTCGTCTCGACGACGATCTCGTGGGCGGGCGCCTTGAGACGGCAGCTGAAGTAGACGTAGCCGAGGCCGGAGGAGGTGAAGGCCGCAAGTCCTGAGGCGTACGAGGTCACGTCCTTGGCGAGCTTCGGCCCCGGGCCGTACGGCCCCTTCCCCACCGCGTTCACCTCGATCTTGAGGTTCCTCGACACCTCCTCGGCGGACTGGAGGCCGCAGTACGTCACCGGCTGCGGCTGGTACGAGTCGGCCCACTCCGCGACGGCATCCTCCCGCAGCCTTTCGAGCGCCCTCTCCGGCTTCGACAGGTTGTCATCGAAGCGGTCGCCGCCCAGGACGGCCTTGAGCGCCGCCGAGACCGGTGCGTCTTCGGCGAAGCCATTGCAGGCCTTGGCAGCTGTAAGACCCTCCGGTTCCGCCATGGATTCCCCGCCGCCGCCCGAGCAGCCTGTCAGGAGGACTGCGACGGCCATGGCCGTACCGATTCGTGCCGGCGCAGACCGCATGTGCGTCACTTCTTCTCGTACGGGTCGGGGAGGTTGTCGTCCCGGGAGTGCAGGCGCGAGTCCAGGGTGTATTTGACCAGCTCCTCCCTGAGGTAGCGACGCTCCTCAACACTCCAGGCGGGGTCCGTCGCGTAGGCAATTCCCGGCCGGAGTGAGTTCTGCCTTCCCTTGTCCAGCGCCTCGGCCTTCAAATCGTCCGACTTCTGCTTGAGTAGCTCGTCCTTCTCGTACTTCTCCGCCATGTCATCGGCTTCCATCCCGATGAAGGTCGTCACCGCGCCGCCCACCGTCTCGGCGGCCAGCGGTACGAGTACGCCAGCAGCACCGCCGGTCAGGGCGACGACACCGCCCGCCGCAGCCGCTCCGACCCCGAACTTGACCCATTCGGTCGTCTTGCCGACGGCCTTCTTGTGCTCGTCTGAGTCCTGCGCGTAGTCCGTGTCGATCTGCGCCATACGGGACTGGTCCATGATTCCCTGCGCCTCCGACCCGATCCGCAGAGTCGTCCGCGCCTCGGTCAGGTCCCTCTCGTCGAAATCGGTCCCCGGCTTCGGTCCCACCTGGTCGAGAACGCTTGTCGTGTACAACGACTCGGCCGCGGAGAGCGTTGAGTGACCGGTCTCACTCTGCGACACGACGCCCATGAAATTGATGGCGTCGCCACGGTTCCAGAGCAGCCCGGTGTCGAACTCCTCGCCGAACCGGGACTTGCCCTTGGCGTCGTTGAGGCCGAAGGGGGAGTTCTCCACCTCCTCCATCGTCGTGTCGCTGTCCGCCTCCAACGAACGGTTCAGCTCGTCGATGTACGCGGCGCCCATCTTGCCGAGACTGTCGTCGATGCCCGGCTGCTGGTGCATGTACTTCGGGTCGCTGCCGTACCGCTCGACGACCTTCTGCATGACCTCCGCGTTCTCCTTGTTCCGTACGTCCTTGAGCCCCTCGGGGTCGGCGTCGTACGGGTGGCCGGTGGTCGCGGACTCCAAGGCGTGACCGAGCGCGTCGTAGCCGGGCTCCTTGGTCCTGTCGCCCTTGTCGTTCAGCTCCTCGGGCCAGTCGCGGTCCTTGGTGAAGTAGTCGAACGGGTCGATCTTCTTGTCGTCCTTGGTGTTCTCGGGCGTGAGGTCGATGTCGCCGTTGAAGAAGTCCGTGGACGCCTTGGGGTTGTGCCCGAGCCCCTCCATGAAGCCGACCATGGGGTCGTTGCCCGAGTCGCCGCCCATCCAGTTCAGGTGGCTCGGCATACCGGTCGTGCGGTGCCAGGCCCGGTCGGCGGGCAGCCGACCGTCGCCCGTCATCTTCCGCTCGGCGATGACGAGCCCGTTGCCGTAGTCCTTCAGGAACTTGTCGTCGTAGTCGCCGACCCGCATGAGGTTGCTCATGACCTGGAAGCCGTACGGGCTGGTGCCGCGCGTCTGGATCGGCTCGGTGCCGGCCTTGATGACGTCGGCCTTCCACTGCTCCATCTCGGGGCTCGTGGAGTGGGTCGCGGTGGCGAGCGTCAGACTCCAGTTCGTCTGGAGTTCCTTGAGCTTGTCGCGGTGGTCGACGCCGAGCCGGGAGCCGTCGCTCGGGTCGCCCATGTCGGCCCAGTACTCCATGCTGCCCTTCGGCCCGACCTCCAGGGCGAACTTCTCGGCGAAGTAAGGGTCCTTCTGGTTGGCCTTGAAGAGGGCGTCAAGCTTGTCGATCTCCTCGGGAGTGGCGTCGTCGCCCTTCTTGTACAGCTCGTAGGCGGCATGCGCGTCCTCGGCGTCCTGCACCTTCGAGGCGGCCTTGAGGGAGTCGTAATGCGTGCCGGAGAAGTTGTTCTTGTCGTTGCCGACGAGTGCGCGCAGGGCGCGGGAGGCGACGTCGTCGGCATTGTCGGCCCGGGCGATCGCCGCCTTGATCGCCGCGTTCATGGCATCGAAGTCGGCCGGCTGGGGCTTGGGACCGTCGTAGTCCTTGGACCGGCTGTCAGGCCGGATGAGATGGCTGACGACGCCTTCCTGGTCGATGCGCATGCCCTTGCCCGGGGCCTCCGCCACGAGCTTCTCCAGCTCGCTCTTGGCAGCCTGGAACTCGCTCTCCGCGTCCCGCAGGATGTTGCGGATGCTACTCGCCTCGGTGAGCGCGTCGCCGAACTCCTTGGCGGTCTTCCGCACGAACGCCTGCGTCACACCGGCGTTCTCGCCCTTCCAGTCGGCCTTGTCGGCCTTTCCCTGGAGGCCGGTCTCCGCCTTCTCCTTGCTCTTCTCCAGCTTGGACACCGTCTCCGACCAGACGGTGACGGCCTCCTTGAGGCTGCCGAGCCGGGCGTGGAGGACCTGGTCGAACTTCAGCATCTGTTTCCCTCGTCAGCCACCGACACCGCTGCCGGCTCGGGCTCAGTTGAAGTGCTTGTCGATCTCTGACACGGAGAAGTTCGTGACCAGCACTTCTTCGTGGTTGGTGTGGCTGATGACCGTGTCCTCAAGATGATTGTGGATGTGCGCGCAGGCACTGAGGAGCGTCTCCGCCTGGTCTCGCCAGGTTCCCCACATCGTCCACATCGCCGAACCGGTCAGGAACCCGTCGCCGTCGAGGCTCTTGGCCGCGGCGTCCGTCTGGGCACCCGCGTGGAAGGCGTCCCGCTCGAACCAGTGGAAGAGCTCCTGGGCCTCGTTGCCGATGGCCTTGAGGTCGGCGGAGGTCACCTTGTAGTCGCTGGCCCCGCCACCACCACCGTCGGCGGGCACGCTGTTGAGCCTCATCGCCGCGGTCTCGCTGCGGACTTGGCTCCACTCCTCGTCGAACGACGTCCGCTTCCCCATGGGTGAGTGACGGACGGCCGTCGGCAGGGGGCGGCCTCAGCCCCGCCGCGACCGGAGTACGGGTACGGCGATCGCGGCGCCGAGCAGCACGGCCGCACCGACACCGAGGGCGATCCACAGGCCGGAGCCACCGCCCTGCTCCGAGGCGGCGGCAGACGGCGGTGTGCCCTCGGCCTGCGGCGTGGCGGGAGCGGTGGACGCGCTCGCGGACGCACTCGCGGACGCCGAGGGCGACGCGGACACCTCGGCGGCGGCGAGGTCCGGCAGCGGGTAGACGTCAGGGGCGCCGGGGTCGCCCGGGGTGGTCAGCGCGCGGAGGGTGCGGATGCTGCCGTAGCCGAGGTAGTCGGTCCGCTCCTTCCCGCTCTTCGGCTTGCCGGCGGTGTTGAGCATGACGCGCAGGACCTGGTTGTTGGTCCAGTCGGGGTGCTTGGACCAGATCAGGGCGGCGGAGGCGGAGGCGAGGGCGGTGGCGGCGCTCGTACCACTGCCCTTGCACAGCTGGGTTCCCTTGGAGCATGCGCTGACGGCGTCCTCGGCCGGGGCGGCGAGGTCGACTTGCGGGCCCGTCTGGGACTTGGGCCACCAGGCCGCCTTCTTGTTGAGGCCGCCCACGCCGACGACGCCGGGCGTCGCCGCGGGGTATTCCACCTCGTTGGTCGTGTCGGCGCTGTTTCCCACGCCCGCGAAGATCAGCTTGTTCTTGGAGAGTGCGTACCGAACTGCCTCCGCGAGCTGCGGATCAGGATTCTGCTCGTGTTGGGCCGCAGAGATGTTGATGACCTTGGCCTGGGAGTCCGCGGCGAAGCGAATGGCTTTCGCCACGTTCAGCGAGAACGGGTCGACGTGGCCCCTCTGCTGGAACTGCTCCTGGTTGTAGGGGATCCTGATCGGAAGGATCTTGGCCTTCGGTGCGAGCCCGAAGGATCCCTGCTCCGGTCCGCGAGCGCCCGTCCCCGCGATGAGCGCAGCTATGCCGGTGCCGTGACTGTCGACGTCGTTGTTCTCGTCTCCCGACATGCGGGAGTAGTCCTTGCCGGGCAGTACCTGGCCTCGAAGGTCGGCAACGGTGTCGTCGACGCCGGAGTCGATGACCGCGACGACGATTCCCTCACCCTGACTGATCTTCCAGATCTTGTCCGCGCCCATGGCATCCAGGTGCCACTGCATGTCGCGCACCGACTCGGCGTGAGCCGGCGTCGCACCGATGCCCAGCAGTGTCAGGGCCATGACGGCCGCCGTCAGGGAGCCGGACCGCATGGCCCGTCCACCGCTGGTTCGCATCTGTTTCTCCGTGCCCTTCTGCCTACGGGGTCAGTCGACGACCGGGGGAGCGCTCGGGCGCCTGCCCTGCTGCCAGGTCTCCTCGTCCTCGACCAGGTAGTCGGGACGCTCTCCGTTCCGCTCCTCGCGCTCGCCGGGCTTCGCGGCGTTTCCGCGTACGAGGCCCGAGCCGCCGGCCGTGAAGGGCTTCCCGCCACCGGCGGCGCCGGTGCGCTGTGCCCTGCCGCCGACGACTCCGCCGGTCTCGCCGGCGAGGCGGCGGCCGCCGCTGATGCCGTTCCGGCCGGCCGCGCCGCCCGTGGGGCCGCCCATGCCGTGCGCGCCGCCCATGGCCCGGCCCATGCCCGTCCGGTTCTGCCCGGTGGGCTCGTTGCCGATGACGGTGCCGCGCGGGATGCCGGTCTGCGGCCGGCCCGTGGTGCTGGGAACCGCACGGCCGCCGCTGATGCCCTCGCGGGGCATGTTGGGCGTCGTGGTGCGGAGGCCGCCGGTCAGCGGGTTGCGGGTGGTGCTGGTGCCACCGGTGAGGGGTGAGGTGGGACCGAAGGGGCCCGGGCCGCCCTTGACGGTCAGCGGAGGCACGCCGGTCGTGACGAACGGAGGCGTACCCAGGTCCGGCTTGGTGGTCGGCGGCGGACCGCCCGGGGTCGGCGTCTGCGGTCCGGGCGTGGTCGGCTTCGGCAGGGTGTCCACGCTGTCGATCCCCAGGTCGGCGGGAACCTCGGGCGTGACGTGCGTGGGGCCGGGTCGCACCGTGCCGCCCGTGTCCGTCGTCCTCCCGTCCGAGCCGTGTACGACACTGCCGTCGCTCGTGGTGTCCGTGCGTCCGCCGATGACGTCATGGGTCTGCCGCGTGCCGGTCGTGGAGGACGTGCCGGTCGTCCCGGTCGTTCCGGTCGTTCCGGTTCCGGACGAACGCCCTGGTACCTGAATGTTCTCCGAACTGTAGATCCAGGCCTCGTCCATCCCCGCCGGCGGCGGGAACACCGGCCGCGGCGCGCTGTTCACCCGCTGGCCCGTGAACGTGTACGTCTGCCCCAGCGAACGGAGCTTCATCAGCGCCTCGATCCGCGCCTGCTCCCGCGCGCCCGCCGCCGCGTTCATGTCGTCGGTCGCCGTCTTGACCTCGGTCTTGCCGGCGCCGGGGTCGTGGCGGGCCGCGTTCAGCGTGCGCTGGGCGTTCGCGTAGTCCGCCTTCGCCGAGGCGCTCGTCTTGGCGATATCGTCCACGCCGCTCTTCGCCAGAGCCATGGCCGCGGCCGACTCCGCCAGGCAATCACCCGCCAGCTTCGCGTAGTCGGCGAGGTGGAACGTCGCGCTCGCCGTGGCCGAAGTCCACTCGACGAACGAGTCCGCCGCCACGCCCTTCCAGCTGAGACCGCCGTGGGCGCGGTCGCGCAGGTACTTGGCGATCTCGGTGATCTCGTCCCCCGCGTCCTTGAGCTTCTTCGCGAGCTCCTCGGCGCGGGCATGCTGGATGGGAGTGAGCATCGCCAGCAGCTGCTCGTTCGACATGCCTTCGAGCGAAGTCGACTTCGGCTCCGGCTTCTTGGGACCGCTACCCATGCGACTCTTCCCCCGTTTCCGTCCGGTGGTTCACTGGAAATCAGCCTGCGCGTCGGCCCTCGGAGCCTCCGCGGAGGTGCCGCCCCTGGCGTGCTGGGCGTTCGCCTTCTCCTCGCCGGAGCGCTGCAGATCGGTGATCTGCGCGTTGAGCGACCTCATCCGCGCGCGGATGTCGTCGTCGATGTTCTCGTACCCGCTCTTGGAGAAGTCGATCGCGATCTTCATGCTCTCCATCTGGAGTCCCAGAACCTTGGAGAACCTGAGCAGCTCGTCCTGTACGACGGCGTAGCTGGAGAAGAGATAGTCCGCCTCGTGGAACCCCGGGCCCGCGAGGGCGGCCTCCTCCAGCCAGTCCTCACCGATCTTGCCCGGCCCGGCGTTCGACTTCTCGAACTTCTTGAGCAGGTCGTCCACGCGGGCCTTGAGGTGCGCCAGCTCGTTCACCTCCACGGCCAGGCTCGCGACCGCGCCGACACCGCCGCCTATCAGGGGCAGGAAGGAGAGCGCCGTGTTCACCGCTCCACCGCTGTCCGTCGCCTCAGCCATAGCCGCCTCCCCGTTCGACAAGTCAGGACTTCATCGTAGTCAAGACGACGGACAGAGTGCACCTTCGGGTTGCACAAGCAACGGACATCGGGCGGTTACGAATTGGGCACGGCCACCGCTGCCTGGGGGCGGATCGGGAGGCGGTTGACCGGGCGGCCCGTCGCCGCGCGCACCGCTGAGGCCACTGCGGCGGGTGAGGTGACGACCGGGATCGCGCTCGCGGCCTTGGCGCCGAAGGGGGCGACGACGTCGCGTTCTTCGACGAGTTTCACGATGCGAATGTCCGGGGCGTCCAGGGATGTCGGGAGTGCGTAGCCGGTGAAGTCGGGGTGGCGGACGAGGCCGCGGGTGGTGCGGAGGTTCTCGGTGAGGGCGGCGCCGATGCCCTGGGTGACGCCGGCTTCGATGCGGGCGGTGAGCTGGGCGGGGTTGAGGATGCGGCCGACGTCCTGGGCGACGGCCATCTCCACGACGCGTACGGCGCCGAGTTCGATGTCGACGTCCACGACGGCGCGGATCGCGCAGAAGGCGAGTCCGACGAAGGCGTCGCCCTGGCCGGAGTCGTCGAGGGGCTCGGTGGGGTGGGGGCGGCACTGGGCGGTGGCCCAGAGTTCCTTGCCGTCCATGGCCTCGGTGACCGTGGTGGACAGGACGCCGTCGTAGGAGGTGATCTTGCCGTCGGTGATCTGGAGGAGCTCGGTCGACATGCCGAACTTGTGGGCCAGGGGCTGGAGGAGCTGCGTGCGGACCATCTTCGCGGCACGCTCCACCGCTCCGCCCGAGACCCAGGTGTGGCGGCCGTGGGCGGCCGGGCCCGCCGGCGGCTGGTCGGTGTCGACGGGGGCCACGTGGACCTCGTCGATGCCGAGGGTCTCCTGGACGATCTGGCGGGCGAGGGTGGAGAAGCCCGAACCCGTGTCCACGGCCGAGCAGATGACCGTGGCCACGCCGTCCATGACGCGGACGGTCGCCGTCGAGACCTCGTCCGTGCCCTCCGCACCCAGCATGTGCACCATGCCGAGCGCGTAGCCCACGCCCCGCCGCACCGCGCCGGGTTCGCCCGCGCCCTCGGGGCCGCCGGGGAGGAGCCAGTCGTCCTCCGGGGTGTCCTTGGGGAGGGACGGGAGGGGGAAGTCCCGTACGGCCGCGAGGAGTTCCGCCACCGGGGCCGGGCAGGTGACCGTCTGGCCCGTGGGCAGGATGTCGCCGGTCGCCATGATGTTCCGCATGCGCAGCTCGGCCGGGTCCACGCCCAGCTTCGCGGCCAGCTTGTCCATCTGCGCCTCGTACGCCGCGCACACCTGCATCGCGCCCTCGCCCCGGACATGGCCGGAGGGCGGGTTGTTCGTACGGACGGCCCAGCCTTCCACGAAGGCGTGCGGGACCACGTACGGGCCGCAGGCGAAGGCCACCGCCGCCGCGAGCGACTCGCTCGACGAGTCCGCGTACGCGCCCGCGTCGAGCAGGATCTGCGCCTCCACCTTCACCAACCGCCCCTCCGCGTCCGCGTGGTGGCGGTAGCGCAGCAGGGTCGGGTGGCGGTGGGCGTGGCCGAGGAAGGACTCCTCGCGGGTCGCGGTGAGCTTGACCGGGCAGCCGGTGCGGAGCGCGAGCAGGCCCAGCGGGATCTGGAAGCCCGGGTCCTCGCGGTCGCCCGTCGCGCCCGGGACGCCCGTCACGACCAGCTTGACCTGCTCGGGCGGCAGCCCGAAGCAGGCGGCCGCCAGGTCGCGGTCGGTGTGCGGGTCGGTGGAGGCCGTGTACAGCTCGACGCCCCCGTCGGGGCGCGGCACGGCGAGGCCCGCCTCCGCGCCGATCGGCGCCGGGTCCTGGCGGCCGATCCGGTACAGGCCCTCGACGACGACCTCGCCCGTCGCCTCCGGGTCCCCGAAGCGCAGCGGGATGTGCCGGATCAGGTTCCCGTCGGGGTGCAGCGCCTCGGCCGCGAACGCCTTCTCCGGGTCCGTCACCGGCTCCAGGAGCTCGTACTCGACGGCGATCGCCGCGGCGGCGAGGCGCGCCGTGTCCGGGTGGTCGGCGGCGACGGCCGCGAGGGCCTCGCCGTGGTGCCGGACCAGGTCGGAGGCGAAGACCGGCCGGTCGGCGACCCGCCGCCCGTACGTCGCCGCGCCCGGCACGTCGGCGGCCGTCACCACTGCCCGTACGCCCGGCATGGCCAGCGCCGCGCTCGTGTCGATCGACACGATCCGGGCGTGCGGGTGCGGCGAGCGCAGGATCGCGGCCCAGAGCAGCCCCTCGGCCCACAGGTCGGAGGCGTACGGGAACGTGCCCTCGGTCTTCGCCCGCGCCTCGGCCTGCGGGAGCGAGGTGCCGAGGCCGTGCGCGGCCGGCTCCTGGCCGATGCTCCCGGTGACGTCCAGAGCCGTGGGAACGGCCGTGGTCGCGTCGCTGCTCACGCCATGCCTCCGTCGTGCGGGTGGGGAATCTGGTGCGGAACACGGACCTCGTCGGCGGCCTCGGGCGCGGCGGCCGCGGCACCGGCCTCGCGCTCGGCGACGACGTCCCGTACGGCCTCGAGCACGCCCCGGTAGCCGGAGCAGCGGCAGAGGTTGCCGGCGAGGGCCTGGCGGGTCTCCAGCTCCGTGGGGGCGTGGTTGCCCTCCAGGAGGTCGTGCACGGTCATGCACATGCCGGGGATGCAGAAGCCGCACTGGACGGTGCCGCACTTCGCCATCGCCCGCTGCACGTCCGAGGGCTCGCCGTCGACCGCGAGGCCCTCGACCGTCCGCACCTCGCTCCCGGCGGCGGTCGCCGCGGGCACCAGGCAGGAGGCGACGAGCCGGCCGTCGACCTGCACGTTGCATGCCCCGCACTCGCCCTGCGAGCAGCCGTCCTTGGCCCCGGCGAGACCCAGGCGCTCGCGCAGGACGTAGAGCAGCGACTCCCCGATCCACGAACCGGTCACCGGCCGGTCCGTCCCGTTGACCCGCAGGGTGTACGAGGTGTGGGGGTGCTCGTCGCTGTCCGTGGAGGCCTCGACGAACAGCGGCGCGGGGGCGGGCGGCTCCTCGGCCGGTACGGGGACCGGCGGGACCTCGTCCGACGGCGCGGCCTCCACCTCCGGAGCGAGCTCCGGTACGGGATCCGGTACGGGCTCCGCCGCGGCCTCCGGCTCCTCCGCGACCGCCTCCACGGCCTCGACCGCCTCCACGGCCTCGACGGCCTCCGCCACCGGCTCCACCGGCTCCTCCGGCAGCGCCCACGGCGCCGGCGCGCCGCCCGGCAGCGTCGCCGGGGCCTCCGTGTACGAAGCGGGCGCGGCGGGCGCGGCAGGCACGTCCGGGATCCGCCACTGGCCCGTGGCCCCCGGGTCCGGGTCGACGGCGGCGGGCGCCACGGCCTCGTCGAAGCGCCACTCGGCCGTCGCCTGCGGGTCCGGCTCGGCGTAGTCGAGGTGCTCGACGTGCCCCACGTGCTCGACGTGCTCGATCGGCGCCACGTGCTCCACGCGCTCGATGTGCTCGACCGCGTTCTCGACGTACGCGGGCGGCTGGAAGTGCTCGCCGCTCTCGTACCCCTCGAAGTACTGCGGCTGCTGCGCCTCCGTCGGGACGTGCACCGACCAGGTGCCCGTCGCCGCCGGGTCGGGTGCCGCGGGCGGGGCGAGCGGCTGGAGCGGGGTGATCATCGGCGGCACGTAGCCGTGGCCGGGGGCCTCCAGGGGGATGCCGTCCAGCATGAAGTCGGGCGGCAGCTGGACGAAGGCGGTCGCGTCGCCGTCGTACCCCTCGCTCTGCGGGAGCGGCTCCCAGCCGCCCGTCTGCTGTCCCTGTCCCTTGTGCTCGTCGCTCACGCGAGTGCCCTCCCCAGTGCCCGTCGGGCGAGTGTGGCGACCGTGCGCCTCAGGTGCAGTACGGCCGGCGGCAGCTGTTCGTTGCCCGGCGGATCCGGGATGCAGGCGGCGGCGACGTACTCGCCGAAGGCCGCGAGCGCCTCGGGGGCGAGCCCCCGGTCGTTGTCCCAGTCCACCAGCGAGGCGATCCAGCGCTCGGCCTCCAGCGGGCGCAGCGGCATGGGCGCGACGGCGCCGACCGCGCAGCGCACGCCGCGCCGGGCCGGGTCGAGGACGACGGCGACGGAGGCGGTGGCGCGGGCCGGGCCGGTGCGGCCGGTGGCCTTGAGGAAGACCTGCGGGGCGTGGAGCAGCGGGACGCGGACGAAGCCGACGAGCTCGCCGGGGGCGAGCAGGTCGCGGCCCGCGAGGAGGTGGGAGACGGGGATCTCGCGGGTGCCGAGCGGGCCGAGGACGACGAGGTCGGCCTCCAGGGCTGCGAGGACGGGCAGCGAGTCGCCGGTGGGCGCGGCGGTGACGACGTTGCCGCCGAGGGTGCCCGCGTTGCGGATCTGGGGCGGCCCGGCCGCGCGGCTGGCGGCGGCGAGGGCCGGGATGAGGGCGGCGAAGTCGGGGCGGCCCATGCGCGCGTGCGTGAGGCCCGCGCCGAGGAGGGCGTGGCCGTCCTGGTACTGCCAGCCGCGGATCTCGTTGATGCGGCTCAGGCCGACGAGTCCGGCGGGGCGGAGCTGGCCCTTGTTGACGGCGGCCATGAGGTCGGTGCCGCCGGCGACGGGCACGGCGGCCGGCATGGCGGTGAGCGCCGCGACGGCCTCGTCGAGCGAGGCGGGCAGCGTCACGGACTGCGCCGTCTGTGGTGCGTGCGTGGTCAACCCGCTGCCCCTTCCCGGTGTCCCGGTGGTCCCCGACTGTGCCCGGCCGTCGCGCCTGTGAGCGGCGGTACGACGCGCCTGCGTGTGGGCGTACCGTACGTGCTCACAGGCCGGACGTGGCAACTCTGGCACATCTTCCGAGGAGTCCGGCGCGAGGGTCCGCGAAGGACTGTTCCGTCCGTGACGTCCTCGGTGTGACGGTAACTTCCGTTTCACCACTCCTGGGTGACCGGGCGACGTCGGGTCTCTCACACGTTCGGGGGCGTGCCCTCCAGGGGCCTGCCGAGCACCCCGGGCCGCTGCTGCCAGGGGTGGGGTCCGGCGGGCGGCCGGTAGTCGACGCCGAGGGCGTCCAGGCGCCGGTAGTGGGTGCGCATGCGGCGCTCGAAACCGGCGTGGTCGCGCGCCTCCGGCGCGGGCAGCGCGGACCAGGCGACCTCGGCGAAGGCGGCGAGGCGCGGGAAGACCTGGTAGTCGACGCGGGAGCGGTTCTCCATCACCTCGGTCCAGACGTTGGCCTGGGTTCCCAGGATGTGGGCGGCGGCCTCGGGCGGGAGGCCGGGCGGGACGGGCTCGAAGCGGTAGACGTCCTCCAGGGTGCGGACGTATCCGATGGGCACCGGTTCGTCCTCGCCGGGCGCCTGGCGGTGGTCCAGGTACACGTGCTGCTCGGGGCACATGACGACGTCGTGGCCGGCCTCGGCGGCGGCGATCCCGCCCGCGTACCCCCGCCAGGACGACACGGCCGCCCCGTCGGCGAGGCCGCCCTCCAGGATCTCGTCCCAGCCGATGAGGCGGCGGCCGCGGGCGGCGAGCCAGCGGTCGAAGTGGCGGATGAACCAGGACTGGAGCCCGTCCTCGTCGCCGACCCCGAGCTCCTCGATGCGGGCCTGGGCGGCCGGGGAGGCCTTCCACTGGTCCTTGGGGCACTCGTCGCCGCCGACGTGGACGAAGGTGGACGGGAAGAGGTCGAGGACCTCCTCGAAGACGCCCTCGTAGAAGCGCAGGACGGCCTCGGTGGGGGCGAGGACGTTGGGGTTGACGCCCCAGGTGTCCCAGACGGCGAGGGCGGCGGTGTCGACGACGTCGGTGTTGCCGAGCTCGGGATGGGCGGCGATGGCGGCCTGCGCGTGGCCGGGGAGGTCGATCTCGGGGACGACGGTGATGTGCCGCTCGGCGGCGTACGCGACGATCTCGCGGATGTCGTCCTGGGTGTAGAAGCCGCCGTACGGGGTCTCGGTCCAGAGCGGCGAGGCCCGGTGCCCCCACTTGGTGCGTGCCCGCCACGCGCCGACCTCGGTGAGCTTCGGGTGGCGCTTGATCTCGATGCGCCAGCCCTGGTCGTCGGTGAGGTGGAAGTGGAAGACGTTCAGCTTGTGGGCGGCGAGGAGGTCGAGCAGGCGCAGGACGTCGTCCTTGGGCGTGAAGTGCCGGGAGACGTCGAGGAGGAGGCCGCGCCAGCCGAAGCGGGGCGTGTCCTCGACGGTCGTGTACGGGAGCTCCCAGCGCCCCTCGCCCCGTACGGGCGCCTTGCGGTACGCGTCGGGGCCGAGGAGCTGGCGGAGGGTCTGGGCGCCCCAGAACACGCCGGCGGGCCCGCCGCCCTCGATGAGGACGCCTGTGTCGTCGACCACCAGCCGGTAGCCCTCCGGGCCGCGCGCCGCGGCCTCGCCGACCCTCAACCGGATCGCGTGCGGACCGGCCCCGTCGGCGAGCGGCAGCCCGGTGGCGGCGCCGAGCGCGGTCCGCAGCCAGCGGGCGGTGGACTCGGTGCCGGGTCCGGAGTCGAGGGTGGTCCGCTCGTCGAGCGGGACGCGCCCGGCGCCGTGCCGCTCGACCGCGCGGGGTGCCGGGATCAGGTCCATGGAATCGGCAGGGGTCATCACGTCAGTCCTTCACCGCCCCGCCCAGTCCGGAGACCAGGCGGCGCTGTACGAGTACGAAGAAGACGAGCACCGGGAGGGTCATGACCGTCGATCCGGCCATGATGCCGCCCCAGTCGTTCTCGTCGGGCTTGAAGAAGACGAGCAGTGCCATGGGGAGGGTCGACTGCGAGGTGTCGCTGATGAGGAAGGACTTCGCGAAGAGGAAGTCGTTCCAGGTCGAGATGAACGAGAAGACGCTGGTCGCGACGAGGCCGGGGAGGACCAGCGGGAAGAGGATCCGCCACAGGAAGCGGGCGCGGCTCGCGCCGTCGATCTGTGCCTGCTCCTCCAGCGCCTCGGGGACGGCCCTGACGAAGCCGCGCAGCATCCAGATCGCGAACGGCAGGGAGAAGGCGAGGTGCGGCAGGACCAGCGAGCCGAGGGTGTTGAGGAGCCCGGCGTCGCGCATGAGGAAGAACAGCGGGATGGCCAGTGCCTCGACCGGCACCATCTGGGCGATCAGGAACATGACGAGCAGCGTCGTCCGGAACCGGAAGCGGAACCGGGTGACGGCCGTCGCCGCGAGGAAGGCGATGAGCGCCGAGGCGAGGACGACCGTGCCCGCGACGATCAGCGAGTTGACGAAGTACCGGCCGAACTCCTGCTGGTCGAAGACGCGCCGGAAGGAGTCCAGGGACGGGGAGAGCGTCCACGGCCGGGGGTGCGCGGACTGGATCTCGCCGGCCGGTTTGAGGGCCGAGAGGACCATCCAGTACAGCGGGAAGGCGACGGCGGCCGCGACGAGGAGGGTGACGGCCTCGGCGGCGAGGCGTCCGGGACGCCGTATCCGTATCCGTATCTGCGCAGAAGTCACAGTTCCTCCCCCTGGCGTCGCAGCAGGCGCAGGTGGACCAGCGTCACGGCCAGCAGGATCAGCAGCATGACGACGCCGATCGCCGAGCCCAGGCTGTACTGGGAGGAGGCGAAGGCCTTCTGGTAGGCGTACACGTTGAGGACGAGGTTCTGGCCGGCGATGCCGCCGCCGTTCGTCATCACGTAGATCTGGGTGAAGAGCTTGAAGTCCCAGATGATCGACTGGATCGTCACGACGACGAGGATCGGCCGGAGCACCGGGGCCGTGACCGAGCGCCAGGTCCGCCACTGCGAGGCGCCGTCGAGGGCGGCGGCCTCCAGGACCTCGGACGGGACGGCCCTGATGCCGGCGTACACCGTCACCATCACGAACGGGAACGAGCACCAGACGACTTCGAGGAGGACGAGGGCGAAGGCGCTGTACCGCCCGTACGTCCAGGAGAAGTCGCCGAGCCCGAGCAGCCGGTTGACGGGGCCGAAGTCGGGGTCGAAGAGGAAGACCCAGACGGTGGAGCCGGTGACGGCGGGGGTCGCCCAGGCGCCGAGCGCGGCCAGCATCAGGAGGAGCCGGGGCAGGGCACGCACGCGCGTGAGGAGGACCGCGAGGGAGCAGCCGACGGCGAGGGTGGTGACGACGCAGGCGGCGGCGAAGACCACGGTGGCGAGGAGGACCTGCCGGAACTGGGGGTCGGCGAAGAGGGCCGTGTAGTTGGCGAAGCCCTGGAAGGAGGTGGGTTCGCCGCCGCTGACCTGGGCCTGGGTGTACTCCAGGAAGGAGATCAGGCCGAGCTGGTAGACGGGGTAGACGAGGAGTCCGCCGAGGACGGCGAGGGCGGGCAGCAGGTAGAGCCAGGGGGTCCAGGGGCTGTCCCGCCGGGGGGTGCGGGGGGCCGGCGCGGGCTTCTTCACCGGCGCGGCGGCCCGGACGAGCCGGGTCGTCATGCGGCTCATCCCGCCGCCGCGAACGCCGCGTCCATCTTCTTCGCGGCGTCGCCGGAGGCCGTCGCGACGTCCTTACGGCCGCTGACGACCTCCTGGAACATCGTGGGCAGCACGAGGGAGGCGTCGATCCGGCCCCAACCGGGGGAGGCGGGGACGAACCTGGCGCCCGCGCCGAGGGTGTCGATGAAGGGCTTCACGAAGGGCTGCCGCTGGGCGGCGGCGGTGCGGACGTCGGTGTACGTGGGCAGGAAGCCCATCGCGTCGAACAGCTTGGCCTGGGTGTCCTTGCCGGTCAGGGACTTGAGGAGGTCGACGGCGAGGGTGCGGTGGGAGGTGCTCCTCAGGACGCCGATGTTGTTGCCGCCGGCGAAGGCGGGGGCGATGGAGCCGGGGGTGGTGCCGGGCAGCGGGACGACGGCGTACTTGCCCTTCACGGCTCCGGCCTCGACGGCGGCGTGGCTGAAGTCGCCGCCGATGGCCATGCCGGCCTTGCCGGAGGCGAAGGCGGTGACGGTGGCGTTGCCGCCCATCTGGGCGCACTTGGCGGCCGGGCAGTTGTCGTCGCCGAAGAGCGAGGTGTACGTGGCGATGCCCTTGCGGGCGGCCGCGCTGTCGACGGCGGCCTCGTACGTGTCGCCGTGCGCGGTGGCGAGTTCGCCGCCGGCGGCCCAGACGAAGGGCAGGGCGCCGTAGGTGTAGGCGCCGCCGACGGCGATGCCGTACAGCTCGGGCTTCGCCTTGCGGATCTTCCTGGCCGTGGAGGCGAGTTCGGCCTGGGTCTTGGGGGCGGTGAGGCCGAGTTCCCGGAAGACGTCGGTGCGGTAGTAGAGGGCGCGGACGCCGACGAAGAGCGGGGCGCCGTAGACCTTGCCGCCGACGGTGACGGACTGCCGGGCGGTGGGGTCGGTGTCCTTCGCCTCGTCCCAGGCGGCGAACTCGGCACTGATGTCGGCGAGTCCGCCGTCCTTCACGTATCCGGCGGTGTCGGTGTTGCCGTACTCGACGAGGTCGGGGGCGGACGCGGGGTCGTTGAAGGCGGCCTTGACGCGCTGGGCGCGGGTCTCGACGGGGATGTACTCGACCTCGACCTTCGCGTCCGCGTGCCGCTTCTCGAAGGCGGCGACGGCCTGCTCGACGACCTGTTCCTTGGGCTTGTTGCCCACCTCCTGGAAGAGCCAGACGCGCAGGGTCCCGCTCTTCTCGTCGGCCCCGGCGCCGCCCCCGGACGTCTGGGGCGCGCAGGCGGTGGCGGTGAGGCCGGCGAGCAGGAGTGCGGTGGCCGGGGTGGTGAGGCGAGCGGGCAACTTCATGGCTGAATCCCCTCCGAGCGTGCGCGTTGCAACATGCGCAATGAGCGTTTCGTGCTGCACAACACGCGTGAGGTTAGGCGCGCCCCGAGCGGACCGACAAGAGGTCTCGACCACTTCGGCCGATCCGTGACCCGATCCGTGACCCGCGAAAGCACCCCGTGCAACGCGAAACGGCCCCCGCCGCACGTACCGGAGTACGCGCGACGGGGGCCGCCCCAGACGTCAGGAGCCGCTTACTTGTCCTTGCCGCCCTTGTCCTTGTCGCCGCCGCCCGCGCCCATGGAGTCGTAGATCTCCTTGCACATCGGACAGACCGGGTACTTCTTGGGGTCGCGCCCCGGTACCCAGACCTTTCCGCACAGCGCCACGACGGGCGTGCCGTCGAGGGCGCTCGCCATGATCTTGTCCTTCTGGACGTAGTGGGCGTAGCGCTCGTGGTCGCCGTCACCGTGGGACACCTGCGGCGTCGGCTCGACGAGGGTTCCCGTACCTGCCCCGCGCTCGGGCTCGAGAGTGCTCATAACCGCCAAGGGTACTGAAAGCCCGGGGCGTCAGTTGAGGGACGGGTCGTCGGGGTACGTGGCGATCATCGCGAGTTCGCCGCGCTGCCGTCGCAGCACCTGCCGCCAGAGCGTCTCGGGGCGCGGCGAGGAGACGTCGCCGGGCTCCGACTCGACCACGTACCAGGCGCCGTCGCCGAGCTCGGACTCCAGCTGGCCGGGGCCCCAGCCCGCGTAGCCCGCGAAGATCCGGAGCGAGCCGATCGCCGGTCCGAGCAGCTCGGGCGGGGTCTCCAGGTCGACCAGGCCGATCGCCCCGTACACCCGCCGCCAGCCGAGGGGGCCCTCGTCGCCGGGGATCACGGCGACGCCGAGGGCCGCGTCGAGCGAGACGGGGCCGCCCTGGAAGACGACCCCGGGTTCGCCGGCGAGGGCGGCCCAGGGGGCGAGGATGTCGCCGACGGTCACGGGCGTGGGCCGGTTGAGGACGACGCCGAGCGAGCCCTCGTCGTCGTGGTCGAGCAGCAGGACCACCGCGCGGTCGAAATTCGGGTCCGCCAGCGCGGGGGTGGCCACGAGCAGCCGTCCTGTGAGCGAGGACACCTCGGTCATGCGACACATGATCCCGCATCTTCGGCGTCCGCGGGGGGTTGTCGGGCGGGATCCGGGGAAGCCGGTGACCACCGCAGCTCAGGAGGGCCGGGGTTGCGGCGGCGGGGCGCGTCGCGGGGAGAAGCGGACGGTGACGCTCCGCAAGATCACGGAAACAGAGGGTGTTGTGCCGAATTCATTACATCTGACAGGCCCCCCGAGGCACCCGAAGGGGGTCTCATGGACCCTTACCCTTTTCTCTGGCCACCCGTCGGACCCCCAATTCGGAACGCGAGATACATGACCGGCACAGACGATGTCCTGCTTGTCCACGGCGGAACCCCGCTCGAGGGCGAGATCCGCGTTCGCGGCGCGAAGAACCTCGTGCCCAAGGCGATGGTCGCCGCCCTGCTCGGCAGCGGCCCCAGCCGCCTGCGCAACGTTCCCGACATCCGTGACGTCCGCGTCGTCCGCGGGCTGCTCCAGCTGCACGGAGTGACGGTCCGCCCGGGCGAGGAGCCCGGCGAGCTCGTCCTCGACCCGACGCACGTCGAGTCCGCGAACGTCGCCGACATCGATGCCCACGCCGGTTCGTCGCGCATCCCGATCCTCTTCTGCGGCCCGCTGCTGCACCGCCTCGGCCACGCCTTCATCCCGGGCCTGGGCGGCTGCGACATCGGCGGCCGGCCCATCGACTTCCACTTCGACGTGCTCCGCCAGTTCGGCGCGACCATCGAGAAGCGGGCGGACGGCCAGTACCTGGAGGCCCCGCAGCGTCTTCGCGGTTGCAAGATCCGCCTCCCGTACCCCTCGGTCGGCTCGACCGAGCAGGTGCTGCTGACGGCCGTCCTCGCGGAGGGCGTCACCGAGCTGTCGAACGCGGCCGTGGAGCCCGAGATCGAGGACCTGATCTGCGTCCTGCAGAAGATGGGCGCGATCATCTCCATGGACACCGACCGGACCATCCGGATCACCGGTGTCGACAAGCTCGACGGCTACACCCACCGGGCGATCCCGGACCGCCTGGAGGCGGCCTCCTGGGCGTCGGCGGCGCTGGCCACCGGCGGCAACATCTACGTGCGCGGCGCCCAGCAGCGCTCGATGATGACCTTCCTCAACACGTACCGGAAGGTCGGCGGCGCCTTCGAGATCGACGACGAGGGCATCCGCTTCTGGCACCCGGGCGGCTCGCTGAACGCGATCCACCTGGAGACGGACGTGCACCCCGGCTTCCAGACGGACTGGCAGCAGCCGCTGGTCGTGGCCCTGACGCAGGCCTCCGGCCTCTCCATCGTCCACGAGACGGTGTACGAGTCGCGGCTCGGCTTCACCTCCGCGCTGAACCAGATGGGCGCGCACATCCAGCTGTACCGCGAGTGCCTCGGCGGCTCCGACTGCCGCTTCGGCCAGCGGAACTTCCTGCACTCGGCGGTCGTCTCCGGCCCGACGAAGCTCCAGGGCGCCGACCTGGTCATCCCCGACCTGCGCGGCGGCTTCTCGTACCTGATCGCCGCGCTGGCGGCCCAGGGCACGAGCCGGGTCCACGGCATCGACCTGATCAACCGCGGCTACGAGAACTTCATGGAGAAGCTCGTCGAGCTGGGCGCGAAGGTCGAGCTCCCGGGCAGCGCGCTGGTCTGACCCGGCACTCACGGCCCGCCGGCGACCCCCGCGCCCCCCTGCCGGGGGTCCGGGGGTCGTCCCCCGGGCAAGCACAGCATGGAGAAGCTCGTCGAGCCGGGCGCGAAGGTCGAGCTCCCGGGCAGCGCGCTGGTGTAAGGGCGTCGCGGCGGGCCCGTACGAGCGCGGTACGGGCCCGCACGGACGTCGTACGGCCCGCACGGACGCCGTACAAGGCCCGTTGAGGCGCATACGAAAGGGCGGCCACCCCCTGACAGGGTGGCCGCCCTTTCTGCGCCTCTAGGCAGCCTTACTTGCCCTTGGCGGCTTCCTTGAGCTTCGAGCCCGCGGAGACCTTCACGCTGTAGCCGGCCGGGATGTCGATCGGGTCGCCGGTCTGCGGGTTACGAGCGGTGCGAGCGGCACGGTGGGTGCGCTCGAAGGTCAGGAAGCCGGGGATGGTGACCTTCTCGTCGCCCTTGGCGACGACCTCACCGACGGTCTCGGCGAGAGCGGCCAGCACGGCGTCGGCGTCCTTGCGGGTCACCTCGGCGCGGTCGGCCAGGGCGGCCACCAGCTCACTGCGGTTCATGTTGTTACTCCCGTGTCTTTCTTGCCTGTGAGGCGTGCCACGCGGCGGAAGCCGCGCGATTGGGTACAGCGAAGCCGATGCTGCCAGGGCCCTCGGACAGTCCCCGGACCCGGGTCACATGACAGACCCTCGCGCCCAAACACGCATCCTGCCCCCACCAGCGGCGGGAACGCCAATCCGGCACCCCCGCGGGTCACACGAAAAGCGCCGGAACCCCGTGGTGGTGACGTTCTGTCGACACCGCGGAAACAGCGCGGAGCCGAAAAGCCACCCTAAAGGCGGGTTTACGGCTCCGCGAATCGCGACGCGCCGTCAGCGCCCGCTCGGCGCCACACCGGCACCGGCGGCCTTGGCCGCGTTCCGGACGGCTCCGGCGACCGCGCCGGCGACCTTGTCGTTGAAGACCGACGGGATGATGTAGTTCGGGTTGAGCTCGTCATCGGTGACCACGTCGGCGAGGGCGGAGGCCGCCGCCAGCATCATCTCCGTGTTGACCGTACGGGACTGGGCGTCGAGCAGACCGCGGAAGACGCCGGGGAAGACCAGCACGTTGTTGATCTGGTTCGGGAAGTCCGAGCGGCCGGTGGCGACGACGGCGGCGGTCTGCCGGGCGGCGGCCGGGTCGACCTCCGGGTCGGGGTTCGCGAGCGCGAACACGATGGCGCCCTCCGCCATGGCGGCGACGTCCTCCGCGCCGAGCAGGTTCGGGGCCGAGACGCCGATGAACACGTCGGCGCCGACGACGGCCTCCTTGAGGGTGCCGGTGACGCCCTCGGGGTTGGTGTTGTCGGCGATCCAGCGCAGCGGGGTGCCGGGGGCAGCCTCCACCAGGTCCTCGCGGTCCGCGTGCACGACGCCGTGGATGTCGGCGACGACGGCGTGCTTCACACCCGCCGCGATCAGCAGCTTGAGGATGGCCGTACCGGCGGCGCCGGCACCGGACATGACGACCCGTACGTCGCCGATGCCCTTGCCGACCACGCGCAGCGCGTTGGTGAGGGCGGCGAGGACGACGATGGCGGTGCCGTGCTGGTCGTCGTGGAAGACGGGGATGTCGAGGGCCTCGCGCAGCCGGGCCTCGATCTCGAAGCAGCGGGGCGCGGAGATGTCCTCCAGGTTGATGCCCGCGAAGCCGGGGGCGATGGCCTTGACGATCGCGACGATCTCGTCGGTGTCCTGGGTGTCCAGGCAGATCGGCCAGGCGTCGATGTCGGCGAAGCGCTTGAACAGGGCCGCCTTGCCCTCCATGACCGGCATGGCGGCCATCGGGCCGATGTTGCCGAGGCCGAGGACGGCGGAGCCGTCGGTGACGACCGCGACGGTGTTGCGCTTGATGGTGAGGCGGCGGGCGTCCTCGGGGTTCTCGGCGATCGCCATGCACACGCGGGCGACGCCCGGGGTGTAGATCATCGAGAGGTCGTCACGGTTGCGGATGGGGTGCTTCGACGCCATCTCGATCTTGCCGCCGAGGTGCATCAGGAACGTGCGGTCGGAGACCTTGCCGAGGACGACGCCCTCGATGGTCTTCAGCTGCTGGACGATCTCGTCGGCATGCGCCGTGGAGGTCGCGGCGATCGTGACGTCGATGCGGAGCTTCTCGTGGCCGGAGGCGGTCACGTCGAGGCCGGTGACGGATCCGCCGTGGGACTCCACCGCCGTGGTGAGCTGGGAGACCGCGGTCCCGCTCGCGGGAACCTCCAGCCGGACCGTCATCGAGTACGAGACGCTGGGCGCCGTTGCCATGGCCGAGTTCCTCTGCTTTCCCTAGCTTCGCTGCTACGTCGCCCCGGCTGGTTGCCCTGGCGGCGCCCTCCGATGGTCGCACCTACCCGCCGGTAGCAGGTAATGCGGTCATTTCGTTTTCGGAAAGTACTTTCCACCATACGAGAACCGCTGGGGAAACAGAAGAGGCCCCCGTCACCGGAGGTGACCAGGGGCCTCAACTTCGTACATACATCTAAGTGGCACCGACCCGCCATGCTCGCCTCGCGGCAAGTGGTCCCTCTGAGGGACGAAGGTTGGGCCCGGGGGCTTGGATCGAGCCGGTGCCACGACAAGGCTAACAAACCACCCTGGCTGGTGATTCCAGCGCCACAGGTTGACCTGAAATCGGCGCCGCGGGTCCGGTCGGCCCGGCCCCGCGGCGCCGGCCGACTCAGTCCCGCAGCAGGTCCGGGACCCCCGCCTCGTCCGGCATGTCACGGTCGCCCGCGAGGACCGTGAGCGCCTGGGTGGACCGGGTGAGGGCCACGTACAGCACCCGCAGGCCGGCCGGGGACTCGTCCGCGATCTCGGCGGGAGAGACGACCACCGTGGCGTCGTACTCAAGCCCCTTCGCCTCCAGGGAGCCGAGGGCCACCACCCGGTCGCCGAGGCCGGCGAGCCACCGCGCGGCCTCTTCCCGCCGGTTCATGGCGACGACGACACCGACGGTTCCGTCCACCTCGCCGAGCAGCCGCTCCGCTTCCAAACGTACGGTTTCGGCCAGCTCGCCCTTCTCCGCCACGGGGACGAAGCGGGGCTCGACGCCCGTCGAGCGGACCGCGCGCGGCGACTCCTTGCCCGGCATGGCGAGGGCCAGGACCTTGGCGGCCAGCTCGGCGATCTCGGCCGGGTTCCGGTAGTTCACGGTGAGCTCGAAGCGGCGCCGGGGCCGGGTGCCGAGGGCCTCGTCGCGGGCCTCGGCGGCCTCGTCCGGGTCCGACCAGGAGGACTGCGCCGGGTCGCCGACGACCGTCCAGGTGGCATGCCGGCCGCGTCGCCCGACCATCCGCCACTGCATGGGCGTCAGGTCCTGGGCCTCGTCCACGATCACGTGCGCGTACTCGGTGCGCTCGGCGGCGAGCCGCTCGGCCCGCTCCCGCTGGGTCTCCTCCCGTACGGGCATCAGCTCCTCCAGGCCCGTGAGCTGGTCCAGCGGGTCGTACTCCCGCTTCTTGCGGGGCCGGGCCGGGGCGCCGAGGAGGGTGTTCAGCTCGTCGAGGAGGGCCACGTCGTGGACGGAGAGCTCCCGGCGGCGCAGCGAGCGAGCGAGCCGCCGCACCTCGCCCGGGTTGAGGATCCGGCGGGCCCAGCGGCCGAGCCGCCGCTCGTCGGCCATGGCGTCGAGGACCTGCCGGGGCGTGAGCTCGGGCCACCAGGCGTCGAGGAAGGACAGGAAGGAGTCCTCCGTCGACACGTCCTCGTCGAAGGAGGACCGCAGCTCGGCGGCGAGCTCGGGGTCGCTGTGCCGGCCGGCGGCGCCGGACTTGGCGTACAGCGCGTCGAGGAGGAGCCGGCGGGCGCGGGGCCGGAGCAGGTTGACGGGGGCGGTGCCGCCGAGGACGTTGTGCCGGATGCGGCGGAGCTCGTCGGCCTCCAGCTCCAGGCGCCGCCCGAAGGCGACGACGCGGAGCCGGGTGGGGGTCCCGGTGGAGACGGGCTCCTCCTCCCCGAGCTCGGGCTGTGCCTTGGGGGCGGGGGTCTCCAGGGCGCCCCGGGCGGCCTTCCGCAGCACGTGCACCATGCGGGAGGAGCCCTTGATCCGGGCGACGGCCGGCTCGTCGTAGGCGGTGGCCTCGGCGCCGTCGACGAGCGAGCCGACGGCGCGGATCGCGACCTGGCCCTCCTCGCCGAGGGAGGGCAGGACGCCCTCGGTGTACGAGACGAGGAGCGGGGTCGGCGAGACGATCAGGATGCCGCCCGCGTAGCGCCGCCGGTCCTGGTAGAGCAGGTAGGCGGCCCGGTGCAGGGCCACGGCGGTCTTGCCGGTGCCGGGCCCGCCCTCGACGTACGTGACGGAGGCGGCGGGCGCCCGGATCACCAGGTCCTGCTCGGCCTGGATGGAGGACACGATGTCCCGCATGGTGTGGCTGCGGGCCTGGCCGAGGGCGGCCATCAGGGCGCCGTCGCCGATCACGGGCAGCTCGCGCCCGTCGAGGGTGGCGCGCAGCTCGGGACGCATGAGGTCGTCCTCCACGCCGAGGACCTGGCGGCCCTTGGAGCGGATGACACGACGGCGCACGACGCGGCCGGGCTCGACGGGCGTCGACCGGTAGAACGGCGCGGCGGCGGGCGCGCGCCAGTCGATCACCAGCGGGGCGTAGTCGGAGTCGAGGACGCCGATCCGCCCGATGTGGAGGGTCTCGCCGATGTCGGCGGTGTTGTCGGGACGGATGGCGTCCTCGGCGGGCTCGACGGACGTGTACGCCCCGTCGGGGCCCTTCTTCCCGTCCTTCCCGTACAGCAGGTCGATCCGGCCGAAGAGGAAGTCCTCGAACTCGTTGTTGAGCCGGTTGAGGTGGATGCCGGCCCGGAACACCTGGGCGTCCCGCTCGGCGAGGGCGCCGGGCGTGCCGACCTGGCCCCGCTGGGCGGCGTCGTTCATCAGGAACTCCGCCTCGTGGATCTTCTCCTCCAGACGGCGGTAGACCTGATCCAGATGTTCCTGCTCGACACCGATCTCACGGTCTCTGACCGTGTCCACGGCTTCCTGCGCGGCCACCTACGGCCCCCTTCTCACGTGCACTGGGCAGCCGTCGAGCGTACGCCACGAGGGGGCACCGTGTCAGGCGCGCGTCGACGGGGCTCAGTCGTCGTACTTCTGCTCCGCCCTCGGGTCCACCGCCAGCCGGTATCCCCGCTTCACCACCGTCTGGATCAGCTTCGGCGTCCCGAGGGACGTGCGGAGGCGGGCCATCGCCGTCTCGACGGCGTGTTCGTCGCGCCCGGAGCCGGGCAGGGCGCGCAGGAGGTCGGCGCGGGAGACGACCCAGCCGGGGCGGCGGGCGAGGAGGCCGAGGAGGGCCATTCCGGCGGGCGGGACGGGCCGCAGGGAGCCGTCGACGAGGGCGGCGTGGCCGCGGACCTCGACGCGGTGGCCGGCGACGGGCAGGACCCGGGCGCGGGCGGGCAGCTCCTTGCAGAGGAGCTGGACGAGCGGGCCGAGCCGGAAGCGCTCCGGCTGGTGGGTGTCGATGCCCTCCGCCTGGAGCGGCAGCGCCGTCACGGGCCCCACGCACATCGCGAGCACCTCGTGCCGCAGGGCGGCGACGAGTTCGTCCCGTACGCCCCGCTCCCCCGCCCGGGAGAGCAGCGACGCGGCCGCGGGCGCGCTGGTGAAGGTGACCGCGTCGAGCCCGCGCGAGAGGACCGCGTCGAGGAGCCGGTCGAGCGGCCCGAGGTCCGCGGGCGGCATCCAGCGGTAGACGGGGACGCCGACGACCTCCGCGCCGCCCGCCGTCAGGGCCTCCACGAAGCCCGGCAGCGGCTCCCCGTGCAGCTGGAGCGCGATGCGGCGGCCCGCGACGCCCTCCGCGAGGAGCCGGTCGAGGACCTCGGCCATGGACTCCGAGGAGGGCGACCAGGACTCGGTGAGCCCGGCGGCCCGTACGGCCCCCTTGACCTTCGGGCCCCGGGCGAGGAGCTCGACGCGGCGCAGCACGTCGAGGAGCTCCTCCCCGTACCCCCACCCCTCCGCGGCCTCGATCCAGCCCCGGAAGCCGATCGCCGTGGTGGCGACGACGACGTCCGGGGCGTGGCCGATGAGTTCCTTGGTGGCGGCGAGGAGTTCGGTGTCGTCGGCGAGGGGCACGATCCGCAGGGCGGGCCCGTGGACGACGGCCGCGCCGCGCCGGCGCAGCAGCGCGGTCAGCTCGTCGGCGCGGCGTGCCGCGGTGACGCCGACGGTGAAGCCGGCGAGGGGGCCGTGTTCTTGCTCGTCCCGGGGGTCGTCCATGGGGTCCGAGCCTGACGGGGGCGCGTGACGGTCCGGGTTCGCCCGTATTTCCTGGTCGTTACGGTCCGCGCCGGACGCCGGGGAGGCCACGGGGGTCACACCCGCGCGGCGGCGGGCCGGGGCTCGCGCTCCGTGACCGCCGCGGCGGTCACGGAGGCGGCGGCCGGGCTCCGAAGGTATACCGCCCAGGTGACGGCCATGCAGGCCGCGTAGAAGGCGAGGAAGGCGACGAAGGCGGCGGTGCCGGTGCCGGCGGTCTGGAAGGACTGGCGGAAGGCGAGGTTGATGCCGAGTCCGCCGAGCGCGCCGACGGCGCCGATGAGGCCCATGGCGGCCCCGGAGAGCCGCCGTCCGTAGGCTTCGGCGGCCTCGCCCGCGAGACCGCGGCGGTGGCCCTGGGCGAGGAAGATCGCCGGGATCATCTTGTACGTGGAACCGTTGCCGAGGCCGCTGAGGACGAAGAGGCCGATGAAGCCGACGAGGAAGACGGCGAGGGACTCGATGACGGAGGCGTAGACGACGACGCCGGCCGCGGCGGCCATCGCGGCGAAGGTCCCCAGGGTGATGCGGGCGCCGCCGTGCCGGTCGGCGAGGGTGCCGCCGACGGGCCGGACGAGGGAGCCGAGGAGCGGGCCGATGAAGGTGAGCGATGCGGCCTGGAGCGGGGTGCGGCCGAACTGGGTCTGGAGGACGAGGCCGAAGGCGAAGCTGTAGCCGATGAAGGACCCGAAGGTGCCGGTGTACAGGAAGGCCATGATCCAGGTGTGCCGGGCCCGCACGGCCTCCTTCGCGGCGCCGGTGTCGTTCTTCACGGGGGCGAGGTTGTCCATGAAGAGCGCGGCGCAGACGGCGGCGACGACGATCAGGGGCAGGTAGACGCCGAGCACGATCCTCGGGTGCAGGGCGCCCGCGGTGCCGATGACGAGGAGGCCGACGAGCTGGACGACGGGGACGCCGATGTTGCCGCCGCCCGCGTTGAGGCCGAGCGCCCAGCCCTTCTTCCGGAGCGGGAAGAAGGCGTTGATGTTGGTCATCGAGGAGGCGAAGTTGCCGCCGCCGACGCCGGTGAGCGCGGCGACGAGGACGAAGACGGTGTACGGGGTGCCGGGCCGCGTCACCGCGAGGGCGAGGCCGGTGGGCGCCAGGAGCAGCAGGGCGCTGAGGACCGTCCAGTTGCGGCCGCCGAAGCGGGCGACGGCGAAGGTGTACGGGACGCGGATCAGCGCGCCGGTGAGGGTGGCGGTGGCGATCAGGAAGAACTTCCCTGCCGGGTCGATCCCGTACTGGGGGCCCATGAAGAGGACCATGACGGACCAGAGGCTCCAGACGGAGAAGCCGATGTGCTCGGAGAGCACGGAGAAGAGGAGGTTCCGGCGGGCGATCCGCTCTCCCTTCTCCCGCCAGAAGGTCTCGTCCTCCGGTTCCCAGTGTTCGATCCAGCGGCCACCCATCTCGCACCTCCACGGAGTCGGATCCCTGATGCGACCGACGCTAGGAAGGACGCGTTTCAGGCCGGTGCCGTGAGGTGACGGTGGCGGAACCTTGCTCTCACCCGGAGCGCGCGGCCCCTGTGAGCGCCCCCGTGCGGGCCTATGCGGGCCTGTGCGCGGGCAGGCCGGGCTCCCCCTCGGGCAGCCAGGAGCCGGGGGGCCTGGTGAGCCACCCCTCCCGGGCGCCCAGCTCCTGCGCCGCCCGGCGCAGGGCGTCCAGACCGGGGTGGCGGAGCCCCTTGCGCCACACCAGGCTCACGGGCGAGAGCGGGACGGGGTCGACGAGCGGCCGGGTCACGCAGTCCGGCATGGGCGGGAAGCCGACGACGGCGAGGACCGGGTGGCGATGCTTGGCCATGAGCCGGCGGAACTCCTGGCGGCCGACCGCGAGGGGCGCGGGCGGGGCGATCTCGATGCCCCGCCCGGCGAAGAGGCGGGCGGCGAGGTCGGTCCACTCGGGGGTGCGGTCGTTCCCGGCCCCGGCGTAGATCCGCTCGCCGGCGAGGCGGGCGAGCGGCACCTCGGGCAGGGCGGCGAGCGGGTGGTCCCCGGGGAGGACGACGGCCATCGGCTCGTACCGGACGAACTGGGAGTCGAGCCGGGCCCTGAGCCGGGCGTCGAGCCCTCCGTACCGGCCGAAGGAGGTGTCGATCCGGCCGGCGAGGATCTCCCGTACGGCGCCGGTGAGTCCGCTCTCGTAGCGGGCCATCAGCTCCTGTTCCGGGGCGAGTTCGCGGGCCCGGAGGAGGACGCGCTCGTGGACGAGGTCGGGGCTGTTGAGGTCGACGAGGAGCGGCCGGGGCGCGGCGCGGAAGGCGTCGTCCAGCTCGTCGTGGGCGGCCAGCACCCGGCGGGCGTACGGGAGGAGGCGTTCGCCGTCGGGGGTGAGGGAGACCTGCCGGGTGGTCCGTACGAAGAGCTCGGCGCCCAACTCGCGCTCCAGGCGCCGGATGTCGCGGCTGAGGGCCTGCTGGGCGACGTAGAGGCGGGCGGCGGCGCGGGTGAAGTGCAGCTCTTCGGCGACGGCGGTGAAGGAGCGCAGCAGACGCGGGTCGACGGACATCGTCGCAGTCAACAACACAGGCGCGTGAATCACCACCGAGTAGGTGTTGGACCGCCAGGGCCGTGCCCACCCACCCTTGGTCCATGCCGCAACCGGACCTCACCCTCACCCCGGCGGGCCCGGCCCTCGCCCCCCGCTACCGCGAAACCCCCCGCACGCTCCCCGCCAACCCGTACCTCCGCCTCTTCACCCGCCCCGGCACCCGCGCCTTCACCGCCGGGAACCTGATCGCCCGGCTGCCCATGGGGATGTTCGGCGTGAGCGCCGTGATCATGATCTCGGCGGGGTACGGCTCGTACGCCCTGGCCGGCGCGGTCACCGCCACCGGTCTCGCCGTCGGCTCGGTCACCGGCCCGCTGATCGCCCGGCTCGTCGACCGGTACGGGCAGGCCGGGGTCGCGGTCCCGGCCACCGCCTACGCGGTCCTCGGCCATCTGGTCCTGGTGCTCTGCGTCCACGCGAAGGCCCCGGTCTGGGCGCTCTTCCTCACCGCCGCCCTCACCGCGACCACCCCGAACACGGGCGGGATGTCCCGGGCCCGCTGGGCGCACCTCCTCCGGGACGACCCGGACGCGCTGCACACCGCGAACGCCTTCGAGCAGGCCGCCGACGAGCTCTGCTACATGCTCGGCCCGGTGCTGGCCGCCGTCCTCTGCTCGGCGCTCTTCCCGGAGGCGGGCACGCTCACCGCCGCCGCGCTCTTCCTCGGCGGCGTCCTGCTCTTCGCCGCCCAGCGCTCCACCGAACCCCCGGTCGCCCCCCGCACCTCCTCGGGCTCCCCGCTGCGCGCCCCGGGAATGGCACCGCTGCTCGCGGTCTTCCTCGCCACGGGAGCGGTCTTCGGCGCGATGGAGGTGGTGACCCTGGCGTACGTGGACGGGCCGGTCGCCGGACCGGTCCTCGCCCTCCAGGCGGCCGGCTCCTGCGCGGCGGGCCTCCTCTACGGCCGCGCCCGCCGCGCCGCCCGTCTGCGCACCTGCCTGGCCGCGATGGCCGCCCTGATGTCCCTGCCCCTCCTCGCCGCCTCGACCGGCTCCCTGCCCGCCCTGGCCGCCGGCCTCCTGGTGGCCGGCATGGCGACGGCGCCGACGATGGTGACGGGCATGGGCCTGGTCCAGCGCCTCACACCCGCCTCCCAGCTCAACGAGGGCATGACCCTCGCCGTGACCGCCCTCCTGGCCGGCATCGCCACCGGCTCGGCCACCGGCGGCTGGGCCGCCGACCACGCCCCCTTCGCCTCCTTCGGCTTCCTGATCCCGGTGACGGCGGCGACGACGGCCTTCGCCCTGTGCGCGGCGACCGGGGTGGGCCGCCAGGCACCGCTCAGGTCCTAGCTCTGCCGCAGCGGAGCCATCGGCACCTGCACCCCGTACGCGGTCGCGCCGGCCCCGGCGCCGCCCGCGCAGCCGTTGGGCTCCTGGGTGCCGAGGCCGCGCGTGGAGGGCTTCTCGGCGGCCCAGAACATGTAGCCGAGCAGCCCGGCCGTGGTCCCGGCCCCGTTGGGCGCCGCGTTCCGTACCCAGTCCCCGGTCGCCTTCTGGAGCGAGTTCGCGAAGTCGGTGCACTCGGGCAGCGGACTGCGCCCGTACGCGAGGTAGAGACCGGCCGTGAGTTTGGCGGGGGCGAGCGGGGCGACCGGCGGCGAGAACTGGGACTTGCCGTCGAGGTGCTCCTGCCAGTTCGCGATGTGCGAGCTCGCCGTGGTGGGCCGGGCGGTCACCATCGCGTTGGCGTAGTCGAGCACCGGCTTGTCGGTGCGCAGCCAGTCGGCGGTGGCCTTGCGGTTGATGTCGATGAGCCAGCGGTCACCGGCGGCGGTGTCGATGGTGAGCCGCGCGGCCGGCCTCGTACCGGAGGCGTCGTAGGGGTGGACGGACCGGTAGGCGTCGATGAAGGCCTGGAGCCCGGTGAGGTTCGGGCCGGTGTTCTGCTCGTAGTCGATCTCGATGCCGACCCCGAGGTCGGCGGCGACGGCGGCCGCGTCGAGCCCCAGCTGCGTGGCGTTCTCGGCGAGGGCCGCGTCCCAGGCGTCGGTGTACGTGATCCCGCCGACCGACAGCATCACGCGAATGCCGTGCGAGGTGAAGTACTGGACGATCTCGCGGCTCATGCCGACGGGGACGCCGTTCGCGGTGGTGGCATCGGTGGTGCGGTGCAGCAGCTTCAGCGGGTCGACGAAGCTGAGCACGACCAGGTTGACGGAGGGCCGTCCGTCGCCGCGGTCGATCAGCCAGTGGTTCTCGGCGTCGAACTCGGCGACGTCGCGGACGGTGGACCAGGTGCAGTAGTCGTCCCCGCAGTGCCAGGCTCCGTAGACCTGGACGGGCGCGGGCGCGGCGGCGCCGGCGGGCAGGGTGGCGGGGACGAGGAGGGCGAGGAGCATGAGCAGGACCGCGAGGGGTCTGTGACGCATACGTACCTCCGGGAGTGCCGTGGCGTGGGGGGCGGCGACCGCAGGGTGTCAGGTCCAGACCAAGCCCACAAGAGGGGCGACGGCATGACAAAGGCCCGGCAGTCGCTCGCGCGACCACCGGGCCTGTGCCCACATGGGATGAGTGGAGATGGCGGGAATCGAACCCGCGTCCAACGGTGCGGAATCAGGGCTTCTCCGTGTGCAGTCTGGTACGAGTTTCTCGGCCCTCCGGATCACCCAGACAAGTCCGGAACGGGCTCAGCCACTGTTTGATTTCCCTCCAACCCCCGTGACCGGGGCTGGAGGTTTAGATCCCTAAATGACGCCAGGATCCGGGTCGGGACCACCCCCGGGCTGACGCTCCTCACAGAGGCTTCTTGTCGTTACCTAAAATTAGGCAGCGAGGGCGAAGCGGGAGTTATCGCTCTTGGTGTTGGCGATTATTGGTTGCGACATATGGTTTACGAGATCATTGCCGCTTCCTCGACACGCTTCCCACTGCTTCGACATCCGCTGTCGAAACCGATCATCCCCATGTTGTTTTTTCAAAGGTCGCACCCTCTTGGGGTGCTGGTTCCCATCGTACGCGACCGACGGGTGCCGTCGCCAGCGTATTACCCGCGCTCGGCGGCCTGAGCCGCCCGCTGCTTCCGCCGGGCCGACGCGATCGCGCGGTTCGTCTCGCGCGTGTCCTGCTTCTCCCGCAGGGTCTGGCGCTTGTCGTACTCCTTCTTGCCCTTGGCAAGCGCGATCTCGCACTTCACCCGGCCGTTCAGGAAGTACAGCGAGAGGGGCACGATCGTGTGACCCGTCTCCGACGCCTTCGACTCCAGCTTGTCGATCTCGGCCCGGTGCAGCAGCAGCTTCCGCTTCCGCTTCGCGTGGTGGTTCGTCCAGCTGCCCTGCATGTACTCGGGCACGTGGATGTTGTGCAGCCACGCCTCGTGGCCGTCGATCTGGACGAAGCCGTCGACCAGCGAGGCCCGGCCCATCCGCAGCGACTTCACCTCGGTGCCCATGAGCACCACACCGCACTCGTACGTGTCGATGATGTGGTAGTCGTGGCGCGCCTTCTTGTTCTGCGCGATGAGCTTCCGCTCGGGCGCCTTGTCCGATGCCTTCTTCGCAGGCTTGCCCTGCACGTTCACGAGTCCCTTTGCCATAGTGCGGTCATTTTCGCACTACGAGCCCCCTCCGAGGCCACTCAATACCGTTCTCGCCCGCTCCTCGGCCCGCTCCCCCGCCGCCAGGTCCGGCGTGATGCCCCGGCCGTCGACGGCGTGCCCGGCGGGGGTGCGGTAGTGGCCGACGGTCAGCTCGGCCACGGAACCGTCGGGCAGGGCGCTCGGCATCTGCACCGACCCCTTGCCGAAGGTCCGCGAGCCGACGGTGACCGCCCGGCCCCGGTCCTGGAGGGCGCCCGTGAGCAGCTCGGCCGCACTCATCGTGCCCCCGTCGATCAGCGCCACCAGGGGCCTGCCGGTGTCGCCGCCGCCCTCCGCGTACACGGCCCGCTGCTCGCCGTCCACGTCGTACGTGGCGACCAGCCCGCCGTCGAGGAAGGCGGAGGCGGCCACGGCGGCCTCCTCGACCAGGCCGCCGGAGTTGCCGCGCAGGTCCAGGAGGACCCCGGCGCCGGCCGGGGCGGCCCGCACCGCGTCACGCACGCGCGTGCCCGCGCCCTTCGTGAAGGCGGCGACCCGGATCAGCACGGTCCCGTCGTCGAGGCGGCGGACGGTGACCGGGTCCGTCGCCAGCCGGGCCCGGCGCAGGGTCTGCGTCCAGACGGCCCGGCCGCGCTCGACGCGCAGGCCGACGGCCGAACCGGGCACGCCGTCGCCCCGCAGCAGCGAGACCACCTCGGAGACGGAGAGCCCGTCGACCGACCGCCCGTCGACGGAGACGAGCCGGTCGCCGGCCCGCAGCCCGGCCCGCTCGGCGGGCCCCCCGGGCTGCACCCGCGTCACCCGCACCCCGCCCGCCCCGGAGCGCCCGGCGGAGAGCCCGACCCCGGTGTAGGCGCCGTCGAGGGCCTGCTCGAACTCGGCGTACTCCCTCTTGTCGTACACCGCGCCCCAGCGGTCCCCGCTGCGGCTGACGAACTCCTCCGCCGCCTGCTTGCCCGACTTCCCGTCGGCCATGGCCGCCGCGGCGGCCCGGCTGAGCGCGGCACTGTCGACGGTCGCCCCGCCCGGCGTACGGGCCGGGGCCTGCCGCTGCGCGCCCCCGGACTCCTGCCGGGGCAGCGCGCCGGTGGCGGCCGCGGTGGCGAGGACCCCGGCGAAGACCAACGTCAGAACGGCCCCGCGGACGACTCCGCGGGGCCGGATACAGAAGGGTGCGGGCCCGGCCGGCATGGCGCCCACTCTAGGACAAGGCGATGGCGCCGCACGGGCTTTGCCCGCACGACGCCATCCACCGTCACAGGTGTCTTGTCACACCTTCAGGTACTTGCGCAGCGCGATGAAAGCGGCCACGGCGGGCATGAGCAGTCCGATGACGAGCACCAGCGGCAGCTTCGCGAGGACGGCGTCCCAGCCGATGAAGTTGACCAGCTGCATCTTGTCGGCGAGCGCGATGCCGTGGTCGATCAGGAAGTACCGGCCGACGAGCAGCAGCACGCAGGCGACGCCGCCGCCGAGGAGGCCGGCGAAGGCGGCCTCCATGATGAACGGCATCTGGATGTAGAAGCTGGACGCGCCGACGAGCCGCATGATGCCGGTCTCGCGGCGGCGGCTGAAGGCCGAGACGCGGACGGTGTTGACGATCAGCATCAGCGCGATGACCAGCATCAGGCCCATGACGCCGAGGGCGGCGATGTTCATGCCGTTCATCAGGTCGAAGAGGTTCTGCAGGATGTTCCGCTGGTCCTGGACCGACTCGACGCCGTCGCGGCCGGCGAAGGCCGTGGCGACGACCTTGTACTTCTCCGGGTCCTTGAGCTTGACCCGGAGCGACTCCTGCATCTGGTCCGGCGTCACCACGGAGGCGATGGCGGTGTCGCCGTACTGCTCCTTGTAGTGCTTGAACGCCTCGTCGGCCGTCTCCCGGTGGACGGACTCGACGATGTCCATCTTCTTCAGATCGGCCTCGATCTGGTCGATCTGCTGGTTGGTGACCGCACCCTTGGCGCACTTGCCCGCCGAGGCGGCGTCCGCCTTGTTGCAGAGGAAGATGGAGACGTTGACCTTGTCGTACCAGTAGTCCTTCATCGTGCTGACCTGCTCGCGCATGAGCAGCGCACCGCCGAAGAGGGCGAGCGAGAGGGCCACGGAGACGATGACGGCGAAGGTCATCGTGAGATTGCGCCGGAGACCGACACCGATCTCGGAGAGCACGAACTGAGCGCGCATGGTGTTCTGGATCCCCCGCCGTCAGTGCTGGTAGCCGTAGACGCCGCGCGCCTGGTCGCGGACGAGGCGGCCCTTTTCGAGCTCGATGACGCGCTTGCGCATCTGGTCGACGATGTTCTGGTCGTGGGTCGCCATGACGACGGTGGTCCCTGTCCTGTTGATCCGGTCGAGCAGCTTCATGATGCCGACGGAGGTCTGCGGGTCGAGGTTGCCGGTGGGCTCGTCGGCGATCAGCAGCATCGGCCGGTTGACGAACGCACGGGCGATGGCGACGCGCTGCTGCTCACCGCCGGAGAGCTCGCCCGGCATCCGGTCCTCCTTGCCGCCGAGCCCGACCAGGTCGAGCACCTGCGGCACGGCCTTGCGGATCTCGCCGCGCGGCTTGCCGATGACCTCCTGCGCGAAGGCCACGTTCTCGGCGACGGTCTTGTTGGGCAGCAGGCGGAAGTCCTGGAAGACGGTGCCCAGCTGGCGCCGCATCTGCGGCACCTTCCAGTTGGAGAGCCGGGCCAGGTCCTTGCCGAGGACGTGCACCTGGCCCTGACTGGCGCGCTCCTCACGCAGGAGCAGTCGCAGGAAAGTCGACTTTCCGGAGCCGGAGGAGCCGACGAGGAAGACGAACTCCCCCTTCTCGATCTCCAGGGAGACGTCCCGGAGCGCGGGGCGGCTCTGCTTCGGATAGGACTTGGAGACGTTGTCGAATCGGATCACGGATGCACCACGGTCGGCCGGGAGTAGGTGTGCGTGACCTTACGCGACCGGGGATGGCCCGCGCAGTCGCGGTCCTGGCTTGCGACGTTTATCCTTTTCGCCCCCGGGGGCGGACGGCGGCCGGTCCGCCGGGGCGCGCCGAAACGCCCCGGAGCTGGCACAGTGGTAGGGGGAACGTCCGGGTCCCTCCGGACGTTGTCCTGGTGTGTACCCCAGTGCGGGAGGAGGAGAGCGCATGACCTACGACCGACTGGTGTGCGCCAACTGCGCGGCACCGGTCGCCGAGGGCCGCTGCCCCGTCTGCCGCGCCAACCGGGAGCGGCTGACCCCCCAGGGGCTGTCACCCGCGATGCTGCTGACGCTGGCGATCGCACTGCTGGCCGCGATAGCGCTGCTCGCCGCGATCCAGGCCGCCTGACCGGAGGGCGCACGAAGCCCGCACGAGCCGGAACCACACGAAAGGGCCGGGGAGCGAACGCCCCGGCCCTTCGTCATGCGTCACGCGCCTCAGACGGCGGCGCGACCGCCGCCCACGAGACGCGGCAGCATCCGGAAGCCGATGCCGCCGGCGATCATCGTCGCGGCACCGATGATCAGGAACGAGGTCTCGGCCGCACCGGTCTCGGCGAGCTCCTCCTTCGCCGCACCCTGCTGCACCGGCTGCGAGCCGCCCTGGTTCGGGTCGGCGTTGTTCGGGGTGTCCACGCACTCGGCGCCGTCGAGGTCGACGGTGCAGGTGCCGGCGCCACCGTCGGTGGACGGACCGCCCGTGCTGCCCGACGAGGTCTGCTCGCCGTTCGACGAGGACGACGAGTTGTTGCCCGAGCTCGACGACGAGTCGTTGCCCGAGTTGCCCGAGTTCGAAGACGAGTTGCTACCCGAGCTGTTGCCCGAGTCGTTGCCCGAGTTCGAAGACGAGTTGTTGCCCGAGCTGTTGCCCGAGTTCGAGGACGAGTCGCTCGACGACGAGTTCGAGGACGAGGACGAGGAGTCGCTCGACGAAGAGGACGAGTCGCTCGACGTCGACGAGGAGTCGCTCGAGGAGGAGGACGAGTCGCTCGACGAAGAGGAGGAGTCACTCGACGAGGACGACGAGTCGCTCGACGAGGACGAGGAGTCGCTCGACGTCGACGACGAATCGGCCGACGAAGAGGACGAGTCGCTCGACGAGGAGGACGAGTCGGCCGACGAGGACGAGGAGTCCGTCGACGCCGCGGACGAGTCGCTCGACGAGGACGAGGAGTCCGTCGCCGACGAGGACGAGGAGTCGGCCGAGGACGAGGACGTGTCGCCCGACGACGTGGTGGTCGTCGTGGCGCTGCCGCTGATCTCGCCGAGGCTCGTGTTGCCGGTGTCCTCCTCGCCCTCCAGGATGCCGAGACCCGCGTCCTGGGTCTGGTTGGAGTCGGTTCCGAATCCGCCGACGGCCTGCGCGGCACCGGCCGCCGTCAGGGACGCACCGGCGATGATCACGGCACTGGCCGCGACCCGCACCAGGCGGACTCGCGTCTTGTTGGTCATCTGGCTGCTACCCCCAGTAGCTCATCTCGTCATGGGGCAGCGCTCATGGCCTCGCGCAGCAGGAGCGTGTCACGACTGGACCGGCCCCCGTTCACACGCGTCCCAGAAAAGCGCATGCCAGTACGCCACCCTTCCGAGTTTCCGATGAGGCGTCAAGGCCGTTGCGCGCGCAATGCCCGAAACCTCACGGCTTGACTGCCATGCGGGGATGCAACTGTGACGTAAACCCGGAACTCGCGCCTTCCCGAGAGCAATTGCCGTGTCGACAAAGCGAGGAAACCGCGGGGATTCCACTTGCTCCAGCGAATCAGCCCGCCGTTCGACGGGCGAGCGAAGCCCGTCACTCACCCATGGCGACGCCCTCGATTTCGCTCACCCCGGGCCAGTACGACCCCTCGGGCGTCACAGGGCACGCCCGAGGGACAGTTCACTCCTTGCAGTACGCCTGGGAGTTGATCTCGTCGCGGGTCAGGACCTTGCCCTTGTCCGTCGACCACTCGTCGGCAGCCGGCTTCTTCCCCTTCAGGAGGGAGGGGACGACCCAGTGGTCCCGGCCGTCCTCTTGCTTGCCGCCGGACAGTTCCTTCACCGAGACGTAGAAGCCGTCCTCCGGGAGGCGGGCCTTCAGGGGGCGGGTCTCCTTCGCGAAGTCGGCACTCGTGCCGACTGTGAAAACGCCGCGCTTCGCCTCCTTCGTCTTCGGGCCAGTCGCGCTCCACAGGGTGGTGAAGCCGTTGCCGTCCTCGCCCTCACCGGGCACGTCCACGTAGACGGACGCGCCGGCGATCTCGTTCGTGGCGCACAGCGGGTACGCGACGATCACGTTGCCCGCCCCGTCCAGCCGGAAGCCGAAGTCGATCTGATGGGGGCCGGGGCCGGTCAGGGTGCAGGCCGAGGCGAGGGGGAGGGTGGCGGTCAGGACCGTCAGCAGCACCGCCGCCCTCCTCGTGCGGGGGGCGCCTGTCACGGGAAGCACCCGTCGTAACCGTCCGACCCCGGGTCCGCCGCGATCTCGTAGCCGTTCGTGCACGGGTCCACGCCTTCCATGAGGAAGTACTTCCGGATGCCGACCGTCGTTCCGCCCCGCGCGCAGAGCGGGATGTCCGTCGTGCGGACGACCATGCCACCGTCGGGCAGGCAGGCGCCAGGGCCTGCCACCCTGTGCGTGAGGCATGGCCGGGCCGCGCGTCGGTCTTGTGCCACCCGGCGGTACGACGACGGCGCCGCCCCCGAGCAGGGGCGGCGCCGTCGTACGGGCGGTGGTGGGGCAGGGCTCCCGACTACTTCTCCTGCTGCTTGCGCCAGCGGATGCCCGCCTCCAGGAAGCCGTCGATCTCGCCGTCCAGGACGGACTGCGGGTTGCCGACCTCGAACTCCGTACGGAGGTCCTTGACCATCTGGTACGGGTGGAGCACATACGAACGCATCTGGTTGCCCCAGGAGCTGCCGCTGTCCTTGAGGGCGTCCATCTTGGCGCGCTCCTCCTGGCGCTGGCGCTCCAGGAGCTTGGCCTGGAGGACGTTCATGGCGCTCGCCTTGTTCTGGATCTGGGAGCGCTCGTTCTGGCAGGAGACGACGATGCCGGTCGGGAGGTGCGTGATGCGCACGGCCGAGTCGGTCGTGTTGACGCCCTGGCCGCCGGGGCCGGAGGCGCGGTACACGTCGACGCGCAGGTCCGACTCGTCGATCTCGACGTGGTCGGAGGACTCGACGACCGGGAGGACCTCGACGCCGGCGAACGAGGTCTGGCGACGCCCCTGGTTGTCGAAGGGCGAGATGCGGACGAGGCGGTGGGTGCCCTGCTCGACGGAGAGCGTGCCGTAGGCGTACGGCGACTTCACGACGAAGGTGGTCGACTTGATGCCGGCCTCTTCCGCGTACGAGGTCTCGTAGATCTCCGTCGCGTAGCCGTGGCGCTCCGCCCAGCGCAGGTACATGCGCTGGAGGCGCTCGGCGAAGTCGGAGGCGTCGACGCCGCCGGCCTCGGCCCGGATGTTGACCAGGGCCTCGCGCTCGTCGTACTCGCCGGAGAGGAGGGTGCGGACCTCCATCTCGTCGAGGGCCTTGCGGACGGAGACCAGCTCCGTCTCGGCCTCGGCGAGGGTGTCCGGGTCGTCCATCTCCTCGGCGAGCTCGAAGAGCACCGCGAGGTCGTCGATCCGGCCGCGCAGGGTCTCGGCCTTGCGGACCTCGGCCTGGAGGTGCGAAAGCTTGCTCGTGATCTTCTGCGCCGCCTCCGGGTCGTCCCACAGGGACGGGGCCGCGGCCTGCTCTTCGAGCACGGCGATGTCGGCCCTCAGCTTCTCGAGGTCCAGGACGGCCTCGATCGACCCCATGGTCGAGGAGAGGGACTTCAGCTCTTCGGATACATCGACGACTGCCACGCGTCCAGCGTAACGGCTCCGGGCCTGGAGCCGAACCTCTGCTAGGGGTGGGAGGACTGCTTGGAGTCCTGCGGCGGGGCGTCCCCGTCCCCGGAGGCCGCCAGGTAGCCGCCGGTGCCGAGGGCGCCCGCGATGACGAGCGCCGCGACGGCGAGGGTGATCCGTCTCTTGCGGACCGTGCCGGCCTTGTGGCGGGCCGAGCCGGGGCGGCGGGCCCCGGAGGGGCGCGGGGCGCGGGCGGTGCCGAGGGGGCCGCCGGAGAGCTCGTCGGGGGCCGGGACCCGCATGGAGGTGTGGGTGTCGCGGTGGGAGTCGGCGGAGGCGCCGGGGACGAGCGGGACGGCGGCGCGGCGCGGGCCGGGCTCTCCCGCGCCCGTGCCGGTGGCGTACGCGTCCTCCTCGTACGGCTCCGGGGCCGGCTCCGCGCCGGGCTCGTCGACGTCCAGCGGCGGGATGCCCTTGAGCAGCGGCAGGACGTCGCCGAGGCGGGCGGCGAGCTCGGAGGCGCGCAGCCGGGAGGCGGGGGCCTTGGCGAGGCACTGGACGATCAGCTGCCAGAGCTCCTCGGGGATGCCGGGCAGCGGGACGACGGTCTCGGTGACGTGGCGGCGCAGGACGGCGCCGGGGTGGCCGCCGCCGAACGGGGTGAAGCCGGCGAGCAGCTCGTACAGGACGGTCGCGAGGGCGTAGATGTCGACGGCGGCGCGCGGCGGGAGGCCCTCGACGATCTCGGGGGCGAGGTAGTCGGGGGTGCCGATGATCCGGGTGGCCTTGGTGCGGCCGGGGGTGTCGATCAGCTTGGCGATGCCGAAGTCGGTGAGGAGGGCGGGGTGGGCGCCGCCGGGGCCGAGCGGGCCCTCCATGTCGAGCAGGATGTTCTCCGGCTTGACGTCCCGGTGGACGACGCCGGCCTTGTGGGCGACGGCGAGGGCCTCGGCGACGTCCCTGACGATGGCGACGGCGGCCTCGGGCGCGAGCCGGCGCTCCCGGTCGAGCCGGGTGCGCAGGTCGGTGCCGCGGACGAGGTCCATGACGAGGGCGAGGTCGGTGCCGTCGACGACGAGGTCGCGGACCTTGACCACCCGGGGGTGGTCGAGTCCCAGGAGCGCGGTGCGCTCCTGGACGAAGCGGCCGACGAGCTCCTGGTCGGACGCCAGGTCCTCGCGCAGCAGTTTGACGGCGACGGGTCCTTCGGGTCCCTCGCCGAGCCACACCGTTCCGGCGCTGCCCCGTCCGAGGATCTGGTGGGCGGTGTAGCGGCTGCCGATGTTCCGTGCCAAGACTGCTCCCTCAGCGGCTGCGGTTCTCGACAAAGCTACGCGTCCACGGCCGCCGGTCTCGACCTCCGAGGGGAAATCACCCCTCGGAAGTCGATAAATCGGCAGGGTTACTGTCCCGTACCGCCGGTAGTACCCCCGGAACCGCTGGAATCGAGGAGCGAGGAGACCCAGTCGGTGAACCACGAGATGCCGTCGCCGATGGCCTGCCAGTAGCCCTTGCCCTGGGCGACCCAGTCCTGGAGCGGGGTGAGCTCCCAGATGAGCCAGCCGCCGATCACGAACAGGACGATCATGATCAGGCAGCCCTTGAGGCAGCCGAGACCGGGGATGTGCACCGGGTTGGCGCTGCGCTGGCGCGGCGGGCGCGGCTCGCGCGGCGCCGGGGCCTGGGGCGGCGGCTGCGGCGGCTGGTACTGCTGCTGGGGCTGGGCGTACTGCTGGGGCGGGGGCGGCGGGGGCGCGTACTGCTGAGGCTGCTGCTGGTACGGCGCGGGTCCGGGGCGCTGCGGGGCCGGGCGGGGCTGCTGGTACGGCTGGGGCGGCTGCTGGCCGTACTGCTGCTGGCCGTACGGGCCGGGCCGGGCGTCCTGCGGCGGCTGCTGCGGGCGCTGCGGCTGGCGCTGCGGGCGGCGGCGCAGCGGGTCCTCGCTCGGGTCCAGGTACTGGACCTGCGTCTGCTCGTTGCGGTCGCGGACCTGTCGCAACTGGCTCTGCCAGGGGTGCGGCTCCTCCGGCTGCCCGGTCTGGGGGGCCTGGGGCGGCACGGGGGGCATGACGGCCGTCGGGTCGGCGGCGCCCTGACCGGAACCGGTCGCGGGCAGGACCGCCGTCGGGTCGGCGGCGCCCGCCGGGCCGCCGGTCGGCATGACGCTGGTCGCGGCGGCGGGGTCGTACTGCGGGGGCATCCCGGCGCCCGCGCCCGCACCGGCGGCGCCGGTGGGCAGCACCTGGGTCGGGTCGGCGGCGCCCGGCGCCTGCGCCTCGGGGGTCCCCGGGACCGGCGCGGGAGCCGGGTCCGGGGCGAGGAGCGCGCCGACGCCCTCCGCGGCCTCGATCTGGGCGGGGGTGGCGTGGACGCCGATGCCGGCGGCGACCGCGCGCAGGCCGCGGGCGAGGTTCACGGCGCTCGGCCGTTGCTCCGGGTTCTTGCTGAGGCAGCGCTCTATGACCGTCCACAGGGGTCCGGGCACGGTCGAGGGGCGGCGCGGCTCCTCGCTGAGGTGCCGGTGGAGGACCTCCAGGGCGGTGCCGCCGGCGAACGGGGGCCGGCCGGTGACCAGCTCGTAGAGGAGGATGCCCGCGCCGTAGATGTCGACGGCGGAGGTCTGCGGGCGGCCCTCGGCGGACTCGGGCGCCACGTACGCGGGCGTGCCGACGAACTCGTGGGTGCGGGTCAGGCCCGGGGAGTCCGCGAGGCGCGCGATGCCGAAGTCGGTCAGCATCGGGTGCATCTGGCCGCCCTGCTCGGCGAGCAGGACGTTGGCCGGCTTGAGGTCGCGGTGGACGACGCCGTCGGCGTGGCTGGCGGCGAGCGCGTCGGCGATCTGGGCGGTGAGGAGGGCGGCGGCGACCGGGGTGAGCGGGCCGCTCTCCCGGATGTACCGGTGCAGGTCGGGGCCCTCGACGAGGTCCATGACGAGGGCGAGGACATCGCCCTCGACGACCAGGTCGCGGGTGCGCACGATGTTCGGGTGGGTCAGCCGGAGGAGGACGGACCGCTCGCGCAGGAAGCGCATGACGATGTCCGCGTCGTTGGCCAGCTCCTCCTTGAGGACCTTGATCGCCACGGTCTCGCCGGGCTCGCCGGGCACGGCCGCCTCGGCGCCCGCCGCCTCCCGCTGGCGGGCTCGCCAGACGGTGCCCGTGGCGCCGCGGCCGAGCGGCTCCTCGAGCAGGTACTTGCTGCCGATAGGCCGCACGTCACGCGCTCCCTGCTGATCGTGGTCCTGGGGTGGTTCCGGAGGTGTCCCCGGTGTCCCTGTCCTCTGTTGTGACCCGTCCGGGTGTCCGACCCACTTTAGTGCCGCCGTACGGGTCACAGACCGGTCGTCCACAGGCCGGTTCCGCTGCCGTGCGCGGGCCCCGCCGGGGGCCCGGAGCGAACGGAACCCGTCCGGAACTTGTCCGGAAGAAGACGCTCCACGGGGGTCGACGGTTGCCACGCATGCTCCGAAGACATGCCCAACCAGGCCATTTCTCGTCCACGGCCGACCGTTCAAGATCACTTCTGGCCGACCCGTGGGCGTGTTGTCGGCGGCAGGTGCGAGGATGCCTCCAGCACGTCGTGTCGACGGGGTCGGGAGCCCCCGCGCCGTGCCGACCTGTACCGGGCGACGCGCCCGTGCCGGGTGGGGGGAGACACAGGGCGGTTCCCCCCTGCCGGGCCGGCTCGCGCAGAAGGGACCGCTGACGGCGATGCAGATCCGGCTGACCGTCCTCGCGCCGTACGCCGGCCACGGCACCGGGCGCGCCTGCGACGTGCTCGTCACGGCCCCCGCCGGGACGGCGCTCGCCGCCGTCGCCTCGAACCTCGCCGCCGCCGTCACCGGCCCCGACACCTCCTCCTCGGGCACGACCGTGCTCTACGCGGGCGCGGAGCGGCTCGACGGCCGGCGCTGCGTGCTCGGCGAGCCCCCGCTGGTCGACGGCGCGGTCCTCTCCCTCCAGGTCCCGGGACCGGACGACCGGGCCGACGAGACGGCCTCCGCCCGGCTGCACGTGGTGGCGGGCCCGGACGCGGGCGGGGTGCACCTGCTGCACGGCGGAGCGATCAGAATCGGCCGTTCCGTCGACGCCGACGTGCCGCTCGACGACCCCGACGTCTCCCGCTCCCACTGCACGGTGACCGTCGGCGCGGACGGCCGCGTCACGGTCGCCGACCGCGGCTCCACGAACGGCACGACGCTCGACGGCATGCCCGTCGGCGAGCGCCCGGTCCCGCTCCGCCCGGGCGCGCTGCTGCGCCTCGGCGAGTCCGCCCTCCGCCTGACGGGCCCCGGCGGCGGTGGTGCGGAGGCGGTGGCGACGGCCCCGGACGGCGAGGGCCACCTGCGGGTCGCGCACGCGACGGACCACCTGCCCGAGCGCCCGGGACCGGCGGACGACGCCACCCACGGCGGGGCGCGCGGCATCGCGTACGGCGAGGCCCACGCGCACGCGGGGCACCCCCATGACGGACCCGACGGATACGACGACCACCTCGGCCACGACGGCGACGAGCCGCACGGCGGCCCCCTGGGCGGGGCGCCCGCGGCTCCGGCCGCGCCCGCGCGCGGCGGCAGGCGCGGGCTCGGCGCCTGGGCCCGGCGGCTGGCGGGCGGCCGCGAGGAGCTCCCCACCACCGAGGTCCCCACCTCCCCGGCCACGCACGCCGGCACCCGGCCCGGCCCCGGCGCGCGGGACGGCGCCCCCGGTCCCGTACCGGTCGCCGACACCTGGCCCGACCCGGCCACCGTGCTGCTCACCGCCCTCGGCCCCGGGCCCCGGCTCTGGGAGCGGCCCCAGGACCACCCCGAGGCGCTGGTCGTCCGGCTCGGCACGGCGGACCGCGCCGAGCTGTCCGGCGTGCCGGTCACCGTCGGCCTGCGCGAGGTCGGCTCCCTCGGTCTGGCGGGCCCCGGCGACCGGCTCACCGGGCTCGCGCGCTCGGTCGTGGCCCAGCTCGCCGCCCTGCACTCCCCTTCCGACCTGGAGATCGTCCTCGTCAGCGCCGACCGGAACCGGTCCCTCGAAGAGCGGCGGCGCGCCTGGGGCTGGCTCGGCTGGCTCCCGCACGTCCGCCCGGCCCACGGCCAGGACTGCCGGCTGCTCCTGGCGTACGACCGCGAGCAGGCCCAGGCGCGTACGGCCGAGCTGACCCGGCGGCTCGACGACGGCCCGCTCGGCCCCGGCTGGCCCAGCGCCGACCGCGCGTCCGTCGCCGAGGCCGCGGCCCGACACGACGGGCCGACGACGGTCGTGATCGTCGACGGCGACCCCGGGACGGCGGCCCTGCGCGAGACGGTCGCGCGCCTCGCGGGCGTCGGCGCGGCGGCCGGCATCCACCTCCTCTGCCTCGCCGAGGCGCCCTCCGCGACCCCGGACTCGCCGGTGGCCGCCACGTACGAGGCCGCGTGCTCCGCGTCCCTCGCCTTCCGCGAGTGCGGGGCCGCCGCGCTCCTCAGCGGCGACGTGGCGACGGCGCTGCGGCTGCTCCGGACCTCCGGCGGACGGCTCGCGGGCCACGGCACCGTCGGCGTCGTCGACGCGGTCTCCGTCGCCTGGGCCGAGCGGTTCGGCCGGGCCCTCGCCCCGCTCCGCCCGGAGACGGCGGCCGCCCCGGGCGCCCGGACGTCCGCGCTGCCCCCTTCCTCCCGCCTGCTCGACGAGCTCGGGCTCGCCCGCGCCACGCCCGCGTCCCTGATGGCCCGCTGGGCCTCCGCCGGCGACGGCACGGCCGTCCTGGGCGCGGGTCCGCGCGGCCCCCTGTCCGTGGACCTCACGGCGGAGGGCCCGCACCTGCTGATCGAAGGCCCCGCGGGCAGCGGGCGCACCGAGCTGCTCCGCTCCATCGCCGCCTCCCTCGCAGCGGGCGGCCGTCCCGACCGGCTCGGCCTGCTCCTCGTGGACGGCGCGGGCGGCGAGCGCGGCGAGGGCCTCGCGGCCTGTACGGAGCTGCCGCACGTCACCGAGCACCTCGTCGCCTCTGACCCGGTACGGATGCGGGAGTTCGCGCAGGCGCTGGGCGCCGAGCTGAAGCGCCGGGCGGAGCTCCTGGGCGACGGCAGCTTCGCCGACCGCCGGGGCACGGCGCGCGCCGCCGACCGCCTGATCGGCCAGCGCTCCCCGAGCCCCGCGGAATCCGTCCCCCAGACCACCCGCGCCACCGTCCGCGTCCCCGACACCACCGACCTCACCGACCGCCCCAGCGGCCGCACCCTCCGCACCGGCGACGGCCCCATCGGCGCCCTCCCGACCAGCCGCACCGGCCGGAGCCCGTACGGCGGCGCGGACGACGTCACGGGCCGTTCGAGCGGCCGCGTGCCGTACCCGGGCGCGGACGACGTGACCGGCCGGTCCAGCGGCCGGATCCCCCACCCCGCTGCCGGTGACGTCACCGGCCGCCCCAGCAGCCGCACCCCGTACCCCAGCGCCGACGACCTCAACAGCCGCACCAGCGGCCGCGTCCCCTACCCGGGCGCGGAGGACGTGACGGGCCGTTCGAGCGGCCGCGTGCCGTACCCGGGCGCGGACGACGTCACGGGCCGGTCCAGCGGCCGGATCCCGTACCCCAGCGCCGACGACCTCAACAGCCGCACCAGCGGCCGGATCCCCCACCCCGGTGCGGGTGACGTCGCCGACCGCCCCAGTGGCCGGGTCCGTCGTTCCGGGGACGGGGCGTTCGAGGAGCGGTCCGGGGCGTGGGGGCGGTCCGGTGGGGACGCGTTCCTGGGGGACACGCCCAGTGGGAGGCTGCCGCGGCGGGACGGCGGGGGGCTCGACGAGCGTCCGAGCAGCCGGACCCTCCGGACGCACGAGGGCGAGCTCGCGGAGCACCCGAGCGGCCGTATCCCCCATCCCGCGTCCGAGGACGCCGCCGGGCGGATCCCGCGGCCCGCTTCCGGGGAGCAGGCGCCGGTGCGGGCGGGCGGGCAGCTGCCGCGGCTCGTGGTGCTCGTGGACGACTTCGACGCGCTGGTCGCGCCGGCGCTCGGCGCCCCCGGCCGGCCGGCCGCGGGGTCCGTCGTGCGGGCGCTGGAGGCCGTCGCGCGGTACGGGGAGCGGCTCGGGGTGCACCTGGTGGCGACCTCGGCGCGCCCGGACCGCACGGCGGACACGGAGCTGGCGCACGGGGCGCGGCTGCGGATCGTGCTCGACGCGCCCCCGGTGGCGGCGGGCCCGGACGTGCCGGCGGCCGGGCGGGGCCGTCTCGGGCATCCGGACGGCCGGGTGACCCCGTTCCAGGCGGGCCGCGTCACGGGCCGGATCCCCCGGACGGCGACGCTGCGCCCGACGGTCGTGCCGCTGGAGTGGGAGCGGATGGGCGATCCGCCCACCCGTCGCCCGGTCCGTGAGCTGGGCAACGGTCCGACGGACCTGGCGCTCCTGGCGAGCGCCCTGGACCGGGCGGCGCGCTCGGTCGAGGCGGCTCCGGTGCCCCCGCTGACCCCCGCCTCCCACGCCTGACGGCACGTCACGAGGGCATCACGATCCCCCGTTCGGGGCCGGAGGCGGTATTGCGGGGCCCCGCACCCGGGCGTAGACCTGTCGGACGGACAGCGAAACGCACGGGAGAGACGGGGCAGCGATGCGTACAACTCTTCGTCCACACAAGGGCCTGTTAACGGCGACCGTCCTCGCCCTCGCCCTCGCGGGCTGCGGCGGCGGGTCCGCGGAGGACCCGCGACCCGCGCCCGATCGCGAACTCTCGCTCAAGGGCGAGAAGATCGAGGTCGCCGCCGTGTGGACGGGCCCCGAGCAGGAGAACTTCACGAAGGTCCTGAAGGAGTTCGAGAAGCGCACCGGCGCGACCGTCACCTTCGTGCCCGCGCAGGACCCGATCGTGAACTTCCTGGGCACGAAGATCGCCGGCGGTTCGCCGCCCGACGTGGCGATGCTCCCCCAGGTGGGCGCGATCCAGCAGGCCGCCGCCCAGAAGTGGCTGAAGCCGGTCGGCCCGGAGGCCAGAGCCGCGCTCGCCGCCAACTACTCGCGCGGCTGGCAGGAGCTCGGCGCGGTGGGCGGCACGCAGTACGGGGTGTACTTCAAGGCCGCCAACAAGTCCCTGGTCTGGTACAACTCCGCCGTCTTCGAGAACGCGGGCGCGTCCGAGCCGAAGACCTGGAAGGACTTCCTCGCCACCGCCGAGACGATCTCGGCCTCCGGCGTGACCCCGGTGTCGGTCGGCGGCGCGGACGGCTGGACCCTCACCGACTGGTTCGAGAACGTCTACCTCTCGCAGGCGGGCCCGGCCAAGTACGACCAGCTGGCGAAGCACGCGATCAAGTGGACGGACCCGTCCGTCGCCGCCGCGCTGAAGACCCTCGCCGAGCTCTTCGGGAAGCCGTCGCTGATCGCGGGCGGGTCGTCCGGCGCGCTGCAGACGGAGTACCCGGCCTCGGTCACGCAGACGTTCACGGGCGGCGACCAGCCCAAGGGGGCGATGGTCTTCGAGGGCGACTTCGCCGCCGTCAACATCGCCCAGACGAAGGCGGAGATCGGGAAGGACGCGAAGGTCTTCCCGTTCCCGAAGGTCGGCGACGGCGGCACCTCCCCCGTGGTGACGGCCGGCGACGCGGCCGTGGCCCTGAAGGACACCAAGGGCGCGCAGGCGCTGCTCGCCTTCCTCGCCTCCCCGGACGCGGCGAGGATCTGGGCGGCCGAGGGCGGCTTCCTCTCCCCGAACAAGAACCTGGACCCGGCGGCGTACCCGAACGACGTCCAGCGCGAGATCGCCAAGGCGCTCATCGGCGCCGGTGACGACTTCCGCTTCGACATGTCGGACCAGATGCCGCAGTCCTTCGGCGGGACGCCGGGCAAGGGCGAGTGGAAGGCGCTCCAGGACTTCCTGAAGAACCCGAAGGACGTCGCGGGGACGCAGGCACGCCTGGAGGCGGACGCCGCGAAGGCGTACAAGGGCTGAGGTCGACGTGCCGGCCACCAGGACCAGGCCGAGGACCAGGACCGTGGCGGCGGCGTTCCTGCTGCCCGCCCTGGTCCTCCTCGGCGCGCTCGTCGTCTACCCGATCGGGTACTCCGTCCGGCGCTCGTTCTTCGACCGTACGGACTCGTCCTTCGTCGGCCTCGACAACTACCTCGCGCTGGTCACCGACGACTCGCTCCGCACCGCCGTCCGCAACAACCTGGTCTGGCTGGTGGTGGCCCCGGCGGTCGCCACCGCGCTCGGCCTCGTCTTCGCGGTGCTCACCGAGCGCGTGCGCTGGGGCACGGCGTTCAAGCTGGTCGTCTTCATGCCGATGGCGATCTCGATGCTGGCCGCCGGGATCATCTTCCGGCTCGTGTACGAGCAGGACCCGGACCGCGGGGTCGCCAACGCCGTCTGGGTCGGGGTCCACGACACCTTCGCCGAGGCCTCCGGCTTCCCGCGGGCCAGGCCGCTGCCCGTGCACCCGTTGAAGGCGGCGGGCGGCGGCGCGTACGTGACGAAGGAACCGGTCCACGCGGGCGTGCCCGTGCGGCTCCCGCTGGTCGGGGTGGCTCCGGCGCGGATGCCGGAGGGCGCCCGCCCCGCGCACGCGCCGGCCGCGAAGGACGACGAGATCACCGGTACGGCCTGGCTGGACTTCACCCGGGGCGGCGGCGGGAAGCCGAACGCGGTCGACCCGGGGGAGCTGGGGCTGAAGGGGCTGCGGATCGAGGCCGTACGGGACGGGAAGGTGGTCGCCACGGCCACGGCGGCGGCCGACGGCGGCTTCGCGCTGCCCGCCGACCGCGCCGACGGAGCCGTACTGCGCCTGCCCGCGAGCAACTTCCGGGAGCAGTACGACGGCGTGGAGTGGCTGGGCCCCTCGCTCGTCACCCCGGCGGTGATCGGGGCGTACGTGTGGATGTGGGCCGGGTTCGCGATGGTCCTGATCGGCGCCGGGCTCGCGGCCGTACCGCGTGAGCTCCTGGAGGCGGCGCGGGTGGACGGGGCGAACGAGTGGCAGGTGTTCCGGCGGATCACGGTGCCGCTGCTCGCGCCGGTCCTCGTGGTCGTCCTCGTCACCCTGATGATCAACGTGCTGAAGGTCTTCGACCTGGTCTTCGTCATCGCGCCGGGCTCCTCGCAGGACGACGCGAACGTGCTCGCGCTCCAGCTGTACCGCTCGTCCTTCGGCACGGACGCGGACCTCGGGGTCGGCTCGGCCATCGCGGTCGTCCTGCTCCTTCTCGTGCTGCCGGTGATGGTGGTCAACATCCGCCGCATCCGAAGGGAGTCCCGACGATGACGAGCTCCGACGTCCCGCCGGTGAAGGGCTTCGCGACGAGAGCCGCGGCCCGCGCGGCGTCCGGCGCCGTCCGGGTCCTCCTCCTGCTCGCCGGCCTGTTCTGGCTGCTGCCGACGGTCGGGCTGCTGCTCTCCTCGCTCCGCTCGCCGTCCGACATCGCGGCGAGCGGCTGGTGGGAGGTGTTCGCGGCCCCGGCCCGGCTGACCACCGAGAACTACGCGCACCTCCTCGCGAACCACACGATCACCGGCTCCCTGCTCTCCACCGTGCTGATCACGGTCCCGGCCACCCTGCTCGTCCTCGTCATCGGCTCGCTCGCGGGTTACGCCTTCGCGTGGCTGGAGTTCCCGGGCCGGGACTGGTGGTTCCTGGGGGTGGTCGCGCTCCTCGTGGTCCCGGTGCAGGTGGCGCTGGTGCCGGTGTCGAAGCTGTTCGGCGCGGTGGGGCTCTTCGAGACGACGGCCGGGGTGGTCCTGTTCCACACGGCGTTCGGCCTGCCGTTCGCGATCTTCCTGCTGCGGAACTTCTTCGCGGAGATCCCGCGCGAGCTCCTGGAGGCGGCGCGGCTCGACGGGGCGGGCGAGATCCGGCTCTTCACCCGGGTGGTGCTGCCGCTGGGCGGTCCGGCGATCGCCTCGCTGGGGATCTTCCAGTTCCTGTGGGTGTGGAACGACATGCTGGTCGCGTTGATCTTCGCGGACTCGCAGTCGCCGCCGATCACGGTGGCGCTCCAGCAGCAGGTGCGCCAGTTCGGGAACAACGTGGACGTGCTCGCGCCGGGGGCGTTCGTGTCGATGGTGGTTCCGCTGGTGGTGTTCTTCGCGTTCCAGCGGCAGTTCACGACCGGGGTGATGGCGGGCGCGGTGAAGTGACCGCCGGAACGCCCCTCCGCGCGGTGAAGTGACCGCCGGAACGCCCCTCCGCGCGGTGAGGCGGTGAGGCGGCGCTCCGGAGCAGTCAGGCCTTGAGCGCCGCGACCGCCGAGCGGGCGAGCTCGTCCAGGTACCCCTTGGGCAGGGGCGTGCGGACGACCACGAGGCGCCAGTAGAGCGGGCCGACGGCCACGTCCAGGGCCTTGCCGGGGTCGGTGCCCTCGGGGAGTTCGCCGCGGGCGACGGCCTCGCGGACGACCTGGGTCATGACGCCCTGCTGCCCGTCGAGCAGCACGGCCTTGACGGTCTCGGCGATCTCGGGGTGCCGGGCGGCCTCGACGAGCAGGTCGGGGATGACCTGGGAGGCGACCGGGTGCCTCAGGGCGTGCGAGGCCACTTCGAGGAGGACGCGGAGGTCTCCGTAGAGGGAGCCGCTGGCGGGTGCCGGCAGGCCCTGGGCGGCGAAGGCGCCGACGAGGTCGAGGACGAGGGAGAGCTTGGACTTCCAGCGCCGGTAGACGGCCGTCTTGCCGACTCCCGCGCGGCGCGCGATGCCCTCGATGGACATCCGGGCGTAGCCGACGGCCGCGAGCTCCTCGAAGACGGCGGCGCGGATGGCCTCGGTCACGTCCTCGCGGAGTACGGCGGCTCCGGCGGGGGCGCGGCGGGGGGTCGGATCGGTCATGGACGGCATCCTAACGAACCGCGATGCCCCGAAAGCGTTACGACGATACGGTTGCGTTCCGTCGTGTGGGCGTCCTAACCTCCCCGTAGCGACGATACGGACCCGTTCCATCGCCGACGACCTCCCGTGCGCCCCGCGCACCGCACCCCTCGTCGAAAGTGCCCGCCCGTGACCACGACCCTCGCCCCACCCGCGCAGCCGGCCGCCCCCGCGGAGCGGGAGGACCTCGCCGCGCTCGCCCGCCGGCACGGCCTGAGCGTCAGCGGGGCCCGCCCCTCGCTCCCCTCCTACGTGCGGCAGCTCTGGTCCCGCCGCGACTTCATCGCCGCCTTCGCGACCGCCCGGCTGACCGCCCAGTTCAGCCAGGCCAAGCTCGGCCAGGTCTGGCAGGTGATGACCCCGCTGCTCAACGCGGCCGTGTACTACCTGATCTTCGGCGTCATCATGAACGCGAAGAACGGCGTGCCCGACTACGTCCCCTTCCTCGTGACCGGCATCTTCGTGTGGACCTTCACCTCCAACACGGCCATGGCCGGCACCCGGGCGATCAGCGGCAACCTGGGCCTGGTCCGCGCCCTGCACTTCCCGCGCGCGAGCCTGCCGATCTCGCTCGCGATCCAGCAGCTCCAGCAGCTGCTGTTCTCGCTCGCCGCGCTCGTCGTGATGCTGGCCTGCTTCGGCCAGTTCCCCGGCTGGAGCTGGCTGCTCGCCGTCCCCGCGCTGCTCCTCCAGGCGCTGTTCAGCACGGGCCTGGCGCTCTTCCTGGCCCGGATCTCGGCCCGCACCCCGGACGTCAGCCAGCTGATGCCGTTCGTGCTCCGCACCTGGATGTACGCCTCGGGCGCCATGTTCTCGATCCAGAACCTGGCGCACAGCGGACGCTTCCCGCACACCGTGGTGCTGGCCCTCCAGTGCAACCCGGCGGCGGTCTACATCGACCTCATGCGCTTCGCGCTGATCGACAGCTACACGGCGGCGCAGCTGCCGCCGCACGTGTGGGCGCTGGCCGCCGGCTGGGCCGTGCTGGCCTTCGCGGGCGGTTTCATCTGGTTCTGGAAGGCGGAGGAGACGTACGGCCGTGGCTGAAGACCCGAAGACCCCCACCGTCATCGCCGACGACGTCCACATCACGTACACCGTCAACGGCGGGCACCCCGGCGGCCGGGGCGGCGCCACCGCCGCGCTGAGCCGGATGGCGCGCCGGCGCCCGGCTCCGGCCGCCCGCCGGGTCCACGCCGTGCGGGGCGTCAGCTTCGTCGCGTACCGCGGCGAGGCAATTGGCCTGATCGGTTCGAACGGATCGGGGAAATCCACCCTCCTGAAGGCCGTCGCGGGCCTCCTGCCCGTGAACCGGGGCCGGATCTACACCCATGGCCAGCCCTCCCTCCTCGGCGTCAACGCGGCCCTGATGAACGATCTGACCGGCGAGCGGAACGTGATCCTGGGCGGCCTCGCGATGGGCATGAGCCGCGCGGAGGTCGGGGAGCGGTACGACGGGATCGTCGACTTCTCCGGCATCAACGAGAAGGACGACGCGATCTCCCGCCCGATGCGGACGTACTCCTCCGGGATGGGCGCCCGGCTGCGCTTCTCCATCGCCGCCGCCAAGAGCCACGACGTGCTCCTGATCGACGAGGCCCTGTCGACCGGCGACGCCCGCTTCCGCCGCCGCAGCCAGCAGCGGATCGACGAACTGCGGGCGGAGGCGGGCACGGTCTTCCTGGTCAGCCACTCCAACTCCACGATCACGGAGACCTGCGAGCGGGCGCTGTGGCTGGAGGCGGGCACGCTGCGGATGGACGGCCCGGCGCGGGAGGTGGTGGCGGCGTACGAGGAGTTCACGGCCAAACCGGACACGAAGAAACCGGTCAATAGGGGCATCGCGGTCTAAAGTGCGGTGGGATGACGAACGATCACCCCCACCTCGATCACCCCCGTCCCACTCCCCCGCAGCCGCCGCCCCGCTCCGCGAGCGAACCCCCCACCCTCACCAAGTCGCCCTTCGACTCGGACACCTTCACCTCCGCCACCTTCGTCACCGTCGGCCGCACCCGCTACCTCGCCCTCGCCGTCGTCTGGCTCCTCACCCGGGCCGGGATGCTCCTGCTGCTCTCCCGCGACGACCTCGGCATCGGCGGCGTGGGCCGCGAGGTGGGCCTCTACCAGTACTGGTACGGGAAGTTCGCCGAAGGCACCTTCCCGCCCGGCGACGTCACCTGGCAGTACCCGCCCGGCGCGGGCCTCGTGATCATGTCGCCGGGCGTCCTCCCCTGGCTCACCTACTTCCAGGCCTTCGTCGCCCTCACCCTCCTCGCCGACGCCGTCGTCACCGCCGCCCTCGCCCGCGCCGACAGCGACCGGCTCACCCACGGCGCCCTGGTCTGGGTCTGCGGCCTCCCCCTCCTCCTCCACCTGCCGCTCGCCCGGTACGACGTCCAGAGCACCGCCCTCGCCGTGCTCGCCCTGCTCGCCCTCGGCGCCCGCTCCACCCGCGCCCACCAGCTCGGCGGGGCGCTCGCCGGGATCGGCGCGATGGTCAAGGTGTGGCCGGCGCTCGCCCTGATCGGCACGCCCCGGGGCCGTACCACCCGGGAGGCCTGGACCGCCGCCGCCGTCACCGCGCTCGTCCTCCTCGCCACCCTCGCGCTGTTCTTCTCCGACGCGCTGGGCTTCCTGCGCCAGCAGGGCAGCCGCGGCATCCAGATCGAGTCCCTGTGGGGCACGGCCCTGGCGCTGTCCGGCGCCGGCGGCGTCTGGCCGGGCCGGGTCGAGTTCCGCTACGGGGCCTTCGAGTACGTCGGCCCGTACGTCTCCAGCCTCGGGCACCTCGCCCTGCTGCTCACCGTCATCGCCTTCGGCTGGCTGCTCCTGTGGCGCCTGAGGGCCCGCCGCTGGACCCCCGCCACCCCGCTCGACGCGGCCCTCGCCGCCGTGCTGCTCTTCACCGTCACCAGCCGGGTGATCAGCCCCCAGTACATGATCTGGCTGCTCGGCCTCGCCGCCGTCTGCCTGACCTCCCGCCGGACCGTGATGGGCCCGGTCGCCCTGCTGCTCCTCCCGGCGGCCGCCCTCAGCTCCCTCGCGTACCCCGTCCTCTACGACGAGGTCGTCGCCGGCACCCCCACCGGCCTGGCCGTCATGGCCCTCCGCAACGCCCTGCTGCTCACGGCGGCCCTGCTCGCCGCCCGCCGCCTGTGGACCTCGACGGTGACCCCCGTCGAGGAATGAGGAACGGGGAAGGGCCCCGCCGGAAAACCGGCGGGGCCCTTCCTCATGCACGGATCACACGGACGGATCAGCTGTGCGAACGGAGCAGCGTGCGCATCGTCCGCATGGCCACCGACAGGTTCGCCAGGTCGAAGGTGTCCGAGCCCTGGATCTCCTCCAGGGTCGTCCGCGCACGGCCCAGGATCGCCGCGTTCTTCTCCTCCCAGGCCTTGAACCGCTCCTCGGGGCTCGTCGTGCCGTTGCCGACCGTCAGGACGTCGGCGGTCAGCGCCGCGTGCGCCGCGAACAGGTCCTCGCGGATCGAGGCGCGGGCCATCGACTGCCACCGGTCGCTGCGCGGCAGCTCGATGATCCGGTCCATCAGGTCGGTGATCCGCAGCCGGTCGGCCAGGTCGTAGTAGACCTCGGCGACCGCCAGCGGCTCCTTGCCCGTCCGGTCCGCGATCGCGACGATGTCGAGCGTCGGGAAGGCGGAGGAGAAGCCGGCGACGCGGACCGCGAGCTCCTCCGGCACGCCGACCTCGGTCAGCTCGTCCAGGATGCCCTGGTACCACTCCAGGTCCGAGCCGCGCAGCAGCTGCGGCAGCTGCGCCCAGACCTCCTCGACGCGGTCGGCGAAGAACTCGATGGTCTCGGTGAGCTGGAGCGGCTGCGGCCGGTTGTTGAGCAGCCAGCGGGTGCCGCGCTCGACGAGCCGGCGGGAGTGCAGTCGCATCTGCGTCTGGATCTCGGCCGGGACCTGGTTGTCCAGGGCCTCGACGGCGTCCCAGACCTGGCCCAGGCGGAAGACCGTCCTGGCGGCGGTCTGCGCGCGGACAATCTCCTCGATGGACGCGCCGGTCTCCTCGCGGAGGCGGTGCAGGAAGGTCGAGCCACCGGTGTTGACGGTGTCGTTGACCAGGACCGTCGTGATGATCTCGCGGCGCAGCGCGTGGTTGTCGACGGCCTCGGTGAACTTCTCGCGCAGCAGCGTCGGGAAGTACGCGTGGAGCAGCCCGCGCAGGTACGGGTCGTCCGGCAGCTCCGTACCGATCAGCTCGTCGGCCACCGTGATCTTGGTGTACGCGAGGAGGACGGCGAGCTCGGGCTGGCTCAGTCCCTTGCCGCTGTTGAGGAGCTCGCGGACCTGCCGGTCGTTGGGCAGGAACTCCAGGGAGCGGTCGAGGGCCCCGTCGCGGCCCAGGCGGCGCATGAACCGCTGGTGGGCGTGGAGCAGGGACGGCGACTGGGCGACGGCGTTGGCCAGGGCGGTGTTCTGCGCGTAGTTGTTGCGCAGGACGAGCGCGCCGACCTCGTCCGTCATCTCGGCGAGGATCTTGTTGCGCTGCTTGACGGTCATGTCGCCCTCGGCGACGAGCCCGTTGAGCAGGATCTTGATGTTGACCTCGTGGTCGGAGGTGTCGACGCCGGCGCTGTTGTCGATGGCGTCGGTGTTGACCTTGCCGCCCTGGCCCTCGGGGCCGCCGCTGCGGGCGAACTCGATGCGGCCCAGCTGGGTCGCGCCGAGGTTGCCGCCCTCGCCGATGACCTGGGCGCGGACGTCCTGGCCGTCGACGCGGATGGCGTCGTTGGCCTTGTCGCCGACGTCGGCGTTGGACTCGGCCGAGGACTTCACGTACGTGCCGATGCCGCCGTTCCACAGCAGGTCGACGGGCGACTGGAGGATCGCCTTCATCAGCTCGGCCGGGGTCAGCTTGGTGACGCCGTCCTCGATGCCGAGGGCGGCCCGCATCTGCGCGTTGACCGGGATGGACTTGGCGCTGCGGGGGTGGACGCCGCCGCCCGCCGAGAGCAGCGAGGTGTCGTAGTCCGCCCACGAGGAGCGCGGCAGGTCGAAGAGCCGGCGGCGCTCGGCGTACGAGACGGCCGCGTCCGGGTTCGGGTCGATGAAGATGTGGCGGTGGTCGAAGGCGGCGACCAGGCGGATGTGCTCGGAGAGCAGCATGCCGTTGCCGAAGACGTCGCCGGACATGTCGCCGACGCCGACGACGGTGAAGTCCTCGGTCTGGGTGTCGTGGCCCAGCTCGCGGAAGTGCCGCTTGACGGACTCCCAGGCGCCGCGGGCGGTGATGCCCATGCCCTTGTGGTCGTAGCCGGCGGAGCCGCCGGAGGCGAAGGCGTCGCCGAGCCAGAAGCCGTACGACTCCGCGACGCCGTTGGCGATGTCGGAGAAGGTCGCGGTGCCCTTGTCGGCGGCGACCACGAGGTAGGTGTCGTCCTCGTCGTGGCGGACCACGTCGACCGGCGGGACGACCTCGCCCGCCACCAGGTTGTCGGTGATGTCGAGGAGCGCCGAGATGAAGGTCTTGTACGAGGCGATGCCCTCGGCCAGCCAGGCGTCGCGGTCCACGGACGGGTCCGGGAGCTGCTTGGCGACGAAGCCGCCCTTGGCGCCGACCGGCACGATGACGGTGTTCTTCACCATCTGCGCCTTGACCAGGCCGAGGATCTCCGTACGGAAGTCCTCGCGGCGGTCGGACCAGCGCAGACCGCCTCGGGCGACCTTGCCGAAGCGCAGGTGGACGCCCTCGACGCGCGGGGAGTACACCCAGATCTCGAAGGCCGGGCGCGGGGCCGGCAGGTCCGGGATGGCCTGCGGGTCGAACTTCATCGACACGTAGGAGTGCGGCTTGCCCTCCGCCGTGGTCTGGAAGAAGTTCGTCCGCAGCGTCGCCTTGATGACGGTGAGGAAGGACCGCAGGATCCGGTCCTCGTCCAGGCTCGCGACCTGGTCGAGGGCGGCGTCGAGCTCTTCGAGGAGCGCGTCGATCAGCTCGGTGCCGGCGCGCTGGCGCTCGGGCGCCATGCGGGCCTCGAAGAGGTTGACCAGCAGCCGGGTGGTGTGGACGTTGTTGCGGAGGGTGTCCTCCATGTAGTCCTGGCTGAACGTGGCACCGGCCTGGCGCAGGTACTTGGCGTAGGCGCGCAGCACCATCGCCTCGCGCCAGGTCAGCCCGGCGGAGAGGACGAGGGAGTTGAAGTTGTCGTTCTCGGCCTCGCCGGTCCAGGTGGCGGCGAAGGCCTCCTGGAAGCGCTCGCGGGCGTCGTCGCCGAGGTAGTCCCCGCCGTTGCCCGTCGCGACCGGCATCCGCAGGCCGAAGTCGTAGATCCAGGCGTGGGTGCGGTCCGAGCAGCGCAGCTCGTACGGGCGCTCGTCGGTCACCTCGACGCCGAGCCGGTTGAGGACCGGCAGGACGGCCGAGAGGGAGATCGGGTCGCCCGTCTTGTAGATCTTGAAGCGGCGCTCGCCGGGGCCCGCGACGACGGGCTCGTACAGGGAGAGCGCGAAGTCCTTGCCGCTGCCGGCGAGGGCCTCCAGGTGGCACAGGTCGGCGACGGCCGCGCGCGGCGAGTGGTCGGCCTTGTAGCCCTCGGGGAAGGCGTTGGCGTAGCGGCGGAGCAGCTCGGCGGCGCGCTCCTCGCCGAGCTCGGCGTTGAGCGCCTCGCCGAAGCCGTCGGCCCAGGAGCGGGCGGCGTCGACGAGCCGGTTCTCGATGCGGTCGACGTCGGCGTCGGTGAGCTTCGCCAGCTCGGTGCCGGGCTTGACGCGGACGACGAAGTGCAGCCGGGAGAGGATCGACTCGGTGTTCCAGGCGGTGAAGTCGACGCTGGTGCCGTCGAGCTCCTCCTTCAGGATGTCGATGAGCCGCAGCCGGACGCGGGTCGTGTAGCGGTCGCGCGGCAGGTAGACGAGGGCCGAGTAGTAGCGGCCGTACTCGTCCTGGCGCAGGTAGAGCCGCAGCCGGCGCCGCTCCTGGAGGTACAGGACGCTGGTGACGATGGACTGCAGCTGGTCGACCGGGGTCTGGAAGAGCTCGTCGCGCGGGTAGGTCTCCAGGATCTGGAGCAGGTCGCGGCCGTCGTGGCTGTTCGGCGTGAAGCCGGCGCCGTCCAGGACCTCCTGGACCTTGCGCTTGACGACGGGGACCCGGCGGACGGACTCCGTGTAGGCGGCGGAGGAGAAGAGGCCGAGGAAGCGGCGCTCGCCGATGACGTTGCCCTCGGCGTCGAACTTCTTCACGCCGACGTAGTCGAGGTACGAGGGGCGGTGGACGGTCGCCCGGCTGTTGGCCTTCGTCAGGATCAGCAGCTTGTGCTCGCGCGCCTTGGCGCGGGCGTCGGCGGGCAGCCGGCTGAAGGAGGGCGAGACGGGGTGGGCGTGGTGGCCCTCGTCGTCGGCGCCGTGCTGCGGGTCGGAGCGCAGGATGCCGAGGCCGGTGCCGGGCACGGCGGACAGGGCGTCGCCGTCGACGAGCTCGTACTCGCGGTAGCCGAGGAAGGTGAAGTGGTCGTCGGCGAGCCAGCGCAGCAGCTCGCGGGCCTCCTCCACCTCGGTGGGCCGCAGGTCGGAGGCGGTGGGCTCGGCCGGGAGGCCCTCGGCGATGCGCAGGGCGGCATCGCGCATCTTGTCCCAGTCCTCGACGGTCTCGCGGACGTCGGACAGGACGCGCAGCAGGTCGGCGGTGATCTGCTTGAGGTCGGCCTTGTCGGTCTCGCGGTCGATCTCGACGTGGATCCAGGACTCGGTGAGCGCGTCGTGCGGCAGCTCGCCGTGGATCTGCGTCGACAGGACCTCGATGAGCTTGCCGGCGACGTCACGGCGGACGAGGACCTGCGGGTGGATCACGACGTGGATCCCGCGGTTCTGGCGGGACAGCTCGTTGGTGACCGAGTCGACGAGGAAGGGCATGTCGTCGGTGACGACCTCGACGACGGAGTGGCTGCTGGTCCAGCCGTTCTCCTCCACCGTCGGGGTGTGGACGCGCACGCTCGCGGTGCCCTGCGGGCGGTTCTCCGCGAGCCGGTAGTGAGAGAGCGCGGCACCGAACACGTCGACCGGGTCGCGGTCGGCGAGGTCCTCGGGCGCGGTGTGCAGGTAGTAGCGCTGGAGGTAGGCGAGCACGGTGTCCCGGTCCGGGCGCTCCCCCGCACCCTCCGGGCCCGTCGGAAGTCGCCCCCCGACCGGGCTGTGCTCAGCTACCCGGGCGGCCCTCTCGAGCAGCTCGGCCTTTGCTTCGTCCAGCTTGGTCTGCATGTCCTCTGACTCCTGTCGCGCGCCGTTGCGTGACGTCGGTGGAAGAAAGGGCACAACGCCACGACGCGGTGATTCCGGTCGAAGTCGACGTTATGCCCGGATGGGAGATGCCCGGGCCGTTATCGGCCACGGAACGTGGCGCGCCCGGACGGAGAGGATCGGCGAACGCACGGTCGACCCGGCCGCTGTCGCGTGCCGGGCGGCAGCCGGGGGCTTCACTGCCCCCCTGGCGTATCGCGCTGATCACGGCAAAAGCCTATCGCCCCCGACCCCCGAACCGTCATGAGCCGTATGCGTACAAAAGAGCGAGGGAAGTTTGACGATATGGACAGCGACACGTGTCGTCTTGGCAAACCACCCCGCCGGAGGGGGCGGGTGCGCGAGCATGGGCACAGCACGGCAGACCGACCATCTGTGATCTGGGAGAGCCATGGCGAAGATCCTGATCGTGACCGGGGACGCGGCGGAGTCGCTGGAGGTGATGTACCCCTACCAGCGGCTTCTGGAGGAGGGTTACGAGGTCGACATCGCGGCCCCGGCGCGCAAGACGCTCCGCTTCGTCGTCCACGACTTCGAGCCGGGCTACGACACGTACACGGAGAAGCCGGGCTACACCTGGCCCGCCGACCTCGCCTTCTCGGAGGTCGACCCGGGCGCCTACCTGGCGGTGGTGATCCCGGGCGGCCGCGCGCCGGAGTACCTGCGCAACGACCCGGAACTCCGCAAGATCCTCAAGGCCTTCTTCGACGCCGACAAGCCGGTGGCCCAGATCTGCCACGGCCCGCTCCTCACGGCGGCCATCGGCAGCCTCGAAGGCCGCCGCGTCACCGCCTACCCGGCCCTGGAACTCGACATGCAGGCCGCCGGCGCCACCTTCCAGGACAGCGCCGCCGTCGTCGACGGCCTCCTCGTCTCCTCCCGCGCCTGGCCCGACCACCCCACCTGGATGCGCGAATTCCTGAACGTCCTCCGCGCGAAGGGCTGACGCCGGTCGTGGGCAGGCGTTCCGCAGGGGCGGAACCGGTGGGCACAACCCACCCACCGGGCCGCACCCGGCCGGACCCCGCCTGCCCACCACCGTGCAGACGCCGCTAGACCAGCTCCTCCGCGACGGCGACGGCCTCCTCCAGCGAGTCCACCACCGGCACACCGACCCGCGAGAGCGACGCCCGGCTGTGCGAGCCCCCGGTATAAAGCACGGCCCGCGCCCCCACGTGCGCCGCCGCCACCGCGTCATCCGCGGCGTCACCGATGACGACGACCCGCTCGGCCGGGACGCCCAGCGCGGCCAGGTGCCGCACCATGTGCCCGGACTTCCCGTCCGTCGACGCGTCGACGCGCCCGTCCATGCGGACGAACCGCTCGGCGATCCCGTACCGCCGCACGAGCGGTATCAGGTCGGCGTGCGGCGCGAGCGACAGCAGCGACTGCGTGAGCCCGGACTCCTGCCGCGCCGCGAGCAGCTCCGCCGCCCCGGCGGTGAGCCCGCAGGACTCGGCCCGCTGCCAGTAGTGCCGGTGGAAGGCCCCGTCCATGACGGTCCACTCCTCGTCCGTGGGCAGTCGCCCCATGATCCGCTCGTAGAACTTCGGCACCGGCACCGTGTACAGCTCGCGGTACCGCTCCAGCGTGATCGTTTCGAGTCCGAGCTCGGTGAAGGCCGCGTTCGTCGCGCCGATCACCGCGCCGATGTCGTCGAGCAGCGTGCCGTTCCAGTCCCAGACCAGGTGTTTTCCGTGCTTCCCCATGGGGAGACGGTACCGGGCGGGTCAGCCGAGCAGGGAGGGGATCTCCTGCACGCCGAACCACAGCAGCTCGTGGTCCTCGGCCCCGTCCACCACGAACTGGGCGTCGTCGTCGCCCTGGTCCGCCGCGCCGAGCGCGCCCGCCGCCGCCGCGACGTCCGCCTCGGCGTCGTCCGCGTCGGCGTGCACGGCCGCTGCCTTGGCCAGCGGTACGGCTCCGGCGATGCGGACCTCGCCGATGGAAGCGGCGTCGAGCCCCCGGGCGGGGTCGACGGTCGCGTCCTTGTCGGCCACGTCGACGGCGACGACGATCCGGCGCCTGGGCGCCTCGGGGTCGCCGGCGAGGAGCCGCAGGGAGGCGGACGCGGCCCGGTTGAGCGCCGCGTACTCCAGTTCCTCGATGTCGTCGGAGACGTACCACTCTCGCAGCGCGGGGGTGACGGCGTAGGCGGTCAGCGGACCGGGGCCCAGCTCGCCCGCCTTGTGCGCCTGTGCGAGACCGGGGAGGGTCAGGGGGACGTAGACGCGCATGGCAGGCCGCTTTCGTAGACGGAGAGGCCCTCAGGATACGTGCGGAGTCCCCCTTCGGGGCGGCGGGCCGGACCGGCCGTCCGTCCACCGCGAAAGGCCGCCCTCGGAACCGCCGGAGACCCGTTTTTCCACCGCGTCACCCTGATAGGTGATCCGTTTTCGGGACCGCCCCGCCCCGGCCGCCTCCTTGCGGAGCCCCCGACTCCCCCCGTACAAGATCCTCAACGAAAGTTACCGACTGGTACCGATCGATTACGCAGCGCCAGGTGCACGAGAACAGGGGCCCGCCATGAACACCACGCTCACCACCACCCCCTCCCCGCTCCCCCGCCCCCGCACGGCCCCCGGCATGCCCGGCGGCCCCGCCGGCACGCGCCCGCGCGGCTCCGCCGGAGCCCGCCCCCGGGGCCCCGCCGGCACCCGCCCCCGCACCCCGGCCCAGGGCGGCCGCGCCCGCACGCTCCCCCCGCACACCGTCTTCGCCGAGCGCCTGCTCGCCGTGCTCAGCGGGGAGCGGCCCGTCCACTGGATGCTCGGCCACACCGTCGGCGACGCGTACGAGCAGCTCGTCCGGCTCGCCCCGGAGACGCCCCTGCGCTCCTTCGGCCCCCGCCCGGTCCTGCGCGGCTGCGCGATCCAGGTGCACGAGCCGCAGACCGCGATCGAGGCCTTCGCGACCATCGCGACGGGCGTCCGCGTACGGGCCATGGCGTTCCGCCTGGAGCGCGGCGAGGACCAGCGCTGGCGCTGCGCGGCCGTGGAGCTGGACGGCCTCGGCGCCGCCTCCCGCCGCCCATGACGAAGGGGCCGGCCGCCCTCCCGGGCGACCGACCCCTTCCGCACACTCAGAACGTCACTTCTTGCGGCGACGCCCGCCGCCCGCGTTCTTCTGCGCCTTGCGCCGCTCCGCGCGGGTCAGCCCGTCGCCGGAGTCCAGGTCGTCGGAGGCGAAGTCGCCCTCGACGACACCGCCGTCCCCGTCCACGGTCGGCGCGGAGAAGTGCAGCCGGTCCGGCCGCTGCGGGGCGTCGAGCCCCTTGGCGCGGATCTCCGGACGCCCGGCACCCGCCGGCACCGCGTCCTCCTTGTCCAGCGACGGCGCGGACGCCTGCACCGGGACCTCCTCGACCTGCTGCTCGACCTGGACCTCCAGGTTGAACAGGTAGCCGACGGACTCCTCCTTGATGCCCTCCATCATGGCGGTGAACATGTCGAAGCCCTCGCGCTGGTACTCGACCAGCGGGTCCTTCTGCGCCATGGCGCGCAGGCCGATGCCCTCCTGGAGGTAGTCCATCTCGTAGAGGTGCTCGCGCCACTTGCGGTCGAGGACGGAGAGGACCACGCGCCGCTCCAGCTCGCGCATGATGTCCGAGCCGAGCTGCTTCTCGCGCGCGTCGTACTGCTCGTGGATGTCGTCCTTGATGGACTCGGCGATGAACTCGGCGGTGATGCCCGCCCGGTCACCGGCCGCGTCCTCCAGCTCCTCCACGGTGACCTTCACCGGGTAGAGCTGCTTGAACGCGTTCCACAGGCGGTCGAGGTCCCACTCCTCCGCGAAGCCCTCGGCGGTCTCCTGGCGGATGTAGTCGTCGATCGTGTCGTCCATGAAGTGGCGCACCTGCTCGTGCAGGTCCTCGCCCTCCAGGACGCGGCGGCGCTCGCCGTAGATGACCTCGCGCTGCCGGTTGAGGACCTCGTCGTACTTCAGGACGTTCTTACGGGTCTCGAAGTTCTGGGTCTCGACCTGGGACTGGGCGGAGGCGATGGCGCGGGTGACCATCTTGTTCTCGATCGGCACGTCGTCCGGCACGTTGGCCATGGCCATCACGCGCTCGACCATCTGCGCCTTGAACAGGCGCATCAGGTCGTCGCCGAGCGAGAGGTAGAAGCGGGACTCGCCGGGGTCGCCCTGACGGCCGGAACGACCGCGCAGCTGGTTGTCGATGCGGCGCGACTCATGGCGCTCGGTGCCGAGGACGTACAGCCCGCCGAGCTCCTTGACCTCCTCGAACTCCGCCTTCACGGCCTTCTCGGCACGCTCCAGGGCGCCGGGCAGCGCCGCGGCCCACTCCTCGACGTGCTCGACCGGGTCCAGGCCCGCCTGGCGCAGCTCGGCCTCGGCGAGGTCGTCCGGGTTGCCGCCGAGCTTGATGTCCGTACCGCGACCGGCCATGTTCGTGGCGACGGTGACGGCGCCGCGGCGACCGGCCTGGGCGACGATCGAGGCCTCGCGCTCGTGGTGCTTGGCGTTGAGGACCTCGTGCGGGATGCCGCGCTTGGCGAGCTGCTGCGAGAGGTACTCGGACTTCTCGACGGAGGTCGTGCCGACGAGGACCGGCTGGCCCTTCTCGTGCTTCTCCGCGATGTCGTCGACGACGGCGGCGAACTTGGCGACCTCGGTCCGGTAGATCAGGTCGGACTGGTCCTTGCGCTGCATCGGCTTGTTCGTCGGGATCGGGACGACGCCGAGCTTGTAGATCTGGTGGAACTCGGCGGCCTCGGTCATGGCCGTACCGGTCATGCCGGAGAGCTTGTCGTAGAGGCGGAAGAAGTTCTGGAGGGTGATCGTGGCGAGGGTCTGGTTCTCGTCCTTGATCTGCACCCCTTCCTTCGCCTCGATCGCCTGGTGCATGCCCTCGTTGTAGCGGCGGCCGGCGAGGATGCGGCCGGTGTGCTCGTCGACGATCATGACTTCGCCGTCCATGACGACGTAGTCCTTGTCCTTCTTGAACAGTTCCTTCGCCTTGATGGCGTTGTTCAGGTAGCCGACGAGCGGGGTGTTCACCGACTCGTAGAGGTTGTCGATGCCGAGCCAGTCCTCGACCTTGGCGACGCCCGCCTCGTGGATGGCGACGGTGCGCTTCTTCTCGTCGACCTCGTAGTCGCCGGTCTCCTCGATGCCCTTGAGCGGGTTGCCGGGCTCGCCCTTGCTCAGCCGGGTGACGAGCTTCGCGAAGTCGCCGTACCACTTGGTCGCCTGGTCGGCCGGGCCGGAGATGATCAGCGGCGTACGGGCCTCGTCGACGAGGATGGAGTCGACCTCGTCGACGCAGGCGTAGTTGTGGCCGCGCTGGACGAGCTCGTCCTGCGACCAGGCCATGTTGTCGCGGAGGTAGTCGAAGCCGAACTCGTTGTTCGTGCCGTACGTGATGTCGCAGGCGTACTGCTCGCGGCGCTGGGCCGGCGTCATGTTGGCCAGGATGCAGCCGACGCTCAGACCGAGGAACTTGTGCACCCGGCCCATGAGCTCGGAGTCGCGCTCGGCCAGGTAGTCGTTGACCGTGATCAGGTGCACGCCCTTGCCGGAGAGCGCGTTCAGGTACGCCGGGAGCGTGCCGACGAGGGTCTTGCCCTCACCGGTCTTCATCTCCGCGACATGGCCGAGGTGCAGGGCGGCGCCGCCCATCAGCTGGACGTCGTAGTGGCGCTGGCCGAGGACGCGCTTGGCCGCCTCGCGGACGGTCGCGAAGGCCTCCGGCATCAGGTCGTCGAGGCTCTCGCCGTCGGCGTACCGCTGCTTGTACTCCTCGGTGAGCGCCCGCAGGTCGGCGTCGGAGAGGTTGACGAAGTCCTCTTCGATGGAGTTGACCTGGTCCGCGATGCGGTGCAGTTTGCGCAGGATCTTGCCTTCGCCTGCACGCATGAGCTTGTTGAAGACGGACACTGAGGCTGGTCTCCTTGCCGGTCGGGCCTGGCACTGGGTCTTGTGATGGACGCGAGCGCGGGCACGGCAGGTGGTCCCCACCGCAACGGCCATCGTAAGCGAGACAGCCCTTGCGCAGGGAGGCCCGCAGTACCGGAGCCGTACGTCCGCCCGTATGGAGAACGCACGAGGTGGGCGGAAGGTGCCGCCCCATCCGAAAAGTGTTCGCTTCCGGTGGGCCGGGTCAGCACAATCCCGGCATGGATCCCATCATCCTCACCACCGACCGACTGCGTCTGCGGAGCTTCGTCCCCGAGGACGTCGACAGGGTGTACGACATCTGCCAGGACCCCGACATCCGCCGCTGGACGACCGTCCCCGACCCCTACCGGCGTGAGGATGCCGAGTTCTTCACGCAGCGGCTGGTCCCGGACGGCTGGCGGGAGGACACCGAGTACACCTTCGCCGCCGAACCCGTGGAGGGCGGCCCGCTGCTCGCCGCGGCCAGCCTGATGAGCCGCGGCCAGGGCGTCTGGGAGGTCGGCTTCTGGCTGGCGAAGGAGCAGCGCGGCTCCGGCCACATGACGGAGATCGTCCGGGCGCTCGCCCACTGGGCCTTCACCGGCCTCGGCTGCACCCGCCTGATCTGGCGCGCCGAGGTCGGCAACGCCGGCTCGCGCGCGGTGGCCGAACGGGTCGGCTTCGTCGTCGAGGGCGTGCAGCGCGCCGGCCTCCCCAACAAGGGCACGCTCCGGGACGCCTGGATCGCCTCCCTGCTCCCCTCCGACTTCGGCCTGCCGAGCCCCCTGCCGTACCTCCCGGCACCCCGCTGAGGGGGGTCTGTCAGTGCCGGGGCCTAGGGTGCGGTCCATGACGACTGCGCCGCGCCCCGCCGCCGAACTGTCCGCCGACGAAGCCCGCAGGATCGCCCTGCGCGCCCAGGGGTTCCTGGGTGCGCCGGACCGCAGGGCCGGGGTGCGCGGGGTCCTCCGGTCGCTCGGCCAGGTCCAGCTGGACACCATCTCGGTCCTGGCCCGCTCACACGAGCTCATCCCGTACGCGCGCCTGGGCGCGGTGGGACGCCCGACGGTGGAGAAGGCGTACTGGTCGGAGGCGCACGCCTTCGAGTACTGGTCGCATGCCGCCTGCGTCCTGCCCGTCGAGGAGTGGCCGCACTTCGCCTTCCGCCGCCGCGCCTACCGCGACCGCCCGCACTGGGGCCACGAGCTGTCGCCCGGGGCGTACGACAAGGTGATCGCCCAGCTCCGGGACCAGGGCCCGCTGACGGCGACCGAGCTGGGCGGCGCGAAGAACAAGGGCGAGTGGTGGGACTGGTCGGACAGCAAGATCGCCGTCGAGCGGGCCCTGATGTACGGCGAGGTCGTCGTGACGGAGCGGCGCGGCTGGAAGCGGGTGTACGACCTGGCCGAGCGGGCGATCCCGCGGGCACTGCTCCATGACGACCTGGACGACACCGAGTGCGTGCGGCGCCTGGTGCGCCAGGCGGGCGAGGCGCTCGGCGTGGGCACGCGCGCGGACATCGCCGACTACCACCGGATCAAGGCGGAGCAGTTCGACGCGGTGGTGGAGGCCTCGGGTCTGGTGCCGGTGACGGTGGCGGGCTGGGGGAAGCCCGCCTGGGCGGACCCGGCGGCGCTGGCGACCGAGCCGCGCGGCCGGCACCGCACGACGCTGCTCTCCCCCTTCGACTCGCTGATCTGGGAGCGGCCCCGCACGGAGCGGATCTTCGGCTTCACCCACCGCCTGGAGGCGTACGTGCCGAAGCAGAAGCGGATCCACGGCTACTTCGCGATGCCGGTGCTCGCCGGCGGTCGCCTGGTGGGCCGGGTCGACCCGGCCCGGGAGGGCTCGACCCTGGTGGCCAAGCAGGTCTCGCTGGACGGCCCCAAGGCCGTACCGGCGGTGGCGAAGGCCCTGCGCGAGGCCGCCGAGTGGGTGGGCTGCGACGCCGTGACCGTGGAGCGGGTGAACCACCCGGAGCTGGTCCCCGCCCTGCTCAAGGCCCTCGCCTGAGGGTCAGCGGATCTCGAGGATCTTCTCGCGCATCGCACTGCATCCCCCGGGGGACGACCCCCGGACCCCCAGCAGGGGCGTCCCGGGGCGGAGCCTCAGCGGATCTCGAGGATCTTCTCGCGCATCGCGTAGACCACGGCCTCCATCCGGGAGTGCAGCTGCAGCTTCTCCAGGATGTTCCGGACGTGGTTCTTCACCGTGTTCTCGGAGATGAACAGCTCCTTGGCGATGTCCCGGTTGTTCATCCCGGTCGCGACGAGCTTGAGGACCTCCAGCTCGCGGTCGGTCAGCCGGGGCGCGGGCACGAGCCGGCGCTCGTCGGTGCGCTGGATCATCGACTTGAACTCGGTGAGCAGCTTCGACGCCATCGAAGGGCTGATCTGCGACTGCCCGTCCGCGACCGCGCGGATCGCGGTGGCGACCTCGTCGGTGGAGATCTCCTTGAGGAGGTAGCCGGTGGCCCCCGCCTTGATCGCGTCGTAGAGGTCGGCCTCCTCGTCGCTGATCGTCAGCATGATGATCTTCGCGCTGGGGGCCACCTCCTTGATGGAGGTGCATGCCTCGATGCCGCCGCGCCGGGGCATCCGCACGTCCATCAGGACGATGTCGGGCAGCAGGTCGGCGGCCTTGTCGACGGCCTCGGCGCCGTCACCGGCCTCGCCGACGACCTGGATGTCCTCCTCCTGCGCGAGGACGATCTCGAGTCCGCGGCGGAAGAGGGCATGGTCGTCCACGACGAGGACCCGGATCGGCTCTTTGCGGAATACAGCGCTGTCCGAATCCGATCCCTCCGGGATCGGACCACCGTGCTCGCGCCCGCTGAGCACCGGCCCGAAGCTGTCCGCCATCGTTCCTCCCCCTGAAGGCCGTGGCCTGAATTCGTTTCCGGTCCTCCAACCCGTACGCGATCGGCACCGGTTGGCGTGCACGCCATGATTTCATGCCCCGGCGGCGACGGGGCGATCCGCGGACGCACAGGGGTGCCCCTGGGGGGCGCGCGGTGCGCTCCAGGGGCACCCGGAGGGACTCCCAAGGTCCCGGAGTCGGTACGGGGCGACGGTCAGCCGCCGAGCGCACCGCCCGCGCCGCCGAGGTCCTCACCCGCGAGCGGGTCGCTCTCCAGGTGGATGACGCCGTAGTCGTAGGCATGCCGCCGGTAGACGACGCTCGGCTGCTTGGTGTCGGAGTCGACGAAGAGATAGAAGTCGTGCCCGACCAGCTCCATCTCGTAGAGCGCCTGATCGAGCGTCATCGGTGCGGCCCGGTGGGTCTTCTCCCGGACCACGAGCGGCCCTTCACCCTCGACCTTGATGGAGCCCATCATCGTGGTGGGCACCTTGTCGGTCTCGTCGACGGCCAGCTGGCCGTCCCCGTTGAGCTTGGCGGCGCCGGGAACCACGTCCCCCACCTCCGCTGCGGACAGCCGGCCGTTGCCACGGCGGGTGTACCGCTTGTCGTGCTGCTTGCGCAGTCGCGCCTCGAGCTTGCCGTGGGCGAGGTCGAGCGCTGCGTACGGGTCGCCTGCCGCAGCTTCCGCCCGGATCACCGGGCCTCGGGAATGGACGGTGATCTCCACGCGGTCGGACCGGTCGGCCTGCCGCGGGTTGGTCTCCTTGGACACCTCGACGTCGAGGCTGATCACCTTGCCGTCGAGCTTCTGGATCTTCTCCAGGTTCAGCTTCTCGGCCACGTGCTTGCGGAACCGCTCGGGCACCTCGGTCTTGCGGCCCTTGACGACGATGTCCACGCAGAACTCCGTTCCCGGATCGCCCTGATCGGCTCCTTGGCCGCAGGGCATCTCCCTTTGCACCAGCTCCGGTGGTCTCACCGGAGCTCGGACTTGGCGACTCGCCCTCTTCCTCCCCAGTCGACAAGATCTCCACCCCATCGACAAGAGGTTAATTCGCCCTGAACTCCTGTCCTGTAGGCGCAACCATGTATTCGGCGAGGTGATGGCATTCGCCATTCCTCACAACCGAACATAGCCCCTTCGGACGGGTGTCGGCACCCGCTACCGCGACATACCTCCGTACGGGTGCTTTCACCTCTCACCACCTGCAACGATCCAAGTTTCCGGCGAGTTCCGGTTTATTTCGAACGAAGCGGGAGAGGATGCGATCACAGCCGCCGCCCGCTGTTCGATTTCGCGCTGCGCCGAACCGGCCGGTAAGCCGTGCGGTATTCCAGGAATGAACGGAAGGTGTACGGCTCCGAGGGCGCGCGCCGCCTCCGCGAGCGAGGCGCCCGTGGTCATCAGGTCGTCCACGAGAACCACCCTTCCCGCCGTCAGCAGCCGCGCGCCGCCCGGCACGACCTCCAGCGCCCCCGCCAGGTTCGCGAGGCGTCCGCGTGCCCCGAGCCCCGCCTGATCGGCCACGTACCGCCGCTGCCGCAGCACGGGCACGACCCGCGCCGGCCTTCCCGCGCGCCGCAGCCGGGCCGCCGCGGCCAGCGCGATCCGCCGCGTCGGATCATGGCCACGCGCCCGTACGGACCGCCGCGAGGACGGCACCGGTACGAGGAGCAGCGGTCCGCCCGCGGGCCCCTCCCCGGGCCCGGCAGCGGCCTCCACGGCCCCGGCGAGCGCTCCGCCCAGAGGCCCGGCGAGCGCGAGCGCCCCACGCTCCTTGTGGGCGAGGAGCAGTTCCCGTACGGCGTCCGCATAGGGCGCGGCGGCATGGACGACGGGCAGCCCGGCGGGCTCGGGCGCGGGCCGCACCCTACGCGGCCCCGCCCCCGCGAGCGCGTCCGCACAGCCCGCGCACAACTCCGTCCGCGGTCTGCCGCAGCCTCCGCAGGCGACCGGCAGCACCAACCCGGCGATCTCGCGCCACCACCCCCGCATGGCTCCACTGTGCGCCTCCGAGGGCCCCCCGGCCACCCCTGTGGAAAACCCACGGGGGACCCCGAAGTACGTCAGGTGCGCCGCCGCGCCGAGGCCCTAGCCCGGGTAGACCGGCGACAAGCCCTTCTTGGCCATCGGCTGCCAGTTCGTGCCGGGTGCCAGCCGGACAATGCCGTCGTCGCCGGAGTCCGCCACCACCGGTGCCTCGTCGGTGTGCGGCGCGGCCACCGAGGTGACCCCGTTGAGGCCGGGGAGCACCGAGGTCGTGGAGGTCGAGCCGTCGGTCTGGAGGTAGCGGATCTGCTGGACGCCGCCGGCCTCCTTGCCGACCACGACGAGCCGGCTCGGCCCCGCCCAGGAGACGGCCGTGACCGACTCCATCCGGGCCGCGGCGGGCTGGAGGTCCAGGACGGAGACGGTCTGCTCCTCGTCCGTCGTCTGCCGCTGGATCCGGCCGATCTGGAGGGTGGTGCGCTCGCCCCGCTTGACCACCAGGGCGATCCGCACACCGTCGGCGGAGACCCGCAGGGACTCGATGCGGGTGTCGTCCTCCAGCCACGGCGTGCGGACCTTGACGGGGTGGCCGGTGCCGCCCGGCACCATCCACAGCTGGGGTGCGTGCGGGTCGCGGTCGGCGACCCACAGATCGCCCCGGCCGTCCCAACTGGGCGCGGACAGCCGGTCGTCGGGCCGGGCGGCCTTACTGGTCAGGACCGCCGGCTGCGGGTCCTGCTCGGTGGTGATGGAGGAGACGAGCAGCTCGCGGCCGGTCTGCGAGACCCCGGCGGCCCGGGTCTCGCCCCGGTCGACGGCGACCGAGCTGAGCGGCACGGTGCCCTTGCCGAACGGCCCGGGCACCTCCAGCGGCTCGTTCGCCTCCTTGCCGCCGACCAGCAGCATCATCAGCTTCCCGTGCCCGTCGACGAAGTACGGGTGCTCCTCGCGGCCGGTGCCCCGCACCGCCGCGAACTCGGCCGCCTGCCCCTTGCCCAGCCGGCACAGCGACTGCCCTGTCGAGCCCAGGAGCTCCACCTGCTCGACCCGCACGGAGGTCAGGTCGCCCAGCGTGAACAGCAGCTGCGCCGCCATCCGCCGGCACGCCTCGCCGTCGGCCCGGTCCGCCTTGTCGTTGAGCGGCACCCGCAGCGTGGACTGGTCGTCCGTGGCCAGCGTGGTGACGCCGCTCTTCAGCGCCGTACCGGAGGGGAACCGCGAGTCGACGGCCGGCTTCAGCCAGTTCGTCGGGCCTTCGAGGAGCGCCTTGACCGTCTGCGTCACCGGATCCATGCGGGTGACCGGGTCCTGCCGCTGCCGGATGTAGACGGGGTCGGCGACGACCCAGTTCTCCCCGGAGGCGAAGTAGTACTTGTTGACCGACCGGTAGTTGCGGAGGAAGTCGGCCTCGCCCAGCAGCAGGCCGGGCGGGAGGCTGTCGATGCGCCACTCCCTGCCCTTGCCGTTCGCCGAGGTCTGCTGCACGACGTGGATCGACTGCAGGTACTCGGCGGGACTGACCGGCTGGTAGGCGTGGCGGGCGTCCACGGTCGCGATCCTGCGGCCGGAGAGCGGGTAGGCGCGCCCCTGGTTGTCGGGGTCGGCGTTGCGATCGGTCGGCTGGCGGTTGGGCGCGGTGGTGAGCACGGTGATGCTCTGCTCCGGCTTCCAGCTCTGCGCGGCCTTCTTCGTGAGGTACTTGCGGGCGGTGGCGAAGCCGGGGTCGTCACTGGTCATGGCTTCGAGGAAGCCGTCGACGATCTCGTCGGGATCGGCGTTCTCGCGGGGGGCGACGGCGTAGACCCGCACCTGCGAGTCGCCGGTGCCGACCCCCTTCACCGGCGACACGTCCCCGCTGTCGGGCATCGTCGCGCACCCGGTCACCAGGAGCCCGCCGCACGCGGCGAGGACCACCGCGCGTGTACTGCGTCCCCGCCCCGCGTGCTCCGCTCGGGAGTCAGCGCCCACGTGTCCCGTCCTCCCGTTCCAGGTTCCCGTTCGCACCGGCCGTCGCCGTGCCCGCCCCGCCGCCGTCGCCGTCCGTCGCCGCCCGCGCCACGACCCGGGCGCCGCTGCCGGGCAGCGCCGTCGGATCGACGGTCGCCCGCGGCGGCGCGGGCAGCCTCGGCGGTACGGGGAGCGCCGGCCGGTCCCCGGCGTGCTGCGCCGGCACCGCCGCCAGGCGGGCGTTCTCCTGGGCGCGCCCGGCGGCCGCCTGCTCGCGGTTGCGGCGGGAGTCCTCGGGCTCCAGCGGGATCGGGGAGCCCCGCAGCGGCTCGTCCGCGGTGCGCGGCAGGGTGAGCCGGAACTGCGAACCTCCGCCGGGCTCGCCCCAGGCCTGGAGCCAGCCGCCGTGCAGCCGCGCGTCCTCGACGGCGATCGACAGGCCGAGGCCGGTGCCGCCGGTCGTCCGCGCGCGTGCCGGGTCGGCGCGCCAGAAGCGGTTGAAGACCCGGGTCGCCTCGCCCGGCTTCAGGCCCACGCCGTAGTCCCGTACGGCGACGGCGACGGCCCCGCCGGCGGCGGCCAGCTTCACGACCACGTCGCGGCCCTCGCCGTGCTCGACGGCGTTGACGACGAGGTTGCGCAGCACCCGCTCGACCCGGCGGGCGTCCGCCTCGGCCACCACGGGCTGCTGGTCGCCGAGGACCACGATCCGGGTGCCCTTGCGCTCGGCGAGGGGTTCGGCGCCGCCGATGACCCGGCGCACGACCTGGCGCAGGTCTATCGGCTCGGCCTCCAGGGCGGCCGCGCCCGCGTCGAAGCGGCTGATCTCCAGGAGGTCGGAGAGCAGCGACTCGAAGCGGTCGAGCTGGTCGCCGAGGAGTTCGGCGGAGCGGGCGGTGATCGGGTCGAAGTCGGCGCGGGCCTCGTGGATGACGTCGGCGGCCATCCGGACCGTGGTCAGCGGGGTGCGCAGCTCGTGCGAGACGTCGGAGACGAAGCGCCGCTGCAGCCGCGACAGCTCCTCCAGCTGCTGGATCTTCAGCTGGAGGTTGGAGGCCATCTTGTTGAAGGCCTCGCCGAGCCGGGCGATGTCGTCCTCGCCGGTGACCTTCATCCGTTCCTGGAGGCGGCCGGCGGAGAGCCGTTCGGCGATCCCGGCGGCCATCCGCACGGGCGTGACGACCTGGCGCACCATGAGCCAGGCGATGGCGCCGAGCAGGACGACGACGAAGAGCCCGGCGGTCGCCAGGGTCCCCTTGACCAGGGTGAGGGAGTCCTCCTCCTGGGTCAGCGGGAAGAGGTAGTACAGCTCGTACTGGTCGCCGTCGGCGTCGTTCAGCCGCTTGCCGATCACAAGGCCCGGCTCGGACGCCTTGCCGCTGGTGTAGTGGATGCGCGTGAACTTCTGGAAGGTACCCGTGCCCTGGGCGACGGAGTGCCGCAGTTCCGCTGGGATGCTCGTGGTCGGGTCGACCTCGCCGGAGGCGCGGGCGCCGCGGCTCGCGGTGTCACCGGTGTCGAGGGAGAGCGCGACCACGTTGAACGCGCTCTGGCCGCCGCTGGCGAGCTGCTCGACCAGGGTGGAGCGCCAGTTCACGGAGGCGCCGGTGCGCCCGCCGTCCTGCTGTCCGGGCGCCGAGGGGGTGGTCGCCGCCCGGTCCTGGGCGGCGGAGAACCCTCCGGCGGCCTGGCTCTGGGCGGCCCTCTCCTTGGCTTCGAGCAGGCCGTTGCGGACCTGCCCGATGACGACGATGCCGAGCAGCAGCACCACTCCGAGGGACATGAGCAGGGTGCCCACGACGATCCGCAGCTGGATGTTCCGCCGCCACAGCCGCACTGCGGGCAGCAGCGGTCGGCGGACCCAGCGGGCGAAGAGCCGCAGGACCGCTCTGCTGCGGAGCAGACGGCCGAATCGCGAGCCCCCCCGCCCCGGTCCGGCAGTCCGCCCCGTACGGACTCCCGGATCCCCGGGCTTCGGAGCAGCGCTGCCCGCACTCATGTCAGCTCGGTCCCGCCTTGTAACCGACACCGCGGACGGTCACCACGATCTCCGGACGCTCGGGGTCCTTCTCGACCTTCGAGCGCAGCCGCTGGACGTGCACGTTCACCAGCCGGGTGTCGGCGGCGTGCCGGTAGCCCCAGACCTGCTCCAGGAGCACCTCACGCGTGAACACCTGCCACGGCTTGCGCGCCAGCGCGACCAGGAGGTCGAACTCCAGCGGGGTCAGCGCGATGGACTGACCGTCCCGCTTCACGGAGTGCCCGGCCACGTCGATGACCAGGTCGCCGATCGTGAGCTGCTCGGGAGCCGGCTCCTCGGACCTCCGCAGCCGCGCCCGGATACGGGCGACGAGCTCCTTCGGCTTGAACGGCTTCACGATGTAGTCGTCGGCACCGGACTCCAGACCCACGACCACGTCGACGGTGTCGCTCTTGGCCGTGAGCATCACGATCGGCACGCCGGACTCCGCCCGGATGAGCCGGCACACCTCGATGCCGTCCCTTCCGGGCAGCATCAGGTCCAGCAGCACCAGGTCGGGCTTGGCCTCTCTGAAGGCGGCCAGCGCCTTGTCTCCGTCCGCGACGAACGACGGCTCGAACCCTTCACCCCGCAGCACGATGCCGAGCATCTCGGCCAGTGCGGTGTCGTCGTCGACGACAAGAACGCGTCCCTTCATATCGACATCATCCCATTAGCCAATCGTTACCTGCCGTGACCTGCCCCACAGCGCCTCCCCCTGCCCGGGCCCCGCGCTCATGACGGACGGCCCGCTCGGCCCGGCGGCGCACGGGTTCGCGCGGCCTGATCGGGCATCCGCACAGTGTGCCGTCTGTCGCTCGCACATTGAAGGTCCGGACAAAGGTACGAAGGAGATCCGGGCCCAGGCCCACGGGCGGGCCCCGCGTGGCACGATGGCACCCGGCCCGCCGCCGTGTCAGGTGTCGGCCGCCGTGACCGAGCCGGTTCGCCGATCCGGCACCGCGACCATTCATCCGAGGTGGACGACCGTGAACGACACTCCGGGCTGGACCTCGCCCGGATCCGCTCCCTCCGACGGCCAGGACGGCTCGGGGGTTCCCGCGCCCTCTGCCGCGGCCGACGCGAACGGCTCCTCCGCCCAGTGGTCCAAGGACCAGCCGCCCGCCGGCCAGTGGTCCCCGCCCACCGACCGGACGCCGCCCCCCGGCCCCGGCCCGAACTGGGGGACCCCTCCGCCGAACGCCCACTGGGGCAGGCCTCCGGCCGCCCAGCCCGGCGTGATCCCGCTGCGCCCGCTGGGCATGGGCGAGATCCTCGACGGCGCGGCGAAGACCCTCCGCACCTACTGGCGCACGGTCCTCGCCATCTCGGTCACGGTCGCGGTGATCTCCCAGGTCTGCAACATCCTGGCCCAGCGGTACCTCGTGCCGGCGGCCCCGGCGGCCAACCCGGACGCCACGCCCGCCGAGCAGCTGGAACAGTCCCTCGACTCGATGCAGTCCTCCCTCGCCGGCATGGGCCCGAGCCTCCTCGTGATGGTCATGGCCTCGCTCGTGAGCGCCGCCCTGCTGACCGTCGTCATCAGCCGCGCGGTCCTCGGCCGCCCGGTCTCGCTGGGCTCCGCCTGGCAGGAGGCCCGCCCGCGCCTGCTCAGACTGCTCGGCCTCACCCTGCTGATCTCGGCGGCGATCGTCGCCGTCGTGGCCGTCGGCCTGCTCCCCGGGCTCCTGATCGGCGGTGGCGCGGGCATGGCCCTCACCCTGATCGGCGGTCTCGGCGCCATCGTGGCCGTCGTCTGGCTGCTGATCCGCTTCAGCCTGTCCTCCCCCGCCCTGATGCTGGAGCGCCAGGGCGTCGTCCAGTCGCTGAAGCGCTCGGCGAAGCTGGTGCGGGGCTCGTGGTGGCGGGTCTTCGGCATCACCGTGCTGACCTGGCTGCTGCTCTCCCTCTTCGCCATGATCATCGAGATCCCGTTCATGGTCATCGGATTCCTGCTCGACAGCGACGGTTTCTCCGGCCTGCTCTCCGGCACGTCCACCACCTTCGGCTGGCCGTTCCTGATCGTCACGGGCATCGGCGGCGTGATCACCAACGCGATCACCTACCCGATCTCGGCCGGCGTGACCGTCCTCCTCTACGTGGACCAGCGCATCCGCCGCGAAGCCCTGGACCTCGAACTGGCCCGGGCCGCGGGCCTCCCCGGCTACGGCCCCACCCCGGGCACCGACACCGTCGGCGGCTGATGCGGTGACGGTCACGGGGGGAACGGCCGCGGCACTCGCACGGCTGCGCGCCGACGGCGACGTACCGGTGGACATCTCCCGCCTCCCCGCCCGCGAGGCGGCGGAGCGGGAACTGTCCGATCCCCGGTACCACGAGAACGACCCGAACCTCCTCCAGCGCGGCCTCGACCGCTTCTGGGAGTGGCTCGACGACCTCTTCGGCACCGCCTCGGGGGCCACCCCGGGCGGCGTCCTCGGCCTCATCGTCATCGTCCTGGCCGTGGCCGCCCTCGCCGCCGCCCTCTGGTGGCGCCTCGGCACCCCCCACCGGTCGCCCGGCACCACCGGCGACTCCCTCTTCACGGACGGCCCCCGCACCGCCCGCGACCACCGCACGGCCGCCGCCCGCCACGCCTCCGCCGGCCACTGGAACGAGGCCGTCCAGGAACGGATGCGGGCCATCGTCCGCTCCCTCGAAGAGCGCACCCTCCTCGAACCCCGCCCCGGCCGCACCGCCGACGAGGCCGCCGCCGAAGCCGGCCGCTCCCTCCCCTCCCACGCGGACGCCCTGCGCCTCGCGGCCCGCACCTTCGACGACGTCACGTACGGCGGCCGCACCGCCGACGAACCGGCGTACCGCCGCGTCGAGGAACTGGACACCGCCCTGGAGCGGACCCGCCCCACCCTCGACACCGCCTCCACGGGGACGCCCGCATGAGCCGCCCGGCCACCGGCACCACCTCGACCGCCCCCACCGCCCGTCAGGTGTGGACCCGTGCCCGAGGCGCGGCCCTCGTCCTCGCCCTGGTCCTGATCGGCGGCCTCGTCCTCGCGACGGTCCGGTCCACCGACGCCCACGGCACCCTCGACCCGCGCTCCGCCGACCCGAAGGGCAGCCGCGCCGTCGCCGAACTCCTCAAGGACCGCGGCGTCACCGTCACCCTCGCCACCACCCTCGCCGAGGCCACCACGGCCACGAACACCGGAACCACCCTCCTGGTCACCACCCCCGACCTCCTGACGGACACCCAGCAGTCCACGCTCCACGCGGCCGTGAAGAGCTCCACCGGTCGCACGGTCCTCATCGGCGCCGGCCACGCCTCCCTCGGCATCCTGGTCCCGGGCGTCACCAGCGCCCCCAGCACCCCGGTGAGGGAACGCACCCCCGCCTGCACCCTGGAGGCCGCCACCCGCGCCGGCAGCGCCGACCTCGGCGGCGAACGCTACGAGATCTCCCCCGGCACCACCGCCGAAGCCTGCTACGCCTCCGACGGCCTGCCGACCCTCGTCCGGCTCCCCGCCTCCGGCACCACCGGCGACACCGTCCTACTCGGCTCGCCCGACATCCTCTACAACTCCCGCCTCGACCAACGGGGCAACGCCTCGCTGGCCCTGCAACTCCTCGGCTCCCAGCCCCATCTCGTCTGGTACCTCCCCTCCCTCTCCGACACCACCGACACCCCCGCCGGCGACACCACGGGCAACTTCCTCGCCCTCATCCCCTCCGGCTGGCTGTGGGGCACCCTCCAACTCGCCCTCGCGGCCCTGCTCGCCGCCCTCTGGCGCGGCCGCCGCCTGGGCCCCCTGGTCACCGAGCGCCTCCCCGTCGCCCTCCGCGCCTCCGAGGCCACCGAAGGCCGCGCCCGCCTCTACCGCAAGGCGAACGCCCGCGACCGCGCCGCCTCCGTCCTGCGCACCGCGACCCGCACCCGGGTCGCCCCGCTCCTCGGCGTCCCCGCCCAGGACGCCCACTCCCCCGACCGCCTCCTCCCCGCACTCTCCGCCCGTCTCCCCGAGACCACCGCGGACCCCAGGAACCTCCTCTTCGGCCCGGCTCCCGCCGACGACGCCGCCCTCATCCGCCTGGCGGACCAACTCGACGCCCTCGAAAGAGAGGTACGCACCTCATGAGCGCCCCGACCCCCGAGACCGTCACGGAATCGGACAGCGCCCGCGCCTCCCTGGAGGCCCTGCGCACCGAGATCGCGAAGGCCGTGGTCGGCCAGGACCCCGCCGTCACCGGTCTCGTCGTCGCCCTGCTCTGCCGCGGACACGTCCTCCTCGAAGGCGTCCCGGGAGTCGCCAAGACCCTCCTGGTCCGCTCGCTGGCCGCCGCACTCGAACTCGACACCAAGCGGGTCCAGTTCACCCCCGACCTGATGCCGAGCGACGTCACCGGCTCCCTGGTCTACGACACCCGGACCTCCGAGTTCTCCTTCCAGCCCGGCCCGGTCTTCACCAACCTGCTGCTCGCCGACGAGATCAACCGCACGCCCCCGAAGACCCAGTCCTCCCTCCTGGAGGCGATGGAGGAGCGCCAGGTCACGGTCGACGGCGTCCCGCGTCTCCTCCCGGAGCCGTTCCTCGTCGCCGCGACCCAGAACCCCGTCGAGTACGAGGGCACCTACCCGCTCCCCGAAGCCCAACTGGACCGGTTCCTGCTCAAACTGACGGTCCCTCTGCCCTCACGCGCCGACGAGATCCATGTCCTCACCCGTCACGCCGAGGGCTTCGACCCGCGCGACCTGAAGGCCGCGGGCGTCCGCCCCGTCGCGGGCCCCGCCGAGCTCGAAGCGGCCCGGGCCGCCGTCGCCAAGGTCTCGGTCTCCACCGAGATCGCCGGCTATGTCGTCGATATCTGTCGTGCCACGCGTGAATCCCCCTCGCTCACGCTCGGGGTCTCCCCCCGAGGCGCCACCGCCCTGCTGTCAACCGCCCGCGCCTGGGCCTGGCTCACCGGCCGGGACTACGTCACCCCGGACGATGTGAAGGCCCTCGCTCTCCCCACCCTGCGTCATCGCATCCACCTGCGGCCCGAGGCCGAGATGGAGGGGGTCACCCCCGACTCCGTCATCAACTCGATCCTCGCCCACGTCCCCGTACCCCGCTGAGAACGGCGCCCCATGGCCCTCACCGGACGAACCGCGCTGCTCGCCGCCCTCGGATCGCTCCCCGTCGGCATCCTCGCCCCCAGCTGGGCGGGAATGCTGGCGGTGAACGCGCCCCTCTCCCTCGCAATTCTGTGCGACTACGCCATGGCGGCGCCAGTACGAACGCTCCAATTCACCCGAAGTGGTGATACATCCGTTCGACTCGGTGACGCGGCGGAGGTCCAGCTCACCGTCACGAACCCGTCCCGCCGCCGCCTGCGCGCCCAGCTCCGCGACGCCTGGCCGCCCAGCAGCTGGTTTCCCGGCACCGAACAGGCCTCCTCGCGCCACCCGTTGACCGTCCCCGCCGGCGAGCGCCGCCGCCTGACCACGCGCCTGCGCCCGACCCGCCGCGGCGACCGCAGCGCCGCACGGATCACGGTCCGCTCGTTCGGCCCCCTCGGCCTCGCGGCCCGCCAGGGCCACCACGAGGTCCCCTGGACCGTCCGCGTCCTGCCGCCCTTCACCAGCCGCAAGCACCTGCCGTCACGCCTGGCCCGGCTCCGCGAGCTCGACGGCCGCACCAGCGTGCTCACCCGCGGCGAGGGCACGGAGTTCGACAGCCTCCGCGAGTACGTCCCCGGCGACGACACCCGCTCGATCGACTGGCGGGCCACGGCCCGCCAGAGCACCGTCGCGGTCCGCACCTGGCGCCCCGAGCGCGACCGCCACATCCTGATCGTCCTCGACACCGGCCGCACCTCGGCCGGCCGCGTCGGCGACGTACCCCGCCTGGACGCCTCCATGGACGCGGCTCTCCTCCTCACCGCGCTCGCCTCCCGCGCCGGTGACCGCGTGGACCTCCTGGCCTACGACCGCCGCCTCCGCGCACAGGTCCAGGGCCGTTCCGCCGGGGACGTCCTGCCGGCCGTGGTCAACGCCCTCGCCCCGCTGGAACCCGAGCTGGTGGAGACCGACGCCCGCGGCCTGGCCGCGACGGCTCTCGCACGCGCGCCCCGCCGCTCGCTGATCGTCCTCCTGACCGGTCTCGACGCCGCCCCGATCGAGGAGGGCCTCCTCCCGGTCCTCCCGCAGCTCGCCCAGCGCCACACGGTCCTGGTGGCCTCCGTGGCCGATCCGCATGTCGCGCGCATGGCCGCGGCCCGCGGCACGATCGAGGGCGTCTACGAGGCAGCGGCCGCCACCCAGACCCAGTCCCAGCGCGCCCGCGCCGCGGACCAGCTCCAGCGCCACGGCGTCACGGTCGTCGACGCCACCCCCGACACCCTCGCCCCCGCCCTGGCGGACGCCTACCTCGCCCTGAAGGCAGCCGGCCGTCTCTGAGCATCAGCGGGCCCTCTCCGAACTCCGAAAGGGCTTCCTGGCCGTAAACGCAGAAAAGCCCCGCACCAGATGGTGCGGGGCTTTCCCACAATGATTGTTCGGCGGCGTCCTACTCTCCCACAGGGTCCCCCCTGCAGTACCATCGGCGCTGAAAGGCTTAGCTTCCGGGTTCGGAATGTAACCGGGCG
>NZ_JBIRQU010000012.1:0-214546 GCF_044333355.1 Streptomyces sp. NPDC021012
ACACCGCTCGGCCTGGACCGCCCAGCTGGGCGCCCTGCCGGTGATCGAGGGGACCGTGATCCGCCTGCAGGTCGAGCACCTGCCCAGCGGCGCGACACCGAAGCCGGTCTGGCTGTGGTGGTCGGGCACCGACGCCACCCCGGCCGACATCGACCTGCTCTGACAGGCGTTCCTGCGGCGCTTCGACATCGAGCACACCTTCCGCCTGTTCAAGCAGACACTGGGCTGGACCTGCCCGAAGATCCGCACCCCCGAAGCTGCCGACCGCTGGACCTGGCTGATCCTCGCGGCGTTCGCCCAACTACGGCTTGCCCGCCCGCTGGCGGCAGACCTCCGGCGGCCGTGGGAGACACCCAGCCCGCCCGACAGACTCACCCCCGCACGAGTCCGTCGCGACTTCCGGCACCTCCGCCCCAAGGCCGCCTGCCCGGCCCGAGCACCGAAATCTTCGCACCCCGGTCCAGGACGTCCGCCAGGACGCAAGAACACCCGGCCGACCCCACGCCACGACGTCCACACAGTCCGCAAAACAGACACCATGAAACCGAAGGCGAAGAAGTCGACGACCCCACGGCCTCGCCGCACAGGTTAAAGATCAAGCTAGGCAGTGTCTTCAAAATGGCCGGGGCTGTTGGATCATGTCCCTGAATCCCGGTCGTTGGCCGGTTCCGCGTGGCTGGTCAGCAAGAGTCGCCTGGTCTGCGACGGCCGGGACCGTTCTCCCACATGCGTCGTCACGGGCGACCACACCAGCGACTGCACACGGGATCCGACATGGGCGGTCGACCAGCGGAAATGACGCAGGACGCGGATGGCCGGCATCCGGCGCCTCGGGGTGAGGCGCCGGATCCCGCGCCGGAGGCGGTGGCGGGTTACGTCGTAGGGATTGCCGGGCCGGCTGCCTCCTGCCGCGGGCTGTCCGGTTGGTTTCCACCGGTTCCGGTCCGGGCGTGGGAGGCGGCCGAGGGGTGGTTCAGTCCTCCTCGACCTCGGGGGTGAGGAAGTCCACGCCGTCCCAGAGTTGGCGTTCCTTGGAGCGGGGGTCGCTGACGACCTCGTTGGCGGTGGTGTTGTCCTTGGCGAAGGTCATGACCGGGCGGGTGACGGTGTCGTAGGCGGGCCAGTCGGCGCCGGGCTTGCCGGTGCGCGCGAACGTGATCCAGTGCGAGCGGATCGCCTTGGCCAGCTCGGCGGGCGGGGTGGCGCCGAGGAGCTTGTCGGCGCCGGGGGCGTCGAGGCTGTCCCAGAGGAACGGGAGGTCGACGATGTGGCCGGCGCCGATGGGGAGGGAGGTGCCGGCCGTCGCGGGCGAGCGCCAGCCGATCTCGTAGACGTAGGCCGGGGCGGCGCCTTCGCGCTGCCGGGTCTCGGCGACGTGGTAGCTGGGGATGCGGAAGAGGCGGTCGGTCATCACGGCCGCGAACACCTCGGCCGGTGTCGAGCGGGTGTAGGGCGCGGTGTCGTTGGCGCTGTAGACGTCGTATGCGCTGGCGGGCGCGCCGTAGACGGAGAGCCGTTCCTTGAGCTTGTCGGCCTGGGCGTTCGCGATGTCGGGGTAGGGCGCGACGAAGAAGCGGTGCTCTTCGGTGGTGGTGCCGATCAGAAGCGGGATCTTCGAGCCCACGCCTTCGCGGAGGGACTCGATCGGGGCCTTGGGCAGCAGACCTCCGTCGATCACGGGCTGGAAGGACATGCCGCACGAGTCGATGGTGCTGTCGCCGTAGGCGCTGCGGTCGGCTGTCTCGACGACGCCGTTGTGCGCGAGCTGCTGGGCCTTGACCACGTCGCCGGGGTCCTTCGGGGCGAGGAGGTGCGCTTCGGGGGCGTAGGTACTGACGCGGAGGGCCACCTCCATGGACAGGCGTCGCGCGTCCTCGGGGCGCTGGCCGATGCTTGCGGTGCCGCTCTGCACGATGGCCTTGTGGAACAGGTTGTCCTCGGCGACGTATTCGGAGGACAGCAGTGCCAGGATGCTCATCGCGCCGGCCGACTGGCCGAAGACCGTGACGTTGTCCTTGTCGCCGCCGAACTCCGCGATGTTGTCCTGCACCCACCCCAGGGCCGCGATCTGGTCGTGCAGCCCGCGGTTGTTGGTCCCGTTGTTGAGGTACCCGAAGCCTTCCATGCCGAGGCGGTAGTTGAAGGTGACCAGCACCACGCCCTCGCGCGCGAAGGCGGAACCGTCGTAGAGGGTGCCGGCGGAGGAGCCGCGCATGAACGCGCCGCCGTGGAACCAGACCATGACCGGGCGGGGCCCGGTCTGCTCGCGCGGCGCCCACACGTTGACCGTCAGGACGTTGCCGTCGCCCACCAGCGCGGGATCACCGCTCAGCAGCGTATCGAAGATCCCGTCGGTGGCACGGGACGGGGCGGGACCGAACGCGTTCGCCTCGATCCCGCCCCCCTCGCCGAAGTACGCCGCCGGAGCCCCGTACCGCAAGTTGCCGGTCGGGGCTTCCGCGTACGGGACGCCGAGGAACGTTCCGATCCCGTTTTTGACCTGCCCGGACACCGGGCCGTACCCGAGATCGATCTGCCATACCTCGCTGGACACGGTCTCACCTCGTCTTCAGATTGGGGGTCGCCGCCCACCGCAGACGCGGGGACGGCTCACGGCCATCATGATCAGAACGATCTCGGCGAGGGCGCCCCCGTCAGCCAATCACTCAAACGGGTGAATGGGTGCTCCGGCCTGGACAGCCGGCCCATCCGCTCGCTGGCGGCATCCGCGCGGCAGGGCTGACGGCGCGCCCCTCAGCCCTCGGCTTCCCTCACCCGAAACCGGTGACGGCACCACACCTGTCTGCGGCAGACAGGGCAAGCCTGAGCTGCACGGACGGCACCCTGATCGCCTTGAATCGCACGATCTCCCCTACACCGCGCTGCGCATGGTTCTGCCGTCAGACATCACGCCCACATCAGGAGTGATGCGAGGGTGACCGCTGCTTCGTAGGACTCGGCGGTCTTGTCGTACCGGGTGGCGATACCGCGCCACTGCTTCAGGCGGTTGAAGCACCGTTCCACGACGTTGCGGTGCTTGTAGGCCTCGCGGTCGAAGGCCGGCGGGCGGCCGCCCCGGCTACCGCGCCGGGCCCGGTTGCGGGCCTGGTCGGCCCGCTCGGGAATCGTGTGCGCGATGCCGCGGCGGCGGAGCCAGGTGCGGATCGCTTTCGAGCTGTAGCCCTTGTCGCCCAGGACGTGATCGGGCCGGACCCGGGGCCGCCCCGGTCCGATCCTGGGCACCCGGATCGCCTCCATCACGTCGGTGAACCGGGTGCAGTCGTTGGTGTTGCCTCCCGTGACGACGAGAGCGAGTGGACGGCCCCGCCCGTCGCAGGCCAGATGGATCTTGCTGGTCAGGCCGCCTCGGGACCGGCCGAGGGCCGGGTCGCGGAGCCCCCTTTTCGGGCCCCGGCCGCATGCTGGTGGGCGCGGACGACCGTGGAGTCGACCGACACCAGCCAGTCGATGTCGCCCGCCGCGTCCGCCTTCGCCTGCGCGGTCCGGAGCATCCGGTCGAACGTGCCGTCCGCGGCCCACCTGCGGAAACGGGTGTGGAGCGTGGCCCATGGCCCGTAACGGTCGGGCACATCCCGCCAGGCTGTCCCGGTCCGGAACTTCCACACGATCCCGTTCAGCACCCGGCGGTCGTCCCGCCGCTTCCGTCCCCGCAACGACACGGGCAGCAACGGCCGCACGAACTCCCACTCGGCATCGGACAGCTCATGACGACATATCACTCCACCATGATCCACTACCCAAGATCATTTGAATACACCGCCTAGGGGGGAGATCGTCCTGCTCGGTTGCAAGGGTAGTTACGGCATCGTCAGCGCCTGCATCAGGAAGAAGCTCACCTCGCCCGGCCGGTCACCGCACAACCCCGACATCCCGCCAGGTGGCCAGATGGATTCCCAGCCGCCCGGAGACGCTCACGGAAGTCGAGCGACTCCAGCTCAAGGCCGTGCTGGCCGACTGCTCCGAGCTTGACGCCCTCACCGGCCACGTCCGGGCCCTTCGCCCAGATGCTCACCGAGCGCCGGGGCGAACGACTCCCTGAGTGGCTCGACGCCGTCCGCCAGGACGACCTGCCCAGCCTCCGCACCCTTGCCGCGGGCATCGACCGCGACCGCGACGCCGTGATCGCCGGCCTGACTCTGCCCTGGAGCTCAGGCGTCGTGGAAGGGCACGTCAACCGGATCAAGATGCTCAAGCGCCAGATGTTCGGCCGCGCAGGCTTCGCCCTCCTGCGGAAGCGCGTCCTCATGTCCTGATCACCGACGACGGGAGGAACTCGATGGCAGCGGCGGCGGCGGATGTGCAAGCCTTCCCCTTCCAGATGCCGACGGAGAAGACCTTGATGACCAGCGACGACGCCCTCGAGCAGTTCAGACACTTCGCGCGTGAGAGGGCATTTGGCAGGCATGTTGGGTCGGACAGGCTCATCCAGGCAGGTCTGGACGCGCTGATAGCTGGGATCGAGAGCCCGTCCCTGGCCATGCTGGCTGGGCTCCTCCGGAGCGAAGAGCCCGAAGGCCGTCGCGAGGATCACCGATGACCGGGACGAACTGCTGGTGTTCTACGACTTCCCGGCGGAGCACTGGGGCCGCCTGAGGAGCACGAACCCGATCGAGTCGACGTTCTCCACGGTCAAGCTCCGTACGAAGGGCACCCGCGGGGCCGGCGGTCCGGCCGCGGCGCTGGCGATGGCGTTCGAGCTCGTCGGGTCCGTCCAGGCCCGATGGTGTGTGATCATCGGCGCCCACCTGGTGCCCCTCGTCCGGGCGGGGGACCGGTTTGAGAACGGCGTCCTGGTCGAGCGCCCAGAGGCCGCGTAGTCGGGTCGGCCGGTCAGCCGGCGAAACCGCCATTGCTCTTCAACAGTTGGCCGTTGACCCACTGTCCCTGCGGTGAGCACAGGAATTCCACCAGGTCAGCGGTGTCCTGCGGGCTGCCCAGACGTCCCAGCGGTGTCTGGCGCAGTACGTGGTCTCGGATGTCGTCGGACATCCAGCCGGTGTCGATCGGGCCCGGGTTGATCACGTTGGCGGTGATCCCGAGGTGAGCGAGTTCGTGGGCAGCGGACAGGGTGATTCGGTCGAGTGCGCCCTTGCTCGCCCCGTAGGGCAGGTTGCCGACGGTGTGGTCGCTCGTGAGGGCGATCACGCGTCCGGTTCCCGGAGTCCCGTTGAAGCGTCGGCCGAACTCACGGATCAGTAGCCAGGAGGCACGGGTATTGACCGCGAAGTGGCGGTCGAAGCTCTCCAGGGTGGTGTCGAGCAGGCCCGAGTCCACCGACTCGCAGTGACACATCACCAACGCGGTGACGTTGCCGAGACGGCCCTCAACCTGATCAAAGACCCGCCCCGGGGCCTCAGGATCGGTGAGGTCCGCCTCGATCGCCACCGTGTCGGCGCCCCGTTCTTCCAGGGCCTTCGCGATGGTGGTCGCGGCGTCGGTCTCGACGCCCCAGGCCATGCGCGCGTCGTACGGCGTCCAGTACGTGAAGGCGACATTCCAGCCTGCTTCGGCCAGTCGGTGAGCGATCCCCGCACCGATCCCGATGGACCGGCCGACACCGGTCACCAACGCGACCGGTCTGGCGGACTCGAACAGGGGCTTCTCATCAGCACTCGTCACAAGGCGCAATCGTTCGGCCTCCGCACGGCGACGGCAACCCGATTTTCCTTCAACTCATCCACAAGTCTTGACGATTACTCCTTCGAAAATGCTGTCCACGTCGTCTTCGCCCGACACATGCTGGAGCTGATCCGCCTGATCCGCCTGATCTCCGAGGACGTGGGGTACCACGGGAACTGGGCGGTAGCCGTCGGAGCCGACCGGCTCCGTGACCGACGCTGATGGAACCAACCGTCTATCTTCGCCAGTAACCACCGGTACAGCGCGACACCTACGAGGAGAGCACAGGCGTCACTCTGGTCGAACTGCGAGGAGCGCAAGGCGCGGTGACTCACAGGCTCCTCGGCCCCCTGCTCCGCTCGCCGGACTCCGAAGAGGCGTTCGCCAAGGCCCTGGCTGACGAAGAGTGAGTCGTGCTCCCGGACGCTTTGGACCACACCATCAGGAGGAACCAGTGTCGTACCCGCAACCGCTCACTCCCGAGGAGAAGCTCGCCGAGGCGAAGAAGCTGTTGAGGCTCCCGCGTATCGTCGCGATCTGCGGCTCCACCCGTTTCATGGCCGAGATGACCGAGGCCGATCTGCGGGAGACCGAAGCCGGAAAGATTGTCGTCAAGCCGGGTTGCGACATGAAGTCGCCGCACGAGCTTTGGTCCGACCCCGTCGAGGCCGAGGCGCTGAAGGTCCGACTCGACGATCTCCACCGGGCGAAGATCCGGCTCGCTGATGAGGTGCTCGTTGTGAATGTGCGCCCGAGTTCCCCATCGCCCCGCTCCCCGCGGGCGGTGCCCCCGGTCCTGCGGAGTGCGTCGACAGCCCTGTGTCACCCGCGAGGGTGAACATCGAGGAAGCATCAGAATTCATGAGCTTCCATCCGGCAGTCTGAGATTTCGCTGAGTATGGCGAAGTTGAGGGGGCGGGATGTCGCTCGCTGTCGTTGCACCAATCCGATCTCGACCGCTGTTGGAGTCGCCGCAGGACATCGCGGCCTTCGAGCAGGACCTGCTGTCTGAGTTCGTGCTCGCCCGGGCTGCGGCCGGGATCGCCGACGAGACAATTTCCGGAGACGTGGATGCGCTGATGGAGGTGCGCGGCTGGTGCGGCCGCCCGCTCTGGGAGCTGGTCCCGACTGACCTCGACCGGTTCTTCGGTGAGGACCAGCGACGGCTGGCCACGCTGACGAAGGTCCGCAAGGCGCAGTCCCTGGCGACGTACTTCGAGTTCCTGGAGGTGCGGCATCAGGCCGATATCCACGCGGCGACTGGCGTGCTGGTGCAGTGCCCGGTCGATGAGATCAACCGCCCGCGAGGCAAGACCAACATGCGGGTGCGGATCCCGCCGCCGGCCGCGGACGTCGATCGGCTCTTCGCCGGATGGCGCGACGATCTACATTCGGCTCGGAAGTACGCGCCGTGTGTCCGTAATTACACCGCATGCCGCCTGGCCAGCCTCATCGGCCCGCGGGTCTCGGAACTGTGCCTGCTCGAAGTCCACGACATCCGCTGGGACCTGGGCACCTTCGGCAAGGTGCTGCTGCGCGGCAAGGGCAGCCGCGGTCAGAAGAAGGAGCGCCTGGTCCCGCTCATCAATGGTTCTCGTGAACTCCTCGAATGGTGGCTCCAGGGCCCGCGGTGGGAGTTCGACGGGCACCTCGATGAGCCCGGTGCACCGCTGTTCCCCTCCGAGCGCCGCGATCCCGCTGGCCGCTGCAAGCGCGTGAGCACCAGCGCGATCCGGGGCGCGATGGCGGAGGCAGTGCAGCGCCACCTGCCTCGCTGGTCCGGCCGTGCTACTCCGCACGCGCTCCGGCACTTCGCCGCGTCCGATCTGTACGCACAGGGCATGAACGTCGTCGCCATCCAGGAGCTGCTCGGTCATCGCTGGATCAACACCACGATGATCTACGTGCACGTCAACAAGACCCACATCGAGGACGCCTGGACTTCCGCCGGCCAGCGGGCCGCGTCTCGGTTCACCGGATAGCCCAGGACAGGAGCCGGAATGAAGTGGAACCTGCGGCTGGCCGCCGCGCAGCGCGACATCTGGAAGTCCTCGCAGCTGCAGTCGATGCTCGCCGACGCGGGCCTGACGATCAGCGCGGGGAAGATGTCAAACCTGTGGTCCGGGCAGCCGGTCACCATCCGTCTGGACGACCTCGACATCATCTGCGAGGTCTTGGGCTGCCAACCCAACGACCTTCTGGCCCCGGAGCCCGAGAAGGCCCGCGCTCGTCGTCCCGCAAGCACGTCCGCCCCGGCGGCGGTCGCGGGCGAGCACCCCAGGATCGAACGTCGGGTCGGTCGGACGGAGCCACCGCTGTGAACCTGCGGCCCCGGCCGTGCAAGCAGTGCGGCGACAAGGTCGCGGAGTACGGCCGGCTCCGCTGCTTCAGCTGTCTGCATCCCGAACTTCCGCCGCCGACCTGCAAAGCATGCGGCAGCGACGCCTACTACGTCGGCGGCTACTGCCGTCGCTGTCATCCCCGCGTGCCGTACGCGGACAGCTGTAGCGACTGCCTCGCCTGGGGCACCTGGCACCGCCACGGCCGCTGTGCAGCCTGCACTTCCTTACGCAACCGCGGTCACGAGACCGGCACTTGCGCGACCTGCCGTCGCACCGTGCCACTCCTCAAGCACGGGGTATGCCGGCTGTGCCGCTGCCAGGCCCAAGCCGTTCCTCGGACGTGGCAGCGCCCGGACCTCACCACCGCGGCCACCACCGGGCAGCAGCTGTTCATCGCCGATCTGGTTCGGCGGGTCCACCTTGCCGCCCGGAGGCGGGAGCGCGGCTCATCCGATGCGCACCAGCTCGTCGGCGGCCCATTCTGGGCGATGCCTCGGTGGCGTCAGGAGCCGCTGTTCGTCGCCGAGCGGGACATGTCGCGCGTCACCGTTCCCGGTGTCGAGCCCATCGATCCCGCCTTCACCGCCTACGTCTCCGCGCGGGCCGAGGCAAGCGCCGAGGCCCAAGGCTGGTCACCGGTCTTGCGCGAGCGGGTGCTGCGAAGCCTGTACCTGCTGACCGCCGTCCACGGCCCGCACGAAAGTATCAAGGCCAGCACCGTTGCCACTCTGCCGCGCCAGCAAGTCAGACGTGCCATCACCCGGGTTACCGAGGTCCTCGCTCACCTCGACCTCCTCGACGACGACCGCATCGATCCCCTCGACGCGTGGATCCACCGTCGGCTCAGCGACGTGCACCCGGAGATCCGTGCAGAAGCCCTCGTGTGGATCCGCATCGTCCGATACGGCGGGCCCCGTCGCCGGCCCCGTTCGCCCAACACCGTCCGCAACCAGGTCAACGCCTCGGCCCCATTCCTCCTCGACTGCTCGAAGCGCTACCGCACCCTTCGCCAGGTCACGCGCGCCGACCTCACAGAGTGGCTTGCCCACTGCTCATCTCCGCACAACGGTGCCGTCGCGCTGCGCAACATGTTCAAGACCCTCAAGAGCCAACGGCTGCTGTTCGCCAACCCCGCACGCGGCCTGCGACTGGGGGCGAAGCCCACCTCGGTGCCCATGCCGCTGAGCGCCGAGGCGATCCAGGCATTGGCCGCGGCCGCCGAGAGCGACCCCGCCCTGAAGCTGCTGGTCGCCCTCATCGGCATTCACGCGCTCTATCCCCACCAGGCCCGCGAGTTGCCCTTGGCTGCCATCGACTTCACCGGTGGCCGGCTCGTACACGACAACATCGACCACCCCCTCGACGCCTTCACCCGTCAGGCCGCCGCTGACTACATCCGACTCCGGCACTCACGCTGGCCACACACCCGCAACCCCCACCTGTTCCTCAGCTCGCAGACCGCGCACTCTCGCACGCCGGTCACCATCGGCTGGATGCAGCCCTTGCTCAAGGATCTTCCGGTCACCGCCCAACGACTCCGCGAGGACCGGATCCTCGAAGAGGCCGCCGTCACCGGCGCCGACCCGCAACACCTGTGCGCGGTTTTCAACATCACCCCCGACACCGGACTGCGCTACACCCGGACATTCCACCCCGACCCCTTGTCCGACTGAGACCAGGCGGGTGCCTGACCCCGCGGTCCGTCAGGTTGGATGGCACCGTGGCGAGACGACCCAAGACGAAGAAGAAGCGGCCCCCCTTTGGCATACCGAAGGAGATCATCCTGCTGACCGGGCAAGACGTGTGGCCCTACACGTTCATCGCTGACGACTCGGGTGGCGGATGCGGCAAGATCCCGATGCCCTCCGACGCGGCCCCTGAGGAGGTGCAGACGGCGATCTTTACCCAGCTTGCGGACCTCACCCGCATACTCCACGGCGTTGAGATCGACGTTGAGTGGTCTTCCCTGACGCCGGACTCGTGGGTAGGCCACATCCGGCGTGTCACCGCGGAGGAGCCTCCTCCGCCTGGCGCGGTACCTGAAGTCGGCTGACCACCGATCGGCTCACCGGACACCGAAAACGTCATGTGCTTCGACACTGAATCAGTCGGAACCGAGCTGTACACAGCTGAGGATCCCGGCCGGCAGGGCCAAGTTCGTGGTGCCAGCGTCTCAGAAATCGCGAACTCAGGCGCTTTCGTCGGCGACTACATCGGAGACAGCACCCGAGCCGAAATCGCCTACGCCCGGTCGCTGGGCAGGCCCGTGCGGTTCACGCATCCCGAAGTCGCCCCCGACGTCTGACCGCCCACCCCCGTACCCTCCGCAGGCCGCAGGCACCCCTTGGAATTGATCATCTAAGGGCTGCCCCGCAAAGATCGGCTTGTGTGCCCGGTCTCAAGGGCACGGAGCCCGGGAGACATGATGTCCTCCGTGATGAACGGTGCAGAGCCGCATCCGTTCACGGACGACACCGACACCGACTACCTCCTCCACCACCCTGACTGGGATCGCGCCGAGCTTCTCGCTCGCGACGACGGGCACTTCATGGGACCGGGCCTGTCCTGGCCCGAGTTCGTCGCGGCCACAGACAACGCGCTACCCGGCGGCAGCACCACAGATCCGCATGCCCGCCTGCTGCTCCTGCTGCCGGCGTTCGGGGGCGACGAGATACCCGACGATGCCGTTGACCGCCTGGCGAACGCGCTACGCGCCCGCACCAGCGTGGAAGACCCCGGACCTCTCGCCGCTGTTCTCCTGGAAGATCAAGGGGCTCCCGCCCCCGCGCGCTGGACGTCAGCCGAGCACGGTTTCTCCGTCAACGACGACGCATGCTCTTTCCACAACCCGGTCAACAGCTTCGCGCTGTCCGCCGATCGTCTGGACCGGGTGGCCAACGCGCTGGCACCGCGACCCGCGCACTTCAATTTGCAACCGTGAGTGAGCCGTTTTCATCCTGAACAGCTGCAGGTCAGCAGCGTGTGAACGGCCTGGACGATGGTGCCGATGCGGCGGGTGGAGCATCTGACTCGGCGGAGTAGTCGCCTCTGGTCTGGCGGTCTGGGCCGGACTGAGCCTCGGGCGGCCCGGAGATCCCTTCGACCGGACCCGGCATCCCCGCACTCGCGCCAGGTCCGGCGCCACCGACCGCTCGCTGACCCGAAGCGCGACAGCGGTCTCCCGATTCCTCTTCCCGCCCTCGAAGCATTCCACTGCCTGCAGCCGGATCCGGTCCCGTGCATCCTCTCGACGTCGGTCGACCCACCGCCTTGCGCGTACTCACAGCCCAGGGCTACCGGAACCGACGGGCAGCCGTCAGGCGAACGGCTCCGGCAACACCCAATCAAGTTCAGTAGTGACTTTGCGTGATCGTCAGGGGCGTATGGCTCCAGGCACCGTCGGCCTCCCCCGTCGAACGCGGCCGGGGGCCTTCGAGCCGCTGATAGGTTCCTGCCGTGAGTGAACAACTGCCCGACGGCGGCATCGAGCTGTCACCCGACGAGATCGAAGCTCTCGATGCCAGGTGGTCGTCCTGCTGGACCCCGAGTGAGGTCGCGCAGCGGTTGGCCGGGGTCAGCGCACCCTGGTACGTGGCCGCGGGCTGGGCGCTGGACCTCTTCCGCGGTAGGCAGACACGCGCTCATGGGGACATCGAGATCGCGATTCCGGCCGCGAGCTTTCCCGAGATCCGCCGCCGTTTCCCCGGCTACATCTTCGACGCGGCAGGCAGTGGTCGGATCTGGGAGGACGCCACCCCGGAGGTGCTGACCGCCGTACACCAGACGTGGCTCCGCGATCCGGTCGCCGGAAACTACCTGGTCGACGTGTTCCGCGAACCGCACGACGGAGACACCTGGATCTGCCGACGCGATGAGCGGATCCGGTTTCCCTACAGCGGCATCATCCGCCACACCCAGGACGGTATCCCGTATCTGGCACCCGAACTGGTCCTGCTGTTCAAGGCCAAGCATGTCCGCCGGAAGGATCAGTCGGACTTCGACGAGACCGTCCCGCACATGACCCTGGCTCAGAGGCGGACCCTGGCTGAGCTGCTCGGCCGCGTACACCCGGGGCATCCCTGGATCACGCACCTGTAGTCGACCATCCACCGGTGAGCTCTTGGGACATCGGAACGAAAACCGGGGCTGTCCCGCCCAGCGAAGCTGCTAGTGCCGTGACCGCATAGGTTCACCGGGTTGCTCGTTGTGCTGGTTGGAAGTGGCGACTTCCAACCAGCAGGAGAGGCGGGATGGCACCACCGGTCAGGGTCCGGAGGCTGACGGAGCAGGAGGGGCAGAAGCTTCAGCAGACCGTGCGGCGGGGCAGCACGAGTTCGGTGCGGTTTCGGCGGGCGATGATGCTGCTGGCCTCGGCCGGCGGCAGCACGGTCCCGGTGATCGCGCGTCTGGTCCAGGCGGACGAGGACACCGTCCGTGACGTGATCCACCGCTTCAACGAGATCGGGCTCGCATGCCTCAACCCTCAGTGGGCGGGAGGCCGTCCCCGCCTGCTGAGCAGTGACGACGAGAACTTCGTCATCCAGACGGCCACCACCCGCCCCACCATGCTGGGCAAACCCTTCAGCCGCTGGTCGGTCCGCAAACTGGTCGATCACCTGCGTCGGAACATCGCCCGGCCCGTCCGGATCGGCCGCGAGGCCCTGCGGTGCTTACTGGCCCGCCACGGGATCACCTTCCAGCGGACGAAGACCTGGAAGGAGTCCCCGGACCCGGCATTCGACGCCAAGCTGGAACGAATCGAGTACGCAATCAACGAGCGGCCGGACCGCACGTTCGCCTTCGACGAGTTCGGTCCGCTGGGCATCCGCCCCACCGCCGGCTCCTGCTGGGCCGAACAGAGCCACCCCGACCGACTGCCGGCCACCTACCGCCGTACCCACGGCATCACCTACTTCCACGGCTGCTACTCGGTCGGCGACGACAAGCTGTGGGGGATCAACCGGCGCCGCAAGGGCATCGACCACACCTGGGCCGCCCTGCGGTCCATCCGCGCCGCCCGGCCGGACGGCGGGCCGATCTACGTGATCCTCGACAATCTCTCCGCCCACCTGAACTGGAAGATCCGCAGGTGGGCGGCCCGGAACAAGGTCGAGTTGTGTTTCACCCCGACCTACGCGTCCTGGGCCAACCCCATCGAGGCCCACTTCGGACCGCTGCGGCAGTTCACCCTGGCCAACTCCAACCATCCGAACCACACCGTCCAGACCCGGGCCCTGCACGCCTACCTGCGCTGGCGGAACAACAACGCCCGCCACCCCGACGTCCTGGCCGCCCAACGACGCGAACACGCACGCATCCGCAGCGAACGAGGTCTCCGCTGGGGCGGCAGACCTCTACCAGCGGCGGCCTGACGTCATCGCCCCGACCACAGGAACTGCTCGTCCGGTTCCTCCTGCCGCTCCAGCACTCCCGCTGCGACCAGCTGAAGAAGCACCTCATGGAGCGCGTTCCCCAACGGGTTGTCCGTCCAGAACACCGACTTGACCTGCGTGAACGTCACAGACTCCTCAAAGATCCCCAACGAGCGGCCCACCACGAAGGCAGCACCGTCCCAATCAGTCCATGCAGCCAGGCCCTCGGAAAGATCCACGAGCCGATCCTGCCATCACACGATCAGACCCGGTGAACCTTTCCGGTCACAGCACTAGGTGTTGCTGGCCGGCACGTTGTTGGCAGCGGTGAGAAGTCAGCTGTCGTGGCCATAGGGTCAGCGCTGTCCGCTCAGGTGGTGTCAGTCACCGTGGGGAGGCGGGGGCAGTTGCCGCGCCGGTCGCGCGTTCGGCGACGTCGGCGGGGGCGGCGGCGATGACGTCGTCGAGCGCGGACCGGGAGATTTCGAGGTCGGTGATGGCCTTGGTGATCCGCTCGCGTTCCTTGAACAGGTCGGCGAGAAGGTCGGAGCAGGTCGGCACGAGTCGCTCGCCCTCGTCGCGCAGGCAGGGCAGGACCGTAGCGATGGTGACGGTGCTCAGGCCGGCGGCGAGCAGGCTGCGGATGCGGCGCACCGTGTCCACGTCCGCCTCGTCGTATTCGCGGTAGCCGCTGGGGCGCCGCTCGGGCTGAAGCAATTGCTGCTCCTCGTAGTAGCGCAGCAGTCGTTCGTGTACGCCGGTCCTGCGGGAGAGCTCACCGATCCGCACGTGCTCCTCCTTACGGATGTCATGGCGGCGGCAACGCCGCTTGACTCTCACATCGATGTGAAACTCTAGCGTTCGGGGCATGAGCAAGAGCTTCGCCTCGCTCGCCGCCCTGTGCGCGAGCGTCTTCGTCGTCGGCACGTCGGAATACCTGGTCGCGGGCATGCTGCCCGAGGTCGGTTCGGATCTTCAGGTGTCGCAGGGCACCGCCGGGCAGGCGGTGACCGCCTACGCGCTCGGGGTGGTGATCGGCGGTCCCGTGGTGACCATGGCGACCGCGCGGCTGCCTCGCAAGGTTCTGGCGCTGGGTCTGATGCTGCTGTTCGCCGTGGGTAGCGCAATCAGCGCGCTGGCCCCGACGTTCGGGGTGCTGCTGGCCGGGCGGGTGATCTCCTCGCTCAGCCACGCTGCGTTCCTGGCGCTGGCACTGGTGATGGCCACAAGCGTGGTGCCCGAGCACAGGACCGGTTCGGCGATCGCCACCGTGGCCTCCGGGTTCACCGTCGCCACGTTGCTCGGGGTGCCATTGGGCTCACTGCTGGGGCAGGCCGCCGGATGGCGCGCCCCGTTCGCGGTGCTCACCGCGCTCACCCTGGCTGCCGTCGTGTTGCTGGCACTGGTGCTGCCCAGGCAGCAGGCGCCCACTGCGAGCTTGCGTGACGAGTTGCGGGTGGTGACCCGCAAGCCGGTGCTGCTGGCGATCGCCACCACGGCGGTCGGCTTCTCCGGTGTCGCCGTCGTGTTCACCTACATCGCGCCGCTGCTCACCCGTGTCGCCGACTTCTCCCCGGCCGCCGTCTCCGCCCTGCTGCTCACGTACGGCGTCGGCAGTTTCCTGGGCAACCTGGCTGCCGGCAAGCTGACCGACAAATCCATGTCCGCGACCCTGCGCGGGGTATTCGGCGGCCTGACCGGTGTGCTGGCGGTCATGCCGTTCGCCGCCGCCTGGCAGCCCACCGCCGTCCTCGCTGTCCTCGTCCTGGGCCTGCTCGCCACCGCCACCATCGCCCCGCTGCAGGGCCTGATCCTGCACCACGCCGGGGCGGCCCCGACCCTGGCGGTCTCCGTCAACGTCGGCGCGTTCAACCTCGGCGCCGCCGTCGGTTCCGCCCTCGGTGGGCTCCTCGTGGCCGCGGGCGCGCTGCGCTGGACCGGACTGGCCGGGGCCGTGCTGAGCCTGACCGGCCTGGCCCTGACCTACCTGGTCCTGCCCCGCGCCCATACCGCGTCACGTACCGATAACGCCGCGGTCTCCACCGCTGTTTGAACCGCCGCTCCTCACCCCCTGGAAGGTCTCCTCTTGACCATGCATGCCGTCCAGATCGACCGCCACGGCGGCCCTGAGGTCCTGACCGTCCGCGAGATCGCTGAACCCGCCCTCGCCGATGGCGAAGTCCTCATCCGCACCACAGCCAGCAGCCTCAACCCGGTGGACTGGAAGACCCGCGCGTGGCAGGTTGGCCCGCCGCTGCCGGCCACGCTCGGCTGGGACCTGGCCGGCCGTATCGTCGCCAGCACCGACCCCGCCCACGAAGTGGGCGAACCCGTGATCGCCATGTCGGCGCAGATCGCCACCGGCCTCGGTACGTGGGCCGAGCACGTGGCCCTGCCCGGCGGTCTGGTGACCGCCGCGCCTGCCACGGTGCCGTTGGCCGACGCGGCGGCCCTGCCCCTGGCCGGGGTGAGCGCCCTGCAGGCCCTGCGCACCGCCGAATTGACCGCCGGCGAGCGCATCCTGGTCATCGGCGCCGCCGGGGCGGTCGGCGGCCTGGCCGTCCAACTGGCCCGTCAAACCGGAGCTCAGGTTGATGCCCTGGTCTCCCGCCCCGGACACGAACACGCCGCCCGGGAGCTCGGCGCTCAGGAGGTCTGGCACCGCCGAGACGACCTGCCCCACGGCCGCTATCAGGCGATTCTCGACACGGCCGGCATCGATACAGCCACCGCCCTCGTTCCCGGCGGACGCTACGTCTCCATCGCCGACCACCCCCTGCCCGACGTTCCCGGCGCCCGCAAGAGCTATGTCCAGGAGAACGCCACCGATCTCGCGCATCTCGCCAAGCTCGTCGACACCCACGAACTACGCCTGCGGATCGCCGACCGCTACCCCTACGCCGACATCCGCGCCGCCCACGAGCGCTTCGAAGCCGGCGGCCTGCTCGGCAAGATCCTCATCACCTTCTGAAGTGCATCCCGCCCGGCACCGATGCTTCGCAATCGCTGCCGGAAGAATCCCCTTGCCACACGCCAACGCACCCCTGTCCGTCGAAGGACGCCGTCGCCTCGTCTCACGCCGTACACGCCCGGACACAACGGCAAGGTGGAGCGCTACCACCGGATCCTCGCCGAGGAATTCCGCTACGCCCGAACCTGGCTGTCCGAAGACCAGCGCCGCGAAGCTCTCGGAGTCCGGAACATCCACTACAACTACCACCCACCCCACAGCGCGGCAGGAGGTCGACCACCGGCCGCTCGGCAACGAGAAGGCGTCACCAACGTCCTGGCCTCCTGCTGGCGGAGTGGGAGGCGTCCGGCCCGGCGGCCTGGCTCGCCGACCGACCGGGCGTCGAAGTCGTGGTCGGGACCGGGCGCCGTTCTTCGCCGAGGGCGCCTCCGCAGGCGTTCCGCAGGCCGTCCAGGTCGCGGCGCAGCCCCGATCACTTCGCCTGGGCGAGCAGGACCGCGTCCGGACCGGCCGGGAACCGCAGCTGGCCGGTCGTGTCGTGCACGGCCCGCCACACCGCCTCGGCGACGTCGCTCTCCTTGGTGAAGAGGTCCTGGCCCGTGAAGTCGTCCATGGCCTTCCTCGCCCACGGCGCGTACGGCGCCGGGACCAGCGCGTCCAGCGCGACGCCGTTCGTCGCCCTGGCCGCGAAGTTCGTCGTCAGACAGGCGCCCGGCTCGACCGTCTTCGCCTGTACGCCGAAGGGTGCGAGCTCGAGCGAGAGGGATGCGGTGAACCCCTCGACGGCCATCTTGCTGGCCTTGTAGACGGCCGAGAGCGGCATGTGTCCCAGCACCACGCTGGAGGTCACGTTGACAACCACGCCGGAGCCGCGTTCGCGGAACTGGGGCAGTACCGCCTGCGTCGTCGCCATCACGCCGAACGTGTTGGTTTCGAAGACCTCCCGCACTCGGTCCATCGGGGTCCCCTCGAACACGCTGATGGAGGGGACACCCGCGTTGTTGACCAGTACGTCGACGGGGCCGGCCGCCTCGAACGCGGCGGCGATGCTCTCGGGCTCGGTCACGTCGAGCCCGACGACGCGCAGCCGGTCCGACTCGGGCAGGACGTCCGTACGCGGCGTGCGCATCGTGGCGATGACGTTCCAACCCCGCGCGTGGAAGTGGAGGGCGGTCTCCCGCCCGTAACCGGACGAGCTGCCGGTGATCAGGACTGTCTTCATGGTGTGACCTCTGCGATGTGAGGGGGCGGAGTCGCGGAGCGACAGGCATTTTCCTGCTCCACGGAAGAACTTCTATCCCCATTGAATCGCTCTGGCCTGCATAAACAGTAGAACTATCCTCGTCTTCACTTGCACGATCCTCCTCGGCTGTCGAGCCCCCACCATCAGGGCAGGATGGCCGCCGGCGTACGTGCGGAGTCCCGCAGGCGGGCCGCGTCCCGGCTGGGCGGTGCGCCGAACTGGCGGCGGTACTCGCGGCTGAACTGTGACGGGTTGTCGTAGCCGACGCGGTGGCCGACGCCGGTGACGTCGTTCGGGTGAGTGGCGAGGAGCAGCCGGGCCTCCTGCAGTCGGATCTGCTTCTGGAACTGGATGGGGCTCATTGCCGTCACCGCCTGGAAGTTGCGGTAGAAGGCGGAGACGCTCATGCCCGACAGCCGTGCCACGTCCTCGACCCGGAAGGGTTCGGCGTAGTGCTGCCGGATCCAGCGCACAGCCCGGGAGACATGGCTGAGGCCGCTGTCCGCGAGACCGAGCTGGCGCACCGCCGCACCCTGCTCGCCGGTGATCAGCCGCCACAGGATCTCGCGTTTGACCAGCGGGGCCAGTACGGCGCGGTCGCGGGGTTCGTCGAGCAGGCGCAGCAGCCGGACCACCGCGTCGAGCAGCGCGGGCGGGGCGTCGCTGACGGCGATCCCCGACGGCACGCCCGTGCCGGTGCGGGGGGTGTCCCCGGGACCGGCCTGCAGCAGCAACTCGGCGACGGCGGAAGGTTCCAGTACGAGGCCGAACCCCAGCGCCGGATGCTCGGCGTCGGCCCGGGTGAACTGCCCGGTGACGGGCAGGTCGACGGAAGCGATCAGGTACTGCCCGGCGCCGTACTCGTAGACCCGGTCGCCCAGGGCGAGGCGTTTGGCGCCTTGGGCGATGACCGCGAGCACCGTGCCGGACATGGAAGGCTCCGGCGGATCCGCCCGGTCGACCTTCGAGATCAGTACGCCGTCGATCGCCGTGGTCCAGTCGGGGCGGGCATGACGGGCCAGCAGGGTGCGGAGCTCTTCGAGATGCATGCGTCCATTGCAGCACCACTCCGGAGCATGGCTCCCGTATTCGCGAGGATCGTGCAACTGCGGGCGAGTATCGTTCTAACATTTCCGCAGGTCAGACCAGTTCAATGGAATCACCTCACTCCAGCAGAGAGAAGAAGGATTCCATGACTGTCAACTACGGCTTCAACGCCACCCTAACCGCCCGGCCCGGAATGGGCGACCGGCTCGTCGACCTGCTGCTGACCGGCCTGGACGAGGGCAGCCCCGGCGCGAGCGAACACTGCGTCGTCTACCTCGTCTCCCGCTCCGCGTCCGACCCCGACGTTGTCCACGTCACCGAGGGCTGGACCAGCGAGGAGGACCACCACCGGATCTTCGCCGGCGAGACCGCCCAGGCCATCGTTGCCCGGATCGGTGAACTGCTGGCCAAGGAGTCCGAGTACACCGACTACGTCCCGGTCCGCGGCAAGGCCGCGTTCTGACCCGCCCCACGTAAAGGAGAAGGCCATGACCATCGCACGCCCCGCCCTGGACCCCGAACTGCACGAGCTGCTCAGCGACATGCCGCTGATGTCCGAGCTCAGCCCGGACGTACTCGCCCACCTGCGCGAGCTCCCCTCGGCGCCCGTCGAATCCCTCCTCGCGCACCGGCAGGCCGACCGGCGCGATGTCACCGTGCCCGCCGAGGACGGCACCCTGATCCCCCTGTCGGTCTTCAGCCCCGCGAACACCGATCGCACCACCGCCGCGCCCTGCGTCTACTGGATGCACGGCGGCGGGATGGTGATGGGCGACCGCTTCGCGCAGATCGACATACCACTGGAGTGGCTCGACGAATTCGGCGCGGTCGTGGTCTCCGTGGACTACCGACTCGCACCGGAGGCCACCGGCACCGCCCTGGTCGAGGACTGCTACCAGGGACTGCTCTGGATCGCCGGGCACGCCACCGAACTGGGCATCGACCCCACCCGGATCGTCGTCGCGGGCGCCAGCGCGGGCGGCGGCCTCGCCGCCGGCGTCACCCTGCTGGCCCGCGACCGCGGCACCCCGGCGATCGCCGCCCAGATGCTGATCTGCCCCATGCTCGACCACCGCAACACCAGCACCTCCAGCCGTCAGTACGCCGGCACACCCGGCGTCTGGACCCGCCAGATGAACGAGTTCGGCTGGCGCAGTCTCCTCGGCGGCCTCAGCGACGACGAGGTGCCCCAATACGTCTCGCCCGCGCTGGCCACGGACCTCTCGGGGCTGCCGACCACCTACGTCGACACCGGCTCCGCGGAGGTCTTCCGCGACGAGGACACCGACTACGCCACCCGTATCTGGGCGGCCGGCGGCCAGGCCGAACTCCACGTCTGGGCGGGCGGCTTCCACGGCTTCGACGCGCTGTACCCGCAGGCGCACATCTCGGCCACGGCCCGCCGCACCCGCACCGACTGGCTGGCCCGGGTCCTGCGTGACGACTAGCCGCCGCGCTGAGGTGTCTGCCGGAAAGAGCTCCTGGGGAGGGCTCCGGCCCCAGACCCCCGTGGAGACAGTGTGGTGGCGTCGGTGGGGCGGGCAGCCGGTCAGCACCGGACTTCCCCGGACCGGCTCAGCGCCAGGGATCGAGCGCGTGTTTACTGAGGGCCGAGGACCGAGGGGCGAGGGCTGAGGGCTGAGGGCTGAGGGCTGAGGGCACTGCGGGCATCGCCTTGTCCTGTTCGAGAGCCAGGGCTTGGGCGGTTTTGGGGCCGACCTGGTGACGATCGCCTCCAGCTCGTCGTAGGCCTTCACCCCGGAAGGGCGGCGAGCGCCGGGCCCGCGGGCCACGGTGCCCGCTGAAGAGGGGCGGACCCGCATTGAAGCCGGCGGTCAGGCTGTGGCGGTGGGCTCCGCTTCGTCGCCTGCGGCCCGCAGGGCGTCGATCGTGGCGCCGTGCTCGAGACAGGTGTTGGTGGACTCCTGCAGCTTGACGTTGGCCTTTCGGTGGGACGCAGCCCTCGCCATCAGCTGGTTCCTCGTCAGCCAGGCCTGGCGAGGAACCAGCCAAATGCCGCTGTCGACACAATCCTCCACCTGCCGCTCCCTTGTAGGCCGAGGCCGGCGCCCTCAACATGTGTGCTTCCACTACCGGAGGGCACAAGAATGAGATCAGTACGACGATTGATCGGTTCGGTGCTTGCGTCGGTCGCTCTGCTCGTCGGTGTGTCCGGTAACAGCTACGCCGACCCGGGAGACTTCCTGCTGGTGAACGCGAATTCCGGAAGGTGTCTGTCCGTTCCGGGGGCGGCGACGAGTTTTGCCTACCTCAACCAGTTCAGCTGCAACAACTACGCGGACCAGTTCTGGTACCTGAAGTACCAAGATATGAAGCAGGGAGTCGCCTGGTACACGATAAGGAACCGGCATAGCGGGTTGTGTCTGTCCGTCGACGCCGCCCAGACGGAGAACTTCGCAAGGGCCACGCAGTACCCATGTGGGGTCTACGCCGACCAGTTCTGGCGGATCGACGACTACGACGCGAATACACGCGGCTACCACGTCAAGAACTGGAACAGCGACAAGTGCCTCGCAGTTCTGGACGGGAGCCAGCAGGAAGCTGCCTCGGTGATCATCTACCAGTGCGGAAGCTGGCCGGACCACTACTGGCGTCAGAAGTCAGCTTGAGCCGCTGACTCAAGCGGCGCTCAATAGTGGAAGGAATCAGAGCATCACCCGATGACGCCCGCGCCGCTGACCGACCAGCAGAAGGCGGAGGATCCTGGCGAACACTTCTCGCCGGGGTCATCCGCCTTCAAAACCGATCTCTCCGATAGGCTCTGGGCTATCGATCAGAAGTCCCCGGGCAGGTGGCTCCATCCGTAAAGCTGGGGAAGCCGGAGATCTTACATCTGACAACCTTTGGATGCGCTATCAGAGTTCACATCTTTTGTGGCCTGACGCAGTGCTCCGGGCTGTGCTTCACGGCCTGCCTGAGGCAGCGGCATGACCCCGAGTGCGGGGCGGGAGTGGTGCGCGGCTCTGCCCGGCGCAGGCCGGGACGGTCAGCCATGAAGGCAGCGATGTCGGTGTAGTACGCGTAGTCGCCGCTGTCGGTGAGGTCGCGAAGCCGGGCGATGGTCTCGGTCATGCCTTGGTTGTCGCTGAGGACGGCTTGGTGGAAGCAGACGGCGAGCTTGAGGATCGCGGTGGCGATGGCGACGCCGGAGACGCGGATCTCCTCGCGTAGGACGTGGGCGTGGTCCAGGCGCTGTGGCCGGTGCCGGTGCTGGTGCCAGCCGAGGTCGGGGACGACCCGCGTGGGCGGCGGGGAAGCCGCCGGCGAAGCGGGCGAGGCGGGCCAGGCCGCGGCGGGCGACGGGGGTGGCTTTGTACGCCAGAACCCAACGACGTGAACAGAGCCGCGAGGAAGTGCTCGGCCCTGGGGGCAGAGGCAGAGGATCATTCCGTCCCGGGTGCCAGGCACCGGTTCGCCCACCCGGGCTGCCCAGGGGGCCGGCGCCGTCGACGCGGTCCAGGTCGCCGGCTCCGTACCTTCGACGCAGACCATCCCGCAGGAAGCCGCGTACTCCAGGGCCGGTTCCGTGAAGGAGCTGGTGGTGACGATGATGGCCACGTCGGCCTCGTGCACGGCGTAGCAGGTGCCGCCGAGTCGCTGGAGGTCAGGAGAGCCGGCCCGGTGCTCCTCCCCGTACTGCTTGTACTGGAGGACCACACGTCTCCTGTCGGTGGTCGTCGCGATCACGTCTGCGCCGAGGTCGCCGGCGCCGCCGACCACCTCCACGGGGGAACAGCCGTCCTGGGCGCACAGCGCGGCGATCGTGTGCTCGAAACCCTCCGGGGTCGACGGCCAGGTGGGCCAACGCCCCGGGGCCGATGGCAGGCGGCATGGCGGGATCGGCAACAACCGGGGCGGTGCCCGGCGGACGGTCACAGTGCCGAGGGCACCCTCCTCCACACGGCTGTCCGGGTCCGGCAGCAGACGTGCCGTACACGCTGTCCCGTCCCCGACCTTCCCTTTCGGACCAGCCCCGGGGTCCCGGTCCGGCGGCCCATCGGGGCCCTGCCTCATCGAGTCACTGCTGCGCCGACGCCCAGCAGCAGCACAAGGACGACGAGGACCACCGGCAGGTGTGAGCCGGTCGAGCGGGACGTCTTGAACAACAGGGCCACACCGCCGACCACCACACCCGCGAGCCCCACCACGAGCACCAGGTCTCGCACGGACCTCGCCGGGCCCTCCCACCGCACCGCGTCCCTGCCCTCGCCCCTGCCCGCAACCATCGCCATACGCCTCTCCCGCGTTCGAATTCGCCTCACCCCGACACATGCCACCAAAACATGCTTCGACCGGTCTCCCCGTCCACGAGGCGACGCCACCCCAGCCACCCCAGTCGACCCAGGCGAACCCGCGCCAGCGGCACTCGACGGACCGCCGGTTCATCACGCCGCAGCCGGGCGCTCACAGAACGCGGCGGTCTGCCGGCGAGGAAGTCGTTGAGGAGGTCGAGTCCGGCGTGGTCAGCCGGTCGGTTCGTGCGGCAGCGATTCGAGCTTGTCGGCCGCGCGGACCTGGTGGAGGTGGATGAGGATGTCGTAGGCCCGGCCGAGGGCCAGGGTGGGCAGGGGGTTTGGGGTGAAGGTCGAGCCGGCGTCGTAGACCGGGCGGGCGTGGTCGAGCCAGGCGCGGGCCGCGGCGGGTGCGGTCCGCAGGTCGAGGTAGAAGTCCCGGTACCGGACCCGGTCCAGGGTGTACTCGTTCATGCCGGGGCGCGCGGCGGGGACGGTGACCGGCTTCCAGTCCCCGTCGAGGGAGGTGTCCTTGGTGAGGAAGGAGCCGGCGGCGAAGCTGAAGCCGATCGCGGTGTAGTCGCGGCCCAGGCCGTCGCGCAGTACCGCCCCCTGGGTCCGCGGGTAGGTGTCCGGATGGGTGGAGAGGTATCCGACGTGGCCGTTGTGGGCCGACAGCAGCATCTTGTGGCCGGTGTGGCGTTGCCACCACAGCACGTTGTCGGCCATGGCCTGGTCGCGCAGGCGCTCGGCGACGGTGACCGAGGCCGGGTCGGCGAGGTCGACGGTGGCGAAGGCGAAGGTCTGCGCGATGTTCCGGGCGTGCTGCACGGTCCAGGCGTAGTCGTCGTCGCCGTCGGTTCCCTGGTGCCCGGCGACCAGGTCGAACGCCTCCTGGGCGCGCGCAGCGTTCTCCCGACGCTCGGCGACCGGCTTGCGCAGGTAGGAGAACACGTCGTCGAAGGGACGCAGTCGGCTGTACAGCTCGGTGAGCCGGGGCAGCGCCTCCGGCCGGGTCTCGCGTACGGACGACAGCACGCGCTCGAAGACGGGGTCGCCGAGCTTCGGCGCTCCGAGGTCGTCCCCCATGAAGTGGACCGGGTGGTCGGGGTGGCGGCGGTTGTGCTCGCGCATCCAGCCGATCAGGCTCACGAACTCCTCGCGCTCCCAGGGAGATCCGGCCAGCGTCTCCTCCGCGATCTGCCGCGGGTCGCCGGGCCCGCCCTGGAGGTACTCGTCGATCCGGAGCCCTGCCGACCAGCTCATCTCCAGGGCGAAGGTGGTGAAGCCACGTTCCTCGACGAGGTGTCGGAAGACGCGTTCCTTCATGGCGAAGAACTCGTGCGAACCGTGCGTGGCCTCGCCCAGCCCCGCCACCTTCGCGTCCCCGACCATGCTGCTCAGCGCCCGGAGGTCCGCTGTCCGGCCGCCGGGGTCCGTGGTACGCAGCGGGTGTGCGACCCGTTCCAGAGACCGTACGGCAGCTGCCTCCCGGCCTGCTGCCACAAGATCGGCCGATACGGCTGGTGTGGCGGGTGTGTCGATCGAGACGGCTGATGTGGTGGGTGCGGCCGGGGCCGCTCGTACGGCCGCGGCTCGTACGGCCGGTGTCGCGGAAGCCACTGTGGTGGCCAGCGTCGTGGCGGCGACCACTCCCGTGAGTGCGAGCACCCCTCGCCGGCCGTTCCTCTTCCTGTACCCGTGCATGCTGATCGCTCCTTGCGTGCGGCGGCTTCCCGCGCCGATGAAGTGATCTTCGTGCGCCGGGGGGCGGGCCGCGCTGGGGTGGTCCACCGACTTCCTCCAGGGGTCGTCCCTGGTACGTGCCGGGGGTTAACCCCCAGCACTCGCCCGAGGAACACGAGGGGGGTACCCCCACTGAGCTCGGACCGCTACCCGGATGGTCCGGTGGATCTTGAAGCGAGCAGGGTGGACGGACACCACCGGACTCCTACGGGAAGGCCACTCATGTTCAGCTTGCAGTCCGCCGGCCGCCGCGCGGCGCGCACCACCGCCGTCGGTGCTCTCGCGGTCGCCATGTGCACCAACCTGATGACCGACAAGGCCGGAGCGATCGTCAACGGAACTGATTCCACCGAGCGTTACCCGTTCATGGCGGCGATCCCGGAATCGGCTCCGGAGCAGGGGGTGTACGACGGCAACTGCGGGGCGTCGCTGATCGACCCGCAGTGGGTACTGACCGCGGCTCACTGCGTGCAAGGCGACGGGCTCGAACTGGAGGGCATCGTCCGGATCGGCAGCGAGGAGCGGAAGTCCGGGGGGACCGTCCGGGCCATCGTGCGCACCGTCGTCCACCCGGGCTATGTGAACGGTGACGGGCAGGCCGCCAACCAGAATGACATCGCGCTGGTCCGTCTGGATCGCCCGGTGACCGAGAAGCCCGTACGGATCGCGAAGCGGGTCGGGCAGCCCGGAACCCCGACACGGATCCTGGGGTTCGGAACCACCGTCGACACCGGGCTGAAGTTCGCGGAGCGACTGCAGGAGCTCAAGACGCGCAGGGGCACCGAGGCCGAGTGCGCCCCCGGCTATGCGGGCCGGACCCGGCTGTGCACGGTCAGCCGTGTGCCCGGGGCCATGGCCTGTTTCGGGGACTCCGGCGGGCCGCAGCTCCAGAAGGACGGGCAGGGGCGGTGGGAGCTCGTCGGGACCACCTCGGGTCCCGGCGTCCCTGGGGTCGCGTGCTCGGCCGGGCCGGGTCTCTACACCAACGTGCCGGCCTACGCCGACTGGATCCGGAGGACCATCAGGCGCCACGCCTGAGCGCCGACACACGCCGACCGCCCCGGTCCCCCCCCCGCCACGGCGTCAGGAGCCGCGGTGCGGAGCGAACGTCAGGGAGCCGAGCACCGGCGCGGACGGGCGGGGCGAGACCGAGGAGGAGCGGGCGGACCGACGATGGCAGGAGCGTGCTGCGTGTTCGCGCGGGCCGTGGTGGTCATTGGCCGCTCATTTCGCCGTCCTCGGGCGGGCGTGGGAGCCGTTGGCTTCGATCACTTCTTGCGGTTCTGGTCCACTTCTTGTGGTGCGGTCACATCCTGTACCGAATGCACGATCCCGCGGAGAAGTTCCTTCAGGAGTTCGGGGGGCTGACCGTGAGCATCGGTGGTCCGGGAATCAGCTGTGCCCGCGAGCCATTCGAAGTGGACCCGGAACTGGCGTGATGCCCCGCAGGATCGGCAAGGGACGCAGTTAGCCCGATCGGGCCTGGTGGCAGGGGCACTTGGCGAGCAGGACGCGCTTGCGGAGGAGCTCGAATCCCGGGCGGTCGAACATCCGTAGATCCGGCCTTTGCGCTGAGCGCATTCGTCGACTCCGACCACGCGGGGCGTGGCGGTAGGCGGATCCGGCAGAGAGGTGATCAGCTTCAGGAGGGTGTTCCGGCTGATCCCCACGCCGAAGGCATCTGCGATTCGGGCGCCGGCCCGTCCCGCCACCGCGAGGCCGACAGAAACCAGCGTCGATCGCAGCCGCTCTGTCCGCCGACCGAACCGACGAGTGAGCCCGGGCACCTGCTCGGCAACCGTCTTGCGCGGGCAGGAGCCCTCCAGGCAGACGAACCGACGCACCCGTAGCGGCACCACGACCAGCTTGCCCGCTGTCGGCAGGTCACGAGGGAATCGCAGGGAGGAGCCGTGTACTCGCGCAGACCAGCACCCGCAGCCCGGACAGACCGCCCGCCTAGCCATGGCTCGGACCTTGACTCGGACAACCGTGTCAGCCACCTCGACCGACTCCACCGACAGGTTCTCCACCGATCAGAACAGCAGCTCACCCAGCTGCGGCTGTACTTCGTTCATGCCGCAGAACCGGCGCCCTCACCACACGCGAGCGGGGCGGTTTTCGGGCGGCCTCGGCCGTCATTTGACGACGGCCAACAGTCGCGCTGCGTACGCGGCCACAAGAAGTCAACCAGAGCCCGTTCTTGCGTACAAAGCCAGGCAGGTGCAGAGATTGTGCCGACATCAGCCATACCAAGGGAGCGTGACAGTCGTGGCAGACCTCAGAGTGACGTACGACAAGACCGCGAACGCAGCGTACGTCCATCTCACCGATCCGCAGGTTCGCACCAGATCCTCGCGTATGTACCCCTGTGATCCGGTGGAGGTCGGCGGCATGATCAACCTGGACTTCGACGAGCAAGGACGCCTCATCGGCATCGAGGTACTGGCGGCCGACTCCCAGCTGCCCGAGTACCTGCTCGAGTCGTCTGAACGTCTGGATGCCGGAGGTGTATCAACTGGTTGAGCGGTCCTTGTCTTGCGTCGCATCAACTTGGGGACGTGCCAGTCCGCGTAGCGGCGGTGGAGGTGGGCGAGCAGGATGACGCGGTGGCGGAGGAGCGGGACGCCGGCGCGTCCGGCCATGAGACGTTTCTGCAGTTTGACGTCGGTGATGCGACCTTCGTCGACCACGGAGTGGTAAGGGGTGGTGATTCCCTGGGCGACGGCGTGCCGGTCTTCGCGTAGGGATCCGGCGGGGCCGACGAGAGGGGCCAGGCCGCTTGTGCGCGAGGTCGTCCAGCCAGCCAGGGACGGGTGTCGCGTCGCGGTGGTCGAGCATGGCGGCGAACCGGCGGACCCGGTCGTGAGTCTGCCGGAGTTCCGGGCAGTGGCCGAGGAGTCGGGACAGGCCTCGCCGGAGGGGTGCGACGGCCATCTTCACGCGTTGGTAGTGGCCGAGGCATCCCTTGGCCTGGAGTTCCTCATGCAGGGTCTTCGCGCTGTGGTGTCCCTCGTCTCAGCGTTGTTGCAGGTAGTCGAGGTAGAGGTCCAGGGCGGAGGGTTTGCGGGGCGGTTGGCGCATCACCTCCTGCCATGTGCGGGCCCGGGCGTATTTGCTGACGGTCCGGCGGTCCAGGCCGAGTTCCCGGGCCACGGAGCTGTGGCTTCGGCCGGTCCGTGCCAGGGCCTGAACTGCCGCGAAGCGTCTGCGGGCGTGCCGCGCGGTACGGCTGTCGACCGCGGTGCTCTCGGTGGGTTCCTCGGTCGGTGCGGGACCGCTCTCACCGGCCGAGGGGAAGGGCTGCGAGCAGGCAGCTGGGGGCGGAGGTGATGTCCTGGACGCGGCGGGAGAGGCCCTGCCAGAGGCGGAAACGGTCGCTGACCTGCATCGCACCGGGGGCACCGCCTGCAATGCCCTGCCGGTAGGTGAGGGAGTCGTCGAGAGTCTGATGTTCAAGATCCGCAGTATCCGGGCACCGCTCCGGCCCGCCAGCACCACACCGACGTCCTACGCCAGGCGCTGCGACTGCGGCGTCCGCCGCTGGTAGCGCGTGGTCGGCCCCGCTACCTGTTCGGCGAAGGTCACCTTCGGGCACGACGCGTTCTCGCAGTACAGGGGGCGTACGGACAAGTAGATGCGAACAGGTCGGCCGGCTATGTGAATACGGTCGGTCTCACACAGGTACCGGGACAGAGGCGAGGGCGGTTCCTCCGCTGCTTCCGTGTCGATGGGAGGAACCGCCCAGTGTCGTCCCGACGGGGAGTGCCAGCCGTTGCGTCACTGCTTACCGGTACGCACGTTGATGCAGACAGCCTCCGCCGCGTTTGAGCTTCTCCAGCGTTACCGCTCCAGAAAGCAGCACACATCACCTCGGCGGTGAGGTTTTCGGTGAAGACCATGAAGTCCATCCGGCGCCTGGTACTGATCGCCGACCTCGCGTTCACCGAGAACCAGGTCCCGCTCCGCCGCACCATCGGCGTCTTCCCCTTCTCGCCCCAGGTGCGGCCGGTGACCTGGTCGGAGCGGATGGCGACCTCGCCGTCGTCCTTCCCCGCCTTCGCCCGGATCGTCGGCCAGACCTCCTCGTGCCGGCGGCACATGGCCTCCGGGTCCTGCTCCGCGGCCCGCTTGTCCGGGCACTGGAAGAACAGACCCCACTGGAAGAACAGACCCCACTGGAAGAACAGACCCCACCGCCCCCGCGGGTGCATGACCAGCGCCTCACGGCCGCCGACCTGTGCTTCGCCCCAGATGTCGACCGTCTTCAGTGACGCCCCGAACACCGCCGCCGCAGGGCCTTCTGCGCCGACGGCGACAGGCGCCGCGCGACCCCCACCAGATCACTAACACCCCGCCAACGACCCGTAATCCGAACCTTTTCTGATCAGTAGTGATTCATTAGTGAGTCGATAGCAGAGAATGGGAAAATTGGAGCACTCGCCGCACCGCGGAAGATGAAGTATGAAGTATGAAGTTTTTCTTCTTGCGGGGGAGGGGGGCTATTTAATTGCCACTGAATTATGTCGAGAGTCGGCGGTCCTCGGTATGTCGAGCCGACGTGCGTTCATGAAGGAACTGAAATGAGAATCCCCAAGCGTCGGGCGGAGCGCCGACGTGGATCACTTATCCCTCTGGTGGTAGCCACCGCCGCTGTTACCGTGCTGGCGACGCTGGGCCTTACGGGGGCATCCACGGAATCTGGTGGCCAGGTGCTGGCGACCGCGTCGTATGTCGCGAGCCAACCCTCCTATGATTCTGATTTCATGCTGCTCGAACCAACGTACACCACCGCGCAGATCCATCAGAAGGGTCTCAACATTCCTGACGATGACACGGGTGTCGTGGTTCCCTACTACGGCCCTTTGGGATGGAATCCCGGCGCGCAGAAGAACAAGGACTGGATCGGGATCTACGAGAAGGGCCAGTTGGACACCGCCCACCGCATCGACTGGGACTGGGTCTGCCCCAATGAGATCGGAAAGTGTGCCTCGTTCGGGGCGGCGGTCGTCCCGGCTGGAAACGACGGGCTGGCGTCCGGGAAGACGTACACCGCCGCGTACTGGGTCGGCGCGGCGAATGAATCCAAGGGTAGGCCGGCGGCCACGGTCGATTTTGTCATCCCCTGGTAACCCTCGAGGAGAAAACACTCTCATGCGAACGCGAACGCGTTTCTTCGGCCGCTGGAAAGGCTTTCGGCGCAATCTTCTTGTCGCTTCCCTGACCGCTGCCGTCACTGCTGCAGCCACCCTGGGCGTGCAAGCATTTGCAGCGAATGGTGAGACCGTGCAAGGTCACAAGTTCATACTCGTGGACGCCTTGTGGACCACCGCGCACATTCGCGAGAAGGGCGTTCTCCAGGCGCTGGATACCGGACTGGTCGTCACCTACATCACTCCCACCGGCCGGGTTCCCGCCAACAACAAGGACTGGATCGGGATCTACGAGAAGGGCCAGTTGGATACCGGCCACCGCATCGACTGGGACTGGGTCTGCCGTTCTGCCGAGCGGTGCACCTCCCACGGCTCGGCGGCGATCCCGGCCGGTGACGACGGGATGCTGCCCGGAAAGATGTACACCGTGGCCTATTGGGCCGACGGCGCCAAGGAGTCGGACGGCCCGCCGGTAGCCACGATCGACTATGTCGTGCCGTGGTCGGGGATCGCCCCGCCCGTGCACGACGAAGGCTGAGAAATCAGATGTCCGGAAGAGATCACCGTATGTTCCCCAAATTCATCCGTGGCCTTCTCGCGATGGTTCTCGGAGTCTCCCTCCTCCCGGCTCTGGCCAGTCCCGCCTCCGCCGTCGAAGAAGATTTCATCTCCAACTACAGAAACCTCATCCAGGACATCCGGAACGGGGTGGCCAGGGATGGGGCACACACCACCGGAGCAAGTTCGGCACAGACGGAGCCACGTGAACTTGGCGACGGCATGGTCGTCGTGTCGCTCAGGGACATCACCCCCGATTACGCCCCTGAAGTCCAACTCGTCATCAATCGGACGAACACGTATGTGCAGGGCTACTACCTGCCGGCCCAGAACCGGTACTACAGGTTCCCGAACTCGTCCACGGACGACATCAACGCTCTCCCAGCCGGCACCAACCCGCAGGTGTCCACGCTGAATTTCGGCGAATCGTATCCGGACATGGGATCCAGTAGGCTCACCCGGGCGATTCCGGGCAGCTCGGACCGCCGCCCCATCAACATCAGCTGGCCGGGTCTCCAGCAGGCGATCGCTACGCTCGGCGCGACGCAGCCCGACTCCCTGCGAAGCGACAACCTGGGCGAGCCTCTCACGATTGTCATCGTGGCCCTGGTGGAGGCAGCCCGAAACCGCCACATCGAAGACCTGCTGATAGAAACCTTCAGGACCTGGGATTCGCTGGATGCCAGCACCATCGCGGTGTTCGTCAACAACTGGGCCACGATGTCTGACATCTACGCCCAGCGGAGCGAGACGAACAACTTCTATTTCGAGTACACCTATTACGACGCCGGGCGCCTGGTGACGCAGTTCGTCAACCGGATCTGGCTGGGCGCCTGGCTGGCGCTCCTGGCGCGTCCGAACATGAGATCGATGCCCATGTGCTCCGACGACCCTTCCCTCCCGCCCTCGCCGGAATGCGAGCAGCCCACCCCAGGGACATCTGTGGCGAACGCCCCGGCGGCGTCGACGCGGGCCGCCTACAGCTACATCGCCGACACGCAGGACGAGTTCGGTACGGGCATCGGCGTCCCCCGCAGCTACACCGGCGGTTTCTTCGGCCCCGGCACCAAGTTCGGGACCGAGGGCTACCAGTCGTCGTTCACCTACGACAACGCCGTCACCGTCATCGCCCTGACGAAGGGCGCCCGTCGTGACCTGACCCGCGCGGTGCGGCTGGGCGACAGCCTGCTGTACGCCCAGGACCACGACCCCGAGAACGACGGCCGGATCCGGGCTTCGTACCTGCCCAATCCGTTCGTCACCACGCTCGGCCGCGACTACCCGGCCGGCACGCCCTACATCGGCGGCTGGTCGGTCTACACCGGGAACATGGCCTGGGCAGGCATGGCGTTCTGCCACCTCTACAAGGCCACCGGCGACGGCAGGTACCTCGACGGAGCGCTGCGGGCCGCGAATTGGATCCAGACCAACTCGGCCGACGACCGCGGAGCGGGCGGGTACATCGGCGGATACGCCGACACCTCCACCGCCGAGGACGGCAGCGGCATGGTCAAGCGGACCTGGAAGGCCACCGAGCACAACATCGACGTCGGCGCGTTCTTCTCCATGCTGAACCAGCTCACCGGCGACCAGGTGTGGAAAGCCCGGTCGGACAACGCGTTCGCCTTCGTCAAGACGATGCTGAGCGCCGACCACAACCACCTGTGGACCGGCACAGGCCTCGACGGCGTCACCACCAACGAGGACGCCGTGCCCGAGGACGTGCAGACCTGGAGCTACCTGGCCACCCTCGACCCCGCCTACGAGCGCACCGTCGACTGGGCGGCGGGACGCATGGCCGCCACGGACGGCCCGGTGGACCCCGGCACCAATGAAAAGCTGTTCAAGGGCGTCAGCTTCGGTGCCATGGACACCACCAAGGTCTGGTTCGAAGGCACCGCTCACCTCCTGGCCGCCTACCACGTCCGCCACAAGACCGGCGATGCGGCCAGCGCCGCTGTCCTCCAGAAGACCTTGGAGAACGCCCAGACCTCGGCCCCCAACAACGACGGCCGGGCGATCGTCGCCGCCTCCGACGACGGCCTCGACACCGGCCAGGGCGACCTCTACTACGCCTCCCGCCACACCGGCGCCACCGCCTGGTACCTCCTGGCCGGTGTCGGAGCCAACCCCTTCCGCCTCTGACCACCCTGGTCAGGCGTCGTAGACGGGTCCCGACCAAGATCCACCGCCGGCCAGGAGCTTCGTATGCCTGTTTACCCGGCTACCCGGCTACCGGGCTACCCGGCCAATTCGGTTCTTGTCGAGCTCCTTCGAGTTGGTCACCGATCGTGCGGCAGACCCGGGTAGGGAGCCGTCACGTGCAATGAGCGAGGCCCCCGGGCTGTTGATCGAGACGTGTGAAGTCTCCATCACGCTGCTCGGGGGCCTCGTTGGCCATCCATCTCGCCGCAGTCGACCTGCCCCATGCACTCGTGGAGCGGGTCACCAAGCTCATCGTCATCCGCGAGGGCGACCGGCGGCGCAAGCTCCGTCCGCCCCAGCCCGCGATGGCACCACTGGTGCACCTGCGCGAACGCACCACCCCGGTGAAGATCGCTGCCGGTTTCGGGATCAGCGAGTCCACCGCTCACACATACACCAGCACGATCGTCGACCTGCTCGCCGCGCGTACGCCGGGTCTGCTGAAGACGCTGCGCGAACATGATCCGACTTCGTCCTCCTCGGCAGCGCGGGGACGCGCCGCAGTTCGAACCCCTACTGGACGGGGTCCGCGTGCCCCGCGTCGGGCCAGGCCAGCCCTGAGGCTGATCCTTTGGAGCGGACACCCGGACAATGGATCTTGATGGTCCAGAGAGGGATGTCCAGGTGGGACGTAAGTCTCCTTATCCGGAGGAGTTCAGGAGAGACGCCGTCCCGCTCTATCGCGCCGCGGCCGAGAAGCGGACGTATGCGTCGATGGCTGCTGATCTCGGTATCACCGCGGAGTCGCTGCGGACGTGGGTGCGCAAAGACGAGGCTCAGGCGGCGCCCGAAGGCCGTGATGACGGCGTGAGCGCGGCGGAGGAGCCGGCCCGGCTGCGGGCGGAGAGCGCCCGGCTGCTGAAGGCCGAGCAGGAGCGGCAGCTGGAGCCGGACGAACTCCAGCGCCTGGCCCTCGCCGCGGTCGACCCGTACGTCGACCGCGACGTCCTCGCGCGGCAGATAGCCCGCGAGGAACAGCAGCGCCGCGCCTTGGACGGGTCCGTCGGCCGGTGGGGCGCGCCGGATAAGGAGCCGTAGGCCGGCGCGGCTCCGGTTCGGCGGGTCAGCGGCGTCCGATGGTGCCGCGGACGAGGGCGTAGGGAGTCACACAGAAGGCGCAGAGGGTGGCGACGATCGTGATCACGCGGGCGGCGCGGGTGGTGGGAGGGGCATTCGCGGCATCGGTCATGAGACGGTGGACTCCTTCTCCTACGGCGGGCAGGGCAGTCGACTCTGCTCCGGTATAGCCGCTCCGGGCCACAGGGGTGCGTGCTTCCCGGCAAGGCACCCCCGGCCGCGACGAACGCGCTACCCGAAGCGGTGACGATCGCGCCGTGGGCAATGGGGCAACGCGCATTCGCCGCATTCTCTCCCAGCGGAGCAGCAGCTCCGTCCGGCGGCCTGCGGGCCGGGAGCTGCCCGGGACACCGGATCCCGATCGCGGCCCGTAGCGCCCCGGCCGTCTCCTCGTCCGTGTCACCGCGCCTCGGGGCACAGGCTGGTCGTCCCCTCCTGCGCGGTGTTCTCGTTTTCGGCGGCATCGGGGGCGTCCTCGGCGCTCTCCGCGGTGCGGCGGTAGTACGGGTGGGGGAGCCCATCCTGCGGGCGAGGTGGAGAGGGGTGGGGGTGCTTTGGCGGACGCCGGAGGTGATGCCCTGGTTGGTCAGGACGGCGGCGATGGCTCCGATGAGGTCGCCGTCGGCGTCGGGACTCTGAGCGATGAGGGTGAACCGGGTGGCGGCGTGAGCGTAACCGTTCTTGCTCTGGCTGCCGCTGTCGAAGCGCGTCTCGTGCTTGCCGAAGCGGCCAGCGGGGCGGCGGCCCAGGTGCGGGAGACGTTGACGAGCAGGAGGTCGGGGTAGGTGACGGCGCCGTCGTCGGTGGCGAGTTGGAAGAGGCTGTTGGTGGTGTCGGTGGCGCGCCAGGTGCCGTCGCTGGTGCGCATGTGGGCGCCGGTGGGGCCGGCCGATGCGTTCCAGGTCGCCGATGACGCGGACGGTGGCCAGGGGCGTTGGGCGCGGGGGAGGCTGTGGCCGGGCAGCCAGGACGCCGGCCGGGTTATGCCGGGCGGCGGCTTCTGGCCCAGGGCTTCGTCGGTGAGGCCCGCCCAGATGTATTCGACGGCGTCGCCGTCGACGTAGAGCACCGCGGGGGCTGGCGCGGGGAGTTCGCCGCGCACCGCTCCGGTGGGGCCGGAGCGGCAGGCCGGGGACGAGGACGACCCGGCAGGCGATGCGCCGACGTAGGGCGTGTGTCGAGCGTCTCGCCTGTCCGGCGGCGCCCGGCCCCCGCCCTGGTCGGCCACCGCCGGCCGTCCGGGGTGTCGCTGCCGCTGTACGAGCGGGTTGTCGCGCCCGTACGCCTACGGGTCGGGCGCTGAGGGCCGGGCCGGCCGAGGGGAACCGGCTGGGCGTCGGGTTCGCGGCGTGCGGGGGATGATGGGGGTGGAACGACGGAACGCGAGGTCAGGAGCTTTCATGGTGAAGCGGGTGCACCAACCCCGTGAGGACGCGGAGTTCGATTTCATCCTCGGGATGAGCGACGTCCCGGTCCTCGCGTACTTCATCGGGACATGGCCCAAGGCGCTCGATCCCTGCCGGGCGATGGACCTCGTGGTGGGTGGCATCGCCGAGGAGTACGCGGGCCGCCTGACGGCCGTCCGCGCCGACATCACACGCTGTCCGGCCGCGACCGGGCGGTACGGGGTCACCGGAGCCCCGTCGTACGTCCTGCTGAAGGAGGGCGAGGCGGTGGCGCACGGCGAGGGACCCATGACCACCGCCGAGGTACGGGAGCTCCTGGACGGCCACCTCTGATCGACGTGAACACCGACAGCATCGACGCCAGTGGCGGCCTACGGCCGGAGCGCTCAGCCTGGGGCGACGGATCCGACATCGGGTGGGCCTGCGCGCGACAGGAGTACGCGCGGTGGACGGGCGCCGAGCGCGCCGTCCTCTCGCGAGCCTGACGCCCACCCCTGGGCCGAGACTCCTCACCACCGGTCCCGGTCGTCCGAGGGACGAGCAACAGGCCCTTGGCCACCTGTACGACGGTGACCACGACAAGCTTCACTCGGGCCGGCCGCAGGGCCGCGCCGACGCTGAACCGACCGGCGGGACGTCAGGAAGTGCCGCCTGATCGGCACCCAGAGGTGGGTCGTCGGTTTGCGTTCAGGGACGGGGCATCAGGGGCAGGAAGCGGTTTTGTTCTTTGTGGGCTCATCGAAGTAGGCGGTGCCGTGATTGTCGAGCAGGCAGACTCTGATGATCAGGCCGGCCCGGCCGGTCATCGTTCGGGGTCGGGCCGGGGACCAGGACGGTCTACTTCGTCGGACGGCCCCGAGGAGCACCTTTCTGAAGAAGAGGCGGAGCGGGCCTTCGCCGAGCTGGACCGGTCGGCCGAGGAGCTGAAGGTTCAGCAGGTGGCCCGGTACTCCTGATCAGGGATGTAGGCCGCCCATTGGGTGGGGGAGAGGGAGCCGAAGCGGGTGCACAGCTCGGTGGCCAGCCGCTCGGGGGCGAGTGGTTGGGTGCGCGGGCGGGTGTTGGCTCCCTGGATGTGAAGGGACTCGCCGTCCGGGGAGAACGCGAGGGTTCTCACCCTGTCCCCGCTGGTGGGCAGAGGTGCGCCGATCATGGTGCGGGAGGGGATGTCCCACAGCCGGATGCCGCCTGCCCGGGTTCCGGCGGCGAGCGTGCGGCCGTCCGGGGAGAACGCGAGAGCGCTGACGGCGACCGGCGTACCGTCCGGGCCGTCCGGTTCACCGCCGGCCAGTACGCCCTGTGGGGACCTCATGGCACCGTCGTACAGCAGGATCCGTCCGGAGCCGTCGGCGACGGCGAGCAGGTCGCCGCTGTCGTCGTACGCCATGGCGTCCCCGAGGTCGCGTTCCGTACGGTCACGCATCAGCCGGCCCGTGGGGAGTTCCAGGACCGTCCCGTCGTTGAGCGCCATCAGCGGCGTGCGGGGGTGGAGCGCCATCCGTGTCGCGGATGCCCCTTCCCGGAAAGGTGTCAGCGGCTTGGCGTGCGTGAGGTCCCAGACCTGGGTGGAGAGGACGCCGTACACGACGGGCTTTCCACCCGCGTTCGCCACGGCGAGGGGAACGGCGAGGGGAACGGACGGCTCTTGCCCCTGACGCATGGTCACCTCCGCTGCCGGGCGACGGTTCTCCACGTCCCAGACCAGAATGTGCCGAGCGGGTATCGCGGGCACCACCGGCACGTCACGGCCGTTCACAAGGTCGTCCATGGGGTTCGAGGCGGGGGTGAAGGCAAGGAACCTGCCGTCCGGGCTGAACGCCGCAACGGGCTTGGGAGGCTGGCCGGGGAGGTGACGTACGCCCGGCGTGGTGCCGAGGAGGCGGCCGGTTCCCGTGTCCCGCAGTTCGTAGAAGAGCTTGCCGTCCGCGGTCCTCGGCACCGCCGTGACGTGTCTGGTGGGGCTGGGCAGAGAAGGAAGGCGCTTCTTGTCGTCCCAGCGCGCGGTGATGAGGTCGCGTACGTTCACGGCACGTACGGTGCGCCCGCCCATGCCTATGTAGCGGACAACGCCGGCGGCGCTGTCGATCCGTACGTTGTACGGCTTGTCCTGCGGGGACAGGGGCAGATTCAGGAGCAGCGGCCTGTCCTGCTCGGCGTACAGATCCTGCCGGTCGTGCAGGACGCGGGTGTTGCGCCAGAGAAGCAGGTGGTCGTTGGTGACGCCGACGATGAACCGGGAGTCGGGGCTGAAGGACACCTCGGTGAGGCCACGCTGAACCAGCTCGTCCAGGGTGTCCCCGGTCACGATGTCGAGGCGTTCGGCACCCTGCTCGCGCAGGGCGAGCAGCGTTCTGCCGTCCGGGCTGAAGCGCAGAGATCCCGCTTGGCAGGTGGGGCGGATTGCTTCCCGGGGAACGGCGAGCGCCTTGAGGGGCACCCTCTTGCCGCTGGGAACCCGCCAGATCTCGACCCTGACGCCCGTACCGCAACGGGCCACCAGGCTGCCGTCCCTGCTCAGCGCGACGGCCCCGTCGCCGATCCGGGCGCCCCGCAGCGTGAGCAGCGGATGCTTTCCGCCCGGGGCCCATACCTCCGCGCGGTCCTCCAACGCGAAGGCGACCCGCCGCCCCTGCTCGGACAGGGAGATGTCCCTGGCCACCATCGCCCCCCGTACGGGAACGGTGCGACGTACGCCGCCCGGCACGTCCCACACGGTGAGGCGACCTTGGGGCACCAGGTCTGCCGCCCATCGGCCGTCCGGGCTCCATACGGGCAGTCCCGGATACAAGACGGACAGTTCGAGGTCGCGCGGGTCAGCCATGCTGCTCACCGTGAGCAGGCCGGGAACGGTGTAGGAGCCCGTCCTGGTGCGGGTGGCCGTATCCCATACCTGGACGCGTTTACCCTCCTGGACCCGAACGACCTTTCCGTCCGCGCTCAGCGACGTGTGCGAGGTCTCCGTGTTCCGCACCTGCGGGGTGAAGTCCGGCTCGGAGCGCTGTCCCAGAGCGGCGAGCAGCGAGGAGCGGGTCTCCTGTGTCTGTGCGAGCCGCCAGGCCGCGATGCTGAGTCGTCCGGCCAAGGCCGGGTCGGTGGTCCGCAGACTGGCCGCCACGGTGCTGGTACGGCGGGCTGTGTTCTGCGTCCGCTGCTCGTTCCCGGCGCGGTTTTGCTGGACGGCGACCGCCGCCCCCAGTACTGCCAGCACGACGAGGACGCTCAAGGCGCCGGCTGTCGTGCGTCGCAGCCGGATCCGGGACCGCCGTGCCCGCATGCTCCGGGCCAGGAAGTCACGCTCGTCGGGGGTGAGCGTGCCCTCTTCGCTGTCGGGGGCGAACGCCTGGGCGGCGGCCTTCAGCCTGGTACCCCGCAACAGCGCGCCCCGGTCCCGCCCCAGGGACGTCCAGAGCTCGGCAGCCTCGGTGAGACGACGGTGGAGCCGCAGACGGTCCCGGTCCTCCTCGATCCACCCCGCGAGGCGGGGCCAGCCGGTGATCAGGGCCTCGTGGGTCAGATCGACGCGATCCTGATCGAGGGTGACCAGGCGGCTGCGGCCGAGGTGGTCGAGGACGTCCGCGGCCTGCGGACCGAGGCTCTCCAGTTCCGCGCGGGTGGTGGGGCGCTTGGTGTCCGCAGTGCCTTCCCCGGGGGTGATCAGGCGGAGGAGCAGACGGCGTGCCGTGGCCTGCTGATCGTCGTCCAGCCGCGCGTACGCGGTCTCTGCGGCCTGGGCGATGGATCCTCCCAGCCCACCGGCCTGTTCGTAGGCGGCCAGGGTGAGGGTACGGCCCTGACGGCGCCGCCAGGTCTCCAGCAGTACGTGCGACAGCAGCGGTAGAGCGTTCTGCTCCGCGACGACAGCTTCCAGCAGACGGGCGGTCAGGGCGCGCTCGACGACGGTGCCCCGCAGGCCGGCCGGCTTGGTGATCACCTGGCGGAGTTCGGTCTCGGTCATCGGGCCGACCGGCAGTGCCGCCTCACGCATCACGACTGCCAGTTCAGGGTGTTCGAGGCACCGGGCGTAGAAGTCGGCGCGGACGCCGAGCACGACATGCAGCCTGCTCTCCGCGGACCGGGCGGTCAGCAGCATTTCCGTGAAGGCGAGACGTTCGGCGGGGTCGGCGCACAGGGTGAAGAGTTCCTCGAACTGGTCGACGATCACCCAGGTCGGCCCTTCTCCGGCAGCGGGCACGAACGCGGACCGGTGACGATCGAGGGGATGCGCGCCGGGGGTGAGAACGCGAACCGCTGCCGGACGTGGTCCCGTGTTCCGTTCTCCGTCCCGGACTTCTCGTCGCAGGCGGGGGATCAGGCCCGCACGCAGCAAGGACGACTTGCCGCTACCAGAGGGACCGAGTACGGCGACCACCCGGTGGTCCCTCGTCAGGGTCAGAAGATCCTCGCTCAGTGCTTCCCGGCCGAAGAAGACGTCCTCATCGCCGGGCTCGAACCGTGCCAGACCCCGATACGGGGACGGCGCGTCATCCGCTTGCTCACATGCCGCCAGTTCTTGCGACACGGCACGCCAGCGCTCCTCCCACTCTTCGGGATCGGCGCCGCATGCCGTCGCGTAGGCCCGTACGACGGGCAGAGAAGGCAACTGCTCGCCCGCGGCTGCCCGTGACAGCGTCGCCACCGAGTACCCGGCACGGCGAGCCATGGCGGCATAGGTGGGTCCACCGGCCTCCCGACGCAGCGCACGCAGGTCATGGGCCAGCCGCGCCACCGGGCCCTGCCCCGGGTCGAGCGGTTTCTCCTGACGCCCCATGCCCACCCCATATCCCGCAGCGGCATCATCCGTCCCTGACCTGCCGATCATGCAGCCAACCGTTTCCGGCGCTCGGTCGACAAGAGGGTTTCGCGTCGCGCGGCGGCGCCAGGGCGGGATTGTTTCGTCGTCGGAACCGGGCTGCGCAACAACCTCCCAGCAGCGAAAACTCGTGGTGCGGGGCGAGGTCGTCGAGCCTCGGCCGGCTCCGCCCGAGTCGGCCGCGCCCCTTGGACAGGCGGCCTTGGACCGTCCGGAATCCACCGCGAGAACCTCAGACAGGAGAAACCCTCATGCCCTCGAGCGACGACGAGATCCGCTTCATGGAGGAGTGCCGACAGCGCGCCGAGCGCGAGCACGCCGAGTTCCAGGCCCGACAGGAGGCCGAGTACCAGGCCCGTATCGCCGAGGAGGAAGCCCGCCGGCGCGCGGAGCAGCCGCGCTCCGGCCCCACCTGGTAGGCATCCGGACCGGTCACGCATCGGCCTGCCTCGATCACATGCCGACACGGGGCGGACATGAGATCAACAAGACCGGCTGACGGCCTGGCAGGCCCGCACGACGGGTGAGGGGCGGCAGGGGACGACCACGGCTCCCACGTGGGCCTTTCGAGTCCCCTCCCCCCTCCCCCTCCCCGTCATCCGCTGACCACGTCCCTCGAGACGACGACCCGTGACCGCCTTCCACAAGCCGGTTGCACGTCTGCGGACGTCCTATGAGAGGAATTCCGATGAGAAACACGCTCCGCACCGCCACCGCCGCCCTCACCGTCGCGGCGATTCTCGGATTCGGCGGTGCCACCCACATTGCGCCGGCCATCTCCACCACCGCGGCTTCGGCCACGAGCCCCATGACCGGCCTCACGGCGGACGAGTCCGCTGCCCCGGACCGGGTGGGCAGCCTGGTGTCCGCGGGCCAGTCGGCGTTCGCCCTCGCGCAGGACGGCTCGGCCGTCTACGAGACGGTGTACGAGGCCGACAAGCTCCGTGACACCTGGAAGAAGATCGGCGGGCCGGCGACGGCGCTGTACGCCGGCGGCGCGGGACTCTTCGCCACCGACCCCGACAGCGGCGAGCTCTACCGCTACGACGGCGAGCCGGACAAGTGGACCCGCGCAGGCGGCCCGGCCGCGGAGTTCGCGGTCGGCGACGACACCGTGTACGCCCTGTCCGCCGACCGCTCCACGGTCAGCGAGCGTACCGGCACCGGCGCCGACGACTGGCAGACCATCGGCGGACCCGCCGGGCACCTGTACGCCGGACCGGCCGGGCTGTTCGCCACGAATCCCGACACCGGTGACCTCTACCGCTACGACGGTGAGCCGGGCCGGTGGACCCAGGTCGGTGGCCCCGGCGCCACCTTCGCGGTGAGCGGCAACCATCTGTACGGACTGGCCCCCGACCGCTCCTCGGTCAGCGAGTGGACGGGCGCGGGCACCGACTGGACCCGAATCGGCGGACCGGTCGCGGAACTGTACGGCGGCGGCGCGGGTCTCTACGCCACCGCCCCGGAGACCGGTGACCTGAAGCGTTACGAGGGCCAGCCGGACAGCTGGACCCAAGCCGGCGGCCCTGGCGCCACCTTCACGGTCGGCGTCGATCAGGTCTACGGGGCGTCGCCGGACCGGTCCACGGTGTCCCGGTACGTCGCCCCCGGACAGTGGCAGCAGCTGGCCGGCATGGTGGAGGCGACGTCCATCACGCCGGAGCAGCGGCTGCAGCGAATGCAGGAGCTCATGACCGAGGGCTGGACCGGCTTCAACGCCTGGCAGTGGGCGCGCACGGACCACGTCGCCAACAAGAGGCCCGACCCGTACGGCTTCGACTGGTCCGCCAACGGCTGCAACGTCATCAAGGACAAGCTGAAGAGCGGCGCAGGCTTCGATCTCCGTCCCGCCTGCATGCGGCACGACTTCGGCTACCGCAACTTCCGGGACCTTCTGGGAGAGGACGGATTCCGCAACGGCGTCATCGGTCTCACCGGCACCGGTATCGGGGGCCCCAAGGCGCAGACGGACGAGGTGTTCCTGAAGGACATGTCGAACGAGTGCAGGCGTCCGCTCGGAGAGGGGAGCAACATCGTGGAACGGCCGGCGCTCATGGTGGCAGCCTGCGACGCCGCCGCACAGGAGGTGCGGGCGACGGTCGTCCTCTTCGGCTGATCGATGCGCTGGACCTCTTCGCTGAGGCGCGGGTGCGGCGGGCTTCACAGGCCGCCGCACCCTTGCGCGTCGGGGGAGGCACCCCAGGGCCGGCAGCGGGTCCTGAGGGAGATCGCCGTCCAGACGATCAGGGTCTCGGAGCAGGTGCAGCGCGAAGCCGGTGAGGCCGGGCAGCCCGCTGGCGCCGACAGCGCGGATCCAGGTGGGGAGTGTGGAGCCGAGGCGGTCGGTGAGGATCTCGCCGAAGTCGTGGACGTGTCCGGCCGTCGTGTCCAGTTCGGGGCAGCGGGCCAGGACGTCTTTCAGACCGGCCCGGTCCTTCTCGGTCAGGGACGTGGGATGTCGGGTGAGCCGTCCGGTCACCTGCCGTAGCGATGCGGCGGACGGTGCCCCGCGCAAGATGGCGATGTGGGCCCGGACCATGCCGTAGGTGACCGGGGCGGGCTCGGAGACCAGCTCGCCGTGCAGTCGGGCGACGCTGGCGCATTCCTCGGTGAAGCATCGCTCCAGGTAGGGCTTGTAGGGGCCCAGCCTGCTGGGCCGGGGGGAGGTTGTCGCGGATGGTCTCCGGCCTCGGGGAACATCGGTACAGCGGTTATCGGTGAGAACGATCTTGTTCAGGGTGTGAGGGCGCTGACCCTGTTCTCGTACTCGCGGCGGGCCTTGCGCTGGGCCGGGACCGCGGGAAGGTCCTGGCGGTGGACCCCTGGCGCGGCGCTGGCGCGCAGGGTGTAGCACTGGCCGCGCCGTACGGACGTCCCCTCGTCGAGCGCGGCACGCTCGGCGGGCTCCAGTTCGGTGGTGCGGAGGTAGTCGGCGACCTTGCCCGGCATATCGAGGGTGGCCGGCAGCTCCGGGGCGGGCACGTCCTCCTCGTCGGCGGGGTGGTCGGGTAGGAGGTCGGCGACGGCCGTGCGGATGGCGCCGCGGCTGACCCTGTGCTCGCGGGCGAGGGCGGCGATGGAGCGCCCTTCCAGGTATGCGATGCGTACGTCGTCGGTCTTCGTGGCCGCAATCGCGGGGCGGCGGCGCCCGCCCTTGCTGCCCTTGGCCTCGGCGGCGCGCAGCCCGTCGTACGTCAGCTCGCGCTGGAGGTCGCGCTGAGGCTCGCCGGCGGCCGCGAGGGTCTGCACCATGAACTTCACGGTGGACAGCAGCTCGCCGGTGCGCGGGTGGCGGGCGGTGAGGTCCATCGCGGAGAACGCGCCGTCGTGGATGCGCAGCGCCACCTGGTCGCGGTGGAGGACATCGAGCACGTCGAGGATGCGGCCGGTGCCGCGTACGAGGTGGAACATCTCGGAGATGTGCAGGGTGTCGCCCGGCCGCGCGTAAGTCAGCGGCTCGCGGAACTTGGGGCGCTGGAGGGGGTGGAGGCGGCTGGAGGTTCCCGGGTCCTCCTCGAAGACGACCGGGTCCTCGATCGCGGCCTCGTCCAGGACGAGGTTCTGCCGGACGGTGGACTGCTGGTCGGTCGAGACCCGCTTGTAGACCAGGTTCACCACCGAGGGGCCCCTTCCGCACGGAGGATCGGGCCCTGTCTGTCGTCAAACCCTGTCAGCAGTCACCATCGGATCTGATGGGATTCGCGGCGCCGTGAACCCCCGGATTGCGGTGATGCGCTGACCGCTTGAGCTCGCCATCGTTTGCCGACGGGCGACCGACGCACCTGTGGTTGGAGCGGGCGGCTCGCCGCCGCCTCGTAGTCCCGTTACGACAGATGACGGGCGAAGAAGGTCCCCACCCGGCGCCGTACCTCAGCGAGTGTCACCGCAGGGTCGCCGGTACTGACGAGCGCGGTCCGCGCCGTCGCTGTCACGAGACCGGAAGTCTGGAGTCGAGGGACGAGCGAGCCGTAGTCGGTGAACGCCCAGTGGTTCGCGTCGGGGAGCAGCACGCGGTGGCCGGGAAGGCCCGCCCAGGACGACTCGATTCGGGCGGCGCCGTCGAATCCGTCGGTGCGGAACAGCAGCAGCGGCTGGTCGAGGCCGACCGGCGTCGAGGGCAGGTCGAGATAGCCCTCCAGGTTCGCCACCGCGCCGCCCCGACGGTCGTCACGGGCCGCGTCCACCGCCGCCGTGGCTCCTGCGGAGCACCCGTACAACCCGACCCGGCGGGAGTCCATGACCCGGGCGAGCGGAAGGTAGCTGAGCCGGTCCAGGACGAGCCGGAGGTCCGCGATCCGGGTGTCCACCATCGTGCGGAAAGCTGCCGGGCCCGAGGTCCGAACAAGACGGGCCCGAGGTCCGAACAAGACGGTCGTCCGCAACCCGTTGATGGTGGGTGGCCGTACGGCGGTGCGGAAGCGGCGGGTGGTGCATTCGTCGACCCTTGACGGCCTCGGTCTCCTGTCCCGGACCCGAGTGCTGAGCAGGCGTCTCCGCTCTCGGCGGAGGCGGCGTGCTGGTCTGCTTGCCGGGAATCGGATCGCCATCAACGGGGTTGGTGGGGGATGAGCCGTTATTGGAGGGCCATGCGAGCGATACAGGTGTACGAAGTGGGCGGTCCCGAGGTGCTGCGGGAGGCCGAGGTGGACCAGCCGCGGCCGGGTCCGGGCGAGGCGGTCGTGGAGGTCGCCGTATCCGGAGTCAACTTCCTCGACGTCTACCACCGCGAAGGCCGGTACAGCCTCCCGCTGCCCTTCACCCCGGGCGCTGAGGGCGCCGGTACGGTCGTCGAAGTCGGACCCGGCGTCGCTGACGTCGCGGTCGGGGACCGGGTCGGTTGGGTGGAGATTCCCGGCACGTATGCCGAGCGGGCCGTCGTGGACTCCTCCCGGTTGGTGCCGCTGCCCGACGACATCGGCTTCGAGACAGCCGCCGCCGTGCTCCTCCAAGGCATGACCGCGCACTACCTCGTCAAGGACGCCTACCCGGTCCAGGCGGGCGACACGGTGCTCGTGCATGCGGCCGCCGGTGGCATGGGGCTGCTTCTGACCCAGCTCATCACCCATCTCGGTGGCAGGGTGATCGGCACGACGTCGACCACGGCGAAGGCCGAGCTCGCGAAGCGCGCCGGGGCCGCCGAGGTGATCCTTTCCTCCGCGGTCGACGATCTCGCGGCCGAGGTGAGGCGGCTCAACGGCGGTCAGGGACTGCCGGTCGTCTTCGACGGTGTCGGCGCGCACACCTTCGATGCGAGCCTCGCCAGCCTGCGACCCCGCGGCCATCTCGTGCTCTTCGGCGCGGCAAGTGGTGCCGTACCGCCGTTCGATCCGATCCGGCTTGCCCACGGCGGTTCGCTGACCCTGATCCGGCCCAGCCTCGGGGACTTCATCGCCGATCGGTCCGAACTGCTCCGACGGGCCGCCGATGTGTTCGAGTGGGTGCGCTCCAAGGCGCTTGAGGTCACCGTGACGGGCCGCTACGCCTTGTCCGAGGCCGCCCAGGCCCACAGCGATCTGGAGGCTCGGCGTACCACCGGCAAGCTGCTCGTCATACCCGATGCGGCCGCTACGGGACGCCGCGAGGAGACGCAGAGCTGATCGCGGGTGACGAGGTCGGGGATCTTGGAGACTGGGATGTCGAGGGCATGGCCGACCGGCATCGCCAAGATCCCCGACAGCGTCAGGCACCCAGCAGGCCAAGATCAAGTTCTGGCGGGTTTCCGGCGTATCCGGGTCACACCCCTTCAAGCTTCCTCAGCCGGGACCTGGCTCGCCCGTCCACAACCTCCCGGGCAGAACACCTGGTTCACCGCAAGACGGAGCAAACGATCGCCACGCAGGTGAAGTACCTGACCACGTTCGCCAAGGAGGTCGAGGTCGGCAAGGAGCGGTTCGACGCCGAGTTCGCCAAGGTGATCAAGGGCGGTGACATCGCCCCGCGCGCTCCCCGGCAGCGGTGCGCGACGGCCGCGAAGCGGCTGACCAGGGCGAGGGCCCGCAAGCTCATCACCGCGCTGGTCGGCCACGACTGGTCCGGCTGGCCCCCCGTCGTCGTCCTCGTCCAGCTCCGGCGCGTCCGGGTCGCGCAGTGGGCGCAGGGCGCCGGCGGCGTCGGTGTACTTCGTGGTCCAGGGCACGATGGCGTTGAGGGCCAGGCCGAGCGCGCCGAGCTGGTCCTCCATGCCATCGCGGTACGCCTGGTGGATGGTGCCGCGCTTGCCGTGGCACACGTCCCTCGCCGGCTTGTGGCGGGACTCCTACACGGTGGGCTGCCGGTTCATCTGACGGCGGTAGGTGTCGTCGACCGGGTCGACCACTCGCGGCAGGTGCTCGGTCTTGGCGATCCGCCCGTACTCGGCGAACGCCGCCCCGGCCGTGCGGCCTCTCGCCACCACCTCGACCGCCCCGTACGAGCCGGACTCCTCGCGATCGAACATCGAGGTAACGCTCCGCGACGGCTCCCCGAGATCTGTGCCAGAACCTCGTTCTCGCGTACAAAGCCAGGCGCCGGACAGCACGGGTAGCACCGTCGTGAGGGCGGGGATGTCGAGTTGGCAATGGTTGGTGATAGGCCCGGGCGCCTTGGTTCGGTACACGTCAAGCGGAGGGCGGTGCGGCGTCAAGGTCGCGGAGCGGTTTCGTCGTATCCGGGCAGGGTGCGGACTGCTGCGGTGATTGCGGACCGGAGCTGGTCGAGGGTGTGGTCGGGCCCGAGGATCATGCGGCGGAGCTGGGGCATGGCCAGGCTCCAGCCGACCAGGCCGAGGGTGAGGAACAGACGGTTGCGGGCCGCGTCGTCCGAGTCGGCGGACTGGGTGGCGCGGATCTTGTCGTCGTAGTGCTGGGTGCGGGCTTCTTCCCCGGGGACGGGCTGGTCGCCGAGTTCGAGGGCTTCCCACATGAGCAGGCGCAGGGCTTCCGGGTGGGTGCGGTGGTAGTCGAAGAGCCGCTCGGCGTATTCGGGGAGATCTTCGTTCCCGGGCGGGACGGCCTGGGCGAGGTCGGCCATGAGGCGTTCCAGCACGGCGGCGAAGAGTTTGTTCTTGTCGCCGAAGTAGTCGTAGATGGCCCGCTTGTTGGCCCTGGCCTGGGCGGCGATGCGGTCTACGCGGGCACCGGCCACACCGTGCTGGGCGAACTCTGCGGCTGCTGCCGCGAGGATCCGCTCTTTCGTCGCGTTCGAGTCATAGGCCATACATCGATGGTAACGAACTGGTTCGTTTGACCGACCGTGGAGTCGTCTGCGACTCTTGCCTCATTCCGAACCATCTAGTTCGTTCGCTTGGAGTTGTGATGCCCTTCCCTGATCCGTCGACCGCCCACGTGCCGGTCCTGCCCCGTCGCCTGCCGCTGGTCATGGCGCTGGCCTGCGGGGTCAGCGTGGCGAATGTCTACTTCCCGCAGGCCCTTACCCCGCTGATAGCCGACGGTTTCGATGTCGCCACGAGCACGGCGGCGACGGTGGCGACGGTGACCCAGCTCGGCTATGCGGTCGGGATCTTCTTCTTGGTTCCCCTCGGCGACCGTCTTTCCCGCCGACCGCTGATCACCGTGCTGCTTGCCGTGACGGGTCTCGCTCTCCTGGCGGCCGCCCTCGCTCCGGCCACCGGCGCCCTGCTCGCGGCCAGTGCCGTGGTCGGGGTGGCGACGGTGGTTCCGCAGCTGCTGCTTCCCCTGGCGGCCGGCCTGGTCGCAGACGACCGCCGTGGTGCTGTCATCGGAACTCTGCAAGGCGGGCTGATCGGCGGGATCCTGCTGGCCCGAACCTTCGGCGGCACGCTCGGCGAGCAACTGGGCTGGCGCGCACCGTATCTGGTCGCGGCGGCGCTCACCGTCCTGCTGGCCCTCGTGCTCCATGTCGCCCTGCCCAATACCGCCCCGGCCACGCGGGATCGCTACACCGCCCTGCTCGCGGCCAGCGCGCGGATGCTGCGCACCGAACCGGGCCTACGGCGCTCCGCCCTCTTCCAGGCCACCCTCTTCGGCGGATTCAGCGCCGCCTGGACCGTGCTCGCCCTGCTGGTCACCGGATCCCGCTACGGCCTGGATTCACGGGCGGTGGGTGTGCTGGCGCTGATCGGCGCGGCCAGTATGGTCTGCGCCCCGGTGGCCGGGCGGTGGGTGGACCGGCACGGCGCGGACCGAGTGAGCCTGTGGTGCATCCTGGGCACCTTCGCCGCAGCCGCGGTCCTGACCTTGGGCGCGGCCGGTTCCTGGGTCGGGCTGGCGGCCCTGGCAGTCGGGCTGCTGCTGCTCGACATCGCGGTGCAGTGCAGCCAGGTCGCCAACCAGGCCCGCATCTTCGCCCTGCGGCCCGAGGCCCGCAGCCGACTGAACACCGCCTACATGACCTGCTCGTTCCTCGGCGGCAGCGCCGGCTCCTGGCTCGGGATCCGCGCCTACGCCCAGACAGGCTGGCTGGGCGTGTGCGCCCTGATGGCAGTTCTGGCTCTCCTCGCGCTCGTCGTCTGCCTCACCGGCGCGCCCGCGCGGCAGGCCGGTACCGAGCCCCGGTCCGGGACGCTCGCCCGGTGAGAGGCGACCGTCCCGCGGTACGGGCCCCTCCAACCGCCTCGAACCACTGTGCTCCCCACCTCCGACCCGAAGGATCTTCCATGTCATTCCCGGCCATGCCCTCGGCGGTAGCGCAGTTCTTCCGTGCCTCGCAGAACGGCGACGCCACCGCCTGGGCCGCGGCGTTCGCCGAGGACGGAGCCTTCCACGATCCGGTCGGCACACCGCCGATCATCGGCCGCGCTGCCATCCACGACTTCATCGCCTCCGTGCTGCCCAACTTCCAGCCCTTCCTCGGCCTGACCCCCCTCGAAGCACACACGGTCGGCAGCCGGGTTGCCGTCTCCTGGCGCGGCGCCGCCGTCGCCCTGAGCGGCAAGCCGGTCAACTGGTCCGGCATCAACATCTACGAACTGGCCGAGGACGGCCTCATCCAGGACGCCAAGGCGTACTTCAACCACGCCGTCTTCCAGGCCCAGCTCGCCGGCTAAGGGCTGTCCCGTAAATGATCTCCGGGCCGCCGTGGGAGTGGGCCGCCATGCGGCCCGCTTGCCTATCCGGCGAGGGCGAGGTTGTGCATCCGGGCGATGCCGAGCATGGCGTGGTGGACGCCTTCGTCTTTGAGGCGGCAGTCGCGGAGGATCTTCCAGGTCTTCATGCGGGCGAAAACGTGCTCGACGCGGGCACGGACCTGCTTGTGAGACTTGTTGTGGTCCTCTTTCCAGGCCGGGAGTTCGCTCTGGCCGCGTTCGCGGCGGTGTGGGATGACCAGTCCGGTGCCCGGGTAGCCGCCGTCGGCGATCGTGAGGGTCTTGCCGACGGCGGCCTTGGCACCGGACTCCTCCTACGCCTTGCAGTCGTCGCGGTTCCCGGCGAGCGGCCGGCCGACCACCACGACCAGACGGGTGTCGGCGTCGATGACGACCTGGGGGTGACTGGCAACCGACCCGCCTCTCAGCTGCCGCTCAGCGGAGACGCCCACATGAGGTCGTGTCCGGATCTCTTCGTGAGGTGGGCCAGCAGGTGCTCTGCCGTGATGGAAGCGGTGTCTTGCGGCGCGCCGACTACGACCAGGGCGGCGATGAGCCTTGCCGATGCTGCTTCCGGCACGTCCGGGTCGGTGAGGAGGGGAAGCAGCAGCAGGAAGCGGATGGCTGTGTCCTGGATGCCTTCGGCCGAAAGGGACGGGCTGTCAGTGATCCGGATCAGTTCGCGCCATGTCAGCCCCGTGCCCGAGAAGTCTCCGTCCCAGCTGGCGATCTGCTCGACACAGCTTCTGCCTGGATGGGTGAGGAGGTAGTCGGTGCCACAGTCGCCATCCAGGTTGCGGTAGACCACCACGGCTCCGGGGCCGTTTTCTGCCGGCACCCTGAACGCTGGCCAGCGTTCGGAATCGAAGAGGACCTCGGACAGGGCATCGACATCGGCGCCGTCCTCACCGAACCACTCCGGAACCGGCCGCTCAGCACACCCACCGTTGCTGCACATTGCCAGAAGGTAGTTCGACCAGAAGCCCGGGCGGGCCAGCAGTGACTCGCCCGCCACCAACGGGCCGACGTCGTATCCCTTGATCAGCACCCCTCGATCCTGTCACCAGCCACCGACACGGCCCGATCCGAAATCGGCAAGGAGGCACTGCCCAGTTACGGGACAGCCCTTAGCCATAATCTCCTGGGCATCGACACATTTCGTGGCAGGCTGGGGGGCATGGCACCCCTCGATGATCAAGAACTGAGCACCGCGATTCAGGATGCCGACTCGCCGGCATGGTCTGTCCGCGGGGCGGCTGGGCGGCAGCTCGCGGGTTCGGACAAGATCGAGGAAGTGGCGGACGTCATCCACCGTCTTCTCCTGGACGCCCAGGACACCTGGGTCATCCAGGAAACAGCCGAGGCATTGCTCGAACGCAAAGACACCATCGGCCTGCGCTATGTCCTGCTGGCCTACAGCCAGGCGGGCAACTACGACGCGGTGGACCATCTCGGTGCTGCCCTGGACTGCAACCCCGAATGGATGACGACCGAAGGTGCGGACCGGCTGATCAAGCAGTACCGAGAGCTGGCAACGGACCCCGACGCCGGGGTCCGCAGCGAAGCCCGACAGATCCTGGCGAAGCTGCGGCCACGCGAGGGATGGGCGCGTGACTCAGAGGTCGACTCCTGATTCTCGGTTGATCAGGGTCGGCTGGGGCCGCGCGAAACCGGAACCCGGGGCCGCCTCAAGCAGGAACACTGACTCTCTGCATGGCCACACGGGGCCACCCGGAACCGGAAAAGTGGGGCCAGTTCAGGCTGTTAATGCCACAGGGTGTCGGTGAAGCGGTCTTCGGGTTCGGGGTAGGTGCCGGTGCCTGCGCGGCGTACGGGCCCGAGGTAGGTGGTGCGGACCTGAGCGATGACGGGCGCCCAGGCGGGCAGGGGCGTGGTGCCGGGCGGGCCGGCGGAGGCGATGACGATGCCGCCGCCGGGGGTGATGAGGCAGTCGAGGTCGGCCAGGACGCGGGGTCGGTCGAACCAGTGGAACGACTTGGCCATGACGCACAGATCGATCGGGGGCAGGCCCAGGGTGGTGATCTGGGTGGAGTCGCCGTTGACCCACTCGATGTTCGTGATGTTCCGCTCGATGGCAAGACGGGCTCCGGCGGCGAGCATGCCGGGTTCGGGGTCGATGGCGTAGAGGCGGGCGACGTGGGGTCCCAGCGGCAGGGCGGAGATCCCCGGGCCGCAGCCCAGGTCCATGGCCGTCTGGGTGCCGTCGAGGCCGAAGCGCTCGGTCAGAAGCGCGAAGAACTCGTCGGGGTACCAGGGGCGGAAGCGGGCGTAGTGCTCTGCTGCAGAGGCGAAACACATCAGGAGGCGCCCATATCGACCGCATGGGCGACTTGTGCGGGTCTTGTCGCTATCGCCCCGACCGGCGCGTTGGACCGGACGCATGTCCCTTCAGCGCCGGATACCGGGCCTTCATGGATCGTCATCGGCGCCTCCTCGGGCGCCACGCTCGCACCTCGGCTCAGGTGCGCGGACTCGATCGACTCGTCGACCTTCCAGATCTTGTTCGCCAGGAACGCGCCCGTGGCGCAGCCCCACCATGAGTGGACAAGCGAGCCGGGCAGCTCACCAGCTCCGCGATCCCGTCCGGGTGCGCCCATGCTCAAGATCAGCCAGGACCTCCCGGGCGGCGCGGGCACCGGAGGCGAGGGCCCCTTGCAGGGACCCCGTCGCCCGGTGGTCGCCGCATACATACCGGCCAGCACTCAGACGGGTCGTACGAGTCAACGGATACGGAGGGGGCATTGCCGGCAGGGCATCGGGCACAGTGATCTGATGGATGGTTTCCCAGGACTTGGTGTCCACTCCATACACCTCGGCAAGAGCCTCTCGAATTCGGTCGTCTCGTTCTGGAGAGAGCTCTCCGAGCACGGAAGTCGACACCAAGGCCCGGCCATCCGTCGCGAAACCAGGATGGACCTCGGTGAGGACGCAGGTGTTCAAGAAGCGGCGGCCAGCATCAACGACAAGGGTTGGCTCGGCCAGCGGTGAGCGTTCGGCAGCGTGGTAGATAGTGCTCACGGTACGACCGGTAGAAACGTGAAGGCCTGTCACGAGGTGAGCCGCAGCACGAGCCCCGGTTGCTACGACCACCGCCCGGGCGTGGATCTCGGCACCGTCAGCGAACTGCACCCCATCGTCAGTGAGGCGGTCGACCCTCGCTTCGGTCGACAGCACCCCGTAGGGCAGTTGGGAGGCAAGTTGGGCGGGCACGGCTTGGATGCCATCAGCGGGAAGGCAGAGAGTGCCTCGCAGGAAGGTACGCCAAACGAGGTGGAAGACACGGGATGAGGTGTCCAGTTCTTCTTCCAGGAAGACACCGGAGAGGAAAGGGCGGAAGAAGGTCTCGATCAGATCCTGAGACACCCCGGCTTCCGTAAGAGCGATGTGGGTCGTGGTGTCGGGACGGGCGCGCAGCAGGGCAGCGGGCTCCAGCATGTCGCGAGCCGACAGCGCTCCCACGGCGAGCAAGTCTCTGGGTGAGGCCGCCCGGCCGGACAGTAGATCTCCGCTGCCACGCAGATCACGGGTGGGATCGGTGTAGCGCCGCATCCCGCGCGTGGTGGACACGAGAACGGCGGGGTTAAAGCGCCGGAGCCGGAGCCGGCGCAGGTCAAGTCGATGCTTGACCTGCGGGTACGACGTGTTGAAGACCTGAAATCCGCGGTCGACCGTGAAACCCGCGACGCGATCGGTGCGCATCCGCCCTCCGGGCGCTTCGTCAGCCTCAAGGAGGCGGACGGCGAGCCCACAGGCGGCGAGGTCCGCCGCACAGGCAAGGCCAGCCGCACCAGCCCCGATGACGACGACGTCGGCGCATTCCTTACCTGCCACGACCATGGAGGAACTCCCTTTCAGGTGAGTCGCTCGTCGGGTTCAGTCACCATGACCGGTGCCGCCGCTACCGAAACCACCGCTTGAGATCCCGCGCCATTTACGCTTCTCCTCACTCGGCGGTTCGGTGTCAGGCTCACCGGAGCTCTTCAGGTTGTACGGCATCAGGCGGTGCTCACCATCGGTGTGCGGCATCTCGGAGGGCTTGCGGTACTCGGAGACCTCGCCCGGCAGCTGTCCCGTGTCGGGCCGATGTGGCTGCGACTCGGGGTCCGGGGGCGGGAGTTCCTTGTTCCTGACTCTTACACCGAACACAAAGGCACCGATGAGGACGGCGACCACGATCAGACCGCCGAGTACCTGGGCGAGTCCGGACTGCCAGACGCCGGCCGCAGTCTCCGCGGTACCAAGGATGTGGGCGTTCATGGAGGCATCCCATCTCTCTGAGCCTGTCCAGGATGGCCAGTGGCGACCCGAGAGGCGCCGGTCTCGACGCCAACACTCCTGACTTCCGTCGTCGGGTGCGAGGCGGATGCAGGCGGCTGGGTGGAGGTCGGTAGATCACGCACCGCAAATTCATTGGATGGCTCCGCCACTGGCACCCCGGACAGGCAACGTGGCCTGTACCGCGACGCAGGCGATAATCCTCCTGCCCCACCCACGGGCGACAGCAGAGAATGTCTAAGCTACAGGTACCGAGCTGTCTTCATCCTGAATAGCTGCAGGTCAGCAGCGCGTGGACGGCCTGAACGATGGTGTCGGCGTACACGTGAACGTGGCTCTGGCAAGATTTTCGTAGCCGGAGATCATCCCGGTGACAGGATCGGGACGGCCTCCAGCGGGCACTTTCAGCCGAAGGTGCCATCGTCACGGACGGAGAAGTGTTCGCAACCGTCGTGCTCAAAACGTACGCGCCCGTCGAACCGAGAGGCGGCGTGGGTGCAGGCTCCCCAGTCCAGGCCCAGATCTCCGCTCAGCGGGATCCAGAACCGGCATCCGCCGCATTGCTCGTCGAACCATTCATCCCGGTGGCCGGGGGTCCCCGTGGAGCGACTGATCTGCTGCAACCAGCGTCTGTGGACGTCGTCCCCCGCATCTTCGTTGCCGTCCGTCTGCGGCCTGCCCAACGCCATCCGTTCCCCACCCTCTCGCCGAATTGGCAAGGTCAATCTGCACGGAACCGGTGGCCAGCCGCCAGCTGATTTCTGCGAGCCGCAGGTCATCGGCCCAGTGCACCGCAGCCATCACCTGCAAAGGTGGGTCGGCAGGTTCGCGTAGCGGCGGCGGAGGTGGGCGAACCGACATCATCGAGGCCGTCGTCGGTGTCTGCACCACGGCCCGCACCGGTTTTGTGATCGTCGACGAGGTCCACAACATCTCTCTGACCACCCGCCAGGGCGCCGAGGTCTCCGACACCCTGAAGTACTTCTCTGAGCACATCCCCGCCACGTTCATCTACGCCGGCATCGACATCGAGCACAGCTCGATCCTCTCGGGCACTCGCGGCGCACAGATCGCCGGACGCCTCACCCTCATCCCCACCCGCCCCTTCCCCTACAACGACGAGTGGAAGGGCCTGGTCAAGACGATGGAGGACACCCTGCTGCTGCACCACCACAAGCCGGGAACCCTTGCCGCACTGGACCGCTACCTCCACGACCGCACCGGCGGCATGATCGGCGCCCTCTCCCACCAGATCCGCGGAGCCGCGATCGACGCCATCCTCACCGGCACCGAGAAGATCACCCAAGTCGAACTCGAAGCCATCCCCTGGACGTCACCGCCAGCACCCAGGCTCCCCAGTTCAGAAGAGCCACCCGGTGAACCCACCGGCGCAAGGACTGGACCGTCCGGTCGTGGTACTGCCGATCCAGGTCTTCCCCCGCCCCTGCGAAGGCGCCGAGACCTTCGTCGCACGCCCCGCGCAGGCCAACTACCTCAAGCCCTTCTACCTGCGCGTCTACCTCTGCGACCGTCCCATGACGGCCGGCGCCCTCAGCTGGCCCCGACTCGCCGCCGCGACCGGACGAGACCCCGTCGAACTCCAGGACGTCCTCGAACGCACACCACCAACACCGCCCGACCTCCTGCTCTGCCAGTACTGCAGCCGCCCACCCAGACCGAACGTCGAGGCCGGCCCGGCTCCCTGGTGGTGCTCGGCCCGATGCCGACGCAGAGACGACCTCCTGAAGAGCGCGCCCTCCAGCAGCGGCATCCTCCCGGACCAGAAACAGGTCCTGCCCTGCCCCGGTTGCGGAGCCCAGTTCATCCGGCCCGCGATCAGCCCCCGCAGCGCTTGCTCACCTCGCTGCCACGGCAGGAACGTCCGCGCGCAACAGGCTGAGCTGGCCCTCTATGAGAACCCTGACGCAGTCGAGGACGAATCCGCTTGAGTCGGGCGATTATGCCTTCTCCCGGACGAGTCCGGGTGTCTCGGGGCCTTCACGTGGTCCAGCAAGGCTCTCAGTCCTCGCCGACCTGCAAGAGCGCGATAACGAATCCGGCTCCCCGGCCGGCGACTACGCCGTCGAAGGTGTGCCTGGTGACCGGATTCCATGCGCGTCCGCTCTCCCAGAGACCGTCGATGTTGGAGAACCACTCCGACCCCGGGCCTAAAATCGAGATCGCCTTCGTCGCAGCCCGTCTTGCGTGGGCGACGTCGCGCCGCGGATGCCCCGGGAACACCAGGCTGTCGGTGGAAAGGTTGACCATCAACTCGGCTGCGGTGTCACGCGTGACCGGACGAAGGGCCGCCTCGATCTCCTTGAGAGCCGTTGGTCCAGTGGCGCCCACTACCGCCTCATGAGCCCAGTCAGCTTCGGCGGTCTTCGCGAGCTCGTGGACATGGTGCGCAAGATCAGCTCCCGAACTCCAGCACCAGCGCGAGTACACACTCTCCCCGCTGGCCAGGGAAAGGAGGAGCACTTCGAGGAGATCTGCATCATCCATGGCTGCATCCTCGCAGGAGCCGTTTGAGCCTGAAGACGTCGGCCTACCTGCGCGGAGTCCTCCGAAACTGTCCACGGACAGAGAGACAGGGCAAGTCAAACTCACCTGACAAACGATCAAGATCACTTGTCAGAGGTCACTTACGTCCTGGCCGGGCCCGGCCGTCCGGAGGACGATGGAGTCGTGGGCGAGCACGACGAGGGCCAGGACCCCGCGCCGAACCGGCGCGCCCGCCGCTGACCGCGGACCGCGCCCGGGAGATGACGGCCGGGTTGCGCGAGGCGATGGACGACGTTCGGCACTCCGTGGCTGTGCTCGCCGCCCGGGTCCGCGATGCGCACGCCGCCCGCGTCTAGCTCCTCCTGGGACACAGCAGCTGGGACTCCTACTGCCGGGCGGAATCCGACCCCACCCGCGCCCAGGCGTACCGGCTCCTCGACGTTGCCCGCGCGCTCGCTGATCATCACCAGCAACCGGGCGCCCAGCGATTGGTATCCGCTCTTCCCTAACCCCGTCGTCGCCGAGTCACTGCTGGACCGGGTGATCAACACCAGCCACCAGGTGATCATGAACGGCCCCAGTTACCGGCCGAACAAGCGTCCCAAGAACCCCGACGACAAGCCCCCGGCCACCTAGCGATCCAGCTCGGAAACGTTCCACTCCCGGGGCAGGCCCTCGCCGCAGAAGACGCAGACGAAGTCCTCCTCCCGCACGAGGTTGAGCTCCCGGCAGAAGCCGCAGCGGCGGAAGGCCACCTCGTGCGTGAAGCTGGACGGACGCGCGATCCCGATCCGGTCCAGGGCCTCGGCCACGGCCGGCCATGAGATGACGTCCGGGCAGTAGCCGGTCGACTGGTTACTGACCTCCTCGACCACCCACCGCTCGGACTCCTCACGGAAGCTCATCTCACCGGCGCTCAGGACCTCTTCGCCGCCGGCACACACCACGTGCTCGCTGCGGCGCGGAGCCAGTCGCAGCACCCCGCCGGCATCGACGACGAACGTGAACGGCTCGGCCAACTCATCCGGGGTCAGTGCGGAGGCCCACTCGACGAAGTCCGCCGACGATCGCATGCTCCGACCCTCACCACCCGCCCGGACGAGCTCCTTCAACTCAACCGGACCCACATACCGATACACCCGCCCCTGCGTCGTCACGCTCACCAACGTAGCCCCTCACACAGCCAGGACCTGGAGAATTACGTGACCACAGCCCTTGGGGAATTACGTGACCGTCCACAAGAGGGGGGCACACCCGTGTCCCACCAGCCCCAGCTGCCCAGCCGGCCCAAGACAATCCGCGCGATCCGAGCCCGGCTTGGCCCCTGGCGCACCCTTCAACGCTGCTGGAACGCCTGGTCAGTTGACTGCACTAGCTCAGGCCACGGCTCGACTCCGTGACCTTGGTTCAAGAGCATGCGGGGGTGTATGAAGCTCCTTCGATTCATCGAGATCTGATTGACGGCCGGGTACGGATGCCCCGGATGGGGGGCGGTGGTAGAAGGCGAGTCGCCTTCGTTGCCGTGGCGGGTGGTGGATGCTGCTGGTCGGGAGATCGAGCCGGTCAGCAGTTACCTTCGGGACCGGATGCTGGGCGATGTCAGCCCGCTGACATGTCGCAGCTACGGCTTTGACCTGCTGCGCTGGTACCGAGTGCTCTGGGCACTGGATGTGGGCTGGGAGCAGGCCACCGAGGCGGAGACCGCCGCGTTGGTGGGCTGGCTCCGTTCGGCTCGCAACCCGCAACCCGCAACCCGCAACCCGCAACTCGCAACTCGCAACTCGCAACCCGCAACCCGCAGCGCCAGCGCCGGGCAGGTGGCCACCGGGCCGGGACGGTGAACCCGAAGACTGGCAAGACGACGCTTCGGGCCGGGTACGCGCCGGCGACCATCGCTCACAACCTTTCGGCAGTTCATGGGTTCTACGTCTTTCACCTGCACTTCGGCCGGGGTCCGGTGGTGAACCCGGTGCCTGAGAACAGGGCACGCCGTGCTGCGCTCGCGCACCTGTCGCCGATCGAGGCTCGCGCCGCATACCGGCGCGGTCGGCTGCGGCCGAAGGTGCCTGCCCGGCAACCGCGGGCACTGCCCGATCACCAGTGGGACGAACTGTTCACGCAGATGAAGTGCGCACGGGACCGGCATTGCTGTCCTGCTACGTCTCGTCTGGCGCCCGAGCCTCCGAACTACTCGGGGTTGAACTCGGAGACGTCGACTGGACCAAGGGCCAGCTGTGGGTGATCTCCAAAGGCAGCCGGGCCCGACAACCGGTTCCGGTATCGCCCGAGGCCCTCGCCCACCTCGCCGCCTACCTGGAGGAGGCCGGGCTCCTACCCGACGGCATGCCACTCTGGCGCACCCGCCGCGGCCAGCCGAGACCGCTGACCTACTGGGCGGCCCGCCGCATCATCCAGCGCGCGGACGAAGCGATCGGGGCGAACTGGACGCTGCACGACCTGCGGCACACCGCCGCGACCCGACTCGCCCGCGACCCGGAGCTGACGCTGGTGGAGGCGCAGACGATCCTGCGACATGCCCATATCAGCCCCACGGCCCTTTACACCGTGGTCGGACTGGACGACCTGGTGGACAAGCTCGCAGAGCACTACGCACGGCCGGTCCAGCCGGCCACGTGGCCGCAGCGATACGAGGCGAGCGACATCGAGGCGGTGTTCGGTGCCGGGCGCTAAAGTCGGCGACAGCCTGCGGCTTCAAGGCCCGACGACCAACCGGGTCCGCCGCCATGAGAGCGCCGAAGGCCGGGTGTCGACCGGAAACTTCGAACCTAATGCCATCATTCCCGCCCCTCCGCCACGGCCAATTCGGCCGCCTCGCTCCCTTGGTGACTTCGCGACGGCCTCGGTGGAGGAGATCACCGAAGTGGTCGTCGGGCACTTCCTGCCTGCCGGGTCCAAGACGTGGCGAGCACGTCAGGAAATGCAGGAGTTCCTCGGCCACCTGGCCGGATTTCCCGGAGATACCTGGCAGGAGCGCTGGGAAGCAACCGGTCACGACGCGGGCATTCCCGTCGGCCGGGTCGCTGGGGACGACCGTGCCCCGAGTCGCCGACTGAGCGCGGCGGCGGGCCGTTGCTTCGCCATGCGGTTGATCCGCCCCACGCTGCTGGGCCTGCGCTCCAACACCTTGACCCGCTACACCCCGTGGTTCCGCAGCATCGCGAATGATCCGTGGCTGAAGGAGTTCTGCGAGCGGGTCGATCAGATGCCCGTCGGCTCTGCCCGCCGTGGCCGGGCGAAGTCCGACGTCTGCTATGCGCTGACGGTCTTCGGGATCGACCTGGACGGGCTCACGCCCGAGGCCCTGCTGCACTACGCCGTCGAATACCGGACCCATGCTCTGGCCGGGGAAGACGCCGAGGCGGGCACCTTCTCCGGCACGCTGGCCTGGCCGGTGCTGCACGAAATGGGGCAGTTCCCGCGCTCCGCTCCGCGAACTCTGCGGGCTGCTGTCACCCGGGGGCAGTTGTCGATCGAGGAAGCCGTAGACCGCCATCAGCTGCGCAACCGCGAGGTGCGAGACCTGTTGGTGGAGTACGTACGCCGCCGCTCCGCCGAGCTGGACTACTCGACCCTGCGGCACCTGATCACCCGGCTAGTCAAGACGTTCTGGAAGGTGATCGAGGAGGTCAATCCCGAGCAGGCCGACCTGCGGCTGTCGGGGGAGACCTTCACACAGTGGAAGGAGAAGCTGCTCGTCCTGCCCGGCGGCAAGCCACGCCTGGACATGGACGGCCCGCTGCTGGCGGTCCGGTCCCTCTACCTCGACCTGCACACCTGGTCCGTTGCCGAGCCCGAGCTATGGGCGAAATGGGTCGCGCCCTGCCTGGTCCGGGACGCCGACCTGCGCCACTTCCAGCTGCGTCGACGCCGCCTGAACGAACGGGTCGCCGACCGCACGCGAGTCCGTCAGCCGCTGCTGCCGATCCTCTCCCAGCACGTCAACGACACCTGGCACCAGCGCAGAGAACTGCTCAAGGCCGCAGAGCGTGAACCCCGGCGAAGAGTTCGTACACGACGGCACCACGTGGCTGCGGGTGTCCTGCAACGAGCGTCACAACCGGCCCCCGGTCCGTGTGGTCAACCGCACCACCGGCGACCTCGTACGCGTCTCCCAGGACGAGAACGCCGCGTTCTGGCAGTGGGCCGTCGTGGAGACACTCCGGCTGGCCGGCCTGCGCGCCGAGGAACTCACCGAACTGAGCCACCTCAGCGTCAGGCAGTACCAGCGTCCCAACGGCGAGGTCGTCGCGCTCCTCGTCATCAGCCCGTCCAAGAGCGACCGCGAACGTGTCATCCCCATGTCGGCCGAGCTGTTCCACGTCATCGCCCAGGTCATCCGCCGCCACCGCGAGGAACACGGCACCGTCCCGGTCTGCGCCCGATACGACCTGCACGAGAAGGTGTGGAGCGAGGAGCTGACCTACCTCTTCCAAACCGTCCACAGCGGCAGCCAACGCGGCATGTCCAGCACGACGGTGTGGCGCATCGTCCGACGTGCGTGCAATGAGCTGGCGGCCACACATCCGGAGTTCGCCAACGTCCACTTCGCGCCCCACGACTTCCGACGGCTGTTCGCGACCGAGCTGGTGAACAACGGCCTGCCCATTCACATCGGCGCCGCCCTGCTCGGGCACCTCGACATCCGCACCACTCGTGGTTACGTCGCGGTCTTCGACGAGGACGTCATCAGCCACTACCACCAGTTCCTTGCCCGGCGCCGAGCAGCACGGCCGACGGAGGAGTACCGAGAGCCCACCCGCGACGAGTGGGAGGACTTCCAGGAGCACTTCGACAAGCGCCGCGTGGAACTCGGCTCCTGCGGTCGCCCCTACGGCACCCCGTGCGCTCACGAACACGCCTGCATCCGCTGCCCGATGCTCAGCATCAACCCGAAGATGCTGTCTCGCCTCAACGAGCTGGAGGAGGACCTCCTCGCCCGCCGCAAACGAGCTGTCGAAGAGGACTGGCGAGGCGAGATCGAAGGGCTCGATCTGACGCTCACCTTCTTGCGGAGCAAGCGCGAGCAGGCCCGCCGCTTCCAGCGCAGCGATCCTGTCTCCCTCGGAATGCCTGCGATCCCCCATCAGAAACCCCAGGCCACAGACAGGTAAGCAGCACTGCGAACACCAGGAACGTGGCCTGGGTCAGAATCAGGGGCATGGATGTTCCCAAGCTGCTGGAAGCCGCTTCCCTGCTCGTTCCCGAGGAGAGCGCCACCGAGAACGACATCACGGTGGCCGACGTCTGGGACTACCTCACCCACGACGAGTGGGAGGTGGCCCTTGACCTGCTGGAGGAACTCGGAGACGTCCAACCGCTTCCACTCAGATTCTGGGAAACCCTGGCCACCGCTGCCGAACAGATGCGGTTGGAGACGAGTGCGGCCTGGTGCCACTGGCGCTGCTACGAAACCCGCAATGGCATCATCCGGGCCGACCTCACCCTCCGCCCGGCCGCCGAGGCTCGACGGCAGACGCCCATTTCTGGTGCCGGCGTCCTGCGACCGATGTGGAACATCGGAAACCGAACCCCGAGTGGCGAACCGGCCCTCAACATCGCCATGCTCTGGGTTGAGTACACGCCCTTCCTCGAACCTGGCGGGCGAGCCTCGGTGCGACTCGCGCCCCTTGACCCTCAGCAGTGGCAGCACCTTGAGCCCGGCCAAGTGATCACCATGCACGAGGACCGATCCGTGGCCGGGACGGCAGTCGTCCTGGAGGTTCAGGGACCCTGCGGCCACGCCCACGGCATAGAGTCGAACGATCAGTAACGACTGCGGGAGGGGAACATGGCGGAGCGGAGTTGGCAGCTCAGACAGGGTGAGCGGCTGGTGGGAACCTTGGTCCTCGAAAGCGGTGACATGTTCTGGTCCGACTGTCGCTTCGAACCCGGCCCAGCCTGGGAAGGGCTTGCTCCCCTGTTCGCCGCTTCCCGTGATGCCTGGCGCCGTGGTGACGAGGATGCGGCCTTGGCCGCAGACGAGACGATCTACGCCCAAGACCTTGCCCTCGTTCCAGACAGCGGCGCAGCCCCGATCACGGAGTTCCTGATTCGGATCGAGGGAGAAGTCGCCAGATTCCGTCACTGATCCGACGCGGTCACGCTCCTTCGGACTTCTCACGCCCGCTGACTTTGTGCACGAGATGGGTTCTGGCACAGCTTCCGTGCAGTGGCCACGGTGAGTGACAGCTGAGCGTTTCCGGATGGTACGCGAAGTCGCCCGAAAATGGACGGTGGTCAGTGGCGCTGGGCTGACAGTCCAGGCCGTGGAAGACGTTGTACTCAGGTTGAAGGAGCTGTTGTTCCCGGCGATCGCGGATATTGCTGTGCTGTCGGTGGACGTGGATATCGAGAAGGTGCGCCTTGATGCGGAGTGCACCACGGCCGGCGCTGTCTGTCCGGGATGCGGAGTCTGCTCGACCCGGGTTCACAGCTCCTACCTACGGTTTCTCTCTGATGTCCCGACCGCCGGACGAAGGGTCGTACTCCAGCTGCGGGTCCGGCGGTTCCGATGCTGGAACACCAAGTGCCCACGTCAGACGTTCGTAGAGCAGATATCCGCCCTCACCCGCAGGCATGGTCAGCGCACCGAGCGACTGCGTTCCACACTGACCGCAGTCGGCCTCGCCCTGGCCGGCCGGGCCGGCGCCCGCCTGGCTGCCGTGCTCAACGTGTCCATCAGCCGGAGCACAGTCCTGCGCCTGGTCGAGGCGCTGCCCGAACCGGAGGTGCCGACGCCGCGGGTGGTCGGCGTCGACGAGTACGCCACCCGCAAGGGCCGCCACTACGGCACTGTCCTGGTGGACGTCGAAACCCGCCGGCCGATTGATCTCCTGCCTGATCGAGAGGCATCGAGCCTGGCCACCTGGCTCGCCCAGCGGAGCAATGCTCAGAACCTGTGGATCAGCGCCGGGAGGAACGCGGAGGACGTACCTTCCCGATGATCCTTTGACGGTCTCCGAGTAGGCCCGCGTTGCAGCGCGGGTCGGGAAGGCACGCCCGTGCTCAGCGTAGTGACCGACGGCGGCTCCACCCAGTCCGGCTCCCTGATCGACGAGATCGTCCGGGAGGGCGCCCGGCGGATGCTGGCCGCCGCGCTGGAGGCGGAAGTCAAACCAGTACATAGCTGAGTTGGCGGCCGAGACTGATTCGGCCGGCAGACGTCTCGTGGTCCGCAACGGCCACCATCAGCCCAGGACGGTGGTTACGGCCGCTGGCCCGGTTGAGGTCACCGCGCCGCGGGTCAACGACCGACGCGTCGACGAGGCCACCGGCGAGCGCAAGCGGTTCTCCTCGAAGATCCTGGCCCCGTGGTGCCGCAAGTCCCCGAAGATCTCCGAGGTCCTGCCTTTGCTCTACCTGCACGGGCTATCCTCCGGTGACTTCGTGCCCGCGCTGGAGCAGTTCCTCGGCGGCACCGCCGGCCTGTCACCCGCCACGGTCACCCGGCTGACCAAGCAGTGGAGCGACGACCACGCCGCCTTCCAGAGTCGGGGCTTGTCCGACCGCGACTTCGTGTACGTCTGGGCTGACGGGGTCCATCCGAAAGTCCGGCTCGGCCAGGCCCATTCGTGCGTGTTGGCCCTGCTCGGCGTCCGTCTGGACGGGAGCAAGGAGCTGATCGCCCTGTCCGAGGGCCTACGGGAGTCCACCGAGTCGTGGGCCGACCTGCCGCGAGACTGCCGCCGCCGCGGCATGCGCGACCCCGAGCTGGTCATCGGCGACGGCGCCATGGACCTGTGGCGGGCGCTCGCCGAGGTGTTCCCGGCCGCGCGGCCGCAGAGGTGCTGGGTTCACAAATCCCGCAACGTCACCAACTGCCTGCCGAAGTCCGCGCAGTCCGGCGCGACGAAGGCGATGCAGGAGATTTACAACGCCGAAGGCCGTCACCACGCCGAGAAGGCGATCGAGGCGTTCGCGAAGACCTACGGCGCCAAGTTCCCCAAGGCCGTCGCGAAGATCACCGACGATGCTGAGGAGCTGCTGGCGTTCTACGACTTCCCGGCCGAGCACTGGATTCACCTGCGGACCACCAACCCCATCGAGTCCACGTTCTCCACGGTCAAGCTCCGCACCAAGGTCACCCGCGGAGCGGGCAGCCCGGCAGCCGCGCTCGCGATGGTGTTCAAGCTGGTCGAGTCCGCTCAGGCCCGATGGCGCGCGATCACCGGCGCCCACCTGGTTCCACTCGTCCGCTCAGGCGCCAGGTTCACCAACGGCGTCTTGGTCGAACGCGAGGAAACCGCCGCCTGAGTCCAGAGCGCTGTTCGTCTCATGCGAACGAGTGGCTGTCTCATCAAACTCGGTCGAGAAGAGCGCACCGCATGCACGAAGATCTACGGATGGATCACCTGCTGGTAGGCCACTGGAGCAGCCTCCCCTTCTCCTATGGCGTCATGGAAGCATCTGAGCTCGCGTTCCTCGGTGACGGACGGGGCTGGAGCACCTGGTTCAACGTCGAAGGACTGTGCGTCACACGCTTCACCTGGCGGTGCCCGGAATCGGGAGTCTTGGAACTGAGTGCGCTGTGGATGGTCCAGGGAACCCTTAGCCGAGAGCCTGGACCCCTGGCCTTCTCCTCGGTGGAACCGGCCGAGCGACTCGACGAGGTCACGCGGTATCGCTACGTCGTCGGCCCCGCCGTCCCGATGCCCGGTGCCGAGCCGTTGACCGCGGTGAGCTTCGAGGAGCCAGTGGAGTTCTGCCACCAGTACGCCCGGGGCTCGGCGCAGATCCGGCCCGAGGAAGACCCCACCCACCTCGTTCTGCCCTATCAGTAGCCAGCCTCGACTCGATCACGGCGGTGCACAAGAACGGAGTTGCGATCCACAAGTCTTGACTATTGCTCGCCCAGCAGCGGCCAGGGATCGAGGTCGTCTGCAGGGACCGCGCGCCGTTCTTTGCGGAAGGCGCCACAGCCGGGGCACCCCAGGCGACGCAGGTCGCCGACCGCTGGCATCTGTGGCACAACCTCGGGAAGCCGCTGAGCGGGCTGTTGCCTGCCACCGCCAGTGCCTTCGCGTCCTGGCCCCCGATCGCGAGGCGAGGGCCGAACCATCGACGCCGCCCGAGGAGAAGACGGACTCTCCATGGCGGAGCGAGCGGTTCGCCAACCGCGTCCGAGCCAGACACGCCACGGTCCACGCGCTGCTGGAAGCCGGCCACAGTCGCTGCTCCATCGGCGTCAGCTCCAGATGACCCACCGCACCATCAGGAGCCTCGCCGACGCTGCGAAGCCGGAAGACGTCTTCCGCGGCCAGTGGCAGCACAACAGGACCTCCGTCCTCGATGAGTACAAGCCCTACCTGGACCAACGCTGGGACGAAGGCTGCACCAACGCCTGGAAGCTGTGGGAGGAGATCGTTCCCTTGGGTTATCGCGGCAGCTACGGCCGGGTCAGCGCCTACCTGCGACAGAAACGCACCTCGCCACGGCCGGTCACCGCGCATCCGCCGGCACCCCGCGTGGTGACGAAATGGATCCTCAGCCGACCCGAGACGCTGACCGAGATCGAACAGCTCCGACTCAAGACCGTCCTGGCCAACTGCCCCGAACTCGACGCCCTGACCGGTCACGTCCGGTCCTTCGCCCACATGCTCACCGAGCGTCAGGGCGAACGACTCCCGCAATGGCTCGACGCCGTCCGCCAGGACGACCTACCCAGCCTCCACACCCTCGCGGCCGGCATCGACCGAGACCGCGACGCGGTCATCACCGGCCTCACCCTGCCCTGGAACTCCGGTGTCGTCGAAGGACACGTCAACAGGATCAAGATGCTCAAGCGCCAGATGTTCGGCCGCGCCGGCTTCAACCTCCTGCGCAAGCGCGTCCTGCTCGCGTGACGAAGCCATGCGGCCCTCCACGGCCGAAACGGCTATACCGGCTCCTCGAACAAGTCGATCCCAGCGGGCCTGCGATCAAGAAGCGGTCCGAGACGCTCCTCCATGGCAGCGAACCACCCGTCGAGGTCCGTATCGGTGTCGTAAAAGAACCAGGAGTCGAAACCTCCCAAAGCATCCAGGTCCAGTGCTGGCGTGTAGCGGAGCTCGCAGCGAACTTGCACGTACTGGTCGTGCTCACTGTCGTCACTGACGTTGAGCTGCCTCGTGAGGTCCACAGTGAACATCGGCCGCCCGCTGGAGACGTACGTGCCGTACTGAAAGAGCAAGCCGTCAGAGTCGGCTTGGGGCGCTGTGTGAAAGCGCCTCCGCCCGAAACGCATGAAGGCGAGCCATGCACCCCGAGTCGTCCCCTCGGCCGTCGTCAACTGCTCGACCGCCAACTCGGCACGCAGACAGTCGAGAGCGTCCTTCGGCTGCGACCTGTTGGGCATGCCGGCTCCCCTCGCTTTGTGGATCAGCACCATAACCTGGACTGATCGGATCGAATCCAGCCCGGGTCACCGAGGCGTATGCCTCGGTGACCCGCAACGCTCGGTTACTGCTGCACGAAAGCTGTGCCAGAACCCGAGATGGGAAGCAGATGTCGACCACTTTGGGAGGCACGACAGTCTGGTGCTGTTCGATGCCGGACGGTCAGAAGAGGCCAGCCGAGGTGTTCTGCGTGAGGGTCTCGAGGATTGGGCGCAGCCATGGGCTGCGCACGGCTGGTAGTCGGACCAAGGTGTGTTGGAACGTTCCCCGGTCGGCACGGAACAGGTGGTGGGGGAGCAGCGGGGGCGGGTCGTCGCGGAGGACGTCTTGGGCTATGCGGCCCGAGGCGGGAACCGGCAAGTTCGGTTCGGGAGAGGCCAGCCACAGCCACACCCCCAGCGGCAGGGGCACCAGGTATGCCGGTGCGGTCGGGTCGGCAGGGGTCCAGGTTCGGCCCGTCTGGGGGTGGACGGGGACGAGGAGGATGTCGACGCCCGCGTCCGGGGAGGGCTGTCCCGGTCCGGCCAGGACGGCGCGCCGCTTCGGGGTGCCTGCCGGCAGCAAGGCGTCGAGCGCGCGTTGGAAGACGTCCGCGGTCAGGCCGCCCGGGACCTCCACCGGCTGCCCCTGGGAAGCGATGAGCAGGTGGGCGAGTGCCTGGCCGGCTGCCGCCTCCCATTGCGGACTCCACGACCAGTAGTGGTTCGGCCCCAGCCGTCCTCCCCACGTGGCGATCGGCTCGAACGGGGGCGTCTTCTCTCCCGTCTCTGCCAGCTCCGCCCAGGAGAGCGGCGCGGCGTGGATACCGTCGACGGGGACACGGTGCACGACGTCAGAGCCGAGTCGCACCATCTGCCAGAGGGAGCAATCGTCGACCCTGGTTGCCACGGGGAGGTCGCATGCCTCGCAGGCCATGTTGGGCCCGTCGGCCCCGTCGAGGCCACAGCAGGCACCGCCACGCTTCTCAGGAATCAGCCGGGTTCCACGGATATCACCGGGCGCGATGACATTCGCCCCGGTCGTGCCGTCGGACAGGGCGTGGACCGGAGCGTAGATACCGCGTGCCTCAGCCTCGCCCGGATCAATCTCGTCCCACATCCGCCACGGCCCTCCCCAGGGTTCCGGGTCCACGGCAAACGTCCCTGACTCCATGAGCACCGGAAGCTGGGCCCCGTTCCCGTACTGCTGACGTGCGTGGACCGGTAGTGCGACCTGGGACAGCGGGATGGTCAACTCGGCCCCGCATCCCGCACACACGAAAACGAACAAATTTCCTCCAGATGGGAAACGGACGCATCTTCGCAGCTCACCGGCAGCCGGCCAACATGATTTCTCATCCGCTGCGGGAACGGCACCAGCCACTGTCGTGGAGGATCAACGCAGCGCGATCAAGTGCTAGCTGCGCCTCGGACTACGGCAGGCGACTCACTCGGTGTTCGAATCCCGGTGTGCTGCAAAGCCAGCCCGCGTTGGTGCAGAGAAGGTCGAACACGCCCCCACCACCCGAACTACAAGCCGTGCTCGCCTCATTGGCCACCAGCAGGGCTCTTGATCTCTACTTACGGGTTTTGACAAACCACCGCTAGACGGGCGATGTCGGCGGAGGGCTGCCCGGAAGGGCCGGGTCCTCCGGGTGGCGTACGGTGCCGCTGCCGAGTACGACGCGGGACCGGACCCGCATCGGCTCGTCGCCGTGCCGGGAGAGCAGGACCAGCTCGTCGACCCGGGCCGTCATGGGGCCGAGGAGGGCCTCTGCCTTGCGGGCGAGGAGGTGCGGGTCCGGGGTGCGGCCGAGGGACAGGTGCGGGGTGAAGCCGTGCGAGCGTGATCCGCACAGCGGGAAGCGGAGTTCCAGGGACTCCCGCAGTCGCGCCCAGGGCTCCTGGTCGGCGGCGGCCGGGTCGAGCCAGACGGTGGCGTCCTCGCGATGGCCGAACCAGTGGACGCCCGCCAGACGGGCGGTGAACGGCGGCGTCTCGGCGAGCGCCGCTGCGACCAGCGGCAGGGCCCGGGCGAACTCGGCCTCGGGGACGAAACCGAAGAGCACGTTGACGTGCGGCGGCCAGCGGCGGATCTGCCGGTCGTGTTCACGGCGGATGTGCTGGATCGGCGGCCACAGCTCCGCCGGCGGCAGCCAGGCGACGGCGGTTCGGTTCGTCGGCGGGACGGCGAGGACGTCGCCGGGCGCCGGGGCCGGCACGGGACCGACCTGCCCGACGAGGGTCTCGTCGAGCCGGTCGACGCCGGAGGCGCGGTCCCAGACGACCTGGCCGTCCGCCTCGAAGAACACCACCCGGTGCCAGGGGATCTCCCCGCCCGGCACGAAGTCGCCGAGCAGCACCCGCTTCGGCGGGGCCCCGCGTTCCGCGATCCCCATCACGAACCGCTCGGGGTCGAAACGCGGGTCCCACAGCACCCGGTGGTAGATCTCGTCGCTGGTGTGCACGTCAGCACCTGCCCTAGACCATCAGGGTGCCGCGTGCCCGGCCGGCCCCGCAAGCCGCCGCTCGACCCGCCCGCCTCGCTCCGGTGTCCGCCGCCTGCTGGTCAGGGTCCGGGGCCGTGGGGCGGACCGGGTGCACCGGGCCCCCCTCCTCGTCCGCGAAGGTCGTCAGAACGAGGCGCTGCCCCACCTGTGCGAGGTCCTCGCGGTCGCGGAGGAGGTCCGTCCGGACACCGAGCCGGGGGAGTACGTCTTCGTCGTGTCCCGCTGCCACTGCAACCTGGCCGCCCCCTTGCAGTGGACCGGTGCCTTCGACCTTCGACGAGGCGCTGCGCGAGCTGGACGCCGCCGAGACCTATCTCGCCCCCCCTCGGCTCGGAACCGTACGAGGGCGAGATGCGGGACTGCGCCGCCAAGCGCCGCACGATCACCGACGCGGCGGCGGACGGCCGACGGCCTCCCTCCCCGCCCGGGCCGCAGGCGGTAGTGGCACAGGGGCTGACCGACACCAGGAAGACCAGCGATGCCGCCGGCCGAGAGGGCGTACACGTACCGGATGCCGATTCCGGTTCCTACGTGGGTGGTTGGAGAACGCTGCGGGGGCCTGTGCAGCGGGCGCCTTCCTCTGTCACCCGTCGGCGCAGTTCGCGGTCGGCCGTGACCACCAGGCACGGTCGGCCGTTCGCGTTGCGGGCCAGTTCGGTGATCAGGTCGTCGCCGCTGCCGGGAGCGTCTTCGACGCGTACGCCGGGTACGGAGGGGATGCCCCGGGCGCGGCCCTCGACGACCAGGACGATCTCGTACGGGGGCGGGTACGGGCCGTCGGCCGGTCCGCCGGTCGCGGCGAGTCGGTCACGCAGCCGCTCGGCGGCGCCGCGGCGGTCGCGCCACCAGCCGTCCGGTACCGATCCCACGACGTTGGCTCCGTCCACCACCAGTAGGGGACGGGGAGGCGAGTCCTCGGAATTCACGGCTCCATGATGCCAAGGACGCGTGGCTCCGAGGGACGGTCCTCGCCTCCCGGGCACGTACCGGGCCGTTGGCGCCGACAGCGGGTTCCCTCGGGTGGTAACACTTGTTACCATCCGGGCATGGGGAAGACACAGCTGGGCGCACGCGTCGACGACGACATCGCGGAGCTGGCCAGGGCCCGCGCCAAGGACCGGGGCCTGAGCCTGGGCGACTACATCGCCTCCCTCGTGCGGGACGACGCGGACGGCATGCGTCGGCGCGGGCTGGACGCCGCACGCCGCTTCCTGGACGAGCACCAGGACCTCTTCGACGAGACGGAAGAGACGGCGCGGCGCACGACGGGGGCCCAGGCCGCCTGATGGAGCTCTACATCGACGTCCCCTGGATCCTCCAGGTGGCCGAGCTCGCCGGTGCCGACGATCCGGCGCCCGACGACTACGGAGTACCGGTGGCCGCCGTCGCCTGCCACCGCGCCGAGATCCTGGACCAGCCCGTCTACGACGGCCCCTACGCCCGCGCCGCCGCCCTCGTGCACGTCCTCGGCCGCTGCCGCTGGCTGGACCGCTCCAACATGGCCGTGGCGGCGGCGACGGGCGTCATGTACCTGGAAGCCTCCGGCATCCGGGTCGAGCCCACCAGGGAGGACGCGGTGGCCCTCCGGGACCTCCTGCGCGACCCCACCTGCAGCGCCGGGGCGATCGCCGCGCTCCTGCGCACCTGGTCGCCGCGCGGCTGAGGCCGCCCGTCAGGTGGACGAGGCCGCCCTTGCCCGGGCGACCCCGGCCGCCGAGCCGGTGCGGGTCAGAGGGCTGAGACCCAGTACCGGTCGAGGGTGAACCGGCCGTTGCCGGCGGCTCCGTCGCGGGTGCCGGTGGTCTCCCGGGCCAGGGTGTACCAGGCGTCGACGAAGTCGGGGTCGTCGGTCCAGAAGGAGGACGGGAGCGCATCGATGACCGGGTCGACCAGCGGTATGTACGCGCCGAGGTCGGCGATGGTGAGCAGGGCGGTGGCGATGGCCTTGGCCAGGGCCGAGTAGTTGGTGTCGCCGTCGTCCTCCATCATCACGACGTCGGCCAGGTTGTACTTGTACTGCGACCAGTTCACCAGGATCTGGTTCGGGTAGTACGTGGTTCCCTCGTCGTTCAGGTACGGGTGGGTCACCGTGTCGACGCGGACCTTGCCGTCGAGTCCGAAGCCGCTGACGATGCTGAAGATCTCGGCGTCGCCCTTGATCCAGGGCTCCTTGTCGTCGTTGAGGCGTACCGAGGTGATGCGGGAGGTCCAGTAGCCGGTGTCTGCGGATGCGGATGCGGCGGATGCGGACGTGCCCGTGCCCGGCGCGGTGGCGGGGGTGGAGGCCGTGGTGACCCCCGCGGCGGCGAGCTCGCGCTCCAGGACCTTGAGGCCGGCCTCGACCGCTCCTTCCCCGTCGATCCCGATGACGTACACCGGCATGTCGGGGGTCCGGGAGGCGTCCAGCGTGTGCGACCGGCCGCTCGCGTCGTAGGCGGTGACGGTGGTGGCCTCGTCGTCGGACGCGGCGACGGCGACCAGCGGGGCGTGGCGGGAGTCCGTGGCGCCGGTCAGGGTCACGGTGAGCAGCCCGCCCGTGTCGCGGTCCAGCCCCTTGGCCGCGAGTACGGAACGGTCCGCGGCGGCGACGTCGACGGCGAGCGATGCCGCGGCTCCGGTAGGGGACTTGTCGGCCAGGGCCTTCAGCCCGGTCTCCTTCCCGCCCGCGACGGCCCGGCGGAGCTCGGCCCGCCAGGCGGAGTCGGCGAGCGAGCGGGCCAGCGAGCGGGCCGCCGCGTCCGTTGCGGCGCTCACCGACGACGCCTTCGCCGCGACCTCCACCACGGGCGTCGCCGCGGCGGGGTCCTGGGCGGCGGTGACCACGATCCCGGTGAGGGCGAGGCCGCACAGGGCCGTACGGAGCTGCTTTCTGACGGACAAGACATCCTCCAGCGAAAGTCGGGCAGCGCCCCGGGATGCCGGGGCACGCCTGAGACACCGGCCGCGGATGTACGGCCGGCGTGGTGGTGCCGGAATGGAACGCGACCATGATGGGGCATGGCGCGTCTACGCGTATAGACCGCACCGGCGGCGGTAGGGAGCAGGAGCCCCTGACGAAACGACCTTCGGGTGCGCGACTGCCGGCCGATCGAACGTCCCCCGCGCACCGGCCGGTTCACGGCTCACGCCGACGTCCCCCGAGTCCCGTACACGCGCGAGGGCCGCGCTCCCGGGGCGGGAGCGCGGCCCTCCGTGCGCGGCAGTCGGCGATCAGGCCGCGGAGAGCGAGATCTCGGTCGACTTGATCAGGGCGACGACGGAGGTGCCGGCGCTCAGGCCGAGGTCCTCGACGGCGTCCTTGGTGATGGCGGCGGTCAGCTCGCCGCCCTCGACGGAGACCTTCACCGAACCCATGGCGCCGCCGGTCGAGACCTCGGTGACGGAGCCGGCCAGCTGGTTGCGGATGGAGATGCCCTCGACCGGGCCGGTCGCGAGGGCGACCTCGGTGGACTTCACGAGAGCCTTGACCGCGGAGCCCTCGGTCAGGCCGAGGTCCCTGACCGCGTCGGCGGTGACAGCCGCGGTGATGTCCTGGCCGCCGGCCAGGCGCACCTTCACAGAGGCCATGGCCTCACCCGTGACGACGGCGGTGACGGTGCCGGGAAGCTGGTTGCGAATGGACAGGGTCATGGGAACGCGCCTCGCAAAGTCGGGGACGGGCAGTCGTCAGGTCTGCGCCCTGCACTGTTGTCGACGCTACTGGAAGGCTCGGTCCAGGGGATCCATCTCCTTGCGCCGCGCCTTGTGTCCGCCATGTCGGTGGCGCACAGATGCAAGGTTAATCGCTGTAATGGCGTGTAGATATTGCTTGAGTTCGCTGCTACAGTCCGCATCTGCGTGTGCATGAGTGACCCTCGACGCAGAAGCGCACCGGCTCCCGTCCTCCCCGGCAGCCCGAACGAACGCTCACTCCGGAGCCGGCCAGGACCACGTCCACGAGTCCGGGCCCTCCCCCTCACGGCGCTGCGGTCGAACCGCCTCTTCGGTCCCCAGCCGCCGTCCCTGTCGACCATCAGAAAGATGGAATCCGATGACGAGAAACCTGTTGTCGCGCCTCGCTCCGGGCAGGGCGCTGATCCTCGGCGCGGTACTGGCGCTGGCGGTGCCGGGAGCCGCCTACGCCAACACCGTGACCGTGACGGTGAAGACCCCCGGGGCCACCAGCGGCCCCGCCTCCGCCAACTCGGAGATATCGACGCATGCGGACTGTTCCAGCGGTCTCGTCTCCGGTGGCGGTATCAACCAGGCCGTCGGCACCGGCGCGAGTGTGAACGGCAACCACGTCAACGGCACCTCGCCCAGCTCCAACGGCACCGCCGAATACACCGGTTCCACCGGTGTCGTCGGCACCGACGTGACGCACTGGCTCGGCATCGGCGGGAGCGGGGGCCAGGTCAACGCCTCCTTCTCCACCACCCCCTACGCCGTGTGCTTCACCAGCAACCTGATCGACCACACCCAGGTCGTCATGAACAAGGCCAACACCCCCACCACCGGGGCGACCGTGGGCCTCGTCACGGCGACCTGCCCGGCCGGCACCCGCCTGCTCGGCGGCGGCGCCCGTACCACCCCGGGCAACACGGGCAGCTTCAAGACGATCGCGAGCTTCCCCACCTTCAACGACTCCGCGCACGCCTTCGGCGCGAAGGCCGCGGCGGACGGGGAGACGAACCCCGACTCCTGGTCGGCCGTCGGCTGGGACTCCGGCGCCAACAGCGCCAACTACACCTACGCGTACGCGATCTGCAGCGGAAGCGGCATCAACGTCAGCGGCGCCACGGTGAAGGTCCGCCACACCGAGGTGAGCGGCCCGACCACCGGGAGCACCGGCCAGACGGCGACCGTGGGCTGCGGCCAGGGCGACGGGAACCTGATCGGCGGCGGCGCCGCGATCAGCGGGGGCGGTGTGACCACCACCGGTTTCACCGGCCCCGGTTCGGGCGGCGACCACCTCAACGGCAGCTTCCCCAGCACCTCCGGCGGCACCGCGGTCGGCGACGGGACCACCACGGCGGCGTACTGGACGGCCTCCTCCCACACCGGAGGCCAGTCCTCTCCCGGCACCTCCACCGACGCGTGGGCGCTGTGCGCCAACGACGGCGTCTGAGACGGCCGTTCCCGACAACCGGCCACGCACAGCACACGCACATGCACATGGACGTGCACATGAACACGAACACGAACACGAAGACGCGAGAGAGAACCCGATGAGTACGAGAATCCGGCGGGGCTCCGCCACGGGCAAGGCCCTGATCCTGGCCGCCCTGCTGACCGTCGCGGTGCCGGGAGCCGCGTACGCCAAGACCGTCGACGTCACCGTCTCCACCCCCGGGGCCACCATGGGCCCCGCGACCCCTTTCACCGGGGTCACCTCGCACGCCGACTGCCCCGACGGCCTCGTCTCCGGCGGCGGCGCCGACCAGGCCATCGACAACGACGAGATGTCCAACGGCAACCACGTGATGGGCATGGTCCCCAGCGCCGACGGCGCCACCGAGTACACCGACACCCCCGGGGTCGTCGGCGCCGACCCCACGCACTGGATGGCGTTCGGCGGAAGCGGCAGCCGCAGCAGCGAGGCCTTCTCCACCACCCCGTACGCGATCTGTCTGCGGAGCAACCTGATCAGGCACACCCAGGTGGTCATGAACAAGGCCAACGGACCCACCACCGGGTTGTCGTCCAAGCTCGTGACGGCCACCTGCCCGGCCGGCACCGTCCTGCTCGGCGGCGGCGCCCGCACCACCCCGGCAAGCGTCGGCAGCCTCAAGCCGATCGCCGGCTTCCCCACCTTCGATGACGCCGAGCACCACTTCGGCTCGATCGCGGCGGGTGACGGCGAGCGCGACCCCGACTCCTGGACGGCGGTCGGCGGGATCGGCGGCGGACGCGGCGCGGAAAACATGACCTACGCATACGCCCTCTGCAGCACCGACGACATCGACCTCAAGCACGTCTCCACGACGGTTCACTTCACCGAGGTCAGCGGCCCGAACACGGCCTCCACGGGGCAGACGGCAACGGCCGGCTGCTCCCGGGAGGAAGGACAGCTGGTCAGCGGCGGCGCCGCGATCAGCGGTGGCAACGTGACCACCACCGACTTCAGCAAGGCGACCTCGGGCGGCCCCCACCTCAACGGCAGCTTCCCCAGCGACGCCGTCGGCAACCCGGTCGGCGACGGGGGCGCCAACCCGTCGTACTGGACGGCAGCCACCCACAGCGGGGGTTCGCCCTCCCCGGGCAGCTACTCCGACGTCTGGGCGCTCTGCCTGGACGTGCGGCACGGGCACAAGCGGTAGCTCCCTCCTCGGGTCCCGTACGTCATTTCTGGCGTACGGGGCTCAAGGCCAGTACTCCAGCCGTAGATCGTGATCTCGGTGGCGAGGGGCGCCGAGGCAGCAGGTGGCCGGCGTCGATCATCTCGCCCGGGATCGCCCACGCCGTCGCGGGCGTCGGCTCCTTCTCCGTCCACCTCCGTCTACCCGAGTTCACCGAGACGGAGGGCATCCCTCATCCCGCTGAGCTTCGCGGTCGTGGCCGGGGTCCGTTCCTGCGCTTGTTCAGCGAGTCGGAGGGCGTCGTCGATCTCGCCGAGCTTCACGGAGGACAGGACGGCCGCCCGCTCTATCAGGTCGTCCCGGGACACAGTGGTCAGCCACGTGCACGGGGTGAAGCCCGGACGCGGGAACGCGAGCCGCAGCACGCCTTCGAACGGCAGTCCTTCACCGGCGCCGACCGTCACTTCGATGCCCAGACCGCTGATGTCGACGCCGGCGGGAGCGACGACCTGCATCACCCGGATCCCGGACGTTTCGTCTCCCGACAGCAGTACGACCAACCTCCGCTCGTCGAACTGGACCCACCAGACTTCGCCACGTTGCACAAGTCCTCCAGACACATGACGGCAGACAGACACTGCGCGACCCTGACGCGCTGTGGAGAAGGGTGCGGCCACCGTTGGGCATCGGTGCGCGAAGACTGAAGATCATGCGGTGGCCGCAGGTCGCAGCGTAGACCCTGCCCGCTGGCTCGGCTGGTCCGACTGGCGACGCCGCCACCAGGCCCGATCCCGGACCGGCCACTACCGGAAGCAAGCCGCTCGAACGTGAAGATCACGATTTACGGCTGGAGTCTAGGCGTCGTCGGGTTCCGGTTCGTGGAGGGTGATCGCCCCGGAGGGGCAGACGCCGACGGCCATGCGGGTGGCCGCGCGGTGGGCGGCGGGCGGTTCGGCATGCAGGAGGAGTACGAGACCGTCGTCGGGGTCCTGGTCGAAGACGTCGGGGGCGGTCATGGCGCACATGCCGGCGCCGATGCAGCGCTCACGGTCGACGCTGAGGCGTGGCGCGCTCACTTGGCGTCCCAGGTGACCGGGAGGCTCTTCACCCCGTAGATGTCCGCGGTCTCCGGGCGCAGGGCGACCTCCTCGGCCGGTACGGCCAGGCGGAGGGTGGGGAAGCGGTCGACCAACGCGCGGAAGGCGACCCGCATTTCGACCCGGGCCAGCTGCTGTCCGAGGCACTGGTGGATGCCGTGGCTGAAGGCCAGGTGCCCGGCGGCCTGCCTGCTGAGGTCGAGCGTGTGGGGGTCGGCGAAGCGGTCGGGGTCGCGGTTGGCGGTGTTGTACGAGAGGAGGACCGTCGTGCCGGCCTCGATGGTGTGGCCGTCCAGCTCGACGTCCTCCAGCGCCGTTCGGTGGAAGGTCTTGGCGACGCTCAGATAGCGCAGCAGTTCCTCCACGGCCCCGTCGGTGAGCGCGGGATCGGCGCGCAGCGCGGCCAGTTGGTCCGGGTTCTGCAGCAGCGCGAAGGTGCCGAGGGACAGCATGTTCGCGGTGGTGTCGAATCCGGCTGCCAGGAGGATGAGGCTGATCCCCTTCAGTTCCTCGTCGGTCAGATCGCTGTCGGTGAGTTCGCTGAGGATGTCGTCGGTGGGGTGGGCGCGCTTGGCCGCCACCAGCTCGGCGAGGTATTCCTGGGTCGCGGTGTAGGCCGAGATCAGCTCCTCGTCGCTGACCTCTCCGCCCATGAACGTGTCGATCTGCTCCTGGAAGGACGCCCGGTCCGCGTAGGGCACGCCCAGGATCTCGCAGATCACGATGGTGGGGATGGGCTTGGCGAACGCGGTCACCAAATCCGCCGGAGGCCCGGTCTCCTCCATGGCGTCCAGACAGTCGGCGGTGATCTGCTCGATCCGCTCGGTGAGCATCCGCATCCGCCGCACGGTGAACTTGCCGACCAGGGGCTTGCGGTAGCGGCTGTGCTCGGGTTCGTCCATGAGGAGGAACTCGCCGGGCGGCGCCGGAGGGAGCTGGAAGTCGACGACGTTCATGAGGTCCTTGCGCGAGCTGAACCTCGGGTCGGCCAGGATCGCCCGCACCGTGTCGTATCCGGTGATCAGCCGGCCGGGTTTGCCGCCGGGGTGGGTGTAGTTGCTGATGGGGCCGTGCCGGCGGGCTTCGACCAGCTCGGCGGGCGGGTCGAAGGGGCAGCCGGACCGGCGCTCCGTCGGCAGCGCCGTGACGGTGTGGAGGGAGTCGCTCATGGATCGTCCTCATCTCGCGATATGACGTGTTCGGGATTGATTGAAAGCTACGTTGCGTTCACGGTGACGTCAATCGGTTGAATGTGTTTTCGCAGGTAGTAGGTGGAGAATTGATGCAATGACGCTGAGCTCGAATGCAACGGCGCGTTGCAATGAATGACGGCGAAGGCAATACTCGCGGGATGCCAGGAGAACGCCTGACCCAGCAGGACCGTGAACGCATCGCCGCCGGACTCACCGCCGGCCTCTCCTACGCCGAGATCGCGAGACGGGTCGACCGGCCGACCTCGACGATCTCCCGGGAGGTCGGCCGCAACGGCGGCCCCGGCGGCTACCGGCCGCAGCGGGCACACCGGGCCACGGCCCAGCGGGCGCGCCGGGGCACGCCGGAACCCCCGCGGGCGGCCGCACGGCCGGTCGGCGCGTTGGAGGAGGAGATCATCGAACTGGCCGTCAGATCGGGGATGCCGAGGATGACGGCCCGCGTCCACGTCGACCTGCTGCTGTCCGAAGACGGCAGCCGCACCGCGGCCGAACTGACCCGCAGACTGAAGGTCAGCCCGGCCTCCGTCTCCGTGGCGGTGAACTCCCTGGTCCAGCACGGATATGTCCGGCGCGAACGCGATCCTCGGCGGCGGCGCGACGTCTACGTCGTCGACGACGAAGCCTGGTACCACTCGATCGTGATCAGCGCCCGACAGACACTCGAATCGGCGCGGGCCGCGATGGCGGCGGCCGAGACGCTCGGCCCCGACTCGCCGGTGGCGCAACGGCTGGTCAGGGCCGGGACGTTCCTGGAACGGGTCGTCGAGGACATGCAGGACTCGGCCGACCGCTGGCGCGCCCTCCTGACGTGAGGAGGGCCCGGAGCATCCGGAGGGTCAAGCCTCCTTTCCGAAGACGAGCACTTCGGTGGAGGCGAAGCCCATGGGGGCCAGGAAGCTGGCTTCCAGGGTGCAGCCGAGGGTCGCGAAGAGGTCCACACATGCCTGGCGGGGCATGGCGGCCGGGTAGGAGTCGTGCCCCGCGCCGCCCTCCGTGGCCCAGGCGCGCATCGTGGCCGGGTCCAGGCAGGTCTCGGTCATGACGTCGAAGACGATCCGGCCGCCGGGTCGCGTGACGCGTGCCATCTCGAAGAAGTAGCGGGAGGCGGAGAGGAAGGTCACGGTGTTGAAGACCTTGTGGGCCTGGACGAGGTCGACGCTCCCGTCGGGCGTCGGGGCGAGACTGCAGTCCGAGGTCGGCCGGGCGACCACCTTGAACGTGTCCACCAGGTAGTCGGCCCAGGGCGCTGCCGTCTCGTAGATCTCGTAGCGGCCCGGTGAGCACTCCTTCAGCGTCTTCTCCAGGTAGCGCCCGGACCCGGGGCCGATCTCCAGCACCGTGTCCGGGGCTGCGGCGAAGACGCCGAGGGCGCGTAGTTCGTCGATGGTGGACTGGGTGGCGCCGGGCGTGCCGTTCATGACCTCGTCGAGGTAGTCGCCGACCGGCAGGCCGGCCGCCCGTGCGGCCCGCATGGTCGCCTCGAAGGGGATGAAGTCATCCACTCCGCCCCGGTTGTTGGTGCTGCGCACGATGTCGAATCCAGTGCGTGCCAGGAGCCGCTTGATGCCCGCCTTCAGCATGGCCCCTCCCCTTTCTGCTGCGTTCATGCGGCCCACCCTCCCAGGTCGTTGCCGCTTCCGGTGTCCGGCCGCAGCTGAACGGGCGGCTGTTTCAGGACGATCTCCCTGGCGACGGTGACGGCGACGGGTCCGATCCGTGCATCGTGCGGAGGCGGAGCCGGGCTCGCTTCCGCGCGCTTCTGCACGGTGGGCAGGTCCAGTACGGCAGACACGGCAAACACTCCGGTGTGGTGAGAGCACGCCGAGGTCACGGGCGTGCGTGAGGGTACGTACGGTGCGGCGAAGTGCTGCCCGGGGACCTACGGGGCGCAGGGTTGGGCGCGATGCAGCAGAATCGTGAGCGCATGCGGTCGCGGCAGCGCATCGCCGGACCGGGGCGCACGTCGTGGCCTCGGCAGGGGCTCCGCCGCGCGGCGCAGGACGAGACTGACGACGTACGACACGTACGTCCACCAGTGGCATGCGCTGCCGGCCGCCGCATACGTCAGACGGGCGGGCAGACCGGCCGTGCCGCGCACGAGGAGGATCAGCGCGAAGCCGGCGAGAAGGTTCAACACGCCCATGGCCAGGGGCTGATGGTGCCATGCCGTCGGGAGCCGCAGGTGCCCGTCCAGTCGGGCTGCGGGGACCTCCGTCCCGGTCAGCCGCAGCCAGCCCGGCAGGAGCGCTTGCGCGGCGGAGAGGACGACGGCGCCTGCGCGGGGTGCTTCGGAGCGCAGGGCCGGGTAGACGCACACGGCGAGGACCACTGCCGCGATGAGCAGAGCGGTCCAGGAGACGGCGGAGTCCGTCGTCGCGTGGTGCAGTCCCGCCGCGAGCATGGTGCCGACCAGAGCGAGGACGATCGCCCGGACGGCGGCGCCACGCGCGGGAGGACGCTGCGGCGAGTGGCGGCGATCGAGGGCGCGAAGGATCGGCATGACTCGACCATCATGACCGAAGCACCCCCGGATCTCGGCATGAATGAGGCATTCCGAAAGGCGGGGTGAAGGAAGGGCCGAAAACAGCCCAGCTCTTGGTCCGCGACGTGGCCGCCACTGCCTGAGGGCTCTTCCCGACGGGCCGGGGTCGGCGGCGAGTCCGGTCGGCATGCCGCGAGTCCCCTTGAGCCGAGCGGACGGTCCGTCATCCCGCTGCCGCGTACGTACGCCGGTGGTGACGGCCTAGGGCGCGTAGGTGCGGCGTATGCGTTCGTCGTACTCGGCGGCCGACTCCAGGCCCATCGCCACGCGGCGCTCGTCCAGGTGCTCCGGATCGTGTACGGGCCGGGGCCGCAGGCTCTTCCCGCTGCCGATGTACTGGGTGCCGTAGAGCTGAGGCCGGCCGGAGGCCACGAGGACGCGGTCGGTGAGGTAGGCGAGGTGCCGGGGTGAGGCGTCGCCGGACTCGACGGAGGCCTTGAGGAGGTCCAGGGCGGCACGCTGGAATTCCGGTGCGCGGTCGGCATGTTGCGCGAGCAGCCAGGCGTCGTGGGCGCCCTGGTCGCCGACGAGCCGGACGCCGGGCCAGCCGTGTTCGGCGACGACCTCCTCGAGCCAGGCCGTGTTGTCGGCGTCGACCTCGACGAGGTCGTCGAGGCTGCCGGTCCGGAGCGCGGCGTCGCGGGCCTTCTGGTCGAACTCTGCCCGGCGGCGCAGCTCCTCGGCGAGGTCGGGGCGGTCGGGCATCACGTGTTCTCCTGGCTCATGCGGTGGGCTCGGCGGTGTTGGTGTCGGTGTCGGTGTCGGTGCGTTGGGCAGGGACGCGGCGGTCGTTCTGCAGGTCCCACAGTTCCTTGAAGAGCCCGGGAGCTTTTACGAGTTCGTCGAAGGTGCCGTCCTGGATGACGCGGCCGTGGTCGAGGACGACGATGCGGTCGGCGATGGCGACGTTGGCGAGCCGATGGGTGACGAGGACGACGGCGCGGTCCTGGGCGATGGCGCGGAGACCGGAGAAGATGCGGTGCTCGGCGCGGGCGTCGAGGGCGCTGGTGGGCTCGTCCATGACGAGGAGACCGGCGGGGCGGTGGAAGGCGCGGGCGATGGCGATGCGCTGCCACTGGCCGCCGGACAGCTGGACGCCGCCGAACCACTCGCGGGCCAGAAGCGTGTCCAGGCCGCTGCGGAGGTCGTCCACGACTTCGTGCGCCCCCGACTGCTCGGCGGCCAGGCGGAGATGGCCGTCACCGCCGTGGGGCTGTCCGAGGGTGATGTTCTCGCGGGCCGTGAGCGGCCATTGGGCGAAGGACTGGGGCACGACGGCGGTCTGCGCCCACAGGGCGTGGGGGTCGAGTTCGGTGGTGTCGTGGTCGTCCCAGCGGACCCGGCCGTCGGTGGGCAGGTAGAGGCCGGACAGGAGCTTGGAGAGGGTCGTCTTGCCGGAGCCGTTCTCGCCGACCAGGGCCAGCACTTCACCCCGGCGGACCTCCAGGGTGACCTTGTCCAGGGCGGGCCGGTCCGCGTCGGGGTAGAAGTACGTGAGCGCGTCGGCCCTGACGACGCCGGGCGCGGCGGGGACGACGGTGCCCCGGTTCAGGCGGTGGCCTCCGGCCTCCTCGATGAACTCCACCCAGTCGTCGAAGTAGAGGCCGGTGCGGAAGAGCTGGGTGCCGTAGCCGACCATGCCGCGCAGGGAGGAGCCGACGGTGCGCATCGCGAAGACGGCGGTTCCGGCGGACGCGACGGACATGTGGCCGGTGGCGAGCAGCAGACCGAGGGCGATCCAGACGGCGGCGGACGCGATGCCGCCGGTGACGGCGCCGATGAGCGCGTACCGGGCGCCTTCGTGGACGGCCTTGTCGGTGACGGCGTCGACACGGGCGCCGATGGCGCGGTAGCGGCCGAGGAGGAAATCGGCCATGGTGCCGGAGCGGAGCTGGTCGGCGGTGCCCTTGTCCGCGATGTGCCAGCGCAGATGGCTGAGGGTGCGGCGCTCGGCGGCCATGGCGCGGGACGACTCGTACTGGACGCGCGCGCCCTTCATGCTGGCGATGCCCTGCGGCAGGACGGCCAGGACGAGGAGCGGCAGCAGTAGGGGGTGCAGGACGGTGACGACGCCGGCCGCCGCCGTGATCGACGCGAGACAGGCCATGAGCTGCTGGGACTCGGTGATCAGATCCCGTGCGGCGTCGGCGCCCCGGTCGGCGTTCTCCCATTTGTCGCTGAAACCGGGGTGGTCGTAGGCGACGAGTTCGGCGTGGACGGCCGCACGGAGCATCTCCAGCTCGGCCTCGCGCGAGATGCGGGGGGACAGCCGGGTGGAGACGTTGACGATCGCGATGCCGAGGAGGGCACGCGCCCCGGCCGCCCCGGCGAGGACACCGATGGCGGGCAGCGCCTCGACGAGGCGGTCCTGGACGCGGCCGGAGGCGATCAGGGCCGTGATGGTGCTCGTGGTGGCCATGAGCGCGAACGCTTCCAGGGCGGCCGAGAGGGCCTGACAGGTGAGGAGGACGACCACGGAGCGGGGATTCACGTGCCAGGCGAGGCGGAGCGCCCGGCGCACGAGCTGGGGCAGGCGCCGGGCCATGGACCAGGTGGTCACCGAGTTCCGCTGGAAGACGGTCACCGTGGAGGACTGGAACCTCAGCTCCTCGCCGGGCCCATCGGTTCCTGTTTCGTCGGACAACGGTCAGCTCCCTCCGCCGAGTTGTGGTGGAGCGCGTGAGCGTACGGGGGCGGGGCCGCCGGGGGAACCGCTCGGCGAGCTGATCACCCGAGGGTGTGATCGGGCCTTCTCAAACCCGCTGACCTGCTGTGATGCGAGTGACATGAGTGAGTGATGGGGGTGCGTGACGTCATCTTCCGACGCGAGGCGGCCAGGTCGCGTCCGCGGCCCGCTCGGACTCCGCGCCGCGGACTTCCGCGACACGCTTCAGGCCTTGTGCGTGATCCACACCCCCGGCTCCCAGTACGCGCCACGGTCCCGCGCCCGGTCCACCCGGAGCGGTGCGAGGCCGCCGGGGAACACGTACTCCCCGTCCTCCGGGAAGGCGAGGCCCGTCCAGCGTTCCCACTCGGCGACGGTTCCGGTGATCCGTGAGGAGTGCGCGGATGCCGCCGCGATCGTGCCGCCCGCGCCCACCTGGGTACGGATCCACGGGTCGAACGGAGTCCCGTCGTCCCGTGTCCACGCCGCGTACCGCTCGATCGGCGCCAGCGGGTACCGGTCCTTCCAGGTGGGCCGTACGGGTACCAGGACCGTCCCGAGGCCGGCGCGGCGGGCGGTGTCCGCCATCGCGTCGAGCAGCACCTTCGACAGGCCCCGGCCCTGGTGGTCCTCGGCCACCTCGATGCCGAGGGCGCACAGGGCGCCGGGGGAGAGGCCGGCGTCGCGGTCCGCGAAGGCGCGGGCGATCGAGTCGTCCAGGCCGGGGCCGAGGTCCTCGGCGGTGCCGTCCCAGGTGCGGGGCAGTGAGCGGCCCGCGCCCGCGATCACGTCGCGCTCGTCATCGTACAGGAGGAACTGGAACTCGGGGAAGTCGGTGAACAGCCGGTTCCAGTAGTCGCCGTTGATGTCGCCGTGCAGGTTGTACTCGGGCACCACACCGGCGAACCGCTCCGGGATGCGGTCCCACAGTTCGGGCCGCTCCGAGTGCCGCACCAGGACCAGGGCCATCAGACGCCCCCGTCCCGGGCGGGAACGGCGGGAACGGACGGGCCGACGGGTCCGGCGGGAACCTCGACGTCCCACACGACGACGATCGGCAGCCCGTCCCAGGCGGCGCGGGCCGCGTCCCCGATGGCCTCCTCGTAGCCGCCGGGCGCGAGCCGGCCGTTGAACAGCGGCTCGTGGCAGGCGCGCACCCGGAGCCCCGCCGCCGCGAACGCCCCCAGATAGTGGCTCAGGAGATGGACGTGGTTGCGGACGAAGGCCAGCTCCTCGGCGCCGCTCACGAAGAGGCACTGCCCCTGGAGAGCGATCACGAACGGGTGCATGTCCGTGACCACGATCCGTCCGCCGGGCCGCACCACACGCGCCAACTCCATGACGGCCGGAGTGACATCGGGCAGGTGGGTCATCGCGAGCGAACAGACGGCGAGGTCCACGGAGTCGTCGTCGAGCGGCAGCCGCTCCAGGTGTCCGACCCGGAGATCGGCCTGCGCGGAGTGCTCCCGGGCCTTCTCCAGCATGTGCGGCGACTGGTCCACGCCGATGACCCGGTGACCGCGCCCGACGAGCGTCCTGGTCTGGCGCCCGGTGCCGCAGGCCGCGTCGAGGGCGACACCCGGCGCGAGGCCGTCGAGGATCCTCCCGACGACCGGTTCCTCCACCTCGATGTACGAACTGGGCAGCGAGTCGTACACCGCCGACCAGGCCTCGTACCCCCGCGCCGCGTCGAGCTCGCTGACGGTGGCGCCGCCGTCCGGCAGCTTCTCCTCGCCGGGCTCGGCGAACGCGAAGCGCCGGATGTCCTCCACCCGCTCCCGGAGGAAGGCCTCGTCGCCGTCCACGGCGTTGCGCAGCAGCGCGAGCCCCTCGATTCCCAGCACCAGTTCCCGTACGCGGAATTCACCGCTCATGCGAGCCCCTCACCGATCGGTGGACGATCACGTCGTCACTGTCGGAATCCGCACTACCCAACGGCGGCGGCTAAAATACGACCTCACCTCCGTGTGGCCGAAAAACAGGTCCGAATGGCCGGTTGGACGCGCCATTGTAGGCCCTGCTCACGGCTGCCTAGCATGACCGGCATGATCGAAGGATATCTGGGCAGGGAAAGCGTCACCCTCGACGGCGAGATGACCCTGCACGTCTCCACCGACGCCCCCCGATTCCGCCTCCGTTTCTACCGGCTGGGCGAGACGCTCGAGCTCGTCGGAGAATCCGGAGAATTCCCGGGAGGGACGCATCCGGTGCCCGGCCACCCCGACGGATTACCCGGGCGCGCCTCGCCCGCCGACGACTGGGAATGGCCGCCGCTCACCCTCCCCGTGCCCGACATGTGGACGCAGGGGATCCACCTCGTCGAGTTCGTGGAGACCGGTGGACCGGACGCGACCGGAGAGCCGCCGCTCCTGGACCTCGCGCACCTCGAAGGCCACGCGCGGGAGTTCTTCGTCGTCCGCCCCCGCGTCCCCGGCAGCCGTTCCCGCATCCTCTACAAGAAGTCCACCTTCACCCGGCACGCCTACAACCGGTCCGACCGGCCCGGCCTCGACCGGGCCGTCAGCCTCTACGACCACCCCGTCCACCGGCCCGGCGGCGCCGGCGAACCCCGAGGTCACAAGGTCAGCCTCCACCGCCCCGGCGGAGTGATCGACCTCGCCTACTGGGACGCGCCCTTCATCGGCTGGCTTGAGCGCCACGGCTACCCCGTCGAGTACGCCACCGACCTCGACCTCCACGAGGACCCCGACCTCCTCGCCTCCTACGACCTCCTCCTCAGCGTCGGCCACGACGAGTACTGGAGCGAGCGGATGCGCGACCACGCGGAATCGTTCGTCCGCGACGGCGGGAACATCGCGTTCCTCAGTGCCAACACCTGCTGGTGGCGGATCCACCCGACCGACGGGAACACCGCGTTCGTCTCCGACACCGACCATCACGTCGGCGAGGAATACCCCCACCTGCCCGCCACCGACCAATGGTGGACACCCGCACCCGACGGCGTCGGAAATCCGGAGAACTCCCTCACCGGCGTGAGTTTCCGCAACGGAGGAATGTGGGCGGCCACCGAATGGCCCGGCGACCGTCCCCTCGGCGGATACACCGTGCAGCACGCCGACCACTGGATCTACGAGGGAACCGGATTACGAGACGGAAGCGAAGGGGGCGACGAAAGGGAAGGGGGAAAACCTGATCGGCTCGGAGAAGGCACCCCTCTCATAGGCTACGAGTGCGACGGCGCCGCCTACACCTACGACGAGGCGGGAATCGCCCGCGCCACCGGCGAGGACGGAACCCCGGAATCCTTCCTCATCCTCGGAATTCACGTCCTCGAACCGGTGCACGAGGACTTCCACCACTTCAAATGGGGACACTGGAACACCGTCGTGCGCGAGCCGGGCATCACCAGCCCCCGCGCCGCCACCATGGGCCTGTACACCGCACCGGGCCCCACCGGCGGCACCGTCTTCACCGCCGGCACCACCGACTGGCCCGTGGTGTGCGGTCACGAACAGGACCCGGCCGTCGTCCGCGTCACCCGGAACCTCCTCGACCGGCTGCGTCACCGCCTTCGATGAGTTCCCGCAGCCCGGCGATCCGCGCCGCCCCCTCCGGCAGGGGCGGCGCGATCCCGTCCACCGCCCGGTCCGGCCGCCACAGATGGACGGCCCGCATCCCCGCCGCCAGTGGACCGAGGACATCGGGCACCCACATGTCCCCGACGAACAGCACCCGTTCCGCCGGCAGCGCGCACCGGTCGAGCACCGCCCGGTAGATCAGCGGATGCGGCTTGCGCGCCCCCGCCCGCGCGGAGCCCACCACCAGGTCGACCGCGTCGCCGAGGCCCACCTCGGCGACCCGGTCCTCCAGGTCCCAGAACCAGTTGGAGCACACCCCGACGAGTAGCCCGCGCCGCCGCAGCGCCGCGAGGGACTCCCGTACGTCCGCGAAGAGCGCGAGCCGGACCGCCTTCATCGCCCGGTCGAGCTCCTCGACCAGACCGTCGAGCGCCTCCTCCGGCACGCCGCAGGACCGCGCCCGGCGCCGCAGCCGGTCGCGCTCCCACGTCACGTACGCCGTCTCGTCGGCCGAGTGAGCCCGGTGCTCCTCGCCTTCGGCGGGGCCCACCGACCACTGGTCGCCCCACAGCTCGCCCTGGGCCGCCAGGCCCCGGCGCGCGAAGACGCCCCGGTGGTCCGGCGGCAGCGGCTCCACCATGCGCACCAGCGTCCCGTAGAAGTCGAGGACGACCGCGCCGATCCCCGCCGGCACCACCACGGGACTCCCCTAGAACCGGCCGTACCTGCGGGGGAAGTAGTCCTCCAGGACGCCGTCCCGCTCGATGTCGACGGTCGCGCAGTGCAGCCCGCCGCCGAACGGACCCACCGCCCGGAACGGCACCGGCACGATCTCGAAGCCGTACGAGGAGAGCTGCTCCGCGAGGCGCACCTCGTTCTCCTCGACGCACAGCGTGTTCGCGTCGAGGTTCAGCATGTTCCCCGCGAGCCACGGGCTGCAGAACGACAGCTTCGGCGGATGGTCCCAGCTCGCCGGCTGCACCGCCTCGACGATCTCCCAGTCGTTCAGCTTGAAGAACTCCATCAGCTCCGCGTCCGCGAGCCGCTCCCCGCAGTGCAGCACCAGCCCCGGGCGCAGCGGCACCCACGTGGCGTCGATGTGCAGCGGATGGGTGTTGGTCGAGGTCACCGCATGCACCCGGTGGTCGGGGAAGTGGCGCCGCAGCCAGTCGTACCCGCTCCGGTTCGTCACGAACGACAGCTGCACGAACAGGTCCTTGCCGAAGCGCGCGACGTCCGCCGCGTCGAACAGCGGCTCCGCCTCGGTGAGCACCAGGTCGTAGTCACGGACCCTGGCCAGCTGCACCTCGGTCGGCAGCTCGTTGTACGTGTCCCAGAACCCCGTCTTGTACGAGGCGTCCGTGAGCCTCGGTTTCGGCGCGGCCTCCCAGCGCATCCGGGGATCGGCGTCGAAGAGGTCCTGGAGCACCGGCCGGTAGCAGAGGTACTCGAACCAGCGGCTGCGGTACGACATGGTCGCTTCGAGGACCTCGTTGCCGACCGTGAGCAGCAGGTCCCGGGGCGGCATGCAGCCGAACATCGACTCGTGCGTCCACTCCGGGGTCGACACCTCCTTCGTGAAGTCGACCGGCGTCGGCCGGTCCACCCGGATGCCGCGCCGCCGCAGCATGTCCGCGAAGTCGTCGAGCTGCTGCTCGGCCTCGGCCACCATGTCCGCCGGCATCGGGCCGTACGTCCCCAGCGGGAAGCCGTCGTCCGGGTAGTCCCGGCGCACCGCGTGCTCGGGCGCCTGCACCACGGTGCCCTCGGCCCGGCCGACGATCACGTGCCGCAGCGGGTCCCAGCCGTTCCACGCGTTGACCCGTACCGGCCTCTCGGAGGAGCCGGGGGAGGCGGGAGCGGAGCTGTCCTGTGCGGGGGTCGTCCTCTGCTCGGTCACGTACAAACCCTTCGATGGGGGACGTGGAGTGCCGCAGGGGCCAAACTGCGGGCAGCGACCCGTCACCGTCAAGAGTCACTCCGCCACGCGCCGTGTCGTTCGCGCCAGCGTGGCCTGACCACGGCCCCGCCCCGTCCGCGTGCGACGGCATCGGCGCAGCGCAGCGGGGGAACGCTCCGCCCTTCGGGTTGCGCCCACCGCCGTGTTCCGGCCGAAACTCCGTGTCGCGGCGAGGTCCGGTGATCGGCGGGGTAGGGAGAAGACCGTCGCCGAAGCCCCGTACGCCGCCGAGCCCCGTACCTCCCGACATCCCGACATCCCGAGATCCCTACACGTCCCGCACGGAGGAATCCATGACACCGCGCCTGCCCCGCCGTTCCGTGGTCCTGGGAGCCCTGCTGCTCACGGTGGTGGGCTGCGGCTCGGGCGAGGGCGGCGCACCGGGCGAACGGGCCGACGGCGGCAGGCTGACGGTGTGGCTGACGGTGGACGCCCGCGAGAGCTGGCCGGAGCTGGTCGCCTCCGCGAACAGCCGGTTCGCGAAGGCGCACCCGGGCGTGAAGGTCGACGTGCAGTACCAGCAGTGGACGACGAAGAACCAGAAGCTCGACGCCGTCCTCGCCGGCCGGAACGTGCCCGACGTGGTCGAGATGGGCAACAGCGAGACCACCAACTACATCGTCAACGACGCCTTCGCGCCCCTGGACCCGAAGACCTTCGAACAGTCCGGGCAGTGGCTGCCCGCCCTCGCCGACGCCTGTCGCCTCGACGGCCGGACGTACTGCGTGCCGTACTACGCCGGAGCCCGCGTCGGCGTCTACCGCACCGACTACTTCAAGGGCACCGGCATCACCCGGGCCCCGCGCACCTACCCCGAGCTGATCTCCGCCCTCGACCGGCTCAAGGCCCGGTACGGGGGTGCCAAGGACCCCGGCTTCTCCGCGCTCTACCTGCCCGGCCGCTACTGGTCCGCCGCCATGGGCTTCGTGAAGGACGCCGGCGGCGAGATGGCGGTCGAGAAGGACGGCCGCTGGCAGGGCGCCCTCTCCTCCCCGAAGTCCGTCGCCGGGCTCACCACCTGGAAGAAGCTCATGGACGACTACTACGTCGGCGACCGGGCGAAGGACAACGGCGACCAGCCGGCCGTCATCGGCCAGGGCAAGGTCGGCGTCTTCTACGGCAACACCTGGGAGGCGGAGGCCGCCGCCGACGCCCGGTCCGGCGGCGATCCCCGCCTCAAGGGAAAGTTCGCCACCTTCCCCTTCCCCGGCCCCTCCGGGCAGCTGCTCCCGCCGTTCCTCGGCGGCTCGACCCTCGCCGTACCCGCCAAGTCACGCAACCAGGAGCTGGCGGCCGACTGGATCCGGATCTTCACCGACCGGGAGTCGCAGCGGCAGCTCGTCGCCGCCAACACCCTCCCCAACAACACCGTCCAGCTCGCCGACGTCGCCGCCGGAGGCATCAACGGACCGGCCGCGCAGGCCGCCGCCCGAGGCTGGGTCACCCCCCTCGCCCCCGGCTGGACCTCCGTGGAGAAGTCCAACATCCTGCCCGAGATGCTGGAGCGCATCGCCACCGGCAAGGCGTCCGTCGAGGACGCGACCCGCGAGGCGGACCGCAGGATCGACGCCGTGATCAATGAGCGCTGAACCGGCCAGGCGCCGCCCGCACCCCCTCCTGCCCTACCTGCTGATCGCCCCGTCCCTCCTCGCCCTCCTGGTCGTCCTCGCCTATCCACTGGTCGACATGGTGACCCTGGCCTTCCAGGACATGACCCGCAAGGAGCTGTTCAGCGGAGCGGCACCCCCCTGGGCGGGGCTCGGCCAGTTCCGGACGATCCTCGGCGACGGGTTCTTCTGGACGGTCGTGGCCCGTACGACCCTGTTCGCCGGCGTCTGCGTGACCCTCACCATGAGCTGCGGCCTGCTCGTCGCGCTGCTGATGCGAGGGACCTCGTCCTGGGTCCGGGCGGTCATCGCCGGGGTGCTCGTCGCCGTCTGGGCCATGCCGGTGATGGTCGCCGCGGCCGTCTTCCGCTGGCTCTTCGACGCCGACTACGGTCTCGTGAACTGGCTGCTCTCGAGGCTGCCCGGCGTCGACCTCGCCCGGCACAACTGGTTCACCGACCCATGGCAGGGCTTCGCCGTCATCACCGCCGTCGTCGTGTGGGGCGCCCTGCCGTTCGCCGCGATCAGCCTGCATGCGGCGCTCGCCCAGATCCCGCCCGAGCTGGAGGAGGCCGCCGTCATCGACGGAGCACGCCCCTCCCAGGTCTTCCGGTACGTCACCTTCCCCGCAGTCAAACCCGTCTTCGTGATGGTCACCACCCTCATGGCGATCTGGGACTTCGGCGTCTTCAACCAGATCTGGCTGATGCGCGGAGGACAGCCCGAGCGCGAGTACTACCTGCTCGGCGTGTACTCGTTCATCGAGTCGTTCGCCGTCAACCGCTACAGCACCGGAGCGGCCATCGCCCTGGTCACCGTGGTCCTGCTGCTCGCCGGGGCCGTGCTGTACCTGCGGCAGATGCTGAGGCTCGGGGAGGCCGAATGAGCCCTGTGGGGAAACGCGCTGGGGGAGGCCGGACGAGCCCCGTGGGGAAACGCAGGGCACGGGCCCGGAGCCGTCGCGACCTCCTCGGGCTCCTCGTGGCCGCCGTCATCGGCTTCCCCGTCTACTGGATGGTCCTCACCGCCTTCCGGCCCGCGACCGAGATCCTCTCCCTCCCACCCGAGTTCTGGCCGAGCAGCCCCACCCTCGACAACTTCACCCGCGCCATGCGCACCGAGACCTTCTGGGCCAACGTCCGCTCCAGCACCGTCATCGGCCTGGGCACCGTCCTCGTCTCCCTCCTGGTCGGCACCCTCGCGGCCTTCGCCCTCGCCCGCTTCCGGTTCGCCGGCCGCAAGGCCTTCGTCGTCGTGATCCTCACCGTCCAGATGATCCCGCTCGCCGCACTCGTCATCCCCGTGTACCTGCTCCTGAACGACGCCGGGCTCACCGACAGCCTCCTCGGCGTGATCGTCGTCTACCTCGTCTTCACCCTGCCGTTCACCGTGTGGATGCTGCACGGCTTCATCACGGCGATCCCCGTCGAACTCGAAGAGGCGGCGATGGTCGACGGCTGCGGCCGACTCGGCGCCTTCGTCCGCGTCGTCCTGCCCCTGCTCGCCCCCGGGCTCGTCGCCACCTCCGTCTTCGCGATGGTGCAGGCGTGGAACGAGTACGTCCTCGTCTACGTCCTGCTCTCCACCCCCGAGAAACAGACCCTCAGCATCTGGCTGGTCTCCTTCCAGACCAGCTTCGGCACCGACTACGGCGGCCTGATGGCCGGAGCCACGCTCACCGCCCTGCCCGTCGTCGTCTTCTTCCTGGCCGTCCACCGCAAGATCGCCGCGGGGCTCGCCACGGGAGCGGTCAAGGGCTGAAGGACGCCCGGCCGCCACCGGCACGACCCGTCGCCGACACCGTTCACCGCATACAGAGGAGTGCCCCGTGACGCACGACCGCCTCGACCTCGTCTCCAAGCTCTACCAGCCCTCCGGCTGGCCCCGGATCCTGGAGGCCGCGTCCGGCTCGCCCACCGGCGCCCCGCTCGTCGTGGACCTCGACCCCACCACCTTCTGCGACCTGGCCTGCCCCGAGTGCATCAGTGGAAAGCTCCTCAACCAGGGCCGGTTCACCCCCGAACGGCTCGCCGCGCTCGCCGAGGAACTCGTCGCCCTGTCCGTACGGGCCGTCGTCCTCATCGGCGGCGGGGAACCCCTCGCCCACCGCGGCACACGCCAGGTCTTACGCATCCTCGGCGAAGCGGGCCTGGCCGTCGGAGTCGTCACCAACGGCACGATGATCAGGCAGAACCTCGCCGAGCTCGCGCAGTACGCCTCCTGGGTCCGCGTCTCCGTCGACGCCGGCTCCGCCGAGACGTACGGCCTGTTCCGCCCCGACCGCAAGGGCCGCAGCGTCTTCGACAAGGTCATCGCGAACATGCGGCTGCTCGCCGCCGAGAAGAAGGGAGCCCTCGGCTACTCCTTCCTCGTGATGTCCCGTCAGGAAGCCGACGGCACCACCGTCACCAACCACCACGAGGTCCTGCGCGCCGCCGAACTCGCCCACGACATCGGCTGCGACTACTTCGAGACCAAGGCCATGTTCGACGACGACCACCACATCGTGCAGGTGCCCCACGCGATGCTGGAATCCGTCGACCGGCAGCTCGCCGAGGCCTCCCGACTGGAGAGCGACCGCTTCCAGCTGGTCAACTCCTCCACCCTCACCTCACTGCGCCGTCACGTCGGACCCGTCCAGCCCAAGGAGTACGACCGCTGCAAGGTCGCCGAACTCCGCACCCTCATCACCCCCTCCGGGGTGTACGTGTGCGCCTACCACCGCGGCAACCCGCTCGCCCGCATCGGCGACGCCGTCACCGACGACCTCGCCACCATCTGGCAGAAGTCCGACCGGGGCATCGTCGACCCGAGCCGGGACTGCCGGTTCCACTGCGCCCGCCACCGCTCCAACCTGGAACTGGAGCGCATCGACGCAGGAACCGGCGAGCCCCCGCTCACGGAGGACTACGACCCCTTCCTCTGACCTCCCGCCACCGGCACCGGCTCCCGTCGCCGGCCCGGCGCCGCCGACGTGGGAATGACCCGGGCCGCCGGATGAGAGACACGCAGGTCCCGTGAGAGCCGCGCCACGGTCGCCGTCGCCTCCGCCGTCGGGCAGACACCGACCAGCGCACCGCCTCCGCCGGCCCCGCTGAGCTTCAGCGGGAGACCGGCGGAGCGCAGCGCCGCCTCCCGCAGCTCCTCCAGGACCGACGTAGACATCCGCTGGCGGTCCCGCATGGCCTCGTGGGCGTCGGACATCGCCGCCCCCAGCGCCGCCAGGTCCCGGCCGCGCACCGCCTCCCACACCCGGCCCGACGCCTCGTCGGCCTCGGCCCGGTAGGCGGCGAGCGCCGGGTCCCCGGCCGCGAGCTGCGCCCGCACGTCCCGGATGTGGTGCCCGGTGTCCTTGCGGGTGCCGGAATCCACGACGATCACCCGCCACTCCTCGGGGAACTCGAGCCGGTCCCGTACGACGGGAAGCCCCCGCTCACGGCCCTCGATCAGCAGCGCCCCTCCCTCCACGACCGCCAGGTGGTCCATGCCGCCGCCGTGGAAGACGGCGAACTCGAACTCGTACGCCCATTGAGTGAGCGTGGCGTCGGAGACCCGCCGCCCCCGCACCGAGGCGTCCGCGAACGCCCGGAACAGCGCCACGATCCGCGCCGTCGACGACGACAGACCGCTCGCCGCCGGCGCCTCGCTGGACACCGTGACCGCCGGCGGGCGCGCGGTGAGGCCGGGCACCCGCGCCCGCAGGAACGCCCACACCTCCCCGGCCCAGCCGCCTTCTTCGGGAGGGGATCCCGTACCGACCTCCACGGTCGTCATCAGGCCCAGCGCGAGGCTCACCGAGCGGCCCCCGCCGAGCCAGTCCAGGTCCTCGCCGGACAGGCAGGCCCGGCAGGGCACCACCGCGCGTATCGGATGCGTCGCCTTCACCTTGCCTGGAACCTTCCCTCCGTACGGAACCTCTCGAACAGGGACAGCACCACCGCCGTCGGCGGATGCAGCGGCCGGGGCGGGGCGTCGAGCGGCAGGAACCGGGCCCGCCGCACCTCGTCGGCACCGGGCGCGAGCGTCCCGGACCAGCGCCGGGCGACGAAGCACAGCGCGAAGCAGTGCGTCACGTCGCCGTTCGGGTACGTCAGGGTGTGCACCCCCGGATCGGAGAGCGAGGCGAACGCCTCCAGGTCCTCCCGCGCCACCCGCAGCCCGGTCTCCTCCAGGAGCTCCCGCGCGGCCGCGTCGGCGAAGTCGCCGTCCTCCTCGCAGGCCCCCGCCGGAAGCTCCCAGACACCCGTGTCCACGCGCTGCTGGAAGAGCCCGCGGCCCTCGCCGTCGAGCAGCAGCACCTGCGCCCCGGGCACCAGGAGCTTCCGGGAACCGACCCGCTGCCGCAGCGACCAGATGTAGGAACCGGCGTAACCCATCGCGTACGTGCCACCTCGTCGCCGTGCCTCGCCCCTCGCGGGGCCCGTCGGTGCGCAGCGTGTCACGCCCCGGACGTCTCCTCCGCGAGCCAGCGCGGCGTGGCGTCCGGCGTGGCCAGCAGCCACCGCACGTACCGGTCGACGCCCTCCTCGACCGGGATGCGGGCCTGCCAGCGCAGCAGGTCGCGGGAGCGTTCGGTCGAGGCGTACCCGCCGAGCGGGTCGCCCTCGGGGCGCGGGGTGACGATCCGCCGCGCGCCGGGGAAGTACGGGGCGATCAGATCGGCCACCTCGCGGACAGACGTGGGCCGGCCGGTGCCGATGTTGACGGTCTGTTCGGCCATCTGCTCCTCGATCAGCGCGAGCGCGGTGGCCTCGGCGATGTCGTCGACGTGGACGAGGTCGCGGACCTGGATCCCGCCGCCGTTGAGCCGCATGGGCCGGCCGAGACGCGCCTGGAGCGACAGCCACGGCACCATCCACGAGTGGCTGCCCGGCTTGGGGATCTGCGGCTCGCCGTACACGGAGAAGTACCGCACCACCGCGTACTCCGTCCCGCTGGAAGCGCCCAGCATCAGCCGGGTCTGGTGCTCGGCCCACAGCTTGGAGTTGGCGTACACGGACATCGGGAAGAGCGGCTGGTCCTCGTGGAAGACCTGCGGCCCCTCGACGTCGGGGTCCCCGTCCCCGTACACGGAGGCGGAGGAGACGAGCACGAGGCGCCGCACCGGGAACCGGGCGGCCTGCTCCAGAACGACCTGCGTGCCCTCGACGTTGGCGCGGAACGCGATGTCCGGGCGCCGGGTGCAGGCGGCTACGTCCGCGTAGGCGGCGGCATGCACCACGAAGTCGGCGTCGCGCAGCAGCGTCCCGACGGTGGCGGCGTCGCGGACGTCACCGACGACGAGCCGGGCGCCGCTGCGGGCCGTCCCGAAGGTCTCGTGCCCGGACTCCGGGTAGGCGTCCATCCGGTCCAGGACGGTGACGACCGCCCCCGCGCCCTGCAGCAGCGCGACCAGCCTGCTGCCGACGAGGCCGCCGCCACCGGTCACGACGACACGTGCGTCGCGGAGCTTCTCCAGCCGCGAGCGGACGGTCTCCTCGGCGGGCCTGCCTGCGGCGGCGGTGGCGGTCGACTGGGGTAACACGGGCATGGAAGCCTCTTTCCGCTGTCGGATCGTCTGTGGAGTCGTCGTCGGGCCGTCGGTCGGGCCGTCTGTCGGATCGTCCTGGAGGGGGGAGAGGTACGCGGTTCTCACGGGCCCGGCGTGCCAGGCCCCAGCATCCACGGGCCCTTCGCCCGCCTGCCAGAGGGCCATTTCGGCACTCTTGCGGGCCCCCGGCACCACCCGTACTGTCCGGAACCGGCTGGCGGACACGGGTTTCACACGGATCCCGGCGCGGTCCGGGCCGATCCGGAGCGAGGAGGACGTATGGCGCGTCAACGGCTCAGCGCGGTGGTCATGACCCATCCCAGACGCCGCGAGGCGGCCGAGAAGCTGGCCCTGAGCGCGCCGTCCGGCCTCCTGCGCGTGGTCATGGACCCCGACCCCACCGGCACGCCGTCGGTGCTCCGGACCGCGCTCGCCGCGTGGTCGGCCATCGAGGACGGCGCCACACATCAACTGGTGATCCAGGACGACATGGTGTTGTCCGAATCCTTCTACGACCGGGTCCGGTCCGCGATCGAGGCGCGGCCCGACGCCGCACTGGCCCTGTTCGCCCTCTGGGACTCCAGGAACGGGGCCGCCGTACGCATGGCCGCGATGGCGGGCGCCCGCTGGGTCGGCGCCGTCAACGAGTACTTCCCCTGCGTGGCGATCGTCCTGCCGCGGCGGCACGCCGAGGGCTTCGCGGCCTACGGCAGACGGCGGCTCGGCGGCTGGCCCGACGACATCCTGATGCACCGCTACCTGCGCGACCGGGGCGTCCCCCGCTACGTCGCCGTACCCAACCTGACCGAGCACGAGGACCGCGGCTCGATCTCCGGGAACGCCTTCCGCGGCCCGCGCCGCTCGGTCTGCTTCCTACCGAAGGACGCGCCGGCCGAGGAGACCCGGACCCTCACCGGCCTGACGGTCCTGCCCTTCTTCAAACACGGCGTCGCGCAGTGCGCCGTCCGGGCCCCCGGCCCCGGGCCGGAGCACTGGCTGCACATGGACACGCACCAGTACCTCGAAGGCGCCGGACTGCCGAAGTCGCTCCTCGACCCGCCCGGCGCCGGCCCGGCCGCCCCGGACGTGAAGGCGACCTGGCTGACGGCTCTGGCCATGGGCTACGAGGCCACCCGCACCGGCCTCGCCACCCCTCCTCCGGGGGACGAGGCGTACGCGGAGGCCCTGGCGACGATCGGCCCGGGCGGCATCAGCAACGCCGCCACGGAGGAACACATCGCCCAGCGCCGCGAACCCCTGGCCGAGGTGGCGCGACGCGCACTCGAAGCCGGACGCGAAGCCGCCACCGGACAACGCCCACGCCCACGCTCACGCGAGCGGAGCGGCCTCGTCTGGCGCGGCGCGGCGAACCCCCTCGGCGAGCACCTGGCGCGCCGACTGGCCGACCGGCGGGAGCCCGCGGACGCGGTGATCGACCTGACCCGTCTCCACTCCGCCGAACGGAAAGTGACGATCCATCGGCAGGGCGACCCGACCCCGTACACCCTGAGCGTCGGCGAGATCTACGGCCCCGGCTGCTCGCCCCGCACCCCCATCGGCCGCATGGTGTGGGACGCGCTGCGCAGCCACCCCATCACCGTCGAGGGCGACCCCGGTGCCGAGACCCACCCCCTGTACGTCCACGACCTCGCCGACGCGATCGCGACGGTCCTGCGCACCCGCCCGGACGACCACACGCTCACGGTCACCTCCGAGGAACCGTGCACGGCGGCAGAACTGGCCCGAGCCGTCCACGACGCCGTGCGGCCCGTCCCCATCCGGGCATCGCCCCAGACCGCCCCCGGCTGGCACACCCCTCCCGACCATGCACGCCCCCCGGGCTGGACCCCCGCGACCGGCCGCGCGCGCGGCCTGCACGCCTTCGCCCAATGGCTCGCCTACGAAGGGATCCTGCTCGACTCCGACGAACCGTCCCACGGCGGTGGTTCCCGGTCCGGGCCCACACCACCCTGACCACGGCACGGCACGGCATGTTGAAGCCGCGCGCCACGGGCCGGCCGCCGTAGAGCGGTGGGCGGAGGCCTGTCGGCCTCCGCCCACCGGCGACGACAGGGCTCAGTACCGGAGCAGCCCCGCGTCGATCCGCTCCCAGGCGGCCCGCAGTTCGGCGAGCCTGGCCTGCTCGAACGGCGCCCGGTCCGCCTGCTCCCGGGAGTCCTCGGACAGGTGGAAGAGCTGGTCGCGGCCGGACTTGCCCCGGTAGTACTTCCAGTCGCCCCGGCGCAGCGCCCTCTCGCCCCGTACCCGCCAGAAGAGGTCCCGCTCGGGCACCTCGGCGCCGCGCAGCAGGTGCCCGGCGAGGCTGGTGCCGTCGAGGGGGTACGCGGGGTGGGGGCGGGCGCCGGCGAGGTCGAGGAGGGTCGCCGTCCAGTCGGGCGTGAACACCGGCAGGTCGCTGACCTGGCCGCCGTCGATCCGGGCGGGCCAGCGCAGGATCGAGGGGACGCGGATGCCGCCCTCCTGGAGGGAAGCCTTGTTGCCGGAGAGCGGCCAGTTGTAGGAGAAGCGTTCGCCGCCGTTGTCGCTGGCGAAGAAGACGAGGGTGTCCTGTTCCTGGCCGGAGCGCCGCAGCGCGTCGAGGACCTGCCCGATCGAGCGGTCGAGGTCCTCGACCATCTGCTTGTACTTCTCGACCGAGCCGCCGTCCTGGTGCCAGAGGGCGGAGCGGTCGCCGGCCTTGATGCGGCGGACGATCTCGTCGCTGGTCTCCTTGTCGCCGTCGGCGATCCAGGGCCAGTGCGGGGTGGTGAAGTTCAGGTTGAGCAGCCAGGGCTTGTCGTGCTGGCGGCCGACGTACTCGCTCGCCCGCTCGGTGAGGATCCGGGTGTAGTAGCGCAGGTCCTTGTACTCGGCGTCGCCCTCGTAGAGGTCGTACTCGCCGCCCAGGCCGAGCTTGGAGTAGTACTCCAGGGCGCCGCCGAAGTTGCCGAAGAACTCGTCCCAGCCGGAGCGGGTGGGGGAGTAGTCGGGCAGGTAGCCGCAGTGCCACTTGCCGATGAGGGCGGTGGCGTAGCCGGAGTCCCGCAGCAGCGAGGCGAGGGTGGGGTGCGTGGGCTCCAGGCCGACGGACTTGTCGGCGATCGGCTCGGCGAGCCCGCCCTTCGTACGCCCCGGGTAACGGCCGGTGTAGAGGCTGAAGCGGGTGGGGGAGCAGGTCGCGGAGCCGGAGTAGGCGTCGGTGAAGCGGACGCCCTGGCGGGCGAGGCGGTCCAGGTGGGGGGTGCGGATGTGCGGGGAGCCGTACGAGGAGAGGTCGGCCCAGCCGAGGTCGTCGCCCAGGATGAAGAGGATGTTGGGCCGCGGGGAGTGGCGGCGCGGGTGCGCGGCGCGGAAGGGACGCTCCTGCGGGCCTGCCGCGGGGGCCGTCCGCTCGGAGGCCTGCGCGGCGGGCGCGGTGGCACCGAGGGCGGCCGCGGCGGCGGCACCGGCGGCGACCCCGCCGAGGGCACGGCGGGACAAGGGCGTGGACATGCGGTTCTCCAGAAGGGCGTGCGGACGTACGGGCATGCCTCCGGGTCCGGCGGGCGGGGGACGGTGCCGCGGGCGGGGCGGGCGGAGGGCGAGGCGGTGGTGGCCGGGCGAGCGGGAAACCGGCTGTTCAGACGCAGCGACAGGCCGCGCCGGCGACGCGGACGAGGTCCACGTGGCGGCGCTGGACGAGGGTGACCGAGCGGTCACGAAGGGGCTGCATGGGCCAGGAGTCTCGTCGAGATGTCAGGGTGGCGTCAACGGCGTACGGGCTGGTTGACGCGCGTAGTTCGCATGATCGAAACACCGGCGACGCTCGGGCTCCGGCCGGGGCCGTGACGTACTTGACGGCCCGACGGCCCGACGGCCCGACGGCCCGACGGCCCGACGGCCCGACGGCCCGACGGCCCGGCGGCCCGGCGGTCAGGCCGTCCGGGCAGGTCTCAGGCCTTGATGGTCGCGGCGTCGATGACCTCGTCCAGGACGTCACGGGAACGGACGAGGTCGAGGATCATCCGGTCGATGCGGTCGCGTTCGACCGTCAGCTCCTCGACGAGCTCGCCGGTGGTGCGCTCGGTCGGACCGCCGTCCGCGTCCCGCATGCACGGGAGGAGCAGGGCGATCTTCCTGCTGTTCAGCCCCGCCGCGTAGAGGGCCTGGATGCGGATGACCCGGTCGACGGCCCACTCCCCGTAGGACCGGTGGCCGCCGGGGGTGCGCTCGGAGAGCAACAGGCCCTGCTGCTCGTAGTAGCGCAGGGAACGCTCGCTCACCCCGGAGCGTCGCGCCAGCTCACCGATCCGCATCATCCGCCCCGTTCCCGCTTACGCTTTCGCTTCCGTGGATCGCTCTTGAATCTGACATTGGTGTCAGGTTCTACGGTACCGGCATGACGAACAACGCGGGCGGATCCCGCCTCTTCGAAGCCACCACCCTCGGCCCCCTCTCCCTGCCCAACCGGCTGGTCATGGCCCCGCTGACGCGCAACCGCGCCGCCGCCGACGGGGTGCCGACACCGCTCATGGCCACGTACTACGCGCAGCGCGCCACCGCCGGCCTGATCATCGCCGAGGCCACCATGCCGAGTGCCGTCGGCCAGACCTACGCCAACATCCCCGCGCTCCACACCCCGGCCCACGTGGCCGGATGGCGACGGGTCACCGACGCCGTACGGGAGGCCGGCGGGCGGATGTTCGTGCAGCTCCAGCACGGCGGACGGGTCGGCCACCCGGACACCAGCGGTCACGTTCCCGTCGCGCCCTCGACGGTGGCGCTCCCCGAGGAGATCCACACCCCCGACGGGCGCCGCCCCGCCGTCGTCCCCCGTGAGCTGACCGTGGAGGAGATCCGCGCGACGGTGGCCGACTTCGCCGCCGCTGCCAGGCGGGCCGTGGACGCGGGCTTCGAGGGTGTCGAGGTGCATGCCGCCAACGGCTACCTGATCCACCAGTTCCTCGCGAAGAACACCAACCTGCGCACCGACGAGTACGGCGGTCCGGTCGCCCACCGGATCCGCTTCGCGGTCGAGGTGGTCCAGGCCGTCGTGGACGCGATCGGCCCCGAGCGGGTCGGGGTGCGCATCTCCCCCGGAGTCGGCGTCAACGGCATCGAGGAAGGCGACACCGACAGCATCTACCGGGCCCTCGTCACCGCCCTGACCGACCTGGAACCGGCCTACCTGCACGTGGTGTTCGCCGACCCCGACCAGCCGCTGTTCCAGGAGATCCGGAAGTCCTGGCCGGGCACCCTGATCGCCAACCCCGTCCTCGGATGGGGAGGGCCCCTGCCCGCCGACGGCGGCCGTGCGGCCGGCGAGAAGCTCCTCGCCGCCGGAGCCGACCTGATCTCCCTGGGCCGCGGCTTCCTGGCCAACCCCGACCTCGTCGAACGCCTGCGAACCGGCGCGCCGCTCAACGCCGTACGGGACCAGTACCTGATGTACACGGGCGGGGCGACGGGCTACACCGACTACCCCGCCCTCAACGAGCCGGCACTCGCGGCCTCCTGAGCGCCCCACGGCGGCCGGGAGGGACCGAGGCGGACCGAAACCGCTTCGACCGGGACGCGCCGAAGCGGCCCATCCCGTACTGCGTGATGCGGCTGCACCCGTACTTCGTCGTCGACCGTCCCGCACCTCAGGTCCTTCAGGACCTCCGGTCGCGTACCGGAGGGGAACTGCTGACCTGGGACGCGTCCGGCGACAACACGGACGCGCACGTGGCGGAACCACGCCCCCGCCGCAAGGCGGTACTCCGCACCTGCGTGCGACCCCTCCGACCTCACCCTCTCCACGGTGCGGGAGCGCCCGGGAACCCTGTTCGCTTGGACCCCCACCGCGGGCTACCGCACGGTGAGCGGCACATGGCGTCAGCAGGGAGCCGGACGCGCCCTCGCTCGTTCCGTACGGGACTCCTGGGTCACTGGGTGGTGTAGTCGGCCATCATGGCCATGTCCTCGTGTTCGAGGTTGTGGCAGTGGAGCATGTAGGTGCCGGCGTAGTCGGTGAACCGGGTGACGACTTCGACGGCTTCGGCGGGGCGGAGGTCCACGGTGTCCTTCCAACCGTGGTCCTGGGGGCCGATCTCGCGGTTGTTGCGGCTGAGGACCTGGAAGTGGTTGAGGTGGAGGTGGACGGGGTGGTGGAAGTTGGTGGTGAAGCGCCAGATCTCCGTCTGACCGAGGGTGGGGCGGGCCAGGGCGCGTCCGGGCTGGTAGGCGGTGCCGTTGATGGTCCAGCCGGCGTCGGAGCCGGTGAAGTGGAAGTCGCGGGTGACGGCGGCCCGGGTGGGGTCGAGCGGGGGAACGGTGCTGAGCCTGTCCGGGACGGTGGTGTCGTCGCGGGGGGAGCCGGAGGCGATGTCGAAGCGCATGACCTGGGCCGTCGAGCCGTCTCCGTGGAGGTTGAGCAGGCGTACGCGGGTGCCGGGGCGGTAGCGGGAGAAGTCGATGACGACGTCGTAGCGTTCGGCGGGGGCGATGTCGAGGGTGTCGTGGGCGCGGGGGGAGTCGAGAAGGCCGCCGTCGCTGCCGATCTGGACGAGGGCGTTGCCGCCCGGGGGCTGCGGGTCGAGCTGGAGCCTGTAGGTGCGGGCGTTGGAGGCGTTGAGCAGGCGTAGCCGGTAGCGGAGCCGTTGCGTCTGGTGGACGGGCCAGGGAGCGCCGTTGACGAGGATGACGTCGCCGAGGACACCGTTCATGTAGGGGTCGGTGACGCCGGGGGTGTGGAGCTGGGGGTCGAGCCAGGGGTACTGGAAGGACCCGTCGGCGGCGAAGGAGCGGTCGGCGATCATGAGGGGGATGTCGCGGTCGCCCTGCGGCAGGGGCAGGCGCTGTTCTTCGTCGTCGTGGACGAGGTGGAAGCCGGCCAGTCCCATCCAGACGGCGGCGCCGGTGTAGCCCATGCGGTGGTCGTGGTACCAGAGGGTCGCGGCGCGCTGGTCGAAGGGGTAGGTGTAGGTACGGGTCGCCTCGGCGAGGTCCATCGCGTGGTGGGCCATGGACGCGCCGTGGGGTCCGCTGTTCATGTCCTGGTGGACGCGCTGGGCGTCGTAGGTGCCGTTAGCCGGCAGGATCAGCGAGGTGGGGTAGCCGTCGCTGGCGGCGGGGGTGTGCCCGCCGTGGAGGTGGACCACGGAGGGGTGGTCGAGTTCGTTGCGGTGGCGTACCACGGTGCGGCGTCCGGAGCGGGAGACGATCGTGGGCCCGGGGAAGGTGCCGCCGTAGGTCCACGCCTTGGTGCGCAGCCCGGGCAGGATCTCCAGTTCGGCGTGCTGCTGGGTGATGTCGTAGGTGTCGGTGGTGGCGCTGGTGGACGTCGGTCGCAGGACGCGGGGGACGGGCAGGGGCGTGCGGAAGGGAGCGGGCAGCGGGGCCTTGCTGGTGAGGACCTTGCCGGGCCGGCCCTCGCGCGCGTAGTCGCTGAGCAGGGGCCAGCCGGCGGCTGTCAGAGCACCGGTGCCCAGCAGCGCTCCGCCGGCGGTCAGGAGCGTGCGCCGCCTCACTGGACCGGCTCCGGGTGCGCGTCGCGCTCGGGGGCGGGGGCGGCCGGGGTCTTGGGGGGCAGGGGAGTGGTCAGCACGCGCTGGCTCAGTACCGCGACGGCGGAGACGAGGATGACGCCGAGCAGGACGTGAAGGGTGACGGCGCGCCCCATGCCCAGGGCGATCTGGCCCACGAGGACCGGCACCAGGGCGATCGCCGCGGGCAGGACCGCTCGCGGCCCTCCGGCGCGGCGGACGAGGAAGGCGGCGACGGCCGTCAGGAGGGCGACCACGGTGATGACGCGGCCGAGCGTTCCGTGCAGGGCCAGCATGTCGTAATGACCACCGAGAAAGCCTCCGGCGAGGGCGACCTGGGCGAGCATCAGAACCGACAGGAATGCGGTGGCGATGCGCAGGGACAGCAGGCAGGTACGTAATGACATGCTGGTGATACAACCGGAACGCCCGACGGCCTGCAACCTGGACTCGGCTCTCTGTCAAGAGAGTTGGATGTTCTCCAGCCGTTCTCGAGTTTGGCAAAGTCCAGTGAAAGCCAGTGGGTGGATCGAGATTGGGCCACGCCTCTCCTGTCCGGCGTCTGCAGTGCGCGTACTCCGTTTCGCGAGGGGTCCGCGGGGGGACCGAGATGGCCATGTCCGTCTTTTGAGAAGGTAAAGCGACGGTGGGCTGTGGTTCGTTTGTTTGCTGTTCGCAGAGGAGTTCGCCGGATCGTTCTTGTTCTTGTTCTTGTTCGGCGGTGGCGGTGTCAGGCCGATGGATGCAGGCCGCTGTCCGTGTGCAGTGACGTCAGTCCGTCACCGACGGCGGTGTGGACGTCTTCGGGAAGGACGAGGACGGGTGCCTGGGCGAACAGCGCGGCCAGTGCCGCAGTGGCCTGCTGCGTGTCCGGCCGGCGGGTGTCCGTCCAGTCGCGTAGCAGCTCCGCGAGGTCGGGGCGTTGTTCCAGGGCGTAGCGGACGAGGGCGCAGGTCCAGTCGCGGCTGCGACGGCTGTCGTGCCGGAACTCGGTGCACAGGTCGGCGAGGAAGACGTCGTCGTTGTCCCGGGCCAGTTCGGCGAGCGACTCGTTGACCAGCACGTCGAGCGCGGGTTTGACGACGAGGTTGAGCGCGGTGAACGCCTCGCCCCAGTCCCGTACCGTCAGGAGTTCTTCCAGGACGCGGCGCAGCGGCTGCCAGGCGGGGTCCCCCTCCCACGCCGTGCGGGCCGTGGCGGTCTCGGCGAGGCTGTCGTCGTGCGCGTCGGCCAGGGCTCTGGTCCAGTAGGCCAGGCGCTGGATCCGACGGGCCTCGTCGGCGGCCTGGAAGGCGGCGCAGTTGGTGATGAACGCGGACGGTGCCATGTGGGCGACGTACGAGGCGGTCATCTGCAGCACGTGCAGGGGGAAACGCAGCGGGACGGCGAGCCGGCGCAGCACCGCCACCCAGGCGGGATCCAGCCTGTGCAGGGTGCGTGCCGACTCGTGCTCGTCGATCAGCAGGTCGGTGTGGACCTCCCGCTCGTGCTGGAGCGTGACGTAGTCCTTGTAGGTCAGCCGGTACGGGTCGCGGAAGCCCTCCCAGTCGGGCACCTGGAAAGCGGAGCCTTCCCGATGGGCCAGGTACCACTGGTTGAGAGGAGCGCCGCGATCGAGCTCGAAAGGAGCGGGCTCGCGCCGGAAGGTGTACTGGAACCGGGCGGTGACCGCCTCGTACGGGCTGGGCTTGCGCCGGACGTCGCCGAGCAGGCTCCAGGTGCGCGCCCCGGGGCGCGGTGGGTTCGCCATGTCAGTCCTCCTGCCTCGCCAGGTACCAGGTGATCTCGTCGTCGGTGATTCTCATCCGCCCGGCGAAGGCGCCCAGCGCGGGTTCCAGCCTGGACAGCGGGAAGGCCTGCCCCAGCTCCGCCTCCAGACTGGCCTGGGTGAGCCGGCACCGGCCGACGGTGTGGACACGGATGTACCCGCCGCGGTCGACCACATGGACCTCCTGCCCGGGGTTGTCCGTCTCCACCGCGGCGATGACCGCCTGGGCCAGGTCGGCGTCCATGCCCCGGAGCACGGGACCCACAAGCCTCGGCGGTGCGACGCCCGCGGCCGTCGCGTCCGTGGTCGCCTCGTCCGCCGTCCGCGCCTCCGCCCGACCTGTCTGCTCCATCCGACCCGTCTGCTCCATCCGATCCGCGCGCATCAGCCGACTCCTCGCTGGTCGTCGCTCTCCGGGGGAACGGCGACGTCCACCGATCCCTCCCGCACCCGCACCGTGTACTCGGCCAGCAGACAGCTGCTCGGGTTGATCCCGGCCCCGGTGGCCGCGTCGAACTCCCACAGATGGCCCGAACAGGTCAGGACACCGGTGTCCGCGTCGAAGTCCGCGTCCTCCAGCGGGAGGCCCTGGTGCGGGCAGGTCCCCTGGTACGCCTTGACCGCCCCACCCGCGAGGCGCACCAGGAGGATCGCGCGGCCCGCCACGTCGACGCCGAGGATGTCGCCCTCCCACAGGTCGCCGTCGGCGGCGACCGGTGTCCAACGGACGTCGGCGCTCATGCGTACGCCACCCGGAGGACGTCCATCGGCCCGACCTCACAGGCGCCGAGCGTGCGTCGCGGATCGAGCACGCGACCCTGGTGGGAGACGGTCAGCGGCTGCTCCCGCACGGGAACGAAGGCGCCCAGGACCTGGTCGGTGATCTTCCGCGCGGCTTGTTCGACCGAGTCGGTGTCGTCGAGCAGGACGAGCCGGACGATCAGTTCGCGATCGACGGCCACCTGCACGGGAAGAGCGGTCACCTCACGGTTCCTTCCGGTCGAAGATCCACGCGTAGCCGACGGAGTCGTCGCCGTACTCCGCGGGCGTCAGTCCCATGTAGGCCAGGGCTCCTTCCAGGGTGGCCGGCTGGACGTCGCCGGCCACGAACCGCTCCGTGAAGTCGACGTGTCCCGCGTACCGCTCGGGCCGCAGCGAGAAGATCCACCGGCACGGCGCCGAGCAGAAGAAGTAGCGCCGCCCCGCGTGCTCCGCGGTGAGGGGCTCGGGGGAGTCCAGCGTCCCCGCGCGGTGGCCCGCCGGATTCGTGAGCGGGAGGTTGCACGTGTGGCACAGCGTGGGCAGCGCCGTGGGGATCTCCCGCCCCTCCCGCAGGCAGGTGGCGAGCTGGTCCCACATGAGGCCGTAGTTCTCGCCCCAGCCGGGGTACTTCTCCTCCAGCCAGGCACGTTCCGCCGGAGACACCCCCGCATGCGGGTTCCACCACATGGTGGACCGCAGGTACCACACGCCGATCTGCGCGGTGTGGTGGAACCAGTCCAGTTCGGGCAGGAAGTGGTCGTTCCAGTACCAGGGAAGCTCCAGCCCCAGATCACGGAACTGCTCACGGAACTGCTTGACGATCCACTCGTTCATGAACTCCTTGAACGACTGGCTGCGGTGCTCCAGCGGCGTGTAGTAGTCCATCGACATGCCCGTGAGCAGGGCGAAGATCCGCCACACCCGCCAGAACGCCACGTCGACCAGTTCCTGGACGACGTCCTTGCGGCCCGCTTTGAGCAACACCTTGATCGTCGGCTCGCCCTGCTGGGCATGGCGCGCCTCGTCCGTCTGGATCGACGAGATCAGCGCGGCGAACTCCAGATCCCCGACCTCCAGGGCCTCCGCCGCCATCCCCAGGAACTGGAGGTTGGAAAACCCCGTCTCCAGCGCGAAGGTGAGCTGGATCGCCGTGGACACCGCGTCGTTCCCGCCGAAGGTGTCGTCGAAAGCCGCCCGGGCGGCGATCGCTCCCCAGTGCTGGGTGTGGAAGGTCCGGTGCGCCCAGTCGGCACGCGGTTCCCTGCCCAGCAGGCTGTAGGCGAAGTACGCCTGGATCTGCGCATGCCGGATCTCGTCGAGCGTGCCGAAGACGGCCATGTTCCGCCACGCCGCCGACCGCCCGAACCGTGCCATACGGCCTTCGGCGATCGCCCCCAGGTACTCCGACAACGGCGTCACCCCGTAGTGGGCCAGGACCGCCGCCCGCCACCCCGGATCAAGGCGCTCATAGACGTGCGAACGCGCGGCCACCTGGTTCACCGCGTAGACCGCCGCGTCCTTGCCGGCCTGGTTGTGCACGTACTCGGGGTAGGTGATCTTGTACGGCTCGTCCCATTCCCACCACGCCTCGGTGGGCACGCCGTACGTGTTGGAGACGTCCTGGGGGAACGCCCGATCCTCATCGACGTACGACAGCGTCCAGTTCATGTCCCGGGTGAGGTCGTACCAGGCGGAGCGGGGAAGGGCAGGCATGTGCTACTCCTTCGGTGCCGTTCTCATGTGCGCCGGGCAACCACTATCGGAGGCAGAGGACAACGGGGGAACCTTCGCGGGCCGCCCCTCGGAAGCACAACGGTTCGACTCGCACCACAGGGTGCGCCCCCTGGACGCCCTGGCAGCCTGCCCGGAACTCGGCTACGACTCCACGTCCCGCTGGTCAACCGGTCGACCACTACCCTCGTCGGCTACAGCTCCAACGGCCGACTCGACGGTCCCGGCCTCGACTCTGTCAGCCGTTGCGAACCGCGTACTGGATAGGAGACACGGGATACGAGATACGAGATACGAGATACTGGATCTTGAGACCACGAGCAGCCCATGGCAGGCTCATACCGCATGATCGATGAATTCGCGAAGGACAACCTGCACGGGAGACTGCGGCGGGACCGCGAGGCGCTGCTCTGGAAACTCGACGGCTTGTCCGAGTACGACGCCCGTCGGCCTTTGACAGCGACCGGGACCAACCTCCTCGGCCTGGTCAAACACGTGGCCACCGTCGAAGCCAGGTACCTCGGCGAGGTCTTCGGCCGCCCTTCCCCCGAACCGCTGTGCCGGTGGCAGGACTCCGACGGCAGCGACCAGTGGGCGACCGAGGACGAGACCCGCGATCAGATCATCGGGTTCTACCGGCGCACATGGGAACACTCGGACGCGACGATCAATGAGCTTCCCCTCGACGCCCCCGGTCACGTGCCCTGGTGGCCGGAGCCTTACTCCCACACGAACCTGTTCGCCGTCATGGTCCATGTCCTCGGCGAGTCCAACCGCCATGCCGGCCACGCCGACATCCTCCGCGAGGGCCTCGACGGCCGGACCGGAATGCGCCCCGAACACGAGAAGCAGATCGACGAAGAAGCCCGTGCGGCCTACCGCGCGAAGATCGAGCAGGCCGCCAGGTCGGCCGCATCCATCAAGGAGTAACGGAACCTCTTTCATCCTGTGCTGGAGGGTGAAACGGGCTGGTCAGCGAGGGTGGTGACGCGGCAGGGCCCCTCGTCGCCGGCGTGGTGGTCTCACTCGTCACGCCGGCGATCGAGGGGATGCTCCTGTTGGTTCCGTATCGAGCCATGCTCGACGTCCCGTACGAGCTCGTCGAGCATGGCTCCTGGCTGCTGTACGAGCATCGCTTGGCCCGCAACACCCGCTGGCGCAAGCTCGATTGCTTCCAGCAGGCGTTGCTCACCCTCGTCCACCTGCGCAAGAACGAGACGTTCTCCCAGCTCGGAGCGGGTTTCGGGATATCCCAGGCCACTGCCTGGCGGTACGTGGACGAGACCCGGGACGTCCTGGTCTCCTGGGCGCCCGGCCTCCACGAAGCCCTCACCGGCCTCGGTGAGGGCGACCACGTCATCGTTGACGGCACCCTGATCCCCACCGACCGTATCCACGCCGACGAGCCCTACTACTCGCAAAAGCACCGCAAGCACGGCATGAACGTGCAGGTCATCACCCGTCCCGACGACACACCGCTGTGGTTCTCCCGGCCAACACCGGGCCGCACCCACGACCTGACCGCGGCCCGCGCCCACGGCATCATCCAGGCCTGCCTGACCCGACAGATCCTCGTCCTCGCGGACCGCGCCTACCAGGGCGCCGGCGCCACCGTCCGCACCCCGTACTACCGCCACCGCGAACATCCTCCGCATTACCAGCAGTTCAACCGCGACCACGCCCGGCTGAGAGCCCCCGGCGAACGCGCCTTTGCCCAGTTGAAAGCCTGGCGGCTACTACGGCGAGCCAGACGTTCCACCCGACGCATCAGCATGATCGTCCAGGCTGTCCACACGCTGCTGACCTGCAACTATCCGGGATGAAAGAGGTCGAAGGAAGCAGGCCGACCTCCTCACCTATGCCTTCACGTCGAGACGCACAAGCGCGCCGATCTCCACGAGTTGATCCGGCAGCGCCAAGTCAGAAACGCCCATGACCGTGCTGGCGGGCCGGTGCTCCCCGAAGTACTCGGCGTGGAGGCGTGCTGTCGTGTCGAAGTTCTCCCGCAGCTTCCTCACCAGAACCGTAGTCTCCACTATCTGGCTACGCTCGGCCCCGAATTGCCCCAGCACCAGGTCCAGGTTCTCCAGCGTGGTGCGGACCTGCAGTTCAAAGTCGTCGACACCCACGAAGTTGCCGTGACGGTCATGAGACAGCTGCCCCGACACATAAACCGTGTCATCGACCTGAGTTGCCTGACTGTACCCGTACAGCGACTCCCACGGCATGTCGAACCCGAATACCTTCACCTGAGAACTCATGACTCACTCCCTTAATACAGCGCGCGGGACCGTCAGTTGCAGACAGGTCCCTTGCGAGTAGAAGTTACGGGTCCGTACAAACGATGCTTGTCTGGTAGCGCTGTCTCAGTGTTCTCTGCGCGCACAAAATTGGCTGCAGTGGCGCTCCTCCGGGCGGCCGGTGTGATGAGTGGACCACTACGCCGACGACAAGATGCCCTGCCTCCTCACCACCCCCGTCGGCCAGCCCGTTTCATCCTCCAGTAGAGGATGAAAGAGGCTCACGGACTGGGGCAGCCCTGTGGCGTCGGCCGCACAGGGCGGCAAACAGCACGTGCTGTCCGAGTGGCATATCCAAGCGCGGACTTGTCGCGCGCATCGCGGAGCTACCGCCGCCTCGCCGTCCAATACGAATGCCTTCCGCCTGGTGGCAGAGACTTCGGGAAAGTCTCGTGCTCTCGATGCGGAAGGCTTTTTCGTATTCCCGGTCTGGGTTCGATATCGCGGTTGTGGAGCGTGTGGGTGGTGTGGGTGGTGTGGTGTGGGGGTTTATCGGGCGATGAGGAGGGTGGCGGGGGTGTTGGTGGGGTGGGTGGTGATGGTGGTGTAGCCGGCGTGGGTGAGCCAGGTGGTGTAGTCGGTGTGGGTCCAGGTGTTGCCGGTGTTGCTTTTGAGGAGCATTTCGGAGGCGAAGAGGAGGGGGAAGGTGGGGCCGGTGCGGTGGGGGTCGACGATGTAGTCGCAGATGACGAGGGCGCCGTGGGGTTTGAGGGTGTGGCGGATTTTGGTGAAGAGGGTTTGGTTGTCGTGGGGGCTTTCTTGGTGGGCGATGTGGGAGTAGAGGGCGATGTCGTAGGTGTGGGGGGGGAGGGGGGTGGTGTGGAAGTCGCCGTTGAGGGGGGTGAAGCGGTGGTTGAGGTGGTGGGGGGTGAGGCGGCGGTGGGCGATGTTGTTGATGGGTTCCCAGTCGAGTTGGGTGGTGTGGGCGGTGGGGTTGAGGTGGAGCCAGATGGAGGAGAAGATGCCGGATCCGCCGCCGATGTCGAGGATGTGGGGGTGGTCGAGTTCGGTGAGGTTGAGGGCTTCGGCGGCGGTGTGGGCGGCGGTGACGGAGAGGCCGGCGATGGCGGTGACGACGTTTTCCCAGTGGGGGTTGTCGGCGATTTCGACCATGGGGTCGGTGGGGGGTTTGCCGGTGGTGTAGATGTCGAGGCGGTCGGCGAGTTTGTCCATTTCGGCGAGTTTGAGTTGGGCGAAGCCGCTGATGTCGGTGGGTTTGCCTTCGACGAGGTAGAGGTCGGTTTCGGGGGTGTTGTGGTAGGTGCCGTGGTGGGTGGTGAGCAGGCCGAGGCCGACGAGTCCGTCGAGGAGGGTTTGCAGGCCGCGGGGGGCCATGCCGGTTTTTTCGGTGAGGGTGTGGGGGGTGGTGTGGCCGTGGTGGATGTGGGTGAACAGGGAGTGGCGGGTGGCGGTGGCGAGGATGCCGGTGGCCCAGTAGCCGCTGGCGATTTCGAGGATGCGGCCGGGGGAGGGCAGGTGGGTGGTCATGGTGTCCTTCCGTGGGTCACAGGGTGGCGGGGAGGGCGTGGCGGCGGGGGGCGGGGGTGGGGGTGGGGGTGGGGGTGGTGTGCCAGCGGCCGATGGCCATTTCGGCGGTGATGCCGGGGCCGAAGCCGGCGATGATGCCGGTGGCGTGGGGGGTGAGGGTGTTTTCCTCGAAGAGGCGGCGTAGGGCGTCGAGGACGACGGCGCTGGCGATGTTGCCGTATTGGGTGAGGGTGGCGGAGCTGTGGCGGAACATGTGGAGGTCGACGCCGAGGTAGGTGGAGAGGTCGGCGAGGATGCGGGGGCCGCCGGCGTGGATGATGTAGAAGTCGAGGTTGGCGATGTCCCAGCCGTGGCCGGCGGCCAGGTCGCGCAGGACGGGGGCGAGGGGTTGCATGGTGCCGGGGACGCGGCGGTCGAGTTGGAAGTGGAAGCCGGTGGGGCGGACGGCGTAGGAGATCCAGTCCTCGGTGTGGGGGATGAGGTAGGAGGCGTTGCGTTCCAGGGACATGCCGGTGCCGCCCTGGCCGCGGACGACGGTGGCGGCGACGGCGTCGCCGAACAGGCCGTCGGAGAGCAGTGAGCCGATGTTGTCGTCGTCGGGCTGGTAGCACAGGGAGCACAGTTCGCAGGAGACGATCAGTACGTTGCCGCTTGGGTAGGCGGTGCAGAAGTCGTGGGCGCGGTTGATCGCGGCGCCGCCGGCGGCGCAGCCGAGTTGGGCGATGGGGATCTGGCGGGTGTCGGTGCGAAAGCCCATGGTGTTGATGAGCCAGGCGGTCATCGAGGGCATCATGAATCCGGTGCAGGAGACGAAGATGATGGCGTCGATGTCGCGGGCGGTCAGGTCGGCGTGGGCGAGGGCTTCTTCGATGACTTTGGGGCAGCGTTTCTTGGCTTCGGTCTCGAAGGTCTTGTTGCGTTGTTCGAGGCCGGGGTGGCGCAGGGTCTGTTCGATGGGCTGGACGATGTGGCGTTTTTGCACGCCGGTGTTGCGGATGAGCCGGAGTGCCAGTGGCAGCTGGGGTTTGCCGTGGTGGGTCTCTTCGGCGAACTTCAGGGTTTCTTCCATGGTGATGACGTGTTCGGGCACGTCCACCGACGGTTTGCATATGGTTGGCATGTCCGTGGAGTCCACCTTCTGAGGAGACGGCGCGCGGTTCGGCCTTCCTACCCTTGCCGGTCGTGCTTGCGATCGGCTTGACGCGGGCTTGGGCGGGGGCGGGCGGTCGGTGCGGGGCTGTACGGGATGCTGCCCGTCCCGCCGGCCGGCTTCGGTGGCTCGACCCTCGCGGCCCGGTGCTGTGCCGATGAGACCCTCGGTGTTCTCGCGGCGTGGGCGCCGGGCCTGCGCGAGGTGCTGGCCGGGCCGGGTTGGGTGGGGCGAGGTGTTGGCCGGGTGGGGCGAGGCGCTGGGTGAGGTGCTGGCCGGGCCGGGTTGGGTGGGGCGAGGTGTTGGCCGGGTGGGGCGAGGCGCTGGGTGAGGTGCTGGCCGGGCCGGGTTGGGTGGGGCGAGGGCGGCTTCGTCCTGGTGGGCAGCCGTTCTGGTTCCTGTTGGCCGTGCTGCCGCGGACGGGTCGTGCTGCTTGCCGCAGCGCCGTGAGCACGGCGCGGACATGCAGGTCGTGGCCCGGTCCGGGGGCGCATCGTGGTGGTTCTGCCGGGTGGGCCCGGGCCGTCTTCGTGGTCTGGTCGCGGTCCGTGCCCTGGTGCCGTACGGGCCTGCCTGACCCGGGCCGCCTTTGTGGTCTGGTCGCGGCTCGTGCCCTGGTGCCGTGTGGGCCTGCCTGACCCGGGCCGCCTTTGTGGTCTGGTCGCGGTCCGTGCCCTGGTGCCGTCCGGGCCTGCCTGACCGGGCGGGTTCCTCGTCCTTGCGGACGGGGTCTGCCGGGGTGCCGGCGCGACCGTCCGCGCTTCGTGCTGCTGTCCGCGTTCCGTGCTGCTGTCCGTGCCTCGTGCTGCTGTCCGCGTTCCGTGCTGCTGTCCGTGCCTCGTGCTGCTGTCCGCGTTCCGTGCTGCCGTCCGTGCCTCGTGCTGCTGTCACTGCGAACGGCCGGGGTGTTGCCGGTAGTCCGACTGCGGCCGTGTGGGGTGGAGGGTCTTGGGTGAGTGTGTCTTCGCGTGGTGGGAGTCCTGGTGGGTTTTTTGGCGGGCGGGGTGTTCCCCCCTGCCGTGCCGGTGCCGTCGGCCGGGTTGGTGATGCGCTGTTGGCCTGCTGCCGGCGTGGAGGGGGGGCGTATCGGGCCGGGGTGCGGCTGACCGTGTTCGGGTGCGGCGGCTGCGGTCAGGTCTTTTGGCGGTAGGTTCCGGGCGGGGTGCCGTGGGTGCGTTTGAAGGTGTGGGCGAAGGCGTACTCGGAGGTGTAGCCCACTTGGGCGGCGATTGATCTCAGTGGTGCGTTTGAGGTCCGCAGCAGTCGTGCTGCCGTGGTCATCCGCCACCAGGTCAGGTAGGTCAGGGGTGGCTGGCCTACCAGGCGGGTGAAGCGCTTGGCGAAGGGTGCCCGGGAGAGTCCGGCTTCCGCGGCGAGTTTCGCGACGGTCCACGGTGCGGCCGGGTCGTGGTGGATGGCGTGGAGGGCGGCGGTGACCGGCGGGTCGTTCAGCGCGGCGGCCCATCCGGTGGTGTGGCCCCCTGTTGGGGGGCGTTGGTCGAACCAGATGCGCAGGATGTAGAGCAGCAGGGTGTCCAGGAGGGCGGGGACGGCCGCGTCCGTGCCCGGGTTCGGGGTCTCCAGCTCGGCGGCGAGGAGCTTGACCGCCGAGTCCAGCTCGGCACGGCGGCCGGGGTGGGCGGGCAGGTGGATCAGATCCGGGAGGGACAGCAGCAGCGGGTGGGCGCGGGACGGATCGAGTTGGTAGGCCCCGCAGAGCAGGACGGTGGCCGGGCCGCCGTCTTTGCTTCTGTCGACGCTGTCCGATGCGTAGGCGTCGTAGGGTTGCGGGTTGTCGGGGCTGCAGGCAGGGGTCGTCACCGGGGTCTGGGGGCTGTCGGCCAGGGTGTGGCCTTTGCCGTGTGGCAGGAACACCACGTCTCCCGTGGCCAGGTGGACGGGTTCGGCGTTCGCGGGCAGCAGCCAGCAGGAGCCCTGCAGGACCGCCTGGAAGCCCGCCGAGCCTGGTACGGAGGAGAACTCCTGTGCCCACGGGGCGTGCCATCGCACATGCGCCGACCGGGGTCGGCCGGTCCGTGTCACCGCGACCACATCGCTCAGTACGTCCATGCCCCGAGCGTAGAGCGCGAGACGATCGCGTAGGGATGGGGGAGTTCTTGCGCATGGCTCGTCCTCGTCCGCCCTCGTAGGTTCACGGCATGACGATGATGAAGACCGCACGCATCCACGGGTTCGGCGATGCCTGCGTGATCCGCTACGACGATGTTCCGCGTCCGCGGCCCGGCCCCGGTGAAGTGCTCATCCGTGTCGCCGCCGGCTCGTTCAACCCCACCGAGGCCGCGTTGCGGGCCGGACTGCTGCAGTCGTTTTTTCCCGTGGACTTGCCCTACGTGCTCGGCTGGGACGTCGCCGGCACCGTGGCCGAGATCGGCGCGGGGGCAAAGGGGTTCGCGGTGGGCGACCGTGTCATCGGACGGCTCGACGGCGGCGGTGCGGCTGCCGAGTACGTCCGGGCGCCCGCCGCCGTGCTGACCGCGGCACCGAAGTCCATCCCGCTGGCTCATGCCGCAGCGCTTCCTGTGGCCGGCCTGACGGCGTGGCAGGCGGTGTTCGAGCACGGGAGGGTGGCCAGGGGCCGGCGGGTGCTGGTCAACGGTGCGGGTGGCGGTGTCGGAGGCTTCGTCACGCAGCTTGCCAAGCATGTGGGGGCCGAGGTGATCGCCACGGCCGGTCCCCGGAGTACCGAGGCGGTCCTGCGGCAGGGGGCGGACCACGTCGTCGACTACACCGCTCGGTCGGTGAGCGCCGCGCTCGACGGCCCGGTGGACATCCTGCTCAACCTGGTGCCGTTGAGCCCGCAGGACGCTGCGGCTCTGACTCCTGTGGTGCGGCGGGGAGGGCGGATCGTGTCGATCGCAACCCCGATCGAGCCTCCTGCCGACGCCGGCGTGAGCGCGGTGCACCTGGTCGCCCGCAACGATGTGGCGGACCTGGGGGCGCTTGTGGACCTCGTCGACGCCGGCGCGGTCCGCATCGACATCAGCTCATCGCGTCCCCTGTCCGACCTCGCCGAGGTCCACCGCCTCAGCCAAGCGGGCCGGACCCGGGGCAAGGTCCTCATCATCCCGTGAGTCCAGGTGGCCGGAGCCGGGATCCGGCTCTCGCGGACGCGCGGCCGCCAGGTACGTTCCCCCGTGCCTGGCTGGGCCCGTTCCCGTGCACGCCGGCACCTGCGGCTTCCAGGACGAAGACGGCTCGCTGGCAGGCGCGGGGCCCCGGCCGGTGCGGTGCTCTCCCCGGCCCCGCCCACCGGTTCCGTCGGGCCGTTCTCGTTCCCGGCCGCTGCCGGTCGGTTCCCGGCGTTGCGGGACCGGTACCGGTTCTGCCGGGCGGGCTTGCCGGCCGGTGCGGGGTGGTCCCCGGCCGGTACCGCCGTTGTCCGGTCCTGCCGGGCTGCCGCCGGTCCCGGCCGCTGCCGCCGTCCCGGTCCTGGCGGTGCGGGGCTGTCCTCCGGCCGGCGCCGGGCCGTTGGCCGGTCCCGGTGGGCCGTCGGCGGCGGGTGCGGGGCCGCCCCCCCCGGCCGGCGCCGGCCGGTGCGGGGTGGTCCCCGGTTCCGTCGGGCCGTTCTCGTTCCCGGCCGCTGCCGGTCGGTTCCCGGCGTTGCGGGACCGGTACCGGTTCTGCCGGGCGGGCTTGCCGGCCGGTGCGGTGCCGTCGGCACCGGCCGGTGCGCCGTTCCCGGTCCTGGCGGTGCGGGACCGTTTGCCGGTCCTGCCGGTCCTGCCGGGCGGGCCGTCACCGGCCGGGGCGGTGGCGGGTTCCGCCGGGCCGGCCCGGCCGGGGTGGGGGCCGTGGCCGGTGCCGGTGGCGGGTCGTCACGGTCCGGCGTGGGGGCCGGGCGGTGCCGGTGCTGCCGGGGTGCCGGGCGGGCGGGTGCCGGGCCGGGGCCGGCGTGGATGGGGTGGTGGTTACCGGTCATTGCCGGGTGGTTACCGGTCGTTGCGGGGTGGGGGCGGGGGTGTCAGTGGTCGGGGTGGGCGAGGATTGCTTCCAGCATGCGGCGCAGGGTGTCGATGTCGTCCTGGCCGAGGTGGCGGGCCCACATGCGTTCCATGTCGCCCAGGATGCGGGCGGCGGCGAGCTGGCCGGCGCGGCCGCGGTCGGTGAGGCGGATGAGTTTGGCCCGCCGGTCGCGCGGGTCGGGGGTGCGTTCGAGGTAGCCGTGGCGTTCGAGTTCGTCGACGACCTCGGCGATGGCCTGTTTGGTGAACCCGGAGCGTTCGGCGAGCGCGGTCAGCCGGGTGCCGTCGGGGTCGATGAACCGGAAGACCGAGCCGTGCCGGAAGCGGATCTCTTCGAAGCCCTCCTCGTGCAGGTGGCGGTGGAGCCGGTCGATGGTGAGGTCCTTGGCCTGCGCGAGCAGGGTGGGCAGCGGGAGGTGCCCTTCGCCGGGTTCGTGCGCTGGGGTGGTCATCTCGGGCCGCCTTCCGGACACAGCCAAGTAGTCAGGGGGCTTGACTAAAAAGTAGTAAGGTTGCTTGACTAACTTTAGCGGCCCCATCACCCGGCCGCGAGAGCCACCACGCCCCACCGGCAGCGGAAGAGGGACCACACAGCCATGAGCACTCCGGGCGCACCCACCCCCGACACCACTCCCAGCAGCGACTTCGACCAGGCCGTCGAGGCCTTAGCCCGGCAGGTCAAGGGCGTCGTGCTGACCCCCGGCCAGGAGGGCTACGACGCCCAGCGCGCCGGGAACCAGACCGGGCGCACCCACCGCCCGGCGGTCCTGGTCGGCGCCAGCGGCCCCGCCGACGTGCAGCAGGCCGTCGTCTTCGCCGCCCGCCACCACCTGCCCGTCGCGGTCCAGGGCACCGGACACGCCCTGGGCGCGGTCGCCGCCGACGGCGGCGTCCTGATCAACACCTCCCGCATGACCGGCCTGCGCATCGACACCCGGGCCGCCACCGCCTGGGTGGCGGCCGGGGTGAGCTGGGACCAGGTCATCCACGAGGCCGCCCCGGCCGGCCTGGCCCCGCTGGCCGGCTCCGCCCCCGGCGTCGGCGTCGTCTCCTACACCCTGGGCGGCGGCCTGGGACTGCTCTCCCGCCGCTACGGCTATGCCGCCGACCACGTCCGCAGCATCGACGTCGTCACCGCCGACGGCCGGCTGCGGCACGTCACCCCCGCCTCCGACCCCGACCTGTTCTGGGCCCTGCGCGGCGGCCGGGACAACTTCGGCGTGGTCACCGGCCTCGAGATCGACCTCATGCCCGTCCCCACCCTCTACGGCGGCGGCCTGTTCTTCGACTACGCCTCCGCCCGCGAGGTCCTGGACACCTACCTGAGCTGGTCGGCCGGCATGCCCGAGGAGATGACCTCCTCCCTGGCCGTGATCTCCTTCCCCGACGCCCCCGTCCTGCCGCCGCCGCTGCGCGGCCGCCACGTCGTCCACGTCCGCATCGCCTACGCCGCCGACGACCTCAGCCCGGCCAAGGACCTCATCGCCCCCCTGCGGGCGCTCGGCCCCTTCAACGACACCGTGCGCGAACTGCCCTACGCCGAGGTCGGCACCATCCACAACGACCCGCCGGTGCCCGGCTCCTTCGAGTCCGCCACCGCCCTGCTGGGCGAACTCGGCCCCGACGCGGCCGGTGCCCTGCTCGACCTGGTCGGGCCGCACGCCCCGGTCCCGCACGTCGTCGAACTGCGCCACCTGGGCGGCGCGCTGGCCCGCCCGGCCCGCGTCCCCAACGCCGTCGGTCACCGCGACGCGCACTACCTGATCAACATCGTCTCGCGGCTGGAACGCGCCGACCTCACCGACATCCAGCCCGCCCACGAACACCTCGTCCAGGCCCTCGCCCCCTGGAGCACCGGCGGCCGGGCCCTGACCTTCCTCAACGGCCGGCGCGACGCCGAACACGTGCGCTCCGCCTACGACCCCGAGGACTACCGGCGCCTGACCGAGCTCAAGGCCGTCCACGACCCCGGCAACCTCTTCCGCCTCAACCACAACATCCCCCCGGCCACCCCCGCCTGACCCGCCCCCCGGCCGGGACACCCCCCTGCGGCCACCACCGCCAGGACCGTCCCGGCCCCACACCGGCCCCGGCGCCCCCGGCCCCGGACCCGAACCGCCCGCACGCTCCCGCCCCTTGGGCCGCGCCCGGGCATCCGGACCCGGGCATCCGGGCCCGCTACCCGGGTCCGGACCGCCCGCCCGTGCCCGCCCCCGGACCGCGCCCGGGCACCCGTGCCCGGGCATCCGGGCCGCACACCGCCGCACGCTCCCGACGCTCCGGTCCGGCCGTGCGTGCCCGGCACCCGGCCCGCACCCCGTCCGTACGCTCCGGTGCCCCGGGCCGGTCGGTCCGCACCCGGTACGCCCCGGGACCGGTCCGCCGGCCGGCGCCCGGCCCGTACACCGCCCGTACGCTCCCCATGCCCCGGGCCGTCCCGTCCGCCCCCGGTACCCGTGCCCGGTCTGCCGGTACGGGTCCGGGACCCGCACCGTCCGCGCCCGGCGCCCCGGACCCGGACCGCCCGCACCCCCCGGGGCCGTACGCCCCGCCCGGGCCGTACGCTCCCGGTACGCCCCGGGACCGGTCCGCCGGCCGGCGCCCGGCACCCGGCCCGTGCACCGCCCGTACACGCCCGGCCCCCCGGCCCGTCCCGTCCTCCTCCGGTACCCCCCCCGGGCTCGAACCGCCCGCACGCTCCCGCCCCTTGGGCCGCGCCCGGAGCCCGGCCCGGCCTGCCGGTACGGGCCCGGCACCCGGGCCGCACCCCGTCCGTACGCTCCCGGTACCCCGGGCCGGTCGGTCCGCACCCCTGCCCCCGAGCCGTACGCTCCCGATGCCTCCGCGCCCGGTCCGCCGGCCGGCGCCCGGGCCGTGCACCGCCCGTGCCCGGTACACCCCGTGCCCGGTCTGCCGGTACGGGTCCGGGACCCGGGCCGTGCACCGTCCGTACGCTCCCGGTGCCCCGGGCCGTGCCCCGGCTGCTGGCTGCCTGTGGGGCCGGAGAGGGGGTGACGCGAACGGCCGGACAGGCCCCCCTCTATTTTCTCGGGGGTCTGTCCGGCCGTTCGCCGTTCCCGGCCGGCCCGGGCCCCGGGGCTGGGGCTGGGTCCGGGGCTCGGGGTCAGTGTTTTTCCGGGCCCAGGTGGACGGGCAGGCCGGTGACGGAGTTGGAGAAGATGGAGGGGACGGGCTGGAGGTCGGCGGGGTCGACGGCGAGCCGGAGGTGGGGGTAGCGGGCGAACAGCGGGGGCAGGGCGGCCATGGCCTCGAAGCGGGCGAGGGCGGGGCCGATGCACACGTGGGGGCCGGTACCGAAGGCGAGGTGGCGCTTGACGGGCCGGGTGATGTCGAACCGGTCGGCGTCCTCGCCGTACTGGCTCGGATCGCGGTTGACGCCGCTCCAGGGGGCCAGGATCGCGTCGCCCCGGGGGATGGTGACGCCGGCGACGGTGATGTCCTGGGTGGGGAAGCGGGCGGGGAAGTTGCCCACCGGGGAGTCCCAGCGCAGGGTCTCCTCCACCACCTCGCCCCACAGGGCCATGCCGCCCTCGCGGACCATCGCGAGCTGGTCGGGGTGGGTCAGCAGGGCGCGGGTGGCGTTGACGATCAGGCTGATCGAGGTCTCGTGGCCGGCGCCGATCAGCGTCCACAGGGTGTCTTCGAGTTCCTCGTCGGTGAACGCCTCCTCGCCCTCCTCGGTCCCGGCGGCCAGCAGCGCGCTGGTCAGGTCGTCGGCCGGCTCGGCGCGCCGCATCGCGAACAGCCGGGTGAACAGCTCGTGCCGTTCGGCCTGGGCGGCCAGGAACTGCTCGGCGGTGGTGTCGGCGCGTATGACGCTGTCGATCAGTTCGCGGAACCTCGCCCACCAGGCCTCGGGGATGCCGATCAGCTCGCAGATGACCTGCATGGGGAACGGGTAGGCGTAGTGCCTGCGCAGGTCGACGACGCCGTCGGGGCCGGCCTGGCGGGGCAGGTCGTCCAGCATGCCGGCGACGATCTGGTCGATCCGGGGGCCCATGCGTTCCACCCGGCTGCGGGTGAAGGTCCGGGTCAGCGGGCGGCGCAGCCGCCGGTGTTCGGCGCCGTCCCGGGCCATCATGTTGTTCAGCCGGATCATGCCCAGCAGCGGCCAGTCGTCGGGGATCTCCCCGCGCCGCAGCGCCTCCCAGGTGCGCCAGTCCCGCCCCACCCGCGGGTCGGCCGACAGCTCGGCCAGCAGCGCGTAGTCGGTGACCACCCACATGCGCACCCCGCCGGGCAGCACGGCCCGCACCACCGGGCCCAGGGCGCGCATCGCGGCCGCCTCGCCGTGACGGTCCACGCCCGCGGGATCGATCGGGAACAGCGGTGCAGAGGCGGTACTGAGCGTCGTGTCGGTCATGACGGCGTTCCTCCTGGCGTGCTTGAGACCGGATCGCGGCCGGCTCGAGTCCGGATCCCGGCCGGCTTGAGGTCGGATCGAAAATGCCACCAGGCTCTGCTTGACAACGACTAACCCCCCACCACAGTCCGCAGGTCACACCCCCTCTTCCCGCCCCGCCCCCGCCCCGCCCCCGCCCCGCCCCGCGCGCGGCGCGGGGGCGGGAGGCGAGGGCGGCTCCACCGGGGCTCCACGCGGCGTTGCTAGCCTCCGGCCCCGATTCCGGCCAGCCACCGGCAGCGCGCGAGACGAGCAACGAGCGACGAGCAACGAGCAACGAGCAACGAGCGACGAGCAACGAGCGACGGGCGACGTGCCGGGCTCGCGCGAAGAAAAAGTGAACAAAGCGATGGGGGAGTGCCGCCATGAGCGCACCGAGCACACCGAACAACGACACCCGCCCGCACCCTGAGGCCGCACGCGAACTCAGCCCGGGCGAACGCTGGTACTGGATCATCGACCAGCTCTCCACGCTCAACGTCTGCGCCCGCGTCCGTGTCCAGGGCGAGCTGCCGGCCCGGCAGCTGCGCACCGCACTGGCCGCGCTGCAGGCCCGCCACCCGCAGCTGCGCACGGCGATAGCCGCCGGCCCGCAGCCCGGCGGCGGGCCGTGGTTCGTGCCCACCGGCCGGCCGATCCCGCTGCGCGAGATCGTCCTGGACGGCCCCGAACAGGACCGGTGGGCGGGGGAGATCGACGCCCGCGAGCTGACCGATCCGGTCGACTGGGCCACCGGCCCGCTGGCCCGCGCCGTCCTGATCAGCACCCCGGACCGGCGCACCCACGATCTGCTGCTGACCGTGCCGCACTGCATCGCGGACGGCACCACCGCCCTGTCCCTGCTGCGCCAGTGGGTCCGGCTCGCCGCCCAGCCGCCCGCCCCCCACACCCCCACCACCACCGGCGGTGCGGGTGGGGCGGGTGGGGGTTTTCCCGAGCCGTTCGAGGCCCTCTTCCCGCCCCGCCCCGACCCGGCCACCCGGCCACAGCCCGCCCAGGAACAGGAGCAGGAGCAGGGGGTGGTGGGCCGGCTGCGGCCGGAACACTTCGTCCCCTTCGACCGGCGCCGCACCCGCATGCTGCACCGCTTCCTCGACGCCGACGTCCTCGACCGCCTGGCCTCGGCCTGCCGGCGGGAGGCCACCACCCTGCACGGCCTGCTGGCCGCCGCCCTGGCCTGCGCGGTCGCCCACGACGCCCAGGCCGCGCCCCGGGCCTGGTTCGCGGTCGGCTCCCCGCTGTCCCTGCGCGACGAACTGACCCGCACGGTCCTCGAGGACGAGGCCGGCTGCTACGTCTCGGCCCTGCACTCCCAGGTCCGCTACCAGCCCGACGACGTGTGGGCGATGGCCCGGTCCATCAACGACGACCTCGCCGCCCGCAAGAAGCACGGCGAACAGTACGACGTGTTCGACCTGCTCGCCGTCCAGGGACCGGCCGGCACCGCCGACAGCGAGCCCTTCATCCGGCACTTCGAGGAGAACGGGCCCTTCAACTTCTTCGTCTCCAACATCGGCCGCTTCGCCTTCCCCACCGAACTGGCCGCCCCGACGGGCACCTGGCAGCTGTCCGGCGCCCAGTTCGTCGGCGGGATCTCGGTGGTCGGCTACCTCGGCTCCTCGGTGACCACCAGCCAGGGCCGCCTGTCGTGGAACTTCACCCACATCGAGCAGGCCGTCTCCGCCGAACGCGCCCGGCGCATCGCCGACGACAGCATCCGCCGGGTCATCGCCGCGGCCGGAAACTGACCCACCCCGGCCGCGGCCGGAAACCGACCCGCCCCGGCCGCAGCCGGAAACCGACCCGCCCCGGCCGCAGCCGGAAACCAGCCACCGGACACCGAAAAAAATTAAAGAAAGAAAAAAGGGGGGGCCGGCCGCGGTCGCACCGGGACCATTCGGCCCGGTGGCCGCGGCCGGCCCCCTTCCTTATTTTCCTGCTGCTTCTTTTCCTGTTTCCCGCAGGTCAGTGCAGCTTGAGCGCCAACTGGACGCCCTGATGCACCGGAAGCGTCAGCGACAGATACCCGTTCGCCGGATCGTCGATGTGGGCCCGGAACTCCTCGTACACCCCGCGGCCGATATCCAGATCGACATCGTCGATCACCACCAGCGCACCGGGCCGCAGCCGCGGCTCGACCAGCCGCAGAACCGGCAGCCGCAGATCCAGCCACCCGTCCAGCAGCACCAGATCCACCGGCCCGGACAGCTCCTTGAGCGTCTCGCGCGCGTCACCGACCCGCAGGTCGACCAGATCGTCCAGGCCCGCGGCGGCGAAATTCTCCTTCGCCGCGCGCGCCTTGTCCTGCTGCAGCTCGGTCGTGACCACCCGGCCGCCGCCGTTGTCGCGCACCGCGGACGCCAGATACAGCGTGGAGATCCCGAACGAGGTCCCGAACTCCACCACCGTGCGCGCCCGCACCGCACGGGTCAGCAGATACAGCAGCCGCCCGCCCTCCCGGGACACCGACATGATGATGTCCTTGGTGCGTTCGGCCAGCTCCGCGGCGCTCATCTCGGCCGGGAAGTCACCGGCCAGATCCACCCCGGCCGCCGCCCACTCGGCCGCCAGGTCCTGCTCGTCCTCCGCCGCCAGCAGCCGGTTCAGCGTCGCTGCGACAGCATCCGATTCCAACGTCGAAGACATCGACGTCACGCTCCTCGTCTCATACGGCCACCGGCCGGTGCCGGGCCGTCGGCTTCAGGGGATCAGAACGGTCTTGCCGACCGGCTTGAACACCGCGAGGTCCTCGTGCACCCCGCGCAGCTCCGCCAGCGGACGGCGCTGCGCCACATGCACCCGCACCTCGCCGGCGTCCACCTTCGCCACCAGCTCGGCCAGCCGGGCCGCGTCACTGCGCCCGAACACCTGCGCGTTGCGCACCCCGCGCCCGGTCTCGGCCACGCCCGGGGGAACGGTGTTGGCGAACACGCCGCCGTCCGCCACCAGATCCACCAGCTTCGCCAGCTCCTCCTGCTGGGGCAGGAACACCAGGTTCAGCACCACGTCGAACCGCTCACCGGCCACCGCCTGGGCCACCGGGGTCGCGGTGTAGTCGATGACCCGCCCGGCCCCGTAGGACGCCACCCGCTCGGCGCTGTCCGGGCCGGCGGTCGCCGTCACCGCGGCACCGGCCTGCGCGGCGAACTGCACCGCGTACCCGCCCACCGCACCGCCGGCGCCGTTGATCAGGACACTCTGCCCCGCGCTCAGCCCGGCGTGCTCGAACAGCGCCTGCCAGGCCGTCAGCGCCACCGACGGCAGCGCCGCCGCCTCGGCCAGCTCGATGCTGCGCGGCGCGGCCGCCAGCACCTCGGCCGGCGCCACCGCGTACTCGGCGGCCGCACCGGGACCGGCGATCGGCAGCCACGCCACCACCGCGTCGCCCTCGCTCCACCCGCTCACGCCCTCGCCGACCTCGGTGACCACACCGGCGACGTCGTAGCACGGCACGTGCGGCAGCGCCAGGTCGAACACCTCCCTGACATAGCCCGCGCGCAGCGACGCGTCGACCGGGTTGACCGCCGCGCCCGCGACCCGCAGCACGACCTGGCCCGCCCCGGCCCGCGGCACGTCCGTCTCCTCGTGGACCAGGACATCGGCATCGCCATAGGAATGGAAACGCACTGCCTTCATGATCAGAACTCTCCTCGTCAATTGCCTCAGAACTTCAACCGGCCCCATGCTCCGGCGGCATCCCCATGACGGCCCGGCCGTGAACTCCCTTTCCCCCGCGAACGCCACCGCATCATTTGAGCACCCCTCAGTTATTAGCATCGAAACACCGGCGCCGACCAGACGGATCAGCGCCACCCCAGCACGCTTCGAGGAATACTCAAGCCGCCTTTGAACAGGTGTCCGTAGCGTCGGCCAACGATCCCTGATAACCGGGGGCGAAAACCGGGGAAGAGGCTCTTGCATGCCCCCGCGTCGCTGTACACAACCCGGTATACGGCTATCCGGAAGGGCTCGGCATGACGCACACCACGCTCCTGACCACCGCACCGCCTCCGGGCCGCGCACGATGACCGGCACACCCCCCGCCGCCGGGCGCACCGGCCGGCCGGCCCCGGCCCGCTTCCACGCCCTGGGCCCCGTCCAGGCCACGGTCGCGGGCCGGACGGTGGACCTGGGCGCGCCCAAACAGCGCACCCTGCTGGCCCTGCTGGTCAGCCAGGCCGGCCGGACGGTGAGCACCGACGTCATCCTGGAGGCCCTGTGGGAAGGCAGCCCGCCGCCCTCGGCGATGACCTCCCTGCAGGCCTATGTCGCCAAACTCCGCAAGGTCCTCGAACCGCACCGCGCACCGCGCACCCCGGCCGCCGTGCTGCGCACCCGCCCCGGCGGCTACGTGCTGGACGCCCCGGCCGCCGACATCGACGTGCACCGCTTCACCGCGCATGCCGAGGCGGGCCGCCGGGCCCGGGACCGCCAGGACCCCCAGGGCGCGCTGCACGAGTTCGACGCGGGCCTCGCGCTGTGGCGCGGGCAGCCCTTCACGGAGGTCAGCGGCGTCTCCTGCGTCGTGCCGGAGGTGGCACGCCTGGAGGAGACGCGGCTGGCGGTCGTGGAGATGCGGTGCGCGGCCCTGCTGGCCCTGGGCGCCCACGAGGCGGCCGTGGCCGAACTGCGGGCCTTCGTCCAGGCCAACCCGCTGCGCGAGTACGGCTGCGAACTGCTGAGCCTGGCCCTGTACCGGGCGGGCCGGCAGGCCGACGCGCTGGAGGTCCTGCGCGCCCTGCAGGCGAGCCTGTCGGAGGAGCTGGGCGTGGACCCCACCCTGCGGCTGCAGCACATGCGCCAGCAGATCCTCCATCAGGACCCGGAACTGGACTGGCGCCCCGCCCCCCGCGTCCCCGCCGCCCGGCCGGCCCCGCACGACGACCCCGCCCCCCGCACCTTCCCCCACCCGCCCGGCCCGGCCGGCCCGGCCGCCTCGGTGCGGGGAGCCGGTGAGGAGGTGTTCGTCGGCCGGGAGGCGGCCGTGCGCCGGCTGACCGAGGCCCTGGCCGCGGCCGAGGCCGGCCGCGGCCAGGTGGTGCTGGTGTCGGGGGAGCCGGGCGCCGGCAAGACCAGCCTGCTGCGCCGGTTCGCCGAACGCTCGGGCGTCCCGGTGCTGTGGGGCACCTGCGCCGAGCACCTCGCCCCGCCGCCGCTGTCGCTGTGGCAGCAGGTGCTGCGCGCGGCCGACACCGCCTTCCCCCACCACCCGGCCCCCCGCACCCTGGCCCGCCTGCTCACCCCCACCCCCCACCCGCCCACCCCCGGCACACCGGCCTTCGGCCCCCACCCGAACCCCGGTACGCAGCCCCCCGGTACACCGGTCCTCGGCACACGGCTTCCCGGTACCCCGGCCCCCGGCCCCCACCCGAACCCCGGTACGCGGCCTCCCGGTACACCGGTCCTCGGCACGCGGCCTCCCGGTACCCCGGCCTTCGGCACCCACCCGCCGGCCCCCCACCCGCCGGCGCCCGGCGAGCCGGGGCCGGCCGACGCCCTCGCCCGGCACCTGGCCGTCCTGTCCCGGGCGGGGGCGCTGGTGGTCATGCTCGACCATGCGCACCGGGCCGACGAGGCCTCGCTGCGGATGCTGGCCCGCCTGGCCCGCCGGGTGCCCGACAGCCGGCTGCTGCTGATCGTCGCCTACCGCACCGAGGAGGCACCGGCCCTGCAGGGGGTGCTAGCCGCGCCGGCGGGCACGGGGCCCGCCCGCATCGAGCTGCGCGGGCTCGGCCCCCGCGACACCCGGGCCCTGGCCAGCGCCCTGGTCGGCGGCGAGGTCAGCCCCCGCACCGCCGAAGGCCTGTGCGCCCGCTCCGGGGGCAACCCGTTCTTCCTGCGCGAGATGATCCGGCTGCTGGCCGGCGAGCAGCGCACCGCACCGTCCCCCGGCCCGCCGGTCGCCGCCCCGGTGCGCCAGGTGGTCCTCCAGCGCCTGGCCCGGCTGCCCGAACCCGCCGCCGAACTCCTGGCCGTGGCCGCCGTCGCCGGTCGGCACTTCGACGTCGAGGTCGTCGCCGACGTGGCCGGCGTCGAGATCGACACGGCGCTCGCGGTCCTGGACCACGCGATCGCGGCCGGCCTGGTCGACGAGGACCCCCGGCACCTGGGCTGGTTCCGCTTCACCGACACCGTCGTCGCCGAGGCCCTGTACGAGACCACCGGACGCATGCGCCGGGGACGGCTGCGGCTGCGGATCGAAGCGGCCGCCGGCCGCGCCTGGACGGCCGGCCGGCCCGGCGCACACCTCGCCCCCGCCCCCACCGCCCGCGGGACATGAACCCGCCCCACCCGCCCGCCGCCACCGGCGCGGCGGGCCGGGGCGGCGGGCGGGCGTGCCGGCGCCAGCCCGCCCCAAGCCCCGGTCAAGCCGCACACCACATGCTGAGACAAGGCAGCCGCGACAAGGCACCGGCCCTTGCGCGACTCGAAGGGAACGCCCCATGACTGCACACGCCACCCTCGCCCGATTCCGCGAGTACATGGTGGGACCCGCACGGTTCATGAACCTGCTGTCCTGCTTCGAACTCGGCCTCATCGACGCGCTGCGCGACCAGCCCGGCATGACCGCGGCCGAACTCGGCGCGGTCGCCGGGGCCAAACCCGACGCCATCGCCCAGCTGCTCAACCTGCCCGTCAAGGAAGGCTTCCTCGCCCACGACGAGACCGCCGGCACCTACCGCCTGGACGCGCTCGCCGACGTCGAGGCGGCCGACCTGCAGCGGGTGCTGGACTTCATGGGCAAGATCAAGGCCACCACCCTGCGCCAGCTGTACTACCTCACCGAGAGCGTGCGCACCGGCACCCTGGTCGGGCTGAAGGAACTCTACGGATTCGACGGCGACCTGTACGGCGCGATGGCCGTCCACGCCGACCTGCGCGAACCGTGGTCGAAGCTGATGGACTCCGTCACCGACCGCATCGACCCCTGGTTCTTCGACCACATCGACGTCCCCGCCGGCGCCCGGGTGCTGGACCTGGCCGGACACACCGGCCTGGGCGCCATCCACACCCACAAGTTCAAGGCCTCGCCCGGCCTGCACGTGACCACCTTCGACCTGCCGGACAAGCGCGAGGACTGCCTGGCCAACTTCCGCGCCCACGGCCTGGAGGAGGCCACCGCGTTCATCGGCGGCGACGTCTTCCAGGGCGTGCCCGAGGGCTTCGACACCATCCTGATCAAGCACTTCCTGAACATGTTCGACAAGGACGACGTGCTCAGGATCCTGCGCAACGTCCACGCCTCCCTCCAGCCCGGCGGACGCCTGCACATCCTGGTCCCGATCTACGCCGAGGACATCAAGGAGTCCTGGAGCGTGGACTACTACCCCTCCTTCTTCCTGGGCTGCGCCACCGGACAGGGCGGCCCGCAGAAGCTGTCGACGTTCGCGAACTGGCTGGAGCAGGCCGGGTTCACCGTCACCCGGCAGCTGTCCCAGAACCCGGCGGACCTGCCGCCGGACGCCCTGCCGCTGCAGGGCATCTTGAGCGCGACGAAGAACGGCTGACCGCCCGCACCACCACCCCCTTTTTTTTCGTGTCCACCTCACCCGGGAGGGTCATGTCCCGCCGCCTGTTCACCTCGGAGTCCGTCACCGAGGGCCACCCCGACAAGATCGCCGACCAGATCAGCGACACCATCCTCGACGCCCTGCTGCGCGAGGACCCCGCCTCACGCGTCGCGGTGGAGACCCTGATCACCACCGGCCAGGTCCACATCGCCGGAGAGGTCGCCACCACCGCCTACGCCGACATCGCCGGCCTGGTCCGCGACACCATCCTCGCCATCGGCTACGACTCCTCGAAGAAGGGCTTCGACGGCGCCTCCTGCGGCGTGTCGGTGTCCATCGGCGCCCAGTCCCCGGACATCGCCCAGGGCGTCGACACCGCCTACGAAAAACGCGTCGAGGGCGCCGGCGACGACGACCTCGCCCGCCAGGGCGCCGGCGACCAGGGCCTGATGTTCGGCTACGCCACCGACGAGACCCCCAGCCTGATGCCGCTGCCCATCCACCTCGCCCACCAGCTCTCCCGCCGCCTGACCGAGGTCCGCAAGAACGGCACCATCCCCTACCTGCGGCCCGACGGAAAGACCCAGGTCACCCTCGAGTACGACGGCGACACCCCCGTGCGCCTCGACACCGTCGTCGTCTCCTCCCAGCACGCCTCCGACATCGACCTGGAGGCGCTGCTCACCCCCGACATCCGCACCCACGTCGTCGAACCCGTCCTGGCCCACCTGGCCCACGACGGCATCAAACTCGACACCGACGGCTACCGGCTGCTCGTCAACCCCACCGGCCGCTTCGAGATCGGCGGCCCGATGGGCGACGCCGGCCTGACCGGCCGCAAGATCATCATCGACACCTACGGCGGCATGGCCCGCCACGGCGGCGGCGCCTTCTCCGGCAAGGACCCCTCCAAGGTCGACCGCTCCGCCGCCTACGCCATGCGCTGGGTCGCCAAGAACGTCGTCGCCGCCGGCCTGGCCAAGCGCTGCGAGGTCCAGGTCGCCTACGCCATCGGCAAGGCCGAACCCGTCGGCCTGTTCGTCGAGACCTTCGGCACCCACACGATCGACACCGAGAAGATCGAACACGCCATCGCCCAGGTCTTCGACCTGCGCCCGGCCGCGATCATCCGCGACCTCGACCTGCTGCGCCCCATCTACGCCGCCACCGCCGCCTACGGCCACTTCGGCCGCGACCTGCCCGACTTCACCTGGGAGCGCACCGACCGCGCCGACGCCCTCAAGCAGGCCGCCCGCACCGCCTGACCCTCCTCCCGCGCCGGGCCCCGGCGGACCCCGGCCGGGACCCACCGAGCCAGTGGTGCGCGGTACCCCCCACCGCCGCGCACCACTTCCCCCCTGCCCGTACACGACCGGAAGGACCACGATGACGCCGCAGCAGGCGGGCCACGTGCTGATCGTCGGTGCCGGGATCGCCGGCATGGCGGCGACCCTCACCCTGCGCCGCATCGGAGCGCGGGTCGACCTGATCGACCTCGCCCCCGACTGGACGGTGATCGGCGCCGGCCTGACCATCACCGGCCCGACCCTGCGCGCCCTGAAACAGCTCGGCGTCTACGACGAGGTCGCCGCCCAGGGCTACGTCGGCGAGGGCATCCGGGTGTGCGGCGTCGACGGCACCCACCTGCACGACATCCCCACCCCGATGCCGCCGCAGGCCGGCGTGCCCGGCTCCGGCGGCATCGGCCGCCCGGTGCTGTACCGGATCCTGTCCTCCCACGTCCTGGCCCACGGGGTACGCCCCCGGTTCGGCACCTCCCTCACCGCGCTGCGGCAGGACCCGGACGGCGTCGACGTCACCTTCAGCGACGGCACCACCGGCCGCTACGACATGGTCGTGGCCGCGGACGGCATCTACTCGCGCACCCGCCACCAGGTCTTCCCCGGCGCCCCCGAACCGCAGTACACGGGCCAGAGCGTGTGGCGCATGTTCGTGCCCCGCCCGCCGGGGGTCGACAGCCGGCACTACTTCCTGGGCGGGCCGGTCAAGGTCGGCTGGACCCCGGTCTCGGCCACCCAGATGTACATGTTCGTCGTCGAACGCACCGAGCGCAGGGTCCGCGCACCCCACGAGCTGCCCGGTGCCCTGGCCGACCTGCTCAAACCCTACGGCGGGCACGTCGCCGCGTTCCGGGAGTCGATCGGCCCGGACACCCCGATCGCCTACCGGCCGCTGGAGTCCTTCGACCTGCCCGGCCCCTGGCACCGCGGGCGGGTCATCCTCGTCGGGGACGCCGCCCACCCCACCACACCGCAGCTGGCCTCCGGCGCGGGCCTCGCGGTCGAGGACGCGCTGGTCCTGGCCGAGGAACTCGCCCGCCACCGCACGGTCCGCGACACCTTCCGCGCCTACTCCGCCCGGCACGAGCAGCGCTGCCGGTTCGTGGTCGACAGCTCCATCGAGATCGGCCGGCTCGAACAGCGCCAGGCACCCCCCCGGGAACAGACCGCCGTGGTCCAACGCGCCCTGGCCCGCCTCGTCGAACCGATCTGACCCCACCCCGCCGCCCCCCGGCCCGAACCCGGCCCCGGCCCGACCGGACGGACCCACCCCGACCGGACGGACCGACCCGGCAGGGCCGGCTCACCCCGACCGGGCCGGCCCCACCCCGACCAGGCGGGCGGACCCGGCAGGGTCGGCCTCACCCCGACCGGGGCGGGTTCGTCCCGGCCGGGCGTACCCCGGCAGGGCCGGCGTATCCCGGCCGGGCAGGCTCACCCCGGCGGGGCGGGTGTACCCGGCAAAGGGGGGCTCGCCCGGCCGGGTCATCCCGGCCGGCAGGGCCGGCTCACCCGGGCGGGGCGGGCCCACCCCGGCAGGGCGGGCCCACCCCGGCAGGCCGGACGTACCCCGACCGGCCAGGCGTACCCCGGCCGGGGCGGTCCATGCCGGCCGGACGGGTTCACACCGGTCCGGGCGGGCTCAAGCCGGCCCGGGCGGGTGCGCCCCGGCCGGGACGAGCCGGCTGAGGTCGGCGCGGGGATAGCTGCCCAGGACGAAGGCGGCGTGGCGCCGGGCCAGGGCGGCGACGACCGGGCCCAGGGAGGGGTCGTCGACGTGGCCCTCGCACTCCAGCAGGAAGGAGTACGTGCCCAGGCCGAAGCCGCCGGGGCGTGAGAGGACCGCGGTCAGCGGCACGGCGGAGCGGGCGAACTCCTCCAGGACGGTGTGCAGGTGCTGCATCTGGTCGGCCAGCGGCACCACCAGACTGGTGCGGTCGACCCCGGTGGGCAGCACGCCGGTGTGGGGCCGGGCCACCTTCACGAACCGGGTCACCGCATCGCGCCGGTCGCCGATGCCGCAGGCCAGGACCTCAAGGCCGTAGCGGCGCAGCGTGGCCGGCGAGGCGATCGCGGCCCGCTCGGGCACACCGGCGGCGCCGACCTTCTGCGCGGCCTGCGCGGTGGAGCCGGCGGTCACCACCTCCACCCCCGGCAGATGCTCGTTGAGCCAGGTCCGGCACTGCGCCAGCGCGACCGGATGCGTCAGCACCTGCCGTACCGAGGCCAGCGACCCGGCGGGCGGCACGGCCAGCGCGAACTCCACCCGCAGCAGCGTCTCGCCCACGATGCACAGGTCCCGCCCGGCGGTCAGCGAGTCGACGGACTCGGTGACCGACCCCTCCACCGAGTTCTCCCACGGGATCACACAGGCCGCCGCCTCACCCCGGCGCACCGCGTCGAGCGCCTGCCGGACCGTCGGATAGGGCACCGCCGCCTCCGGCGGCACCTCCAGCCCGCTCAGGGCCGCCTCGGTGAACGAGCCGGACGGCCCCAGATAGGCGATGGACTTCAAGGGATACCTCCCGGCTCGACCGGTCAGAGCGCACTCCAGGCCCCGGCGACGGCGACGGCCTGCCGGGGGTTGAGCCGCGGATCGCACAGCGTGGTGTACCGGGTGGCGACATCGGCCGACTGCGCCTGGCTCCAGACGCACTCGGTCACGTCGTCCGGCGTGGTCTCCAGGTGCAGGCCGGCCGCGATCCCGCCGGCCGCGTCGACCGCCTGCTGGAAGGCCACCACCTCCTCGATGACGGTCTGCACCGACCGGGTCTTGACCCCGGCGGGCGTCTTGACCGTGTTGCCGTGCATCGGGTCGCACAGCCAGGACACCGGATGCCCGGCCTCCCGCACCGCCGCCACCAGCGCCGGCAGCCGCTCGGCGACCTGCCCCACCCCCATCCGCGCGATCAGCGTCAGCCGGCCCGGCTCCCGGCCCGCATCCAGCCGGCCGCACAGCTCCACCAGCTCCGCCGCCGCCATGCCCGGCCCGACCTTGCAGGCCACCGGGTTGGCCACCTGCGCCAGCAGCGCCACGTGCGAGCCCTGCGGATCACGGGTGCGTTCCCCGATCCACGGCAGGTGCGTGGAGGACAGATAGCTCTGCCCGCCCGCGCCCCGGCGCAGCAGCGGCCGCTCGTAGTCCAAAACCAGCGCCTCGTGACTGGTCCACACCGGCGCCCCGGTCGGCGGCATCCAGGCCCCGGTGCGCTGCCGCAGCAGCGTGGTGGCCTCATCCGCCGCCTCGTAGCACGCCAGCATCCGCTCCGCGTCCGCCCGCCGCTCCTCCAGCGTGGCGGCCGGACCGTTGACCAGATGCCCCCGGTAGACCGGCAGTTCCACGCCGTCGACGACCTCGGTGGGGGAGCTGCGCGGCTTGGCGAACTGCCCGGCGATCCGGCCGATCCGGATGACCGGCTTACCGGTGTTGATCTTCATGACGCCCGCCAGCGCGTCGATCAGACCGATCTTGCGGTTCACCGCCCGCGGCGAGCACTCGGCGGGGTCCTCCGCGCAGTCCCCGGCCTGGATGACCTGGTAGGTGCCGGCGGCCGCCTCGGCCATCAGCATGCGCAGCATCTGCACCTCCTCCCAGCCCACCAGGCCGGGCCGGGCGGCGAGCTCCGCCCGCACGGCGGCCGCCCGCCCCGAATCCGCCCACACGGGCTGCTGCTCCGCAGCGACCAGCAGGCCCGGGGCGACCGCGCCGGCCGCCGCCGGCCGCAGATCGCGGTCACGAACAAGAGACGCGAGAGGCATCGCGGACATGGTCATGCTCCTTGGGGCAGAGGGGAGTCAGTTCCCGGGGGCGGGGCACCCAGGTCGGGGCGCAGCGCGGAGGCGCCACCCAGATACACGTGGTGCATGGCGTAGCGGGGCCGCGGGCTGTGCACGTGCGCCAGGATCCGGATGACGCGGTGCAGCGAGCCGGGCACCGCGATCTCGGCGGTGCACAGCAGCGGCACATCGGTCAGGCCCAGCTTCCTGGCCGCGGCCGCCGGGAAGGCGGAGCGCAGGTCGTGGGTGGTGGTGAACACGATGCTGATCAGGTCCGCGTCGCTCAGATCGTTGCGCCGAAGGATCTCGCCGAGGAGTTCGGTAGTGGCCTGCTCGATGAGCGCGGGATCGTCGGAGGCGACCTGGGTGGCACCGCGCACGGCACGCACCGCGAGAGCGCCCGGCTCGATCACCTGACGGGTCGGGGTCGTCACTGGCTGGCTCCTGAGGTCTGCGAGGAGAAAAAAGAGGGGGGCCGGTGCGGCCGGGCGGTCAGGCCGCCTGCCGGGTCAGCAGCTCGTGCAGCGCGAAGACGGTCCGCGCCCCGGGCAGCTCCTCCAGCGGCAGCGCCACCCGGTACTGCTTCTCCACCTGCGCGACGATCTCGATGAGGTTGAGCGAGTCGGCCTGGTACTCGTCGAACAGGTCCGCGCGGTCGTCGATCTCCTCCACGCCCAGGGCCAGGATCTCCGCGACGATCGCGCGAAGGCCGAGGATCGAGTGGTCGGTGCTGTTCATCTGCCGTCCTTCGATAAAGGGGTCAAACGGAATCGGTGGGGGAGGGGAGCAGGGTGGCGGAAGGGCGCGAGACGACGAGCATCGAACCGACGCTCACCACCGTGCGGCCGTCCGCCGTGCGCGTCTGGCCGGTGAACTCGCCCACCCCGCCGGAATGGTGGGAAAGCCGTACGTGGTGTTCCAGGACGTCTCCGGGCAGCGCCGGCGCGCCGTAGACCAGGCCGCGGATGCCCACCATCAGCGGGACCTCCTCGGCCGGGCCCAGCTCGGCCAGCGACCACAGCAGCGACACCGCCTGCCCGAACGACTCCAGAAGCAGCACCGCCGGATAGGCGAAGCCGTCGATGCCGGCCCCCTGGGCCATGTCCCGGTAGCAGTCCTCCCCGCCGGTGACGGCCTTGGTGGCCACCAGCGCGTCGGGCGGCGAGAACTCCCGCACCGTGTCGAGCAGCAGCATCGGAGGACGCTGCCGCAGCCGGGCGCGCACCTGGGCGTGATCAAGCATCGGCCACCACCGCACCCAGCGTCAGGGACAGCTCCGCCGCCGGCTGCCCGTCGGAGCGCACCCCGCGGGCCCGCACCGCCACCTCGCCGTCCGCCCCGGCTGTCATCCGCAGCGACAGCTCCAGCTCGTCGCCCTCGAACAGCGGCCGGGCGAAGCGGGCCCGGTCGATCCGGCACAGCCGCAGGGGCGCACCCAGCGCCGCGGCGGCCGCCTGGCGCACGCAGTCGACCAGCAGCACCCCCGGAAAGATCGGGAAGCCCGGATAGTGGCCGGCCATCTGCGCGGCGGCCCGCTCCACGGGCACCCGCACCGTGACACCGGTGCCCGTGGAGTCCCGCTCGACCAGCGGCGCACCGTCCAGCGCGTCGAACACCTTCGCTGCCTGCGAGGAAAGGGCCACCGGACGCCTCAGCCCAGGCCCGGCTCGGACAGCAGCCGCGCCGCGAGCTCCTCGACGTAGTCGGTGATCGTCACGTCGTGGTCCAGGTACGGCACCACCTCCCGCACCTGCTCGTACAGCCGGCGCGTCGCCGGCGACAGCCCCTCGGTGCCCCGGATGTCGACGGCCTGCGCCGCGCACAGCAGCTCGAAGGCCACCACGTAGGCCACGTTCTGCAGCACCTCCGCCGCCCGGCGGGCCGCGACGAAACCGAAGGACACGATGTCCTGGAAGTCGCCGGTCGAGGTCAGCGACTGGATGGACATCGGCATGCACTTCGCGCGGGTCTCCGCGGTCAGCGACGCCGTCATGAACTGGCCGCCCATCAGACCCAGCCGCAGGCCCGGGTTCTCGTTGCACAAGAACGCCGGCAGGCCCTCGCTGTTGCTCTTGTCGAGGTACCGGTCGATGCGCCGGTTGGACAGGTTCATCAGCGTGGTCAGCGAGATCGCCAGGTGGTCCATCGCCATGGCCACGTACTGCCCGTGGAAGTGCCCGTTGTGGAACACCTCCTCCTCGTCCGGGTCGATCAGCGGGTTGTCGTTGGAGGAGTTCAGCTCGTCCTCCACGGTCTGCTCGATCGAGGCGAGGCTGTCCACCACCGGCCCCAGGATCTGCGGCGTGCACCGCACCGAGTAGGCGTCCTCGATGGACTTCGACCCCGCCTTGGCGGTGTCGCCCATCTCGCCCGACAAAAGGTGCTCGGTGTCCAGCTCGTCGACCGCCAGCGTGGAATCGGCCAGCGTCTCCCACAGGAACCGGGCGACCTGCTGCTGGCCCTTGTGCGGCTTGAGCGCATGCACCCGCGGGTCGAACGGCTTGGTCTTGCCGGCCAGGCCCTCCACCGACAGCGCCGAGATCAGCAGGTAGCTCTGCAGCAGCCGCTTGGCGCGGGCGATGTTCAAACTGCCCAGACCCACCATGCCGGAGGTGCCGTTGATCAGCGCCAGGCCCTCCTTGAAGCTCAGCTCCATCGGCTCGATGCCCACCCGCCGCAGCGCCTCGGCGCCCGGCAGCACCTCACCGTCCAGCCGGGCCTTCCACTGCCCGATGCACACCAGGGCGATCGCGGCCAGCGGCCCCAGGTCGCCACTGGTGCCCAGCGAACCCTTCTCCGGCACGCACGGCACGACACCCGAGTTGCGTATCGCGATCAGCTTGTCCAGGTTCGCCATCGAGATGGCCGAGTTGCCGCGCGACAGCGACACGATCCTGGAGGTCATGATCGCGCGGACCGTGGTGTCGTCCAGATGGTCGCCCACATTGGTCGCCACCGCGTTGAGCAGGTTCTCCTGCAGCTGCCGGGCCATCGTCACCGGCACCAGGTAGTTGACGAACCCGCCCATGCTGGTGTTGACGCCGTAGATGACCCGCTCCTCGGCGACGAACTTCTCCAGCGTGCTCCGCGAGGTCTGCACGCGGGCGCGCACCGTGTCGTCGATGGCCACGTCCTCGGCCGCCACCGCGGTCGAGGCGACATCGGTCAGGGGAACCCGCCGGCCGATGGACAGGGTGTAAGTCACGTGTGGCTCCTAAGCGTTCGTAGCGTGTCGTAGATCCGAAGCCCCCCGCGCGGAGGCCAGCGTCTGCGTGAGCAAGGCACGGTCGACCTTGCCGTTCTCGGTCAGCGGAAGCTCCGGCACGGTGTACACCGAGCGGGGCACCATGTAGGCGGGCAGCTCCCGCGCGCAGAACGCGAGCGCCGCCGCAACGTCGAGCTGCCTCTGGGGCCCGTCCAGGACGACGGCCGCCGCCAGCACCTGGTCACCCGCGCGCGGCACCAGCACGGCCGCGGCCGAGCTCACCCCGGCGATCCGGGTCAAGGTGCCCTCGATCTCGCCCAGTTCCACCCGGTTGCCGTGGATCTGGACCTGGAAGTCGGAGCGGCCCACGAACGACAGCTCCCCGTCCGCGCCCAGCCGGGCCAGGTCGCCGGTGCGCAGCACCTTCTGCCCGTGCCGCGGCTCGACCGGATCGTCCACCAGCACTCGGGCCGTGGCCTCGGGATCGTTCCAGTAGCCGGTGAACAGCGCCGGGGTACGCAGGTAGATCTCCCCGATCCGGCCCGGCTCGGTGACCACCCGGCCCCTCTCGTCCACCAGGGTCATCTCCGCCCCCGCATGCGCATGCCCGATCGACAGCCGCTCCGTACCGGCCGGCAGCGGATCGGGCACCTCGGTGAACGAGGCGGCCATCGACTCCGTCGCCCCGTACCCGTTGACCAGCCGGGCACCGGGCAGCATCTCCTGCAGCCGGCGCAGCTCGGGCAGCGGGAACTCCTCACCCGCGAACACCACCGAGCTCACCGTTCCCAGCTCCTTGAGCAGGTCCGGGTCGTGCCGCAGCACCGGACGCCACAGCGAGGGAACGCCGTGCACCTGGGTGACGCGCGCGTCCCGCAGGAAACCGATCATGCGCCGCGGCGAGCCGAGATCCTCCCGCCGCACGGGCACGAGCGTGCCGCCACTGCTGAGCGCCACCCCGATCCCGAACAGCGCGAAGTCGAACTGCAGCGGCGAAGTGCTCGCCACCCGCTCCCCGACACCGGCCAGCCGGTCCTGCAGCATCGCCCGCAGGAACGTCACGATCGAGCGGTGGCTCATCACCACGCCCTTGGGACGCCCGGTCGACCCGGAGGTGAAGACGATGTACGCGGTGTCCGTGGCCAGCACCTGACGGCGCCGCCTCACGCGGCGCGCCGGCGGACGCTCCACCACCAGGCCGCCCGGGCCGAAGTGCGCACTGCCCTCCGCCGCCACCCGCTCCCGGCGCGCCAGCTGGCCGGCCCGGGCATGCAGCGCGGGCTCGACCGCCTCGACGATCGACGCAAGCCGGGTGTCGGGGGTCTGCGGGCTGACCGTCACGAACGGCAGGCCCAGCATCGAGCAGGCCAGCAGCATCGCCACCGACGCCGCCGAGGTGTCCGCCTCGACGATCACCCGGTCGCCCACATCCAGACCCAGACCGTCCAAAACGGCCGCGTACTGCCGGGTCAGCGCGTCCAGACGACCGTAGGAGATCTCACGCAGCACTCCCTCGCCGTCCGCCTCCACCACCGCCGGCCTGTCCGGAGTGACGGACGCGGGCCCCATGAGCAGCCCGTAGAGATTGTCCGCCGAAGGACGCGGGCGTTCCATAACGTCTCCCTTGTCAGTTGAGTGACGGCGGCGAGCGAAGCCGCCGGTGCCGCCGTGTCGCTTCGGGGCCTTGGCACCACACCCTGGGGCACCGCGATGGGCGTGCGACTGGAGCGGGTCTTGAGCGGCGGTGTACCGGCAGGTCGGCGCCCCGCACACGCACGGCCGCGGGGAACAGATCCGGCCGCCCGCCGCCCCCGCCCGCCCGCTCCACCGCTTCACGAGGGACAGCCGAGGACGGCGCCCTAGCGTCCCGGTCCGTACCCGAACCAGCCGATGTCTGAAGGAGAACCCCATGGCCACCGAGGAGCACGCGTTCCAGCTGCCCGGCGCGGACCTGCCGCAGCCCGACGCCGAACTGCGCAAGAGGCGCGAGGCGGTCGTCGCGGAGCACACCATCGCCGAGTCCGCCTGGGACATCGACGGCGTCCTCGCCACCTTCCCGCGCGGCGGCGTCTACCGGGTCATGGCCTACGAGGAGAGCCCCTTCATCGGCGAGGAGGCCATCAAGAAGGGCTACTTCGCCGAACTGCAGCGCGCCTTCCCCCACCCCGAGCACGACCTGTTCCACGTCCACCACACGCCCACCGCCGTCATCCTGGAGGCGCAGATGCGCGCCAAGCAGGAGGCCGACTGGCGCGGCATCCCCAACCGCGGCAAGACCGTCGAGGCCCCCGTCGCCGTCTTCTTCCACTTCGACGGCGACGTCCTGATCGACGAGACCCTCTACTTCGACATGGCCACCTTCGCCCGCCAGCTCGCCTGAACCACCCCCCGGGCGCCGGGGCGCACCGACGCGGGCACCCCGGCAGCAGGCCCCCACCGCCGCCGACCGACAAGGACCACCACCACCATGAGCGCGTCCCGGACGGGCCGCACGGCCCCGCCGCAGACCCACTCGGCCGGCGTACGCCCGATGCTGCTGGAGGCCGCGGGCCTGACCCTGTCCGGCCTGCTGGCCGAACCCGCCGAAGCGCCGCCCAGGGCGACCGTCGTCGCCGTCCACGGCGGCGGGATGCGGGCGGGCTACTTCGACGGGCAGGCCCACCCCGACCTGTCCCTGCTCACCCTGGGCGCCCGCCTCGGCTTCACCGTGCTGGCCCTGGACCGCCCCGGCTACGGCCACTCCGCCGCCCAGGCGCCCGACGGCCTGACCCTGGAGGAGCAGGCCGCGGTCCTGACCGCCGCCCTGGACGCCTTCGCCCAAGGCCACACCGTCGGCCGCGGCTTCATGCTGCTGGCCCACTCCTACGGCGGCAAACTCGCCCTGACCACCGTCGCCCGCACCCCCGGGCTGCTGGCCCTGGACGCCTCCGGCATCGGCCACCGCTACGGCGTCGCACCGCGCGAACGCCACCGGCTGCGCCGCCACCTGGACTGGGAACGCAACTGGGGCCCCCTCGGCCTCTACCCGCCCGGCACCTTCCGCGCCGCCGAGCACCTGGTCGCCCCCATCCCGCCCCGCGAGGCAGCCGAAGTGGAACGGTGGCCGGACATGTTCGACGACCTCGCCCCCCGCGTCGACCTCCCGCTGCGGCTGACCTTCGCCGAACACGAGGCCTGGTGGCTGCACGACGAGCCCGACCTGGCGGACCTGGCCGCCCGCCTGTCCAAGGCGCCCGTCCTGCAGATCGAACGCCAGCCGGGCGCCGGCCACAACATCAGCCTCGGCCGCGCCGCCCGCGGCTACCACCTGCGCGCCCTGGCCTTCTTCGAACAGTGCCTGCAGGCCCACCAGGACACCCCGACCCGCCCCACCCGCGCCCGGCCCGCGGCCTAGGACCTGCCCGTCCACCGCCGCTCCAGCCGCACTCCAGCCCCCCGACCGCCCCGGTGCCCCACCATGAGCCCCAAGGCCCCGACGCGACCCGGCGACCCCCGCCGCCGTCGCCCGACCGACCAGGGAGACACCATGGCAAGGCTCTGGAAGCGCGCCCGGTTCGCGATCTTCCGATTCGCCGCCCGGCTGTGACGGCCCCGGCACCGCCACCCCCGCGCGCCGCCGCCCCCCGGCACGGCCCGGAAGCACGCGCCCGGCCCGCGCGGCCGCCCAACGGACCGCGCACGGCCCACGCCGCCGTCAGCCGCGGCGAAGCCGGCAGCCCCACCCCGCCCCCGGACGCCACCGGCGCACCGCGGGACCAACCGCGGGCCGTCGCAGCGCTGTTCACCCCCCCCGGCGAGACCCGGGGCGAGGCCCCCCGGCGGGGGGCCTCGCCACGCGCCGGTGCCCGCCGGCGCGCAGGGACGGTACGGTGGCGCCCTCGCCACCGGCGACGCCCTCGCCCCGACCAGGGCCCGGCCCCGGTCACCCCGGTGCCCCCACCGGCCCGGCGGCGCCGGGCCGGTGGCTGATCGGCGTCCCGACCGCCGGAACCACGGCGGGCGCGGCCACGGCCCATGATTTCCTCACGTTTTCGGTGTGAGTCCATCGCTGCTGAAGGCACGGCAAGCGCATTCATACTGAGGCGCGAGCGAGTCCGCGGGGGAGGAGCCAGCCTTTCGGTCGGCTCCCGTTACCCCCAGGAGGTGTGCTGTCGGTGATCCCGCCCCCGGAAGACTCCCCCCTGCGCCTGCACCACCTGTGGTCCCTGTGCGAGGACACGGCGGTGGGCTGGGACGAGGAGGGCCAGGCCCTGGTGCTCAGCGGCCCGCAGGGCACCGAGCGCATCGAGGCCCCCGCGACCGTGGTGACCGAGGCCCTGCACCGGATGGAACTGGGCCCCATCCGGCTCGCGAACCTGCTCCAGCCCAAGGACGAGGCGCCCGCCGGACAGGACGGCTACACCACGGTGCTGTCGGTGCTGCGCAGCATCTCCCACCTGGTGATCCGCACGCTGTCGCTGGAAGACCTCAAGGGCCCGGTGCTCTCCGTGGTGCCCGCCGCCCGCACCGCCCGCTTCGCGCCGGCCATGGTGCCCGCACAGCGCCGGGTGCGGCTGCGGACCGACGTGACCATCACGGTGCGGGGCAACGCCTTCCTGCTGGAATGCCGCAGCCTGCAGCACCGGGTGGAGATCCACCGGCCCGAGGCGATGTGGGTGGTGTCCCTGCTGGCCTGGCCCACCACCCCCGACGCCCTGGTCGACGTGGCCCCGCTGCCCGCCGAACTGACCCTGGCCATCCTGGGCCACCTGGCGGGGGCCGGCATGACCGTGCCGGCGGGCTGAGCGCCCTACAGCAGCCAGCCCGACTCCCGGGCGATGCGGATGGCGTCGACCCGGTTGCGGGCGTTCAGCTTCGCCACCACCGTGGTGAGGTAGTTGCGCACCGTGCCCACCGACAGGTGCAGCTGCGCGGCCATCTCCTGCGGCTCCGAGCCCTGCGCGGCCATCTGCAGCACCTCGGTCTCCCGTATGGTCAGCGGGCTCTCGGTGCCGCCCCAGGCCGCCAGCGCCAGCTGAGGGTCGATCACCCGCTGGCCGGTCACCACCCGGCGCACCGCCTGGGCCAGATCGCTGGGCGGCGCGTCCTTGAGCAGGAAACCCGACACGTGCGCCGACATCGCCCGGCGCAGCGTCCCGGGCCGGCCCAGACTGGTCAGGATCAGCGTCTTGCACTCGGGCAGCCGCTCGTGCAGCAGCTCGGCCGCGCTCAGCCCGTCCATCCCGGGCAGGTCGATGTCGATGATGGCCACGTCCGGCCGGTGCTCGCGCGCCCGCCCCAGGATCTGGTCACCGCGCTCCAGCTCGGCGACCACCTCCAGGTCGTCCTCCAGATTGAGCAGGGCCACCAGCGCGCCACGGACCATGTGCATGTCTTCGGCCAGCAGGATCCGAATCATCGTCGCCGTCCACCGTTCTTCCCCGTACCAGAAATCTTGCCGGATCCCGCCGCCGCGGCCCGGGCCGCCGGCGTCACCTCGACGGCCGGACACCGGCCGCGGGCGCCTACGCTACGTCCTCCGTGCGGCCGTAGCCCCGTCCTTTGTTCATCAGCACGTCCGCGGGCGGCTCCTCGGCCCGCGCCCGGCCCAGCGGTGTCTCGGCGGTGAGCCGGAACAGGTCCGTGTCGGAGGCGTCGGGCAGCCGCTGCGCCACCAGCCGGCCGCCGATGTCCTCCAGGCGCCGCTCCAGATTGCCCAGGCCGCTGCCGCTGTGCGGCGAGCGCAGATGGGAGCCGACCAGACCGTCGTTGACGATCGCCAGACGCACCGTGTCGTCCTCGACGCGGGCGGAGATCCAGCACCGCGAGGCCTTGGAGTGCCGCAGCAGATTGGTCACGCCCTCCCGCAGCACCGTGGCCAGCACGGTGGACGTCACCAGCCCCAGCCCCTCGATGCCGTCCTGGACCTCCACCGTCACCTCGACGTCCGCGGCGGCCAGCACCGACTCCGCGGAGGTCAGTTCGGACAGCAGCGACATCTCCCGGTAGCCGCTGGCGACCCTGCGCACATCGGCCAGGGCCTGCCGGGAGATGTCCAGCACCTCGTCGACCTCCTCGCACGCCCGGTGCGGGTTGGCCGGAATCAGCCGCCTGATCAGCTCGCTCTTCAGCGTCACCGCCGACAGGCTGTAGCCGAGCAGATCGTGCAGATCGCGGGAGAACCGCAACTGCTCGTTGCTCACCGCCAGCCGGGCCAGGTCGGCCCGCGCCTTGTGCAACTGGTCGACCAGACTGGTCAGCCGGCTCAGGCCGTACACCACCAGACCCGTCAGCGCCGTCGTCTGCACCAGGTACACCGTGTCGACGACGTCCCGGTCGTACACCACCCCGGGCACCACCATGCTCAGCGCCGTCAGCCCGTACAGCGTCCAGCCCGCCGCCGGCCGCAGCAGCAGCAGCAGCGAGCCGGCGAAGAACCCGGCCATCGCCCCCCAGAACGCCCCGAACCACACCAACGGCAGGTACGACAGCACCCCTTGGGCGGACAGCGTGAGCACCCTGGTGCGCAGCCTCGCCCGGGACATGTTGGGCGAGGAGTGCACCAGCTGCAGCAGGAACACCAGCAGCAGACAGGCCACCGCACGGGCCAGGCCGTACGCGCCGAGCGACAGGGAAAGGATGTTGAGGAGCGTGATGCCCAGATAACAGGCCAACGCGGCCAGCAGCACCCCCCGGGCGGTTCTCGTGGCGACGCTCCCGTAGTCCTGCGACGGGCTGGCAGGTAATGGGGACCTGTCCGGACCGGTGCCGTCCATCTCTTGTCTCCCAGCTCCCCTCGTGGCTCGATGACAATTCGAACAACAGGGCCACATTCTAAGCAGGTTGGCTGAATGGCCGGTGATGATCCACAGGACCGGGTGTGTCCCCGGGCCGTCGCCCCGCCGACGGCGTCGGCGCTGGTCCGCAAGGGGGCGGACAGCCCTGCGGGCGGCCGGCCCGCCCCGGGAAGGGAGGCGCGCCGGCCGCCCGCACGGCCCGGGTCACACGAACAACGGGATCGGGTTGAGGTTCTCGTACGGGGTGGGCCCGGGCAGCCGCCCGAGCGCGACCGGCACGTCGAACAGCCGGCCCGGCGCGTACCGCGCCCAGAAGTGCCGCATCCCCGGCACGATCACCTTGACCACCGGCAGGCCCACGTCCGGCCGGGTCTGGTCGAGCACCAGCAGCTCCATGCCCTTGGCGGCCACCAGCCGGGTGACGGCCTCGACGTCGTCGAGCAGATCGTCGCGCACCACGTGCTGCCAGTCACCGGGAGTCCGCGGCCTGACGGCCGGATCCGGCACCAGATAGGGCTGGTTGGCGATAGTCGCCTGCTGCCACCAGCGCACCGGCAGCGCGTCGGTGATGCCGTACCCGCCGCCGGGCCGCTCCCGGCTCACGGCCGGCAGCAGCTGCCCCGTCTCGGTCAGCGCCCGGCGCAGCGCGACCGCCGGGTCGAAGTGCGCGCCGAAACCGAAGACGATGTCCTCGCTGGGACCCTGGGTGCGCCGGGACACCGCCACGATCGCCGGAATCCCGAAGTCCGAGGTCAGATCCAGCGCCCACAGCTCCCGGCCCATCCGGCGGTACCCCTCGCGCAGCCGCCCGATGTACGGCTCGCCGAAGGAGTCCAGGTCGATCCCCGGCTGCCGGGTGCGGTTGTACCACCACAGGGCGACCGCGTCGCGCTCCACCAGCTCCATGAACCCCTGCAGCAGGGCGTCCTCCGGGCTGCTGCCGGCCGCGTTGCCGTTGGAGTCGGCGTACGGCCCCGGCTCGCCGGGACTGGCGCAGAAGTAGAGCATCGAGGTCGGCAGCAGCCGCCGGCGCTGCCCGGTCAGCGACCACACCGGCGTCCACTCCACCGGCCGCCGCTCGTCGAAGGGCTCGGGCACGTAATGGAACGGCGAGCCCGACCGGTTCCACCGCGCCCGGTCCCGGAACTGCTCCTCGGCGTACAGCTGGCAGGCGTTGGGGTGCAGGGCCTGCTCGCCCAGCGCCCGCAGGGTGTCCACCACCACCGGCTCGTCACCGTGCCGGGTGCCGCAGTAGCGCTCCACCGCCTCGCACAGGGCGCTGGTACGGGCCTCGGTGTCGGTCAGGCCCTTGCCGCCGCTCTGCGACCGCAGGCCCGCCGGACCGCGCTCGCGCATCGCCAGGTTGTGCCCCGACACATAGGTGGTGGCGAACTCCGGCGCACCGGGGGAGGGTTCGAGGACCGGCACGATCCCGGTGATCGGACTGACCAGGTGCGCATGTTGTCTGAGCAGCTGGTCGGGGCTGAGCGCCCGGTCGCCGCCGCCCTGCCCGGCCTTGGTCCGCGACACCGGCACGAACGGCGCCAGCACCCGCCGCTCGAGCAGCCCCGGCTCGCCGCAGGAGGGGCACTGGGGGATCCGGGACACCGCGTGGACCCGGGTGCGCAGGTTCAGGGTGTCCACCGTGCGCAGCGCCCCCTGGTCGCCGTAGCGCAGCCCGGCCAGCCACTTGGCCGCCTCCAGCACCGCGCTCTGCGCCGCCATCACCCGCCCGGCCGACAGCGAGGCGATCGGCCGCACCAGCGGACGGTCCAGGCCCAGGGCCTGCTGCAGCGGCCCCTCGTACCCGCGGTGCTGCTCCAGCCGGTAGGCCAGGCACGACCAGCACGGCCCCTCGCCGGGCCGGAAGAACGGGCCGATCCACGGCTCGTAGCCGCACAGCCGGGTCAGCAGCCACGGCCGGCCCGCCGCCCGGTGCTCGGCGTCGACCCGCTCCAGCTCGGGGGAGAGGTAGTCGTCGCACAGCACCAGCGTCAGGTCGCTGTCCGACTCGGTCACGCTCAGGCCCGACTCCACGCTCGCCGCGAGCACCGGCGCGGCGTCCACGTCGCCCAGCGGCAGGATCCGCAGCCGGGAGCCGTCCAGGCCCGCCGCGGCCCGGGCCCCGTCCAGGCCGGCCAGGTCCCAGTACGCCTCGGCGACCGGGTCGGTGCCCGCCGCCAGGGCCGGGTGGCGAAAGCGCAGCAGCCCCGCCTCGCTGAGCAGCCGCAGCCCGTCCTCGGTCTCCTCGGCGCTCAGCGCGGGCGAGGCGGCGCGCAGGACCTCGGCGACCGAGCGGGACCCGTCGAGCAGCGGCACCAGCACGTCGGCCAGGACACCGTGCAGGGTGGTCACGCCCTGGCGGGAGACCAGGTACGTCGCCTCGCCCGGCACGGTCGCCGGCCGCAGGTGACGCCGGAAACCCACCAGGGCCGAACCGTCGCGCAGCGCGGCCCGTGCGGATTTCCAGGGAAGGGACGGCTCAGAGGTCATATCCAGGCCCCCGCGACCGCATCACCCTCGACGGACGCGGAGACCGGGACGGGGGACAGGCTCGCGGGGGGCGGACCGGCGCACAGGGTGAACGCCGCGACGCCCGGCGCCGCGGGGACGGGACCGGCGCACAGCGTGAACAGCACCGTGGAGCCGAAGGTGTGGTCGGTGCGTTCGACCACGAGGAGCGGACGTGCGGGAACTGCCTCGGTGAGGCGTGCCGGGAGAGTGGCGATGGCACTGGCGTGACTCATCGGAGATGATCCTCACTGACGGGGTCGGCGTTGTGCTCCAATGGCCGGGATTCTTCGCGAGTCAGTCAGGTCGCGCACAGTGTCGCCTTCACCGGAGGCGGGTGAAGTTCTCACTCAACCGGAGGCGCCACCTCCGTCGGCCGCCTCCTTCAGCGGCTCCCACCAGGCCCGATTGTCCCGGTACCACCGCACGGTCTCGGCCAGCCCCTCCTCGAAACCCCTGCGCGGCTTGTACCCCAGCTCCTGGCGGATCTTCGTGCAGTCCACCGAGTAACGCCGGTCGTGGCCCTTGCGGTCCGCGACGTACTCCACGCTCTCCTCCCAGCTCGCCCCGCACGCGGCGAGCAGCATCGCGGTCAGCTCCCGGTTCGACAGCTCCGTGCCGCCCCCGATGTTGTAGACCTCACCGGCCCGGCCCCGGGTGCGCACCAGCTCGATGCCCTGCACATGGTCGTCGATGTGCAGCCAGTCCCGGACATGGCCGCCGTCGCCGTACAGCGGCACCTTCCCGCCGTCCAGCAGCCGGGTCACGAACCGGGGAATCAGCTTCTCCGGAAAATGATGATGACCGTAATTGTTCGAACAGCGGGTCACCCGCACGTCCAGACCGTGCGTCCGGTGGTACGACAGCGCGATCAGATCGCTCGACGCCTTCGAGGAGGAGTACGGCGAGTTCGGGCTCAGCGGATCGGTCTCGGGCCACGAACCCTCCTCGATCGACCCGTACACCTCGTCCGTCGACACGTGCACGAACACCTCCACCCCCGCCCGGTGCGCCGCGTCGACGAGCGTGTGCGTGCCGACCACATTGGTCCGCACGAACTCCGCACCCCCGTCGATCGACCGGTCCACGTGCGACTCCGCCGCGAAGTGCACCACCTGGGCGTGCTCGGCCATCAGCTTGTCGACCAGCTCCGGATCGCAGATGTCGCCCTGCACGAAGGAGAAGTCCGGGTGCGCCCGCACCTCGTCGAGGTTGGCGGGATTGCCCGCGTACGTCAGCTTGTCCAGGACGGTGATCGACACGTCCCCCGGACCGTCGGGGCCCAGCACCGTCCGCACGTAGTGCGAGCCGATGAAACCGGCCCCACCGGTCACCAGAACACGAGTGGTCATGACACGGTCCCCTCTCAGGCCACGTGGGCGGTCGGTATCGTACGGCGGCGGTGGGAGACCTCGGTGACATAGGCGCCGTACGCCGTGCCCGCCATCTCCTCGCCCAGCCGCCGGCACTGCTCGGCGGTGATGAACCCGCGGTTGAGCGCCACCTCCTCGACACAGGCGATCCACTCGCCCTGCCGCTGCTCGACCAGCTGCACGTACTGCGCCGCCTGCAGCAGCGAGTCGTGGGTGCCCATGTCCAGCCAGGCGAAACCGCGGCCCAGCTCGGTCATCCGGGCCCGGCCCTGCGCCAGATAGGCCAGGTTGACATCGGTGATCTCCAGCTCGCCGCGCGCCGAGGGGGAGAGGTTCTTGGCGATCCCCACCACGTCGTTGTCGTAGAGGTACAGCCCGGTCACCGCGATGTTCGACCGCGGCTGGGCCGGCTTCTCCTCCAGCGACAGCAGCCGCCCCTCGGCGTCCATCTCCCCGATCCCGTACCGGTGCGGATCACTCACCCGGTAGCCGAACAGGTGCGCCCCGTCCAGCCGGCGCAGCGCGTCGTCGAGCAGCAGCGAGAACCGCGGCCCGTGGAAGATGTTGTCGCCCAGCACCAGCGCGACCTGCTCGTCCCCGATGAAGTCGGCGCCGATCACCAGGGCCTCGGCGATGCCGCGCGGCTGCTCCTGCTCGGCGTACTCGATGCTCAGGCCGAGCCGGGAGCCGTCCCCCAGCAGGGTGCGGAAGCTGTCGGAGTGGTCCCGGGAGGAGATCACCAGGATGTCGCGGATGCCGGCCAGCATCAGCACGGACAGCGGGTAGTAGATCATCGGCTTGTCGTAGACCGGCAGGATCTGTTTGGACACTGCGCCGGTCAGCGGGCGCAGCCGGGTGCCGCTGCCGCCGGCGAGGATGATGCCCTTCATCTGAGCTTTCCTTACGTTGATGGTGAGTTGGTTCCGGCCGCCCGCGGGATCGGCGACGATCCCCCGGACCCCGGGGGCGGCGGCCGGGCCGGATGCGGCCCCGCCGCCGGGCGGACCCCGGCCCGCGACCCGGCGGCGCAACCGCACGGCCCGCACCTCCCGGCTCGCCGCCCCGGCCGCCGGCGCCTGGCCGAGTCCTCCTGCCCGATGGTGCGGCGCCGCGATCGAGAGCGGGCGGAGAGGCGGCGGAGAGGCACTGGAGGCGGCCGCCGACCACCGCCCGCCCCTCCCGGCTCGACCGGCGCTTGAGTGCGCCTTTCTAGCCTCGGCCCGATGCCCTGCGCCTGCGCGTCGGGCCGGCGCTTCGCCGCCGACCAGGCGACGAAAGCCCGTTGCCCCCTCCATGGTGAAGTCGGAAGGAAATCCCTGAATGAGTACTGACAAGCTCGCCGCCGCCGGCGACGCGGCCGGGGGAGGGAAGTCCCCGGGCATGGCCATCCTGATCACCTCCCTGGCCACCTTCATGGCGGGCCTGGACAACCTGGTGGTCCTCGTCGCACTGCCCACCATCAGGGGCAAGCTCGGCGGCAGCCTGGAAGACCTGGAATGGACGGTGAACGCCTACACCCTGTCCTTCGCCGTCCTGATGCTGTTCGGCGCCGCCCTCGGCGACCGGTTCGGCCGCCGCCGGGTGTTCATGGCCGGCCTGCTGGTGTTCACCGCCGCCTCCGCCGCGGCCGCCATGGCACCGGGCATCGGCGAACTGATCGCCGCCCGCGTCGTCCAGGGCGCCGGCGCCGCCGCCGTCATGCCGCTCTCCCTCACCCTGCTCACCAGCGCGGTGCCCGCCGCCAAGCGCGGCGCCGCCCTCGGCATCTACAGCGCGGTGGGCGGACTGGCCATCGCCGGCGGCCCGCTGGTGGGCGGACTGGTCACTCAGCACCTGTCCTGGACGTGGATCTTCTGGATCAACGTGCCGGTCGGCCTGCTGCTCATCCCGGCCGCCTGGCGCGGCCTGGCCGAGAGCCGCGGCCCCAACAACCGCCTGGACGCCCCCGGCACCCTCCTGGTCAGCCTCGGCATCCTCGGCATCGTCTACGGCCTGATCCGCGCCAACGGCCACGACGGCTGGGGCGCCCCGATGGTCGCCGGCCCCATGGTCGCCGGCGTCGTGCTGGTCGCCCTGTTCGTCCTGTGGGAGCAGCGCAGCAGCGCCCCGATGCTGCCCATGCGCATGTTCCGCAACCGGGCCTTCAGCGCCGTCAACGCCGGCGGCCTGCTGCAGGCCTTCGGCATGTACGGCGTGGTTTTCCTCATCACCCAGTTCATGCAGAGCATCCAGCACATGTCGCCGACCGAGGCGGGCGTGCGGATGCTGCCCTGGACGGCGATGCCGCTGCTGATCGCGCCCGTCGCGGGCATCCTGTCGGACAAGGTCGGCGGACGTCCCGTCGCGGTCGTCGGCCTCGCGCTGCTGGCCGCCGGCTTCGCCTACTGGGCGCTGGTGATCAGCCCCGACTCCTCCTACGTCGAGCAGCTGCCCGGCTACCTGCTGGGCGGCGTGGGCGTCGCCTGCTTCTTCGCCCCGCTGATCAACCTGACGATGAGCTCGGTCGACGAATCCGAGCAGGGCATCGCCTCCGGCTCGACCTCCGCCATGCGCGAGCTCGGCGCGGCCTTCGGCATCGCCGTCCTGACCAGCGTCTTCACCCACAACGGCGGCTACGGATCGGGCCGCAGCTTCGTCGACGGCTTCATCCCCGCCCTGTGGGTCGGCGCGGCGGCCATGGCGCTCGCCGCGGTCGTGATGCTCTTCGCCGCCCGCCCCGCCGCCGCGCAGCGGCAGGAGCAGGGCGGCGAGCCGGAGCGCGCGCAGCCGCACGCCGAGCCGGCCACCCGCTGACCCCCGCACCCCCGCCCGCGGCCCGGCGCGACGCAACCCCGCGCCGGGCCGCGGGAATTCGGCATCCCGCCACCCCCCCGTCACGTCACCGGCAGAAAGGCCGCGCACGACATGAAGGTCCTCTTCGCAAGCCTCGGAAACTACGGACACATCTTCCCCCTGATGCCGCTCGCCCAGGCGGCGAAGGCGGCCGGACACGAGGTCTGGTTCGCCACCAGCGAGCAGTTCCACCCCATCCTCGACAAGGCCGGGCTGCGCCCGGTCGCCGCCGGCCTGACCGTCCCCGAGGCGTTCATCGAGGCCGCCGGCGGCCAGGCGTTCCTGGAGGCCAACGGCGGCGCCGCCCAGGCCAGCGACATCCCGCCCGAGGTGCTGGCCCGCCTGGCCGTCAAGGCCTTCGGCTCGGTCCTGCCGCGCAGCGTCTTCACCGACCTCGCCCCCGTCCTGGACTCCGTCGCCCCCGACCTGGTCGTCCACGAGATCCTCAACCCCGGTGCCGCGTTCGCCGCCGCCGCCGCCGGCATCCCCGGCCTCTGCCACGGCATCGGCCGCGTCTCCGCCGACCCCGCCATCGACCCGCTGATCCAGCAGGAACTGTTCGCCACCGCCACCGACCTGGGCGTGGCCGGCAAGATCGGCCACAGCCAGTCCCTGGGTAACCCCTTCATCGACATCTGCCCGCCCTCCCTGCAGAACCCCGACTTCCTGGCCTCGGGCGTCCAGATCGTCCCGCAGCGGCCCGTCGCCTTCGCCGAACCCGGCGAGCTGCCCGCCGGCGTCACCCAGGGCGAAGACCCCCTGGTCTACCTCAGCTTCGGCACCGTGGTCACCTCCGCGCAGCTGCTGCGCACCGCGATCGACGGCCTGCTGCCGCTGGAGGCCCGCGTCCTGGTCGCCACCAGCTCCGTGGTCGACCCGGCCGAGCTCGGCCAGCTGCCCGACCGCGTCGTCGCACTGCCCTGGGTGCCCCAGCCCGAGGCCCTGCGGCACGCCGCCGTCGTCGTCCACCACGGCGGCCACGGCACCACCCTGGGCGCCCTGGCCGCGGGCCTGCCCCAGCTGATCCTGCCCGCCGAGGGCGACGGCTTCAGCAACGCGCCCGCCGTCGCCGCCGCCGGAGCCGGCCGCCTGCTCATCGGCGAGGACGTCTCCGCCCCCGGCGTGCAGGCCGAGGTCCACACCCTGCTGACCGACCCCGCCTACCGCGCCGCGGCCCGCAAGATCGCCGACGAGATCGCGGCCCTGCCCGACCCGGCCGCCACCGTCGCCCGCTTCCCCGAGTTCATCGCCTGACCCACCCCCGCACGCACGCCGCGCCCCGCGCTCACCAGGAGCGCGGGGCGCGGGTGCGGGTACGTGTCCCGGGGGAGCGGGTGTCAGGCCGCACCCCGGATCCGGCGCACCGTGCGGGCGTACAGCGACGGCCCCACCAGCCGCCATATCAGCCGCACCGGCGCGGGCAGATTGCCCAGCATGATGGCGCGCTCCCGGGCGTCGGCGTCCTCCATGACCATGCCGAAGTACGTGAACAGCTTGGTCTTGGGCGTGTTCAGCACGAAGTGCTCGCCCAGCGCGCCGAACTCCTTCGCCGTCAGATACCGCTCGGCCAGCGGCAGCAGATGCGCCTCCTCGTCGTCGAGGTGCTCCACGAGCACGGCCCGGTGCTCTGCCAGCGCGGCCACCACCCGGTCCCGGGTCGGCGCGTCCGCGACCGGCGCCCACCGCTCGACCAGCGCCGCGAGCGCGGTGAGGGTCTCGGCGACCCGCTCGTGCTGGGCCTCCATGCGCACCACCACCTCACGCTCCAGACCGACCCGGTCCAGCATCAGCGGCCACAGCAGCTCGTCCTCACCGTGGTGGTGGTTGAGCAGCCCGGCATGCAGATCGGCGAAGTGCCCGGCCAGGACGCCGGCCCGTTCGACGTCTCCCGGGGCCACCACGGCGATCAGCTCGCCCAGCAGCCGCAGCTCCCGCCGGAAGGCGCGGTGGACGATCACCATCTCCTGGGCGTCGAACCCGCCGTACCCGAAATCGCTCCCGGTCGCCGGGGACTGGCCGTGCGCGGAGGGGGTCATGGGCGTGCTTCCTTTCGCGGGGGGTCACCGGACCAGAGCCGGACCTGCCTCCAGCTTGACCCCGCAGCACTCGAATCCCGCTCGAGCCGCCACCCCCACCCGCCCGCTCCACCGCTTCACGAGGGACAGCCGAGGACGGCGCCCTAGCGTCCCGGTCCGTACCCGAACCAGCCCCCGCACGAAGGAGAACCCCATGGCCACCGAGGAGCACGCGTTCCAGCTGCCCGGCGCGGACCTGCCGCAGCCCGACGCCGAACTGCGCAAGAAGCGCGAGGCGGTCGTCCTGGAGCACACCGTCGCCGAGCACGCCTGGGACATCGACGGCGTCCTCGCCACCTTCCCCCGCGGCGGCGTCTACCGGGTCATGGCCTACCAGGAGAGCCCCTTCATCGGCGAGAAGGACATCAAGGAGAAGTACTTCGCCGAACTCCAGGCGGCCTTCCCGCACGCCGACCACGGCCTGCTGCACGTCCACCACACCCCCACCGCCGTCATCCTGGAGGCGCAGTTCCGCGCCAAGCAGGAGGCCGACTTCCGCGGCATCCCCAACCGCGGCAAGACCGTCGACGCCCCCGTCGCCGTCTTCTTCCACTTCGACGGCGACGTCCTGGTCGACGAGACCCTCTACTTCGACCTGGACACCTTCGCCCGCCAGCTCGCCTGACCCGGACCGGGCCCACCGCCGCCGACCGACAAGGACCACCACCACCATGAGCGCGTCCCGGACGGGCCGCACGGCCCCGCCGCAGACCCACTCGGCCGGCGTACGCCCGATGCTGCTGGAGGCCGCGGGCCTGACCCTGTCCGGCCTGCTGGCCGAACCCGCCGAAGCGCCGCCCAGGGCGACCGTCGTCGCCGTCCACGGCGGCGGGATGCGGGCGGGCTACTTCGACGGGCAGGCCCACCCCGACCTGTCCCTGCTCACCCTGGGCGCCCGCCTCGGCTTCACCGTGCTGGCCCTGGACCGCCCCGGCTACGGCCACTCCGCCGCCCAGGCGCCCGACGGCCTGACCCTGGAGGAGCAGGCCGCGGTCCTGACCGCCGCCCTGGACGCCTTCGCCCAAGGCCACACCGTCGGCCGCGGCTTCATGCTGCTGGCCCACTCCTTCGGCGGCATGGTCGCCCTGACCACCGTCGCCCGCACCCCCGGGCTGCTGGCCCTGGACGCCTCCGGCGTCGGCCACCGCTACGGCGTCGAGCACGACGAACGCCAGCGGCTGCGCCGGCGCATGGAGTGGGAGCGCAGCTGGGGCCCCCTCGGCCTCTACCCGCCCGGCACCTTCCGCGCCGCCGAGCACCTGGTCGCCCCCGTCCCGCCCCGCGAGGCAGCCGAAGTGCCCCGCTGGCCCGAGCACTTCGACGACCTCGCGCCCCGTATCGACCTCCCGCTGCGGCTGACCTTCGCCGAACACGAGGCCTGGTGGCTCCACGAGGACCAGGATCTGGCGGACCTGGCCGCTTGTTTCACCAAGGCCCCCGTCCTGCAGATCGAACGCCAGCCGGACGCCGCCCACAACATCAGCCTCGGCCGCGCCGCCCGCGGCTACCACCTGCGCGCCCTGGCCTTCTTCGAACAGTGCCTGCAGGCCGCCGCCCCCTGACCCCGCCCGCACCCGCCGGGCGTTCAAGTCGCCCTCAACTTCCACGACCGGTCACGCGACGCACACTGAGGCACCCCTGACCACCGCGATCTGGGCGTTCTTCAGCCAGCCGGTCCGGCCGTCCGCCGGTGTGGCAGTCATGGCCCGTGAAGTCGGAAGGAAGTAGCAGGATGCAGCCCGAGGTGTACGGTGCCGACGACTTCTTGGCGTCGGCGATGGTGTCGCAGTCCCCGCTGACCCCGGACGCAGGCGCCTTCCTCAAGGAACGGGAGGTCTCCGCCTCCTACGACGTCGAACGGGTGCCCCTGGCCAGCCTCCCCAACTGGCACCTCGGCGACCGGCTCAACCGCGCCGACGGCCGCTTCTTCACGGTCGAGGGACTCTCCGTGCGGACCGACTTCGGCCCCGTGCCGCACTGGTCCCAGCCCATCATCGTCCAGCCCGAGATCGGCATCCTCGGCATCCTCGTCAAGCGGATCGACGGCGTGCTCCACTTCCTCATGCAGGCGAAGATGGAGCCCGGCAACACCACCTTCGTCCAGTACGCGGCGACCGTCCAGGCCACCCCCAGCAACTACCAGCGCGTCCACGGCGGCCGGGCCACCCCCTACCTGGACTACTTCCTGCAGGGCCGGCGCGGCCGGCGCATCCTGTTCGACCAGCTGCTGTCCGAACACGGCTTCTGGTACCTGTACAAGCGCAACCGCAACATGATCGTGGAGGTGCCCGAGGACGAGGACGTCCCCGTCCACAGCGACTTCACCTGGCTCACCCTGGGCCAGCTGCGCCAGCAGCTCGCCCAGGGCAACGGCGTCAACATGAACGCCCGCACCGTGCTGTCCGGCATCGCCTACGGCGGCGCCGCCCTGGGCCGGCTGGCCGCCCGGCCCGACGGATTCCACGCCGAACTCGTCACCTCCCACCAGGCGCTGCGCTCGGACGACGACCTCGCCGGCGCGCTGACCTGGCTCATCGACCAGAAGGCCACCTACAGCCTGGACGTGCGGCGCACCAGCCTGCGGGAGATGGACGAATGGATCGTCGACGACGACAGCGTCCGCCACCGCGACGACGGCCGCTACTTCGAGATCAACGGCGTGTCGGTGCAGGCCACCAGCCGGGAGGTCGGCGCCTGGTCGCAGGCCATGCTCGAACCCGCCCCCGGCAACACCGTGGCCCTGATCTGCCAGCGGCGGGCCGGCGTCCTGCAGTTCCTGGTCCAGGCCACCGTCCAGCCCGGCCTGACCGACCGCCTCGAACTGGGCCCCACCGTGCAGTTCGCCCCCGGCTACCACCGCGGCCCCCAGGACATCCCGCCGCTGGCGCAGTACCTCGACGCCCCCGCCTCCTGGAACCGGCTCAAGGCCATCCAGTCGGAGGACGGCGGCCGCTTCGCCAAGGCGGACACCCTCCACCAGGTCATCGAACTCCCCGAGGACCACACCCTGGAGGCACCCGCCAACTACCGGTGGATGACCCTCGGCCTGCTCAACCGCATGACTCGATTCGGCTACCACGTCAACGTCGAGGCCCGCAGCCTCGCCGCCTGCCTGCTGTGACCACCGGCCGGTGACCTGCCCGGCGGACCGCCGCCGCCCACGCCACCCCCACCCCGCGCCCGGACACCCCCGCGGGCGCGGGGCGGCCGCCCCCCGAACGAGACCCATGAGAGTGATATGGACCTCCTCCTGATCGGCATGTCCCGGTTCGCGCAGCGCCGCGTCCTGCCGGCCGCCGCCGCCATGCCCGGGATCACGACGATCGACATCGCCAGCGCCCACGCCGACCCCGCGGCCCTCGCACCGCTGCCCAAAGTCGGCCGCGTCCACCGCGACTGGCGCACCGCCCTGGACACCACACCCCCCGCCCTGGTCTACGTGTCCCTGGTCAACAGCCAACACGCGGCCGCGGTGCGGCACGCGCTGAACGCCGGACACCACGTCGTCGTCGACAAACCGGCCCTGCCGGACCCGGACACCGCCCGCGAGCTGGTGGACCTGGCCCGCGCCCGGTCCCGCGTGCTCGCCGAGGCCGTCTGCTACAGCTTCCACCCCATGTTCGCCGAGGCCCGCGCGCTCACCGAGCGGACCGGCGGCGACATCACCAAGGCCGTCGCCGTCTTCACCCCGCCCGTGCCCCGCGACGACTTCCGCTTCGACCGCGCCCGCGGCGGCGGCGCGTTCGCCGACACCGGCCCCTACCTGGCGTCCCTGGGCCGGGTGCTGTGGCAGGCCGAACCCGAGCAGCTGAGCGTCCTGGTCGGCGAACGCACCGACGACGGCCTGGAGACCGCCTACAGCGTGCTGGCCGGCTACCCGGGCGGCCGGACGGCCGTCGGGCACTTCGGGTTCACCACCGTCTACCAGAACACCCTGCGGCTGCTGGGCGAGAGCTGCGCCATCGACATCGAGCGCCCCTTCTCCCTGCCCCCCGACCTCACCCCCGCCCTGCGGGTCCAGACCAAGGACCAGCAGTACGTCCACCGGATGGAACCGGCCGACAGCATGCGGCTGTTTTTGGACCGGGTCCTCGCGGCCGCGGAGAGCGGATCGCGCGAGTTCGACGACGCCCTGCTGAGCGACGCCCGCACCCTGGGCCGCCTCACCGCCGCCGGCGAGGGCACCCGATGACCACCCCCGCCCGGCCCACGCACCACCCACACCCCTCTGGAGGCAGCGCCGTGACCCCCCACCCCCCGCTCGTCGTGGTGCTGGGCGCCGCGGGCTTCGTCGGATCCGCCGTCTTTCGCGAACTGGCCCGCCACCCCATCCGGCTCCGGGCCGTCTCCCGCAGGAAGACCCCCCTGCCGCACGACGCCCGCGCCGACATCGAGGTGCTCTGCGCGGACCTGACCCAGCCCGGCCAGATGGCCGCCGCCGTCGCCGGCGCCGACGTGGTCATCCACTCCCTGGCCTACATCGCCGGCGCCTCCACCTGGCGCATCGCCGACGGCGACACCGTCGCCGAACGCGTCAACGTCGGCCTGATGCGCGACCTGCTGCGGGCCCTGGCCGAGCGCAGCGGCACCCAGCAGCCCCCCACCGTCCTGTTCACCGGCTCGGTCACCGCCGTCGGCCCCACCGACAAGGAAGTCCTCGACGGCACCGAACCCGACCGGCCCCAGGGCGAGTACGAGCGGCAGAAACTCGCCGCCGAACGCCTCCTGCTGGACGCCGACGCCGCGGGCACCGTACGCGGCGCCTGCCTGCGCCTGACCACGGTGTACGGCTACAGCGCCGGATCCACCACCCGGGACAAGGGCATCGTCTCCTCGATGGCCCGCCGCGCCGTGGCCGGCGAGCCCCTGACCATGTGGCACGACGGAACCGTCCGCCGGGACCTGCTGCACGTCGACGACGTCGCCCGCGCCTTCTGGGACGCCGTCCCCCGCATGGACGCGCTCGCCGGAAAACGCTGGCTGATCGGCACCGGCCAGGGCGCCCCCCTGGGCCCGGTGTTCACCCGGGTCTCCGAGCTGGTCTCCGCCCAGACGGGCAGGCAACCGGTCCCGGTCGTCTCCGTCACACCCCCGGACTACGCCGAGACCCGCGACTTCCGCAGCGTGATCATCGACTCCTCCCCGTTCCAGGCCGCCACCGGCTGGAAACCGCGGGTGTCCCTCGACGAAGGCCTGCGCCTGACCACTCAGTTCTGCTCCAGCGGCCGCGAGGCCGAACTGTCCTGAACCCACCCCCCGCTCGACACCCAGCCGAAATGAGGCCCCTATGCCCAACCACCACGCCGTCGTCCAGAGCTTCGTCGACATGATCAACAGTCATGACGTCAGCACCATGGAGGAGCACACCGCGGCCGGACACATCGACCACAACCCCGCCGTGGCCGACGGCATCGAGGCCAACCGGGCCTTTTGGACCCAGGTGTTCACCGCCTTCCCCGACCTGAAGGCCGTGCTGCACGACGTCATCGCCGAGGGCGACCGGGTCGCCGCCCGCCTGGAGTACAGCGCCACCCACCAGGACACCTTCCTCGGCATACCGGCCACCGGACGCCCGGTGAACTTCCAGTCCATCGACATCTGGCGGATCGAGGACGGGCTGCTGGCCGAGCACTGGGACCAGCTCAACATGGACGACCTCTTCCGGCAGCTGGGGGCCGGCCCGGCCGCCGCACAGGCCTGAGACCCCCGCACGCCCCGGCGCGGCGGCCGGCCCCGCCCGGCCACCGCGCCCCCGGCCGCACCACCCGCACCGCCCCCGCCACGCGCAGGGCGGTGATCGGCATGTCCGCCCCCGCCTGCGGCGGCACCGCGCATCAGCACTGCTCCAGCCGGTCTTGAGCGGCGGCCGCTACCGTCGCCACCATGGAACTCAACAGCCTGGAAATCAGCGAACTCGCCCTCCCGGGCGCGTTCTTGCTGTCGCCCCGGGCCGTTGAGGACGAGATCGTCGTCCGCTACGAGACCTTCCGCCAGGACGACGTCGAGCAGGCCGTCGGACGGCCCTTCGCGATCCGCCACAGCGACCTGTCGGCCGCACGCCGCCTGGTCCTGCGCGGCATCCACGGCACCGCCGGCGAAGGCGCCCGCGCCCGCCTGTTCGACTGCGTGCGCGGCTCCGCCGTCCACGTCGTGGTCGACCTGCGCGTCGGATCCCCCGACTACGGCCGGCACCAGATGGTCTGGCTCGACCACCGCGACGCGGCCGGCGTGTTCGTCTCCGAAGGCCTCGGCCACGGCTGGCTCGCCCTGGAGGACGACACGGTCGTCGCCTGCCACAGCTCCCGGCCCGACACCCCCGGCACCGGCTACACCGTCAGCGCCCTGGACCCCGCGCTCGCCCTGCCCTGGGGGCTGACCACGGAGCCGCTGATGTCCGACGAGGACCTCGCCGCCCCCACCGCCGCCGAAGCACTGGCCCAGGGCCTCCTGCCCGCCTACGAGGACTGCCTCGCGCTCTACGACCGCCCCGTCCTCACCGGAGACTGACCCCCACCACACCGGAGCCCGACCCCCCCCACCGAGCCGGACCGCAGGCCCCGCACGCCGCAAGGACGCGCGGGGCCTGCGCCATGCCCGCACCCCACCCCCCGGACGGACCCGTGAATCGATCACACCCCGGCCGGGAGCAGCACACCAGCAGGAGCGGGAGCTGCGCACTGTCCGCACGAGGCGGGCTCGTGGGAGGTTCAAGGTCCGATGACAGAGACATAAGGGGGCCGCATGCGCATCTCTGTTCTGGGGTCTTTGGAAGCCGAATTGAAGGGCGTCCCGATCCTGCCCACCGCGGCGAAGCCGCGCCAGATCCTGGCACTGCTCGCCATCTACGCCAACCAGGTCCTGCCGGTGTCCGCGCTGATGGAGGAGATCTGGGGCGACGCCCCGCCCCGCAGCGCGCTCACCACGCTGCAGACCTACATCCTCCAGCTCAGGCGCTGCATGGAGAAGGCACTCGACGGAGAGCCCGGCGGCTCCAAGGAACTGCTGCTGACCCGGCACGGGGGATACCTCCTGCACACCGAGCCCGGCAGCATCGACGCCCACGAGCACGACCGGCTGTCCGCCCTGGGCCAGCGGGCCTTCGACCGCGGCGAGCACGCCCAGGCCGCGGAGCTGTTCCGCCAGGCCCTCGCCCTGTGGCGGGGCCCGGCCCTGGTCGACGTGCGCACCGGCCCGCTGCTGGAGATCGAGGCGATGCGCCTGGAGGAGAGCCGGCTGGGCGTGCTGGAGCGGCGCATCGACGTCGAGCTCAGGCTCGGTCGGCACGGCGAACTGCTCACCGAGCTCACCGCGCTCGCCGCCCGCCATCCGCTGCACGAGGGACTGCACGCCCAGTCCATGGTGGCCTTCTACCGGGCCGGACGGCCCTCCGCGGCGCTGGACGTCTTCCAGAACCTGCGGACCCGTCTGGTGGAGGAGCTGGGCATCGAGCCCTCGCAGCGCCTGCAGCAGCTGCAGCGGGCCGTCCTCGGAAGCGACCCGGCGCTGGACGTCGACGCCGGGACCGGGCGGGTGCTCGACCGCTTCGCCAGATAACCCCAGGGAGGAACTGTGCGTGTGCTCTTCTCGGCGGGCCTCGGCATGCCGGCGGCACTGCGCCTGGTGTTGCTCGCGAGGGAACTGCAGTCGGCCGGCCACGAGGTCCGTTTCTGTGCCCCGGCCCGGACCCGCCACCGCGTGGTCCGGGCCGGGCTCGTCCCGGTCCTGGCCGCGCCGCGGCGCTTCAGCCGGGCCTGGCGGCCCGACCTGGTGGTCCACGATCCCCTGTGCCCGGAGGCCACCGACATGGCGGCCGAGTCCGGGGTGCCCAGCATCGGCTATCTGCCCTACGCCCACCCGCCGCTGTCGCCGCGGCCCACCGTCTGGATCGACCCCTGCCCCCCGCTGCTGCGGGACCGGCCGGAGCCCGACGCCTGGCAGGTGCGCTGCGACGCCTACGAACTGCCCGCGCAGCCGGTGCCCTGGCTCACCGAGCTGTCACTGCGTCCACGCGTGTGCATCACCGGGATGCCCGGCGGGACCGGGCCCGCCGACCGGCGCCGGGCCCGGCTCTTCGGCCGGGTCGCCGAGGGCGTGGAAAGCCTCGGCCTGCAGGTGGCCGTGCTGAGGGGCGAGGACCATCCCTGGAGCGTGGTGCTGCGGGGCAGCGTCCTGGTCGTCCACGGCGGGGACGAGGGCATCGTGTACGCGGCCGCCCGGTACGGGGTCTCCCAGCTGGTGCTGCCGGCGGGCCCGGAGGAATGGGCGGCGGGCAAGCGCCTGGAGCGGGCCGGCATCGGCCGCTGCCTGACCGAGGACGAACTGGCGGGCGACTCCACCATGCTGCGGCTGCGTTTCCACATCGCCGAGCTGGTCAACGGCGGCCGGGTGCTGCCCGCGGCCGCGCAACTGGGCCGGAGCATCGCCCGGATGCCGCAGCCCGCCGACCTCGTCCCCGGCATCGAGGCACTGCTGCGGTGAACCCGCCCCCGAAGCGGGCACGTTGACGGGCCCGCGCCGCCGGGGGAGGTACGGCGCGGGCCCGTCGTCCAGGGGGAGACCCCAGTGTGCCGACCGGGCCTGGAGGGCGGCTGGAACCGGGGTCGGCAGACCGCAAGGCCCCTCAGCGCGCCCCGTCGGAGCGGTCCGAGGTCAGCTGCGGCGGCACCGTCCAGGCCAGACCGGCCGACTCGTAGGAGGTCGCGGGGCCGATCCAGGGGTCCTCGCCGTGGATGTCGAGGAGCTGCTCGCGCAGCCACCGGTCGAAGGGGTGCTCCGACTGCGCCCAGCGCTTGCGGGTGCGCTCCGGGTCCGCCGTCTCGAAGTGCACGATCACGTGGTCGCCGTCGGGCCGCGGGTCGATGCGCAGCACCTCGCCGGTGATGCCCAGCCGGCGCCGGGACGCCTCGTACTCGCGCAGCCGCGGGCCCTGCAGCTCCTCGACCAGCCGCTGCCAGGCCAGGGGCTTGCCGGGCTTGAGCGGCACGGTCCGCGTCACGGTCCGGGCCCCCTCCACCGCGCGCCGGCGGCCCTTGCGCGGCGCCAGCATCCGCAGCCCGAGCGCGGCGAACATGTTCGACGCCACGTTGTGCTCCCAGCGTTCGGCGATCTTCCCCTCCTCGTCGAACCGCCAGATGACGATGCCGACGGACAGGAACGAACGGCCGGTGGGCGCGATGCCCAGCAGCTCGCCCAGGTGGGTGCCGCGCCAGGTGTTGTGGATGACGACCATGTCGTCGTGGGCGCTGATGTCCTCGATGGTGACGTGGAAGTCGGGGAACGCCTCACGCAGTCCGGCGATGGTGTACTTCACGCCCTCGGCGCCCTCCGGCGCCCCGGGCAGGCCGGCGTGGTCGACGATGTCCGGCCGGTAGTGCTCGTCCACGAGCGAGGCGTCGCCCTGGTTGACGAACTCGGCGAAGACGCGCCGGATCGTCGCCTTGTTGCGTTCCTGGGCGTTGTCCCACAGTCCTCGCGCCGGGTCGGTGGTGGTCGCGGTGGTCACAACAGCTGTCCTCTCGTCGTCGGTCGGATACGCACGTGCTCACACCGAGGCGGTGGCGCCGGACTTCCATCGCGTGCCGTAGGCGACGTGGTCACGTTCGGTGGACTGGAAGGTCTTGTTCCAGGTCAGTGCCATGAACCGGTCGCGCAGCCAGACGGCGGCCGGGTTGTGCAGGGAGCCGAGCACGCCGATGCGGTGCGCCAGCAGCTGCATCGGCCGGGTGCGCTCCTGGCGTTCGGCCTCGTAGGCGCGCAGGGCCTGGGTGATGCCGTTCCCCGGCGAGACCAGGTGCCCGGCCAGGACCAGGCCGTCCTCGATGGCCTGGCAGGCGCCCTGCCCGATGTTGAAGCTCATCGCATGCGCGGCGTCGCCGAGCAGGGTGACCCGGCCCCGGCCCCAGACCGGGTCGGGCTTGCGGTCCAGCACGTCGCCGCGCAGGATGCTCTGCGGCACGGTGGCGTCCAGGATCTGCCGCACCCTCGGGTCGGCCCAGCCCGCATGCCGGGCCCGCAGCATGTCCAGGGTCTGCTCGGGCGTGCCCTCGTCGCGGCCGCCGGCGGGGCCGTCGGCGACGCTCATCCAGTGCACGACGCCGGGGGCGATGTCGTAGTACGTGAAGCGGGTCCCGGGGCCGAACAGGGCCTGGAAGGTGCCGGGCGGGAACTGCTCGGGGCTCAGCTCGGCGTGGCCGCGCCAGGCGATGTAGCCGGTGTAGTCGGGCGGCTGGGGGCCCAGCAGCTGGGCGCGGACGGCGGAGCGCACCCCGTCGGCGCCGATCAGCAGGTCGCCGTCCTCGGAGGTGCCGTCGGCGAAGTGGAGGCTGACCCCCTCGTCGTGCTCGGTGTAGCCGGTGACCTCGGCGCCGGTGATGACCGGCGCGGTCACGGCGTCGCGCAGGATGCCGTGCAGGTCGGAGCGGCCGATGGCGACCGTGGGCTGCCCGTAGCGCTCGATGAACTGGCCCACCGGCCAGGTGCCGATGGGCCGGCCGGCCGAGGTGGCGAAGTGGCAGGCGGCCTGGGCGGGGGCGATCGCGGAGACCTGGTCGGCGACGCCGAGGCGGTCCAGGGCGAGCATGCCGTTGGTCCAGATGTGCAGTCCGGCGCCGCCGTCGCGCAGCTGCGGCGCGCGTTCGAAGACGACGGAGTCGATGCCCTGCTGCTGGAGGGCGAGGGCGGTGGCGATGCCGCCGATCCCGCCGCCGGCGATGAGGACCCGGCGTAGGGGGCGAGGCGTCTGAGCGGACATGTGCGTTCTCCCGGAGGTCGGGGCGAAGGGCGGACGGCGGACGGCGGGTCGACGGACGAGGTGGGGGGTGACGTGGGGTGTGGGGGAGTGGGAGAGGGGGTTCAGCGGCTCAGCGCCGACATCTCCGCGTCCGGGTAGCGGTTGCCGGCCGTGACCCCGTACGGGGCGATGGCGTCGATCGCCGCCAGGACGTCGGCGGACAGCTCCAGGCCGGCCGCGGAGACGTTCTCCTCCAGGTAGGTGCGCCGCTTGGTGCCGGGGATGGCGACGACGTCCTCGCCGCGGGAGAGCACCCAGGCGAGCGCGAGGCGGACGACGGTGGTGTCGGCCGCGGCGGCCAGATCGCTGAGCTGGTCGACGACCGGCAGGTTGCGGCGGATGTTCTCGTCCTTGAACCGCGGGGCGATGCGCCGGAAGTCCAGGCCCTCGGGGATGTCGGAGGTGTCGCGGATCGTGCCGGTCAGGAAACCGCGGCCGAGCGGGCTGTAGGCCACGAAACCGATGCCCAGCTCGCGCACGGTGTCCAGCACGCCGTTGACCTCGACGTCCCGGGTGAACAGCGAGTACTCGGTCTGCACGGCGGTCAGCGGGTGCACCGCGTGCGCGCGGCGGATGGTCGCCGGCCCCGCCTCGGAGATCCCCAGGTGGCGCACCAGCCCGGCCTGCACCAGCTCGGCGAGCGCGCCGAAGCTCTCCTCCACCGGGACGTCCGGGTCGACCCGGTGCAGGTAGTACAGGTCCAGGTGGTCGGTGCCCAGCCGGCGCAAAGTCCCCTCGATCGACCGGCGGATGTAGTCGGGACGGCCGTTGATCCGCCACGTCAGCTGCCCGTCGTCGCCGATCTCGTTGCCCACCTTGGAGGCGAGCACCACCTGCTCGCGCCGCCCGGCGATGGCCCGGCCGATCAGCTCCTCGTTGGTGTACGGGCCGTACATGTCGGCCGTGTCCAGCAGATTGACCCCGAGCTCCAGCGCCCGGTCGATGGTGGCCAGCGCCTCGGCCGCGTCCGCGTTGCCGTACCCGAACGTCATGCCCATGCAGCCCAGGCCCTGGGCCGGGACGTCCAGTCCGGGCGTGCCCAGCGTGCGGTGCTTGATTGCCACGTGATTCCTCCAGGAGCTGCGCCTTTACACTGAGGCGACTTGAGAAGACTTCGAATGAGTAAGAGGGGGGCGGGGCGGGGCGGTCAGGGCGCCGGCGGGGCCTGCCAGGTCAGCGACAGGCCGGTGTAGATGTACCGGCTGGCCTCGATGCCCAGCAGCACGACCCGGTCACCGGCCTTGATGCGGCCCGAGGTCCAGCCCGCGTCCAGCGACAGCGGCACCGCGGCCGAACCGGTGGCCCCCACCTCGGCCAGGTTCTCCACGATCCGCCCGTCCAGCGCCCGGATGTCCTCGGCGGACAGCCCCGCGGACTCGAACTCGTCCGCGAAGTAGTCGGCGTTGCCCTCCGGCAGCACGATCGCGTCGAACTCGCCGAGCGCCCGGCCGTCCTTGCGGGCCATCTCCTGGATCGCCCGGACGAACACCTGCGGCCCGAACGTGGTGGTGCCGGGCACGTCGATCTTCATCTGGATCAGCTGCTTGCGGCGCAGCTGCTCGGCCTGCGGCACGTCCGTACCACCGCCGATGATCTCCATGCCGGGCTTGCGCAGACCGCCCACACAGGCGTTGACGAACGCGAACTCCTCCGCCGGCGACTCGCCCGCCGGCTCGGCCCGCAGCACCACGGCCCCCGCACCGTCACCGAAGGTGTACAGCGTCAGGCGGTCACGCATCCGCACCCGCGCCGGGTCCTTGCCCAGGAAGTGAGGCGCCAGCACCGGCGAGCCGGCCTCGCTGCCCACCACCAGCGCGGTGCGCGCGGTGCCGTCGGCCAGCTGACGCCGGGCCAGGTCCAGGGCCTGCACCCAGCCCGCGCACGCCCCGCGGATCTCGATCGCGGCGACGCTCTCCAGCCCCAGGTAGTGCTGCAGGGTGGTGGCCACGTTGGGCAGCGTGTACTCCGGCGTCGCCGTGCACACCACGATCAGGTCGAGCTCCTCGGGCTCCACCCCGGCCCGCTCAAGGGCCTGCCGGGAGGCCCGCTCGGCCATCCGGCTGTTGTTGATCCGGTGCTCGCCGGTGACCGGGTCGATCATCCAGTACCGGGTCTTGACCTGGATGCCCTCCAGCACGTCGTCCGGCAGCGGCCCGACGTACTTCTCCAGCGTGGCGTTGTCCAGCGGCTCACCGGGCACATAGGCACCGGTGGAAAGGATCTTCACATCGTACGCGGTGGTCATCGAGCGGACTCCGTTGCGGAAAGAGGGACGGGGGACAGGACGAGCGAGGTGTGGGTGCCGCCCAGGGAGGAGCTGTTGACCAGGACCGGACGCCGGTCCCCGCCGGCGCGCCAGGCGCCGACGGCCAGCACCGCCGACAGCTGGGCGCCCGCGCCGACCGGCTCGCCGAGCACCCGCTTGGGGGCCTCGACACGCACCCCGCCCGGCCCGAACACCCGCTCCACCGCGGCCTGCTCGGGACGGTCGGCGGCCGCCAGACCCGCCGCGCTCGCCCACACCGATCCGACGTCCCGCGGCGTGAGCCCGGCACGGTCCAGCGCCTGGCGCATCGCCCGCTCCACCCCGTCACCCGACGCGTCCCAGCGGCCGATGCCGCACGCGTCCGAGGCGGTCGCATGCCCCAGCACCACGGCGTGGATCGTCGCGCCGCGCCGCTCGGCGCTCGACCGGCGCTCCAGCACCAGCGCGATGCCGGCCTCGGCGAGCGTGTACCGCCGCCCGGCGGCCGACCCGAACAGCGGGATGCCGCGGTAGGCGGCCAGCGTGGCCGGCGAGAACGCCTCCACCGCCGGCACCAGCAGCCGCTCGGCCCGCCCGGCCCGCAGCAGGTCGTAGGCCACCCCCAGCGCCGCCGCGCCCGCCGCATGCCCCGACGTCAGCGTCGAGGTGGGCCCCTTGGTGCCCAGCGCCATGGCGACATGGCCGGCCGCACCGCTGTACACGGTGTTGGTGAACACCGCCGGGTTCGCCTCCTTCGCGCCCTCGGACAGCACCGGAACGGTGAACCGCTCGCTGCTCTCCATCGGCCCGATCGCGGTGCCCAGCACCACACCGGTCGCGGCCAGCGCCTCGGCGTCGCCCTCCGCGCCCGCCGCGCCCAGCGCGGCCCGGCACGAGGCGACGGCCAGCTGGGAGACCTTGTCCATGCGCCGGCGCTCCCGGGGCGTGCCGACGACCGAGCGGTCGAACTCCACCCGGGCCACCCGCAGCCCGTCCTCGGCCACGCCCTGCTCCACCCCGGCCGCGTACGCCTCCCACAAGGCCTCCGGCCCCTCACCGGCCGAGGTGATCACACCGAACCCGGTCACCACCACGTCGTCCGCGCCCACCGCGGGAGCCGGCGCACCTCGCCCGCCGGGCCGGGCGAAGGCGACGGTCGCGTTCGCGCCGGCGAACCCGAAGTTGTTCGACAGCGCGGTCTCCAGGACCATCGGCCGGCCCGTGCCGGCCACCGGGTCCAGACCGCACTGCGGATCGACCTGCGTGAACGACGCCGTGGGCGGCGCCACCTGGTCGCGCAGGGCCAGCGCCGTGACGATGCCCTCCACCGCGCCGGCCGCGCCCAGCAGATGACCGATCATCGACTTGGTGCTGGACAGCGCGACCTTCTCGGCCGCCCCGCCCAGCGCGGCACGCACCGCGTTGCTCTCCGCCGAGTCGTTCTTCTCCGTGCCCGTGCCGTGCCCGTTGACGTACCGGATGTCGTCGGGGGCCAGCCCCGAGGAGGCCAGCGCCGCCCGGATCGCCCGCGCCGCGCCCTCGCCCTCCGGGTGCGGAGCCGTCGGATGGTGGCCGTCGGCCGACAGGCCGTAGCCCAGCACCTCGGCCACCACCGGTGCGCCGGTGCGCTCGGCCGCCTCCTTCGACAGCAGCACGAGCATCCCGCCGCCCTCGCCCAGCGTCAGCCCCGACCGGTCCTTCGAGTACGGGGCCGCCGGCTTGGGGGAGAGCGACCACAGACTGCTGAACCCGGCGAACGCCGACTCGGTGAAGGCGTCACTGCCGCCCACCAGCATCGCGTCGGCCGCCCCCGCCCGGATCACCTCCAGGGCATGGGCGAGCGCATGGGCACTGGCGGCACACGCCGTGTTCGCGCTGAACACCGGCCCCTTCAGGCCGAAAGCGGCCGACAGCGCCTCCGCACCGGCCTGCGGCGGCACGAAGGTGTAGCGCCGCCAGTCCGGCGTGCCGCCCTCCTGCACCTCGCGCAGCGCCAGCTCGGCACTGCGCCAGCCACCGTGACAGGTGCCGTAGGCCACCCCCCACCGCTCGGCCGGGATGTCCGCGCCCACCCGCAGGCGCGAGGCGGCCATCGCCTCCTCGGCGGCCACCAGCGCGAAATCGACCGCACGGTCACGCGCCTGCGAGCCCGCGGCGTAGTCGTACACCGGCGCGCACGCTTCGGTGATCTCGCCGCCCAGCGTGGTCTGGTAGTGGTCCATGGGCAGGCCGCGCACGGGCGAGATCGCCACCCGCCCGGCGCGCACCGCCTCCCACAGGACCTCGGCCGAACCGCCGTGCGGGGTGATCGCCCCCACGGAGGCGACCACCACGCCGACGGGCTGATCGGGAACGTCACTCATCGCGTCTGCTTCCTTCTCTGCACGGGGCCGCTCGGCCCGCTCACACCGGCCGGGACAGGGTCAGGGCCACGGCCTGCCCCTCGATGCCCCGGGCCAGCGCCATCGCATGGGCGGGCCTGGTCTCGCGGGCACCGCCGCGGACATGGTCCAGGGCGCATGCCGGGTCGGGATCGTCGAGGTTGAGCGTCGCGGGCACCACCCCGTGGTGCAGCGCCAGCGCGGACACCGCCGCGTTCAGCGCACCGCCGCCGCCGACCAGATGACCGGTCTGCGGCTTCGGCGTGCTCACCGGCACCGAGGAGACCGCCTCGCCCAGCGCGGCCCGCAGCGCGACGGCCTCGCTCACGTCGCCCAGCCGGGTCCCCGACCCGTCCGAGGCGATGTAGCCCAGGTCCCCGGCCGACAGCCGGGCGTCCTCCAGCGAACGCCGCACCGCCCGGGCAAGACCGCGGCCCTGCGGGTCCGCCGCCGGCGGCGTGCGCCCGTCGTGCCCGGCCCCGTACCCGGTGATCTCGGCGTAGATCCGGGCCCCGCGCGCCAGCGCCGCCTGCTTCTCCTCCAGCACCAGCAGCGCCGCGCCCTCCCCGGGCAGCCCGCCGCTGCGGTCCCGGTCGTAGGGCCGGTAGGCCTGCTGCCCCCGCTCGTTGCGGGTGGTCAAGATCCCCAGCCGGTCCAGCAGCGTCATCGACCACCAGCTGGTGGCGTCGTCGTAGCCGCCGGCGAGCGCCACGTCCGCGTCCCCGCGGCGCACCGCGCGCATGGCCCGGCCGATCGCGGTGGCGCCGGCGTCCGCGTACCCGGCGAAGAACGTGCTGGAACCCCGGATGCCGTAGGTCTGCGAGATGGTGAACACCGCGCCGGCCGGCAGCCCCTCGACGAAGAACAGCGGCGGCATGATGACATCACCGTGCCGGGCCAGGTGCTCCAGGTCGGCCGTGCCGTCCGGGCGGCGGATCACCTTCAGTTCCTCGATCAGCTGCTCCATGCGGCCCAGCGACTTGTTGCCGCCCAGATACAGGCCCGTGCGGTAGCCCAGCTCGCCGCCGCCGGACTGCTTGTGCGCCAGGCCCGCGTCGTCCAGCGCGATCCGCGCCGCGGCCATCGCCAGGCGGTCGCCGCGGTTGACGGTGCGCAGCTGACGCTTGGTGGCGTACTTGGTGGCGTCGAAGTCGGCGATCTCACCACCGAGCCGGGTCTGCAGCGGCGACGGATCGTACGCCTCGATCGGCCCGATGCCGCTCTCGCCGGCCACCAGCGCCTTCCAGTTGGCCTCCGGGCCCTCGCCCAGGGCGGTCACCAGGCCGATGCCGCTGATGACGACCTGACGTCCGCTGCCGCTCATCGCGCTCCTCCGTGTCGCTGTCGGCTGGTCATCGCTTCTCCTCGTAACGCCCCACGACCAGACCGACGTTGGTGCCGCCGAACGCGAACGCGTTGACCAGGGCGTGCCGCACCTCCTGCCGGCGCGCCGTGTTCGGCACGAAGTCCAGGCCCAGGCGCCTGTCGGGCGTCTCCTGGTTGATGGTCGGCGGCACCACCCCGTGGTTGATCGCCCCCACCGCGGTCAGCAGGCTCAGCGCCGCCGACGCCGCCGTCAGGTGGCCGGTCATCGACTTCGGCGAGCTGATCAGCAGCCGCTCGGCGGCGTCCCCGAACACCTTCCTGATCGCCGTGGTCTCCGACAGGTCGTTGCCCGGGGTGCTGGTGCCGTGCGCCACGACGTAGTCGATGTCGCCCGGCTCCAGACCGGCGTCCGCGATCGCCGCCGCGATCGACTCGATCGCACCGCTGCCGTCCGGCGGGGAGTCCGTCATTCGCCAGGCGTTCAGACTGGTGCCGTAGCCCAGCACCTCGGCCAGGATGTGCGCCCCGCGCGCCCGCGCCGCCTCCAGCTCCTCCAGGACCAGCACCACGCCGCCCTCACCGAGGACGAAGCCGGAACGCTGGTCGTCGAAGGGCCGGCTGGCCCGCTGCGGATCGTCGTTGTACTCCTTCGTCAGCGCGCCCAGCAGCCCGAAGCACAGCACGTCCAGCCAGGTCGTCAACGAGTCGTAGCCGCCCGCGAGCATCAGCGTCGCATCACCCTCCTGCAGGGTGCGAAACGCCTCGCCGACCGCATGCCCGGAAGCCGAGCAGGCGGTGGACACCCCCAGCATCGGGCCGGTCGCGTCCAGCATCCGGGCCATCGCCGCGGACGCGATGTTCTGGCTGTAGGCCAGCGCGTCCGACGGCGCGTAGGTGGAGAACGCGTCCGCCCGGCCGGTGGCGTCGCGCAGCGCGCCGACATCCACCAGCCACTGCAGATCCGGCCGGTCCACACACGCGCCCATGGCCACACCCATGTCCGCGCCGTCGTAGGTGTCCTTGTCCACGCCCGCGTCGCGCAGCGCCTCCCAGGCCGCGCCCACCCCGAAGGTCCCCGGCCGCAGCAGATGCCGCAGACCCACCGAGCCGGGCACCGCGTCCTCGAGGCGGAAGTCCTTCACCTCACCGGCGATCGTCACATCGAAACCGGTGGTGTCGATCGTCGTCAGCCGGCCTACCCCGCTGCGCCCCTCGACCAGTCCCCGCCAGGTGCTCGGCGCGTCGTTGCCCAGCGGCGTGACGGCGCCCACGCCGGTGATGACCACCCTGCGGCTCATCGCGGCGCCTCCGTCTCGTCAGGCCTCATGCCGTTTCGTCTCCTTCTGCTCGTGCCGTGTCCGTGGTGTGGGCGGGTGCGGTGGACGGGCCGGCCGGCCCGCACACCATGACGGCGTGCGCGACGGCCAGACCTCCGCTGTGACTCAGCGAGATGTCGATGGAGGCCATGCCCAGGGACCGGGCGACCGCCTCGACCTCTCCGTACAGCCGCACCCGGGGACGGCCGGCACGGTCGTTGACGACCTCGATGTCCGTCCACTCCATGCGCGGCCCCATGCCGGTCCCCAGGCTCTTGAGCACCGCCTCCTTGGCGGCCCAGCGGCCGGCCAGATGCTCACCGACCCGCTTGCGCCGATAGCAGTAGGCCAGCTCACGAGCGGTGAACACCCGCTCGCGCAGCTCGGGCTGAGAGCCCATCAGCTCCTCCACCCGCGACACCTCGGCCAGGTCCATACCGGTGCGCACCCGCAGCGGCGGCGGGGCGGCACTGTCCGGTGACCGCCCCGCGCCCTGCCTACGCGGCGGCCGCGGCGAGGGCGGCACGCTCGGTCACCAGGTCCGTCAGGTTCTGCACGGTGAACAGGGACAGCACCTCGTCGGCCGTGATCTTCCCGGCCAGCTCCTCCACGTCGATCTGCGGCAGCGACTTCTTCAGCTGCGCCAGGCCGACCTCGTTGATGATGTCGTTCTCGTCGGCGAACTCCTCGTCCGGTATCCCGCCCTGCAGCAGCTCGGCGATGTCCGCGACCTTGATCTTCACGTCCGCGGCCTTCTCGATCCGAAACAGCACATCGAGCAGGTCGATCGACTCCGCGTCCAGGTCGCCCAGCAGCGTGGCGTCGGGAACGACCTCCTCGAGGTCGATGCCCAGCGCGTCGGCGACCGCCTCCTGGACGATGGAGCCGAAGTCCTTGTCGTCGTACGACATGTCTCTTTCACCCTTCGTAGAATTGCTGGAGAGGAACGAACCGGGGCCCCGCGGCCCCCGGTTCGCGCGACGTCAGGACGCCACCGGCTCCGGCCACGCCTGCGGGGCCAGTTCGCCGTACAGCGCCGTGAGCCGGCGCGGGTCTCCGGTGGAGCGGGTGCGGGCCTCTTCGAGCGTGCGGCGGGCCAGCCCGCTGAGCACCCGGCCGGGCCCGATCTCGGTGTACGCGCCCACCGGGTGCCGGGCCGCCGTCCGCAGCACCTCGACCCAGCGGACCGGGCCGGTGAGCTGACGCCGCAGCAGCTCCCTGGCCTCCTCGCCCGACCCGATGTAGGTGCCGGTGACCGAACTGATCACCGGCAGCACCGGATCGGCGAACGGATGGACGGCGAGCGCCTCGGTGAACTCCTCCTCCACCGCCGACATCAGCGAGCAGTGGAACGGCGCCCCCACGTCCAGCTTCACGACCTTCTCGGCGCCGGCCTCCAGCGCCGTGCGGCCCGCCGCCTCGACGGCCCGCGCATGCCCGGAGATGACCGTCTGCAGCGGCTCGTTGTAGTTCGCGACCTGCACCAGGCCCAGCTCCCCGGCACTGCCGCAGGCCGCCAGCACCTCCTCCGCGGGCAGCCCCAGCACCGCGGCCATCGCGCCGGGCACCTCACGGGCCACCTCGCCCATCAGCCGGCCGCGCAGCCGCACCAGCTCCAGGGCCGACTCCAAGGACAGCACCCCGGCGGCCACCAGCGCCGGATACTCGCCCAGGCTGTGGCCCGCCGTCGCCGCCGGCCGGTAGCCGGCCGACCGCAAAAGCTCCCACACCGCCAGGCTGGTGACGGCGATCGCGGGCTGGGTGATCTCGGTACGGCCGAGCTCCTCGGCGCTGCCGGTCACACAGATCTGCGACAGCGGCAGCCCCAGGATCTCGTCGGCCCGGGCGAACAGCCGCCGGGCCGAGGGATGGGCGTCCAGCAGATGCCCGGCCATGCCGGGCCGCTGCGATCCCTGTCCGGGGAACATGGCCAGGCAGCCGGTGTCAGCGCCGGGGCCGGTCCAACCGGTCATCGGGCAGTCCTTTCATGGGTCGGTGCGGGGGTGCGCTGCCAGCCGGCCGCGTCCGGCGCGGCGACCTGGGGCAGCGCGCTGTGCCAGCCGGCCGGCCGGCCCCAGCGGCGCGCGGCGACCGGCAGCGGATCCTGCTCCAGGCGGGCGCCGCGCAGCGCCGCGAGCACCACCAGCAGCCCCGCCAGCTCCTCCGGTGTCGGGTTGCCCCGCAGCACCGTCAGCCCCGCGGCCTCCGGCCCGCTCACAGCGGCTCGTTCCCGTGCTTGCGCAGCGGCTGCCGGGCCCGCTTGGTCCGCAGCATGTCCAGCGACTTGATCAGCACCCGCCGGGTGTCCGCCGGGTCGATGACATCGTCGACGTGCCCGCGCTGCGCGGCCACGAACGGGTTCATCAACTGCTCGGTGTACTCGGCGATCAGCTCCTTGCGCAGCTTCTCCGGGTCCACCGCCTCACGCAGCTGACGACGGAAGATGATGTTCGCCGCGCCGTCCGCGCCCATCACGGCCGTCTGGTTCGACGGCCAGGCGAACGACAGGTCCGAACCGATCGACTTGGAGTCCATCACGATGTACGCGCCGCCGAACGCCTTGCGCAGGATCACCTGCACCCGCGGCACGGTCGCCTCGCAGTACGCGTACAGCAGCTTCGCCCCGCGCCGGATGATCGCGTTGTGCTCCTGGTCGGTCCCGGGCATGAACCCCGGCACGTCCACCAGCGTCACCAGCGGGATGTTGAACGCGTCGCAGGTGCGCACGAACCGGGCGGCCTTCTCCGAGGAGTCGATGTCCAGCACCCCCGCCATCGCGGCCGGCTGGTTGCCCACGATGCCCACCGTGTGACCGTCCAGACGCGCCAGCGCGCACACGATGTTCTGCGCCCAGTTCTCCTGGACCTCCAGGTAGTCGCCGTCGTCGACGATGTGCCCGATGACCGTCCTGATGTCGTACGGCGTCCGGTCGTCGACCGGCACCAGCTTCAACAGCTCCTCGCACCGCCGGTCCGGATCGTCCGCCGGCCGGACGTAGGGAGCCGTCTCGGCGTTGTTCGACGGCAGGTACGACAGCAGCTCGCGCACGCTCTCGAAGCAGAACTCCTCGTCCGGCGCCACGAAACTCGCCACACCGGTGCGGTTGCCGTGCGTGTACGCCCCGCCGAGCTCCTCGTGCGTGACCTTCTCGCCCGTCACCGCCTGCACCACGTCCGGCCCGGTGATGAACATGTTGGCCATGCCCTCCACCATGAACGTGAAGTCGGTCAGCGCCGGCGAGTACACCGCGCCGCCCGCACACGAGCCGAGCACCACACTGATCTGCGGCACCACGCCCGAGGCACGCACGTTGCGGGCGAACAGCTTCCCGAAACCGGCCAGCGCGTCGATGCCCTCCTGGATCCGGGCACCGCCGCCGTCGTTGAGACCGACGACCGGCGCGCCGACGGAGTCGGCGAAGTCGAGCAGCTGATGGATCTTCGCGGCGAACGTCGCACCCAGCGCGCCGCCACGGACCCGGGCGTCATGGGCGAAGACGAAGACCGTACGGCCGTCGATCTCGCCCCAGCCCGTGATCACACCGTCGCCCTCGGGATGCGAGTCCTCCATCCCGAAGCCCACCGCCCGGTGCTCGGCGAACAGCCCCAGCTCGGTGAACGTGCCCGGGTCGAGCAGTTTCTCGATCCGCTGGCGGGCCAGCAGCTTTCCCTTGGAGAGATGCCGGGCGTCGGCGTCCGGGTCATGCCCGAAGTGTGCCTGCGCCCTGCGGGTGGCGAGCTCGTCGGCCAGTTCGGCCATCGTCGGTGCGCGCGCCGGTACCGGGGGACGGCGTTCCATGTCGGTCCTGCCGAGGTCCGGCAGCACGGCCTGGGGAGTGTCCGGAGGCGTCATTGCGGTCCCACTCCTTCCTGCCCTGTCGCGTAGGTGGCTTCGGATACGACTCTCCGCCACCCCCATGGGCGCGGGACTGGAGCGCGTCTTGACCGAGGGTGTAACCCCAGGTGAGCCCCCTCAGACCGACAGGTGCACGGCCGCCTCCAGCACGCCCGACCGCCCGGCGTCCAGCTCCTGGGCGAAGCTGCGCTGCAGCCCGTCGAGCCGGTAACGCGTGGGCAGATCGGCCCTCGCCGGCGCGGCCACACTCAGGAAATGCGCCTCCACCAGCTGCTCACAGGCGTCCTCGACGGCCGCGAAGTCCTTCCCCAGCACCGGGCACGCCCGGTGCGCGTCGAACTCGGCCACCGGCAGGTGCCCCAGACACCGCAACGCCTCCCGGGCGTCCTCGGGCAGCGCGTTGTACGAGGCGGTGAAACTGGCCCGCACGCTCAGCGAACTGTGCGCCAGCTCGTCCAGCCGCCGCCCCTGGTCGCTCAGCCGCTCCGCGTACCGGCTCAGCGACCAGTGCGGGCGGGTGTTGAGCCGCGCGGCCGCGGCCCGCAGCGCCAGCGGCAGCCCCCCGCAGTACCGGGCGATCGCGGCCGCCGCGGCCGGCTCCCGCTCCACCCGCTCCGCCCCCAGCATCCGGGCCAGCAGCCGCACGCTGTGACCGTGCGGCAGATCCGGCAGATGCAGCGCCCGGGCGCCCAGCGGCGTACTGAGCCGGCCCCGGCTGGTGACCAGCACCGCCACCTCCGCACTGCCCGGCAGCAACGGCAGCACCTGCGCGTCGTCGACCGCGTCGTCCAGCGTCAGCAGCAGCCGCCGCCCCGCCAGCGCCAGCCGGTACACCTCGCCGCGCTCGTCGGGATCGGCCGGAAGCCGGTCGGGATCCGTCCCCAGCACCCGCAGCAGCCGGCCCATCACCGCGTACGGATCCGCCGCCCGCGCACCACTGCCCCGCAGCGCCGCGTACAACTGCCCGTCGGGGAACGCCGACCGCAGCCGGTGCCCCAGCCGCACCGCCAGCGCCGTCTTGCCGACCCCGCCCCCGCCCACCACCACGACCGCCGGCGGCTGCGAGGCCGTGGGCTGCGTCAACGCCCGCTGCACCACGTCGAGTTCACGCTCACGCCCGGTGAAATCGGGCAGATCCAGCGGCAGCATCTGCGGCACCGGCACACCGGGCCGCTCACGCTCGACCACCCGCACCGCACCGGCACCGGACCCGGCCGCACCCTGCGGCCCACCGCCGCCCCGCTCGGCCGGCAACACCGGATCGGCCACCTCACCGCGCAGGATCGTCTCGTACAGCCGCTGCAGCCGCCGCGACGGATCCGTCCCCAGCTCCTTGGCGATCAGCCGCCGCATCGACTGGTAGTACTCCAGCGCGTCGACACTGCGCCCCTCCCGGTACAGCGCCAGCATCAGACGCTCGCACAGCTGCTCGGACAGCGGATCGGTCAGCAGCGCGGCCCGCAGCTCCGCGAGCACCACACCGGGACGCCCCAGCCGGATCTCGGCATCGGCCCACTGACTGAGCGCCTCGTGATGCGACTGCCGCAGCGTCTCGCGCAACCGGGCCGCCCAGTCGCCCTGCATCCCGCCCAGCGCGTCGCCCCGCCACATGTGCAGCGCCTGCTGCAGCAGCGCACTGCGTTCCTGATCGCCAAGACCCTCCTGCTGCGCACGCTTCACCAGCCGCCGGAACCGCACCAGGTCCACCGTGCCCGGATCGGCCGAAACCTGATACCCGGCCGGGGTCCGCACCAGACCGATCGGCTCGGCAAGACCGGCCGACGCACGGGCCAGCGCCCGCCGCAGCCGGGTGATGTACGTGTGGACCACATTGCGGACCCCCGCCGGCGGCTGGTCCCCCCACACCCGGTCCACCAGGGCCTCCAGCGGCACCGGCCGTTCCGGATCGACCAGCAGGACACCGAGAATGCTGCGTTGTCGTGCGGGGCCCAGATCGGCCAGGGCACTGCCCGTCCAGAGTTCTATCGATCCCAGTATCCGGAGCTCCATCGAAGATCACCCGTATCCCTTCAGTGTCCGGAAAACTAACCCCGCCCGGTGCAGCGCCCCTTGATTCCCGCTCTGCCGCCGCCGGCCCCCCACCGGCACGACCACGCACGTCACCCGCCCCGCGGAACACTCCACGGGGCGGGTGAGGGGGCAGCGCGTTTCGCACCGGCTGGAACCCGCCGCCGGGCCCCCGCCTCCGGCAGGCCCGTACGGCGCACCGGTCGCCCTACGCGGGCTGGGGCGCCGTCCAGCCGGCGAGGAGCCGCAGGGAGCGGGCGGTGGGGGAGCCGGGCTCGACGTTGTAGACGCACAGCGTCTGGTCGGTGTCGCCGGGGACCTGGAAGGACTCGTAGGAGAAGGACAGGTCGCCGACGAGGGGATGGCGGTAGTGCTTGGCGCCGTACGTCCGGCGCAGCACCCGGTGATCGTTCCACCAGGTGGAGAACTCCGGCGACTTCACGGTCAGTTCACCGATGAGGTCGGCGAGCCGGCGGTCGTGGGCCTCGCGCCCGGCCTCCAGCCGCAGGACGGCGACGGTCTCGGCGGCGATCCGCTCCCAGTCGCCGACACGTGAGCGGACCTCGGGGTCCAGCAGGTAGTAGCGGGCCAGGTTGCGCCGCGGCGCGGGCAGCGCCTCGAAGTCGGTCAGGACCTCACGGGCCAGCCGGTTGGAGGCCAGGACGTCGGTACGGCGGCCGAGGACGAAGGCGGGCACGTGTTCCAGGGTCTGCAGCATCAGGTGCAGGCCGGGGCGCACCCGCTGCGGCCCGGCCGGGGCGCGCCGGACCCGCGCGGGCCGGTCCAGCAGATCGGTGAAGTGCTCGCGCTCGGCGGCATCCAGCCGCAGGGCGCGGACGAGGGCCTCGCGGACCTCCGGGGAGGGATTCTGCGCCCGGCCCTGTTCGAGCCGGGTGTAGTACTCGATGCTGACCCCGGCCAGCCCGGCGACCTCGGCACGGCGCAGCCCGGGCACACGCCGCGCGCGCCCGTCGTCGGGCAGCCCGGCCTGGGAGGGCGTCACCCGGGCCCGGCGGGTGCGCAGGAAATCGGCGAGCTCGCGACCACGGTCGTCCATGCCTCCCAGTGTGACGGCCGGGGGCGGGCCCCACGGGGGCGAAGGTGGTACCGCCGGTACCTCCCCCGGCGGTACCCGCCCGGTCAGGGCCTGCTGCGGCGCCCCGGAAGACGCCTGCGGCTGGTGTTCTGGTGAAGGGCCGCGGCACCGGGCCGCCCCCGCCCCATCCCACCTGCCTCGAAAGGCACTTCACATGACCACGCACCTTCCCGCCCACACCCTCTCCCGCCCCCTCGCCGGCCGTGTCGCGGTCGTCACCGGCGCCTCCAGCGGCATCGGCGAGGCCTCGGCCGCACACCTCGCCGCCCTGGGCGCCCGGGTGGTCCTCATGGCCCGGCGCGCGGAACGCCTGGAGCGGCTGGCCGCCCGGATCGGGAAGGACGGCGGCGAGGCACGGGCCCTGGCCGTCGACGTGACCGACCGGCCGGCGGTGCAGGCCGCGGCGGACGGGATCGCGTCCGAGTTCGGCACCGTGGACCTGCTGTTCAACAACGCGGGCGTGATGCTGCCGGCACCCGTGACGCAACGGGCGGCCGACCAGTGGCAGCACCAGATCGACCTCAACATCACCGGGCTGATGAACGTGATCGGCGCCTTCACCCCGCAGCTGGTCGAGGCGGCCGGCGAGCGCGGCGTCGCGGATCTGATCAACACCTCGTCGATCGCGGCGCAGAACATCTTCCCGAACTTCGCCGTCTACTCCGCGACCAAGGCGTACGTCACCCACCTCTCGCGCCACCTGCGGGCCGAACTGGGCGCCAGGAACGTCAGGGTCTCGGCGATCGAACCGGGCATCGTCGGCACCGAACTGCAGAGCCACGTCACCGACGAGGGCGCCCTGGCGTGGCTGGAAGGATCCAAGCGGACCATGGAGTGGCTCACCCCCGAGGACGTCGCGCGGACCGTCGGCTTCGTCGCGACCCTCCCGCCGCGCGCCAACCTCCAGCAGGTCACCCTCATGCCCACCGCCCAGCCCAACTGACCCGAGCACCACAGCCCCCGCCCCACCTCCACAAGTCCGCCTCCCCGCCCGCCGGACACACCGGACACGGCCGCGAAGCCCCGGCACTCGTGCCCCGGGCACGGACGCCCCCGGCCGCACCGGCCGGGGCGCGGACCCGGTCCGGGGCGGTCCGGGGCGGGCCGGACGGCTCCCCGGCCCCCGGCCGGGTGGCCACGGCCGGAGGCCCGTGACCACCCGGCGGGGGGCGCGCCCAGGCGTACCGGAGGTCCTCAGCGGTGGTCCGCGAAGCCCCGGTCCTCGGCGCTGAGGACGATCTTGCCCTGCAGATGGCCCCGTTCGGCGCGGAGGTGGGCGGCGGCCGCGTCGCGCAGGGGGAAGACGCTGTCGATGCCGACGCGCACCTTCCCGGCGTCGACGAGGGCGGCCAGCCCGGCGAGGTCCGGGCCGCTGGAACGCACCTGCCACCCCTCGGTGAGGGTGATCCCCAGCTCGGCCGCGCGCGTGCGGTGGTAGTCGCCGGGGAAGACGGGCGCGATTTGGCCGCCGCGCCGCATGACGGGCAGCAGGCGGTGCGCATGCGGGCCGCCGACCGTGTCGATCAGCAGGTCGACATCGCGGACGGCCTCCTCGGCCGGTGTGCGGGTGTAGTCGACGAACCGGTCCACGCCCAGGCCCCGCAGGAACTCCTCGTGCCGCCCGGAGGCCACCGCGACCACGCGGCGCGCGCCGGCCGCCCTGGCCAGCTGCACGGCGAAGTGGCCGACCCCGCCGGCCGCGCCGTTGACCAGGACGGTGCCGCCGACGCGGTCGCGCAGGTGGGTGAAGAGGTACTGGTAGGCGGTGAGGCCGGCCATCGGCACGGCGGCGGCCTCCACGTGCCCGAGCGCGGCCGGCCGGGAGGCCAGGTGGGCGGCGGGGGAGACCACGTACTCGGCGTACGCGGACCCGCGGCCGGGGAAGTTGACCAGGCCGAAGACCTCGTCGCCGGGCCGCCACCCGGTGACGTCCGGGCCGAGGGCCACGACCACCCCGGAGATGTCGCTGCCCAGGATCAGCGGCGGCGTCCAGTTCGGCCGGAGCTCCGCGGGGATGTTCCGAAATCCGCGCCGCGCGTACCAGTCCGGGGGGTTGACGCCCGCCGCGCACACCCGCACCAGCACCTCGCCCGGTCCGGGCTCGGGCCGGGCCACCTCTTCGTAGACCAGCTGCTCGGGCTCGCCGAAGGCGTGCAGCCGGACGGCCCGCATCGTCGCCGTATGCATGTGTCCCTCCCCGGGTTCCATGGCGGAGCACCCCGGATAAAATCCGGAGCACTGCTCCGGAACAGGAAAGCGGAGCAGTGCTCCGGTTGTCAAAGACGAGGTTTCGCATGTCCATCGAGTCGCGCCCCGACCACCCCCGCGCGCCCCGCGCCGACGCCCGGCGCAACCGCGACCGGATCCTGGAGGTCGCGGCACAGGTCGTCGCCGAACAGGGCACCGCGGCCTCCCTGCGGGACATCGCCCGCCGCGCCGGCATCGGCCTCGGCACGCTCTACCGCCACTTCCCCCACCGGGACGACCTGCTGGAGGCCCTGCTGCGCCGCCGCTTCACCCGCCTCGCCGAACGGGCCGACGCCCTGGCCGCCACCCCGCCCGAGCGCGCGCTGACCGAGTGGCTGTACGAGTTCACCCTCGGCGCGGGCGCCTACCAGGGCCTCCCGGCGACCCTGATGGCCACCCTGCACGATCCGCAGTCCCCCCTGCACGCCGCCTGCCTGACGATGCGCCAGGCCGGCGGCCGGCTGCTGGCCGCGGCCCAGGAATCCGGCACCATCCGCCCCGACGTGACCCCCGTCGACCTGTTCGCCCTGACCAACGCCCTCGGCTGGATCGCCGACCAGGCCCCGACCCTCGCCGAACGCCAGGAACACCTGTTCCGCCTGGTGATGGACGGCCTGAGGCCGCCGACACACCAGGCCTGACCCCCCGCGCGGCGGCCGGACACCGCCCTCCAGGCCCGGCGGCCGCCGCGAGCGCCCCCCGCCCCTCCGCGGCGGCCAGGCGCCGCCCCGCCGGTCCGGCGGGTCACCGTGAGCGACCCGCCCCGCGCGGCGGTCAGGCCGCCGCCCCACCGGTCCGGTGGGCCATCGCGAGCGCCATCCGCCCCCGCGCGGCGGCCGGACACCACCCACCGGCCCGGCGGGCCCCCGCGAGCCCCGCGCGGCCCGGGCGCGCGGGGCGGACGAGCCGGCCGCGGCCCTCGGCACGCGGCCCCGGCCGGCACACCCGCACCACACCCCCCGGCCCCCCGTCTCACTCCAGCCAGGCCCCGTCGCGCATCACGACCCTGCCCCGCAGTTCCGGCACCCCGCGCCAGGCGCGCACGGTCCGCGGCACGACGCGCAGGTACAGGTGGGGGGCCTCTTCCGTGCGCGGATCCCAGCCGAACTTGGCCAGGTACGCCTCCGCGGCGTCTTGCGGCACCTCCCGCGCGGGGTGGCACGTCGCCTCGCCCTGCAGCAGCACCACGTCCAGGGCGTCCGGCAGCGCCAGCCGCACCCGCGGCTCCGCGGCCGCGTTGCGCGCGGTCGCGGAGTTCGCGCCGGTGCACATCCACACCGCCCGCCCGTCCCACCAGAACCACAGGGGCACCTGGTGCGGGCCGTGGTCGGGGTGGGCCGTCGACACCCAGATGTCGCGCTCCGAGCCGAGCCGCTCCAGGGTGTCGCGCCTGCGCTGCGCCGTGGTCCGCCGGATGATCTTCGTATCTCGCATGGGCGCCGACCCTAGCCAGCGGGTGCACGGCGCGCCTGGGGCGCAGGTCCTAGGCCCGCAGACGGACCCGCCCCGCAGGCCCCCGCGGGACGGCCCCCCCGAGGAGGCCTAACTCCCGCTGACCTGGCGGGAATCGGGCACCGGCGAGGGCGCGACGAGCGCGGGCGCGAGCTCGCGCCACTCCCGCTCCGGCAGCGCGGCCGGATCGGCGCTCAGCACCTGCACGCAGACGTGGTCGGCTCCCGCGTCGAGGTGCTCCCGCACGCGGCGGCAAACCGCCTCGGTGTCGCCGTACGCGACGATCGCGTCCACCAGCCGGCGGCTGGGGCCGCCGGTAAGGTCCGCGTCGCCGAAGCCGAGCCGCCGGACGTTCGCCCGCTGGTGCGCCGCCGCCGCGACGTAGCCGGCGACGTGCGCCGTGGCCACCTCCCGGGCCCGGCCGAGGTCGGTGTCCAGGACGACGGCCTGCTCGACCCCGAGGAAGGCGTCCGGTCCCATGATCGCGCGGGCCCGCGCGGTGTGCTCGACGGGCACGAAGTAGGGGTGGGCGCCCCAGGCGCGCTCGGCGGCCAGCGCGAGCATCTTCGGGCCGAGGGCGGCCAGGACGCGGCGGGGGGCCGGATCGGGGACGGGGCCGTGGGCGGGGACGGCGTCCATGGCGTCGAGGTAGGCGCGCATCGTGGCGAGCGCCCTGCCCCGGGCCGGGACGGGGTAGCCGTCCACCTCGTGCACCGTGTCGTCGACCCGGTGCCCGCCCAGGCCGAGCAGATAGCGTCCGGGGAACGCCTCGCCGAGCGTGCGGGTCGCGCCGGCCATGGCGATCGGGTCGCGGAAGGCGATGTTGGCGATGCCGGAGGCGACGGTGATCCGGCGGGTCGCCGACAGCAGCAACCACGCCTGGCCCACCGTGTCGCGGCCGAACGCCTCGCCGTGCCAGATCGCCCCGTACCCCAGCTCCTCCAGTTCCGCGGCCGATTCCCGTACGCGTCCGGCGGGTTGGCCCTCGTAGGCGAAGGTCCAGATCCCGACCCGGCCGAGCCCGGTCCGCGCGTCGTCACTCATCGGTACTCCTCCAGGCGGCGTTCCGGAGAGGTTCTCCGTTTCTCGTCGGCTAGAATACGGAGAACCTCTCCGGTTTTCCATGGCGGGAGCCGACCGAAGGACGGGACGATGACGGACAGGCGGGCGCACCCCCCGCGGCGCACGGACGCCCGCCTCAACCGGGCACGGCTGGTGGCGGCGGCGCGCGAGGTGTTCGCCGAAGCCGGGCCCGGCGCCTCCCTCAACGAGATCGCCCGCCGGGCGGGGGTGGGCCCCGGCACCCTGTACCGTCACTTCCCCCACCGCTCGGACCTGCTGACCGCGGTGCTCGAGGACCGGATCGAGACCCTGTCCGCCCACGCGCGGCGGCTGCTCGCCGCGGAGGACGCCGACGAGGCCCTGGAGCAGTGGCTGCGGGCCTTCCTCGCCCACGCCCGCGTCAACCAGGGGATGGGCAGCGCCCTGCTGATGGAACCGGCCGGCGCGTCGGGCCCCGACTGCCACCGCCGCATCCTGGACATGGCGGCCGGCCTGCTCGCCCGGGCCCAACGGCACGGAACGGCCCGCGCCGACCTGACCGCCGACGACCTCCTGCAACTCGTCGTCGGCATCGCGCTGTCCACCGCCCACGGCGATGACCGGCCCGGACGGCCCGAGCTGCTGCTGGACCTCGTCCTGGACGCCGTGCACGCCCCACCACGCCGCAGGACCTGACCCCGCCCCGCCCGCCGACCGACGGGACGACGGGACGACGGGCCGGCGGCGCACCGGCCCCGCCCCGAAGAACCCCGGCGGAGCCGTCCGTTCAGCCCGGCACGCTCATTCCATGGGCCGGCTGGTGACGAAGACGGTCCGCAGGACGATGGCGGCGGACAGCAGCAGCAGGTTGCAGCCCATCAGCCCGTACAGCCCGAGGTTCTCGCTCACCCGCGGCCCGCCCTTCATCCCCAGCAGCTCAAGTCCCGCGAACCCCAGGAAGATCCCCACGAAGGCGTGCACCACCCGCCCGACCAGCTCGCCGACGACCCGCCGGTCACGGGCGTCGGCGAAGAGCCGCACGTTGACCCCGAGCCGCCCCTCCTCGAGCGCCCCGCCCAGGCGGTCGAGCCGGCGCGGCAGCCGCCGCAGCACGGGCAGCAGCGCGATCAGCTCGTCGCGGGCCGTGTCCCGGACGCTGCGCGGCCCCAGCCGGTCGACGAGCCGGGCCGAGGCGTAGGTACGGGACGCCTCCAGCATGTTGAAGCCGGGGGAGAGGCGCACCAGCGTGCCCTCCAGGGTGGCCAGGGCCCGGAAGACGGCCGCGATCTCCGGCAGCACCGCCAGCCGGAAGTCCGCCACGAGCCGGAACAGGTCGCCGAACATCTCCACGTCGGGCGCGGACCCGTGCCCCAGGTGGCGGGCGCTGAACTGCCCCAGCGCACGCAGCAGCCGCTGTTCGTCGATGTCCTCGGGACGGTCGGTGATCTCCAGCAGGGCCTCGCGCAGGGCGAGCGGATCCCCCCGGTCCACGGCGAGGAACAGGCCCCCCATCGCCTCGCGCAGCGAGGGGTCGATCCTGCCGACGGACCCGAAGTCGAGCAGGGCGGCCGTGCCGTCGGGCTGCAGCAGGATGTTGCCGGGGTGCGGATCGGCGTGGAAGACACCGTCCAGCATGATCTGGTCGAGCAGCGTGGTCAGCAGGGTCTGCGCCAGCCGGGTGCCGTGGTGCCGGTCGTCGGGGACGGCCTTGCCCAGCGAGGCGCCCTCGACCCGGCTCATGACGAGCACCCGCTCCGTGCTGAACTGCCCGTACAGCACGGGGACGGCGACACGGGAATCGCCGCGGGCCTCGGCCGCCCGGCGCACCGCGGTCATGTTCCGGGCCTCGACCCGGAAGTCCAGCTCCTCGCGCAGCGCGACGGCGAAGCCCTGCGCCAGCTCGTTCAGCCCGAGCCCGCGCCCCCAGGCGGTACGGTCGCTCAGCACGGCGGCCAGCCGCCCGACGATGTCCAGGTCCCGCTCCACCAGCTCCGGTATCCCCGGCCGCTGCACCTTGACGATGACCTCGGTGCCGTCGTGCAGGACGGCCGCGTGCACCTGCGCGATGGAGGCCGCCGCCAGCGGAACCCGCTCGAACGAGGCGAACACGTCCCCCACCGGCGCCCCCAGGCCCTCGCGCAGCTGCGCCTCGACCTGACTCCACGGCGCGGGCGGCACCTGGTCCTGCAGCAGGCTGAGCTCCTCGACGTACACCTCGGGCAGCAGGTCCCGCCGGGTCGACATCAGCTGACCCAGCTTCACGAACGTGGTCCCGCCGGCCTGCAGCGCCTGCCGCAGCTCCCGCGCCAGCAACTCGTGCCGCACCCCCGGCGCCCGCCGGCGCCCCCGCAGATACGGCCCCAGCCCGTGCCGCGTGGCGATGCGCACCACCGCGGAGTAGCGCCGCGCCCGCCCGATCCGGGCCCGCGCCGACTGCACCCATCCCAGCGGCCGCACGGCCCCCACGGGCACCAGGACGTCCAGGGTGACGAGCACGACCATCGCGCCGAGCATCGCCACCCCGACCATCAAGGACAGCAGCGGCGCGAGCTGTCCCGACTCCTCCAGCCGGGGTGCCAGCAGCGCCGCGGACACCGACAGTCCGCACACCCCCGCGGCCCCGACCCGCACCGCACCCGCCCGCACCCCCAGCAGCCGCCGCCCCACCACCGCGGGCGCCACCATCACCAGCAGGAAGACCAGCGCCCCGACCAACACCCCCGTGATCCACATGCCGCCATTCAACAGCACCCGCACACCGGCGGCCGCGCCCACGGCAACGAACAGCACGCCCACGGCACTTGACGCTCCTGCACCTCCCGCTGCCGACCCCGGGGCGGGGGAGCGGCGCCGTCCGTCAGGGACGCTCGCGGACGGCCTGCGCGACGTCCTGCGGGTGGGTGAGCTGGGGATGGTGTCCCGCGCCGTCGATCACCGTCACGGTGGCGCGGGGGAGGGCCTCCAGCAGGGCCTGTCCGCCGGCGGTGAGGGGATCGTCGGAGCCGATGACCAGGTGGACGCGCCCCGGGTACTCCCGCAGCCGGGCCCGCAGGCCCGCGCGCCAGAGCGGGTCCGCGGTGGCGGCGAGCAGGCGGGCGGTGGTGGCCGCGACGGTGCCGCGGCGAAGGTCCGCGACGGCCGGGAGGAGCGCGGGCGCGTGCTCCGCGGTGCCGGTCAGGCGCCCGGCCAGCGCGGTGGGGGTGATCCGGCGCAGGACCCGGCGCGTCAGGGGCGTCCACGTCGCGGTGCGGGGCGGGGGAGCCTGGAGGAAGAACGGCGACACCAGCGTGAGCCGGTCCACCGCGCCGGGGTGGGCGGCCGCGGCCTCCAGCGCGGCGGCGGCGCCGAGGGAGTGGCCCACCAGGTGCCGGGCGCCGCCCCCGGTCACCAGCGCGGCCGACCAGGACGCCCAGTCCTCGCGGCCCCCGGCGCTCATGCCCAGGCCCGGCAGGTCGACGGCGCGGGCGTCGCCGAGGGCCGTGACCACCGGGGCCCAGGTGTCGGCGTTGACCGGCAGGCCGGGCAGCACCACCGTGGCCGCGCCCGCCGCGCCCAGTTCGAAGGTCCGTATGCCGCCGGTCGTGGTGAACCGCCGGTCGGGGGCCGGGGCGTCGCCGAAGCGGTGGGCCGCCAGGTGGTCGGCCCAGCGGCGGATCGTCGTGGCGGTGTCCGGCGCGGCCAGGCCGTGCCGGGCGGCGAAGGCGTGGGCCGACGCGGTCGGGTAGCGGTCGGCCGACAGGAACGTCAGGGTCTCCGGATCGGCCCGGGTGAGCCGGCGGGGAAGCCGCTTGAGCAGGGGCACCGGGATCCGCGCCCGGGGCGCCTCGACGCCGTAGTGCCCGGCCACGAGCGTGAGCAGGTCGGGCAGCGCGGGCGTGCCGTCGTCCAGCAGCCAGTACGCGGTGTTCTCGGCGGCCGGGTCCGTCGGCAGCAGGGCCATGAACCGGGCGAGGTGGTCGACCGCGACCACGGGGACGAACGTCCTCGCATTGCCCGGCAGCGCGGGCAGCGAGCCCCGCCACAGGTCCCTCAGGCTGGAGGCGAGCCCGAGGTACTGGTCGGATTCCCCGGTGGCGCTGTCCCCGATGACGCTGGCCGGGTTCACGATGGACCACGCGACGCCCGCCCGCGCCGCCAGCTCCTGGAAGACGGCGTCCGCCTCCACCCGGGAGGCCTCGTAGGCGCCCAGCGCCCGGTAGGTCGCCCGCCGCTGCTCCTCGCTCCAGGGGGTGGGGTCCTGCCCGCCCACCCGGTACCCGGAGATCTGCACCAGGCGGCGCAGGCGGGGCAGCCGGGCCGCGAACCCGACGACCGCGCGCACGCTGTCGACGTTGGCCCGCCGCGCCTCCTCCACCGACATCCCGAACCGGAAGGCGCCGGCGCAGTTGTAGATCTCGGTGACGTCCTCGCACGCGCCCTGGACCAGCGACGCCGTGGCGAAGTCGACCCGCAGGTCGGCCGGGGCCCCCTCGTACCCGCGTTCGGCCAGCCACCGGGCCAGCCGCCGGTGGGACTCGCGGCTGCGGTTGCCCGTACTGACGCGGACGCCGGCCCGGCCGAGCGCGAGCACCACGTGCCGTCCGATGAAACCGCTCGCGCCCAGCACCAGCGCATGCCGCTGCTCCGCACCCCTCATGCCGAGGCCTCCGCACCCTCCGCCAGCAGCACGTCGATCGCCCGGGCGGCGCAGTGCAGCGGCTCGGTGGACCGCTGGGCGCGCGCCATGATGACCGCCCCCTCCACCATGCCGACCACGGCGGTCGCCAGAGCCCGCGCGGTACGACGGGACCGGCCCCGCGCCACGAGCAGTTCACCCACCGGCGCCACCCACGACTCGAAGGCCTCGGCGCAGGCCTCGCGCAGCCGTTCGCTCTGCCCGCCCATCTCCAGCGTCACCACCGAGACCGGGCAGCCCAGCTGGAAGTCGCTGCCCTCCAGCATCCCGGCCAGTTCCCCGATCACCTGGCCCAGCACCTCACCCGCCGCGGCCGGATCCGCCGCCGCCCCGGCCACCAGCGCGCCGAACCGCGCGGCCGCGAGCTCGACGGCCTTCTGCCCCAACGCCTCCTTCCCCTGCGGGTAGTGGAAGTAGAGCGACCCCTTCGGGGCCCCCGCATGCTCCACCACCGCGTTGAGCCCCGTACCGCTGTACCCGTGCCGCTGGATCAGCTCCAGCATCGACTCCGCCAGCCGCGAGCTGGTCTCGGCTCCCTTGGTTCCCCTGGTTCCCGTCATACCCGAACAATAGACCGGTCTACATATTTTTCAAGGTGGCGGACCACCACGACGACCGCGCCCCCTAGGATCGGCCGGACAGGGACACGACGGCGAACGGCCGAGACGACGACGGGCGGGACGATGAGCGGCACGGTCACAGCGGTCAGCCGCAACGCCACCTACGCGTTCAGCAAGCCCAACCACCCCACGATCAACCTCCTCGCCGGACTGGGCGTCGAGGACGACGTCCACGCGGGGCCGACGATCCGCCACCAGTTCCGCATGACCTACGAACCGGACCTGCCCAACCTGCGCCAGGTCCACCTGATGCACGCGGAACTCTTCGACGAACTCGCCCGCAAAGGCTTCGACGTCTCGGCCGGTCGGCTCGGGGAGAACATCACCACCCGCGGCGTCGACCTGCTCGCCCTGCCCACCGGAACCCTGCTGCGGCTGGGCGGCCAGGCGGTGGTCGAGGTGACGGGGCTGCGCAACCCGTGCGCGAAGATCAACGACTTCCGGCCGGGACTGCTCGGCGAGATGTTCTTCCTCGATCCCGACGCGGAGGAATTCACCTTCAAAGCAGGCGTGATGGCGATCGTCCGCCACGGCGGCCCCGTGACCCCCGGCGACACCGTCACGGTCGAACTCCCGCCGACCCCCCACCGGCGACTGGAACGCGTCTGAACAAACCGGGACGACCGACGACCGGCCCGCCCCGCTTCCCGCCCTGACCTGCACCGCTGTCAACTCCCCGGCTGAGTACGCGTACTCAGGTGCCGTCCGCCGGACTCCTCCATGCTGGGGCGCGAACGCCGGACCGCCTCAAGGGGACACACGCATGGACCACGCCCTGCAACTGCGCACCGCCACACCCAGCGATCACGACTGGATCCACGAACTGCGCCACCGGGTGTACGCGCGGGAGCTCGGCCAGCATCCCCCGGACCCGTCCGGAAGGCTCAGCGACAGCCTCGACGGCGACAACGTCTATCTCGTGGCCGCGCGCGGCGACACACGCATCGGGTTCGTCAGCCTCACCCCGCCGTGGGCCGGCCGCTACTCCCTCGACAAGTACCTCACGCGCGAGGAACTCCCGCTCCTGACCGAGGAGGAGCCGTTCGAGATCCGCGTCCTGACCGTCGAGGAACGCTGGCGGTCCACCGCGGCGGCCCCGCTGCTGATGTACGCGGCGCTGCGCTGGGCCGCGGCCCGCGGCGGCCGCCGGGTGGTGGCGATGGGACGCACACAACTGCTCGACATGTACCTCGCCACCGGGCTGCGGCCGGTGGGCCGCACGATCCGCTCGGGCGCGGTCTCCTTCGAGGTCCTCAGCGGCTCCGTCGCCGAACTGACCAGGACGGTCACCGAGCGCCACGGCCGGACCCTGCGCCGACTGCGGACCGGCCTGGACTGGCAGCTCGACGTGCCCTTCGCACCGCGCGCGGACGGCTGCGAGCACGGCGGCGCGTTCTTCTCCGCGATCGGCACGGACTTCCGGACCCTGACCCGCCGTCACGAGGTCGTCGCGGCCGACGTACTGGACGCCTGGTTCCCGCCGTCCCCGAAGGTCCGCGCGGTCCTCGCCGAGGACCCGGGATGGGCGGCCCGGACCTCACCGCCCACCGGCGCGGAAGGACTGCTCGCGCAGATCGCCGAGGTCCGCGGCCTGCCGCAGTCCTCGCTGGTCGTCGGGGCGGGCTCCTCCGACCTCATCTTCCGCGCCTTCGGCCGATGGCTGACACCGGACAGCCGGGTGCTCCTGCTCGACCCGGGCTACGGGGAGTACGCCCACGTCACCGAGCGGGTCATCGGCTGCCGGGTCGACCGGCTCCCGCTGCGCCGGCAGGACGGCTGGCTGCTCGACCCCGCCCGGCTCGCCGCCGCCACCGGCGACGGACGCTACGACCTCGTGGTGGTGGTCAACCCCAACAACCCCACCGGCCGCCACGCCCCCGCCGACGCCCTGCGCGCGGTCATCGAGGCCACGCCCGCACGGACCCGCTGGTGGATCGACGAGGCGTACCTCGCCTACGCCGACCCGGCCGACTCCCTCGCCCCCCTCGCCTCCACCGACCCCCGCGTCGTGGTCTGCACCTCGCTGTCGAAGATGTACGCCCTGTCGGGGATGCGGGCCGCCTACCTGGTGGCCGACCCGGACACCGCCGGACAGCTGCGCCGCTGGACACCGCCGTGGCCCGTGAGCCTGCCGGCCCAACTGGCCGCCGTGACGGCCCTGCGCGACCCCGCCTACTACACGCAACGCTGGGCCCGCACCCACACCCTGCGCCGCGAACTGGCCGACAGCCTGCGCAAGTTGGACGGCTTCACCTCGGTCGACGAAGGGGTGGCGAACTTCCTCACGGTGACCCTGCCACCGGACGGACCGAGCGCGGCCCGCCTGGTGCGCGCATGCCGGCGCCACGACGTGTTCCTGCGCGACCTGTCACCGATGTCCCCCGCGTACGAGGGCCGGACCGTGCGCATCGCCGTCCGCGACACGGCGGAGAACACCCGGATCGTGGCAGCGTGCCGCAGCGCCCTGGAGGAACTGCGCACCCCGGCCGCGACGGGGCGGGCCTCCCGGTGACGACGGTCGCCGCCCTCGTGCCGTACCTCGGCGGGGCCCTGGCGGCCGGAGGCGTCGCGGTGGCGGCGAGCCGACGCCGCGAACTGATGGTCCGCTGGTGCGTGTGGGCGCTCGCCGTACCCCTGGTGACAGCCGCGTTCTGGCTCGGCCCGCCGGGCATCGCGGCACTCACGGCCGTGGCCGGAGCGGTCGCGGTGGCGGAGTTCGGCGGACTGCTCCGGCTGGGCCCGGTCGACCGGACGGTCCTCGGCGCCGCGGTCCTCGCCCTCGTCCTGACCACCTGGCTGGCCCCGGCACAGGTACCACGGGCGGCGGCGGCCGGAGCCCTCGCGATCGCCGGGGTCCCGCTGCTCACGGGCGACGCGGAACACGGACTGCGCCGCCTGACGGCGGGCCTGCTGGGACTGGCGTGGCTGGGCACCCTGGCCGCCCTCGTACCGTCCGGCGCCCTGGGCCTCGTACTGTTCGTGGCCGTCTCGATCGCCGACATCGTCGCGTACGCGGCAGGCCGCCACCTGGGCGGCCCCCGGCTCTCCCCGCTGTCACCCGCCAAGCGCTGGAGCGGCACCCTGGCCGGAGCCGCCGCCGGCCTGCTCACCCTGACCCTGCTCTCCTGCCTGACCTGGCAGACAGCGGTGGCCGTCGCGATCGGCGGCCCACTCGGCGACCTGCTGGAATCGATGATCAAACGAGGCGCCCACGCCAAGGACGCCGGCCGTTGGCTCCCCGGCTCCGGCGGCCTCCTCGACCGCATCGACTCCCTCCTGATCGCCCTGGCGGTCCTGCTGGTCCTGGGCTGAACCCCGGCACACCGCCCGCCCCGTGCCGCCAGACCGGCCGGGGGGCGACCCGGGCACCGGCTCCCTCCCCTACCCACGAGGGGCGGGACGCGCCGACCCGCCCACCACGCCGTCCGCCACGGCGCGCAGCACCCAAAGTCCGTGAACCCCCCCGCACCACCACCGACCGGTACCCCCGGCCGCCGTCAGGCACGCAACCGGTCCAGCTCACGGCCGATCGCCTCCCTCACCCCATCGTGCTGAGGCCCCAGGGCGAACCGCCCCTCGCTCCACCGGTCGCGGGGATAGCGCCACACCGGAGCACCCGCGACCTCGGCCGGCTCCCACGCGAACCTCGGCCACACATGCGCATGCAGGAACGGGTCCTTGTTCCCCAGGATCTCCAGATTGACCCGCCGGAACGCCGGATCCAGTTGCCGGCAGGCCCGCTCGACCGCCTCACCGAGCCGATCCATGTCGGACAAGAACGCCAACCGCCGCCCGCGCGGCAGATCCGACAACCGCTCCACACCCGGCTCGTCCACCAGGAGAACCGAATACCCCGGCAGGAACTGCACATCACCGATCACCGCGAACCCCGCCGCCAGCCGCCGCAACACGGTCGGGTTCTCACCCCTCAAAGCCGCCCCGACCCGGTCCCTACGCCACCCCTCGGCCATGACCCCAACCTACGCCGCCGCCACCCCACCGCCCGGCCGCTTCGCCGTCAGCCACCTGGAACGGCGGCGCACCACGCCAGGGCCCCGTGGCGCGCGCCGCCCAGGAACGCCTCCAGGCCGTGCCGTGGAACAGCACCATCGGCCTTGCCCCTCTCGGCCACGACCTCCCCGCGGACCTGACCGCGGTGCCGCTGCCCGCCATGCCGCCCAGCCGGGTGGCGGCAGCGCACAACGAAGCCGACACCCACCCACTGATCCGCTCCTTCACCGACACCGCGGCCGCCGCCTACCGCCACGGAACACCGACCACCCCCGCTGCCGCCCCGCCCCCACGGGCCCGCCCGTCCGCGCCCCGACGCAAAAGCCCACCACGGGGAACCACCACCCCCTCATTCGCCCTCTGTCTGAGCGACAGCAGAGCATCGTGAACGGAGGCCGCCATGAACCGGCGCACCCTGCTCGCAGCGGGTACCGGCTACACGGCAGCGGCCATCGCCTCGACGGCAGGCCCAGGCAGCACCCAGGCAAAGACCACCACCCCCGGCGGGCACCGCCCCCCAGGCCCCACATCCCCTACGGCCACCACGGCCGGCAGCCCCCCGGCCGCACCCCGCCCCGCCGACTGGTCCGCACTCGGCAGGGGCCTCCAGGGCCGTCTGATACGCCCGGGCGACGCCGACTACGCCACCGCCCGCCAGCTGTACAACACCCGCTTCGACACGCTGCGCCCCGCCGCCGTCGCCTACGTCGCCAACACCGCGGACATCGCCGAGTGCCTGGCCTTCGCACGCCGCAACCACACCCCCGTCGCCATCCGCAACGGCGGCCACTCCTACGCCGGCTGGTCCAGCGGCACCGGACGCCTGGTCATCGACGTCTCCGCGCTGAAGTCCATCCGCAGCGACTCCGGCAGCGCCGTCATCGGAGCCGGCGCCAAACTCATCGACGTCTACACCCAGCTCGGCGCACGAGGCGTCACCATCCCCGGCGGCTCCTGCCCCACCGTCGGCATCTCCGGCCTGACCCTCGGCGGCGGCCACGGCGTGGTCTCGCGCGCCTACGGCCTCACCTCCGACAACCTCACCGGAGCCCGCATCGTCACCGCCGACGGCAGGACCCTGGAGGTGTCCAAGGACCGGGAGCCCGACCTGTTCTGGGCACTGCGCGGCGCGGGAAACGGAAACTTCGGCGTCGTCACCGAACTCCGGTTCCGCACCCACAGGGCCGCCGACGGCGTCACCGCGCACATGACCTGGCCCTGGTCCAAGGCCGCCGCCGCCCTGCGCTCCTGGCAGGAATGGGGCCCCGCCCAGCCCGACGAGATCTGGTCGGCACTGCACCTGTCCGCCGTCGCCGGCCGGACGCCCACCGTCTCCATCAGCTGCTTCTCCCTCGGCACCTACGGCGCTCTGCAGAACGCCGTCGACCGACTGGCCGACCGCCCCGGCGGCCCCGGCGCCGCCTCCCGCATCACCCTGCGCCGCCGCGGCTACCTCGACACCATGCGGATGTACGCGGGCTGCGCGACGACACCCACCGCCCAGTGCCACCTGCCCGGCACCACCCCGGGCCGGCAGCCCACCGGCGTACTCCAGCGAGAGACCTACGCCGCACGCTCGGACTTCTTCAACCACTCACTGAACACCACCGCCATCCGCTCCCTGCTCGACCAGCTCGAACGCCACGGACGCAGCCACAACGCCGGCGCCGTCTCCATCGCACTCACCGCCCTGGGCGGCGCCGTCAACCGCGTCTCCCCCCAGGCCACCGCCTTCGTCCACCGCACCTCACGCTTCCTGGCCCAGTACACCGCCTCCTGGCCCGCCGGCCACGCCCCCGGCCCGGCGACCACCTGGCTGGACACCACCCACACCGCGATGCGCCGCCACGCCTCCGGCGCGGCCTACCAGAACTACACGGACGCAACCCTGACCAACTGGCGCTCCGCCTACTACGGCCCGGCCGCTGCCCGGCTGACCGAACTGAAGCGGCGCTACGACCCGAACAGACTCTTCGACTTCCCCCAGGCCCTGTGACCCGACGCGAGCCGCCGTCACGGGATCCCGCCGGTGCCGCGACCGCACACGACCACCGGCACGGTGCGACGGCCGGATACCGCCCGGACCAGCCGAAGACGACGCCCCAGCCCGCCAGCCACCTCCCCGGGGTCGCCGACATGGCTGAGCCCTCCTTCCTGACCGCCGTCCGCGAGTCGTACGACACGGTCGCCGCCGACTACGTCGAACGCGTCCCGCCACCGGCCGAGATGGACCCGCTCTCACGCGCGATGCTGGCGGCGTTCGCCGAACTCGTCCGCACGGCCGACCGGGGCCCGGTCGCCGACCTGGGGTGCGGCCCCGGCCGCGTGACGGCGCACCTGGCCGGCCTGGGAGTGTCCGCCTTCGGCGTCGACCTGTCACCGAAGATGATCGAGCTGGCCCGGCACGCCCACCCCAACCTGCGGTTCACCCAGGGCTCGATGACCGCACTGGAGACGAGGAACGACGAACTCGGCGGCATCCTGGCCTGGTACTCCACCCACCACACACCCCCGCGGTGGCTGCCGGCGGTGTTCGCCGAGTTCCACCGCACGCTTGCCCCCGGCGGCCACCTGCTCTGGGGAGACTACGTCGGCGACGAACGGCTGCGCCCGACCCACGGCTACGGCCGTCCGGTGTCCTACGAGTCCTACCTCCTGCCCCTGGACCGCACGGCCGGCCTGCTGGAACAGGCCGGGCTCGTCATCACCGCGCAACTGCAACAAGAGCCCGGCGGCCGCGCGAACAGACCCCACGCCTGCCTCCTGGCCCGCAAACCCCCAACGCCCTGACACGGGACGCGTCCTGCACCCCTCGCAGGAAAGAGAGGCACCGGGCTCCCCGGTCCCCACGAAAGCGGCCCGGCCGAACGCCCGCAGCACACCGCCACAGGCCACGAACGCTCCTCCCCGCACCTGCGCCGGACCGGCCGGCCGGCAGGCGAAAGCCGCATGCCCCTCCCCGCGCCACCGGCGACACTGACACCATGACCGGTACCGCGCCACCCCACCTGCTTCGCCCGCGCGCCCTGAGGCCAGGAGACCTCGTCGTCATCGCCTCGCTGTCCGGCCCACTGCCGGCCGCCCACGACCCCCACGTCGCGCAGACGGCAGCGGTGTTCCAGCGAATGGGATTCCGCGTGCGGCGGGCTCCACTGCTCGAAGCAGGACGCCACCACTGGTGGAGCGCGGCCACCCCGGCCGAGATCGCCGGGGAACTCAACGCTCTCCTGCGCGATCCCGAGGTCCGCGCGATCGTCGCCAGCGACGGCGGCCAGGCGGCGCTCGGCTACCTCGACCTGATCGACATCGAGGCGATCAGAGCCGACCCCAAACCGATCCTCGGCTACAGCGACATCTCCCTGCTGCACCTGGTACTCCACGCCCGCACGGGTCTGGTCGGGTTCCACGCCGACATGGCCGTCCCCGGCTTCGGCGGACACTGGCAGTCCGCGCCCGCCGCCCGCCAAGCGGAACTCGAGAAGCTCTACTCCAGCCTGCTGACCGGCACCGAGGCGATCGGCACACTGCCCACGAGCCCCTCATGGGAGTGCTGGCGCCCCGGCCGCACCGAAGGCCCGCTGATCGGCGGAGTGATCAACCGCATCGTGCTGGCACAGGCGACACCTTTCGCGCTGCCACCCGAACGGTTCGACGGCGCGGTGCTGTTCTGGGAAGAGACAGGCGGCCTGGCCTCGTACGTATGGAGCTATCTGCAGGTGATGCGACACAGCGGCATCCTCGACCGGATCTCCGGCATGATCGTGGGCCTTCCCCACCAGATCAACGGCCTCGAACCCGGCGCTTCCCCCACCCTCCCCGAGATCGTCCTCGACGTCCTCGGCAACCGCGACATCCCCGTCCTGGGCAACGTCGACTTCGGCCACGCCGGCCCGAACCTACCGATGCCGGTCGGCATCCACGTCGCCCTCGACGCACAACAGCGGACGCTGTCGCTCCTCGAACCGACAACAGCACCGCACCCCATGCCCGAACCGACCAACTGACTGAACCCCACACATCAGCGAGCCGACGCCCCCCCGCAACCGGGACCGCTACCGACGAAGGGCATACCACCCCGTGCACGACGAAACACCCTTCCACCGCATCAAGATCCGCGTCGCGGCACTCATCGACAACGGCGACGAGGTCGCCCTCATCAAACGATCCAAGAACGGCACCGAGCAGTACACCGTGCCCGGCGGCAACGTCGATCCAGGCGAACCGATCCCGGCTGCCCTCGCCCGCGAACTCAAGGAAGAACTCAACCTCGACATCGAGCAGGCCGACGCCGCTCCCCGCTTCACATGGCTGATCGACGCCATGGTCAGCCGCCCGGGAAACACCCCTCCCCGCAAACTCCACCTGGTCTTCCGCCTGACCATCAGCGACCACGTCCGAGCGACCCTGAACCCGACGGAACACGACGACACCGCCGGTGCCGGCGAACTGGTCTGGCTCCGCCGCCAGGAAACCCACAACATCACCCTCTTCCCGCCCGTGCCCCTCGCGGACCTCGCCACCCCAGCCGCCGACCTCGAGGCCGCCGCCGCTCTCCTACCGGCACTCGACGACTCCAACTACCGCTGGATCTGACCCCGCGAAAGACAGCGCGGCCAGATACCCGGCCGTGGCAGGACGGCCCCATGCCGAACCGAAAGGGCGATGCCGCGTAGGCGCCCCAAAGCCGTCCGCGCAGAGCGATGGCGCCCACGACGGCACTACCCGGTCCTGAAGGTCCACAGCGTCTCCGCGCGGACCCGTGCAGCGATCCGCAGGATCGAAGACCAGGAGATGTGGCCCAACGCCGTCGCCCATGCGCTCCGCCACATCGAGTGGGCCTTCACACAACCCGGCCGCTACCTGGACGCCTCCGCGTTCTGCCCACCCGGGATAAACGATGCCCGTGACGACCTGGAGCAGGCGATGCGGCACCTTCCCCCGGGCGCCCAACGGGACCTGGGCCGACTGATCGCACACATCGACGAAGAACTGCAGCGCCGTACCCTGCCAGAGCCACACCACACCGAGTTGGCGCCGTTCGGCTGGTGGTGGACCAGAATGCGGGAACGCTGACGGACCGGACGCGCACACCTCCCTTTCAGCCGAACGAAACCGTCACCCTCCACGACCGCTCCCCAAGATCCGTACCAGAACCCCGCCCTCACCCCTTCTCGGTGGGCTCCTCGTCGGCCTGTCCGGGGATCGGTCTTGATCGTTCAGCAGAGAAAGCGGCCGCGAGGCGCGCGGGGAAGGCGACATCATGCGGTGGCATGGCAGACGACAGCAGCAGCGCGTTTCATACAGGCCAGACGGGTCTCATCATCCAGATCCCGGAGGCGGAGCCAGCCGTCCGCAGGTGGCGTGAACGGCTCGACCCCTCGGCCCGGGCCGGGGTGCCGGCCCACGTCACCGTGCTCTTCCCGTTCCTCGACGAGAGCCGGACAGACGCGCTCGTCCACTCCGCCCTCGCGCACGTCCTGGGAAGCCACCCGTCCTTCGACCTGCGGTTCGAAAGATGCGGACGGCTCCCGGGAGTCTCGCATCTCGTTCCCGAGCCCGACACGCAGCTGCGGCAGCTCACAGAGGCGATCGCTGACCGATGGCCCGAGGCCCCGCCCTACGGGGGCCGGTTCACTGAGATCGTGCCGCACCTGACCATCGCCCAAGGCCAGGAAGACGCCGTCCTGGAAGACATCGAGACCGACCTGGCAGGCAGCCTCCCCTTCACCTCCCACGTCTCGTCGGTGGAACTCATCGTGTACGACGGCACGAAGTGGCAGGAACGAGCTTCGTTCGCACTCGGGGAACGAAGCCGCTCATGAGGCTCGGCTGGTCCGCCGCCCGTCAGCTGCGGACTCCAGCCAGCCGACCGACCTCGTCTTCGCCGGGTTGCAGAGCACGAAACCGCCCTCGGTGACGCGGTCCGCCCCGTAGCAGCGGCAGCGCAACCGTTCGCGGATCATGCGGAAAGCTCCCCCAGGCTGTCTGTTCCCCGTGCCTACGGGGGGCCTCTGCACTGTATGGGCGACGAAGACCGGGCACTGCGGCTATGAAGAAAAGAGGGGGCGTCTGCGGCTTGGCGCGGAGAGCAGCGCCTCCTCGCGGCACCGCACATGGCGGGCGAGCTCCGGGAGCCCCCTTCCGGCGTGTCGGTTCGCGCGGTCAGCGCGGACCGAGGAACAGGTTGTCGAGCTCGGGAAAGGCGATGGCGCCGGCGAGCGGGCGGTAGTCGCCGGTGTCGTACAGCCGCTGCGCGGCGTGACGGGCGGCGGTGTAGGCGGTCCGGGCGACGCCCGGACCCAGGCTGACGCGGGCGACGCCCAGGCGGCCCAGCTCGGCGACGTCCGGTGCTCCGGGGCCGGCCATGATGTTGACCGGGACGGGGATGCGCGAGGCCAGTTCCGCGATGGTGGCGGGATCGGCGACACCGGGCACGAAGATGCCGTCGGCGCCCGCGTCCACATACCCGCGTGCTCGCTCCACCGTGTCCTCCAGCCGAGCGGCGGGGTCACCGAGACCGAACAGGTACGTGTCGGTACGGGCGTTGAGGAAGAGGGCCACGCCCGCTCGTTCCCCCACGGCCCGGGCGGCAGTCAGCCGTGCCCTGAGTTCGGCCGGTGGACGAGTGCCGTCCTCGACGTTGATGCCCACGGCACCTGCTTCCACCACCCGTACAACGATGCCGGCCACGCCGGCCGCGTCCTGCGCGTATCCGCCTTCGACGTCGGCGCTGACCGGCACGTCGACCGCCGCGACAACGCGGGCGATCAGGTCCACCACCCGGTCGGGAGAAAGGGCTTCCCCGTCGGGACGACCGAGCGCCCACGCGATCCCGGCGCTGGTGGTGGCGATCACGGGCGCCCCCGCAGCCTCGATGACACGGGCACTCGCCACGTCCCAGGCGTTGGCGAGCGCGAGAGGACGCGCGGAGTCGTGGAGGGAGCGGAAGAGCAGGGCCTTGTCCACGCGCGCTGCGATCATGCGGTCAGCCAACCAACGACCCACGCCTCCTGTCCGGCAGGAACCCGACATCGACATCACCCGGCCCTGGCACCCCTCTGCCCAAGGCGCTCCGCAACCCACCCCCCCATGCGCCGCACAGCGACCACCCCGAAACAAGCCCCCAAGCGCTCCCAAGACCCGGCAGCATCACTTCCCTGCGAAACGGGCGTTCTCGTCGTTCAGCAACAAACGTCCTCGCCTCCAGAAGCGCGGTGGTGGACCACGGCGATGTCGCGGATGGCGGTGACCGCTTCGGGGGCGAGGCGGGGCAGGATCGGGATCGCGTGATGCCAGCCGGCAGTGGTGAGGGCATGTCGGAGGGGGTTAACGGCGGCTTGGGTGGCGGGAGGTGTTGCCGGGGTTGTTTTCAGGGCCAGGTGCTGGATGGTGCGGGTGAAGAGGCCTGCTCCGCTCGGGTCGGGGACAGGACAGGGACGGACCGGGACGCGGGTGAGGTGCGATGCCATGGCGGTCAGCGCTATCGCTCGGTGTTGCGGGGCGGCGGGTAGTGCGGCTACCCGCTCGGCGCTGACTGTGTCGCCCAGGGCCGCGTGGAGTACTGCTAGTGCGGCGATGGGGAAGTGCTCGGTGGTGCGGTTGGCCATGTCATGTGCCAACCAGTCCAGTTGACGACCGGGGTCTTCTCCGGACCCGATGCGCAGGAAAGCCTGCACGAGGACGTCTTCAGGTTGCCAGGATTGCGGGCTGCTTCGCGTAGCCTGCGCACGCGCTTCCTCCCACGCCGTGTCGAAGAGCTGCCGCTGCTCGGGGGGCAGGCGGTCAGCGGCAGGGAGGAGTTCGACCAGGCGGGTCAGCAGTCCCTGGCTGCGGATTGCGTGCCGGGTGGCGGCCAGGCGCTTCAGCAGCGGATGGATCAGTTCGCCGGCTGTTTCAGGGGCGAGCGCGGCGAGGTCGGTGGCGATGGCGATGCGTGCGGCTCGGTCGGTCTTTCGCCATGCGGCTCGTTTGCCGGCATCGTCTGGCCGGCCGTGCTGCGCGATGAGGTCCAGGACAGGTTCTACTTCGCCTGCGCAGGCCAGCGCCTGGGCCGCGTAAGGCCAGTTCGTGGCGGAAATGGCGGGGGATGCGGCCGCACGGGATGCTTCTTGTGCATGGTGGCGCGCCGTCTCCGCCTGGTGGCAGTCGGCATAGGCCATGGCCAGGGCGGCGTGTACGCGCAGCCGGTCGGTGGGGTGCTGCACCAGGTCGAGCAGCGGTTCGGCGTCGGCAGCCGGGTCGGTGCGGATGAGTGCGCCCGCCAGGTCCGGCAGCCACACAGGACCGCGCCCCTTGCCAGGGCCTGACATGGCCAGGAGAGCCAGAGCCTGCTCCAGATGGTGCTCTGCCTCATCGTTGGCACCGCGGTCGGCCAGGCGGAAGGCCTGCTCGGCGATTTCGGCGGCTTCGGCGAAGACGTGATCCTCGTCCCCGCCGGGAAGGGGGTGCCCCGACTCGTCTGCGGACTCTGAGGGAAGGAACCGGTGTCCGAGCTCCCGTACACGGGCGATGGTCTTTGGCGATGCCCCGACATCGGTCAGGGCCTGGGAGAAGACAGCAAGCGTGTGCCGGAAACCGAACTCGGCATGAAAGGCGTCTGCCGCCGACAGCCGACCAGGATCCACGGACAGGACGTGCTCGAGCTGCCGGCATGCTGCGGCCACGAGTTGCTGGGCCTCCACCGGCCGGGACTGCGCCACGAACGGGGCCGCAGCCGCGACCACGGAGACATTCTCCAGCGTGGGCGCTGCCTCCCACACCTCCCTCACGTGTGCCAGGACGCGGGCATGAAGGCGCTCGGCGCGGTCGGGGGCCGCGGAGGCCACCGTCTGCCAGAGCTGGACGGCACCGGCCGCGGCGGACCCGTCGACCGGGTCCTCGCAGGCGAGCTGCTCAGCTTGGTCCTCCAGCTCCGCCAGAAGCTCTTCAGCCTGCTCGGGATGGTCCGGTGTCAGCAGGAGGGCCGCCCGCGCCCAGGCCTCGTTGCGGGCCGAACCCGTCCCCCGTGTGGAACGCAGCAGAGCGAGGCCCCCCGCATGCTGCCGGAGGCTGTCGGGCTGCGGGGAGCCGCTGCTTCTGCCAGGACGGCCAAAGACCCCGGAAGCAGGCCCGCCACCCGTCCCTGGAACTCGTCGGCCGGCGGTGCCCCGGACATCACGGTGGCCCGGTGCCTGGGCGGTCTCCAGCATCACGAGCGCCACGTGCGCGGCTGCGGCCTCTGCTTCGTCGACGGCCCAGCCGAAGGATCCTGCCTCCCTCAGAGCGGTACGCGCCCACTTTTCGGCCTCCCGGACGGTGTCGGCGGCCTGCTCGTCGCCTGCGGCCTGCAGTACGCGCGCCACGTCGGCCAGGTTCAGGGCCCTGTCGACGGCGCTTCCCGACGCACCTGCCAGAGCACGGGCCCGTCGCGGGTCGCCGAGCCGGGCGACGGCCCGCGCCACGGGTGCGGGTAGCGGCCGTACGTGTGGCAGCAGCAGCTCCCGGGACATTGCGGTCTCTGCGGCCCGGCTCGGCGAGGACGCGATCGCGCCGGGCGGCGTGAGTAGATCGAGGTCGCGGAGGGCGACATCGGGCCCGGACCGCTGGGCGAGCCGGAGCTGACGTCGAGGGTCGAGGACCAGCGTCGCGAGCCTGTCGGGAGCCTTCTCTTGTACGAGACGGGTGTAGCCGGTGAGGAGGTAGTTCGGAGTGTTCTCGGGCCATTGCTTCTCCTGCCAATGCCGGGCCCAGCGGTGCAGGTCGTCGACGCATTCGTCCAGGAAGGGCTCTCCGAGCTCGTCGCCCGCTGCCGCGAGCAGTTCGGCATGGGCCAGCACGAAGGTCTGCCTGCCCACCTCCGCCTCCGCATGGGTCCGTACGTCCAAGGGAAGGAGATCGGCCCGGGTGGGCGTCACGGAACGCCGGGCCACTGTGCGGAGGTTCTTCTTCACCTCACGCGGCGTGCAGCCGACGAGATGGCCCAGGTCCGCCCCGCTGAGGGCGCCTCGCGCCGAGACGAGCAGGCCCAGAAGGCGCTGACCGATGCCGGGATCGTCGAGCAGTGCGTCCAGTTCCGTCAGTGCGGTGTCGCGGATGATCCGTGCGTCGGGCGAGTCGGTCAGCCACCGAACGACGGCGGGGTTCCGCAGGGGATGGTCGGCCACCAGTTTCGTCGGAATGCGCGGGTGGGGCCGCCCCGAGACGATGACACGCATGCCGTGCGGCGGGGCCTTGGGCAGCAGTCCGGCGATTCCGTGACCGTCCAGTGCGGCGTCGGCATCTTCGTCGAGCCCGTCGACGATCAGCACCAGACGGCGACCACGTTTCTCGCACTCCTGCGCTGCCACTTCGTACCACGGGTCGAGAGTCGGCTGTCCGGGATCCAGCGGAGGGCGGCGCCGCTTCCCTGATGCGACCGCCAGCTGCTCGCCGATCACCCGGATGAAGTCTTCACGGCGATCGGTGCCCAGACGCCCCGAGACGAAGTGGTGAGCGAAGTCGACTCCTGCCAGCATCTGGTAGCGGCTGGCGAACCAGGCCAGCAGTGCGGTCTTCCCCGCCCAAGGCCCCGCCTGGTACCACAGATAGTCGCCTTCATCCCGATGGCCCGTCACGAATTCTGTCAGTTCGCCCAGTTCCCGCTCCCGCCCCACGAACTCGCGGGGGAGAACGTCCCTGAGGGCCGGTGACGGCCCGCCCAGCAGCCGCCCCGGAGACGTGTCGTTGACCCGGGTGCCGTTGCCGCCCTGTTTCCTCTTGCTGACGTCCTGGGCGGCACGGAGTCGTGCCGCCCAGGTGCCCTTCTTCAGCCCGGCGTAGCCGGGCAACCGGAGAGCCGCGTGGCGTTCCAGCTCGGGGATCAGGACCTGCAGTACGAAGGCCACGTGCTCCGGCTTGCGGGGGACCCTCTCGCCCCGAAGCCACGGGCTCAGGCTGGAGATGCCCACTTTCCTCTCGATGCCTTCCGGCTTCCCGCGGAGCGCAGCCAGTTCGCCGAGCGTCAGCGCTTTCCCGCCTGCGGCTTCGTACAGCTCCCTGAGGTCGTCCTCGAAGGTGGGCGTTGCGGAACAGTTCTCTGGAATTTTTCTCATCTTCCTTCTGACCTGCACTTATGTAGCCGCTTGGGTTCGTCGCCCGGTTCTGGAAGCGGCACGGAAGGCGGATACCTGTGGGACCGAGCCCGGTGGAGAAGACCACCGGGCGACCATCCCAAGGGGATCCCCATGTCCGTCGTGCTGACCGTCCTGGAGTCCGTGTTTCAGGAAGCTGCCACGCTTTCCGCCGCCACCGGCCTCGCCTACACCAGTGCCGTCGTGACGGTGGCGGCCTCCTCGGTCCTCTTCCGCAACCCGCAGCGCCGACGCGACGCTCGGGCGACGTTGACGATCCTGATGCGGCGCGGCGGGAAGCGGTAACACCTGGGGACCTGGTCCTGGAGGGGCGGATGGGCTTATTTTTGGCCCTTGTCGAGTCTTCCCGCATGCGCGGGGATGGACCTCGTTAGGAGCAGATGCTCCGTGGCTCCCGCATGTGCGGGAATGACTTTCCAACCGGCGTCCGTCTCCTGGAGCAGCTGCTGTTCCTCAAGACAGGGCCGGCCGGAGGTGCACCCTGCTGCGGGGGCCGGGGTTGTCCATAGACAACTCCGGCCCCCGCAGACGTTTCCTGCCGAGATCCACTTCAGCGGGTCAGTATCAGCCCGCAGCTGTAGGCGCGGGCGTGACCCAGGCCGTTGGACAGGACTCCCACAAGGGTGTCCGGGTCGGTGACGGTGAGGGAGCCGCGGACCTCGGCGCGGCCGATGCGGACCGGTTTGCTGCGGTGGGCACTGGAGACCGTCGGCAGCATACGGATGCCCAGCGCCTTGGGGTCGGCGGTGGCGCCGATGCGGGCGACGCCGTCCTCGGCGTTCGCCGCCTCTCCATCGGCCTGGAGGCGGCGGATGAACCAGCGCTTGACGTGCTCCGGTGTCGTGTGCGCGGTGCGGGTGCCACGCGTCTTCTCCGGGGCGGGTCCGCCCGACGGCCTGCTGCGGGTCGGGTTGACGACCGCACGGAAGCCGACGACTTCGCCGGCTTTGAAGGTGCGGTCGACGGTGATGAGGTGGGGCGCGGTGGTGAACGCATCACGCGGGATCCGGGACCAGTCTCCCGGCACCCTGGACTGCACGACCAGAACGAGGGCCGCCGCCCTCAGGTCCACCGACCATGTCGACAGGACGCCCATCTGGGCGCGTGCCTGCGGGTCGCCGTCCTCGACCCAGCCGCGGAAGCCGCTCATGACGGTGCGGTGCATCTCCTGGGCATCGACCAGGGATTTGGCGACCAGCGGATGGCGGGCGTCGAGGGAGAGGACGGAGTGGGTGGCGACGAAGCGGGCCGTCGAGGCCCGTGCGCTGTTCACGGAATGATGTCCCATCCGGTCGCGGTCGGGGCAATGGTGATGCGTGTACGGGTCTCCCAGCGCGTGGCATGAGCCCGGCGGGCGGGATCGAAGCTGACCGGCTGGTCGTTCACCTGCAGCGCACCGCGGGTGCCCGGCGGTGCCTGGATCCACGCCCAGGGGCGCCGGCCCGAGGTGTCGGGTCCTTCGGGGCCGGGGAGCAGGAGTTTGGCGGCGAATGCCGTGGCGATCGTGCCGGGCAGGATCTCGACGGCCAGGGTGCCGGAGGGCGGGCAGGATTTCCTGCCGAGCCACAGCAGCTGCTTGGGGTGCTCCAGGGCATGGGCGATGTCCTCCAGCAGCGCCTGGTCCTGGTGCTGGAGGCCGACGACGAACGCGGCGTCCGACAGGTACCAGCGTTCGGTGACCATCGCCGTGCGCGACAGCTCGGCCGAGACGAGCGTCCCGGAGAGGGGGTCGGCCGTGATCTTCTTCGGTGCCCCGTACCAGCCGGCCAGCTCGTGGTGTCCGAAGCTCGGCCCACTGGCCGCTTCCATGCTCGCGGCGACGGCCGCGGCACGCCGGTGGTCGGTGATGACGTCCCGGGGCCGCAGCGGAAACCTGCCGGCGCCGACCGTGTGGTAGTCGCGTACCGGGGTGCCCGGGTGGTCGGCGCGGACGCCGAAGACGAGCGCGGCGAGGTCGTCCACCGGGTCGGTCCGGTCCCGGCCGAGGGCTGCTGCGCACAGGCCGACGACCGCCGACTTGGTGGGGCGGACGTGGCTGTCGCGGTGGGCGAACCGGGACGCCACCCCCCAGGACTGCAAGGGGGCGGCGAGCCGCACGAGCAGGACGTGCGTGGTCACGCCGTCAGCTCCTCGGCGGAGGACACGATCATCGCGCCGGTGTCTTCGAGGGTGCCGAGGAGTTCGTCGATCTGCGGGTCATAGGTGAGGACGCGTCCGGCTTTGATGTCGGGGCGGCGCCGGCTGACGAACGCGTGATGCTTCAGCAGCCGCTTGACCGCGGCCGGGCCGGCGGGGCCCTCGCCGTCCTTGTCCACGGGGTTCTCGTCGATGGGGGCCTGGAAGGCGGCCGCGTAGTTGTACGGGCGTTCGCCCTCGAAGGCGAGGACCAGCGCGGGCAGCGAGCCGGTGGAGGCGGTCGAGTTCTTCTTCGCTTCGGGGAAGGCGTCGACGAATGCGGTGACGAACTCCGCCTCGGCCGCGACGGACGCCTCCTCGGCTTCCTGCGCGGTCATCCCGGCCGCCTGCAGGTTCCTGCGCAGCTTCAGGCGGTCGAGGACCGCATGCCGGTAGAAGGTTCCGGTGATCAGGGACTGATAGCCGGTCATGCCGGCGCCGGCGTCGTCCGCCGCATCGAGGAAGTCCAGCGCGTTCTTCTTGCGGTCGAGCTTTGCGTCGTCGGCGGCGGCGTAGAAGTCGTCGACCTGTTCCGCCTCGTGAACGGTGAAGGCGTGGCTGCTCTGGACCGCACCGTCGACATTGGGCGAGTCCGCGATCTCGGCGAGGAAGCGCCCGTACAGGGCGATGTCGATGGCGTCGCGCGGAGCGAGGGCGGTGAGGACCGCGGCGCGGGTCGCGCTCGGCACTGCGGGCAGCTTGGCACCGGGCGCGGAGGTCTCGGCGGCTTCGTCCGCATCCGGCTCGTCCTGCCCGGCGCTCTTACGAGCGCCCTTCTTTCCCTTGGCCGCAGCGGCCGCAGCCTGCACCGCCAGGTACTCCTCGGTCCAGGACCGGACTGCCTCGGCCTGCTCGTTGATATGAGCGGCAATGCGCGTACCGGCGTCCGCGGGGGCGAACAGCAGCACCTTGGTCAGGTTCGCGACGGTCTTCTTGGCGGGGTCCCCGAACTTCAGGCCGGTGGCCTCGATGACGGCGCGTGCGGTGCGGATGGCTTCGTCCGCCTCCCACCCGTACTCGGAGGTGAGGGCGCGTGCGGTGATCAGCGCCCACTCGCGGGTGCGGACACCGGTGCTGCGGCCGGCCAGGGCGCCGATGCCGGCGTTGGCCCGGTCACGGGTGTGGACGCGCTCGGCCCTGCGCCGGGCCTGGCTTGTGATCATGTGCCGTTCGGTGCCGCCGTAGACGATCGACTTGGGCGCCCCGTTCTCGTCACGCACGGGGAGAACGGCCACCAGGGTCTCCAGGAGGTGCAGGGAGAGGAACTGGCCGCCGGTGGAAGAGACGTTGCTGGTCACGTGGTGGAATCCTTCTGAAGAGAGGCGGCGGCGGTCGGGAGGCTGGGGCGGGCGGCGGCAGCCCGGGCGGCAGGCATGTGGAAGGCCACCCCCCACTCGTAGGGCACACGGGCCTTGCGGTCGTGCCACCGGTTCAGGTCGTCGACGAGTCCGGCCCAGGAGGGGGGCTGTTGGTCACAGGCCCGCAGGCGCGCGATGGCGTGCTGCAGATGGCGCCACGGGATGCGGCGACTGGACACGATGCGGTCGACGAGCCGCGCTGCGCCCGGGTCGTCGGGTCCCCGTCCGGTTCCGCCGCCGATGCGGCGGGCGGCTTCACCGAGACTGCCGTAACCGAAGGCGGGCTTCGACCGCCCCTGGTGGTAGACGGCGAACAGGAAGGCGACCTGACCGTAGACCTCGCGCTGGGCTTCGGTGGGGCTGTACCAGAGGGCCCGGAAGTGGGGCTCCCGCCGGATGCGGGGGCGCCGAAGCTCGGCGAGGCTCGCGTAATCGTGGTTGTGGACGAGACTGGCGAGCCACGCCGTGAGCGCGGCGCTGCTCTCACTGGTAGCGGCGCCTGCGCCGGCGTTGGTGGTCATGAGGTCTCCCCTCGGAGTTCGGCCGGGGCCTTCGCCGTGGTCAGCTCGTCGTCGAACCGCCTCAGCGCAGCAGCCCGGGTCTTCGCCCCTTGCGAGTTCCTGGGCAGTGAGTCGAGGCATTCGGTGAGGAACCTGCGGGCGGCGGTGGCGACGGTGGCCGCGTACTCGTGGAGGGAAGCCTGAACGTCCTCTCCCAGGGTGGTTTCCTCCATCAGCAAATCGAACGGCTCCCGCGTCGCCGCCCAGTGCTGACCGCGGGCGTCGAAGCGCGCGATCTGGTTGTTCTTGTCCGCCGGTTTGGGATTCGGGTACGCCACGTTCCAGGCCGCGTAAGCCGCCTTGTACAGGGCGCTCGCCACGAACTCGGCGATGTCCGAGCCTCGATAGGAGGCCAGATACAACCTGGCCTCCAGGCCGGGGGCGAACGGGAAAGTGCCGTCGACCCACGCGATGGCCGTGGTCTGTTTGGCCACGAGCCCGACGGTCCACAGCTCGATGCGTCGCGCGGGCTGCTGGCCGGGCTCGGGAGCGACGTCCTCGGCCGGGAACAGCGCGAGCCTTCGGTACAGGGTGCTCCCGTCGTTCCCGCCCGCTGCGGAGCGCGCCTCGGCCACGGCCGCGTAGAGGGCATGGGCCTGCCGCCAGACGGCTCGGGTCGCCGAAGCCCACAGCGGCTTGCTGGTGCCGTCCGCCCTCTTGGCGTACACGGCGTCCTGCAGGTGCTCCTTCGTCAGCGAGAGCAGCTCTCCCGCGCCGAGCAGCACCCGGTCCACATGATCCCCCGAGGGGGTCGGACGGAGCAGGACCGACCGACCGAGACAGCTGTGCAGGTCTGCCGGACCGGTGACCGGACGGCCGCTCGGTTTGGCCTTGAACCCCCGCCTCTCCATGCCGGAGGTCCAGGTGCGATTCAGCCGTCCGGAGGGCCCGGAAACCGGAGCCAGATTGAGGCGCAGCGTCTCGCCCAGGCTGTCCCCGAGCGCGAGTACCCGGATCCGGGTGCCGAGGCGGGTGGCGGCAAGGTTGGTGATGGTGGCGCCGAGGGTCTCCTTGCCGGAGATCCTGGCACGGCCGGCCGGCCCGTACACGTGCTGGGTGAGCATGGCCCGGAACGCCTGGGCGACCGGGAGCGGGCTGGGATGCTCCAGATGATGGTGGTCGAAGAACTGGTTGTAATCCCCGACCCGCTCGATCACCAGCTGCGCAGGTCCCGCCCCGTGCTCGTCGAGGAACGGAGCGAGCAGAGAGTTCTGCCCCAGCGGCTCCACGGGATGGAACAGGTCCCAGACCTCGTCTGCGGGGCGCTGAGCGAGCCACTCGGCGGCAGGCCGGAGAGCGTTCTTCTGATCCACCCAGGCAGGCCACTGCGCAGCCGACTTCGGATACGTGCCGGAGGCGTAACAGATGGCCAGCAGGAACTCGATGACCGCGATCTTCTCTCCCGGCGTGGCGCCTTCCACGCTCCGCAAGTCATCGGCATCGTGGAGCAGATCCACCAGACTCAGGTCGACAAGCCGGTCCTCCAGAGTCAGTACCGGGATGCAGGGGGACTCCCGGGGATCCCATCGAGGGCGTAGGCCCTCGTCGTGCAGGGCCCTTAATTCAGACACGCTACTGTCGTTCTCCTCTTGCTCATAACGGTTGCCTGCTCGAACGCGACAGGACGCTAGCACCCCGGATCCGCCAGAGTGACAGCTTCGACGAATCTCTAGAACGCTGCCCACAAAGGCAGTTGGAGGACGCTCCGCCGCTGCGCCCCTGGACGGTCTCACCTGCCCCCACGCGCTGGGCCAACTCGTCCTGCGAGCCTGAGCCGGCACCGCACCGGCCCGGACTCCTCCCGCACATGCGGAAGGGATGCCCCCCGCCCGCCCCAAAGGGAGGACCCCACCTGGACTGCTCCCCGCGCCCGCGGAGACAGCCCCTCAGGCGTGGCCGCGAACAGGGGAACGCGGCACTGCTTCCTGCCCCCGCGGGAACGGCCCCGGCATCTACGAGACGGCCCGCCAGTACGCCGCTGCTCCCCGCTCACGTGGGGATGGGCTCGAGCCTCGGGCGATGGCGGCGATGGCACTGTACGTGCGGTACTGCTCCTCGCACCTGCGCGGGGACGGCCGTGCTCTCTGTCGGCCTCGGTGGGCGTCGTGCCTGGTTGCCGGTGGCTGGGGTTGTGGTGGGTGTTGCCCGGGTCGGGGAGGCTCTCGGCCCGCTGTCCCAGGCGAGGGGCATTGCTGGGAGGGGCATGGCGAGTATGGGGGAGGGGCCTTTCGAACCTTCAATCCCTGTTTCCGGCATCTGAGGGGATGGTTCGGATGGCGAGAGAGGATGCCGATGGCCCGCCACTGCCCCCTGCCCGCGCGGGGATGGCCTGGGGGACTGTCCGGCCGCCGGCCGCCACGCCGACTCAGACCGCCAGGGGCGCGCGGGCAGGAATCGCCAGTCCGACCCCCAGCACGCTGCCGACAAGAAGGCCCACGCCGTGGTTGTCGGCAAGAAGGCAAAGGACAAGACCCGCGGCGGGGACGAGGAGAGCCACCCGCCGCAGGGCGACGACGCTGCCGCGCACCGCGTACCAAGTGGCGAGCGCGCCCACGAGACCGCAGATCGCCACGGAGTCCCCGCCTCCTTGAAGGCTCCAGCCGCCCATGCTCACCGCCTGCGCCGCCACGCCACTTGCCATGAAGACCAGCAACGTCCGCCAGGAACCGAACTGCCGCTCGGCGAGCGGAGCGACAACCGCGAGCGCGGCCAGGTTGAACAGGAGCTGGAACCAGCCTGACGACTGCACCATCAAGGCGGTCACGGCTCGCCACCACTCACCATGAGGATGCCGCCCGAACGCATCGATCATGGCAGGGACAGCCGTCTGGACCACACCGAGCACCACCATGACGACCACCAGCCCCGCGGCCGCTCTCGGAACGGGCTGCCGCCACGCCCGCAGCAACGCCAGGGGCGGAGACATCCCCTCGCCGCCCTTCGTGGCGAACATCGCCAGGAGCTGGAACCCCGACACGATGACCACCACCGCGCACCCATAGAGCAACACACTGTGCATGTTCATGACCGAACCCTGCCAGACGATGCAGCTGCCCGACAGCCACTGCCATGCGAGTGACAACCGCACCGCCCCTGCCCGGACAGCGTCGCGATCTCGGACGAGAGCACGGAACTCCGCTTCGTGGACCGGCCGAACCGGCTTCCCTGCCCATACACCACACCCAACGCCTGCGCATTCAGCACTCCTTGGAGAGCCGCCCCGCCCCTCACCTCGGCTAAACACTCTCCGACCACTCCCAACAGAGCCCTACACGGGTACGGGGCGGTTTCGGGAGGGGCTGGTCCCCTCGGAGCATCCAGCACGAGACGGGAGCGCAGGTCGTGGAATCTGCTCCCCCTTCGCGCGGGGATGATCCCACGCGCCGAGCCGGAGGAATTCCCCCGAATTCCTGCTCCCCGCCTGCGTGGGAACGGTCGGCGTTTCGGTCGCTCTGGCCGCTGTGTTGCGTGGGGCGCGGTGAGTGCTGCCGGTGCACTGACCATGCCTGCGGTTTGCTTACCACCGCACGTACCATGGCTGTTCCCCGCACCCGCGGAGGTGTTCCCTCGGACCGAGCCGCCCGCCAGACCACCGGACACTGCTCCCCGCGTCCGCGGGGATGGTCCCCACGCTGCGGTCACCCACCACGCGTCACGCACCTGCTCCCCGCGTCCGCGGGGATGGCCCCCGTCGAGGTCTGTGAAGGCACCGAATACGAGCCTGCTCCCTGCACCCGCGGGGATGGCCCCCGCGACGGTGTCGCCCCCGAGACCCGCCTCACCTGCTCTCCGCACCCGCGGGGATGGTCCCGACACTAGGAACAAGCCGATTATCGGCCCGTTCTACTCCCCGTATCTGCGGGGGATGGTCCCATCATTGCGTACAACGCTGCGGACTCCATCGACTGCTCCCCGCACCCGCGTGGGATAGCCTCACCACCAGGTTGCCCGTGGTGATCTCGATGAGCTGCTCCCCGTGTCGGCGGGGATGATCCCCGGGGCGACACGGCTGGCGGGCAGACCCGCACCTGTTCCCCACGCTTGTGGGGATGGCCCCTCGACGGCGCCCCTCAAGGTCGGTGACACCGCCTGCTCGCTGCACCAGCGGGGGATTGTCCCCAGTCCAAGTACGTCGCCTTCGAGGTCGACAGCTGTTCCCCGCGCCTGCGGGGAAGGTTCGCCAGCCCTGCTCGCGGGCCATGCGAGCGGTATCTATCCCCGCCCTGGGGGGGTAGTCCTCAGGTTGGGTTCCGGGGTCTGTTGTTTCTGCTGCTGTCGAGTGGCGTGAAGTGTACAGTTCTGTACATGAGTGAGATTTTGCCGATCACCGAGGCGCGGGCGAGGTTCGGGTCCCTGGTACGCCGTGCTTCTCATGCGCGGGAGCGGATCACGATCACCGATCATGGTCAGCCGGCGGCTGTGCTCATCAATCCTCAGGAGCTTGCCGATCTGGAGGACGCTCTGGCTCTGGCCCGGTACCGCGAGCGCCAGGCGGCTGGGCAGGCCGGTGCCGGTGTGCCTCATGACGAGGTTCGTGCCCGGCTCGGGCTGGAGCGTGGGTGACGTACGAGATCGTCTGGGACGAGGCCGCGATCGACGCGGCCGCACGGTTCCTCAAGGATGACCCGGACGGCCTGCAGCAGCTGATGGACTCCATCGACCTGCTTGCTGATCAGCCGCGTCCGGAGGGCAGCGCCGAGTACGGTTCCCCGGACCTGCGCCGGATGCACGTGGGCCGGTACTGGGTCCTGTATGAGATCACCGAGGCCACTATTACCGTGGTGGTCATCCATATCGGCCGTGTCGGCTGACACGGACACAACGGCAACGACTCCCCACGCTGCACGGGCGTTTTAGGCGCAGGTCCTCCATACAGCCTGGCCGGCGTTCCGCCTCCTCCGCGCTCGGGGGGCGGGGTGCTACGCCTGCTTCCGGCCCTCGCGTGACTGGTCCTCTTGGGCGGTCTGGTCTGCTGAGGGCGCCGTGGGGGTTCAGCGTAGGGGAGCGGTGCCTGGTTTGCTGGTTTCTGTGAAAGTGGTTCAAGTGACTTTGCATGTGGGGTAAAACTGCAGGTCACTGAGTCTGCTCCCCGCTCCTGCGGGGAGGGTCCCAGCTCGAAGCAGAGCATCACCCAGCCCCTCCGTTTCGTTGGTCGGTGGCGGGAGCAGCTGTTCTTGGTCTTGGTCTTGGTGTTGGTGCGGTGCGGTGCGGTGCGGTGCGGTGCGGTTGTTGTGGGCTGGTTTTGGGTGTCGGCGGGTTTCTACCGGCGGTAGAATCGGTGTATGAGCAAGCCGACGAGCATTAAGACCAGTGAGGCTGTCCGTGACCGGCTGCGGCTGCTGGCGGAGGAACGCGGTACGACGATCACCGATCTGATCGAGGATCTCGCGTCGAAGGAGCTGACCGCGGCCGAGCGGGAGCAGCGCGCGGCTGAGGCGGCGCGGGAGCTGGGCGTGGAGTTCTCCGAGGAGGTCCGGCGGGCCGGGCAGGACGCTTGGGCGAGGGTCCGTGCTCATCAGGGCCGGGCCGCGTGAATCTGACCGCGGTTCTCGACCACTCCGCGCTGATCGCCCTGTACAAGGCGGATCCGTTCTTCACCGGGTTGTACATCGAGGCATCCCGCGGCACCGGACGCATCCTCGTGCCCTCCCTGGCCGCGCTCGCCGCCGAGCGGCGGGCCCCGGGGGCCGGCAAGCACGCCACCCGGCTCCGTTTCTCCGAGAGTGTCGCCTTCACCGCGGAACACGCAACCGAAGCCATGGCATGGCCCGACGTGGAATGGCCGGTCGCGCACGCGGCGGCCATCGCATGGAGGGCGGCTCGTGAGGGCGAGCCCGTCACCGTCCTGTCGCTGGTCCCGGGCCTGTACACGGCCACGGGGATCGTCCCGCTCGATCCCACGGCATAGCCGCACCGGGGATGGTCCGCGCATTACCGGGGACATCCTCGTTCAGGGTGTCTCCTTCCCGCACATGTGGGGATGGTCTCGTTCCGTGCGACCCGAAGGGCGAGTGGACGACCTGTTCCCCGCGTCTGCGGGGATGGCCCTGGCCGGGGCTACGCCGAGCTGACCTTCCCGGACTGCTCCCCGCGCCCACGGAGATGGTCCCGGCAACTCCGCACGGCTCGACGCCTACCTGGGCTGTTCCCCGCGCCTGCGGGGGATGTTCCCTCCGCCAGAGCAGAAGCCACTTCGAAGCCACCCTGCTACCCGTGTCTGCGGGGATGTTCCTGTGACAGGCCTCAAGTACGGCCGAGTAGAGGTCTGCTCCCCGTTCGCGCGGGGATGACCCCGACAATCAGGTCTCCGTCGTCGAGAAGGTTTTCTGCTCCCTGCTTGTCCGGCGTGTACGCCTGTTGTTCCCTGTCGGCGGAGTCGGTCACTTTCGGGAATCGACTGTTCCCTGCCTGCGCGGGGATGGCCCCACTGATATCGAGGGCGGTGACGGCAAGGGAGGCTGCTCCCCGCACCTGCGGGGATGGCCCCCGGTTCTCCGGCCCCGGCTACTACAACTGCTCCCCGTGCCCGTGGGGATGGTCTTTGGTTGCCGGTGTTGGCGGCGGCCGACCCGGACTGCTCCTGCGTCTGTGTGTGGGGCCGGTCGTTTCGGTTGCTGTGTTCTGCAGTGGGTGGTGAGTATCGACGGGTGTACTGACCGTGCCTGCGGGGATGGTTTTGTCACCCTGTCCGCGTGGCAGGGCAACGGTTCCTGCTCCCCGCACCCGCGGGGATGGCCCCACGATGGACCGGCGCTGGAATCGTCTCGAACACTGCTCCCCGCACCCGGGGGGATGGTCCCCACCGCGGCTGCGGTGTCTACATGGCGTGGCAGGCTGTCGCACTGGCCGGCGCTCGCGCTGCTCCCCGCCTGCATGGGGAGGGTCCCATCTCGTGGCGCCAGAGGTTCCGTGAGTACGCCTGCTCCCCGTCTACGCGGGGATGTCCCCATCCCGGCAGTGAGCCCGGCAGCAATCGGTATCTGATCCCCGCGTACGCGGGAATGGTCCGATGGCTTTGTTCACGGGTGGCGACAGCGGTTGTTCATGGGTTTGGGAGGCACCCCGATCCACGGTCGGGTGATGTTCACGAGTTTTGGGTTCTGGCACAGATTTTGGGGAGCCGTCGCGGCGGGTGACGGTGTCGTTCGATTTGCATGGGTGATCGCGAACCCGCCAGCCCGGTTTGATTCGACGAAGACCTTCACAGGTCCCCGTCTCTGCGTGGCCATCGGCGACGCTTCAACGCCTGGCCGGCAACCGCTGAAGACCGGCCAGGCCGACGTCATCCGAGCGGGACCCGCCCTGGGGCCAAGGGCCCGCCCTTCAGATGAGCCGCGATGCGCGTGACGGTCCGGGTGTTGTCCTCGAACAGATGCGCCTGCATGCCCGCCGCCTGGGCGGCCTCAACGTTGATTGCGACATCGTCGATGAACAGGCAGTTTTCCGGCCGCACGTCCAAGCTGGCGCATGCGGCCTCAAAGGCCCGCAGGTCGGGCTTCTCGATGCCGATTTCGTGCGAGTAGACGATCTGCTCCACCAGTTCGTCGAAGCGATACAGCTTCGTCTCCCGCTCCCGGGCGCCGACGAAGCTGTTGCTCAGGATGCCCAGCCTGCAGTTTCCGCGCAGCCCTCGCACATAGTCGATCAACTCCTCGTTCGGCGTCCCTAGATACTCCGTCCAGAGATCAGCCATGAAGTCTTCAACCTGGGGGGCGTTGAGTCCCAATCGGGCCGCCACCTGTTCGTGCACCTCGCGCTCGCTGATGCTCCCGACGCTCCCCGCCCGCCACACGTCGTGCATTCGTTCGCGGACAGTGCCCAGCGGCAGTTCCAGCCGCTCTTCCCACCGTCGCACCCATCCCGTTTCCGGCGTGATCTCCAGCACGCCCCCGATGTCGAGAATGACGCAGGTCGCGGTCACGCGAACTCCCCCCTCTTCGTCCTGGTCTGACCAGCAGGCACAGACCGCCCGCTCATGTGATCGACTCAGACACTGTCGCCTTTCCCTCTGGGGCAAGGTCAAGCGATCTTCGAAGCTGTGACAGCCCTGTCGCAAGCCGCCGACCCGACTCGCTTGAATGAGCGGGTGCCTTCAAAATGTCGGTCTGCCACAGATCTTGGGGAGCCGTCCCTGACCGTCACTGGAGGAGGATCATCTTGCGGAGTAGTTCGAATCCGGCTCGGCCGTAGAGCTGCCGCTTGATCTTCTTGATGCGGTTGACGGCGCCCTCGACGCTGCCCGAGCTCCAGTCGAGAGTGAGCCCGGCGGTCACGGCGTCGAGATCTCGGAGCAGGTGGAGCGCGAAGCCGGTGAGACCGGGGAGCTGGCTGGCTTCGACCGCGTCGATCCAGACAGGGAGTGTGGCGCCGAGGCGGCCCGTGAGAATCTCGCCGAAGTCGCGGACATGTCCGGCGGCCGCGTCCAGTTCGGGACAGCGGGCCAGGACCTCCTTCAGACCGACCCGGTCTTCCTCGGCCAAGGTCGCGGGGTGCCGGGTGAGCCAGCCGGTCACCTGCCGCACCGTCGGCGGCCGGGGCGGCGCCTCGGACGGAGCGCCGCGCAAGGTGGCGATGTAGGCGCGGACCATGCCGTAGGTGACGGGAGCCTGTTCGGCGACCAGCTCGCCGTGGAGCCGGGTGACGCTGGTGCATCCCTCGGCGAATCGTCGTTCCAGGTAGGGCTTGTAGGGGTCCAGCCTGCTGGGCCGGGGCAGGTTCTCGCGGATGGTGTCCTGCCAGCGTGCGGCGTTCGCGTACCGGAGGACGGTGTTGAGGCCCCAGCCCAGGTGCCGGGCGATCGCCCGGCGTGAG
>NZ_JBIRQU010000013.1:0-182420 GCF_044333355.1 Streptomyces sp. NPDC021012
GCCAAGGCCGCCGAGCTCGGCCTGCCCGTCCGGCGCTCGGCGACCGTCGGCGCCGACCCGCGCTTCGCCGCCGCCGTCCGCGAGCTCGTCCTGGAACGCGCCGCGAACGAACGGGGGACCAGGACCGAACGCTGCGCGCTCGGCGCCCTCGGCCCCTCCCACGACCTCTGCCCGATCGGCTGCTGCCCGGCCAGGGCGGAGCGGCCCGCCGCCGCCGGCGCCGACAGCACCTACGCCTGAGGAGCGCCCAGGAGCCCCGGGGACGCTCGGTGCGGGCGCCCCGGGGCGTCGGTCAGGGGCGCAAGCAGATGCCGTTCGACCTCTGCCGCCGGGTCTGCGCCGGGCGGGAGTCTCGGCGGCTCCCCCGTCACCGCCCGGGCGGTGAACCCGCCCTCCAGGTGGGGCAAGCGCACGTCGACGATCCGGACGCCCCGGGCCCGTTGTTCCCTGCCGACCACGCCCAGCCAGGTGGCGAGGGCCGTCTTGGCGGCCGCGTAGTCGGCCATGCCCTGCGGGGGCGCGTCGACGACCGAGCCGGTGACGACACCGATCGCGCCTCCGGCCTCCAGCACGGGCAGGGCGCCCCGGACCACTGCCATGGGCGCCAGGGCGTTCACGGTCATGAGGTGCTCGGCGGCGGCCTCGTCGACGCTCTCGGCCCGCCCGAAGCCCGCCACTCCGACGGCCACGACGACGCGGTCCAGGCGTCCGAGGGAACGGGCCGCCCACGGTGCGAGCGCCGCGCAGCCGTCGAGGTCGTAGGCGTCGAAGACACGGCGGGGGCAGTCGCCCGGCAGCCGCGACCGGTCGGCGAGCCGCTCCGCGTTCCTGCCGGCCAGGGCCACCGACGCGCCCTGGCGGTGCAACGCCCGCGCGGCGAGGCCGCCGACCGTCCCCGTCGCTCCCACGACCAGGACCGCGTTCACCGCGGGGGCCCTTCGGGAAGCGTCTGACCGGACGTTCCGGGAAGCGTCGGGGCCGTGGTGCGCGCGGTCCCGGCCGGGAGGGGCGCGGCGGCGAGGCGGCGGCGTGCGAGCGACTCCGCGGCGGCCTCGCGCGGGTGGCGCCTGATCCAGTAGGGGTTGTCGTGCGACAGCTTGCTGGACACCCGCCCGTACATGCCGAACGTGAGGATCAACAGCCCCATGAGGAAGCTGAACATCACGTTGGTCATGCCGAAGTCGAGGAAGTTGGCGGGCCGGTCGAGCACGAACAGGTGGTAAAAGCCGCTGAGCAGGAACGAGCCGCCCACGAGCATGTTCACGGTGGAGGCGATGTTCCCGCCCGCGACCGCAGCGGCCAGGAGGGCGAGTCCCGTCAGCACCGAGATCCAGCTCAGTGCGGTGTTGGTGGTCATCCCGGCGATCCGCTCACCGGAGGTGTCGAAGGGGCTGAGCGCGTCGGCGAAGCCGAGGCAGCCGAACACGAGCAGGACGCAACCGCAGAGGGCGGCGCCCCAGCGGTACACGGTGGCGAGGTGGTGGTCCACAGGAAGTTCGTCTTTGAGCCGCACAGCTGTTCCCCTACCCGTCCGTGGTTCCGTCCGTCGCCCGAGGCCACTGCCGTACGGATCGGGCTCCGCGCGAACGGACCTGCACCGAAGCACCTTTTGTGATGCTTCAATGCCTTTTTCCCGTCACGGGAGCGTCCGGATGCGCCTCACCGCCCGACAGCGAGCCGTTCACCCGTCCACCCTCGTCGGGCGGCCCCGTTGCATCCGCGGACCGGTGTGCGGGAGAAGAACCGACAGCGGAGCCGCAACCAAAGGCGAGGAGGGCCCCATGGACGACGCTGACGACATGGCGGGCGGCCCCCGAGGGCTCGCGCGGCCCGGCGCCCGGCCGACGGAGTGCGTGTGGGACTACCCGCGACCGCCCCGGCTGGTCGGTGACGACCGCCGCGTGACGGTGACGGTGGACGGCCGGGTCGTCGCGGACACACGCGCGAGCCTGCGGGTCCTGGAGACCAGCCACCCGCCGACGTTCTACCTGCCCCGCCGCGACGTGCGCGCGGAGTTCCTGCGCCCCCGGCCCGGCCGCACCCACTGCGAGTGGAAGGGCGCCGCCTCTTACTGGGACGTCGTCGTCGGCGACTTCGTCGTACCCCGCGCCGCATGGAGCTACGAGCGGCCCCTCGACGCGTACGAGGCCCTCCGCGGCCACCTGGCCTTCTATCCGTCCGCGGTGGGCTGCACCGTCGACGGAGAGCCGGTGGTCGCCCAGGAGGGCGACTTCTACGGCGGGTGGATCACCCGCGAGATCGAGGGTCCCTTCAAGGGCGGTCCCGGCACGTGGGGCTGGTGAGCCGGTCGGCGGCCGCGCCGCCCGCGGCTGCTCCCCCGGGACGACGCCGCGCGGCTGACCGCCGGCTCGGGTGGCCGGCCCGTCGTCGGTCACCAGCGCGGGCGCGGCCTCGTGTCGGGTGCATCCGGCTCGGCCGCCCGGCCGGAAACCCCGGATGACCGGAGCCGGCGCGCGGACCGGTACGACGTGGAGGAGGCCGTACGGTGATCAGTGTGGAGCGGGTGCTCGTGGTGCGACGGCCCCTCGCGGAGGTCGTGGCCTACCTGGAGGACTTCGGCCGTGCGGAGGAATGGGACCCCGGCACCGTACGCTGCGTGCGGCTCGACGACGGGCCCGTGCGGCAGGGCGCCCGGTGGCGGAACACGTCCCGTTTCCGGGGCCGCACGACCGAGCTGCGGTACGAACTCGCCGTCCGGGAGCCCTTCCGCCTGGTGTTCCGCGGCGAGAACAAGACCGTGACGGCGCTGGACGATCTGCGGTTCGCCGAGGAAGGGACGGCGACACGGCTGACGTACCGTGCGTCGCTCACCTTCAAGGGCTTCGCACGGCTGGCCGCGCCGTTCCTGCGCGGGGAATTCGAGCGGATGGCCGACGACGTGGCCGACCGCCTTCCGCCAGCGGCCGTGGCGTGGCACTCCTGACCATGCGCCCCGGCTCCGAACGCACCTGCTCGCATCGTTTCCGCACCCTACGGTGGTGACCATGTACGACACCGATCACGGCATCACCACCGGCGCCCTGGCCCGGCGTCTCGGCGTCTCCCCGACCACGGTCCGGTCCTGGGACCGGCGGTACGGGATCGGCCCGGCCGACCGCGGGGACGGACGCCACCGGCGGTGGAGCCCCGCGGACGTGGCGATGCTGGAGGAGATGTGCCGTCTCACGGCGTCCGGCGTCCCGCCCGCCGAGGCGGCGCGGGCCGCACGACGGGAGCGCTCCTCGCCGGAGGCGCCCGCCGTGAGTGTCGCCGTTCCGGCCCGGGCCGCCGCCACCGCGCCGGTCGCACCCGTCGAGGAGGCCGTGTCGGAACCCGCGTCGGAACCGGCTTCGCCCTCCCGGCGGCCGGTGGCCGGCAGCGGCCTGCCGCTGGGAGACGTCCGGCAGGAGTGCCGGGGTCTGGCCCGTGCCGCCGTGCGGCTCGACGCCCTCGCCATGGAAGAGCTCCTCCGGGCGGCGCTGGCCGAGTACGGCCTCGTCACCTCCTGGGAGGAGATCATGGCGCCGACACTGCATGCGGTGGGCCGGAAGTGGGAGTCGTCGGACGACCGCTACGTCGAGGTGGAGCACCTGCTCTCCTGGCACATCTCCACGGCGCTGCGGCGGGCCGCCGTCTCCGGACCCGCGGTCACCTCGCAGGCTCCTCCGGTCGTGCTGGCGTGCGTCCCTTCGGAACAGCACACGCTGCCCCTGGAGGCGCTCGCCGCGGGCCTGGCCGAACGCGGACTGCCGACCAGGATGTTCGGCGCGGCCGTGCCCGCCGAGGCCCTCGACGCGGCGGTGCGGCGGTCGGGGCCCGCCGCCGTCGTCCTCTGGTCCCAGTCCCGCTCCACCGCCAACCACGCCCTGGCCCGGCACGTCGCGCGGACGGCGTTCGGAATGCAGGGAGCGCGCACCTCACCCCTGGTCCTCCTCGCGGGCCCGGGCTGGCTCGGCCGGACGCCGGCGCCGGGCACGGTACGTCCCACCGGCCTGCGGGAGGCGCTCGCCGTGATCTCCCGGCTGTACGGGGAGGGCGAGGGCGTCCAGGAGCGGGTCGGCCAGGAGGAAGGCGCCGTCGGGGCCGGTGGCTGACCCCGGCCCCGGACGCCTCAGGGACGGGGCGCGCCCGATGTCCGTCGCGGGCGGGGCTGTCGGGACGGGCGGGGCGGTCGGGGGACGAAGCCGCTCGTCCGGGCCTGGTACTCCGCGTACCCCGGCCGGTCCCTCATGTGGGCCTCCAGTAGCCGTTTGCCGCTGCCCCAGATGAGGAGGCCGCTCATGACGAGCGGGGAGACCAGGGCGAGCAGGGCGGTCTGCCAGGTGGCGCAGGCCGTCAGGTACAGGCCCCACCACACCAGGAAGTCACCGAAATAGTTCGGGTGCCGGGTCCAGCTCCACAGTCCCCGGTCCATGACGCGCCCCCGGTTCGCCGGGTCCGACGTGAAGCGGGCGAGCTGGTGGTCCCCCACCGCCTCACAGGCGAGGCCGGCCGCCCACACGGCGAGCCCGAGGTACGCGGTCGCCCCCAGTGGCCGGGGCAGCAGGACCGCGAACTGGACGGGCAGGGAGACGAGCCAGACGAGGGCGCCCTGGAGCAGGTACACCTTCCACAAGGCGTAGAGGGCGGGGTGTCTGCGGGCGCGGGCGAGCATGCGCGCGTACCGGGGGTCCTCTCCGCGGCCGCGACCGCGGCGGGCGATGTGGACGGCGAGCCGCAGTCCCCAGACGACGGTGGCGAGCGCGACGACGCTCCGCCGGACGTCGTCGCCGTGGCCGTCCGCCAGGAACCAGGACACCGATGCGACGCCCGCGAACGCGATCCCCCAGGCGACGTCGACGATCCGGTGCAGCCGTCGGGCGGTGCCGACGGCGAAGGCCACCAGCATGACGGCGAGGGCGGCGGCGGCCGAGGCGGCCAGGACGGAACCGAGCGCCGTGGTGTCGACGGGACTCACGGCGCCTCCCCGTACCGGTCAGCCGGGAAGGAGGACGCCGTGCCCGCGTCGTCGGCGGTGAGCCGGAGCTGGCGGACGTCGAGGTAGCGGGCGCGGAACCCGGCCTCGGACCAGGCGAGGTAGAACTCCCACATGCGCCGGAAGACGCGGTCGAAACCGAGGGCCGCGACGGCGGCCTCCTCGTGCCGGAAGCGGGCGCGCCACTGGTGGAGGGTCTCCGCGTAGTGGTCGCCGAACCCGGTGTCGTGGGTGATGCGCAGCCCGGCGGCGGCGGACTCGCGGGCGATGGCCTCCGGGGAGGGGATCAGGCCGCCGGGGAAGACGTACTTGCTGATCCAGGTGTGGGTGCGGGCGGTGGCGAGCATCCGTTCGTGCGGCATCGTGATGGCCTGGAGCGCGACCCGGCCGCCGGGGGCGAGGAGGCGGCGGAGCGCGGTGAAGTAGTCGGGCCAGAACTCGGCGCCGACGGCCTCGATCATCTCGACGCTCACGACGGCGTCGTAACGGCCGCGTACGGCGCGGTAGTCGAGGAGTTCGACGGTGACGCGGTCGGCGACGCCGGCCCGGGCGGCGCGGTCGCGCGCGAGGGCGAGCTGCTCCTCGGAGAGGGTGACGGTGCGGACGCGGGCGCCGCGGGCCGCGGCGCGGATCGCGAGTTCGCCCCAACCGGTGCCGATCTCCAGGAGTTCGGTGCCCGGGCCGGTCTCCGCCAGGTCGAGGAGGCGGTCGATCTTTCGGTGCTGGGCGGCGGTGAAGGCCGCGTCGGAGAGGACGTCGGGGGTGTCGGGGAGCGGGTCGAAGACGGCCGACGAGTAGCTGAGTCCGGGGTCGAGGAAGAGGGCGAAGAGCTCGTTGGAGAGGTCGTAGTGACGGCGGATGTTCTCGCGGGACCCGTCGGGGGTGTTGAGGTCGGCGCGCGGCCTGCGCCGGACCCAGGCGCCCCTGAACCGGTGCAGCGGGGCGGGGACGAGGTCGTCGACGTGACGGGCGAGGACGGTGAGGACGCCGACGAGGTCGTCGGCGTCCCACTCGCCGGCCATGTACGACTCCCCGAAGCCGATCAGCCCGTCGGCGGCGATCCGTCGGTGGAAGGCCTCGGGATCGTGGAGCGTGAGCGTCGGTACTGCGCCGGCGTCACCGTTCCGCGACGCCGGGACGGTGGTGCGGCCGTCCGTTCCTACCCGCAGGGGCAGCCGGGTGAGCGCGCGTCCGACGATGAGGCGGGCCACGGTGGTGCGCACGGCGGAGGCGTGCGGCACACGGGCGACGTCCGGCCAGCGGTCGGGGTCGACCTCGACGCGGCCCCCGTGGACATCGTGGCCGGCCTGGGCCTCGTGGGTGGCGGGCAGTGGGGACGAGAGGGTCACGGGGTGCCTTCCTGCGGGGTGGGGGTGGTGCGGGGCCGGACGCGGACGCCCTTGAGGTAGAGGTGGACGCCGTGGCGGCGGATGCCGAAGGAGACGGCGGCGGTCGACCACGGGTGGCGGAGCGTGGCCGCCAGGAGGCTGCGGGGGCCGGCGGGCCGCCGGGTGCCGCGGACGGTGGCCGTCAGGGGGCGGGTGCCGTCGGTGTGGCGGAGCTGGACGGTCAGGTCGAGGCGGTCGCCGGGGAGCGGCAGCCGCATCCGGTAGGTGCCGGCGACGTCGAGGAACGGCGAGACGTAGAAGTCCTTGGCCGTTTCGGCGCGGCCTTCCGCGTCGGTACGCAGCAGGTACGTGTGCCGTCCGCCGTACGTGTTGTGCACCTCGGCGACGACGCACACGGGCCGGCCGGCCCGGTCGTGGCACCAGTAGAGGGTGAGGGGGTTGAAGACGTGTCCCAGCACGCGCGCGTGGGCGAGCATCAGGACCCGGCCGTCCGCGTCGTGCACGCCGTGCGCGGCCAGGCGGGCGTCGAGCCCGGCCCGGAGGGTGGGGGCGTCACCGTCGAAGTGGTCGGCCGGGTCGAAGCGGGCGAGCGGCCGGAGCGGACGCGGCAGGACCGGCAGGTCGTCGAGGTCGACCAGCCACATGTACGTGCGGTGCTGGAGCCTGTGCCGGAGCGGGGTGACGCGGGTGTGCGCGATCTCCGCCTCGTACAGGGCCGGCACGAGGGGCGGTCTCGGGGCAGCGGGCTTCACGTCCTGGCTCCCAGGTGGCGGGCGGCCTCGACGCCCGAGCGGCAGCCGTCCTCGTGGAAGCCCCAGCCGTGGTAGGCGCCGGCGTAGACGGTGATGGGCGTGCGCAGGGTCGGCAGGAGCCGCTGGGCGGCCACCGACTCCGGTGTGTAGACGGGGTGTTCGTACGTCATGCGGGCCAGGACGGTCGAGGGGTCGACGCGGTCGCCGGGGTTGAGGGTGACGACGTGCGGCTCGCCGGTGCGGAGCCGCTGGAGCCGGTTCATGTCGTAGCTGACCCGGACGGAGCCCGGGCGGGCGGTGCAGGACGGCAGGAGGTAGTTCCAGGAGGCACGGGCGTGGGGCGAGCGCGGCAGCAGGCTCGTGTCGCGGTGCAGGACGGTCGGGTTGTGGGAGTAGGTGAACGCGCCGAGGACCCGCCGTTCCTGCTCGGTGGGGTCGGCGAGCAGCCGCAGAGCCTGGTCGGGGTGGACCGCGAGCACGACGGCGGCGTGTTCGGCCGACTCGCCGTCCTCGGTGACGACCGTGGCACGGTCGTCGCCCCGGACCACGGCGCGCACCGGGGTGGCGGTCCGCACGGAGGGGATCGACTTGGCGAGGCGTTCGACGTAGGCCGCGGATCCGCCGGTGACGGTCTTCCACTGCGGGGATCCGGTCACCGAGAGGAGGCCGTGGTGGTCGAGGAAGCGGAAGAGGTACACGGCGGGGTACCGCAGGGCCGTGTCGGGGGCGCAGGACCAGACGGAGGAGACGAGGGGGATCGCGAAGTGGCTGACGAAGTGGGCGGAGAAGCGGTGGGCGTGGAGGAAGTCGCCGAAGGTGAGGGTCATGTCGTCGGCGGTGAGCAGACCGCGGGCGGCACGGTGGAACCTGGGGACGTGGGCGAGCGTCAGCAGGTGCCTGCGCCGGCGGACGTTGCCACCGCCGAGCAGGCCGCGGAGACCCCGCGCGCCCGCGTACTCCAGGCCGCAGCCGTCGCAGCGCACCGACATGCTCATCTCGGCGTCCTGGGTGGCGACGCCCAACTCGCGGAAGAGGCGCAGGAGCTGGGGGTAGGTGTGCTCGTTGTGGACGATGAAGCCGGTGTCGACGTGGACCGTCCCGCCCTCGGCGACGGGCAGTTCGTGGGTGTGCGCGTGGCCGCCGAGCCGGTCGTCCGACTCGTACAGCACCACGTCGTGCGTGCGGGACAGGTAGTGGGCGGCGGTGAGGCCCGCCACCCCCGCCCCCACCACGGCGACGCTGCGTCCGTTCATCGTTTCCCATCCCCTTTGTGCGGCGCTCCCGTGCGGGGGCGACGGCGTGTCGTGTGCTGTGCTCGGTTGTCCGGCCGTCGGGCCGTGTGGTCGTTCGGAGCCGTCGGCCGGCCGGATGGGTCGGATCGCGAACGGATTCGGGACCGGATCGACCGGGCGCTCGGATGGGCGCTCCGGTGGGTCGGTCGTGGCGGATCGGCCGTGGTGGGCCGGCCGTGGCGGATCGGCCGTGGCGGGTCGGTCGTGGTGGGTCGGTCGTGGTGGGTCGGTCGTGGTGGGTCGGTCAGCGGCCTACGCCGGCGCCGGCCAGTTCGAGGCTGTGCCGCATGCGCTGGAGGCCGCGGCGGGCGTGGCTCTTGACCGTGCCGAGCGGCATGCCGGTCCGGTCGGCGATCTGGGTCTGGGTCAGGTCCGCGAAGAAGGCGAGTTCCAGGACGTCCCGCTGGACGTGGGGCAGCCGGGACAACTCCTGGGTGACGACCAACCGGTCGAGGACCCGCTCGGGTTCCTCGTGTGCCCGGCTCTCGTGTTCCAGGGACGCGCCGAGGCTCGCCGCGAGTTCGGTCCGCCGCGTACGGGCGGTCAGGGCGTCGGCGATCTTGCGTCGGGCGATGCCGGTGAGCCAGGCCGGCAGACTGCCCCGTTCGGGACGGAAGTTGGCCCGGCCGCACCAGGCGGCGACGAACACCTGCTGGGTGACGTCCTCCGCCTCGCGGGGGTCCCCCAGGGCGCGGGTCGCGAGGGTGTGAACCAGGCGGCCCCAGCGCTGGTGGGCGACGGCCAAGCACTGCTCGTCGCCGCCGACCAGGCCCCGGGCGATCCGGTCGTCGGTGGCGGCGGCGACGTCCGTGGCCGCGGTCGGCTCGGTACGGGCGGTGGCGGTATCCGCGGTGACGGCTGCCGTGGGCGGGGCGGGGGCAGGGGCTCCGGTCGGCCGGTGTGCGGTCATGGCGCTTCCTCCTCCAGGTGGTGGCTCGGGCGTCCACCGGGTGTGCCGCACGCGCTTCGAGAGCGGCGGCTCCGGGACCTCGATGACCCCGTGCGCTTCACGTTCCGCCCGGCACCTCCCCGCCCACAACTCGCATCGTTTTCGCATCGGAAATCTCCGTGTATCGATGCGAGCGAGGAACACCGCAGGTCAGGTGGTACCGCGAAGCCCCCTGAAGCAGGCCGGCCCTGGGGAGGGTGCGACCACCGCGTCCGGGTAATCAACGGCCGCGCTGCCGGGCAACGGCCGCCCTGTCGAGTCGGATGAGCCGCCAGGGTTACGGCGACGGCGCCGACGATCCCGAACGCCGGGACGCCGAGCGCGCCCCGCGCGAGGGGCCGAGGGTGTTCCGGAAGCTGCTCGCATCCGGTCCTTCGGCAGCGACCGCCCGGCGGATGGGTCCCACCGGACGGGTGCCGCCGCGGAGGAGGACGCAGCGCCACCGACACCGCGACGACATCGTGACCTTCCCGGCCCATCCGGGAGGGCGTCCGCGCCGAAGTATCCCGGGGAGCTGTCCGCAGGCTCTCCGCCGGGCCGCCGAAAGGGCGGACACCGGCCCGCCGAACCGCGAAGGACCAGCATGCGATGGCTCCCCACTCCGAGGACGACCGCTCGAGGCGGCGGCTCCGTCCGGTCCCGACGCCCGGAGCCGGCCAGGTGACCCGGCCGCTCCCCGCCGGTGCCTCCGACGCCGACGCGCGGGGCGACCTGGCCGAAGTGATGCGGGAGGTCGCCAGGGGCGACAAGCAGGCGTTCTCCACGCTCTACGACGCCCTCGCCCCGCTGGTCTTCGGCGTCGTCCTCCGTGTGGTGCGCGACCGGGCCCAGTCCGAGGAGGTCACCCAGGAGGTCATGATCGAGCTGTGGCGCCAGGCCGCCCGCTACGAGCCGACGGCAGGAAGCGTGACGACCTGGGCGACGACGATCGCCCACCGGCGGGCCGTCGACCGCGTACGGTCGGCCCAGGCCGCCTCCGACCGGGAGCACGCCCGGGCGGCGCGGGAGCACACCACCGCCTTCGACGAGGTCGCCGAGCAGGTGGAGACCCGGCTGGAGAGCGAGCGGGTACGCCGTTGCCTGCGCGGCCTGACCGAACTCCAGCGCGAGGCCGTGACCCTCGCCTACTACCAGGGCCTGACCTATCGTGAGGTCGCCCAGAGCCTGCAGACCCCGCTTCCCACCATCAAGACACGCATGCGCGACGGACTGATCCGCCTCCGCGACTGCATGGGGGTGACCTCGTGACACAGCAGCACCACTCCGACCTCCACGCGCTCACGGCCGCCTACGCCCTCCACGCCCTCGACGCCGTCGAACGGGACGAGTTCGTCGCCCACCTCGCGCACTGCGAGGACTGCCGCAGGGAGGTGAGCGGGTTCGAGGCGACCGCCGCACGGCTCGCGGGCGCCGTCGGCCGGACCCCGCCGGAGGCCCTCAAGCGGCGGACGCTCGCCGCCGTCGAGGGCGTACGCCAGCTGCCGCCCCGCGTGCCCGCCGTCGGCCCGGCGGCGAGCCTGGCCCAGGTGGTCAGGCGCAGGGCGGTCCCGCTCGCGCTCGCCGCGAGCCTGGTCGCCGCCGTCTCGTTCGCCGGCCTCGCCGCCTGGCAGCACCAGGAGAACGAGGCCGCGCGGCAGCAGGCCCGGCAGGCCGAAGAACGGCTGGAGGCCGTGAGCGGGGTGCTGGCCGCGCCCGACGCGCGGACCGTGCACGGGCGGACCGCCAACGGCGCGGTGGCCACGGTCGTCTCGTCGGACCGGCAGAACCGGGCGGTGTTCACGGCCACCGGGCTTCCGGTCCCGGCGGAGGGCCACACGTACCAGCTGTGGCTCGACCACAAGGGCACCATGCGGCCCGCCGGGCTCATCCACGCCGACGGCACCGTCCTCCTCGACGGCGACCCGGCCGACGCGACGGGGGTGGGGCTCACCCTCGAACCGGCAGGCGGTTCGAGGCAGCCCACGACCCAGCCCCTGCTCCTGCTGGCCCTCCCGGCCTGACCCCTCCCCCACCGGGTCCGGTGTCCGGGCCGCCGCCCTGAGGACGGACGACGTGGCGCTCCCCCTCGGCCTGACGGGGCCGAGGGGGAGCGCCGTTTCCCCGGGCGGTCGGAGACCGCCGGGCGGGGGTCAGGGACGGTGGGTCAAGGACGGTGGCGGAGGGCGCCCGGCCACCAGACCGTGGGGCCGATGTCCCGGACCAGCGCCGGGACCAGGAGCGACCGGACCACGAGGGTGTCGAGGAGGACGCCGAAGGCGACGATGAAGGCGATCTGGACGAGGAACGCCAGCGGGATCACGCCGAGCGCCGCGAAGGTCGCAGCGAGGACGACGCCGGCCGAGGTGATGACCCCGCCCGTGGCCACCAGGCCCCGACGCAGGCCCTCGCGGGTGCCGTACAGCTCCGTCTCCTCCCGTACGCGCGACATGAGGAAGATGTTGTAGTCGACGCCGAGGGCCACCAGGAAGACGAACCCGTACAAGGGCACGGCGGAATCGGTCCCGGTGAAGCCGAAGACGTGCTCGAAGACCAGGGCCGAGACGCCCAGCGTCGCGAGGAAACCGAGCGCGACCGTGGCCACCAGGAGCACGGGCAGCAGCAGCGAGCGCAGCAGGCCGACGAGGATGACCAGGACGATCGCGAGCACGACGGGGACGATGAGATTCCGGTCCCGCTCGGCCGTCACCTGGGTGTCGTACTTCTGGGCGGTGGACCCGCCGACGAGGGCGTCGGCGCCGGGGACCGCGTGGAGGGTGCCGCGCAGGGCGACGACGGTGTCCCTGGCCGCGTCGCTGTCCGCGGCGTCCGTGAGGGTGACGTCGATCCGGACGCGGCCGTCGGCGACGAGCGGCCGGCCGGAGCCGGGGGCGGCGAAGAGCGTCGCGGAGTCGACGCCCTGGACGGCCGCCGCGGCCGTCCGCACCTTCTCCGCGGCGTCGGCGTCGGCGATGACCACGGCGGGGGTGCCCGCGCCGCCCGGGAAGTGCTCGCTCAGGCGTGCCTGGGCGGCGACGGAGGGGGCGTCCTTGACGAAGATCTCGTCGAACGGGACGCCCTTGGAGTCGAGCGAGAAGGAGAAGGCGGCGCAGGCGACGAGAGCGGCCAGGGAGCCGGCCCAGACCTTGCGGGGGGCGCGGTCGACGAGCCCTGCGACCCTGTGCCAGACGGGGTGGGCCGCCTCGCCGTCGGCGGTGGCCTTGGGGCGGGTCGGCCAGTAGGCGGCGCGGCCGAGCAGCACCAGGACGGCGGGGAGGAACGTCACCGAGCTCAGCACGGCGCAGACGATGCCGACGGCGCCGACAGGGCCGAGGGCCCGGTTGTTGGTGAGGTCGCTGAGCAGCAGGGCGAGCAGGCCGAGCACGACGGTGGCGGCGCTGGCGACGATCGGTCCGAAGGACTGCCTGAGGGCGGCGCGCATCGCGGGGACGCGGTCGCCGTCGCGGGCGCCGAGCTCCTCCCGGTAACGAGCGGCAAGCAGCAGGGCGTAGTCGGTGGCGGCGCCGATGACCAGGATGGACAGGATGCCCTGCACCTGACCGTCGACCCGGACGACGTCGTGGTCGGCGAGCACGTACACGACGGCGCAGGCCAGTCCGAGCGCGAACACGGCGCCGAGAATGATCAGCAGCGGCAGCAGGACGCTCCGGTAGACCAGGAGCAGGATCACCAGGACCGTCACCAGCGCGACGACCAGCAGGAGGCCGTCGATGCCGGAGAACGCGTCGCCGAGGTCCGCCTGGGTCGCGGCGGGGCCCGCGAGCCACACTTCGGTCCCCGGTACGGCGGAGACGGCCGCCTCGACCTCGTCCAGGGCCACGGGGAGTTCCTCGCCGAGGTCGGGACGGAGCTGGACGATGCCGCGAAGGGCCTCACCGTCCTCGGAGGGGAGGGCCGGGGAGGGCGTGCCGACCACTCCCTCGGCGCCCTTCAGGGAGGCCAGCGCGCGGCTCGCGCTCTCCCGCGCGGCCGGGTCGACGCGGCCGCCGCCGTCCGTGGTCCAGACGACCAGCGTGGGCAGGGTCTCCTCCTGGCGGAACGCCTCCTGGGCCTTGAGGACCTGGGTCGACTCGGCACCGCGGGGCAGGAAGGCGGCCTGGTCGTTGGTGGCGACCTCGCCGAGCTTGCCGGCGTACGGGCCGAGCCCTCCTCCGACGGCGAGCCAGACGACGAGCACCAGCAGCGGCAGCAGTCTGCTCGCCGAGCGCGCGGGCGTGAACATGGAGCACTCCCCCAGAAATGTCTCAGCAATCAACTACCTCGATGATCGAGACGTGTTCGACCACGGAGGCACCGGGCTCCCGTCACCGACCCTCGTGAGGCGGTGTCGGCCGACCGGTCACCGTCCCTTCCCCCGATCCACACGCGACGGATGCGGACTGACTGCGAAGAGGTCCGCGACGGGGGTATTTGGCGGCGCCGTTCAGGAAGCCGGGTGCCCGCGGTCGGGGCTGGTCGCCGCCTGGGCGGCGGAGCGGTCGATCAGCTTCTCCTCGATGTGGCCGCCCGTGCCCAGCAGACCGGTCTGCTCGAAAGAGTGCTCCTTCAGGAGCCGGGGAAGCTCGCGGCGGGAGAGCAGGTCCACCGCGACGGGGAAGAACGGCCGCCCGGCCTGGGCGAGCCGGAGCCATGGCGGGGCGTAGACAGAGGCGCGGCGCCGCTCGATCCCCCGCACCAGCCAGGACGCGACCCGGTCCACCGGATACACGCGGCGGGCGGGGGCGGGCATGTGTCCACGCAGTTCGCGCAGGACCGTGTGGCGCTCGACGTCGCGGACCATGTCGGTGTCGGTCCAGTGCAGGTACGCCACGCCCACGCCGACGCGCAGGTGCGCCACCTCGGCCCGCAGGGAGCGGGCGAAGGCCTCGGCCCCCGCTTTGGACGCGCAGTACGCGCTCATCATCGGGGCCGCGCCGAAGGCGGCGGTGGAGGCGACCTGGAGGAAGTAGCCCCGGGTGGCCCGCAGCCCCGGCAGGAAGGCCCGCGCGGTGATGGCGCTGCCGACCAGGTTGACCTCCACGACACGGCGCCAGGTCTCGGGGTCGGAGCTCTCGAAGGGGCCGCCCTCCGCGACGCCCGCGTTGGCGATGACGACCGACGGGGGGCCGAGGATCCGCGTCACCTCCTCGGCGGCCCGCTCCATCGCCGCGTCGTCGGTGACGTCGACCTCCACGACGTGGCTCTCGGTGCCGAGCGTCACGGCGACGGCGGCGAGCCTGGCGTGCTCCCGCCCCAGCAGGGCCACGCGCATGCCGCGCGCGGCCAGCAGTCGCGTCAGTCCGGCGCCGAGCCCTCGGGCGGCGCCGGTGACGACCGCGACACGGCCTCGGGGTTCCGGGGAACGGGGCATGGGGGCCTCCGATGAGGAGAGGGTGTTACGGGGCCGACGTCTCGGTGCGTGCCCTCAGTACTTCTCAGGACACGGGTACGCCGGATGCGGGTGGCGGTCACCTCACGGCCGCCTCACCCGATCGGGCGGCACTGCGTCTCGTCCGATCACTCGGCAACGTCACCGTGCTGCCGCCGCGCGGCTTCCTGGTCGGCCCCGAGGAGTTCGCCGCCTGGGCGGACGAACAGCGCACGCTCCGCGACGTCCACCTCCGTGCCCGGCTCCCCCGGCCCGTCGGACACGGACGCGGTGCTGCGGGCGCTCGGCGACGTGTACGGCCCGGACACGGGCGACTGGGAACCCGTACACCGCGTCACGGTCGCCGACGCTCCACTGCCGGCGATACCCGGCCCCACCCGGCCTTCCGGGGGACGCTGTGGGCCCCCGGAAGGCACGTGTGCGGGGAACACCGGGCGACCGGCTCCCTGCAGGGCGCGCCGGCCCCGGGGGCGCGGGCTGCCCGTACGATCCCGTACGACCTGCAGGGGGCGCGGCCTGACGGCGCGCGCCCCCTGCAGGGATTTGCCGGAGCGGTCCTGTCCTCGGGCTCCTCGGACTGAAGCAGTCTCGTCCTCGGGCTCCTCGGAGCTCCCCCGTCCCGTGCTCCGGACTACTTGGGCATGAGGACGGTGTCGACGATGTAGACGTTGGCGTTGGCGGTCTCCACCTTGCCGCAGACGACCTTGGCGGTGTCGTTGACGGTGTAGTCCTGGCCGGAGCCCTTCGTTGTGATCATGCCCTTCTGGAGGGTCTCGAAGGAGCCGTTCTGCAGCTGCTCCGGCGTCAGCCTCCGGCCGACGACGTGGTACGTGAGGATCTTCGTGAGCGTGGCCTTGTCCGCGAGGACCTTGTCCAGGTCGGCCTTCGGGATCTTCGCGAAGGCGTCGTTCGTCGGCGCGAAGACCGTGATGTTCTCGGCGTTGTTGAGGGTGTCGACGAGGCCGGCCTGCTTGACGGCGGCGACCAGGGTCGACAGGGCCGGGTTGTGGGACGCGGCGGTGGCGACCGGGTCCTTCGCCATGCCGTCGAAGGAGCCCGCGCCCTCCTTGGGCACGCCCGCGCAGGCGGGGCCGAAGGGCTGGTCGTCGCTCATGGTGTCCCCGGTGGGCGTTGCGCTGGTCTGGGCCTGGTCGTCCGCCGCACTCGACGGTGCGGCCTTGGTGTCGCTGCCGGAGTCCGAGCACGCGGCCAGGGAGAGGGGCAGCAGGGCTGCTGCGGTCACGGCGATGGCGGTGCGGCGGATCTTCATGCCATTCATGATCGATTGCTCCTTCGGAATGCTGTTCTTACGCGGGTGTTGACGTGGTTGGTCGTGTGGCCCGGCCACGGTTTGCCGACCGGGTGGTCTAGGTGACGGTGACGAAGACGCTGTGCCGGCCGCTCGCTCCGTCGGGGATGGTCCGGGTGCGCTGTTCGGTCTGGACGAGGCCGGTGCCGTCGGTCGCGCGGACGGTGATGTGGTGGCCGCCGGGAGTCGCGTCCCAGCGGTAGGACCACTGGCGCCACGTGTCGACGCCGGCCTGTGCGGCGAGGTCCGCGTCCTGCCACGGGCCGTCGTCGATGCGGATTTCGACCCGGGTGATGCCTCGGCGCTGCGCCCAGGCGACGCCTGCGATGGTGACCGTGCCGGCGGCCGGGCGGGCGAAGGGCTTGGGGGTGTCGATGCGGGACTGTGTCTTGATCGGCGCCCTGCGCGCCCACTTCCGCTTCACCCAGTACGGGTCGTAAGCCTCGAACGTGGTCAGCTCGATGTCGGTGATCCATTTGCAGGCTGACACGTATCCGTAGAGGCCGGGGACGAGCATCCGTACGGGGAAGCCGTGGTCGAACGGCAGGGGTTCGCCGTTCATGCCGACGGCGAGCATCGCGTCGCGGCCGTCCATGACGTCCTCGACCGGAGAGCCGAGCGTCATGCCGTCCGCCGAGCGCGCCACAAGCTGATCGGCCTTGCCTCCCCGCGCCGGGGGGATGACGCCGGCCTCCTTCAACAGGTCGGCGAGCGGGACGCCGATCCAGCGGGCGTTGCCGATGTAGGGGCCGCCGACCTCGTTGGAGACACAGGTCAGGGTGATGTCGCGTTCGATGAGGGGGCGGGCCAGGAGCTGGTCGAGGGTGTAGGTGCGGGGCCTCGTGACGCCTCTGCCGTGGATGCGCAGCCGCCAGGTCCTGGCGTCGATCCTGGGCACGGTCAGGGCGGTGTCGACGCGGTAGAAGTCGGAGCTGGAAGTGGTGAAGGCGCTGATGCCGGGGGCCTTCGACTGGACGCCGACCGGGACGGCGGGAGCCGGGGAGGCGGGCGTGGGCAAGACCAGCCCGTCTCGGGACGCGACGGCTCCCTGACCTTGCCGGTCGGTGAAGAACCTGCCCAGTGCACCGGCCGAGATTGCCACCGCGGCCGTCACACCGGCCGCAGCGAGAAGACCACGCCGGCTCGATCCGCCGACGCCCTCCTCCCCGCCCGCGCCGGCCGGGTCGGGTACCTCTACGGCCTTCGCGGCAAGGAGACAGAGGACGAAGGCTCCGGCCAGTGCTCCGGCGGCAGAGGGAAGTACGTCGCCGATGCCGGTGGAGTCGGGTCGACCGAGGGCGGCTGCCGCTCCGATGATCCCGAACAGCAGCACGCCTGCGGCTCCCGCTCGCCGATGCGACGTGGCGAGGATGCCCAGGGCGACGGCGATGAGGGCGAGAACCGCGAGAATCCCGAACTGCAGGACGCTCTTGTCGTTCTCTCCGAAGGTGCGGATCGCAAAGTCCTTCACCGGAGCGGGAGTACGGTCGATCACCGCACCGCCCACGACGGCCACCGGCCCTGTCCCAGGCCTCACCAGTCCGGACACCAGCTCGGCCACGGCCAGAGCCGTGAACGCGGCCAGGATCCCGACCGACGCGCCGAGCGCGGCGCGGACGAGTCTGCTGCGGAAGCTGCTCACACCCGGCATTCGGCGGCCCCCGCTGGGCGGATTGGTCCGTCCTCCGAACGAGTGAGCATTTTCAGCGTTGCCGCTTCAGAGTGAGGATGACGGCGGCGATGACGGTCATGCGGTTGGGGCTGAAGCGGGCCCGGCGGAAGATGCGCCAGGACTTCAGCCTCGCGATGCTGCGTTCGACCGGCGCTCGTGCCGCTGACAGGGCCCGGTTGATCGTCCGCCGGGTCGTGGTGAGGTCCCGGCGAGGAGGCCGCCTGATCGGCGTGGTCACCCAGGGGCCGGCTCCGATGCAGGCGCGGTCGGCGAGGACGGGAACGCCCTGGCGTTCGCAGATCCGGATGGCGCGGTGGGTGCGGGCCGCGGTCAGGTCATGGGTACGGCCGGGCAACGCGGGTGAGATCCACAGCAGGTTGCCCGCGGGATCGGCCACGACCCGCACGTTCACTCCGTGACGGCGGTGCTTCTGGGAGAAGTCGGCCCGGCTGCCGCCGACGCGGTCGCACTCGGCGAGCGTCCCGTCGAGCAGGACGTAGTCCGGATCGGCCTCGCGCAGGACACGCAGGAGACCGGGCGCCCTTCGGGACAGGTACTCGACGACGGCCTGGACGTAGGCGTGGGCGGTGCCGACGGATACGCCGAAGCCGGCGGCAGCTTCGAGGAACTCGTCGAGGCCGGTGAACCTCGCATCGTCGCCAGCCAGGACAACGACGGATACGTCGTCTTCGCGATCTCACTGCGGCTGTCCACTGCACTCGCGGACGCAGGGCACTCCGGGTTGCGTAACGTCGCTGCCTCGTGGACCCGGTCGCGCGCGGAGGACGGCGAGGTCATCGACACTGAGATCGCCGACGCGATCGTGGGTGGTCTCGCTGCTCTTGTCAGCAGCGCCCGGCGCCAGAACCAGAGCGTCTACTGCTGGGTCGCGTAGCAGTGCATGCCCGGAGCCAGATCGCGACGGCCGCGGCGGTGGCGGTGGCGGTGCTGAGAAAGACGTAACCGTGCTTGTCGTAGCGAATGGCGACCGCCCGGGACTGGCAGGGTGATCGCAACCGCTGACAGCGCCCGCAGCGGCCCAGTAACGCCCCTCTGGACCTGCCCCGGGCGAACGGCGCCACTGGTGGGGCCGACAGGGACTGAGATTCCCGGAACGGAAGGAACCGGCTGTCCCGGGCGCTCGCCGAAGGCCCGGCCGGTGCCGGGCGGCGCAAAGGTTGGCGTGCGGGGCCGACGGAACCGGGTAACGTCTTTGTCATGTTCTTCCAGAAACCGATTCACGAGTGAGCACGTGATGGGCCTCTGCTGACGTTCTTCGACGTCGCCGCCCGTCCCCCACCGACGAATCCGTAGACCACTTCACACCATTACCGGGAGAACCCGTGACCGACAGCAAGAACATCAACAACCCCGTGGGCCAGGGCGGCGGCCAGCGCAAGAAGCTGTCCCGCGCCGAACGGCAGAACAACGGCCCGCACCGCAACCTCGACCGTCGGAATGCAGCGGACAAGAAGGCGGAGCTGGTCCGCAAGATGCGCGAGAAGACCGGCGTGGCTGAGGGCGCCGAGCGGGCGGGCGACGAACCCGCACAGAGCTGACGCACCGCCGCCGCAAGGCGGCACCGCATGGGGCAGGGCTCTGCTGCCGTACCGGGCGGGACCGGTCCCGCCCACCGGACCACGTCCGCACCCTCTGGCTGGGCAGCTCCTTCTCGTTCGAGAACGTGCACACGTGGCGCTGTGAAGAAGTCAGCGTTGCCTCTTGGGGGTGAGGGCGTCCTTGGTGATGTCCACGGTGCGGCCGGGGCGCGGCGCAGTGTCCGAGTCAGGGACGGCGCTCTGGAGACGAGGACTCTGATCACGCTCTGTACGTAGGCGTGGGCGGTGCCCTCGTTGATGCGGAAGCCCGCGGCGGGTTTCACGTAGGCGGTGTGCTCGCGCGGGAACGAGGCCTCCGGTCGCAGCGGTTGAGACGTCGGACATGTCGTATGCCCGCATAGGGCCGCTCCACCCCTACGCGGCCCAGCCGGAGAGGCCTCCCGACAGCCGCGCCACACTCCGAGTTCCCCGGAACGACGCCCATCAGGACGGCAGGGGCTTATCCGTCCCGACGACGCCCCCTGCGGGTCTGGCTCGATCCGGAGCGCGCACGGATCCTGCTCCGGCTCGGCTTCGAGCTGTGCTGGTAGCACAGCAAGTCCGTTTCGCGCCCGGGCCGCATCCCCCGGGCTGCTGGTGTCGGCCGCAGCCCAGGTCGACTCAGACGGCCGTGTCCTCGTCCTCTGCCGTGCTGCGCGCCGAGACAGACGCCGCGGAGGCCGCGTCCCTGTCGCGTCGTTGTGCCCGCAGTGCGGCCCTCGCCACGGCCGCTTCCCGCTCGATCCGCTCCGTCAGCAGCCGTATACGAGCTTCTCTCTCCACCCCGGTCAAGCCCGTCAGACCCAACCTGGCATCGCGCGCCTCCTGCGACACGGCGATCCTCCCTTCCACAGCCGGCCCCGGAAGCCCGCGCCCCACGGAGTGCGGCTGCCGGACCTGCCGGGCGAACCCGTCTCCACCGCTTCTACCGCTCGGTGGTGTCGTCCTCGTCGTCGATCTCGTAGATCCGCTCTTGGAGCCGTTCACCGGCCCACTCCAGCCCGACGCCCAGATCGAACCAATGCCGGTCCTTCCGTACTGCGGGCCGTGAGAGGTTCACCGCCGCCCAGGAGAACACCCCCAGCAGGACGGAACGCCCGTGCCGCGTTGTCCGCACGGACAACGCGAACGGTGCGGCGAGTGCCGCGCGGGTCACCAGGACGACCTGGTCGTCGTCAGACCGTGGACGGCCACCCGTGAGGAACCGGGGCGTTTCAAGGATCTTCACCCACTCGACCACCGCGTCTGCCACCTGGGCGCGCAGGGACTCCTCGATGCCTTCCCGGACGGCCCTCGCGGGGTCATCGCCGAGCCAGCCGAGCCAGTGATCGGGATCAGTGAGCTTGCCGAAGTCGTCCTGCGGCACCCCGTGACGGGGATTCTCCTGGTACTCACCGGTCAGTCTCCCGCTGCCATCGACCACCCACGCGCCGCGGATCGCCTCGGGAGGTACGTAGCCGTTCGGGTCGTCGATGTACGTCGGGTCGATCTCGGCAACGCTGCCACCGGGATTCTCGGCAGCCGCGGCCAGCAGCCCCGGATCGTTCGGTATGCCCTTACGTCGGTTCCGCGCACCGAAAAGCCCCACGTTCCACCCCCACCGATGACCGTCTCGTCGACTCCGATTGTGCCGCAGCGGTCAGGACCCGTATGAGGCGCCGTGGCCGGGCGCGCGCAGGGCGGGATGCTCGACGTCCACGGCTGCAACGGACAGCTCGCCCTGGAGGCGGCGGACCTGCCGGTCGGCGCGGACGGGGCCTGGTCGCGGATCCGGCCGCTGCTGTCCGATGCCGTGCCCGCGTACCGGTACGTCGTTCGTCGAGACCTACCTGTACGGCGCCGCCACCCGGCACACCGGCGCGGCGAAAGTTCGGGCGCACCCGCGCATCCGGTTCTTCGCCCGACCCGCGGGGCGAGTCCAGCTGTACGGTTCGTGATTGCCGGTGTGGGACGACCTGTTGCCGGAGCATCCGGCGGATGTCGCGGGAGCGGACGCGGCGGTCGCCCCTGCGGGAGGGCGCCGTCGGGTCGGCGCAGAGACGTCCGGCGGCTGATCCCCGCGGCCGGCCTCCTTCTGTTGCTTGGTGATTTCCTTCCGCCCCGTTGATCATGGACCGATAGGCATCGGCCGGCGTACCGGCCCTGCGCGAGGGGGAACGCACATGGTGGGCACGCCGGGCCGGGACCGGGAACCGGCTCCGCTGGTGGGACGTCGGCAGGTTCTTCAGATCGTGTCGGCGGCCGTCGACGCGGCCGTGGCGGGAGCGGGCCAGTGTCTCGCGGTGTCCGGTGAGGCGGGCATAGGTACGTCGCGTCTGCTCGCCGAAGCGGCGCGGGAGGCCGCCGCGCGGGGCGTGGCCGTCGCCGAGGGGAGGGCCGCCGAACTCGACCGGCTCTCTCCTCTGGGCACCCTGGTGGCCGCCCTCGGCAGTGGCACCGTGCCGGTGCTCGACGAGGCCGACCGGGCCGAGCTCGCGGCGCGGTCGGCCGTCCCGTACCGGCAGACGGCCCTGCTGAGCGAGCGGATCGCCGCGTACGCCCGTTCCCGGCCGCTGCTGATCGTCCTGGACGACGTGCAATGGGCGGATGAGGTCACGGCCCTGGTGGTCCGCTCCCTGGTCCCCGCGCTCTCCGACGCCCGGGTGCTGTGGGTGCTCGCGGGGCGGCCCCTGCCGGAAGCGTCCGTGATGCGCACCGCGGTCGAGGGGTTGGTGGAGGACGGCGCCCGGTCCCTGGCTGTCGGTCCGCTGTCCGACGAGGCCGTGGAGGAGCTGGCGACGCACACGCTCGGTGCCCGCCCCGGCAAGGGGCTGCGGGACTGGGTGGCGGGTGCGGCCGGGAACCCGTTCCTCCTGCGGGAGCTGCTGTGGGCGCTGCGCGAGCAGGGGCGGGTGCTGGTCGAGGACGGCGTCGCCCGCGTCACGCCCGGTGCGCTGCCCGACGGATTCCGGGCCCGGGTGGCTCGCCGGTGGCGTCACCTGTCCCCCGCCGCCAGGCAGTTGACCGAGGCGGGGGCGGTCCTGGGGCGGCCGTTCACGGTGCACGAGGCCGCAGGGGTGATGGGCGTGCCGGTACGGGAGATGGCCGCAGCCACCGAGGAGGCCGTCGCGCAGGGGCAGCTCGTCGCGGAGGGCCCGCTGCTCAGGTTCCGGCACGACCTGATCCGGCAGGTCGTGTACGACAACCTCACGACGCCCGTGAAGCACGCGCTGCACCGCGAGGCGGGTTCGGTGCTGGCCGCCGAGGGCAGACCGGCGGCCGAGTCGGCGACGCACGTCGCCTTCGGGGCCCGGAGGGGGGACGCGCAGGCGCTGCGGGTCCTGCGGGACGCGGCCGACAGCATCGTGGGCGCCGCGCCGGGGACCGCCGCCGATCTGCTGATCCGGCTGGTCGAGCTCGGCGACCCCGGTGACCCGGACCGTCCCGACCACGTCTGCAAGGCGCTGGCCGCCCTGTCGTTCAGCGGGCGCATGGACGAGGCGATGGAACTGGGCGAGGCCGAGCTCGCTGCGGCGCCGGATCCGACCGCCCTGGCCACGGTACGGCACGGTGTCGCGGCGGCCCTGAAGTTCGCCGGTCGGACTCCCGAGGTCCTCACGCTGGTGGACCTCGCCCTGGCCGACGAGGGCGTCCCCCCGGTCAATCAGGCGCAGTTGTGGTCGTTGCGCGCCCACACCCTCGTCGACGGCGGACTCGCGGCGGGCGAGGACCCGGGCTGCGCGGCCGCCGACGCGGCCGGGGACGAAGCGGTCCGGCTGGGCGAAGCCGCAGGGGTGCCGGCCGCCGTGACGTCGGGGTACACCGCCCGCTCGCGGGCCGCTCTCGCGGCCGGGCGGGTCGAGGAGGCCGTGGTCCTCGCCGAGCGGGCGACCGCCGTCGCCGAGCACAGCGGCGGTGAGGCGCGCTGGCACGCGCCCCGGAGATGGCTCGGCGAGGCCCTCGCCGTCTCCGAGCGTTTCGCCGAGGCCGAGGCCGCGTTCGACCTGGGGCAGCGGGAGGCCGAACAGCTCGGCGTGCCCTGGGCCGTACCCCGGCTTCGTGGTCACCGCTCGCGGCTGTGGCTGGCCGCGGGACGGCTCGCACAGGCCACCGCCGAGGCCGAGGCGACGCTGAACAGCGCCCTCGCCCTGGGCACTCCTCCCACGGCCCAGGCGACCCGCGCGCTGCTGGCGCGCCTGGCGATCTGGCGCGACGACCTCGCCTCCGCCCGGGCCCTGCTCACCACCGCGCACCGGTTCGCGGAGGGCGGGGTGCGGGTCGCCGTCGACGAACTGCTGCTGGCGGAGGTGCTGTTGCGCGACGCGCAGGCAGCCGGCGACCAGGAGGCCGCCGACCCCGGCGACGGGCTGTGGGCGATCCTGCCCGACTGGATCCGCCCCCTGTGCTACGAGCCCGGACTCGGGCCGGAGCTGGTGCGGATCGCGTTGCGGGCGGGGCTGCCCGAGCAGGCCGAGCGCGCGGCGGAGGCGTCCCGGCTGCTCGCCGTCCGCAGCCCGCGGCTGGCGTCGGCCCAGGCCGCCGCCGTGCACGTCGACGCGCTGTTGTCGGGCAGCCCCGGCGGGCTGCGGCGGGTGGTGGGGCTGTGGCGTTCGGCCCCGCGCCCCCTGGCCCTGGCCGCAGCCCTGGAAGACGCGGCGAAGGTCACCGCGGACCGTGACGAGGCCCTGGCCCTGTGGGAAGAGGCCTTCACCCTCTACAGCACCGCGGGCGCCCGGCGCGGCGCGGGGCGGGCTCGACAGGAACTGCGCGCGCTGGGCGTACACCGCAGGATGCCGCGGTCGGCGGACCGGCAGGCGGAAGGCTGGGGTGCGATCACACCGTCGGAGATGCGGGTGGTACGGCTCGTGGCCGACGGACTCACCAACCGCCAGGTCGCCAACCGGCTGTTCCTGTCCCGCCACACCGTGGACGCCCACCTGCGCAACGTCTTCGCCAAACTGGGCGTCTCGAGCCGGGTCGAGCTCGCGCGCCTGACGGCCGTACACCTGGCCGAGACGGGCACGCCGGGCGCGGACGTCACCGAGGGGGGTCCCGTCGGCGGGTCCTGACCGGGCGGGCGGATCACGCCGAGGCCGGGGGTCGCCGAGGCCGAGCCGGGCTGCCGAGGCCGAGCCGCCCCCAGGCCTGATGTCACGTGCATCCCGCCGCTGGACAACCCCTCTCACCGATGAGGTCCCTCCGGCGATCACGTCCGCCGAACGCGGTCTCACCAGAACCCCCCGCGGGCGGCCTTAGGGATCACGTGACCCCGCCGTCGCGATCACGCGATCACGTCGTCACCGTGCGGGCCGCCTCATCAGAAGCTCTTTCCTGTCGCCGCACCCACCGATCCTCCCGGCACGGAAAGAGACACCGATGACCTCGCATGCGTACAAGACCCTGCTCAGCCCGCACGAGAGCGTGCTGGTCCTGATCGACCACCAGCCTCGGATGATGGCCGGCGGTACCCCCGGTGAACGCGAGGCGCTGTGCAACAACGTGGCGGGGCTGGCCAGGACGGCAAACGCGTTCGGCGTCCCGACCGTTCTCACCGGTCTCGCCCCGGAGGAGTTCGGAGGGACGCTCCTCACCGAGCTCACCGACGTCTTCCCGCACCGGCGGATCATCTGCCGCACCCTCGTCAACGCCTGGGCCGACAAGCGGGTGCGGGACGCGGTGCTGGCCACCGGCCGCCGGCAGATCATCATCGCCGGTCTGTGGTCCGAGGTCGGCGTCGTCCTGCCCGCGCTGTCCGCGCTGGAGGAGGGGCGTGAGGTGTACGTCGTCGCCGACGCCTCCGGCGGCACCAGCGCGCAGGCCCACCAGCTGGGCCTCCAGCGCATCACGCAGGCCGGTGGCGTCCCGCTCACCTGGCTCCAGCTGCTCGGCGAGCTCCAGCGCGACTGGGCAGGTGCGGAGACGCATGCCGCCGTCGAGGCGATCCTGCACGCCCACGCGGGCGCGTGGGGCCGCAGCGTCCGCATCGGCCACGACGGCACCGTCCGCGGCACGGAGCAGGGGGCGTCGTGACCGGGCCGCTCACGCCCTCCACCGGGTGGACCGTGCCGGGAGCGCCCTCCGCCCGGGCCGAGCCGCCGCACCCGGAGAACGAGAGGGACAGGCCCCGCCGCTCGTGGACGCCGCTCCGGACACGGCAGTGGCACGACATCCACGCCCGCCCCTACGACATACGACTGCCGGGACTCGGGCCGGCGGCCGGCTGGCGCTAGGGCCTGTCCGGCGGATCAGGGGCGGATACGCCGCGGCCCCGGCCATGATCCGCCGGACAGGCCTTGGAGGCGGGACCGCATGCCGTGCCCGCCGGCCAGCACAGCCGGAACCGCTTGCCGTGCCCACCGGTCGGCACAGCCGGAATCGCTTGCCGTGCCCACCGGCCGGCACAGCCGGGCCGTGAACCTCGACGGCTCAGCCCGCGCGGCCTCGCGCCCGCCAGAGGTGCCGTGCCGGGTCGGGCGGAGCTGTCACGACGCGGTCCCCGGCGGCCTTCGGGCCTCTCCGCCGCCCTGGCACCCGTACGACCGCCGTGCACCGGCCGGTTTCGACCACCAGAACCGAGACACCCATGAGGAGACCACCGATGAAGCCACGACTCGCCGGCGTGGACATGCCCCCGGAGGACGTGGACGCCGTCGTGGCGTTGGTCGCCGAGGTCGAGCACGCCCAGCAGAACGCGCTGCCGGACGCGTTCGTCGAGCTGTTCCGGCCCGATGCCCTGTGGTCGCTCCCGTACGGGACCCCCGTGGCCGGCATCGAGGAGATCGGCGCGTTCTGCCGCCGGGTGCTGCCCGCCACGGCCGATCAGCCGCTGACCTCCACGTACGAGACCGAGTACATCCACTTCCTGCGCCCCGATGTGGCCGCCGTCAAGATCAGGCAGCGGCCGGTGACCCGCGACGGGGAGCTCCTCGACGACCTGCTCCGCCGGCCCGACACCCCGGGTACGGCGAGCGGATGCCGCGGCTCCAGCGCGAACGTGCGCCGCTGGGCCTCCCTCGTGGCCACGCTCCCCCCTGCCGCGTCCGACACCTCCCTGTACGTCCTGACGAAGTCCGAGGGGCGCTGGCGCATCTCCGTCGCCCAGGACACCACCGCCATCGAACCCGACGGCCTCGCCGCCGCCTGAACCCCCCTTTCCCGTCCGGCTCTTCCGGCCGGACCCCTACCCGCCTGGAGCACCCATGAGCGTCACCACCTCCCTCCCGCCGCTGTCGAAGGGCAGGGACCGTGTCCCTCTCAGGAGCTGGCTCGCCGTCGTGGCCATGGCTGTCGGCACCTTCGCCCTCGTCACCGTCGAGTCCCTGCCCGTCGGACTCCTCGCCCCGATCGGCAAGAACCTCGCCGTCTCCCAGGGGACGGCGGGGCTGATGGTGACCGTCCCCGGACTGGTCGCCTCCGTCACCGCACCGTTGCTTCCCGTCGCGATACGACGCGCTGACCGCCGGGCCGTCCTGCTCGGTCTGATCGTCCTGATGGTGGCGGCGAACGCGCTGTCGGCCCTGGCGCCCGACTTCGCGGTCCTGCTGGCATCGCGGTTCCTGATCGGCGTCAGCATCGGCGGCTTCTGGGCGCTGGCGGCGGGACTCGCCGTCCGCCTGGTTCCGGAGCGTCATGTCCCCCGTGCCGTGTCGATCGTCTTCGGCGGGGCGACCGCCGCCAACGTCCTGGGCGTCCCGGCCGGAACGCTGATCGGCGCGCTCGCGCACTGGCGCGTCGCCTTCGCCGCCGTGGGCGCACTCGGCGTCCTCGTCCTCGCCGCGCTGCTCTGGCTCCTGCCGTCCCTGCCCCCGGAGCGGCCGGTGCGGCTGCGCACGCTGCCGGAGCAGTTCCGCAACCCCGTCGTGCGTGCCGGCATCCTCGCCACCTTCCTCCTGGTGAGCGGGCACTACGCCGCCTTCACCTACGTCGGCCCGATCCTCAGGGACGTCTCCGGGTTCGACGCGGGCATGACCGGCCCGCTCCTGCTCGGCTTCGGCGTGGCCGGCATCATCGGCAACTTCCTCGCCGGCGCGGCGGCGCAGCGAAACGTCCGGGCCACCGTCGTCACCATCGCCACCGCACTCGCCCTGGTCCTGGCGGTGTTCCCTCTCGCGGGCCGCACCCCGGTCGGCGGAGCGATCCTGCTGGTCCTGTGGGGACTGGCCTTCGGCGGAGTCCCCGTCGGCGTGCAGACCTGGATCCTCACATCGGCTCCGGCATCGGCCGAGGCCGCGACGGCGCTGAACACCGCGATGTTCAACCTGGCCATCGCCCTCGGTGCGCTGGCCGGCGGAGTCGTGGCCGATCACCTGGCCCTCAGCGGTGTCCTCGCCCTCGGCGCCGCCCTCACCCTGCTCACCTCTCTGGCCGTCAGGAGCGCGCGCCGGGTGTGACCGCCGTCGGTCACTGACGCGACACCCCTGTCCCCTTCCCCAGTCACGAAAGCCCCTCCATGTCACACAAGTTCACCGTCGACGCCCCCGATACGCGTCTTCGCGGCATCGACACTCCCGGCGCGGGGCCGCCACTGTTGTTCCTCAACGGGGGCTTCGCCACCCAGCACAGCTGGCGGCACGTCCTTGCCCGTCTCGGCGGGACCCACCGGACCGTCACCTTCGACGCCCGGGCACGCGGACGCTCGGGCACATCCGCGGACTGTTCCCTGCGGGCGCAGATCGACGACGTCGACCGCGTGATCGAAGCGACAGGGCTCGACCGGCCGATCCTGGTCGGCTGGTCCCACGGAGCGACCCTCGCCGTGTGCTGCGCCGTCGAATACCCCCACCTGATCGCAGGGCTCGTACTGGTCGACGGCGCCTACCCCCTCACACTGCTGGACGAGACAGGAAGCCGGCGCGTACGTGCGCGGTTCCACCGTCCCGGACCGCTCGCACGTGTCCTGGGCCTCCTCGGACGCTCGACCCGAATGACCCCGCTGCAGGCCGCCGACGTCGTCATCGGAACGGACGAGGTCAACGGCCGCCTGGAAGCCGACCTCGCGGCCCTGCCCTGTCCGACGACGTTCGTCGTCGGACACGGTGAACTCCCCGGTGCCACCGGCCGGCAGGACCACGCCATCCGCGCCGCCGTCGCGAAGGCCGCCGCCCGCAACGACCACGTGACCGTCTTCGGCACCACGAACAGCGAACACACCCGGGTCCTGACCCGCGACGCCCGACTCGTCGCAGCCGCGATCGAGGACGTCACGAGACGATCGCACCACCCACCGGGCCGCTGACGGCGCCCGGGTCCGCTGCTCGTACGATCCGTCCGTCGGACAGAACCTCTGGAGGACGCATGGCTGACACCAGTAACACCCGATCCGCCGCCGGGGAGGCGCCCGGGGCGTCACGGAGCGGGTTGCAGCGCCTGATGCGGTACATCCCCTTGATCGCGCCCCTCCTTCTGTGGTCCGTGCCCTGCTGGGTCCTCCTGTACGCGGGACAGCACTGGCCTCTGCCCGTCGCGGTGAGCGGCACCGCGCTGTTCGCCCTCGGCCTGGTCGGGATGCCGCTCGCGATGGTGCGCGGCCACGGGAGGCGTCAGCAGGACTGGGCCGCGATCGTGGGCGACACCTTGCTGGGCGGCGCTTGGGTGCTGTTCACCTGGTCGGTGCTGTTCGGCGTCCTGTTGCGGCCCGCCCTGACCGTGGCCGGTGTCGGTGACGGCCAGGACCGCGCGCGGATCGTCACCTGGGCGGTCCTCGGCCTGACCGCCGTACTGCTCGGATGGGGGTACTTCGAGGCCCGGCGCGTGCCGCGCGTGCGCAGGCTCGATGTGCCGCTCCCGCGCCTTGGGTCGGGACTGGACGGCACCCGAGTCGTCCTGATCACCGACACCCACTACGGTCCGCTGGACCGCGCCCGCTGGTCGGCCCGGGTCTGCGAGACGGTCAACGCTCTGGAGGCGGACCTGGTGTGCCACACCGGCGACATCGCGGACGGCACCGCCGAACGCCGCCGTGCCCAGGCCGCCCCGCTGGGCACCGTGCGGGCGACGCGGGCCCGTGTCTACGTCACCGGCAACCACGAGTACTACAGCGAGGCCCAGGGCTGGGTCGACCTGATGGACGAGCTGGGCTGGGAGCCGCTGCGCAACCGTCACCTCCTGCTCGAGCGCGGGGGTGACACCCTCGTGGTCGCGGGCGTGGACGACGTCACTGCCGAGTCCTCCGGACTGGCGGGGCACCGCGCCCACCTCGCCGGAGCCCTCCAGGGCGCCGATCCCGACCTGCCCGTCCTCCTCCTCGCGCACCAGCCCAAGTTCATCGACCGGGCGGCGGCCCACGGCATCGACCTCCAGCTCTCCGGCCACACCCACGGCGGCCAGATCTGGCCCTTCCACCACCTGGTCCGCCTCGACCAGCCCTCCGTCGCCGGCCTCAGCCACCACGGCGCTCGCACCCTGCTCTACACCAGCCGCGGCACCGGCTTCTGGGGCCCGCCCTTCCGCGTCCTCGCCCCCAGCGAGATCACGCTGCTCGTGCTCCGCTCCCCGCAGCAGTCCACCTCGTCCTAGGTCTCGCACGCGCACCCGCTGCTGACCGACTCGCTCCCGGAGTCCCGCGCGGCCGATGGGAGCAACACACATCTTCACCTGCATACGCCCGCCCGGCGCCCCGCCGACTTGAACGCGTTTCCTCCCGACCAGCCGCCGCCGAGCGTCACCGTCGCCCGAGCAGGCGGCCGACCGGGATCCGGCACAGCCCGTAGGCTCTCCGACGCAGAGAAGGCCTGAGCGCGCCCCCGCTCCCGCACTGTGTGCGAGCCGCACTGCGAATCGTTCGTTCCGCAAGCGGCTCAGGCCGGGATCGGTGAGGGAATCGGCCACGAGGTCGTCACAGAGGCCGTCTTCGTGATCGACCACTCCGGGGGGGTCATCGGGCTGTCTCCGCGGTGTTCACCGTAGCCAGGCGTCGGTTGTACTGGATCACCTCGTACTTCTGGTCACCGGTGACCACGACCTCCGGGCGCGTGGGTGTGGCGGGGAAGAAGTCGTCGGCGTCCACCGGTGTGCGAGCGGCCACGTACGCCTGCCCCTGGGGGAAGGCGTACATGTCGAACCGCGTCTGTTCCGATGCGGGCACCCCCTGGGGGTACTCGTCGGCGCGAGGGTAGGCCGTCGCGTAGAGGGAGACCGACTTCACCCCGCTCGCGGGACGAACGATCCGCGCGTCCGGGGCGAGGCGGGTGTTCACGCCCGCCGGGTTGTGGATCCATCCCTTCTGCCCGCCGAACCAGATGGCCGTCCAGTCGCCTCGCACATCGGCGACCACGAATTCCTGCCCCCACACCACGGTGGATCCCCAGTCGTCGATCTGGTCGGTTCCCGCCGATCCGTCCGGGTGGAGGGCGAGGTCGGAGACGAGCGGGGCGTCGTCGCGGGGCTCCGTACGGACGTAGAGGAGGTTCGAAGGCTGTGTCTGGGTCCGGCACGTCGGGGCGCACACCGTCACCGGCTGCGGGTTCTTGCCGTACGTCGGGGCGATCGTGACCGCCTGTCCGATGGCGATGTCCCCGCCCGTCCCCGCTCCCTCGGCCTCGCGCGCCAGGCGGTGATCGGCGTCGAGGAGGGCCATGAACTTCTCCCAGTCCCAGTAGGGGCCGGGGTCCCAGTGCGCGTCCGGCACGCGGGCCGGCCTCGGCGGGAGGACGTTGTCGTGCCCGATGATGTGCTTGCGGTCCAGCGGGACGTCGAAGCGCCGCGCCAGGTAGACCACCAGCGCGGCGGTCGCCTTGTACTGGGCCGGAGTGAACCAGGTGGGTCCCTGGGCGGCGTACCCCTCCATTTCGATACCGATGCCGTGCAGGTTGGTCCAGTAGTTACCGGCGTGGAACGCGATGTCCTTGGTGGCAACCATCTGCGTTGCCTCGCTGCCGTCGGCCTTCATCACGTAATGCGCGGAAACCCCGCTGACGGGGTCCTGGAACCAGCTGACTCCCCCGTCATAGGACCCTTCGAGGTCATGGATGACGATGAAGTCGACACCCATGCCGTTCGAGTTTCGCGCGGACACCTGGTAGTTCGAGGCGGCAGCCGGAACGAACCGGCAGTGCAGCTCGCTGGGACACTCCGGCACTGCCGCCGCGGCCGACGTCCGCAGCCCCAGGGACGCGAGCTGCGACCTCGCCGGACGGACGGACGGCGTCTTCGGCAACGACACCCTCTGGCCGTCCTTGCGCACCCTCTGCCTGCCGCTGCGGATCGCTTCGAACACCCCGTCGGCGAACCGCCCGGCCACGGTGGTGTCGGAGGCCTGGCTGTAGTGCGCCACGGCCCCGTACCAGCTGCCCGGGTCGAGCGGCATCTCACGGGTGATCTGCCGTTGATACGACGCGAGCAGCGCGGCGCCGCCTCGAAGGTTCTGCAGTTCGTCCCGCTTGAGCGCCCGGGGCGCGACGCCGATCATCGTGGCGGCGGCCTGCAACGTGTGCTCGGACGGGTCGTCGGTGCCCGTCGCGTCCACCGGCCCTTCGCCTGGGCGATGGGCGTACGCTCCCCCGGACGTCGTGTCCGTCAGGTGCATCGGACCGTAACCCCCCTTGGTACTGGGGCGGCCGTCATTTGCCTCCCACCACGAGGACTCGTAGCTGACGCCGAGAAGCACTTCCTTCGGCACACCGAATTCCGCCGCCGCTCGCTCGGCAGCCCGCTCGAAGCCGCCGGATTCCGCGTCGGAGGGCCGCGCATTCCCAGCAGCGGCACATCCCCAGACAAGGGCTACCGCCACTCCCGCAGCACCGAAACCCCGGCGCCGCCTGTGTCTTCTGGTCACACCATGTCCATTTCGCTATAGCGGTCGCCATTCGATCGACACCGATGGCGCGGCCGCCACAATCCTTTGGACGGGATCCCCCCGGTCCCACCGACACGCCCGACGGACGCGCCCCCGTCACCGAACCAGAGCAGTGATCCCACGCGCGGGGAGGGCCCGGCCCGGGTTCTTCCGGGCGCTGCCGCGCTTTCGGCGGTGACGTCGGCGAGCACTACTGCTGACGGTGGTCCGTCCAGCTCGCGGCGAGGTCAGCGGTCTGCTTCCAGGACGACGGCGAGGCAGGGCGAGCACGGATATCAGATGACGCTGGCGCATCCCTCGGCGAATCGTCGCTCCAGGCAGGGCTTGCAGGAGCCTGCCTGCTGGACCAGGGCCGGTTCTCGCGGAAGGTGTCCTGCCGGCGTGCGGCATTCACGTACCGGGGCACGACGCCGAGGCCCCAGCCCAGGTGCCGGGCGGCCACCCGGCGCGAGTGCCCTCGGGCGAGCACCTCGCGGACCAGGGCGTGTGCGGCCTTCTTGCGCTCGGCGCGGCTGGTGGCGCGGATGGGGCCACCCTCACAGACGCGGGAAGCAGCAGATCGTCCTCACCAGGGACAACGGCCGGGCGTAGAACCATCACTCCCCGGGACCCGGGAAGCCGCCCGTACGAAGGATGCCCCAGGACGGGCAGGTCCTCGTTCACAAGCCTGACGGGCGCCCGGCATAGCTCTCCTTGCCCATATCGCCCTGGTCGTCGCCCGTGGCCTCTTCCTGCACCATCCGCTCGATCTCGTAGTCGACCCCCCGCAGCGCGTCGACCACCAGCCCCCATGCCCGCTCGCGCAGCTCCTCCGGGACCCCCTCGTCGATCAGACCGGCCAGCCGGGAAACCTCATACTGGGCATCACTCTCGTCAGCAAGCCTGGGAGCATTCACCGCCTCCCACACCAGCCGACCCACCGTCGCCGCGCCCCTGCCTATCGCACCGAGCATCGCCCCGAAGTCAGGCATCGACACACCTCCCCCATTACCGACACACACCGAACCCTGAAACAGCCAACCACGTCAACCACCGCCCCGACGGCGCCTCCAGCCCCGCTCCTATCGGTTGGCCGATGCGGGCCGAGGGCAGGAGGTCCTGGTGGCGAGCGGAGACAGGCTGCGCACGTTGATCCGTCTGGAGGTCGACCGTCTGCCCGGCGGCCACGATCCGCTGTCAGTCTGGCTGTGGTCGTCGGCGGCCGGCCTGTCGGGTGAGGACGTCGATCTGCGCCGGCAGGCGTTCTTGAGCAGCTTCGACCTGGAGCACACCTTCCGGATGATCAAGCAGATGCTGGGCTGGGCCCGTCCGAAGCTCCGTATGCCCGCGGCGGCGGACCGGTGGACCTGGCTGGCCATCGCCGCCCACACCCGACTCCGCCTCGCCCGGCCCCTGGCCGCCGACCTTCGTCGCCCGTGGGAGAAGCCAAACGCCCAGAGAGCCTGACCGAACGGGACCGAGCCAGACCCTGACGAGGGTCGTGGGAAACCCTGATTCTGTTTCAGCCCCGGCGGTCAGGTCGCGGTGGGGATGTAGCGCACTGCTGCGACCTGGGCCATCGTCCGAAGTCTCGTGAAGTAGGAGGCGCAGTACTCCTCGTTGATCAGGGGCACGATCTTGTCGAGGTCGGCTATGCAGCCCCAGAGGTGGGCGATGCCGCTGTCGTCGAGTCCGCTCTTCAGTTCCCTCTGCACGAGGCCGGCGACGTCGGCGTCCAGGAGGACCAGGTCCACGCCGTCGAAGTCCACGCCTCGGAAGCCGTCGGGGAACAGTGCGCGCAGGTGGTCCTCCCACAGTCGGGCGAGGCTGCCTTCGGGCTGTGTTCCGCCCACGTCGGCGGCTGTCGCCTCTGCCGCGGACGGTGGGCGAAGGAGCAGGGAGACGGCATCGAAGACGGCACGCACCATTGCGACGGCCTGGATCGGGCGGAGGGCGGCACTTGACTCGGCGCCCTGCGTGAGCCTGTCGCGCAGCAGTCGGCTGCGGTCGAGTTCGGCGGCAAGTCCGGCCGTGATGAGCCCTGCGTCGGTGGCCCGCTCGATCAGTCCGTGGAGCGGCTCGTTCATGGCCAGACGCTCGGCTAGGACGTGCTCCAGGGCGAACAGGGAATGCGTGACGGCGACGGTGGCGAACTCGTACCGGTAGTAGGAGTGCCGGATGAGCTCGCGGGAGGTTTCCATCGCGCTCATGACGTACATCGAAGCGTCGCCTGGCAGAACCAGGTCGGCAACCAGGGCGTGCATGTCCGCATAGTCGAGAACCAGGTCGCGGGCGCGCGGGTCCCGTACCGGCAGGAGGAACGGGTCGGGCGGCGGCGGCAAGGGGTTCACCGGTGCAGTCTTGTCGTCGAAAAGCTTTCGGTGCCATCGGATTTGCTCGGGGCAGTCGGTGACCCTGCCACATGTCGCCACTGGGCCGGGCCGACCTTGAAGAACAAGCTCAGCGGCTGTTCTCGAACTCCAAGACCACAGGAGCAGCTCCTGGCTCGTTCGGGAACGGCCGTGCTGGGCGGATCTCTGTGAGCGAGAATGCTCGGCATGACGACTTGAAGAGCACCGGTCGGGCGACAGCATTGGCGCAAGGTCGGGAGCTGGGACACGATTCCCGACGGCAATCGACGTATCTGCGCCGTCTGCGGAACGCCCGTCTGCTCGTACCAGTACCGCTTCCATCCACCCGAGTCCCCGATGTTCGAGCGCTGCATCGGACTCGCTTGGTGTGCATGTTGCAGGATCTACTCCGGCAACATGGTGCACGTCCCACGGAAGCGGGTCCTGGTCGACCTCCTCGCCTCTCTTCCTCCTGAGCAGCGAGAGCGGCTCCTCCGTTCGGAGACGCGAGTGATCGACTTCCTGGACCGCCAAGCCCGCCGCGGCCGAGGTTAGGGGCGGTGGCTGGCCGCGATGTCGAACACCGGCGTCACGAGCAGAGGACAGCCGCTGCGGCCAGAGATCAGCTCACCCGAGAACCCCATACTTTCTCCCTCCGAGTTCGTGTGGGGGGAAGGACAAACTACGGCCGTCCACGGACGACGAAGATCTGGAAGGACGCTGGTGCGCCAGGGGTCAGGACGCGGCTGCCCAGGCTTCGATACGCCAGCCCGGTAGCTCCTTGTCCAGCCATTCCTCGATGGTCCTCCGCCACGGATCCGAGGGATCGCATTCAGCGGCGTCGGCCCACACACCCTCCGCCGTGTCCGGGTCGATGAACAGGCTGTCGAGGTAGGTGTCGAAGTCCTCGGCCACCTTCGTGAAGACATGGCTGCCCAGGTACTCGGGGAGGGGCACCGCATGGACAAACGCGTGAAGCTGGCCATGAGTGGCTGCGTTCAGGTCCAGGAAGAGGGTGTCGCTTCCGCCGTTGCGGGCGATAGGCAGCAGGCCGGTCAGGTGCGCGTTCTCGGCCGGCCGCCCACCGCGACTGCGCCGATACTCGCCCAGGAGAGTTCCCCAGCCGTACTCACCGGCGTCGTCACGGCCCAACTGGAAGAGCTCGTCAAAGCCCTGAACCGGTTCCGGCTCACACGCCGGGAGGCGGACCGAGTAGTCCAGCTTCTCCCCGCCGGCGGCTTCCAGGAACGCGCGGTACGCGGATGGCAAGGGCATCCCGATCTCCCGCTCGAGCGCGGCACACTCGTCTGAGTCGAACGGTCTGAACGGACCGCCCACCAGGCGGCCCCGATACCAACGCGGCGCGCGGTCTGCCCGCCCGGGCTCCGGCGTCGGGCCCTCGGCTGAACCGCGCGCCGCGTGAGTCCGGTCTCCCTGTCACGAGGTGGATTCGTCGCTCGCGGGCTCGTCGTCGAAGTGGACGGTGCCGTCCTCGTCGAGGCGTGGGTGGAGTACCGAGGGGGAATGGGTGCTGACGTCGGACGGGCGGGGGCCTTCCGGTCCGTCGGGGCCCCAGCGCAGCAGGCGTCGGGAGCGGGCGATCCGGTAGACGGTGCCGTGGGCCTCGACCTCGTCGCAGCGGCCGGCGCGCAGCTGGTCCGAGGCTTTGACGAGTTCCTTGAGCTCCGCGACTTCCGCCTCGGTGTTTCCAGCGTCCGGGTGGCGGGCGTCGACCGTGGGGTCGGCGTCGTAGGGGATCAGGCCACGGATGCGTGGTTCCATCCAGGTCAGGGCGAAGTGCAGGGTGCGGCGCGCGTCGTGGGCGGTGGCTTGCAGCCCGCTGCCCGGCGACCAGGGGCTGTTGCCGGTCCGTTCGACGATCAGGAACCCCGCCGGCATGAGCAGGACGTCCGGATGGCTTTCCACGGCCCGCGTGGAGTCGGCCAGGACCGGGCCGGGGAACCTGGTACCGCTGTAGGCCAGAGAACGCAGGGTGAGTCGCTCCGCCGCCTGGAGCGGGGTCAGCGGCGCGTCCGGGTCCAGGACGAGGTTGTCGTCGACCTGCGGACCGCGGGCACCCGAGCCGGGGCTCCAGTCGGGGGTGAGGGGTTCGGGGTCGGTGGGCCGGGGCGTTTCGATACCGCCGTGCGCGTCGATCGCCGCGTACTCCTCGGCCCGCACGACGCGGTAGCGGGTGTCGAGCACGGTGAGCTCGTCGACGTGCTCCTTCTCCAGCCGGGCGACCGCCGCCAGCAGCGCGCGCCGTTCCTGCCTGCTCTTCGCCTCGTCCTTCGCCCGGAACCACAGCAGGGAGTTCAGCGCGTCGCGGGCCTGCTGCGGACAGCCGTGGGTGACCTCGACGACAACGCGCCACCGCCGTCCGTCGTCCTCGCTGTGGGAGGCGACACCGAACAGCGGCCCCCGTACCGCCAGGGCGCTGTGGCGTACTGCGGCGTCCAGGGCGTCGGCCTCCATCGCGGCCTCCACCGGTTCCACCGGAACCCTCACCACCATCGACCACTCGCCCGGTACCGCGTCCTGTTCGTTCACGCCATCATCGTGGCGGCTCCGGTGCGCTCGCATCGCGGTTTCACCGGATTTCCACCCTGGTCTTGGACAGTGGGGACATGGCGGGCGCAGCGGTGACCGGGATCGGCCGTCAGTTGCGTGCGGTTGCACGCGTGGGGTGTTTTCTGACCGGGGGTTGCCGGGGCGGGATCGGGGAAGTGGCTGCCTGTGGTCCTGGACTGCTGTCACGATGGGCAGGGGGGCATCAGTCAGTGTGCGAGGAGGTCCCGTTGAACGAGCCGGCGGAGAACAAGGGTCCGAAGGTTCCGCCTTCCTACCCGCCCCGCACGCCTCCTCCGTCGAAGAAGCCGGTCGAGGCACCCCGGCCCGAGCCGGGGACGAAGCCCGTCAGGACCGCGCTCCCCGTGCCCGGGCCGGGACAGGCCCGTATGGAGACCCGTCGTCCTCGCATGGCCGTGAGGAACCGGCGCGTCAGCAACTGGGTCCTGGCTGCCGACCCCTGGGCGGCCGGCAAGGCGGTCCGCCATGTCACACAGGCGGTGCGCGGCTGGGAGTACAGCCACCCCCAGGACGGCTGCCTGCAGGAGACCGTACGGCTCCTCGTCGACGCCGCCGTCAAGGACGCGGGCAAGCGCGTCAGCGTCCACCTGGCCGACCAGGACGGCATGGTCCTCGTCGTCGTCCTCAGCCACGCTGAAGCCGAGCCCGACCAGACCGTGCTGACCGCTCTCGCCGGCGTCACGGGAACGGTGAGCTGCGGCACCGACGCCTCGGACGAAGGGCGCAGGATCTGGGCGCTGCTGTCCACCGAGCCTCCACGGAGCCGGACGCCCGCCGCCTGAGGAGCCGGCTGACCCGCCGGACCCATCAGCTGACTGAACTCCTCCTGGATAAGGCTCGGTTGCTTCGAGCAGGCCCTCCTCCACGAAGCAAGCTCGATCAGCCCGTGCGGGACGTCGGGCGTGGCACGGTACGCAACCGGCAGGGCCCCTCGGACGCCGCTGTGAGGAGTGGGATCACCACGCCAACGGGCGGATCCGAGGGGGGCTCTGCCGTGTCACCACCCTCACTGACCAGTCCACCTCACCCCTGCACCCCCGGATGAAAGAGGTTCGGCGAGGATCCGGCCGGACCTCGGTCAGTCGATGCCTTCGACTATGCGGAAGTCACGCTCGACGCCGTCGGAGAGGGCGACCAGCGCCTCCTGGTAGGCCGCGCTCTCGCGCGCCGCGACGGCCTGCTCGAAGCTGTCGAACTCGACCAGGACGGTGCGCTCGGCGATTCCGGCGTCGTGCGCCGCGACCCGACCGCCACGGACGATGGTCCGACCGCCTGCGGCCTTGACGGCCGCAGCGGCCAGCTTGTTGTAGGCGGCCAGCTTCTCAGGGTCTGAAATGGTGCGGTAGACGCTGACCCAGTAGCCCTTGGGCATGGAACCTCCAGTGTCGGGATGAGTGCATCTGACTTACGGGGTGGTCTCGGACGAGCGTCGGCGGGCGAGGGCGAGGCTCGTCAGCGTCGTGATCGCCATGGCGCCGATGCCGACCAGCGCCGCGGTGGTGTAGGCGCTGTCGTCGGGGAAGAGGTGGCCGGGGCCGGTGCCCGAGGCGAGGATCAGGCCGCCGATGGCGCTGCCCAGAGAGTAACCGACGCTGCGGACCACGTAGTTGAAGCTCATGGCGCTCGACGTCTCGCTCTGGGGGGTGACGGCCAGGATGACGCCGGGCATCACGGCCGAGAAGCCGCCGACGCCGAAGCCGAGCACGCCCATCGCCGCGAACAGTTCGGCCAGGTCCGAGCGGGCCGCCGCGAACAGGGCGAACCCGCCGCCGACCACGACGGCGCTGCCGGCCAGGAGCAGGGGTTCGACGATCCGCGTCCGGACCCGCGGCGTGAGCTTGCCGGCGACGAATCCAAGGACCGAGAACGGGATGAGGACCAGCCCGGCGACGAAGGTGGTCAGTCCGAAGCCGTAGCCGGCGCCGTGCGGCGTCTGCGCGTACCGGGTGAGGAGCGTGAGCAGGAGGTACATGCCGATCCCGCCGACGAACATGGCGAGGTTCGCCCCGGCGACCGCCGGGTGCCGCACCGCCCGTACATCGACCAGGGGCGTCGTGCTGCGCAGCTCGATGACGGCCCAGACGCAGAGCAGCGCCACCGCGACGACGGCGAGGCCCGCCGCCACGGCGAGGTGCCGGCTCCACAGGTTCCGTTCACCGGCGAGGAAGAGCACCAGGAGCAGCGCGGCGGCCAGGACGACCGCGCCTGCCGCGTCCACGTGGGCGGAGCGGCCTTCGGGGGCTTCGGGCAGGGAGCGCCACGCGGTCAGGAGGGCGGCGGCGGTGACGACCAGGCCGAGGCCGTAGGCGGCCCGTACTCCGCCGAGCTCGGCGAGCAGCGCGGCCAGCGGGTAGCCGACGCCGGCCCCGATGATCGAGACCACCGAGATCAGGGCGATCACGGCCGCGCCGCGCTCCTCGGGGAGGTGGTCCCGGGCCACGCCCATCATCAGCGCCGTCAGCCCGAGCCCGACGCCCTGGGCCGCCCTGCCGACCAGCAGCCACGCGAACGGCAGCGGCAGCACGGTGAGCGCGCTGCCGGCGACGACGACCGCCAGCGTGGCGAGGATCGTGGCCCGCCGGTGCGGGCCGGCGCCGAGCCGGCCGAGGACGGGTGTGGCGACGGCGCCGCTGAGCAGGGCGATGGTCAGTGTCCACTGCGCGCTGTCGAGCGAGACGTGGAACGAGGTCGCCACACTGGTGATGAGCGGCGTCCCGAGGCTGCCGACCGCCGCCACGACCAGGGCGATGAACATCAGGGCGGGGACCAGCAGCCGCGCCTCGGGACGCGCCGCCGGGAACGCCTCCGCCACGGCCCCGCCGACCGGCTGCCCGGTCACGGCTTCGGCCCTTCGCGTTCCTGGCTTTCGAGCTCTGCCAGATGCTTCAGCGCCGGAAGGGCCGCCACCAGCGCCTCGACCTCGTCGCCGCTGAGCTCGCCGATCAACCGCTCGAACGCGCGGACGCCCGCCTGGCGCCGCGTCCGTACATAGGCGGCGCCGGCCTCGGTCAGGCACACCAGCGTGACCCGCTTGTCGGAGGGATCACCCTTCCTCTCGACCAGGCCGGACTCCTCCATCACCCGGACCAGGGCGGTCATCGCGGGCTGGGTGACGCCCTCGACCGCCGCCAGATCGGTGATCCGTCGCGGGCCGGTCCGGTCCAGGGTGGCCAGGGTGGCGGCGGACGTCAGGCTCATGTCCCGGGGCAGGCGTCTCGCGGCCCTGGTGGCCAGGCCGTAGAGGGCTGCGCCGATGGCGGCGGACGCGCCAGGGGCGGTGTCTTGACGACTCATGCTCGAAGCATAGCGTTTTTATATTCATAGTTTATGGAAATGGTCGACCGACCCGGCTGCCCGCTCCTTGAGCGGACCGGTACACCCCAGTGGCCCCTCGCCGCATCGCAGAGGGATACCCGTGCTGTTCTGCCAGCGGCAGAACAGCGGCCGGACCGGGCTCGACGATCCCTACAGTCCAGTCCCATGACGATGGTGACGACGCGTACGGTCGAGTATCCGGCCGACGGTTTGACGATGATCGGGCACCTCGCGCTCCCGGCCGGTGCCGACCGCCGGCCCGCGGTGCTGCTCGGACCAGAGGGCATGGGACTCAGCGACGTCGAGCGACGTCGGGCCGAGGCTCTCGCCGGGCTGGGATACGTAGCGCTGGCCTTCGACCTTCACGGCGGGCGCTATGTGGACGACCCCGAGGAGATGCTGGCCCGTTGCCTGCCGCTGCTCGCCGATCCCGAGCGGATGCGAGGCATCGGCCACGCGGCGCTCGATGTGCTGCGCACCGAACCGAGGACCGACCCCGACCGGATCGCCGCCGTCGGCTACGGCACGGGGGGTGCCGTCGCGCTGGAACTCGGTCGCGGTGGCGTCGACCTGCGCGCGATCGGGACAGTCAACGCGCTGACCACGGGCCGACCGGGCGAGGCGGCGCGCATCCGTTGCCCGGTGTGGGCCGGGGTCGGGTCGGAAGACCCGATCATGCCGCCCGCGCAACGGGAGGCGTTCACCGCTGAGATGCAGGCCGCGGGCGTCGACTGGCGCCTCACGGTCTACGGCGGCGCCTTGCATGCCTTCCACCACCCGCCGGTCGACCACCCCACGGTCCCCGGCGTCGGCTACCACCCACAGCATGCGCAGCGAGCCTGGCGCGACGTCGTCGACCTGCTCGCCGAGTGCCTGCCCGTGACGGCGGATCCGGGGCATGGCCCCGGTAAGCCCGCCGACCCCGGGAACTGACGGTCCACTCCCCTCAAGTCCGCACAGCGGAAACGCATTCGGAGCGGTTGCTCGATCGCGGAGACGTACTCAGCACCACCGCAGCGAATACCGGATCCCCTAGCGCCGCGCCGAGGAGCTCTTCGAGGAGAACACCCGGCCATGGCCCTCATGGAACGTGGGGGCAGAGCCGCGAACGGGCTCCGCCTCCACGCTTTGGGCATGGCCGGTTCCGCAGTGCGAAGAGCCTGTCGGCGCTTGGGACGCTCAGCGTCGGCGCGGGATGCCCAGTGTCTGCGTGAGCTGGGCGAGTTCTTCCCGGAAGAGCTTGTCCGGGCTGGTGGTCTGGGTGCGCATGTGGCCGTAGACCTCCAGTGACACGAGCCCGTGCAGGTGTCCCCAGATGCGCAGGGCGAGGGCGACGGCTGCGGGCGGCAGGTCGGGGAAGGCGGGACGCACCTTCTCGAGGAGCCCGGGGTCGAAGTCGGGCCAGTCGAAGGCGCTGTCCTGGTAGAGGTGCCGGGCATGGGGCCAGGCGGCTGCCGCGAGGGCGGTGAGTCCGGTGCAGACCCGGCGTGCGGCCTCCGGGGCGGGGCCTCCCTCGGGGGCCTGGTAGCCGGGCACGGGGTCGCCGTAGATGAGGCGGAACCCCTGGGGGTTGAGCAGGGCCCAGTCCCGGAAGGCGTTGGCCCATGCCTCGATCCGAACGGCGGGATCGGCGGAGGGCGTGTCCCCCCAGGCCGTGTCCACGGCGTCGGCCAAGGCGGTGTACACGTCGTTGATCAGCGTGGTGACCAGGTCGTCCCTTGTCGGGAAGTACCCGTAGATGGCGTTGGCGGTCATGCCCATCTCGCGGGCGATGGCCCGCAGGGTGATGGCGTCCGGCCCGCCCGAGGCCATCAACCCCAATGCCACCTTCTTGATTTCGGCCGTGGTCTCGGCCCGTAGCCGCTCGCGCCGTCCCCTGCTTCCCGTGACTGTCACAACAGGCACTCTACAGCGTCGACTTACTTAGCGCCGCGCGAAAACTTCACAGCGTATAGTTCCGGCACGGCGTCACCGATCAGTGGCGTCCCACGTCTGCATGTACAGGGGAGAACCATGCACATCGGAGTCATCGGCGCCACGGGCACCATCGGCAGCCGGGTCGTCGCCGAGGCCCTCGACCGCGGCCACCACGTGAAGGCGTTCAGTCGGAACGCCGCTCAGGCGCAGCGCGAGGAGCATCGGGACAACATCACCTGGGCGAGCGTCGACGTCCTGGACCCGAAGAGCATCGCCGACGTCCTGCCCGGACTCGACGTCCTGGTCAGCGGCTTCCAGCCGGGCAATGCGGCCAAGGACTTCGCCGACACCGTCCGGCTCTCGATCGCCGACCCGACCGTCTACGCGACGGCGGCGCGGGCCCTGCTGAAGGCCCTGGAGAGCCGCCCGCGGACCCGGCTCATCGTGATCGGCGGCGCCGGCGGCCTCGAGATCGAACCAGGAGTGGTGCGCGCCGACTCCGACGAACTGCTGCGTGCCTCCCTCGACCAGCTCGGACTGCCCCGCGAATACGCCGCGGCGGTCCGCGGTCACCGCGACGCCCTGAACGTCCTGCGGACCTCGAACCGGCTGTGGACCTACTTCAGCCCCGCGGAAGAGATCGGCCCCGGCGAGCGCACCGGCCGCTTCCGGATCGGCGGCGACCAGCCGGTCCTGGACGCCGACGGCCGCAGCCGCATCTCGGCGGAGGACGCGGCCATCGCCCTGATCGACGAGGCGGAGCTGCCGCGCTTCGTACAGCGCCGCTTCACCATCGGCTACTGAAAGCCACACCTATGTCCCCGTGGGGTGCCTCATGAACTCCCCACGGGGACGGGCGACATCCAGGGGTCAGGTCAGCCCTTCAGAGCGAAGAAGCGCATCGGCGAGTTCGGCCGGAACCCGATGCGCGGGTACACGGGCGCACCGGCGACGGTGGCGTGCAGGGTGGCACGGGTCAGGCCGGTGGCGCGGGCCCCCTCGTACAGCGCTTTGCGCGTCACGGCCTCGCCGTATCCGCGGCGTTCCCACTCCGGGTCCGTGGCGACGAGGACGACGAAGAGCCGGCCGTCCGCTTCCACCGTCGCCGCGCAGGTCACGGGGGTTCCGTCGCGCAGGCCCAGGTAGGCATGCACCCCTTCCTTCCAGAAGGTGGACCCGGCGAGGCCGTCCCGGCCGTCCTCCAGGGGGAAGCCGTACGCGCGGGAGTTGAGGTCGGCGTACGCCGTGAGGTGTTCGTCGGTCGACACGCGTACGAAGGTCAGGTCCGGGTGGACGGGCTCCGGCAGGGGCAGCAGGTCCCCTGCCATGCCCGTACCGGGGAAGGCATGCACCAGGCCCGCCCGCTCGGCCGCCGCTTCCAGGCCGGCGCGCGCGTCGTCCTCGATCAGGTCCTCGAAGACCCACAGGAAGCCCGGCTGCTTCTTCGAGCGCATGACCTCGGCCGCTTCGCCCAGACGCCGCTCCAGGAGAGCGCCGTCCGCACCGACCTCGGTCAGGGTGACGCAGTTCCAGAAGGCGAACCGGCAGTCGGCCCAGCGCACCGCGATGCCCGGGAGGTCACGGACGTCCGCGGCCCCGTCCCGGTCGAGCACCATGGCCCGCCAGACCAGAGCCAGTTGCTCCATCGATTCGACCGAGTCCCCGAGAACCGTCAAAGGAATCCCTCACTTTGTCGAGGTACGTGGAATGTCCGACGAGTGAACCACCTTTTCCCGATGTGTCCCAGAGGACACGGTCACCACGGCACGCGCGTCGGACACTCGGCCACCGGGGCGGGCCTCCGCCGCACCGGCTGTCCGATGCCGAAGAGGCGCCCGCAGCATTCTCCAACCGCCCACGTAGGAACCCGGGCCCCGGCCCTCGCCCGCCGCGCGCAGGCCGCCGACGAGCACCGTGGCGTCCCTCTCGCGCCGGTCTTCCCGTGGAGGTCCTCGCTTGCGCGGGCCGGCTCACGGTCACGGCCTCTGGGTGGCCCTGTGCACGAAAGCGGGCGGGAGGTTCGCCCACACCACCTTCGAGCGCTCCAACCGGTCGAAGCGGCCGGTCAGTTCGGCGGTGAGGTGACGGGCGGGCGGTGTCCAGGCCGCATGCAGATAGGCAAAGGTGGTGAACCGGCCGCCGGGCGCGAGGACTTCGGTCACGGCATCCAGGATGTGCCCGCGCCGGTTCTGCGGCATGACCGTCCACGGCAGCCCGGAGACCACCGCGTCGACCGGTTCGGAGACCGCAGCGGGCAGCTCGGCCGCCGTGCCCTGGACCACGGTCAGCCGCGTGTCGCGCCGGGTGGCCGACAGCCGGGCCGCGAGCACCGGGTTCAGCTCTACGGCGACGAGCCGGGCGTCGGGGGCGAGCCGGGCGAGGATCGCGTCGGTGAACGCCCCGGTCCCCGGTCCGAGTTCGACGACGAGCCCGGCCCGCTCCAGGCCGATGCCCTCGGTCATCGCGTACGCCAGCCGCCGTGAACTGGCCGCCACGGCACCGGTCATGAAGGGCCGTCTGAGGAACTCGGTAGTGATCGACATGGCCTTCATGGTGGAAACGCTCCGGGTGGCCGCACGTCGTATCCCCGGCCGGTGTCCGTACGACTGCGGGAGGACCCCGTGACACCCGCCAGGATGACGCCGGGGAGGGGGCCCCGGCCGTAGCGTGGGACGGTGCAACGGCTGATCGAGACCCTGCCTCGCCTGCGGCGCGGACATCCGTGGCTGACGGACCTGCTGCTGATCGTGCTGGTCGCCGTGCCCCCGGTGATCCGCACCCAGCCGGACTGGCGGCCCGTCTGGGTGCAGACGGGCGTGTACGCGGCTCTGGTGCTGCCCCTGTTGTGGCGTCGCCGTCGGCCGGTGGTCGTCGCGGCCCTGGTGACGGCCGGGTTCTGGGCGCAGTACCTCGGCCAGGTGTGGGGACAGGAACCAGGACGCGGCGCCGTCGCCCTGGCCGCGGTCCTGGCCACCCTCACGGTGCGTGGCCTGCGCCGGGCCGCCGCGGCGACGGCGGTCTGCGCCGCCTGCTGCGTGGTGCTGTGGGTTCCCGGCTGGCAGCGGGACTACGGGGGCCCGGGGGCCCGCGGTGCCTGGCTCACCCCGCTCGCCGTGGGGCTGTTGCTGGCCGGGGGCTGGGTGTTCGGCGAGTACGTCCGCGCCCGGCGCGCCTACATCGCCGAGTTCGAGCGGCGGGTCGCGCTCGCCGAGTCGGAGCGCCTCGCCCTGGCCCGGGTCGCCGTCGCCGAGGAGCGGGCGCGCATCGCCCGCGAGATCCACGACGTCCTCGCGCACAGCGTGAGCGTGATGGTGCTGAACGCCGAGGGCGGCAGGCTGATGCGGCACGCCGACCCCACGGTCGTCGACCGCACCCTCCGCGTCATCGGCGCGACCGGCCGCGAGGCCCTGGACGAACTGCGCCGACTGCTGGAGGTGCTCAGCACCCCCGACGCGGACGCCCCGACCGGCGGCCCCGGATCCGGACCCGATGGCGGTGGGACCGGCGAGTCGCTCTCAGCCGATCTGCGGCGGCTGGTCGGGCGCCTCAACACGAACGGCACGCGCGCCCGGCTGGACCTCCACGGAGAGCGGGGTGGCCTTCCGGCGGATCTCACCCTGCAGACGTACCGCATCGTGCAGGAGGCGCTCACCAACGTCGTCAAGCACGCGTCGCCGGACGCCACGATCCTCGTACGGGTCGACACCGGCACCGAGGGGCCCGGAAGACTGGTCCACGTCCGGGTGGAGAACTCGGCCGGAGCCGGGACGGGAGCCGTCCCGAAGCGCCCCGCTCCCCTGCTCTCCCGCGGTCGAGGACTCACCGGCATGCGCGAACGCACCGCCCTGTACGGCGGAAGCGTCGACGCCGGCCCCACACCCGACGGGGGCTACCGGGTCGCCGCCGTCCTGCGCCCCGCCGGACCCGAGCCCACCACGGCGACCCCGTGACCGGCCGGGGTCCGTCATCGTCCCGGGTGCTGATCTGCGACGACCAGGAGCTGATCCGGATGGGGCTGCGCATGGTCATCGACAGCCAGCCCGACCTCACCGTGGTCGGCGAGGCCGCCGACGGGGACGAGGCGATCGCGGGAGTGGCCGCCCTTGAGCCGGACCTCGTCCTGATGGACGTACGCATGCCCGGTCTGGACGGGCTCGCCGCCACCGAGCACCTCTGCGCGCGGCCCCACGGGCCCCGGATCCTCGTGGTCACCACCTTCGACCTGGACGAGTACGCCTACGCCGCCCTGCGGGCCGGCGCGAACGGCTTCCTCGTCAAGGACGCCCCCGCCGAGGAGATCCTGGTGACCGTCCGGGCGGTGCTGCGGGGCGAGCTCATGGTGGCGCCGTCGCTGACCCGGCGCCTGGTCGAACGCTTCGTCCTGCAAGCCTCCGCGCCCGAGCCCGCCCAGCGCGGCCGTCTGTCCGCACTCACCGACCGGGAACGGGAAGTCCTCGCGCTGGTCGCCCGGGGACTGGCCAACGGCGAGATCGCCGACCGCCTCTTCGTGGGAGAGACCACCGTCAAAACCCACCTCGGCCGCATCCTGACCAAACTCGGTCTCCGCGACCGCGTCCACGCGGTGATCTTCGCCTACGAGAGCGGGCTGGTACGGGCCGGGGACTGACACAGCGCCGGGCAGGACGGCGCGGGGCCGCGACCGGTTCCCCTCTCCGGTCGCGACCCCGTCCGTGCGGGTCAGGGAGCGGTGTCGGCACACGCGTCGAGCGTCCGCCAGGGCCCGGACCTGCTCCCGGCGATCTCGACGGCTCCGCCTCGGGTGCGGAGTTTCGCGGCCAGTCCGTGACGGGGGGCGAGCAGCCAGACGAGGGCGAACAGAGCGGTGAGGACGACGACGACCGAGCCGCCGGCCGCGAGGTCGTAGGCGTAGCTGACGTACAGACCGGCGAGGCTGCCCGCGCAGCCGAAGAGGGATGCCAGCAGCGTCATCGCCCACAGTCGTTCGGTGAGCAGGCGGGCCGTGGCGGCCGGGGTGATCAGGAGGGCGAGGACGAGGACGTTGCCCACGGCCTCCAGGGCCATGACGATGGTGGCCGTCACGACCACGTACAGCGTCAGGTCGAGGAGAAGCACCGGCAGCCCGGCGGCGCGGGCCGTCTCGCGGTCGAGGCTGACCGCCACGAGTTCCTTGCGGAGCGCGAGGACGACCGCGACGAGTACGGCGCCCATGACCGCGACCCGCCGGATGTCGGCGTCGTCGACGGCGAGCACCTGCCCGAAGAGGAAGGAAGACAGGTCGGTCGTCCAGCTGTCCCGGGTCGAGACGAGCACGATGCCCAGGCCGAACGCGAAGGCGAAGAACACCCCGATGACGGTGTCCTCCTTCAGTCGTCTGTTCTGGGAGACGAAGGCGATGAGCACCGCCGTCGTGACCCCGGCCGCAGCCCCGCCGAGCAGCAGGTTGCCCTCGAAGGCGTACGCGAGCGCCACCCCCGGGAACGCGGAATGGGCGACGGCGTCACCGATGAATGCCATGCCCCGCAGGACGACGTGGACACCGACGACTCCGCAGACCAGGCCGACGACCGCGGCGACGGTGAACGCGCGTCGCATGAAGGGCAGTTGCCACGGGTCGGCGAAGAAGGCGAGCAGGTCGGTCATGCCGTCACCTCCGCGCCGCTCGTGGCGGCGGCTCGGTCGAGTCCGAAGGCCCGCAGCATCTGGTCCGCGTCGGAGAGGAGTTCCGGTCCGCCTTCGGCGACGACCGTACGGTTGAGCAGGATCACGCGGGTGCAGGTGCGGGCCGCGGCGGCCAGGTCGTGTGTGGTCATCAGCAGTCCTCTGCCCTCGGCCGTGAGGCGGCCGAAGAGCTCGTTCAGCAGTTCCTGCGTGGGGACGTCCACTCCGGTGAACGGTTCGTCCAGGAGCAGCAGCCCGGGCTCCGCGGCGAGCGCACGCGCCACCAGAACACGCTGGCGCTGTCCGCCCGACAGCTCACCGATGGGGCGGCGTCGCAGGCCGGTCAGGCCGGCCAGCTCCAGGGCTTCTTCGGTCGCGGCGCGGTCGTGCGCGCGGGGCCCGCGGAACCAGCCGATCGTACGGGTCCGGCCGCTCATCACCGCACCGGCCACGTCGATGGGGAAGTCCCAGGCGAACTCGTGGCGTTGGGGTACGTAGCCGACAGGTCCGACGGCTTCGACGCTGCCGGCCGCGGGCGAGACGAGGCCCAGAACCGCGCGCAGCAAGGTGGTCTTGCCCGCACCGTTCGGTCCGAGGAGGCCGACGAGTTCACCGGGCGCCACGGTCAGCGAGGCGTCCCGCACCACCATGCGGCCGCCGAGGACGACGGAGACCGCCTCGATGCCGAGCAACTGCTCGGGGGCGCTCACGAGGTGCGCCTGCGGGTCAGCGCGACGGCGCCCGCGCCGGCCAGGGCGAGTGCGGCGGCCGTACCGGCGAGCATCAGGGTGCCGTCCGATCCGGTGCTCGCCATGGTGCCGGTGGTGGGCGAACCGGAGCCGCCCGTGGCGACGCCGGTCGTACCGCCGGTGCCGCCGCCCGTCGTACCGCCGGTGGCCGATCCATCACCCGTAGTGCTGCCCGTGGCCGACCCACCGCCCGTCGAACCGTCCGTCGAGCCGTCCGTCGAACCGCCGGTCGTGTCGGTGGAGCCCCCCGTGGACCCTCCGGTCGAGCCTCCGCCGGTGCCGCCGGGCGTCACCTGGTTCGGGTCGCCCTCGCCCACGCTGAAGGCCAGCGTCTCCGTGTCACTCGTCCCGGTCCCGTCGGCCAGCGTGGCCGACATCGTGACGGTCAGCCGGTACACGCCCTCCTCGCCGAAGGCCCAGCCGCCGTGCGCGTGGGTGTTCTGCGGTACGCCGAACGCGTCCGGCACACCGTCGCCGCTGTTGAAGCGGATCGCCGCGCCCGACAGGCCGTCGTAGTTGTAGAGGGCGAACGTTCCCGGTCCATCGGCCTTCACCAGCTGGAACTCGACCTCGCCCTTCGTGGCGCCCGCCGCCATGTTGTCGGTGGACCAGCCGGGCCACAGCAGCCCCGGCTGCTGCACCTGGTCGAGGAGCCAGACCGGGTCGCCCGCCTTCCCGAGGAAGGCGAAGTCCTTGTTCGCCGGAATCGTCTTCCGCGCCTCCGGCTTGACGTGCATGACCACGGACGACGGCTCGCGCCAGACGGTCTTCCCCGGGACCGTGCCGTCCTTGACGTGGATCTGCAGTCGGCCGTCGACGACGCGGGCGGCGATGTCGACGTGTCCTTCGTCGAGGACCTTCTTGGCGGTCTCCACCGGCTCGGCGGCCGGGAGCAGGTCGGGGGCCTGGGCCGGGGCCTGGCCGGGGGCCTGAGCGGCGGCCTGCCGATCGGCGGCCGGCGCCGGGACAGTGGCCACCGGCTCCACCGGCTCCGTTCGCGGCCGAACCGCCTGTTCCGGCTCGGGCCGGGGATGCGGCCGGGCGATGGCCGCGTCCCCGACCCGTACCGTGTACGAGGTCTCGGCGACCGACGACCGGCCCTCCGCCTCGCCGTGGGCCTGGGCCGTGAAGGTCAGCGCGTACGTTCCGGGCGCGTCGAACGACCAGCGGGTCGCGCCGCGTGCCGCGGCCGGCAGGTCGTATCCGTCGGGCAGCCCGTCCGAGCTGTCGAACCGCACCACAGGCTCGTCGCCCTCGCCCACCGCCTCGGTGCGGTCCGGTTCGGTGACCCGGAGGCTGCCCGGCCCCTCCACGCCGCTGAGGGACCAGCGCACGGAGCCCGAGGGCAGTCCGGTCGTGTCCCAGACGGGCTCGAACTCCCAGCGGTCCGTGCTCTCCGGGCCGGTCGTCCTGTGGGTGTCGTCGAGGTCGATCACCCCGCCCTCGCCCAGGCTGAGCGTGCCGTCGGTCAGGGTGACGGGGGCGACGACGGGCGGGGGCGCGGGCGGGGCGGTCATGGCCGTGCCCCCGAGGGTGAGCGCTCCCGCCGCCGTGAGGGCGATCCTGCTGTTCCGTACGAGCCTCATCGGGCCCCACTCCCCTCGCGGCCCAGGCAGCGGGCCAGTTCGTTCGCGTTGTGGCGCATCATCGAGACGTAGTCGTGGACCTTGTCGTCGAAGGAGTCGCCGTAGATCGTGCAGACGGCGACGCCCTCGTCCTCCGCCACCCGGCGCAGGACGTCCGCCCGCGCGGCGAGGTTCGGCTCCAGGAAGACCGCCGGGACCTTCTTGTCGCGGATAGTGGCGCGGAGTGTGGCGATCTCTGCGGCGCTCGGCTCGCGGCTGGGCACCGGGACGACGAAGCCGGCCACCTCCATGCCGTAGGCGTGGGCCAGATAGCCGAAGGCGTCGTGGGTGGTGATCAGCTTGCGGTTCGCGTCCGGTACGCGGGCGAGCTTCCGGGCTACCTCGTCGTCCAGCGCCGCCAGTCGCTTCAGATGGCGTGCGGCGTTCCGCTCGTACGTGGGCCTGCCCTCCGGATCCGCCTTGATCAGCTCGGCCTCGATGCGGCGGACGTACGCCTCGGCGTTGGCGACGTCCTCCCAGGCATGCGGGTCCATCTCGCCGTGGACGTGCTTGCCGATGACGGCCTGGGGCAGCACCCAGATGTCCGCGCCGGGACGTCCCAGGAAGCGGTACGTCTCCTCCTCGGGCACGGACGCCTTCGCCCGGTCGGGGACGCGCAGCACGACCGAGTCGGCCGGATGGTGGATGCGCCGGCCGGTCGCCGGATCGTCGGAGCGGACCTGGACGGTGCGGGTCCGCGCGTTGACGGAGACGTCGGCGTGCCCGCCGTCCAGAACGGTCTTGCCCTGCGGGACCCGGGCGTCTCCGACGACGAAGGTGATGGTGCCGCTGCCGGCGGGGGCGGTCTTCCCTTCGAGGGTCTCCGTCTGTCCCTGAACGGTCAGCCGGTACGTACCGGGGGCGGTGAACACCCAGTTGACGTGGGTGTGGGCCTCCGGCGGCAGCGCGAAGGAGTCCTTCTTGTCGAACCCGTCCGTGGAGTCGATGTAGCTCTTCGGGGTGCCGAGGGTGTCGGTCAGGTAGACGTGGAGGTCGCCCGGGCCTTCGAGCTTCGTCGCCGTCGTACGGACCTGGGAGCCGTCACCGCCGACCTCGCCCTCGACGGCCCACCCGAGCCACAGGACGTCGAGGCCGAGGTCTTCCTTGAGTTTGATGACGGAGCCGCCGTACTGCTCCAGCTCCTCGCTGACCGGCACCTTCGGCGTGGTCCTGGGTGCGTTGGTGTGGATCATCTTCATGATGCCGGGCTCTTCGAGGAGCAGTCCGTTGCTGAAGACGAGGTCCGACTCTGCGATGCGGGCGGCGTCGCCGGGGCTCGGCTCGTACGAGTGGGGATCGCCGTGGTGCGGGACGACGGAGTCCACGTCGACCCGGTCGCCGCCGACGTTGCGTACGAGGTCGGCGATGATCGCGGTGGTCGTGGAGACGGTCAGCACGGCGTCCCGGGCCGGCCCGTCGGAGCCGGGTCGGCAGCCGGAGGCCAGCAGGACGGTCGCGAGGGCGGCAGCGGTGACGGCTCCCGCGCCGGCCAGGCGGCTCAACGGACGACCCGCTTGCGGCGGACGAGGGCGAGGAGCGTGGCACCCGCCACGAGCGCGGCGGCCGCGATTCCGGCCGGCAGGGCGGCACCGGCACCGGTCGACGCCAGGCGGCCCCCGTCCGTGTTCGCACCGGTGGAGCCGCCGCCTCCCGAAGGGAAGGCCGGGGTCGGCGTCGTGGGGAGGGTCGTCGATGCCGACGGGCTCGCGGTCGGGATCGGCGGCTCGGTCGGCGCGGTGGAGGGGCTCGCCGTGGCGGTGGAAATGGCGGACGGCGTGGAAGTCACCGAGGGCGACCCCGTACTCCGCGTGGGGGTCGGCGTGACGATCGGAGACGGAGTCGGAGTCGGGGTCGGGGTCGGGGTCGGGGTCTGCGTGGGCACGGGTGTGGTGTTCGTGCCGTCGCCCGGCACGACGGTGGCGGGATCCACGTCGTCGCCGACCACGACGGCGAGCGTCTCCCGGTCGGAGACCGTGGCGCCGGAGGGCAGGGTGGCGGTCATCCGCATGGTGATGCGGTGGACGCCCTCGGCGTCGAAGATCCACAGCGGGTGCGCGTGGGTGAACACGGGAAGGTCGACCGCACCCGGGTCGGGCTTCGCGCTGTCGACGGTGACGCCGATCCGCACTCCCATGTCGGGGTCGTCGGCCCACTGTCCGAGTACGAATCGGCCCGGTCCCTCGATCTTCGGAAAGGTGACCTCCACCCCGCCCGACACGTCCGCGGGCAGGATCTCCAGGGTGTTCCAGCCGGGCCAGAGCAGCCCTTCCTTCACCTCGAAGTCCTTGTCGACCCAGAGGCTGCTGCCCGGTTGGCCGAACCCCTCGAACTGCGGGACCTCCTCACGCGGCGGGATGACCACCTCGTGGCGGGGGTCGAAGTGGAGCAGCACGTCGGAGGGTTCGCGCCAGACGGGCGAGCCGGGCACCGTGCCGTCCTTGATCCGGAACTCCAGCCGTCCGTTCCTCAACCTGGCCGCCAGGTCGAGGTGGCCGCCGTTCAGGACGGTGCGCTCTCCGGGCGGTGCCTCCCTCGGTGGCGCGTCGGCCGCGTGGGCGAGCGGGGCCGCGGAGAGCAGCGACAGGGCGACCGCGAGAGCGGCGGCTCGTACGGGAGGGGGTGGTGCTATGGGGGCCCGCATGACGGGGCTTCTCCTTCGGGCGTGGGAGCGGGGGATCACGGCCGCGCCGGGGGCGGTTCGAACGGCGGGCACGGCCCGCCCCCGGCGCGGGGCTTGTGACGCGGGCCGGGGTCAGCCGACCTGGAAGGTGTACGTGGCGGAGGTCGGGCCGACCGGGGCGCCGTTCGCGAGCGTGCCGCTCACCTGGAAGGTGGCGGTGTAGGAACCGGCCTTGGTGAAGACCCAGTTGGCGTGGTCGTGCTCGCCCGCGGCGATGTCCTTGCTGTTGGCGAGCGTCGTGTCGCCGCTGTCGTAGGAGCGGTTGTTCTTCGGGCAGAGGCCGTTCTTGTAGACGGTGAGCTTGCCGGGGCCGCTGACGGAGGTGAGCTTGACCTGCACCTTGTCGTTCTGGAAGACGCCGGTGGCGAGGTGCTCGCCGGAGAGACCGGGCCAGAGCAGGTCGGCGTTCTCGACCTGCGGCAGGCGGTAGACGGTGGTGCCCGCGGTGCCCAGGTGGCCGTAGCAGGTGCCGGTGGGAACGGTGTACGCGGAGGCCGGCAGGGCCCGGAGGACGACGTCCGCCGGGGCGTACTCCACGTCCGGGGTGACCGACTCGTCGTGGACGTGGAGTTCGAGAGCACCGGCGGCGTACTCGACGTCGAGGACGTCGACGTGCCCCTTGGAGAGAGTGGTCCCGGCGGCGTGTGCGGCGGTCATTCCGCCGACCGCGATGGCCGCGGCTATGGAACCGGTGACGGTGAGAGTGCGCGTGAAGGCACGCAAAAGAAGCCCCCCTTGGGCAGAGATCGAGCACGACAGGAACAACTAAGACGATAATCATTTTCAATAAGAGGTGGCAAGTGCCTCCGGGGACACCCGTCGCGGGAGGCACGTGCTCACGCCCGCGCCGGCCGCCCTCGCGGGGAGGGCGGCCGGCCGGGTGCGCTCGATCGGGTCAGCGACTCGCGTACGGCAGGAGGGCCATCTCGCGGGCGTTCTTGACGGCGGCGGCGATGGCCCGCTGCTGCTGGGCCGTCACGCGGGTGACGCGCCTGCTGCGGATCTTGCCTCGGTCGGAGATGAACTTCCGCAGCAGATCGGTGTCCTTGTAGTCGATGTACGTGATCCCGGCCGCGTCGAGCGGGTTGGGGCGGGACTTGGCGGGCTTGCGGGGTTCGGGGCGTCGAGCCATGGCGGCTTCTCCTTGCGTGGTCGTGGGGTTCGCTTCGTACGGCGTCGGTCAGGCGGCGTCGAGGAGGGAGGCGAAGGCGGCGGGCAGTCGCTTCCAGGCCTCGGGCCCCGACGCGTACTCCGCGTCGGTCAGCAGGCAGGAGTCGAGGAGCCGCTCCAGCCCGTCCCGGTCCAGGCCGGGCGAGGTGAAGACGAGGTGCTGGCAGCAGTCGCCGTGCTCGGGATGCCAGTCGAGCGCCGCCGCCGCCCGGCGCACGGGAGGAACCATCTCCCAGGCCGCGTCCGGCAGCGACGCCAGCCAGGGCCCGGCGCTCTCCACGCACAGCGCGCCGCCGGCCGCGTCCCAGGCGAGCAGCGTGTCGGGGCGGTCGGCGAGCCAGAACCGGCCGCGGCTCCGGGCCGCCGCGCAGCACAGGTCCTCAAGCGCCTCGTAGAGACGCTCGGGGTGGAAGGGCCGTCGGCGGTGCCAGACGAGCGTGGCGACTCCGGCCTCGTCCGCCTCCTGCGGCAGCAGCGCGCACGCCGGGTGCTGGGCGGCCGCGGCGGCTTCGACGTCGAATCCCGCGAGCGCGGCCCTGGCCAGTTCGGCGGAGGCGGCCGGGACGCGTCGGGCGGTGGGGTGCAGCTGGGCGAGGAGGGCATGGTCCTCCTCGTCCGCCTCGTCGCTGTCGACCACGGCGAGGACGGGGGCGTACTCCAGCTGGCGTGCCCAGGTGTCGCCGACGGTCCGCTGGTCGGTGGCGGCGGCAGCGAGGCCGGCCTCGGCCAGATCGTCCCCGTTCCCGAGGTACGGCAGGACGAGGGCGGGGTCCACGGCGGTGATCACGCTCGTCACGACCAGGCGGTCCCCGCCGTGTGCGGCGATGACCTCCGCCATGGCCTTCGGTTCGACCGAGTCCCACAGTTCGACGACGGCCAGCCGGGTCAGGCCGCCGTCCGCCATGCGCTCCAGCTCGGGGACGAGGTCCTCGCGCAGCGCGCAGCACGCGCAGTCGTTCACCAGCGGCGTATCGCCGCTGGAGACGGGGCCGGCAGCGTCGCGGACGAGGCGGAGCACGGTGCCGTCGGGCGCCGAGGCCAGGTCGTGGTGCAGGGCCACGCTCCCCGGAACGTCCCGCAGGAGGCGGTCGACGACCTCCTTGCGTGCGTCGGAGTGGAGCCCGGCGACGATCACGACGGGGAGCTGCCGGTCGCGCGCCATCAGCGGGCTCCGTAGCGGCGCTCGAAGCGCTCCACGCGGCCGGCGGTGTCGAGGACGCGTGCCGTGCCCGTGTAGTAGGGGTGGCTGGCGGAGGAGATCTCCACGTCGACGACGGGGTAGGTGTTGCCGTCCTCCCAGTCGATCGTCTTGTCGCTGGTCATCGTGGACCGGGTGAGGAACGAGGTGCCGGAGGCGGAGTCGCGGAAGACGACGGGCCCGTAGGCGGGGTGGATGCCGGGCTTCACGGCAGGAACCTTTCGACGGTCGGGTGGGGTGGGGCGGGCGACGGGCGGTGCCGGCGCTCTTCGTGGAAGTCGCTGATCTCGCTGCGCGCCACGACGGGTACTATATGGCAACGATTTTCATTATCGACAAGCGCGACCCCTGAGAAAGGCGGCACCACCCATGTCAGCCCACTGCCAACTGACCGGCGCCAAGCCGGGATTCGGCAACACCATCTCCCACTCGCACCGGCGTACGTCACGACGCTTCGACCCCAACATCCAGCGCAAGCGCTACTGGCTGCCCAGCGAGGGACGCCACGTCCGCCTCACCCTGAGCGCCAAGGCCGTCAAGACCATCGACACGATCGGCATCGAAGCCGCGGTGGCGCGGATCCGCGCGCGGGGAGGGAAGGTCTGATGGCGAAGAAGAGCAAGATCGCGCGGAACGAGAGGCGCAAGCAGGTCGTCCAGCACCACGCCGCCCGCCGGGCCGAGCTCAAGGAGATCATCCGGCGCCCGTCCACCACCCCGGCCGATCGGGCGGCCGCCCAGGAGGAGCTCAGCCGCCAACCGCGCGACGCCAGCGCCACCCGCGTACGCAACCGGGACAGCGTGGACGGCCGCCCCCGCGGCTTCCTGCGCAAGTTCGGACTCTCCCGCGTACGGACACGACAGCAGGCCCACGCGGGATTCCTGCCCGGAGTGACCAAGTCGTCCTGGTAGGCACCTCCTGGGTCCGACCCCGCACCCTCTCGGCCCGACCGCAGCCTCCTGCGGTCGGGCCGACCCGCTCGGAGAGGAGGACGACTTCCCCGCCTGGGAGACATACGGCATCCACGACACCTGCGAACACGAACACGCCGCCACCCAGACGACCTGAACCCCCGGGCCGGGACGGGGTCCCCCTGCTCGAACGAAGCCGAGAGCTTGGGGGAGGTCACAGCCACGGCACCGCCCAGCCCAGCCCGGCTCGCGCTATGAGACGAATGCCGGCTGCCGGCTGCCGGCGAACCCCGGCACCACCATCAGTCGTCGCAAGCGTCCTGGGACGACTGCGGACCAGGATCCGGTCCGCTTCCGGACCAGGCCCCTCCCAGGAGCCATGGAAACTGTCGTTTTCACTGGTCAGCGCGCATCCCTCGCCTGTACCACCAGCAGACGGAGAACCTGCTGGTGAGCTACTCGCCGAAGAAGCTCGGCTTCTTCCCGGGGCACGGCAAGAGGCGCCTGAGGCGGGCTTTCGCCCGCCGGGCGCCTCGGGCTCGCCTTCCTGAGACGGCTGACCGTCCAGGTCGAGGGAACCGACAAGCCGTACCCCGGCCGCCCCGGCCGTCGGTGGCGCTGATCCGGAAGGGGGAAGGACCGTCTCCGTGCTCCGAGCGCTGCGGACAGGAGAACCGTGAGTGCGAAGGTGTCGACGGGCCGCCGCGCGCGTCAGCGCATGCTGCGGGCCGTCAGCCGGTACCGAGCGTCACCCCGGCGTACGCCACCGCCGTCAGGGCCAGGACGGCGGCGGGCAGGGCCCGCGCGGGCGGGTCGCCGTGGCGCAGGTGGGCCACGGCGGCCGCGGTCATCAGCAGCGCGAGCCCGATCGCGGCGGCCATCCCGAGTGGGGTGGCCGCCAGTCCGAGTACCAGCCCGACGGCTCCGGCCACTTCCAGGGCGCCGACGACGCGGTAGAGGCCCGGCGACATGCCGAGGTGCGCTGCCGCCTGGCGCATGAACGGCACCGCGGCGATCTTCGCCGCTCCCAGCGACAGGAAGATCAGGGTCAGGACGACGGCGAGGGGGATCTGCGCGGCTGTCATGTCGACCGGCCCCGGCGTTCAGTACCCAGGCGGGCGAAGTGGTCGATGAGGTCGGGGGTGTCCACGGCCGCCGGGTTGACGACCTGCTCGACCGGGGCGCCCTGGAGGAGGCGTTTGACGGGGACTTCGAGTTTCTTGCCGGTGCGGGTGTGCGGGATGCCGGGGACTTCGAGGATCTCGTCGGGGACGTGGCGGGGTGAGGCGCCGGTCCGGATCGCATCCTTGATCTTCTCGCGGAGCGGGTCGTCCAGGGTCGCGTCGGCGGCGAGAACCACGAACAGGGGCATCCAGTAGCCGCCGTCGGGTTCTTCCGCGCCGATGACGAGGGCCTCGGTGATCTCGGGGAGGCGCTCGACGACGTCGTGGATGTCGGCGCTGCCCAGGCGTACGCCGTTGCGGTTCAGGGTGCTGTCGGAGCGGCCGTGGACGATCACGGAGCCGTGTCCGGTGACGGTGATCCAGTCGCCGTGCCGCCAGACGCCGGGGTGGGAGGAGAAGTAGGCGTCGCGGTAGCGGGTGCCGTCGGGGTCGTTCCAGAAGTACAGCGGCATGGACGGCATCGGGCGGGTGACGACCAGTTCACCGACCTGGTCCACGATCGGGAGGCCCTCGGCGTCGTACGCGGCCAGGGCCACGCCGAGGTGGGGTGCTGACAACTCTCCTGCCCAGACCGGTGTGTTGGGGGCGCTGCCGGCGAAGCCGGAGACGACGTCCGTGCCGCCGCTGGTGGACGCGAGCAGGACGTGGTCGCCGACGTGCTGGCGGACCCAGGGGTAGGCGGAGGCCGGCAGGGCGGAGCCGGTGCAGCCGACTACGCGGATCGACGACAGGTCGTGCGCCGAGGGGTCGACGCCGTACTTGGCCATGCCCAGCAGGTACTGGGGGCTGGTGCCGAAGACGGTCACCCGGTGGCGCGCGGCCAGCTCCCACAGGACGTCGAGCTTGGCGAAGGGTGTCGGGCTGCCGTCGTAGGTGCAGGCCGTCGCGCCGGTCAGCAGCGTCGAGGCGACCAGGTTCCACATCATCCAGTGGGTAGTGGTGTACCAGAGGAGGCGGTCGCCAGGGCCGAGGTCGGAGTGCAGTCCGAGGGTCTTGAGGTGTTCGAGCAGCACGCCGCCGTGGCCGTGGACGATGCCCTTGGGCAGGCCGGTGGTGCCCGAGGAGAACACGACCCACAGCGGGTGGTCGAACGGCACCGGTGTGCAGGCGAGTTCCTCGGTGCGGGTGGAGGCGTCCTCCCACGGCACCACCACTTCCGGGTACGCGTGTGACGGCCACGGCAGGCCCACGTGGTCCACCAGCAGCGCGGCCTTCAGCGTCGGCAGCTCACCGGCGAGTTCGAGGGTGGCGTCGCGGCGGTCGTGGGTCGTGCCGTTGAAGAAGTAGCCGTCGGCGGAGATCAGGACGGTGGGTTCGAGCTGGGCGAAGCGGTCGGCGGCGGCCTTGGGAGCGTAGTCCTGCCCGCAGACCGACCACACCGCGCCCAGGCTCGCGGCGGCGAGGAAGGCGACGATCGCGTGCGGGGTGTTGGGCAGGTAGCCGACGACCCGGTCCCCCTTGCCGACGCCCAGGTCGCGCAGGGTGGCGGCGACGGAGGCGACCTGGGCACGCAACCGGCCGCCGGTCACCTCGTGACTGGAGCCGGTCTCGTCGAGGGCGATGATCGCCACGGCGTCGTCGGCGAGGTGACGCAGGGCGTGGTGGGCGTAGTTGAGGGTGGCGCCGGGGAACCAGCGGGCGCCCGGCATCCGCTCCTCCGCGAGCACCTGCTCGTACGGGGTGTCCGCGTCGATGTCGAAGTAGTCCCACACCGCGCCCCAGAAGCCTTCCAGGTCGGTGACCGACCAGTGGTGCAGGGCGGCGTAGTCGGTGTCGTCGAGCCCGGCGTGGCGGGCGAAGTCCATGATGCGGCTGTCGGCGACGGCCTGCGGATCGGGCGCCGTGAAGGGTTCCGGGTACGGCCTGGTCATCGTGTGGCGCTCCTCGGCAGGCTGTGCTCTGCGGTCCGTGGGGAAGGGTCGGGGCTGCGCGTGGTGTGCAGGAGAGACGCCCAGGCGGCGGTGTCCGTGAAGTCGGGCCTCCCGGCCGGGACGACGTCCATGACGACGCGGTCGGGGCGCAGCAGAACGGCGTCCGCCCGGCCGGCGCGCAGCCAGGCGGCGAGGGTGCCGTCGTCACGGAGGTCGGTCACGGGGATCGCCGGGACGCCGAGCCCGTGGGCGAGGGCGCGCAGCGAGGGCCAGGGTTCGGCGGCGGTCAGGACGGTGAAGCCGTCGCCGAGCAGTTCGTCGAGACGGCTGCGCCGGCCGTCGAGTGCCACCCATGGTTGCGGGCAGTGGGTGCCCACGAGGCTCCTGCGCATACGGCGCCGGACGAGGGGCCCGGCGGTCAGGGACGGGCTGAGGTCCCGGCCCGCCGCCGCGGTGAGGCCGGGTATGCGGCAGGCAGCGGCCAGGATCCTGCGGCGCAGCGCGGCGGCGCCGTCCTGGCCGCCGGTCATGGCCCAGCCCATGGCGACCGCGAGCCGGATCGCGTGCCGTGCATGCGGCTTGCGCTCGCTCTCGTACGTGTCGAGGAGCCGCTCGTCGCCGCCCTGGCCCAGGACGCGGGCCAGCTTCCAGGTGAGGTTGTAGGCATCACGCAGGCCCGCGCACAGCCCCTGCCCGACGAACGGCGGGGTGAGGTGGGCGGCGTCACCGAGGAGGAAGACCCGTCCGCTGCGCCACCGGTCGGCCACCCGCGCCCGGAAGGTGTACTGCGTCTCCCGTACGACTTCGAAGTCCCCGTCGTACGAGGGCGGCAGCCACGGGGCGATCAGCTCGCGGACCGGTTGCTGCCCGTCTTGCAGCCGGAACTCCCAGCGGTAGCGGTCCTCACCGATGCGCATGAACGTCGCCGGCCGGTGAGGGTCGCAGACCTGGTCGACGCCTTCCCAGCAGCGGACGTCGGCCTTCGTGCGGACGTCGATGACGGTCCAGCGTTCCTCGAAGCGCAGGTCCTCCCATGCGGCGCCGATGGCGGCACGGGTGAGGCTGCCCGCGCCGTCGCAGCCGAGGACCGCCTCGGCCCACAGGTGATGCTCACCGTCGTCGTCGCGGTAGGTCACGCGCACGGGGCCGGCCGGGTCCGGGCCGACGCCGGTGACCTCGACACCGCCCCGCAGTTCGCACTCCGGGCGGCGGGCGAGGGCGTCGCGCAGCAGTCGCTCCAGCTCGGGCTGGTCGAACATGCTGGTCTGCGGGTAGCCGTGACGGCCGTGCTCGGAGCGTCGGAACTCGGCCATGACCCGGTGCCGGGCGTCAAGCAGCCGAAGTCCGTTCGCCGGGCGGGCGATCGCGGCGAACTCCTCGCCCACGCCCGCGGCCTGGAGGATGCGGCGCACCTCGTCGTCGGTGGCGACGGCACGCGGGAGCGGGTAGACGTCCTGGTGGCGTTCCAGGACGACGGTGCGGATACCGCGCCGGGCGAGGAGGAGGGCGGCGGTCACGCCCACCGGCCCGGCGCCGATGATCACGACGGGTGCGGGGGCTGTCTGTGCGGGCCCGAGTGCGGTGTCCCGGGGTCCGGCCTGGTCGGCGGTCATGTGCGGCTCACCTCGGGTCCTGCTTCGCGTCCGTGACGGGTGTGCGCTGCTCGCCGAGGTCGATCCGCCCGTCCGCGGTCGAGATCGTCGCCGTGATCACGTCCCCGGTGTGCAGGTAGTGCGGGTTACGGGCCTGGCTCTTGAAGAACGCCTTCCACTTCACGGCGGGCGGCAGCAGCGCGCCGATCTTCTCGACCGCCTTGGGCGGGGCCTTGAGGGCCGTGCCGCCGGGGGTCCCGGTGAGCAGCAGGTCGCCGGGGTCGAGGGTCTGGAAGCGGGCCAGCAGGGTCAGCGCCTGTGCCGGGCGGACGATCATGTCGGCGAGGGTGCGGTCCTGACGCAGCTCGCCGTTGACCGACAGCCGCAGCCGCAGATCGAGGAGGTGGACGAAGTCCTCGGGCTCAAGCAGCGCCAGGTAGGGCCCGGTCGGTGTGAAGGTCGGGTACGACTTGCTCTCGTAGAACTGCGTCTTGGTCAACTGCACCTCACGGGCGCTGACGTCGTTCGTGATCACCAGCCCGGCGACATACGACGGCAGGTCACGCTCCTCGACCACGGTGCCGACGGGCAGGGGTGCGCCCATGACGAGCCCGAGTTCGACCTCGTAGTCGAGGAACTTCACGTGCGACGGCCGGACGATCGCCTCTCCCGGGCCGCTCACCGACCCGGACGCCTTGCGGAAGAAGGCGGGCGGGATGTCGCCGGTGAAGCCCGAGTCGCGGGCGTGGCTGCGGTAGTTGACCATCTGGGCGACCACCCGGCAGGGGGCGGTGATCGGCGAGAGGGCGACCAGGTCGGCGACGGGCGTGCCCGCCTCCCCGGAGAGGGTGGCCTCGCGCACGGCCGCCCGGTCGGCGATCAGTTCGGCGGTGGTGGTGGCCTTGGTGTCGACGGGGACGGCCCGGTCGAATGGGGTCTTCCCTGCTCGAGCGGAGTCGAGAGCTTGGGGAAGGAGGACCCACCATCCTTCGGCGGTGCGCAGGACGTTGGTGCTCATGTCAGTACCTTCGTGAGGGGGTCGGGGTTCAGGACTTGGCGGCTTTGAGCAGGCCCAGCAGGCGTGCCGGGTCCATCTCGTTGTCGCCGCGCAGGGCTTCGATGACGTCGCGGACCCGCTGCGGGGAGGGGCTCGCGCCGAGGAAGTCACGGGTGGCAGGAGGCCCCCACTGGGCGAGGCCGGTGGTCGACATGGGCGCCCAGCCGGGCTCCAGGTCGCAGGAGAACAGGTCGCCGTCGGCGAAGTGCTCCAGCATGAAGCGGTCGGGGTCGCGCCAGTAGTCGAAGAGCTGGCTGCCCTGGATGTGCCGGCCGATGCCCCAGCTGCGCTGGTAGCCGCGCTCGGCCAGGTACTCGCCGCCTGCGGCGATCGAGTCGAGGTCGGTCACCTGGTAGGCGGAGTGGACGTAGCCGTTGCCCGGGCCCAGGTGCATGGCCAGCGTGTGGTGGTCAACGGCCCGGCTGCCCTGGTCGCAGCGGATGAACGCCATCGTCGGGCCACGGCCGCGCTGGCCGTCCAGGAACAGGAAGTCGGAGACGATCATCCCGAGGGTGTCCAGGTACCAGTCGAGGGCGCGTCCGAACACCCTTGTCTCCAGGACCACATGACCCAGGCGCTGGATGCGGGAGGGTTCACGCGGCGGGCGCTGGGTGACGTTCGCGCGACGGTGATCGGTGCCGAAGTTGAGCAGCAGCGGCTGCTGCTCGGGCAGCGCCGGCAGTTCCTCCGCGCAGTGCACGACCCGGACCGGGAAGCCGGAGGGGTCGAGCAGGTCGACCGCCTTGCCGCCGCCGGGCACGTCCGCGTCCCGTACGGACGTGCCCGTGGCTCGGGCCAGCCGGTCCAGGTCGGCCCGCTCGGCGGCGCGGAACGCCGGGCCGATGAAACGGGAGGTCCGGCCGCGCCGGATCACCATGCACGGTGAGCCGGCGAAGGTGCCCCGCAGCCACAGCTCGCTCTCGCTCCGGGCGGCGATCCCGAAGCCGAAGTCCCGGGCGAAGACCTCGGCCCGGTCCAGGTCGGGCTTCTCGAACTCCAGCCAGGCCAGGTCGGCCACCTTGATCACGGGATTCCGGGACCGCCCGGGATGTTCGCCGCGCAGGGCGCCCTGCGCGCTGTGGAGGTCCTGGTGGGCCGTCCTGACGTCCGGGACGCCGACTGCGTTGACGCGGGTTTCGGACATGGTGCCCTCCAAGCGACATTGCCGTAATGAGGAAATCATCAACTTTGACAGTTCCGTCGTCAAGGCGTTCCGGCGGAAAATGATGAATTCATCAGGACTGCGATGGTCATCGTCTCCGCAGTTAGAATCTGGGCATGCCTACGTCAGCCCCGCCCAGCAACCGATTCGAGCGGCGTCGCGCCGAAACCCGCGGAGCTCTCGTCCGCGCGGCCCGTCAGATACTCGCCGAGACCGGGGACACCAGCGTCAGCATCCAGGTGATCGCCGAGCGTGCCGACGTCGGCTTCGGCTCGTTCTACAACCACTTCGACTCGAAGACGGAGCTGTTCGAGGCCGCGGTGCAGGACGCCCTGGAGGAGTTCGGCCAGACCTTCGACGAGCACCTGGCCGGCATCGACGACCCCGCGGAGCTCGTCGCGACGGGCTTCCGGCTCAGCGCCCGCATGGCCGAGTCGCACCCGGAGCTGATGCAGGTGCTGCGCCGCCGGGGCCTGGGCCACATCCACTCGGACAACGGCCTGGCCCGACGGGCCCGCCGGGACGTCGAGGTCGGCGTGGCCTCCGGCCGCTTCACCGCCGTCGACCCGACAGTGGCCCTGTCCGCACTGGGTGGAACCCTGCTGTCCCTGGTGGAGCTGAGATTCGCCCGCCCCGACGTGGACGGCGACGACGCCGCGGTGAACCTCGCCGAGATGGTCCTGCGCATGCTGGGCGTCCCACCGGACGACGCCCACGAGGTCGCCCGGCGCCCCCTCCCCGACCTCGCCTGACCGACCACCGGCGTCCGCTCCCCCTACGCGGTGGACGACGAGCTCGGACGGAAGGTGACCGGGCGACCGGTGAAGCCGGCGTCAATCCCGTTCTCCGCGATGGTGACCACGAGCATTCGCAGCCCCGACGGCTCCACCGACCTCGGCCGCCAGCGCACCACCCTCACCGCACCCTGAAAGGGCCGCTCAGGGAAGCCGCCGAAGACGTCGGCACCCACGGGGCCGCGAACGACACCGCGCCGGACTTCGTCGCGCACTGGGTCGTCAGGACCGCCCGCCGCGACGAGATGACCACGTGGTACCGCGTGGTCTTCGGCGCCCGCGTGGTTCACCAGGAGGTGCCAACGGCGTGGTCCGGGACAGCGCCGGCATTCCGCTGCGGGCCCGGTCCCGGCGAACATGGGCAGCGTCTTCTTCCACGCCCCGGGACCGCACCCGCCCGGCACGGTCCGCCCGCTGCTCAGCTGGATCCGCCAGTCCGCCTTCTGCGGCGTCATGATCGCCCACGCGAACGACGACTACATCCTGATGACCGCCTACCTCCACCCGGAACAGGAAACCGCCAGGGACAGCCGGCGCTACTGGGAACGGACACTCCCCCGGGCGCTGGGCAGCACCGAGGTCACCATCCGGTCCACCGGCACGTGGACGATGACCTCCCAGACGGCCCGCGCCTTCCGGCGGGGGCGCCTGCTCCTCGCCGGCGACGCGGCGCACCGCTTCCCGCACACGGGCGGTTTCGGCCTCAACAGCGGCATGCAGGACACCCACAACCTCGCCTGGAAGATCGCCGCGGTGCTCCGCGGAGGCGCCGAGGACGCCCTGCTCGACACCTACGAGCCCGAGCGCAGGCCCGTCGTCGAACGCTTCGCCGAGCAGAGTGTCGCCAAGCACTTCCCCCTCGACGAGGTGACCGCGCCCGTGGGGATCACCAACCGCACGGCGCGGCAGACCACCGAGGCCCTCGCCCTCCCGCCCCACCACCCGTCCCGGCGCCCGCCTCCCCCACGCCTTCGTCCGGCACGAGGACACCCCCGCCCGGTCCACGACCTGCTCCCGCACGACGGACTCGCCCTCGTCACACCGGGTCCCGGGGCATGGGAGCACGCACTGCGGGAGCGACCCGGCCGAGAGCCCGCTCCCTGTGCGCGTCGTCAGCCTGGTCGCCGCGTCCCCCGTCGAAGAGCGGACGCTCGTCGAGCTGTTCGGGGTCGGCCGGAACGGCGCGGTACCGGTGCGGCCGGACGGCCACGTCGCCTGGCGCACCACCGGCACGGCCGGGCAGGCAACACCGGAGCTGAACCGGTTCCTGCGCGACCGCTGGCAGCCGTACTGGAAGCCGGGTCGAGCCGTTGCCCGCCAGCTGGGAGCAGACTCCGTCACGCCAGCCGTGAAGAGCCCGAATACCGAAGCCGCCTTCGAGTCTCGCCGGCCCGGAGTGACGGCGCAGACCCGGGGATCACTCGTCTTCGTCCTCGGTCAGGTGCCCCATGAGTCGCTCCAGAGCCTCCGTCGAGAGGGCCGGAGTCCGTTGCGGCCAGCGATCAAGCCACTCCGATTCCGTCATCGTGCCCGGTCAGCCACCTTCCACGTCTTGGGCTTCTTCCAGCAGCACGTAAGAAGGCGCCTGACCTGGGACTTCTCCCCGATCAGGCGCCTTCTGGGAGCGCCCGGCGCGCGCACTCGGCAGGATCCACGCCGGAGTGCGGCCAGGACGAGATCCCGGCATGCCGGAGGTCCAGGGCCTCTTGGCGAGCAGCGTCGGCTGTCCACGGGGAGCCAGGACCTTCTCACGGGCCGCTCTCTGGAGGGTCTCGGCTCCATCGGCCACGGCGACACGCTCGCCACTCCCTTCGAGACCGACCAGGCCGCCTCGTGGGCCAACGCGTCGAACGTGTACGTCGACCTGCACGATCCGATGGCCGAGCGCTCCCGCATCCTCTCGGTCGGCGGCCGTTACGGCACCGTCACCGGCTGCTGGAACCCGAAGTACGGTCGGCCCTCCAAGGGGGTCGCGCAGATCAACGCCCGCTTCGAGTGCAGCATCCACTCCCGCCGTGAGCACCTGCGTGCGATGGCCGACGACCGCCTGGTGCCCCAGGCCGTCATCGGCCTGACCCTGGAGGCCCTCCCGTACCGGGAGCTGTGGGCCACGTCCTCGCTGGTGACGGGCATCGAGGAGGCGTTCATCGAGTCGTACGAGGACGGGTCGTTCCCGTACGTGCCGGTCGCGGCCGACCGGGTCTGACGGCGGCCGGGTGAAACGCCGTGCGACGGCCGCCGGCCGCCGCGTCCGAGGACGCGGCGGCCGGCGGTTGGCGCATACCGTGGTGGGTCAGTGGCTGCGCTCACCGTTCTTCAGGACGTCCCAGGAGATGTTCATCGTCCAGTAGTAGCGCTCCGTGACCGTCGCTCCAGGCCCGGTACTGCCGTTGTTCCCCGGGCACGCGTGGTCGTGGCAGAAGGACCGCCAGTCCGTGTTGTTGTGACCGCGGAAGTTGACGGTGACCGTTCTCGCCTTCGCGTCGACCTGGACGACCTGGTACTCCTCGTTGTACGAACCGAACACCGCGTCGACGTCATTGGTGCCGACCATGCCGCCCGTGAGCATCGACGCGGCGTCGCGCCAGCTGCCGGGGCGGTCGACGTTCCGCCACTCGGCGTCCGCGTCGTAGGCCATGTCCTTGTGGTTCTTGTACATCTTGGCGATGTCGTACATCAGGTCGATGTTGTGCTCGTCGGTCGCGAGCTGCTGCACGATCTTCGAGTCCGGACCGAGGTAGAGGTCGCCCAGCCACTCGCCGTCACCGTCCAGCCACAGGCGGCCGAGGTCATAGGGGTCCAGGCTGTCGGCCGCGGCCCTCATCTCGGCAGTGAAGGAGTCCGGGATCTCGTTCTTGCCGTAGTAGCGCGGCATCGGGCGGCAGTTGCCCTCCGCGAGCGAGTGCCCGCCGCACCAACCCTTGTTCTGGTCCTTCTTCAGCTGCTGGAGGAACGTGCTCTTCCGCTGCCATTCGTCGGCCCGCAGCTTGTAGAAAGCCTGCCTCTCCTCCGAGTACGTCTTGTTGATCTCCTTCTGGAGCTGTGCGGCCGTGCCGGCCGAGATGCCGGTTTCGACGTCGTAGGCCATCAGACCCGTCGCGTCGCTCTTGTCGACCGGGCTGTTGTCCGCGTACGCGTAGCCGTTCCAGCTCTGTGGGTCGGTGCTGTCGAACAGCGGGTCCGTGCTGATGAAACGGCCCGCGGTGGGCAGGTACTCGCGTGCCCCCAGGTGCGTGAGGGCCGTCGCCGTGTCCTTGGCGCCGCCCACGAAGCCCTTGTCGCCGGCCCACGCCGACGGCTGGGTGCCGCGCGCGTTGCCGAAGGGGTCGGTGGGGCGCCGGGTCTCGGCCAGCGTCGACAGGTCGACACTGAGGCCGTTGGTGCCGTGGTGATCGGCGACCTGGACGACGAACGCGCCCGCGGCGGTGCCCGCGCCCGTGCGGACGATGGTCATGCCACCGGGGATCGGGTAGGAGCGGACGCCGGTCAGCGGCTGCGGCCTGGTGGCGGAGGTGGTGTCCACGGTCAGTTCGTCGGTGCCGAGGGTGATCGTGGTCTTGCCGGGGTTGCGGCGGACGAGCTGGTTGCCGTCCGCGTCGTAGACGTAGGTCGTCCTCGTGTCGGGGACGGTCCACTTCTGTCCGGCGGGCACCGTGGTCGCGCAGTCGCCGATGACGAGGTCGGTGCCGTCGGTGGTGACGTCGCCGGGGACGGCGAGGCAGCGGCCGGAGGCGGGGTTGTAGAAGGTGGTGTCGGTGCGCGCGGTCCAGGTCTGGGCGGCGGTGCCGTCACAGGGCTGGATCTGGACCGGCGAGCCGGCCGTGGTGCCCATGGCCTGCAGGCACTTGTTGCCGGTGGAGAGCCGGTCGCCGGCGGTGGCGAACCGCTGGCCCGCGCCGGAGTTGCAGGTGTAGATCTGCACCGGGTTGCCGCTCGTGGTGCTGCCGCCCTGCATGTCCATGCACTTGCCGCCGATGCCCTTGATCTGGGTGGCGGTGGTCAGCGAGGTGAGCTTGCCCTCGCTGTTCCAGGTCAGGTTGCTGGTACCGGCCTTGCCGGCGCGGAAGGACGTGGTGTTGCCGACCGCGTCGTACTGGAAGTTGTCGTTGCTGGTCGTCGTCGCCGTCTTGGCCGACGCCGTGAGCAGGGCGTGCGGACCGCCCGTGCCGCCGCCCGTGGTGGGCGCGGTGGTCGGGGTGTTGACGGTGCCGGGGGCGTTGAACGTCTGGGTGGTCGTCACGTCCTTCGTGGTGTCACCGGCCGGGTCGTGGGCGACCAGCTTGGTGCGGTTGCCGGTGAGGTCGTAGCCGTAGTCCTGCCAGTACGGTGCCGGGCCGCCGATGTTCGTGGCGGTCGGCGTCGTGGTGGCGCAGCCGCCCTGGTCCTGGGTCTGTCCGGTCTCCGGGGCGGTCAGGCCGCCGTTGTCGGTCCAGGCGGTGGTGAGCCGGCCGAGCGCGTCGTAGGTGAAGCACTGGCGGTCGGTCTGGGACGGGGTGTTGTCGGCGATGCCGGTGATCGAGGTGATCTGGCCGGAGTCGTTGTAGGTGTAGCCGGTCTGCTGCACGGCGCCCGTGGTGGACGTCTGCTTGTCGACGAACTGCTGCTTGACCCGGCCGGTGGCCTGGTCGTAGTCGGTGGTGGAGACGACCTGCGTGGCCCACGGGTTGACGGTCGAGCGGATGGGACGCCCGAAGGCGTCGTACTCCGTCTGCGTGTCGTATGTGGTCGCGCCCGCGTACTTGAACATCTGACCGTAGTCGTTGTACGAGTACACGATGTCGTCGAGCGGAAGCCCGCCGACCGCCGGGAGCACCGTCTCCTTCGCACTGCCGGTGATCTTGTCGTAGACCGTGCTGGTCGTGTACGTGAACGTGCCCGAGGCCAGTCCGGCGTCCGTGCCGGGGATGCTCACCGTGGATCCGGTGACGCGGTAGCCGTCGTCGTACCCCTTGATCGTGGTGGTGTACGCCTGGCCGCCGGTGCCGCCGACGTACCGCGTCGAGGAGGCGGGCTTGCCCTTGCCGGCCGTCGCGGTGTCGAAGGTCCACGCCGCGAGCTGCTTGTCGGTGGTGGTGGCGGTGCCGTCGAACATGCCGGCCTTCCGGCCGATCAGGTCGTAGGTGAAGGTGACCGTCTGGCCCTTGCCGTTGGTGGTGCTGCCGAGCCGTCCGGCGGTGTCCCACGTCTGCGTGGTCGTACCGGTGTCGGGGTCGGTCGCGGTGATCTGGCGGCCGCGCTGGTCGTAGCCGTACGACCAGGTGTTGCCCGCCGCGTCCTTACGGGTGAGCGGGCTGCCGTCCACCGTGTACGTGTAGCGGGTGATGGCGGCATCGGCCGGCAGGCCCGTCGCGGTGGGAGTGGTGTACTGCCACAGCTCCGTGGTGCGGCCGCGGCCGTCGGTGAGGGTCGTGGTCGGCGCGGAGCCCTTCGGTGGCACGACATCCGTCCGGTCGACGCCCTTGTAGACGGTCGTGGTACGGGACTGCTCCACGTTGTTCGACCAGGACGCGGTGACCACCGCGCGGCCCAGGCCGTCGTAGGTGGTGCGGATCTGCGACGGGATGCTGCCCTCCGCCGAGGGCAGCAGCGTGCCGGTCGGGCCCGAAACGCCGTTGTACCAGGGCGCGTTGGACGTCCGCGTGCGGCCCTGCGAGTCGAGCAGCGTGTCGGAGATCAGCCGGCCGGTGTACGCGGGGTTCGCCGGTGACGCCTGGGTCTGCCGGGTCCGGGCGAAGCCGTCGAGGATGTCGACGCTCTTGACGTAGACCGGAGTGTCACCGTCCCGCACCAGCTTGTTGGTGGTCGTCGTGGACGGAACGCCCTTCTGGTCGGAGACCGTGTAGCCGTACGTCATGTTGGCGTTCGGGTTGGCCGCGGGAGTGCGGCCGGGCAGCCAGACGGCGGTGAGGCGGCCGAGCGCGTCGTACGTCTCCGTGGTCGTCTTGAGGTTCGGATCCTTGACCGTCAGTGGCAGGTTGCGTCGCACGTCCATCGTGGTGACGGTGTCCCAAGTGCCCGTCGCGCCGGGCGCGGGGCCGGCGACCGTCACCGTGGCCGGCAGCTCACCGGTCGCCGCGGGCGTGTAGGTCGTCGTGGTGACGGCCCCGTCCAGGTGCTGGGCGTCCTTGGTGTTCGGGTCCTTGACCGAGGCGGTCCGGCCATAGGCGTCGTAGGTCGTGATCGCGGTCGGCACGAAGAAGGGCGAGCCGTCCGACTCGTACCGGTCCAGGACCTCCGCCTTCGTCGCGTCGCCCGTGGCGCCCGCCTGGCCGAACGCGAGGTTGTCGTAGGAGGTACGGGTCCGGGCGACGGTGTTGGCGGCCGCCGCCGCGGCGGTGCAGGCGTTCGCGCCGGAGACGACGAGCTTCTCCTTCACCAGGTCGGTGACCTGCGGGTCGGGCCCGGCGGCGTAGTCGAGGCGCGAGCACATGTCCGGCAGGCCCTCGGCCTGCTCCAGGGTGGTGACGGCGCGGTTGTTGTGCGCGGAGTCGGTGGTCGTGGTGGTGACCGTGGAGCGCCAGGTGCCGTCGGCCTTCTTGCCCTCGGCGGTGACGGTGGTCGTGGTGGCGCCGTACCGGGCGACGAGGTCCGGCAGACCGGAGCGCGTCTGGGTGGCGGTGGCCACCTCGCCTGAGGCGCCGCTGACGCTGCGGCTGACGACGCTGCCGCCGGCCTGGTCGTACGTCTCGGTCTGGAGCGTCTGGCCGCTGAGCCAGTCGTGGTCGGTGACCGACCGGCCGAGGGCGTCGGTGAGCTGGACGCTGCGGGCGCTGCCGTCCTTGCGGACGTCACCGTTCATGCCCTGCCGGTACGTGGTGCGCACCTGCGACTTGGGGCCGTCGTTGCCGCTGCCGGTGGTGGCGGTCACGGTGGCGAAGCCGCGGAACTCACCCCAGGTACGGGACTTGGCCTCGGTGAACTCGCTGTCGTCGCGGTGCCAGCCGGCCGGACCGTAGGCATAGCTGGTGATCTTCTGCGGGGCGTCGGTCGTGGTGTCGTTCTCGGTGAGCGAGGCGACGGTGTAGTGGTTGAACCAGTCCAGAACGGGGTCCGCGCCGGCGACCGAGCCGGGCGGGGACCAGCGGACCGGGTAGCAGGCCATGGTGTTGTCGTCCTCGGCGGGCGGCATCACGTGGTTGAGGCGCGAGCAGGCCGGAAGGTTGTAGTCGACGTTGAGGACGCCGCCGGTCTCGTTCTTGATCTGCTGGATGCGCGGCCGGTCCATCAGCGGCGGTGCGGGCACGAGGTCGGTGCCGTCGACCCGGTTCGCGAGCATCACGGGGACGAAGGTCACCGCGGGCAGCGTGAGCTCGGGGGTGCCGGCCTTGCCGGTGCGCTGGACCGAGTCGAGCCACAGGGCCTTCTGGCTGGTGGCGTCCTTCGGGTCGGGGAACGAGTGCTTCAGGACGTACGAGTCGACGTCCTGCCAGGCGTTGTTCACCCGGACCTGGGTCAGCACGGAGGCCAGCCGGCGGGTGGTGAAGAAGGTCGGCGAGAGCTGGGCGCAGGTGCCGGAGCTCTTGCACTCCTGGTCGACCGGGACGTCAGGCCAGTTGTTCTTGTTCGCCTCGGTGCGCTGCGAGGGGTCGCAGACGGCGGCGTCGAGGCAGCGCTCGGCGGTGGAGAGCGTCACCCGGACGGCGGGCTGGAGCGCGCCCTTGGCCGCGACCTGGTCGGACAGGCGCTGGCCGTACGCGATCGACGCCAGGGTGTTGGCGCGGGTGTACGCGGTGAGCGTGCCGGCGCCGGGGTTCTGGCCACCGCCACGACTGTAGTAGTTGGTCTCGGGAGCCCAGGTGTACGTCGTCAGGTTGCCGTGGGTGTCGACGGCGTAGTCCAATTGGAGGCGCTGCCACATCGTGCACCAGGAGCCGTTGCCCTTGGCCGCGTCGTAGCAGGGGTCGCCGGACTTGGGAGAGTACACCGGCACGCTGGACACGGAGTTCGTCGCCGCATCGCTCTTGTCACCACCGGGCAGGTGGTTGACGCCGAAGTAGTAGACGGTGCCGGCGGAGTCGGTGACCTTGGCATAGGCCCCGTCCCGGACACCGTTGGCGGCGCCCGAGCCGAACTCGATCTTCGTGCCGTCGTCGTTCTTCAGTCGCCACACACCGGTCGCCGCGTCCGTGGACGCCGCGCCGGTGGCGACGCGGACGAGCTGCCCGGAGTGGCCGCCGAGCGAGAGACTGGCGTTGAAGCCGCCCCAGCACTGGTCGCCGGAGTTGGTGATCCCCGCCTTGTCGCAGGGCTTGTAGGTGCGCTCGATGAAGCCGGGGTTGAGGTCCCAGCCGTCGCCGATCCACGACGCCTGCGCGTTGGTGGCGGAGGTGCGGCCGTCCACGGAGGAGGAGTCGTAGCCCAGCGCGAGCGACGGCGCCTGGCCGCCGAGGGCCGGAGGCAGCTGGAACGGGTAGCTGTAGGTCAGCGCGCCCGAGGAGCCGCCGGCGGACCAGGCCGAGGACGGGTTCAGGCCGGACGCCTTGTAGTCGCCGCCACCACCCGAGGAGCCGGTTTCGGCGGCGAGCAGCATCGGGGCGCTCGCGCCACCAGCCGACGCGAGGAGCGGCGACTGGGCCGTGCCCCCGGTGACCCGGGCGGGCGCGGGCGCCACGGCCGGCACGGCGAGGTCGGCCGTCAGCCGGCCGGTGGCCTTGTCGTAGTGGGCGGTCAGCGGGGTGCGGACCCGGCAGGACGCGAGCGCGGGGGTGGTCGCGGCACACGCGGGCAGCGCCACCAGGCGGCCGCGCGCGGCGAACTGCCCGCCGGTGGCGCGCTGGAGCTCCGCCAGGTCGAGGCCGACCTCCACCTTGACCGCGCCGGACGCGCCCCGGGCGGCCGGTGCGCCGACCGCGGCGACCGAGAACAGCAGGCCGTGCACGCCGGCGGCGCGGGCCGCCTTGCCGTCCTGGCGTACGACGGTCACCGCGGGCAGCGGGGTCCTGGGCGCCTTGCCGGCGGGTCCGACCCACACGGGGAGCCGGCCGGCGCGGGCCGGGGCCGTCGTGGGCAGCGCGGTGCCGCTCAGCGCGGTGACGGCCGGCACGGCGGGGGTCGCCGTGGCGCGCTTCGGCACCGCGTGCGGCGGGGCCACCGGGCGGCGCTTCTTCGCCGTGGTCCCGGATATAGAGGCGGTGTGCGGCAGCGGTGTCTTCGGCGGCTGCCAGATTCTGTCGAAGTCCGGCTTCACCGGCGCGGCCTGGACCGCCGGCGCTGCCAGAAGAGACGCCGTCAGGGCCACGATCAGCGGAACGGTCGCCCGTGTCCGTGAAAGTCGCCCGGATCGGCGCATGCCAAAGCGTGGCATCGCTCATCCCCCGTTGAAAGTCGAAAGCAGGTAGGGGCCGCCGGTCCGTCCGATCGACGGCACGAATCGACGGCACAATCGGACGGGAAGGTAGCAGTCGCGCCAACTTCGCGTACGGGATGAGTAGTTGAAACAGGCATGTGTTCTAGATCACTCCGTGTGCAATCCGTGAAGCTCGCACACAAGTCGGACACATGCCGCGTGGCGGAATTTGATCGGCCGACATGGCCCTGTCAATGTGCCCCCGATCTCTGCGCGCCACGCGCCGGGACCACGCACATGCATGGGGGAGTACACGAGCATGTCCACTGCACCAAGAGCCGGACTACGACGGCCGGTCGCGGCCGCCGCCGTCCTGGCCATATCCGCGGCGATGCTGGCCGCCACGCCCTACGCGGCACAGGCCGCGCCGTCGCCCAAGCCCGATCCGTCGGCCTCCCCGGCCGCTCCCGCCCCCTCCGGGGGAAGCTCCGAGCGTCCCAAGCCGACGGCGGCCCGCGCCGCCCTGGAGCAGGCGAGGCTGAAGGCCAGGACGACCGGCAAAAACGTCCAGGTTCCCGAACTCACCGACGAGTTCAGCACCACGGTCGTCACGCCCCAGGGCAAGCTCCGCACCGAGCGCAGCCTCGAAGCCGAGCGCATGAAGGGCAAGGGCGGCGGCTGGGTCAGCCTCGACGACACCCTGGTCACCCGCGCGGACGGCACCGTGGCCCCGAAGGCCGCCGACTCCGACCTGGTGATCTCCGGCGGCGGCACCGGCCCGCTGGCCACCATGACCACCGAGGACGGCCGACAGCTCGCCGTCTCCTCGCCGTTCCCCGGCGCGCTGCCCAAGCCGGTCCTCAGCGGCAACGGCGCCCTCTTCGAGAACGTGGCGCCCGACACCGACCTCAAGGTCACCGCCACCAGGTGGGGCGGCTACGGCACCGTCGTGATCCTCCGCAGCCCGGCCGCCGCCGCCAACCCGGCGGTGAAGAACCTGGTGTTCCCCGCCGAGACCAAGGGCCTCACGCTCGCCAAGGACAAGGACGGCAACCTCACCGCCGACGCCGGCCGGAACACCGTCTTCCGCTCGCCCGCCCCGATCATGTGGTCCGCGAAGGAGGCCCGGCAGCCGGCCGCACGCGGCGGCAAGTACGCCGACATGGACGCCGCCGCGCCCGTCGACAAGGCCAACGGCGCCGTCGACGGCCTGAGCAGCCCCGAAGGCCCCGGCGCCCGCGCCACCGTCGCCAAGATCCCGGTCACCCGGGCGAAGGCGACCGGCCCGGCAGGCAAGGGCCGCGGCGCCATCGCGCTGGCCCCCAGCATGGACCTGCTCGACGGCGCGGACACCAGCTACCCGGTCTACATCGACCCGGACTGGTCGCGCGACTCCCGCGGCAAGCAGCACCACGCCTGGGTCATGCAGGCCTGGCCCGGCACGAGCAACTTCGACCGCACCGGCTCCAACGACCGGGACCACCCCGGCATGGGCTACCAGGGCTGGGAGTCCCCGTACGGCATCGAGCGCGCCCTGTTCGAGTTCGACATCAACGGGTACTACGGCTCGACGATCAACTACGCCAACCTGCGCGTCAACCAGTACATCTCCTCGGACTGGTCCTGTTCCACGACGTATCCCGTGAACGTCTACCGGGCCAACGAGTTCGACGGCTCGGTGTCCTGGAACAACCACGTGGTCCGCGAATGGCTCGACGGCAAGTGGGTGCCCGGCAACGGCACCAACTCCGCCTGCTACGCGGACATCCCGGTCGACTTCAACGTCACCGGCGCGATGCGGGACGCGATCCGCGACACCAGCAAGCCGCTCGCCTTCGTCCTGCGCGGCAACGAGGGCTCCGGCGACAAGATGGGCTTCAAGCGGTTCAACTACAACGCCACGCTCAGCACCGAGTACGACTTCCCGCCCAACACCCCGGACAACCTGCGCGCCGACCCGGTCCCGCGGCGCGTCGTCGCAGGTGACACCCAGGCCTGCGGCTCGGTGCCCTCGTCCTCGTACGGCTGGGTCACCGACAGCCACACCGACCTGGTCTCCCGGGTCAGCAGCCCGAACCAGGGCCAGCTCACCGAGTGGGCCGACGTCTGGGACGAGACCGCGGGCGCGACCGCGAACCAGGGCTGGTCCGGCTTCGTGTCGAACTGGTCGGAGGCCAGGTACTCCGTGCCGGTCGGCACCCTGCAGAACGGCCACAACTACGCCTGGGCCACCCACGGCGACGACGGCCTGCTGCGCGGCCCGTCCAGCACCACCTGCCACTTCGCCGTCGACATGACCCCGCCGGTCATGGCCTTCGGCCGGTTCACCGACCCCAACACCCAGTACCCGCCCGCCGGCAACGGCCAGATCACCAACCTGCGCCTCGGCGACACCGGCTCCATCCCGATCTCCGCCTCCGACCCGAGCCCGGGCGCCGGACTGCGCTCCTCGGGCCTGGCCTGCGTCCAGTGGAGCTTCGACCCTCAGCTCGCCGGCGCCCAGCAGAGCTGCGGCAGCCCGCTGAGCGTCAGCGGCATCAGCGTCAAGCCCACCCACTGGGGCACCAACATCGTCTACGCGCGGGTCCTCGACGAGGCCGGCAACGCCTCCCAGACCCTCTCGTACGCCTTCTACGTGCCGTGGAAGGACGGCCCGGTGGCCTTCGGCGACACCACCGGTGACGCCCGACCCGACATCCTGATCCCCGACACCGCCGGCAACCTGGTCACCCACGGCCGCGCCACCGACGGCAGCACCGCCAGCATGCTGCCCAGCGGCACCGCGGCGACCGCCCTCCAGGCGCCCGAGGTGAGCTCCGGCCGCACCTGGAAGGACTACCGGATCGCGCACCGCGGCTCGCTCGACCCGGGCCGCAACGTCGACGACCTGTTCGTCCACCGCGAGCCCGCCACGGTCGGCGCGCTCGGCGGCAGCGAGCTGTTCGCCTACGACAACACCCTCTCCAAGCCGGGGGTGTTCACCCTCGGCACCAAGCACACCGTCGACAAGCCGGACTGCGACACCGCGTACGCGAGCTCCTGCGCCGGCTACCAGAACGTCGGCACCTGGCAGTACTCCAGCCAGATCACCCCGACCGGCCCGGCCCGCACCTCGCGCACGCCGAGCCGCAAGGTCTCCGACGCCACCGGACTGCTCGCCGTCGAGGCCGGCAAGCTCTGGTTCTATCCGGTCAAGTCGAACCAGACGCTCGCCCCGCCGACCCTGGTGTCCGGCACCGGCGACTGGGACGACAAGGACCTGATGGTCCCGGGCAACACCCTCGACCTGTCCACCGCCACCACGGCGGACACCGCCCCGGCCCTGTGGGTGCGCAACCGTACCAGCGGCGACATCTTCCAGTACAAGCTCGCCATCGGCACCCGCACCGACGACGTCCTCGGGGTCACGTACACCGTGATCACCGGCGTCACGGCGCAGCCCGCGGCCCGCATCGGCTACGGCATCACCGGCTCCGGCTACCCGCGCGTCGGCTCCGACGGCGACGTCACCGACGACGGAGTGCCCGACTTCTGGGCCCTCGACACGGCCGGCACGCTGCACTCCTGGGCGGGCGCGGTGAACTCCGGCGCGGTGAACGGTTTCACGGGCTACCACGTGCGCGGCAACACCCAGGCGCCGACCACGCAGTGGCGCCTGGACAACAAGAAGTCCGTCCCGGCCGGCTCCGACCTCACCGAGGCGAACATCAGCTACGGCGCCGACACCGTCGACGGCCGTGCCACCAACGTCGCCGTCTTCAGCGACACCCTGAAGTCCAGCCTCACCGCACCGGCCTCGGTCGTCGACACCCGGCAGAGCTTCACGATCAGCACCTGGGCGAAGATGGACAAGCCCGACGGCGTGATCGTCAGTCAGGACACCGGCCACGCCAGTGCGTTCATGCTGTGGGCCGACTCCGGCAACTGGCGCTTCGCCATCGCCCGCGGTGACGACGACGGCTGGCCGTACGACTTCAACGCCACGGTCAACCCGGCCAACGTCTTCCAGGCCGGCGTCTGGACCCAGCTCACGGCGACGTACGACGCCACCACCGGCGCCATGAGCCTGTACGTCAACGGCCGGCTGGCGTCCAGCGGCTACCACGCGGCGAGCAGCAGCCCGGCGCCGAGCGGCAAGCTCGTCATGGGCCGCTACAAGTACCAGAGCCTGCCCAGCAACTGGCTGGCCGGCCGGGTCAGCAACCTCGCCGTCTACCAGGGCTACGTCCCACAGGCCACCACGGCCGGCACGCCGATCCGCTTCGCCGCCTCCCCGGACATCTGCATGGACGCGCCGAACAACAACAGCGGAAACGGCATGCACCCCCAGCTGTGGGGCTGCAACGGCACCGACGCGCAGAAGCTCAGCGTCAACGCCAACGGCACCCTGACCCAGCAGGGCCAGTGCGTCGCCGTCCCCAGCAGCCAGACCACGTCGGGCAGCGGCATCATCTTCTGGCAGTGCCTCGGCGAGGGCGGCCAGCAGTGGCTCCCGCGCGCCGACGGCTCGATCTACAACCCGCAGTCGGGCCGCTGCCTCGACGTGCCCTGGGCGAACCACAACTGGGGCACACTGTTCCAGCTGTTCGACTGCAACGGCACCCCGGCGCAGCAGTGGAGCGTCCCGGCGATCTTCACGCCCGCTCTGCCGGTCAACCCATAGCACGCCGGCCTGAGCGGATCACCGCATGACCGAACGCCCCGTCCCTCGCGGACGGGGCGTTCGCGCGTCTTCGAGGACGCGTTCGGTCGTCCTCGGGTGGATCGGAGACGGCGACACGGCTGAACGGGGCCTCGGGGCCGGGTCCATCCACAGGACGGGCCGTCGGCGCGGCGCGCGACGAAGTCGGTGCCGTCCGGGCCGTACCGGACGCCCACGCAACGGCCCCGAAGCCACCGGCCCCGGCCGGCCTCGCCCCGCTCACCGACCCGGACGACAGCGCCTGCGGCACGGTCAACCAGGACGCCGCCCACCTGGCCGTCTGCACCATCGTCCACGACACCCGCGCCCACAACAACAGGAACCCGCGCCACGGCTTCTTCGGCGACCCGCACCGCCCGGTCCCCGGCCACTACTACGGCCCCCTCATCGCAGCCGACCGCTACTGACGACGAGCACGTCGCCCCGAAGGCCGAGCCCGGGGCCGTCTTCGTCAAGGCGCGCCTGCGCCGGTGGGCAAGGAACACGCCCGCCGCGGCGATCACAGTCGTGAGCACGGGTATCCGGTTGCCGGGCGCGTCGAGGGCGTGCGCGGCGCCCTGCGTCTTCTCCGGCTGATCGGACGGGAAGGGCGCCGTCTGCTTGTCGACGTCCGGGATCTTCTCCGCCGGTTCCAGGCCCGCGTCCACCAGCTCCTGCCCGACCCGGTCCGCTGCGGCGCCGACGTCGCTCGGGCGTAGCGGCCCTGGTTTCGGCACGACGAAGCGTGTCGTCGGAGCCTGACGGGACTCGCACAGCGGCAGGGTCACCCAGATGCCCGTGCCGGCTGCGGCGCTCTCCCGCCCGGTCGATCCTGGTGGCATGACGCCCCACCGGCCTCAACCCCAGGTCATCGTGCACGGCCCCGACGGCCGGGGGCTGCGCGAGGTCAGCGTGGGAGGGGAGACCGTGGGTCGGGCATGGTCGCCGCGGGACCTCCGCCGTGTGCTGCGGCGGGCCGGGGTGCCCGCGGACATCGACCTCGGGAACCCCGGGCAGGTCCGGTGGCGAGCCGACCCGGGCCTGTGGCCGGACCGCCCCTGGCGGAGGCGCTCCAGGGCCTGCCTCATGATGCTCGGACTCCTGGTGTCCGCCGCCGTGCTCTTTCGGGTCGGGCTGACGGACACCCTCGGGGCGCTGACCTTCGGCGGGCGGGTCATGGGTGTGGTGTTCCTCGCCGGCGCCCTGGTGGAGACGGTCGCGGCAGCCGCCGCCCTCGACTACTGGGGCAAGCGGGCCACCCGGTACGCGGGGCAGGCCGTGCTGCTGGGCGTCGTCATCGTCACCGTGACGAGCCTGATGTTCTTGGTCCTGCAGTGGGAGGGGGGCTATCACGCCGGTCTGTTCTGGCTCTGGATCCTGCTGGTCGCCTGGTCCGCCTGGGCGCTGTGGGAAGTGAGTCGACAGAGGGTCTGGCGGGGGATTCCCCACCCGAAGAGTTTCGCGACCGGAGTCGCCCTGTCGGCTCTCATCGGTTCGGCGAGCGTGGCGTACTCCGCCATGTACACCCCGTACGTCGCCCCGCCCAAGGTCCCCTTCATGGTGTCCTTCGGGAAACCGACCCTGAACGCCGCCCGGACCAGCCTGTACGTACCGGCCCACCTGACGTTCCGCAACGAGGGAGCCATCAGCATCTTCGTCGTCGGAACGCAGTGGACGGCCACGAGCTGGCCGAGCACCTTCCGCGAGAAGGGCACCGGTCTGACGAGGTGGCGGGACGAACTGGGCGATGGCTGGGACACCTACCGCTACGAGGACTTCGACGCCCCGACCCGCCTGCTGGCGGCGGGCCAGATCACCTCCGCGGGCAGCCGCCTCGACCCCGGTGACGACTTCTCCAGGCAGGTCGTCGTCGAAGTGCCCCTGAAGGACGCAGGCCAGGGACGCATCGCGCTGGACGCGTCGATCTCGTTCATCCGGGCCGACCGCTGCAAGCTCGCCAACAGCTACCCGCAGTCGATCGAGTACTCGTGGGACGTGGACTCCGCCGAGCGGAAGCACGTCTGGGACGCCCCGTCGTGGCTCGCGAAGCCAGGCGACGACTTCTTCCGCTACCGGTCGAGGATCTACCGCAGCAGTGCAGTCATGAACATGACCCACGCACCCGACTGGGCAGCCATGTGGTGGGTGATCCCGAAATGGCACGAGGGAGACCTCTTCGGGCCCGGAGACACCCTCCCCTACATGCAGGTCCACATCGCCCACGATCCCGACAGCCGGGAAGTCCTGAGCGAGGACGAGCAGGAGCCGTACGGAATGAAGACCAGGTCGACGTCAGTCGATCAACCGGTCGCCCTGCTCCGCCGGGCCGCCGAGACGCCCTAGGTTCTGTCGTCAAATGTCACGCCACTGCTTCAAGCGGTCGAAGCACCCTTCCACGACGTCGCGGTGCTTGTATGCCTCACGGGCGAAGGCCGGCGGACGGCCTCCGCGGCTACCTCGCCGGACCCGGTTGCGGACCTGACCGGCCCGCTCGGGGATCGTGTGGGCGACGCCCCGGCGACGGAGCCGGGCGCGGAGCGCCTGCGAGCTGTAGCCCTGATCGCCCAGGACGTGACCGGGCCGGATCCGGGTGCCCCGGGTCCGACCCGGGGCACCCTGATCGCTTCCATCACGGCGGTGAACCGGGTGCAGTCGTCGGTGCTGCCGCCCGTGACGACGAACGCGAGCGGACGGCCCCTCCCGTCGCAGGCCAGGTGGGTTGCGCTGGTCATACCGCCTCGGGACCGGCCAAGGGCCGGGTCAGAAGTCGGGGCAGAGGTGCATGTGGGAAGCTTCGAGGATCTTCGCGGCGGTGGCGAGGCCGTGGCCCTCCGGGTGGGTCGGACTGGTCCACCGCTTGTTGGTGATGTCGATCTGCTTGGCCGTGTCGCCGGGGTAGCGCCTATAGGTGGAGCAGGTGTCCTTACCCCGGCTGACGGCCTTGTCCTCCTTGCCGTGGACGATGTCGGGGTCGATCGTGTCGAGGAAGGCGAGGAACGCGCCGCGGTCTTCGGGAGAGGGCTCGGGCGGGATGCCGTTGGCGGCGCGGATGCTCTCTCTGGCCTCGGGGCTCAGGGTGGTCTCGGCGGCGCTGGGCCTGCTCTCGGGCTTGCCCGCGGGCCGGTCGGGCTTGGGGGTGGTGCCGCAGGCGGTCAGTGCGAGTGCGAGGGTGGCGGCGGCAACGAGGCCGGTGGTCGTGGTTCGCATCGGGTCAGCAGCTCTCTTCGAACTTCACGGCGGTGAGGGTGACGGGCCGGCCGTCGAGCTTGGTGCCGGCGGCGGGTTCCTGAGTGCAGACCTGCCAGTTGGATTCGACGATGACCATACGGTCCCGGGGCGAGGCATCGGTGACGGTGAGACTGGTGGAACTGTCGAGCGACTCCCGGGCGACCTTGACGGACTTCCCGGTGAAGTCGGGCATGGTGGTGCTGACTTGGGGGTCGGTGCTGCCCTGGTCATTGTTCGGGCAGTCCTCTTCGAGCTTGACCGCCGCAAAGTCGATCTTGACGTCGTTGGGGTGCTTGCCTGCGGCCGGGATCTGGCCGCAGACCTTCCAGTTCCTGTCGAGGGCCTGCATGCGTCCACGGCCGAGGGCGTCGTGGGAGTGCAGGTTGTAGAAGCCGGCGGCCTGTGCCTGGTCCTGCGCGGACTGGAGGCCCTTGCCCGTCATGTCGGGCAAGGTGCCCGCCTCGGCATCGGCCTCGGGGTCCTTGGTCGTGGCGGCCGCGGTCGGTTCGGTGGACCGGGCCGGGCGCGGTGTGTCCGAGCCGGGCTTGCTACCCCCTTCGCAGGCGGTGAGGCCGAGGACGAGAGTGGCGCCCGCGATGAGGGTGGTGATCTTGATGCGCATCGGGTCAGGCTGCCGGATTGTGTACAACCCGTGTGGGGACTTGATCAGGTTGTGATGATCCAGCTGTCGCCTGGCATGGGGGGGAGAAGCGATCAGGCACGGAGCGGCAGCCTCGGCGGGCGATGCGGGGACGCCACGTCTTTCACCGGGGTCTGGCTGCCGGGGTCGCCGACACAGCAGTGACGGCCAGACCCCATCCGGGCCACCTCCGTTGCAGGACCCGGTGGTGGTACCGCCGAGGAGCCGGCGCGGGGGTCCGGGTCAGGCGAGTTCCTCGACCTGGGCGAAGCGGCTGGTACACGGCGCGCCGTGTCCGGTCCGTTCGCCGAGAGGGAGGTCGGTCCCGCACAGGGCCTCGGGCGTGCCGGTGTCGGCGCGGTCCACGTGGTGGACGAGGCCGTCGGGGGATCATGCGGCAGTGGCTCCTACGCCGCCTGTGCCTGGCCTGGGGGCTTCCCCGGCGGCGGTGGCGGCAGCCGGGCCGCAGGACCTGGCGGCCATCGCCGCCGGGGGTGCGCGGCCGGTGCCGGGTACCGCTCCGTCGGCCGGCCCCAAGTTCTCGAAGTCGGGCACGGTCCGGCGGGTCATCACTCCGCAGGTGGCGCTTCGGAACACCGTGACCGACGCGGACGGCGACACCGCGAACCTGACGTTCCAGGTGTACACCACGAATGCGGACGGTACCCCGAAGGCGCAGGTCGACCTCGACGGGACGGGGCAGTACGGGGTGCTGACATCACCGTATGTCGCCTCGGGCAGCACGGGGAAAGCGACCGTACCGTACGGCAAGCTCAGGCCGGGCGTGCTGTACGAGTTCCGCACCTCCGCCTTCGCCGGCAGCCTGTACGGGACCAACTGGTCGCCCTGGGCGGACTTCCGCATCGACCCGTACATGAAGTCCCCCGCGCCGCAGACCACGTCGACGATCGACCCGCCGACCCAGGCCGACATCGAGGTCACCCGCACCAGCCCGGGCGCCGTCGCTCCCACAGGCCTCAAGGCCACCGGCGAGCGGCCCTGCTCCACGGTCGACGCCAAGGGCCGCAAGCTGCGCATCGAGATCACCCCGGCGTCCGAGCAGAGCAAAGAGCCCGCGGCATCCCCGCGGGCCGGTCTCGTCGAGCCCGTGGACCTGGTGTCCTGGTGTCCTGGTGCGGAGGCAAGCCGCTCGGCAAGGACCACATGAGCCGCACCGAGGCGTGCTCGAAGAGCATCGGCACTGCCACGCTGATCTTCCTTGAGACCGACCCGGGGCTGCCCGCCCTCGGTCTGGCAAGGAGACCATCGACCTCGGATGGGCCGTCCGGGCCACCGTGGACGCCAGCCTGACCTCCTCGGCGTCCACCGGCTTCGGCACCAGCAGCGGTGACGTCCGCGTCCGCGAGCTCGCCCCGCGCTGCGACAACATCGTCAAGGGCTCGGCGCCGGGCTGTGTGCTGCCGTACTTCAACCCGAACTGGACGGTGGACACCAACCTGTACCCGGCCGCCGGCGCGTACTACTGGTACATGCATCAGGCGATGCCCGACCCTGCCGGCTCGAAGCAGTGGGACAGCCTGATGCACTACCTGGGCCCGAACACCTCGGTGAAGAACAGCGCCGACGGAACGTGGACCTCGGACAACGGCCGCACCCGCGTGTGCGACACACCTGGAGCGTCCACCCCTCCGACGCGTCGGAGGGGTCGGTCGACTGCGACGACCTGCACGTGGCGCAAGATCGGCTGACCCAGCCCGAACGCCAGCACGTGAAGCAAAAAGGGCGCCAGCCCACCGGGCCGGCCCGCTTCTCCTGCGCGGTCAGCCGGTCAGCGGCTGCCACCGGTCTTCCTGCGCGGGGTCGAGCCTGCTCCCCCACACCAGCGCCCCACCGACCAGGCCGGGCTTGTCCCGCGTGGCCAGGGCCACGGCTTCGAGCATGTCGGCGGCGTCTTCCAGAGCGGTGACGGCAGGCGAGGCCGCGCCGGTGCCGAGCGCGGCGTGGGAGGTAGGGGCGTTGCGCAGGAGCCAGTCGGTGATGCGCTGCCAGGCTTCGGAGATCTGACGTTCGGTCACGGTGTCCGGCAAGGACTCGTGGTTCACGTGCTGTTACTCCTTGGTCCGGTGGATGGGTCCGGGTTGTTCCACAGTAGGAGGCCGCTTTCCGGGGCGGTGAGGCGGCATCTTGTTCACCTGGACCTCCTTCTGACGGGCGGCGTTCCAAGAGCGATCCGGGCTCCTGAAGTCGTGAGCCGACAGTCCCTACCACGCCGGCTTGCGGGTATGGGCATAGACGAAGGGGCCCGGTGGGTGGTCCTCGAAGTGGAGGTGGGGACCGGTGACGTTGCCGGTCGCTCCGACCTTGCCCAGCTGTTGGCCCGCCCTGACCTGCTGGCCGGTGACGACGCCCCGCTGCCAGAGGTGGCAGTAGACGTACACCCGGCCGTTGTCGGCCTGGAGGCCGACCCAGTGGCCGTAGGCACCGCCGTTGTCGTTGGACCACTGGATGGAGCCGTCGCGGACGGCGACCACCGAAGTTCCCTGCGCCGAGGCATAGTCGTCCCCGGTGTGGTAGCCGGCCAGGTACCGCGGATTCTGGACGCCGTAACGGTAGGTGACGCCATGCCCGGGCACCGGGGAGGGCACCCTTCCCGACCCTCCTTCGCCTCGGACTTCGAACCCGAAGAGGGCACCGAGCTTCTTGAGCGAATCCATTCCCGGGAGGCCGTCCGCGTCCGCGCCGGAGAAACCGAGGTGCCGCTGCCACTTGGCGTAGGCCTCTCTGGTGCGGTCACCGTAGACACCGGGGCCCGAGCTGAAGTCGAGTCCCACCGCCTGGGCCAGGGCCTCTTGGACCACCAGGACGCTGGCGTTGTGCGCACCTGGGTACAGCTCCGACAGATTGACGACCTTGGACATGATGGGCGTCCCTTCGGGGACCGTGATCAGTAGCCGCACGGTCCGCGGTTGGGGTCGAACTGGCAGACGCGGCCTGCGAGGTTCGTCCCGTCGCGGTACACGCCGTATCGAGCCATCACATAGTTCATGGCTGCGCAGATGTTGGCCACGCCGTCGTAGATGACCTCTGAGGTACCGGGCTGGTGGAACGAGGCGAAGGTCGGCGGGATGACCTGCATGACTCCCCGGGAGCAGTTGCGTGGATGGCCGTCGCTCTGCTTGGGCCCTGTGGCGTTGGTGTCCCAGTCGTTCACCGCGTTGAACCGGTACGACGACTCGCGCCGGCCCGCGACCAGGATGCCCGGCACCCAGTGAGTCTCCGGTACGCGGAGGATGCGGCAGGCCTCCTTGGCCGCCGCCGTGGTGCTTCCGTCCTGCACGTGATCGAACTTGACGCTCGACAGGGGGATGGCGGAGTACCCTGCGACCTCGCCGTCCGGCTGGACAGGCCGGTCGAAGAAGCTCAGCTCACGGACCGTGAAGTTCTGCCGACGGCCCAGTTCGGTGAGCGAGAAGCGCCCGAACACACCGTCGGCGTCGCCGTCGGTGAAGCCGAGCTTGCGCTGGAAGGCGGCCACCGCCGCTTTCGTACGCGGCCCGAACGTGCCCGGTGCCGCAGCGTAGTCGAGCCCCACTTCCTTGGCGAGCGCGCCCTGGACGATCCTCACCGAGGTGTTCCGTGCGCCGAACACGACCTCCGAAGCTGTCACCGTGATGTCCGAAGGCGGCAGTACTGGACCGGCCCAGCGCCATGAGGCGACGGCCGTACCGCCCCGGTGATCGTCGGGGTCGGCGGTGGGCGGACAGCCGTCCTCGAACTCCGGAGCGAAGTAACCCACGACCTTCGCGCTGTGCCGCTCCGTACTGTGCGAGTAGACGCCGTAGCCCTGGCCCGCGTCTTCGGCGTTCTCGGGAACGGTGTTGCCGCCCTTGGTGTAGACGTGGGTCTCGTCGAAACCGACCACGACCTCGGTGTGGCCGCCTTGGGACAGGTTCGTCCAGGCCCCGATGGAGGGGTAGCCGGACCACTGATCCCGCGTCCTGGCCCATTCGGTGAAGGCGGAGACGTTGTTGACCTTGGGAACGATGTGGTCCAGGCCGACGTCGGCGTACATGTCCCAGTCGAACATGACGCACCACGGCTCGCCGTCCTCGCCGAACTGCCTTCCGAACTGTGTCCGGTTGTCGTAACCGGTCCCCGGCACGTTCGTCTCGTACACACCCTCGGGGACGCTCTGGATGTGATCGACCAGTATCCGCCATTGAGGTGCTGCCATCGTCCGCCCGTCCTTTCGATGAGTCGGCGTTCGGGGAACCCGAGAGGACTTTGGTACGGAGGCCCACCACTTCCAGCGAATCAGCCATGGCTGGTGATCGCCACCGGAGAGGGGCGGTTGCCCCGGCCGGCTTCGCCGACGCGCACGAAGTGGTCGGGCTTCCGAACAGCCGGTGCAGCTCGATGACTTCCTCGGTCTGCGGTCTGCGGTCTGCGGTCTGCGGTCTGCGCCACTGTCTGCTCGGAGTGCTCGCCGGTCTCCGCGTCCTGGGAGTCGAGGGGGAGGTCGATCAGGACACCGGCGGACCGCCCCGTGCCTGCGGGGTCGATGACGGCCCGGTAGCCGCGGATGACGCCGTCGGCCTCCAGACGCTGCACCGCTGTCTTGCCCTTCGCGGTCAACGCGGCCCGCTCCGGACTCCGCTGGAGTCCGCGGTGCACCGGGCGCGGGTCGTCGTGCGACTGCTGACCGAGGAGTAGAGCGGACGTGATGACGGGTGCGGGCGAAGAGCTCGCCGCCGATGTGCCTTTCCTGCTTCCTGATGGCCTGGCCGTCTCGCGCCGCGGTGACGTGGAACCGTTCGGCCGTCCGGCCGAGGCGCAGCTCCTCGCCGGGCGGCACACCGGCTGGAGCGCCTGAGGCAGCTCAAGCACAACGCCCTGCCGATGCGACACCGAGTGAGCAGGAGGAAAGCGCTCAGTCGACTCGGCCGCGGATCGCTCCCCGCTTTCCACAGTAGACCCCGACCAAGAGCCGGGCCATTCACGGACCAGAATGCCGGCTACGAGCCCCGCGGAAGACTTCTGCGCAGGTCGGCGCCGTGTTGCCGCTGTACCACCAGCAGACGAAGAACCTGCTGGTCGGCTACTCGCCGAAGAAGCCCGGGTTTTCTTCTAACGGCACGAAAGCAGGCGCCTGACCTGGGGTTTTCCCCGGGTCAGGCGCCTACTGGGAGCGCCCGACCCTTCCCATGAGGGGGGGAAGCGCCGAAATACTCCTCTTCTTCCAGTTCATCCCACCCATGTCCCAGTCCTGACCAGCAGTTCCGGGCCATACGCGGGCCAAATCGCGGCTCAGCCCTTGGGGCTGCTGTCCTCGCTGCGCCGGCTCCACTCCTGCATCGACTCCTCGATGAGCCGGTTGGAATGCTCCTGAAGACCGTCCAGGAACTTGGCGTAGTACTGGAAGAGCACTTGGATGCTCTGGCCAGCCCGGCGCGCCATTCGGCAGGATCCACGCCAAAGTGCAGCCAGAACGAGATCCCAGCGTGCCTGAGGTCATAGGGCCTCTTGGCGAGGAGCGTCGGCTGCTCATGGGGAGCCAGGGCCTTCTTGCGCGCCCGCTCCCACGTCTTGCCATAGGCTGCTGCGTCAACGTAGCCGTCGGCCGCATTGCGAAACACTCGGCCATCGGGCGCCACGCCGAAGCGATCGATGTGATTTCGCAGTGTGTGCACGAACGGCGGCGGTATCGGCGCGGGCCGTGTGGCCTTGACGGCTCGCCGCTTCAAGGAGTGCACTTCGTGGACCGCGCCGTCGTCCGTCCACTCCTTGCCGGCCGTGACGACACCTCCGCTCAGGTTGAGCATGCCCCAGCCGCTCTTCGGCAGATGGCACTGCGAGATCTGCAGGTGGATGACCTCCGCCGGACGCATGGCCGCGTAGTACATGCAGCCGAAGAACGCCTCAAGGTGCGGGCCACGGCCCTGTTGTCTGCCCACAGCGGTCAGCAGGCGAGCAACCTGGGGCGGGTTCGGCACGCAAGCTGGGTCCACTTCCTCACTCACCCCAGGAGCCTGCCACTTCACCCTGGCGAGCGGATTCTCCGCGAAGTATCCCTTGTCGACTGCGGCTCCGAGGACCTCGCTGAAGGCCGACCGCTTCCGCAAGGCGGTCTTGGCCACAGCAGCCTCGCCATCGATCTCGCAACAGAGCGCGTCCAACGCCCTTCGCACGACGTCTGGTTCCATCAGCTCACTGACGGACAAGGAATGCCTCTGCATCCAGTCGAGGGCATGCTGCCATTCTGCAGATGGCTCACTCCCCCAAACGCGCTTGTTGAACGCCCACGAATACAGAGCTCGCCGCAGAACCCTCGGCTCCGAGTAGCGGGCATTGGACCCAACCAGCGCGGGCGTGATGGTAGCGGGTGCATCAGCGAGGGTACGACGAGTGTTGCCAGGCGTTCGGTCCCACCGCTCATCGATGTAGGCATGAGCCAGGTCGTACCAGGTGGTCCGCTGCCGAATGGCACGGATCTCGGAAGCCGGCAGACCAGTCTGTTCGTCGAACGCCTCACCGTCGCGCGCCGCTGTCATGAGCTTCGCGCGCCGTCCCTCGGCCAGCCCCTTGGTGATGAAGGACTCCGACCGCTCCCGCCCGTTGACCGTCCATCGGACCTCGAACGGCTTGCGACGCTTCGGCCGCTCCCGGATGTCCCAGAAGCGGACCTTGTAACTGAGCCTCTTTCATCCTCTGTATTCGCAGGTCAGGAGGGTGTGAACGGCGACGATGATGCGTCCGATGCGGTTGGTCGAGCATCGGGCTCGGCGAAGTAGGCGCCACGTTTTCAGCTGTGCGAAGGCGCGTTCGCCCGGGGTGCGCAGGCGGGCGTGGTCCCGGTTGTACTGCTGGTAGCGCTCGGGCAGTTCGTGGTGGCGGTAGTAGGGGGTTCGGACGGTGGCGCCGGCACCCTGGTAGGCGCGGTCGGCCAGGACGAGGATCTGCCTGGTCAGGCAGCTCTCGATCACGCCGTGGGCGCGGGCCGCGGCCAGGTCGTGAGTGCGTCCGGGCAGAGCCCGCGAGAACCACAGGGGTGTGCCGTCGGGGCGGGCGATGACCTGTACGTTCATGCCGTGCTTGCGGTGTTTCATCGAGTAGTACGGCTCGTTCGCGGAGATGCGGTCGATCGGGATCAGGGCGGCTGTCAACGATGACGTGGTCGCCTTCACCGAGCCCGGTAAGCGCTTCGTGGAGGCCCGGCGCCCAGCCCGCCAGCACGTCCAAGGTCTCGGCTACGTACCGCCAGGCGGTGGCCTGAGATATCCCGAAACCTGCTCCGAGCTGCGAGAACGTCTCGTTCTTACGCAGGTGCACCAGCGTGAGCAACGCCTGCTGGAAGCAGCCGAGCTTGCGCCAGCGGGTGTTGCGGGCCTGGCGGTGCTGGTGCGGCAGCCAGGCGACATGCTCGACGAGCTCATGAGGGACGTCGAGCATGGCAGGATACGGAAACCTTCAGGGCCTCTTCGGTCGCCGGTGTGATGAGTGGAATCACCACGCCGACGACCAGGGGCCCTGCCTCGTCACCACACCCGCTGACCAGCCCCTTTCACCCTCCAGCGCAGGATGAAAGGGCTCCATGAGATCGGAGCTTTCCTCGGCCTGGACGTCGGGAAGGGCGAACACCACGCTACCGCCGTCCCCCGGCCGGGAAGAAGGCGTTCGACAAGCGGCTGCCCAACAGCGAACCGAAGCTCCGCGCGGTCTTCGGCAAGCTGCAAGCCAAGCACGGAACGGTGCTCGTGGTGGTCGACCAGCCGGCCTCGATCGGAGCCCTGCCGCTGGCGGTGGCCCGGGACATAAGCTGCCCGCTCGCCTATCTGCCTGGACTGACGATGCGGCGGATCGCGGACCTCTACCCAGGTGAAGCCAAGACCGACGCCTGCGGCGCGTTCGTCATCGCGGACGCGGCCCGCGTCATGCCGCACACGCTCCGCTGGGTCGACCTCGAAGACGAGACCATCGCCGAGCTGGAGATGATCGTTGGCTTCGATGACGACCTGGCCGGCGAGGCAACGAGGATCAGCACCCGGCCGCGGGTCCTGCTCACGCAGTTCCACCCGTCGCTGGAGCGGGTCTTGGGCCCGCGAGTGCGGCACCCGGCTGCGCTCAAGCTCCTCGATCAGTTCGGTTCTCCGGACCAGATCCGCAAGGCCGGACGCCGTCGGCTGGTGACGCTGATACGTCCGAAGGCGCCGCGGATGGCCGAGCGGCTGGTCGAGGACATCTTCACCGCGCCGGACGAGCAGACCGTCGTCGTCCCGGCACGGACGCAGCCGCGCTGATCGTTCCCCGTCTTGCCGACTCGCTCCAGGCAGTGCTTGACCAGCGGAAACCGCTGGCCGCGAGGATCGAGGAACCGCTGGAGGCACACCCTCTTTCCACGGTCCTGACGTCCATGCCGGGGATCGGCGTCAGGACCGGAACCCGGATCCTCATCGACGTCGGCGACGGATCCAGTTTCCCGTCCGCCGCCCACCTCGCCGCCTATGCCGGCCTGGCCCCGGCGCCCCGGAGCTCGGGCTCGTCGATCCGCGGCGAACAACCGCCCCGGAGAGGAAACAAGCAGCTCAAACGGGCCTTCTTCCTCTCCGCGTTCGCCGCCCTGGCCAACCCGGCCTCCCGCACCTACTACGACAAGAAGATCATCCAAGGCAAACACCACACCCAAGCCCTGCTCTGCCTCGCCAGGCGCCGGGCCGACGTCCTCTTCGTGATGCTCCGCGACAGAACCTTCTACGAACCCCGGTCGGCTACTTCGGGCTGAACCTCAGCACCCTCGCCACACACCGGGCGGTCACGCTCGTCGATCGAGTCAATCACGACCGGGTGACCGCAGAAGTCGCACGAACGCATGGCCTCACCAGCCGCCCCCGAACAGACACGTCATCACTCGCGACAGCCACACTGCCGGACCCACCAGACACCGACCCGACCACCTTGACCACAGACATAGGGGCACCCCCCCGTGAGCCCGGCGCGGGAGGGTGAGCGGATCAGCGGATGGCGCGGCGGCACGGGGCGATGGTTTCGGGCATATCCGCCGGGCCCGGGGCCCACGGCAACCGCTCTCCGGGCGGGTGGCGACCGACACGGCCGGTGTCGCCCGCACGAGTGCGGAATCGTTGCTTCCGAGCACCGGCGCCCCGCGCCCTCCAGCCCGCCCCACGAACACCGGAGAGCGAAAAGAACTTCTTCTTATAAATACCCCTCGCGCGCCCCCTTTCCGAGCTGTCCAAAAAACGCCGTCCACTCATTCACGGCCCCTCACGTCCGCTGCTACTCTGCGAACTCCCCATTCGGATGTGATGGAGATTCTCCGCATGGAAGATCGACCCGATAAGGGGTCGCCGCCGGCGAATTCGTGGACTATCGGCGCGTCCGCCCGCGAGTGCCTCCGCTATGCCGCGTACCCGATTCTGCTCCTGTCCGCAGTCTGGCTCTTCACCTCGGTCCTGCACTTCGGCTGGGACCGCGGCCGGGCCGTCCAGTTCTTCCTGATCGGCACCATCGTCTATCTCGCGGCACTGGAGCGGCTGATCCCGCACCGGACCGACTGGCACCCGAGCGGCCCGGAACTATGGTGGTACACAGCGTATTTCGGGTTCACCATGGCCGGCGCCGTGTTCGGCAAGTCGGTCGTCACGGCCGTTCTGGCCGCGACCCCCGTCACGGGGCCGGGGCTCCCTCTCGGGGCCGAGGTGCCCCTCGCCCTGCTGGCTTCCTCACTGGCCGGCTACCTCGCCCACCGCTGGGCGCATTCCAATCGGTGGCTGTGGAAGGTACACGGAATCCATCACGTCCCGGGAAAAGTGAACGTCGCCAACAACGGCGTCAACCACCTACTGGATGTCGCCTTCAAGCAAGGCGCTGTCCAATTGACACTGGGATTTCTCGGATTCTCCACCGACTGCCTTTTCGCGGTGGCGCTCTTCACCCTTGTGCAGGGTTATTTCGTGCATGCGAACGTGGACGTCCGGATCGGTCCGCTCCACCACGTCCTGGCCACTCCCGAGCAACACCGGCTGCACCACAGCGCCGACCTGGCCGAGGCCGGTCACTTCGGCGTGGACCTCTCGGTCTGGGACCGCCTCTTCGGCAGCTTCACCTGGCGACCGGACCGCCGCCCGGCGATCGTCGGCGTCAAGGACCCCGCCACGTTCCCGGAGACCGGCTCGATCCTCGCCAGCCTGCTCCACCCCGTGCGCCGTCCGCCCCGCACCGCGTAGTCCCCCCGTACCGCGCGCGCCCGCTCGGTACCGCGCACCTCCCCGCCCCGTACCGCGCCGTACCGGCTTCGTGCCCCCACACGCCCCGCCCGGCCCGTACCGAGGCGTCGTCCCTACCGGATTGGACCATGACGGACTCACCCAGCTCCGCCCACCGCGACAAGGTCGCCATCATCGGCATCGGCTGCCGGCTCCCCGGACACGCGGGTGACCACCGGTCCTTCTGGCGCAATCTGATCGAAGGCCGGGACTGTCTCGTCCCCACCCCTGCGGACCGGTACGACACCACGACCCTCGGCAGCCGCGACCGGGCCAAGCCAGGCCGGCTGACCGGCGGGCGGGGCGGCTACATCGACGGCTTCGACGAGTTCGACCCCCACTTCTTCGGGATCAGTCCGCGCGAGGCCGAGCACATGGACCCGCAGCAGCGCAAGCTCCTGGAGGTGTCCTGGGAGGCGCTGGAGGACGGCGGGCAGCTGCCCGCCGAACTGGCCGGGCGGGACGTCGGCGTCTTCATCGGCGCCTTCACCCTGGACTACAAGATCCTGCAGTTCGCCGACCTCGGCTTCGAGACGCTGGCCGCGCACACCGCGACCGGCACGATGATGACGATGGTCTCGAACCGCATCTCGCACTGCCTCGACTTCCGCGGCCCCAGCGTCTCGATCGACACGGCGTGCAGCTCCTCCCTGGTCGCGGTCCACCTGGCCTGCCAGAGCCTGCGGCGCGGCGAGAGCGAACTCGCCCTGGCCGGAGGCACCCTGCTGCACCTCGCGCCGCAGTACACCATCGCCGAGACCAAGGGCGGCTTCCTCTCCCCGGACGGACGCTCCCGCGCCTTCGACGCCTCCGCCGACGGTTACGTACGGGCCGAGGGCGTCGGCGTCGTGGCGCTCAAGCGCCTCTCGGACGCGCTGCGCGACGGCGACCCGGTGCACGCCGTGGTGATCGGCAGCGGGGTGAACCAGGACGGACGGACCAACGGCATCACCGTGCCCAGCGCCGACGCCCAGGCCACGCTCATCGAGCGGGTCTGCGCCGAGGCGGGAGTGTCACCGGGCAGCCTCCAGTACGTCGAGGCGCACGGCACCTCCACCCCCGTCGGCGACCCGATCGAAGCGCGGGCGCTGGGCCGGGTGCTGGCGCAGGGCCGGGCGCCCGGCGCGCGGTGCTACGTCGGCTCGGTCAAGACCAACATCGGGCACACGGAGGCCGCCGCCGGCGTCGCGGGCCTGATCAAGACGGCGCTGGCCCTCCGGCACCGCCGCATCCCACCGCACCTGAACCTCGAGCAGCCCAACCCCGCCATCGACTTCGCCGCGCTGCCCTTCGAGATCCCGACCGCACCGGTCGACTGGCCGGAGCACGAGGGACCCGCGCGGGCGGGCGTCAACTCCTTCGGCTTCGGCGGCACCAACGCCCACGTCCTGCTGGAGGAGGCGCCGCCCCGCCCGCCGGAGGAGCCGCACGCGACGGCCCGGATGCCCGCCCGCTCGGTCCTCCCGCTGAGCGCCCGGCACGCGTCTGGTCCGGCCGAACTGGCCGCGGGCGTCCGCCGCGAACTCGCCGCCGGAGCGTCCCTCGCGGACGTCGGGCACACCCTGGCCCACCGCCGCCAGCACTTCGAGGAGCGCCTCGCCGTCGTCCACTCCCCCCTCGACCCGCCCGGCTCCCTCGACGAGGTGCTGGCCGCCTGCGAGCGCGGGGAGCAGCACCCCCGGGCCGTGCGGAGCCGCCTCCGGGAGGCCGGCGCGCGGCGGCTGGTGTGGGTGTTCACCGGGATGGGGCCGCAGTGGTGGGGCATGGGGCGCGAGCTCCTCGACTCCGAGCCCGTGTTCCGGGAGGCGGTCGAGCGCTGCGACGGGGAGGTCCGGCGCCAGGCGGGCTGGTCGCTGCTCGACGAGCTGACCCGGCCCGAGGCGGAGTCCCGGATGGCCGAGACCTGGCTCGCCCAGCCCGCCAACTTCGCCGTCCAGGCGGGGCTCGCGGCGCTGTGGGAGCACCACGGGGTGCGGCCGGACGCCGTCGTCGGGCACAGCACCGGCGAGATCGCGGCCTTCCACCTGGCCGGGGTGTACGGCCTGGAGGACGCCGTCCGGATCGCGCTGGCGCGCAGCGCCCTCCAGCACCGGCTCGCGGGCACCGGCGCGATGCTGGCGGCGAACCTGTCCGAGGAGGAGGCCGAGCGGCTGGTCCGCCCGTACCGGGACCGGGTGTCGGTCGCCGCCGTGAACAGCCCGGCGTCGGTGACGCTGTCCGGGGACCGGGACACCCTCGGGGAGCTCGCCGGACGGCTGGAGCGGGAGCAGGTCTTCGCCCGGTTCCTCGACGTCGAAGTGCCCTATCACAGCGTGCGGATGGACCCGATCGAGGCCGAGCTGCACGAGGCGCTGGCCGGGATCGCGCCGCGCGCCGCCGGTCTCCCGCTGTACCTCACCGCCCGCGAGGGGCGTGCGCTGGGGCCGGAGCTGGACGCCGCGTACTGGTGGGAGCGTCCGGCGGCCCGTCCGGTTCCGTGCCGCGGTCGACCGGCTCGTCGACGACGGGTACACGCTGTTCCTGGAGATCGGTCCGCACCCGGTGCTCGGCCACTCGATCCGGGAGTGCCTGGAGGGCCGGGCCGTCGAGGGGGTGACGCTGCCGTCGATCCGGCGCCGGGAGGACGAGCCCGATCGGTTCGCCCGCTCCCTCGCGGAGCTGTACACGCTGGGTGTCGACGTGGACTGGTCGGTGCTCCAGCCCGTGGGGCGGCCGGTGCCGCTGCCGGGCTATCCGTGGCAGCGGGAGCGGTACTGGGTGGAGCCCGCGCCGGTGGAGCAGATCCGGCTCGGCCGGCTGGACCACCCGCTGCTCGGCCGGCGGACCTCCGCGCTGCAGCCGACCTGGGAGAGCCGCCTGGACACCGAGCGGCTGGCGTACCTGGCCGACCACCGGATCGAGGACAGCACGGTCTTCCCGGCCGCCGGGTACCTGGAGATGGCCGCGCAGGCGGTCCGGGCGCTGACCGGCGGCGACACGGCCACCCTGGCCGACGTCGAGTTCTCCCGGGCCCTGTTCCTGCCCGACGGCGAGGCGACGACCGTCCAGCTGGCCTTCGCGCCGGAGGAGTCCGGGTTCACCATCGCCTCCCTCGCCGGTTCCGGGACCGGGGCTCCGGACCGTACGGTCCACGCGAGCGGGGTCGTCCGCACCGGGCAGCCGCGCCGGCACGCGGAACCGCTGGACGCGGACGCGGTACGGGCGCGAGCGGGGCGCCGGCTCGACCGGGAGGCGTGCTACGGCGAGCTGGCGGCGCTCGGCTACCACTACGGCCCGGCGTTCCGGGCGATCGACGAGGTGTGGACGGCGCCCGGCGAGGCACTGTCGCTGATCCGGCCCACCCCGGGCATGGGCGACGGGGCAGCGGACTGCCATGTGCACCCCGTGCTCCTGGACGCCTGCTTCCAGACCGTGCTCACCGCGATGACGCCGGACGACGGCCGGTCCGCGGGGATCCGGCTGCCCGTCGGCATCGCGGAGCTGCGGCTGGACGCCGTCGGCGACCGGGCCCTGTGGGCGCATGCGACGGTGACCGCGGAGAGCGCCGGGGAACTGGTCGGCGACCTCGCCCTGTACGCCGAGGACGGGACGCCGCTCGGCCGGATCAGCGGCTTCCGCGCGGCGGCGGTGGACCGGGGGGCCTCCTCGGTGAAGCTCGGCACCATCGACGGCTGGCTGGCCGAGGTGGTTTGGGAGGAGGCGCCCGCCGAGGCGCCGGAGGACGGCGGGACCGCCGAGGGGGCCGGGGACGGCCCCGGCGGCTCCCCCGCGCCCGACCTCGTGGTCTTCGCCGACGAGGGCGGGCTCGGCGCGCGGCTGGCCGAGGCAGTCGTGGCGCGCGGCGGGCGGTGCCGACTGGTCCGCCCGGGGAGCCGTTACCGGAGCGGGGCCCGGCACGTGACCGTACGGCCCGATTCGGCGGCCGATCTGCGCAGGCTGTTCGACGAACTCGGGTCGGGGTTCGGAGCCGTGGTGCATCTGTGGAACCTCGATCTGCCGCCGCTGGACACGGTCGGCGCGGCGGACCTCGACGGGATCGGCACGCTCGGCGGCTACTCGCTCGTCCCACTCGCCCAGGTGCTGCCCGAGGCATGCCCGGAGGGGCGCCTGCACATCGTCACCCGGGGCGCCCAGGCGGTGGTGCCGGGCGAGCCGGTGGAGCCGTTCGGCGCGCCCGCCTGGGGCATCGGCCGGGTGCTGTGGCAGCAGGAGCTCACCGGTCACAGCGGCAAGCTGATCGATCTCGACCCGGCCGGGGGGCCCGGCGAGGCCGAGGCGCTGCTGCGCGCGCTCACCGCGGACGACGGGGAGTGCGAGATCGCGCTGCGGTCCGGACGGCGGCACCTCAGCCGGCTGCGTCCGCCCGTGGGGCTGACCCGTCCCCTGCCGCTGCGGCTGCGCGCGGACGGCGCCTATCTGGTCACGGGCGCGTTCGGGGCGCTGGGGCGGCTGCTCTGCCGCACCCTGGTACGGCGCGGGGCCCGGCGCCTGGTCCTGCTCGGCCGCACCGGCGTGCCGGAGCGCGGCGCGTGGCGGAGGCTCGATCCGGGCGGCCCCGAGGGGCGGCGGGTCGCGTTCCTGCGCGAGCTCGAAGCGCTCGGCGCGGAGGTGCTGGTCGCCGCGGTCGACGTGACCGACACGGCGGCCATGGAGGGCTGGCTGGCCGGGCGTCGGGCCGCCGGTCTGCCGCCGGTGCGGGGCGTGTTCCATCTCGCGGGGCAGGTGCGGGACGTCCTGCTGCCGTCGGTGGACCGCGAAGCCTTCGACGCGGGCTACGGGCCGAAGGTGCACGGCGGGTACCTGCTGCACCGGCTGCTGCGCGAGGAGCCGGTCGAGCACTTCGTGCTGTTCGCGTCGGTCGCCTCGCTGCTGACCACGGCCGGTCAGGTCAACTACGCGGCCGGGAACGCGTTCCTGGACGCGCTCGCCCATCACCGCCGGGCACTCGGTCTGCCGGCGCTCAGCCTGGACTGGGGGCCGTGGGCCACCGGCATGATCGAGGAGCTCGGGCTGGTCGCCCACTACCGGGACGCGCGCGGGATGAGCTCGCTGGCGCCGGAGGCGGGCATGGCGGTCCTGGAGCGGGTGATCGGGCAGGACCGGGCCCAGTTGCTGGTGGCCACGGTGGTGGACTGGCCGGTGTTCCTGTCCTGGTACCCCACCCCGCCGCCGCTGGTGTCGGCGCTCGCCGCCGCGGCGGCCCGGGAGGTCCCGGCGGGGCAGGGCGGCAGTCTGCTCGACGCGTTCCGCGCCGCCGACGAGCCGGCGCGTACGGCGCTGGTGACCGAGCGGTTCGCGGCCCTCGCGGCGGGTGTGCTGCGGGTGCGGCCGGAGCTGGTCGACGCGGACGCCCGGCTCGGCTCGCTCGGTCTGGACTCGCTGCTCGCGATGGAGCTGCGGGTCCGGGTCCACGCCGAGCTGGGCGTCTCGCTGCCGGTGGTGGCACTGCTCAGCAACGGGCCGGTGAGCGAGTTGACCGAGCGGCTGCACGCGGGGCTGACCGAGCTCGCGGCGGCCGGGGGTCCGGTGGCGGAGACGGCGGTGGAGCCCTTCACCGACGAGGCGTGCCACCCGCTCACCCACAACCAGCAGGCCCTGTGGTTCCTCCGGCAGCTCAACCCGGACGGCTTCGCGTACAACATCGGCGGCGCGGTGGAGGTGCGTGCGGAGCTCGACCCGGAGCTGCTGTTCGAGGCCTTCCGGACGCTGATCGCCCGGCATCCGAGCCTGCGCGTCAACATCACCGCCGAGGACGGGCGTCCGGTCCAGCGGGTGCGGCCCGAGGTCGTCGCCGACACCGGTCTTCTCGATGTGTCCGGGCTGCCCTGGGACGAGGTCCGCTCCCGACTGGTGGCGGAGTACCGCAGGCCGTACGACCTGGAGCGGGACCCCCTGGTGCGGCTGCGGCTGTTCCGGCGGGCCCCGGACCGCTGGGTGCTGATGAAGGCCGTCCACCACATCGTCTCGGACGCGATCTCCACCTTCACCTTCATCGAGGAGCTGTTCGAGGTCTATCACGGGCTGCGCACCGGCCGGCCGGCGGAGCTGGCACCGGTCCCGGCCCGCTACCTGGACTTCCTCAACCGGCAGAACCGCTTCCTGGCCGGGCCCGAGGCGCGGCGGATGCTGGAGTACTGGCGGGAGCACCTGCCGCGGGAGGTCCCGGCGCTCGAACTGCCCACCGACCGGCCGCGCCCGCCGGTGCAGACCGACAACGGCGCCTCGGAGTTCTTCCAGCTCGACGACGAGCTCAGCGCCCGGGTGCATGCGCTGGCCCGGGAGCACAACGTCACCGTGTACACGGTGCTGCTCACCGCGTACTACCTGCTGCTGCACCGCTGGTCGGGGCAGGACGAGATCGTGGTCGGCAGCCCCGTCACCGGGCGCACCGAGGAGGAGTTCGCCTCCGTCTACGGCTACTTCGTCAATCCGCTGCCGCTGCACGTGAGCCTGGCCGGGGAGCCGTCGGTGGCCGAACTGCTGGGCCGGGTGCGGGACACGGTCCTCGGGGGCCTCGACAACCAGGAGTACCCGTTCGTGCTGCTCGTGGAGCAGTTGGGCCTCCAGCACGACCCGAGCCGCTCGGCGGTCTTCCAGGCGATGTTCATCCTGCTCACCCACAAGGTGGCCGTGGAGCGATTCGGCTACGCGCTGGAGTACATCGAACTCCCTGAGGAAGAAGGGCAGTTCGACGTCACGCTGTCCGCGTACGAGGACCGTTCCGACGGTCGCTTCCACTGCGTGCTGAAGTACAACACCGACCTGTTCGACGCGGCGACGGTGCGCCGGATGGCCGCGCACTACCGGACCCTCCTCGACGGCCTGACCCGCGCGGAGGGCGGCCGTCCGGCGGCACGGCTGCCGATGCTGGAGGCCGGCGAACGGGAGCGGATCGTCACCGGGTTCGGCGGCGTCGGCCGACGGATCGACCACGACGTGCCGGTGCACGAGCTGATCGGGAAGATCGCCGCGCAGTTCCCCGAGGCGGTCGCGGTCTCCGTACCGGGCGGGCGGCGGCTCGGCTACCGGGAGCTGGACCAGCGCTCGCGGCGCGTGGCGGCCTCGCTGCGCGAACGCGGCGTCGGCGTCGGGACGGTCGTGGCGGTGCGTCTCGCGAAGTCGCCGGAGCTGGTGATCGCGCTGCTCGCGGTGTTGCGGGCCGGGGGCGCGTACCTGCCGCTGGACCCGGACCACCCGGCGGAACGGCTGGCCGAGCTGATGGAGAACGCCGGGGCCACGCTGGTCCTGACCGACGGGCGGCCGGGCGAGGCGGCCCGGCTGCCGGGCCGGCCGGTCACCCTGGACGAGCTGGACCGGCCGGGGACCGAGGAGCGGCCGGAGCCGGCCGTCGGCCTCGACCAGACGGCCTACGTGATCCACACCTCGGGTTCCACCGGCCGCCCCAAGGCGGTGCGGGTCAGCCACCGCAACCTGGCCTCGGTGTTCGTCGCCTGGCAGCAGGAGTACCGGCTGGACACCGACGTCCGGGTGCACCTGCAGATGGCGGGCGTCTCCTTCGACGTGTTCACCGGGGACCTGGTCCGGGCGCTGTGCTCGGGCGGGACGCTGGTCCTCGTCGACCGGGACCTCCTCTTCGACACCGCGCGGCTCTACCGGACCATGCGCGCGGAGGGCGTGGACTGCGGCGAGTTCGTGCCGTCGGTGGCGCGCGGGCTGCTGGCGCACTGCGAGCGGGAGGGGCTGGGCCTGGAGTTCATGCGCCTGGTGATCATCGGCTCGGACGCCTGGCGGGTGGGCGAGCACCGGAGGCTCGTCGCGCTGTGCGGGCCGGGCACCCGGGTGGTCAACTCGTACGGGCTGACCGAGGCCACCATCGACAGCGCCTACTACGAGGGGCGGGCCGAGGGGCTGGAGCCGGGCCGGATGGTGCCGATCGGCCGGCCGCTGCCCAACAGCGAGCTGTACGTCCTCGACCGGCACGGCGAACCGGTGCCGCCGGGGGTGGCCGGTGAGCTGTGGATCGGCGGCGCCGGCGTCGCCGACCACCACCTGAACGATCCGGAGCGGACGGCCGAACGGTTCGTGGCCCTCGAACCGGGCGGCGAACCCGTACGGCTGTACCGGACGGGGGACCTCGGGCACTGGGACGCGGAGGGGGTGCTGCACCTCCTCGGGCGGGCCGACGGGCAGGTGAAGGTGCGCGGCCACCGGGTGGAGACCGGGGAGGTCGAGGCGCGACTGGCCGCCCACCCCGAGCTGGCGCAGGTGTGCGTGACGGTACGGCGGGACGAGACGGGCGAGAACGTGCTGTGCGCCTACTGCGTGCCCGCGCCGGGCGCGGTGGCCGACACCCGGGAGCTGCGCCGCCACCTCGCGGAGCAGTTGCCGACGTATCTGATCCCGGCGCACTTCACGGAGCTGTCCGCGCTGCCGCTGACCGCGAACGGCAAGGTCGATCTGGGCGCGCTGCCGGAGCCGCGCGCGGAGGCGGGACCGGAGCGGTACGAGCCGCCGGTGACGCTGTACGAGACGCGGATGGCGGCGCACTGGCGGTCGCTGCTCGGGCTGGAGCGGCCTGGGCTACGGGACGACTTCTTCGAGGCGGGCGGCAGTTCGATCAAGCTGATCGAACTGATCCACCACCTGCGGACCGAGTTCAACGCGTCCGTGCCGGTCGGGCGGCTGTTCCAGACCAGCACCCTGCACGGCATGGCCCGCACCCTGGAGGACGTCGTCACCGGGCGGCTGCCCGGCGCCGAGCCGTACCTGTGGTTCAACCCGGGCGCGGACCCGGCGGCGACGGTGTTCTGCCTGCCGCCCGCGGGCGGGCACGGGCTGGTGTACCGGCAGCTCGCGGCGCGGCTGCCCGAGCACCGCTTCGCCGCGTTCAACTACCTGTCGGGTCCCGACAAGGCGGCCCGGTACGCGGATCTGGCCGAGGAGCTGCACCCGGGCGGGCCGTACACGCTGTTCGGCTACTCCCTCGGCGGCAACCTCGCGTTCGAGATCGCCGGGGAGCTGGAGCGGCGGGGCCGCGTGGTGGACCTCGTACTGATCATGGACTCGTACCGGATCGCCGAGGCCGTCGCCCTCGGCGAGGAGCACCTGGCCGAGTTCGAGGCGGAGCTCGCGGAACACCTGCGGCGGCACACCGGTTCCGAGATCGTCGCCCGGGAGACCGTGGAGCAGGCCCGCGAGTACCTGGCACACTGCGGTGCCCACCCCTCGCTCGGTGTGCTCGGCGCGCCGATCGCGGTGATCTCCGACCAGGACAAGCTGCTCCGCTTCGCGGCGGACGAGCCCGGCGGCTGGCACGGCGTCACCACCGCCGGGTGCACCGTGCGCGAGGGGCACGGACGGCACGCCGAGATGCTCGACGGCTCGTTCCTCGACGGGAACGCGGAGCTGGTCCGGACGCTGCTGGCGGGAGGTGCCGCGGATGGGCGTGCGTGACGGCGGGCCCCACTGGGAGGCCCGGCCTCCCGGCGGGCGGCCCCGGGTGATCATCATCGGCGCGGGCATGTCGGGTCTGGCCGCCGGCTGCTACGCGCAGATGAGCGGACTGGAGAGCCGGATCTTCGAGAAGCACGTGCTGCCGGGGGGCTGCTGCACCGCCTGGGCACGGCAGGGCTACCTCTTCGACTACTGCATCGACTGGCTGATCGGCACGGCACCCGGGACCGGGGCGAACGAGGTGTGGCGCGAGCTCGGGGCGCTGGACGGGAAGCGGATCACCCTGTTCGACCAGTTCAACCGGGTGGTGGCCGAGGACGGCCGGTCCGTCACCTTCTACAACGACCCGGACCGGCTCCAGAAGCACCTGCTGGAACTCTCGCCCGGCGACGCGCGCCTGATCCGGGCGTTCTGCCGGGACCTCAGGCGCTTCGCGGAGCTCGACCCGCACTGGGAGCTGAAGCCGCCGCCGCTGAAGTCCCCGGCGGAGAAGGCGCGGACGCTGCTCGCGATCCTGCCGGCGTTCCGGCTGTACTGGCGCACCGCCGCCACGCCCATGCGCCGGTTCGCGGACCGCTTCGAGGACCCGCTGCTGCGCCGGGCGTTCCCGAACGTGTTCCTCCAGGAGCTGACCGGCTTCCCGCTGCTCCCCTTCCTCTTCACGATGTCCTGCGCCTCCAACGGCAACGCGGGCTTCCCTGAGGGCGGTTCGCTGGGTCTGGCCCGGTCGGTGGAGGAGCGGTACACGGGGCTCGGCGGGCACATCGGCTACCGCGCCCGGGTGGAGCGGATCCTCGTCGAGGACGGGCAGGCGGTCGGCGTACGCCTGCGGGACGGGCAGGAGCACTTCGCCGACCACGTGATCGCCGCCTGCGACGGGCCGACGGTGCTGGACCGGCTGCTGGAGGGGCGGTGGAGCAGCCCGCGCACCGAGCGGCTGTACAAGGAGCTGCTGGACCGGCCGGACAACCTGTACCCGGCGGTGGTCTCCGCGTTCGTCGGGATCGACGGGCCGCTGCCCGCCGGTGAGCCGCACAGCACCACGTACCTCCTCGGGCCGGAGCGGGGCGCGGCGCTGCCGGGGAGCCTCCAGCACAGTCTGGTGGTGCAGCGGCGGTCCGACTACGCCGACGGCTTCGCGCCGGCCGGGAAGTCGGTGCTGCACTGCACGTACTTCACCGACCACCGGTCCTGGCAGGAGCTGCGGAAGGCGGACCGGCGGGCGTACCGGGAGCGCAAGCAGGAGGTCGTCGACTTCCTTCGGGGCTTCCTGGCCGAGCGCCATCCGGGCCTCGAGAAGCGGATCGAGCTGGTGGACGTGGCGACACCGGCGACGACGGAGCGGTACACCGGCAACACCTACGGCAGCATCCTGGCCTGGAAGGCGTTCTCCGAGGCCGACGACGTGTCGACCGCGCTGGTGGACCGGGACCGGATGCGGCTGCCGGGGCTGAGCGGCTTCTCGATGGCCGGTCAATGGACCGGGATGGGCGGCCTGATCCGGGCCGCGACCAGCGGCCGGTACGCGGTCCAGTTCCTGTGCGACGAGCTGGGCCGGGAGTTCCGGGCCTGGCCGAGCAAGGGTGTCGGGCCGTGGCATCCCGGGAAGCTGGGCCGGCTGCCACGACTCGAACAGCGGGGCGACACCCGGAAGGCGGCGGTGGCCGAATGACCAGAAAGACCATGCTGATCGTCGGCGGGGGGCTCGGCGGGCTCTCCACCGGCTGCTACGCCCAGATGAACGGCTATCGCAGCCGGGTGCTGGAGATGCACGAGATCCCGGGCGGCTCCTGCACGGCCTGGGACCGGGGCGACTTCACCCTCGACTGCTGCGTGAGCTGGCTGCTCGGCAGCGGGCCGGGCAACGAGATGCACCAGATCTGGCTGGAGCTCGGCGCGCTCCAGGGCAAGCGGATGCGCAACTTCGACGTGTTCAACACGGTGCGCGGCCGGGACGGCCGGGCGGTCCACTTCTACTCCGACCCGGACCGCCTCGAAGCGCACCTGCTCGCCCTCTCCCCCGGCGACGCCCGGGTGATCCGCGACTTCTGCGCCGGACTGCGGACCTTCCGCAAGGCGCTGGCCCGCTACCCCTTCCTCACCCCGGTCGGGCTCATGGGCCGCCTGGAGCGCTGGCGGATGCTGGCGTCCTTCGTCCCCTACTTCAACGTGATCCGGCGCTCCATCGGCACGCTGATGCGGGACTACTCGGAGCGCTTCCGGGACCCGCTGCTGCGCGAGGCGTTCAACTTCATCCTGTACGAGAAGCATCCCAACTTCCCCGTGCTGCCGTTCTACTTCCAGCTCGCGGCGCACGCCGACGCCTCGGCCGGTGTCCCCGAGGGCGGCTCGCTGGGCCTGGCCCGCTCGGTCGAGGAGCGCTACCGGGGGCTCGGCGGCGAGGTCACGTACAACGCCAGGGCCGTGGAGATCCTGGTGGAGAACGACCGGGCGGCCGGGGTCCGGCTGAGCGACGGCACGGAGCTGCGGGCGGACATCGTGGTCTCCGCCTGCGACGGGCGCACCACGCTCCTCGACCTGCTGAAGGGCCGCTACCTCACCGACACGTACAGGGAGTTGTACACCCGGACCATCACGGAACCCGGCATGGTCTTCCCCGGCTACCTGACGGTCTTCCTGGGGCTGCGCCGGCCCTTCCCGGACGGCGAGCCCTGCACCACGTACCTCCTGGAGGACGCGGTCGCGGAACGGCTCACCGGCATCCGGCACCCCAGCGTCAACGTGCAGTTCCGCAGCCGCCACTACCCGGAGCTGTCGCCGCCGGGCACCTCCGTGGTGTACGCCACGTACTTCTGCGACATCGCGCCGTGGCGGGAGCTGAGCACCGGTCCGGAGCGGTCCACCCGGAACCGCCGGGGCGAGGAGCTGCACACGCTGCCGGTCGGGCGCGGACGCGAGTACCAGCGGGCCAAGCGGCGGGTGCGGGACACGATCGTGGACTTCCTCGACGAGCGGCACCCCGGGCTGCGGGACGCGATCGTGGTGCGGGACGTGTCCACCCCGCTCACCCAGGTCCGCTACACCGGCAACTACGACGGCACGGTGCTCGGCTGGCAGCCGTTCGTGGACAGCGGCGAGACCGTGGAGAAGGAGGTCAAGCGGCACGGCCCGGGGCTGCCGGGGCTCGCGGACTTCTATCTGTCCGGCGTCTGGGCCACCACCGGCGGCCTGATCCGGGCCGCGGCCTCGGGACGGCACGTCATGCACTTCGTCTGCCGCGACGACGGACGGTCGTTCACCGCCTCCGTCGACGACAGCGCCCCTCTCCCCGTCCAACTCATCGAACCCGCAGGAGCGACCCCGTGAAGATCGAGAAGTGGATCGTCAGCGAGCACAACGACGGCGTGCCGGACGTGGACCGGATGTACGTGAAGGTGGTGGAGGAGCTCGACACCGACCTGGCCGAGGACGAGATGCTGCTGCGCACGCGGTACGTCTCCGTCGACCCGTACCTCCAGGGGATCGCCCTGGACACCCCGGTGGGCGACCACATGGGCGCCGACTCGATCATGGAGGTGCTGGCGGCCGGACCGCGGGCGATGTTCGGCGTCGGGGACCTCGTGCAGGGCTTCGGCGGCTGGCGCACCCACCTGGTCAGCAACGGCGCCGAGGCGCTGTGGCAGACCGGCACGTTCCCGATGGTCTTCCCCGCGTACCGGAAGCTGGACCCGGCCCACTACGACGAGGCGCTGCCGCTGAGCACTGCGCTCGGCATCCTCGGCGGCGCCGGGATGACCGCGTGGGGCACCCTCACCACCTTCCTGGCCGTACGGCCAGGCGACACGGTCCTGATCAGCGGCGCGTCCGGCGCGATCGGCACGCTGGTCGGGCAGCTGGCGAAGCGGGCGGGCGCGCGGGTGGTGGGCACGACCGGTTCGCCGGAGAAGGCGGCCCGGCTGACGGCGCTCGGCTTCGACGCCGTCGTCGTCTTCCGGCACGGCGGGGACCCGGCGCAGCTCCGCGAGGACCTGGCGAAGGCGGCTCCCGGCGGCGTGGACCGGTACTTCGACAACCTCGGCGGGGTCATGACCGACACCGTCTTCACGATGCTCACCGTGGACAGCCGGGTCGCGGTGTGCTGGCAGTGGTCGAGCCAGGTCGGCGGCGAGTGGACCGGACCCCGGCTGCTGCCGTACATCATGTTCCCGCGCACGACGATCCGCGGGATCTTCGCGCTGGAGTGGTTCACCGAGGACAACTGGGCGGCACTGCACGCCGAGCTGGGGCCGCTGGTGCGCGCCGGCGAGATCCGCTACCAGCAGACCGTGCACCGCGGCTTCGACTCCATCCCCGCCGCCTACCGCAGCCTGTACACCGACCGCGCTGCGTCCTTCGGCAAGGTGCTGGTCGAGCTGTGAGGCGCGGCCACACCCGGGCGCTCACGGAGGGCCCGAGCCCGGCCGACGCGCACGAGCCGGTCCTGCCGTACCCCGACGGCTGGTTCTCGGTGGCGTTCTCCTCGGAGGTGGTGCGGGGCGCGCTGCTGACCCGGCCGCTCCAGGGCGAGGACGTGGTGCTCTACCGGCTCCGCGACGGCGGGGTGCGGGCGGTCCGCCCGTACTGCCCGCACCTGGGGGCGCACCTCGGGCTCGGCGCGCTGGAGGGCGACGAGCTGCTGTGCCCCTTCCACCGCTTCGCCTTCGGCCCGGACGGCGCCTGCACGCGGACGGGGTACGGCACGCCCCCGCCGCCGTCCTCGGACCTGACCCTGCTGCCGGTGCGCGAGGTCGACGGCGCCGTCTTCGTGTGGCGGCACCACGACGGGCGGGCGCCGGACTGGGAGCTCACGCCCTGGCACACGCTCGGGACTCGGGCGCCGCGGCTGGCTGCGTGGGAGATGGCGGGGCACAGCCAGGACGTGGTCGAGAACACGGTGGACATCGGGCACTTCACGCCGCTGCACGGCTGGGGCGCGTCGGAAGTGGCCGAGCCGGCGGTCTTCGAGGGGCGGTCCTTCCGGATCTCGGTGCGCTCCGAGGAACGGGTGCCGCTGCTGGGCGCGAGTCCGCTGGAGGTGACGCTGGAGGGCAACGGGATCAGCCGGGTGCACGTGTGCACGGCGCTCCCCCGGTTCGGGGTGCGCACCTGTGCCGTATACACGACCACGATGATCGCGCCCGCGGCTTTCCAGCTGCGCCAGACGAGCCGCTTCGAGGTGGCCGAGCCGGCCTCCCTCCCGGCCCCACTGGCCCGCTGGGTGAGCGGCTCGGCACACTGGCTGCTGGCGGGTGTGATGTTCCGGGGCAACTGCGCTTTCGTGTCCCAGGACTTCCCGGTCTGGTCGACGAAGCGGTACGTGTCCCCGCCCCGGCTGGCCCGCGGCGACGGCCCGATCGGTCCGTTCCGCCACTGGGCCCGGCAGTTCTATCCGCCGGACCGGCTGCGGGCGCACGTGCCGTCGTCGGTGGTGCGGAGAGCGGCGGGGGAAGCGGAGAGCAGGATGACGTAGTCCGGCTGCTCCCAGAAGCGGGGGCTTCGCCGGACGGGAGGACGGGGCGTTCGGGGGTGGCGGCGAGGTGTCAGGCGCTCCGCCGCGCCTGCTGCTCGGCGTGGAGCTCGCGCGCGTTGCCGAGGGTGCCGTCGTCGGTGTGGGCGCACAGGGTGGCGTCGGAGCGTGGACCACCGTGTGGGGCCCGTCCGTCGGCGACCCGCATACGGTGGTGCGCCGTGCGGTCGTCGCGGGTGTCGGCAGGCGCCGAGGTCCTGCCGGACGCCCCGCTCGCCCATGGCGCCCGGCTCCTCGCCGTTGTCCACCACCTGGCCTTCAAGGTGTGGCCCTGTGCGAGACCTGCCGGCCGCCGGTGCAGACGCTGGACGAGACCCACCGGGCCGCCGTGCACCGGGTGGCGCCGCCGGTGACGGTCGGGGAGAGGAGCGCCATGTGGCCGGCCGAGGCGCTCGCCCAGTCGACCGCGATCCGGTACGTGCCGCAGACCGTGGCCGCGGTGGTGCCGGGAGTGAGAGCCGAGGGCCCTCCGGCCGTCACGGGGGCGAGGCTGAACGCGGCGGTGCCGCCGGCGGGCAGGCCGCTGGCCGTGGGGTTCACCGTCTGGCCGTACATGGCCGCTGTCAGCGTCACCGACATGCCCCCGGCGTCCCGCTGTTCCTGCCCGTCCACGGGTATCGCAAGCCCGAAAGGCAGATGACACAGGGCGAGCAGTACGACGAGTTGGAGCTCGCCGCCCACGCCTACGGCCACCCCCTGCCCGACGCCTTCGTCGCCGCCGTGCAGCGTGATGGCCGGCACTGCACTGCCGCAGGCACGGCCGGACGCCGGGATCACCCTCTCCATCAGCGCCGAGGAGGGCCTGGTCGCCTCCCCCGGGGGCGAGAAGCACTCCCGCGGACACGCTGTCCTCCGCGTTCTCGTACGTGGTCTTCGTGGCGCGTGAACGGTTCAGCACTCGATGATGTTCACCGCGAGACCGCCGCGCGCGGTCTCCTTGTACTTGACGCTCATGTCGGCGCCGGTCTCCTTCATGGTCTTGATGACCTTGTCGAGGGAGACCAGGTGGCTGCCGTCGCCGCGCATCGACATCTTCGCCGCCGTGACGGCCTTGACCGCCGCCATGCCGTTGCGCTCGATGCACGGGATCTGGACCAGGCCGCCGACCGGGTCGCAGGTCAGGCCCAGGTTGTGCTCCATGCCGATCTCGGCCGCGTTCTCCACCTGCTCCGGGGAGCCGCCGAGGACCTCGGCGAGGGCGCCCGCCGCCATCGAGCAGGCCGAGCCGACCTCGCCCTGGCAGCCGACCTCGGCGCCGGAGATCGAGGCGTTCTCCTTGAACAGCATGCCGACCGCGCCGGCCGCGAGCAGGAAGCGGACGATGCCGTCCTCGTCGGCGCCCGGGACGAAGTTCATGTAGTAGTGCAGGACGGCGGGGATGATGCCGGCCGCGCCGTTCGTCGGGGCGGTGACCACCCGGCCGCCCGCCGCGTTCTCCTCGTTCACCGCCATCGCGTAGAGGGTGATCCACTCCATCGCGTGCGCGGCCGGGTCGCCCTCGGAGCGCAGCTTGCGGGCGGAGGTCGCGGCGCGGCGGCGGACCTTCAGGCCGCCGGGCAGGATGCCCTCGCGGGACATGCCGCGCAGGACGCAGGCCTGCATGACCCGCCAGATCTCCAGCAGACCCGCGCGGATCTCCTCCTCGGTGCGCCAGGCCTTCTCGTTCTCCAGCATCAGCGAGGAGATCGACAGGTCGGTCTCCCTGGTGAGGACTAAGACCGTCATGCCGTCTTCAGGCGGCGGGCGAACATCCGGGCCGCCCTCATGGGGCCCACCGTGTGGGAGCTCGAAGGACCGATGCCGATCGAGAACAGGTCGAAGACCGAGATGGCCATGGAAGGACTCCTTGTGGGGCTGGACGATCCGACCTTGCTTATAGTTGCGCCATGAGCAACCACTCGGCATATGGCGAAACGCAGGCTCCCGCAGTGAACGGGGTGCAGTCCGTCGACCGTGCCGTCAGTGTCCTGGAGATCCTCGCCCAGCGCGGTGAGGCGGGCGTCAGCGAGGTGGCCGTCGAGATCGACGTCCACAAGTCGACCGCGTTCCGCCTGCTCGGTGCGCTGGAGGCGCGCGGTCTGGTGGAGCAGGCGGCCGAGCGGGGCAAGTACCGGCTGGGCTTCGGGATCGTCCGCCTGGCGGGGGCGGTCACGGGCCGTCTCGACATCACACAGCAGGGCCGGCCGGTGTGCGAGCGGCTCAGCGAGGAGATCGGCGAGACCGTCAACATCGCCGTCCTGCAGGAGCATTACGCGGTCAACCTCTACCAGGTACGCGGCCCGGGCGCGGTCGGTACGCACAACTGGGTCGGGCAGCTCACCCCGGTGCATGCGACGTCCAGCGGCAAGATCCTGCTCGCCCATCTGCCGGCGAAGGAGCGCGCCGGCGTGCTCGCGGCATCCGGGTTGAAGAAGCTGACGCCGCACACCCTGACCGCCAGGACCAAGCTGGAGAAGAACCTCGCCGAGGCGCGGGAGCGCGGGTACGCGGTGACGCTGGAGGAATTCGAGATCGGACTGCATGCCGTCGCGGCCCCGATCCGTTCCCACCAGGGCGAGACCCTCGCCGCCCTCAGCGCCTCCGGCCCCGCGTACCGCTTCACCGAGGAGCGCATCCACGAGCTCGCGCCCCTGCTGGTCCGGGGCGCCGAGGAGATCAGCCACCGGATGGGCCACGTGGGCTGAGTCTCCCCCGGTCCCCATGGAGGCGTGCGCGATCCCCGGTGCGGCGGCGCGGAGTGCCGCCGCACCGCGCCGTTCACCCGTATTCCACGGCCGCGTCAAGGAGCCAGTCCGTCAGGTAGCCGGCGAAGGAGGAGCGCACGAGCACCCAGAACCCCGCCCTGGGCTCGTCCCGGGCCACCAGGACGACCTGGGTGCGGCCCAGCGTCGTCTGGGCCGAACGACCGGGGCCGAAGACGCGCGGGTGCAGGTCCAGCCGGCAGCCGTGGGACAGCAGGTCGCGGGCGCGCGGGCCGCCGACCAGGAGGGTGGTGCGCTGGGCGGAGACGTCGGTGACGGAGACGTGCTCGTCCCCGGCCGCCGAGCGGATCCTGCTCTCCAGGTCCCGCTGGGTGCCGGGCGGGCCCACCACCAGCCATTCGTCGGGGCCGAGCCACACCGCGCCCAGCTCCCCCACGCGTACGACGGTGTCGGGTTCCAGGGGCAGTGGGAGTCCCAGGGCGAGTCCGACGGCATCCGCCGCCGGGCTCTTGGCGTCGAGGCGGACGTTGATCTGTGCCAGGAAGGGGACTTCGGCCAGGCGGACCGCGCCGCCGGAGGAGCGCGTCGCGGCGGCCAGGCGGTCGGCGGCATGCGCCAGCGGGCTGCGCTGCCGTGCGGTCGGAGCGGTGTCAGCCATCGCGGCGGGCTCCCTCGGGGTCGTAGAGGACGGGGCTTGCGACGGTCACCGGCAGCAGCCGGTCGCCGACGGGTGCGTAGAGGCGTTCGCCGATGCGGTCCCGGCCGCCCTTGATCAGGGCGAGCGCGAAGGTCCGGCCGAGCGCCGCGCTGCGGTAGCTGGAGGTGACGTGCCCGAGCATCGGGACGGGCGGGGCGGGCAGTTCGCCGTCGGCGACCAGGTGGGTGCCCTCGGGGAGGAGGGCGGCCGGGTCCTCGGGGAGGAGGCCGACGAGGTGCTTGCGGTCGGGGCGGACGGTGTCGGCGCGGGCGTAGGAGCGCTTGCCGATGAAGTCGGGCTTCTTCTTGGACACAGCCCAGCTCATGCCGAGGTCCTGCGGGGTGACCGTGCCGTCGGTGTCCTGGCCGATGATCGGGTACCCCTTCTCCGCGCGCAGGACGTGCATGGTCTCCGTCCCGTACGGAGTGATGCCGTGCGGGGCGCCCGCCTCGTACAGCGCCTCCCACAGGGCGAGGGCCTCCCACGGTGACACGTTGATCTCATAGGCGAGTTCGCCGGAGAAGCTGATCCGGCACACCCTTGCCTCGATGCCCGCGACCGTCGTCTCCCGCCACGCCATGAACGGGAAGTCGTCGTTGGCGACCGCCAGTCGGGGTGCGAGCGAGCCGAGCACCTCGCGGGAACGCGGGCCGACCAGGGCGACGGTGGCCCACTGCTCGGTGACGGAGGTGCAGTGGACGCGGAGTTCGGGCCACTCGGTCTGCAGCCACTCCTCCATCCAGTCCAGTACGGCGGCCGCGTTGCCCGTGGTGGTGGTGACCAGGAAGCGGTCCTGGGCGACGCGGATGACCGTGCCGTCGTCGAAGATCATGCCGTCCAGGCGGCTCATGACGCCGTAGCGGATCATGCCGACCTTCAGGGTGCTCATCATGTTGGTGTAGAGCCGGTCGAGGAAGATCGCGGCGTCCGGGCCCTGCACGTCGATCTTGCCGAGGGTGGAGGCGTCCATGAAGGCCACGCCCTCGCGGGCGGCGCGGCACTCGCGCAGCACGGCCGCGTCCATGTCCTCGCCGTCCTGCGGGTAGTACCAGGGTCGCTTCCACTGGCCGACGTTCTCGAACAGGGCGCCGTGCGCGACGTGCCACGCGTGGACGGCGGTCGTGCGGATCGGGTCGGACAGCGCGCCGCGGTCGCGGCCGGCGAGGGTGGCGAAGGAGACGGGGGTGTACGGCGGCCGGAACGTGGGCAGGCCGAGCGCCGAGACGTCCACGCCGAGGAGTTCGGCGACGATCCCGCTCGTCAGGACCCCGCCCGTCTTCCCCTGGTCGTTGGCGGTGCCGGCCGTGGTGTAGCGCTTGGTGTGCTCCACCGAGCGCAGGCCCGCCCCGGTCGCCCGTGCCAGGTCGTCGACCGTGACATCGCGCTGGAGGTCGACGAACCGGGGGGCTCCGGTGCCGGTGGGGACGGCGAACACCCGCATGGGCGGGGTGTGCGGCTGGGCGGCGACGGCCGGGAGGGCCGGCGCCTCGGCGGTGTAGCCCTCCGCCTCGACCGCGCGGGCGCCGGCCGCCGCGCCCTGCGCGAGGGTCGTGGCGAGATCGAAGGCCCCGTTCGCGCTGCCCGCGACGTCCACCGCCTGACGGCAGCTGTCGGGCACGAACGTGCCGAGTACCTCGTCGTGGCGGAGCTTGCCGCCCGCCTGGCTGAACAGGTGCGCGACCGGGTTCCAGCCGCCGGAGACCAGGAGCAGGTCGACGGCGAACTCCCGTCGTCCCACGGACTCCCCGTACGGGGCGACCGTCACGGCGGTGAGGCGGGCCCCGCCCTCCGTGCCCGTGACCGCGTGTCCGGCCAGCACCTCGATCCCGGCGGACCGGGCACGCTCGGCCCACTCCCCCGGCTCGGGCCGGGTGTCGACGATCGCCGCGATGTCCGCTCCCGCCGCCGACAGATCGAGGGCGGCGGCGTAGGCGCTGTCGTTGGTGGTGAACACGACCGCGTGCCGACCGGGCAGAACGGCGTAGCGGTGGAGGTACGTCCGGGCCGAGGCGGCCAGCATCACACCGGGTCGGTCGTTGTCTCCGAACGCCAGTGAGCGCTCGTGGGCGCCGGTCGCGAGGACCACGCGCCGGGCGCGGATCCGCCAGACGCGCTCGCGGGAGACGTGCTCCGGGGCCTCGGCGCCGAGGTGGTTGGTGCGGTGCTCGACGGCGAGGAGGTGGTTGTCGTCGTAGTGGCCGAAGACGGTGGTGCGCCGCAGGACGCGTACCTCCGGGGCGGCTTCGAGTCGTGCGCGGGTCGCCTCCACCCAGTCGAGGTGTTCGCCGGTGCCGAGCAGGCTGCCGCCGGGTTCCGGCTGGTCGTCGGCGAGGATGACGCGTGCGCCGCTCCTCGCGGCCGCCGCGGCGGCCGCGAGGCCGGCGGGGCCCGCGCCGACGACCAGCAGGTCGCAGTGGGCGTGTACGGCGTCGTAGCGGGCGGGATCGGGTTCGGTGGCGAGGCGTCCCTGGCCCGGGAGGCTGCTCGCGACCAGGCCGTCGTAGAGCTCGACGGTGGTGGCGGGGAGCATGGGCTCGGGGAAGGGGGCCTCGATCTGGACGACCGCGTTGGGTTCCTCCACGCCGGCCGAGAAGATGCCGCGGGGGCGGCCCAGCTTGATGCTGGTGGCGGCCTGGACGACGCCGTTGGCGAGGAGGGCGGAGGCGAGGGTGTCGCCCCGGAACCCTTCGTACCGGATGCCGTCGAAGGTGAAGGCGAGGGGGGTGTCGCGGTCGATCCGGCCGCCGGTGGGGGCGCGGAAGGGATGGTCGCCCCCGGCACTCCTCCCCCTGCCGCCCTCCGGGGACGCCGCCCCTTCGACCCCGCCAGGGGGCTCCGCCCCCTGGGCCCCCGTCGGCCCTGAACGGGCCTCGTCCTCGGTCGCCGGACGGGCTGGCGATTCCGGACGCGGCTGTGAGGTGACCGGACGGGGCTGTGAGGTGACCGGACGCGGTTCCACCGTCTCCGGGCGCGACTCCCCCGCCTTGTAGACGGCCAGGATCTCGTTCGTCGCCGTGTCGCGCACCGCGTTGAACCACCTGCGGCAGCCCGCCGCGTGGCTCCACCGCTCGGCGAACGGGCCCTTGGGGTTGTCGCGGAAGAACAGGTACCGCGCCCACTCCTCGTCGGTGAGGGCGGCGGGGTCCTCGGGGTAGGGCACGTGCGCCTGGCCGCCGTAGTGGAACTCGGCCTCGTCGCGGGGCCCGCACCAAGGGCAGGGGATGAGCAGCATGGTCGGCTCCCTAGTGGGCCACCGCGGCCGCGCCGTGCTCGTCGACGAGCGCGCCGGTGGTGAAACGGTCGAGCGAGAAGGGGGCGTTCAGGGGGTGGGGGGCGTCGTGGGCGATGGTGTGGGCGTAGACCCAGCCGACGCCCGGGGTGGCTTTGAAACCGCCCGTGCCCCACCCGCAGTTGAGATAGAGGTTGTCGACCGGGCTGAGGCCGACGATCGGCGAGGCGTCGGGGCTGACGTCGACGATGCCGCCCCAGGTGCGCAGCACGTGGGCGCGGGCGAAGACCGGGAAGAGTTCCAGGGCGGCGGACATCTGCTCTTCGATGATGTGGAAGGCGCCGCGCTGGGTGTAGGAGTTGTACGCGTCGATGCCGGCGCCCATCACCAGCTCGCCCTTGTGCGCCTGGCTCACGTACACGTGGACGGCGTTGGACATGACCACCGTGGGGTGGACCGGCTCCAGGAGTTCGGAGACCAGTGCCTGCAACGGATGGCTCTGGAGCGGGAGTTCGATGCCGGCCATGGCGGCGAGGACCGAGGTGTGGCCGGCGGAGCACAGGGCCACCTTGCCCGCGCCGATGGGACCGCGCGTGGTCTGGACGCCGACCACCCGGCCGCCGACCACGTCCAGGCCGGTGACCTCGCAGTTCTGGATGATGTCGATGCCGGCGGCGTCCGCGGAGCGGGCGAGGCCCCAGGCCACGTAGTCGTGCTTGGCGATGCCGGCGCGCGGCTGGTAGGTGCCGCCGAGGACCGGGTAGCGCACGTCCGGGGAGGTGTTGACGATCGGGCAGACTTCCTTGACCTGCTCCGCGTCCAGCCACTCGGCGTCCACGCCGTTGAGCCGGTTCGCCTCCACCCGGCGCACGCTGTCGCGGACGTCCTGCAGGCTGTGGGCGAGGTTCAGCACGCCGCGCTGGGAGAAGAGGATCGGGTAGTCCAGCTCCTCCTCGAGGCCTTCCCACAGTTTGAGCGCGTGCTCGTAGATGCCGGCGCTCTCGTCCCACAGGTAGTTGGAGCGGATGATCGTGGTGTTGCGGGCCATGTTGCCGCCGCCCAGCCAGCCCTTCTCCAGGACCGCGACGTCGGTGATGCCGTGGTTCTTCGCCAGGTAGTGGGCGGTGGCCAGGCCGTGTCCGCCGCCGCCCACGATCACCACGTCGTACGAGCGCTTGGGCTCGGGATCGCGCCAGAGCCAGTCGGGGTGGTCGGGGAGGTCGGCGCCTGGGGTGCTGGGGCTCATCGGGCGTCTCCGTCTTCCGAAAGGTGCGGGTAGAGCGGGTACTTGGCCGCGAGCGTCTCGGTGCGGGCGCGCAGGGCGGCCGTGTCCGGTTCGGGTTGGAGGGCCAGTGCGATCACGTCGGCGACTTCGGCGAAGTCCTCCTCCGTGAAGCCCCGGGTGGCCAGGGCCGGCGTTCCGATGCGCAGGCCGGAGGTGACCATGGGCGGGCGCGGGTCGAAGGGGACGGCGTTGCGGTTGACGGTGATGCCGATCGCGTGCAGCAGGTCCTCGGCCCGCTTTCCGTCGAGTTCGGAGTCCCGCAGGTCGACGAGGACGAGGTGGACGTCCGTGCCGCCCGTCAGGACCTTCACTCCGGCCGCGGCCGCGTCGGGCCGGGTGAGGCGCTCGGCGAGGAGGCGGGCACCGGCCAGCGTACGGGCCTGGCGTTCGGCGAACCCGGGCGACGCCGCCACCTTGAAGGAGACCGCCTTCGCGGCGATGACGTGTTCCAGCGGGCCGCCCTGCATGCCGGGGAACACCGCCGAGTTGATCTTCTTGGCGAGGTCGGCGTCGTCGGTGAGGATGACTCCGCCGCGGGGACCGCCGAGCGTCTTGTGCGTCGTGGTGGTGACCACGTGCGCGTGCGGGACGGGGCTGGGGTGCAGTCCGGCGGCGACCAGGCCCGCGAAGTGCGCCATGTCGACCATGAGGAGGGCGCCGACCTCGTCGGCGATCCGCCGGAAGGCCGCGAAGTCCAGCTTCCTGGGGTACGCCGACCAGCCCGCGATGATCATCTTGGGCCGGTGTTCCTTGGCGAGCCGCTCGACCTCCTCCATGTCGACGAGGTGGTCGGTCTCGGAGACGTGGTACGGCACGACATCGAGCATCCTGCCGCTGTAGTTGACGCGCATGCCGTGGGTGAGGTGGCCGCCGTGCGCGAGGTCGAGGCCGAGGACGGTGTCGCCGGGCTGGAGGAGGGCGAAGAAGACGGCGGTGTTCGCCTGTGCGCCCGAGTGCGGCTGGACGTTGGCGAAGCGGGCCCCGAAGAGGGACTTGACGCGCTCGATGGCCAGGCGCTCGGTGACGTCCACGTGTTCGCAGCCGCCGTAGTAGCGGCGGCCGGGGTAGCCCTCGGCGTACTTGTTGGTCGCGACCGATCCCTGGGCCTCCATCACGGCGGACGGCGCGAAGTTCTCGGAGGCGATCATCTCGAGGGTGGACTGCTGGCGGTGCAGCTCTGCGCGGAGGGCCTCGTGGACCTCGGGGTCCAGCTCGGCCAGGGAGGTGTTCAGCACGTTCATACGGTGTTCGCGTTCCTCTCGGCGGCCTCGACGACGTTGGCGAGCAGCATGGCCCTCGTCATGGGTCCCACGCCTCCGTCAGCCACGGAGGCGGGACATGGTCGGGTCGAACAGCGGCTCCTCGGCGACGACCGCCTCGACGCGCCGGTCGAAGTAGCCGATGTGCAGGGTGGTGCCGGGGGTGGTGAGTTCCGTGGGGAGCCAGGCGTAGGCGATGCCCTTGCCGATCGTGTGGCCGTAGGCGGCGCTGGTGACGTAGCCGACCGCGCGGTCGCCGTCGTAGACCGGTTCCTTGCCCAGGACGACCGACCGCGGGTCGTCGATGGTGAGGCAGGTCAGCTTGCGCCGTACGTCTTCCCTGCGGCGCTCCAGGGCCGCCTTGCCGATGAAGTCGCCCTTGTCGTGCTTGACGGCGAAGCCGACGCCGGCCTCGTAGGGGTCGTGCTCGTAGGTCATGTCGGTGCCGAAGGAGCGGTAGCCCTTCTCCAGGCGGAGGCTGTTGAAGGCGCCGCGGCCGGCGATGACGCCGCCGAGCGGCTGGGCCGCCCGCCACAGGGTGTCCCACAGCTTCAGGCCCTGGTCGGCGGTGGTGTAGAGCTCCCAGCCGAGCTCGCCGACGTACGACAGTCGCATCGCGGTGACGGGCACCGAGCCGATGTAGGCGCGCTTGGCGCGGAAGTACTTCAGGCCGTCGCCCGAGAAGTCCTCGTCCGTCAGCGGCTGCAGGACCTTGCGGGCCAGGGGGCCCCACAGGCCGACGCAGCAGGTGCCGGCGGTGATGTCGCGGACCTGGACCGTGCCGTCGGCGGGAAGGTGGCGGGTGAGCCAGTCGAGGTCCAGGTTGCCGTTGGCGCCGACCTGGAAGAGGTCGCGGGCCAGCCGGGCGACGGTGACGTCGCTGCGGATGCCGCCGTCGTGGTCCAGGAGCAGGGTGTACGTCACCGAGCCGACCGACTTGGCGACCTTGCCGGTGGTCAGTCCCTCCAGGAAGTCCGCGGCACCCGGGCCGGTGACCTCGAGTCGCTTGAGGGCCGTCATGTCGTACATCGCGACGGTCTCGCGGGTGGCCTGTGCCTCGGCGCCGACGATGGGCGACCAGAACCGCGCGGCCCAGTCGTTCGGGGTGGGGATGTTGCGGCCTTCGACCAGCCCCGCGTTGGCCTCGTACCACTGGGGGCGTTCCCAGCCGCTCGCCTCCAGGAAGAACGCGCCGTGCTCCTGCTGGCGGGTGTGGAAGGGGCTCGTGCGGATCGGGCGCGGGTCCCCCGACGGCTGGAGGGGGTGGATGATGTCGTAGACCTCGACGAAGTTCCGGCAGTCGCGGGCCAGGACGTACTCCGGGGACAGCTGGTGCGGCTCGAAGCGGTTGACGTCGCACTCGTGCAGGTCGAAGGACGAGCAGTGGCCGTCGACGAGCCATTCGGCCATGGCGCGGCCCACGCCCGCGGAGTGGGTGACCCACACCGCCTCCGCCACCCAGAAGCCCTTGACGTCCTGGGACTCGCCGAGGAGCGGGAAGTTGTCGGTGGTGAAGGAGAACAGGCCGTTGATGCCCTCCTCGACCTTGGCCTCCGCCGTCGCGGGGAGCAGCGACCGGGTCTCGGTCCAGGCGTCCTCGAAGTCCTCCTCGGTGAAATCGAGGACCGAGGGCATGGTGGCGGCCTCGTCGACGGAGAGGATGTCGTCGGCCGAGACGGGCATCGGGCGGTGGCCGTAGGAGCCGATGCCGATGCCGTCGAAGCGGTCGCGGTAGTAGAGGTCGGCGTCCTGGTGGCGCAGGATCGGTCGTACCGCCTCCTCCGTCTGGCCGGCGAGCGCCGGGACCGGTCCGGTCCAGGCGAGCTGGTGGGCGAGCGGGGTCAGCGGGAGGTTCATGCCGACCATGCGGGCGATCTTCGGGCCCCAGATGCCGGCGCAGCACACCACGATGTCGGCGGCGATCTCGCCCTGGTCGGTGAGGACACCGGTCACCCGGCCCTCGCTCTGCCGGATGTCGAGGACTTCGTGGCGGGCCAGGAAGGTGACGCCGCGTTCGGTGGCCCGGCGGATCTGCGCCTCGACGGCGAGGACGGCCTTGGCGATCCCGTCCGTCGGGATCAGGAGTCCGCCGAGGACCCTGTCCCGGTTCACCAGCGGATGCCGCTCGACGCACTCGTCGGCGCTCAGCATGCGGGCCTCGATGCCCCAGGCGGTGATCCAGCCGTGGCGGCGGTGCAGTTCCGCGAGGCGTTCGGGGGTGGTCGCCACTTCGAGGCCGCCGACCTGCAGGAAGCAGGGCTTGCCGTCGACGTCGAGGGAGCAGAACTTCTCGACGGTGTAGCGGGCCAGCTCGGTCATGGTCTTGGAGGAGTTCGTCTGGAAGACCAGGCCGGGGGCGTGTGACGTGGAGCCCCCGGTCGCGGGGAGCGGACCCTGGTCGACCACGGTCACTTCGGTCCAGCCGCGCGCGGAGATCTCGTCCGCGAGCGCCGCTCCCACGACACCCGCTCCGATGATCACCACTCGGGGTCCCGCCATCGCCGCACCTCCTGATTCAAAACCAGTCAAGTTGCTTGCTGCGCAACATGGTTCAGGTTGCGCAACTCAATGTGCCGCTCGCGGAGAGGGGTGTCAAGGGGTCGGCGACGCCGGCGAACAGCCCGGAACGCGGCAATGCCCGGAGGGCGGCGCACACAGGTGCGCACCGCCCGCCGGGCATCTCGGAACGTCTTCTCGACGTGGGCTACTTGAGCCAGGCGTCGACCTTGTCGCGGTTGGCCTCCACCCACTTCTTCGCCGCCGCCTCGGGCGACATCTTGTCCACCGCGATGTACTTGGCCACGGTGTTCTGGTCGTCGTTCGTCCACGTGAAGTTCTTCACCAGGCGGTAGGCCGGGCTGCCGGACTTCGCGAACTTCGCGCTGACGACCTTGTCGAGGTCGTACACGGGGTAGTCGCAGGCGATCTTCGCCGCGTCGGCGTCACAGCCCGTCGTGTACGCGGGCAGGTTCACCTTGACCAACGGCACCTCGGACAGGAACCACTGCGGCTCGTAGAAGTAGCCGATCACCCATTCCCTGTTCTTCTCGGCCTTCCGGAAGGACTGGATGAGCGCGGTCTCGCTGCCCGCGTACACCACCTTGAAGTCCAGTTTCAGGTTCGTCACCAGCGCCGCGTCGTTGGTGACGTACGAGGGGTCGCCGTCAAGGAGCTGGCCCTTGCCGCCCGACTCGGAGGTCCTGAACTCGGACGCGTACTTGTTCAGGTTCTTCCAGTCGGTGATGTCCGGGTGCGCCTTGGCCAGCCACGGCGGCACGTACCAGCCGATGATGCCCTTGTTGCCGGTCGAGCCGGCGCTCACGGCGGTCTTCTGCTGGGTGATGTACTTCTTCTTCAGATCGTCGTGGCCCCAGTTCTCCAGGACGGTGTCGACCTCGCCCGTCCCGAAGCCCTGCCAGGCGATCTCCTCCTTCAGGTCCTTCTTCTTGACCGTGCAACCGAGGTCCTTCTGCGCGACGTACGCGACGACCGCCGCGTCCGCCTCGTAGCCCACCCACGGGTTGACCGCGAGGTTGAAGGTGCCGCACTTGCCCGGGCTGCCCGAACCCGCGGAGTCGGCGCCGACCTTCGCACCGCCGCAGGCGGTGAGGGTCAGCCCGAGGACGGTCACGACGGCCGCGCCGGCCGTGCCGATTCCCCACTGTCGTACCTGTGCTGCCATGCTGGTGCTCCTTACGCACTCGCGCGTCGCGCCGCCGCCTGGGTGATCCGGTCGAACATGACTCCGAGAAGGACGATGGCGAGTCCCGCCGCGAGCCCCTTCCCGTACAGCTGGCCCTGCGAGAATCCGGCCACGACGTCGTAGCCGAGGGCGCCCGCCCCCACCAGGCCGCCCACGACGACCATCGACAGCACGTAGATCAGGCCCTGGTTGGTGGCGAGCGTCAGGGCGCCGCGTGACATCGGCAGTTGGACCTTGGTGATGATCTGCCAGGTGTTGCACCCGGCGGACACGGCCGCCTCGACGGTGGTCCCGGGCACGGCCCGCACCCCGTCCGCGATGATCTTGATGGCGACCGGCACCGCGTAGACGACCGCGGCGACGATGGCCGTGAAGCGGGTCGCGCCGAACAGCGCCAGGAACGGCACGAGGTAGACGAACGGCGGCATGACCTGCGCCGCGTCCAGGGAGGGCCGCAGCAGCCGGTCCACGAGCATGCTGCGCCCCATCCACACCCCGAGGACGATGCCGAGCAGCATGACCAGCACCGTCGCCACGAGGGTCGACGCCAGCGTCGTCATGGCGTCCGACCACAGGCCGGTGCCGACCAGCAGACCCACGCACACGGCCGTGGTGACCCCGGCCCGCCAACCGCCGAGCACGGCGCCGAGTGCGATCAGCACCGCGCCGACGAGCCACCACGGGGAGTCGGTGAGCAGCGTCTGGAGCGGATTGAGCAGGCCGCTGGTGATGCCGTCGCGGAAGGCGTTGGTGAGGCCCGAGAGGTTGTCCTGCACCCAGGTCGTCACGGTGTCCGCCGCGCGCGCGACGGAACCGCCGATACCGCCGTCGCCGGGGAAATCCGCCGCCCATACATAGGTGTGCGACAGGTAAACGAGGACCGCGGTGGCCGCCGCTCCCGCGCCGAGCAGCGGCCTGCGCCACGCGAGGAGGCGGTTCTTCGAACGCCGGGCCGCCTCCTCGCGGGCGCCGGCCGCCGTGGTGACCCGGTCGAGGACGATCGCCATGACGACGATGGCGAGTCCCGCGTTGAAGGCCGTTCCCACGTCGAGCGACTGGAGGGCCTGGATGACGGTCTTGCCGAGGCCGGGCGCGTCGATCAGCGCGGCGATGGTCACCATGGCCAGGGCAGCCATGATCGACTGGTTGACGCCCATCACCACGGTCCGCTTGGACATGGGCAGCAGGACCTTCAGCAGGGTCTGGCCTCGTGTCGCGCCCAGCGATGCGGCGGCCTCGACGGTGGTCTCGGGGACGGAGCGGATGGCATGCGCGGTGATGCGGATCGCGGGCGGTGCCGCGTAGATCACGGTGGCGATCGTGGCGGAGGCCCCGCCGATGAGGAAGAACAGGGTCAGCGGGGCCAGGTAGACGAAGGTCGGCATCGTCTGCATGAAGTCCAGGAAGGGCGTCACGATCCGGTTGAACCGGTCGGACAGCCCCGCCCCCACGCCCAGCGGGATCGCGAACAGCAGCGCCACGAAGACCGCGGAGAGGGTGAGCGACAGAGTGTCCATGCTCTCCTGCCACAGCCCTTGCAGCCCCAGGAAGGTGAAGCCCGCCACGGCCAGGAGGGCGACCCGCCAGTTGCCCACGGCCCAGGAGACGTAGCCCGCGATGCCGACGACGCCGAGCCATCCGATCTGCGGGACGGGGCGGCCGGCGGGGGGCTGTGAGATCAGGTGCTGGACGAAGGTCACCAGGTTGTCGATGACCAGGCGGATCTCGTTGAAGAAGTAGAGGAAGAGCGGGTTGGAGTTGCGGTCCGCGCCGATCGAGTCGTTGACGTCGTTGAACCACCGGTGCAGGTCGGTGAGGTCCGCCGCCGCCAGGGTCAGGGTCTGCTTTCCGCGGAGGACCACGAAGAGCAGCAGCCAGGCGGCCAGGATCGCGGCCACCAGCGCCCGCCGGCCGACCCTGCGCCCGCCGGCCAGGGGGGCGGACTTCTCCAGGGCGACGGCCATCACGCGCCGCCTTCCCGCCCGGCGACCACCGCGAGGATCTCCTCGTCGCCGACGATGCCGAGCAGCTTGCCGTCCTCCACGACCTTGACCGGCCTGTCGGCCGCCAGTACCGCCCGGGTGGCCTCCTTCACCACGACGTCCGGGCCCAGTTCGGGACCGTCCAGGGCGTCATGGGGCCCCACCGGGCGCATGATCCACCGCAGGGTGAGCACGTCGCCGCGCGGCACGTCCTTGACGAACTCGCGGACGTAGTCGTCGGCCGGGGCGCCCACCAGCTCGTCGCCGGTGCCGCACTGGACCGTCCTGCCGTCGCGCATGATCAGGATGCGGTCGCCCAGCTTGAGCGCCTCGGAGAGGTCGTGGGTGATGAAGACCATCGTCTTGCCGACCTCGCGGTGCAGCCGGATGACCTCGTTCTGCATGTCGCGGCGGATCAGCGGGTCGAGTGCCGAGAAGGGCTCGTCGAAGAAGAGCACGTCGGGGTCGCCGGCCAGCGCCCGGGCGAGGCCGACGCGCTGCTGCATGCCGCCCGAGAGCTGGTCGGGGTAGGAGTTCTCGTAACCTGCGAGACCGACCAGTTCGACGACCTCCAGGGCCCGCGCGGTGCGCTCGGCCCTGCTCATGCCGCGGATCTCCAGACCGAAGGCCACGTTGTCCACCACCCGGCGGTGGGGCAGCAGCCCGAAGTGCTGGAAGACCATGGAGAACTTGCGGCGCCGCAGATCGCGCAGGCGCCTGCCGTCCGCCTCGCGGATGTCCTCGCCCTCGAAGACGAGCTCACCGGCGGTGGGTTCGATCAGTCGGGTCAGACATCGCACCAGCGTGGACTTGCCCGAGCCGGACAGGCCCATGACGACGAACACCTCGCCCTTGCGGACGTCGAAGTCGACGTCGCGGACGGCGGCGGTGCACCCGGTGCGGTCCATGAGCTCGCGGCGGGTGAGGCCGCGCAGCTCCTCGGAGTCCGGTACCTGGTCGGCCTTCGGCCCGAACACCTTCCACAGCCGGCGCACGGATATGACCGGAGTGCCGTACGAATCCTGGTGCGCGCCGTGCCGCTGCGACACCTCGGTCTGCGTTGGGGTCATGGTCGACCTCTCTTCGGCATTCAGCCGCGGAACCAGTGTTGCGGCCGGGGTTGGATGTTCTGCCAGACGTGTTTGGGCTCTCGGTACTCGTTCAGGCCGGTCGGTCCCAGCTCCCGGCCCACGCCCGAGTGCCCGAAGCCACCCCATTCCGCTTGCGGCACGTAGGGGTGGTAGTCGTTGATCCACACCGTGCCGTGGCGCAGCCGCCGGGCGACCCGCTGGGCCTTGCCTGCGTCCTGCGTCCACACGGCTCCGGCGAGTCCGTACTCGGTGTCGTTGGCGATGCGTACGGCGTCGTCCTCGTCGGTGAAGCGCTCGACGGTGAGCACGGGTCCGAAGGACTCCTCGTGCACGACGCGCATGTCCTGCCGGCACTCGTCGAGGACGGTCGGCGGGTAGTAGAAGCCTCCTCCGAGGGCCGGATCGCCGGGCCGTTCACCGCCGCAGCGCAGTACGGCGCCCTCGGCGAGGCCTGCCGCGACGTACGCCTCGACCTTCTCCCGGTGCCGCGCGGAGATCAGCGCTCCGGTCTCGGCCTCGGGGTCGAAGGGCCCGCCGAGGCGGATCCGCCGGGCGCGGCGGACGACCTCGTCGACGAACCGGTCGTGCAGCGAGTCCTCGACGATCAGCCGGGCGCCGGCCGAGCAGACCTGCCCGGAATGCAGGAAGACGGCCGTGAGAGCGAAGTCCACGGCCGTCTCGAAGTCGGCGTCGGCGAAGACCACGTTGGGGTTCTTGCCGCCGAGCTCCAGCGCCACCTTCTTCACGGTCGCCGCGGCGGCGGCCATGATCCGCTTGCCGGTCTCCAGGCCGCCCGTGAAGGAGACCATGTCGACGGCGGGGTCCTCGGAGAGCGGGGCGCCCGCCTCGGGGCCGGCACCCAGGACGAGGTTGGCGGCGCCGGCCGGGAGCCCGGCCTCCTCCAGCGCCTTCATCAGCAGGATCGAGGTGGAGGGGGTGAGTTCACTGGGCTTGAGGACGATCGTGTTGCCGGCGAGGAGCGCCGGGGCGACCTTCCAGCTCGCCTGAAGCAGCGGGTAGTTCCAGGGGGTGATCAGCCCGCACACGCCGATCGGCTCGTAGACGACGCGACTCATGGCGTCGTCGCGGCCGGTGTCGATCACACGCCCGGCGTCGATGCCGCCGATCCCGCCGTAGTAGCGGAAGCAGGAGACGACGTCAGCGATGTCGTACTCGCTCTCCACCAGCCGCTTGCCGGTGTCCAGCGACTCGGCGCGGGCGAACTCCTTGGCGTCGCGCTCGATGAGGTCGGCGGTGCGCAGCAGCAGTGCGCCGCGCTCCCGCTCGGAGGTGCGCGGCCAGGGGCCCTCGTCGAAGGCCCGGCGGGCCGCGGCGATCGCCGCCTCGGTGTCGGGGCGCGTCCCTTCCGAGACGGTCGCGGTGAGCGAGCCGTCAGCGGGACAGCGGATCTCCCGGCACCCACCGGCCACCGGGTCCCGCCATTCCCCACCCACATACAGATCTGCCACGCGCCAAGCCCTTCAGCCGAAATGCGTTGCGCATCATGCATTCAATTGCTTGTGGTGGAACACCTTGGCGAACCTGCAGACCTGCGTCAAGAGGTCGGCGCATGACGATTTCGCCGGGCCGGTACTTGCGCAACCACCCTTGACCGCAAGGGGAGTCGAGCCGACCATGTTGCGCATCGCTCACCATGTTGTGCATGACGCACCAATGGAGGTCGCTGTGTCCCCCAAGTACCCTCGACCGCAGCCCGGGCGTGAATACGTCCTCACCCTCTCGTGTCCCGACAGCGCCGGACTGGTCCACGCGGTGAGCGGCTTCCTCGTCAGGAACTCGGGAAACATCGTGGAAAGCCAGCAGTTCGACGATCGACTCCAGGGCCGTTTCTTCATGAGGGTCCACTTCGACGTCTCCGACCCGGACACGAATGCGAAAAACCTGCGTTACCGATTCGGTCCCGTCGCCGAGGCCTACCGCATCGACTGGACCCTGAGCGAGGCGTCGACCCCGACCCGGACGCTCATCATGGTGTCCAGGTTCGGCCACTGCCTCAACGATCTGCTCTTTCGCCGGCGCACCGGTGCCCTCAACATCGAGATCCCCGCGATCGTCTCCAACCACCGGGACTTCGAGGGACTGGCGGAGACCTACGGCATCCCCTTCCACCACATCCCGGTCACCAAGGACACCAAGGCCGAGGCCGAGGCACGCCTGATGGAGCTGGTAGGCGAGCTGGACATCGACCTGGTCGTGCTGGCCCGCTACATGCAGATCCTCTCCGACGACCTGTGCAAGCGGCTCGAAGGCCGCGCCATCAACATCCACCACTCCTTCCTGCCCAGTTTCAAGGGCGCGCGCCCGTACGAGCAGGCCTACGCCCGCGGCGTGAAGCTCGTCGGCGCGACGGCGCACTACGTGACACCGGACCTGGACGAGGGACAGATCATCGAGCAGGACGTGGTCAGGGTGGACCACTCGCTCGACCCCGGGGACCTGGTCACGGTCGGACGGGACGTGGAGGCACAGGTCCTCGCGCACGCGGTGAAGTGGCACAGCGAGAGCCGCGTCATGGTGTACGACAACCGCACGGTGGTCTTCCGCTGAGCGGTACGGCACGAGGGGGCGGGGCTGGTCTTCCAGCCCCGCCCCCTCACGCCGTACGACGCCCGTGTTCAGCTTCCGAGCCGGTCGATCACGGCACGGCGCCACCGTTCCGTCTCCGCGATCTGGTTGAACGTGAACAGGTGCAGCCCGGCCACCCCCGCCGACGGCGCGGTGAGCGCCTTCCCGCCGCGCGCCAGCAGTCTGTCGGGCGAGTAGCCGCCGGGTGTCGCGAACCGCAGGAACCACGAGGCGTGCCGGGTCAGGAAGCGCGTCGACTCGCCCACGCCGATCTTCGTCGCCATCGTCAGCAGCTTCGCCCGCTGCACGGGCCCCGCGACGCCCAAGTGGACGGGCAGGGTGACCTCCCGGCGCCGTATCCGGGCGATCCACTCCCCCAGCACCCGCGGGTCGAAGCAGAGGTTGCTCACGATGTACGTGGCGTGCTCGCGCTTGTCCCACATGGCCTGGATGGTGACGTCGTCGTGGATGAGCGGATGGCTCTCGGGATAACCGGTGACGCCGACGCGGGCGAAGGGCCGGCCCAGCTCGCTCAGCCCGCGCAGAACCGGCAGCGCCCCGTCGTAGGTCCCGGCGGGCGGATCGGCGTCGCCCGCGGGGACGAAGACGTCGTCCACGCCCGCCCCGCGCAGCCGGTCGACGACGTCCTTCAGGTGCGCCTCGTCCCGCAGCAGCCGCGCGGGCACGTGCGGGACGACGCGGTAGCCGTTCGCCGCGAGCCGCCCGGCGAGGTCGAGGGTCGGTTCCAGGCCCTTGACCGGCGACGCCGTCACGGTGACGACGACGTCGCGCGGCACATGGGCGAGGACCTTGTCCTCGGTCGCCTTCGCGGGCAGCACCTCGTAGCGGACGCTGTCGAGGAGCGCCCTCAGTCCGGCGGTGGCCAAGGTCTACCCGACCTGCTTCCGGGCGTCACGGAGGCGGTAGTACGCGGCCTTCGACGGCGCCTGCGGCTCCTTGCCGAGGATCAGGTCGGCGGCCTTCTCGGCGATCATCATCACCGGTGCGTAGATGTTGCCGTTGGTGACGTACGGCATCACCGACGCGTCGACCACGCGGATGCCTTCCAGGCCGTGCACGCGCATGCTGGTGGGGTCGACGACGGACATCTCGTCGGTGCCCATCTTGCAGGTGCAGGACGGGTGCAGGGCGGTCTCGCCCTCCTTGGCGACCCAGGCGAGGATCTCCTCGTCCGTCTCGACCTCCGGGCCGGGCGAGATCTCCCCGTCGTTGTACGGGGACATCGCGGGCTGGCCGAGGATCCTGCGGGAGACGCGGATGGCCTCGACCCACTCCCGGCGGTCCTGCTCGGTGGAGAGGTAGTTGAAGCGCAGCGCCGGGTGCTCGCGCGGGTCCCTGCTCTTGATCTTCACCGAGCCGATGGCGTCGGAGTACATGGGTCCCACGTGCACCTGGTAGCCGTGGCCGCCGGCCGGCGAGGAGCCGTCGTAGCGGACCGCGACCGGCAGGAAGTGGAACATCAGGTTGGGGTAGTCCACGTCCTCGTTGCTGCGGGCGAAGCCGCCGCCCTCGAAGTGGTTGGTGGCGGCCGGGCCCTTGCGGAACAGCCACTGCAGGCCGATGAAGGGGGCCCGCCATTTCGCCATGTACGGCTGCATGGAGACCGGCTGCTTGCAGGCGTACTGGACGTAGACCTCCAGGTGGTCCTGCATGTTCTCGCCGACGCCCGGCAGATCGTGTACGACGTCGATGCCGAGGGCGCTCAGCTCCTGAGCGTTGCCGACGCCGGAGAGCTGCAGCAGCTGCGGGGAGTTGATCGCGCCGCCGCACAGGATGACCTCCTTGGCGCGGACCCGCTGGAGGGCGCCCTTGCCGCGCTGGTACTCGACGCCGACGGCCTTCTTGCCCTCGAAGAGCACGCGGGTCACGAGCGAGCGGGTCCTGACGGTGAGGTTGGGCCGCTTCATGACCGGCTTGAGGTACGCCTTGGAGGCCGACAGGCGGCGGCCGCGGTGGACGTTGCGGTCGAACTTGGCGAAGCCTTCCTGCCGGTACCCGTTGACGTCGTCGGTGGGGGCGTAGCCCGCCTCCTGGGTGGCCTTGAAGAAGGCGTCGAAGAGCGGGTTGGTCGCGGGGCCGCGTTCGAGGACGAGGGGGCCGTCGTGACCGCGGAACTCGTCGTCCGGGTCGGCGGCGAGGCAGTTCTCCATCCGTCGGAAGTACGGCAGGCAGTGGGCGTAGTCCCAGGTCTCCATGCCGGGGTCGGCGGCCCAGCGCTCGTAGTCCATGGGGTTGCCGCGCTGGAAGATCATGCCGTTGATGCTGCTGGAGCCGCCGAGCACCTTGCCGCGCGCGTGGTAGATGCGCCGGCCGCCCATGTGGGGCTCGGGCTCGGACTCGTACTTCCAGTCGTAGAAGCGGCTGCCGATCGGGTAGGTCAGCGCCGCGGGCATGTGGATGAAGACGTCCCACGGGTAGTCGGAGCGGCCGGCCTCCAGTACCAGCACCCGGTTCGCCGGGTCCGCGGAGAGCCTGTTCGCCAGTGCGCTGCCGGCCGATCCGCCGCCGACAATGACGAAGTCGTATTGCAGGGGAGCCATAGTGCCTCGTCTCGCTCGCGCCGTAGATATGCGGGGCATGTTAATCAGGTATCGCAATGCGCACCAGGTTGCGAACAACGCAACTTGCGGGGTTTTAATTCGGGCTTCGAGGCTTGCGAGGACGTTGTTTACCGCGCGTATAGTTTCGCCATGAGCAACCACAGCCAAGACAGCGAAGCGTCGAACTCGCCGGCCGGTGGAGTGCAGTCGGTCGACCGCGCCATCAGCGTCCTCGAGATCCTGGCCCAGCGCGGCGAGGCGGGCGTCAGCGAGGTGGCCGCCGAGATCGACGTCCACAAGTCCACCGCGTTCCGCCTGCTCGGCGCCCTGGAGGCGCGCGGCCTGGTGGAGCAGGCGGGCGATCGGGGCAAGTACCGGCTCGGCTTCGGGATCGTCCGCCTGGCCGGTGCGGTCACCGGCCGCATCGACATCACCCAGCAGGGCCGACCGGTCTGCGAGCGCCTCGCCGAGGAGATCGGCGAGACGGTCAACATCGCCGTCATGCAGGAGCACTATGCGATCAACCTCTGCCAGGTACGCGGCCCCGGGGCCGTCACCGCGCACAACTGGGTCGGCCAGCTGACCCCGTTGCATGCCACCTCCAGCGGCAAGATCCTGCTGGCCCACCTGCCCGCCGAGGAGCGCGCCGCGCTGCTGGCCGAGGCGGGCCTGAAGAAGTCCACTCCGCACACCCTCACTTCGAGGACGAAGCTGGAGAAGAACCTCGCCGAGGCCCGCGAGCGCGGCTACGCGTGGACCCTGGAGGAGCTGGAGATCGGTCTGCATGCGATGGCAGCCCCGATCCGCGGCCGGGACGGCACGGTCATCGCCGCGCTCAGCGCCTCCGGGCCCTCGTACCGCTTCACCGAGGAGCGCCTGCACGAGCTCTCCCCGGTGCTGCTCAAGGGTGCGGAGGAGATCAGCCACCGGATGGGTTACATGGGCTGAGTCACCCCTGGGGGTTGCCCAGGCGCTCGTTCACCCAGTCGTGGAAGGCCCCGATATGGTGCTCGCTGGGCACCAGCACGCCGCCCTTGGCGTACATGCGGGAGCTCATGCCGGGCTGCGTGCGCTCGCATGCGTCGAAGTCCTGGCGGTTGACCCGGTCGAAGAGTTCCACGGAGCGGCTGACGTCCTTGCCGCTCTCGACGACGTGCGGGAGATAGAGCCAGTCGCACTCGACGATCGTGCGGTCGGCGGCCACCGGGTACATCCGGTGGAAGATGACGTGGTCGGGGATGAGATTGATGAAGACCTGCGGCTTGACGGTGATCGCGTAGTAGCGGCGGTCCTGCTCCTCCGTCACCCCGGGGATGCGGTCGAGGCCCTCCGAGCCGTCGACGGTGAAGCCCCGGATCTCCTCGCCGAACGCGGCGCCGTGGCCGACGTAGTACTGGGCCGCGTAGCCGTCCGCGAACTCGGGCAGCACCTCGGTGAGTTCGGGATGGATGGTGGCGCAGTGGTAGCACTCCATGAAGTTCTCGACGATGAGCTTCCAGTTGGCCTTGACGTCGTAGACGATCCGCCTGCCGACCGAGAGGTTCTCGACGCCGTAGCGCTCGATCGACTCCACGTCGCCGAGACGGGTGACGGCCGCGCCGATGACGTCCTCCTCGAAGGAGGGCGGGTTCTCCGCCAGGCAGACCCAGACGTATCCGAGCCATTCACGGACGGCCACGCCCACCAGGCCGTACTCGGTGCGGCCGACGTCGGGCATCTTGGTGAGGTTGGGCGCGGCGACGAGCTTGCCGTTCAGGTCGTACGTCCAGGCGTGGTACGGGCATTGGAAGGCGCGCTTGACCTCGCCGGTCTCCTCGGTGCAGAGCTTGGCTCCGCGATGCCGGCACACATTGAAGTAGGCGCGGATGGAGTTGTCCCTCGCGCGGGTGACGAGGATGCTCTCGCGGCCCACGTCGACGGTGCGGAAGGCGCCGGGCTTCGCCAGTTCCGAGGCGCGCGCGACGCAGAACCACATGGTCTCGAATATGCGCTCCTGCTCCTGGGCGAAGATCGCCGGATCCGTGTAGGAGGAGCCGGGGAGGGTGGCGATCAGACTGTCCGGCAGACCGGTCGATGTCACGGTGCACTCCTCTGGATACGTCGTGGAGGGGTCGTTCACGCGGTGAACTGCTTGCGCCAGCGGGTGAACAGCCGCGGCTGGTTCATCCCGAGGACGGCGACCGGCGTGCCGGCCCGCCGGTAGACGGCGAGGAAGCTGCGCTCGTCGGTGGCGCCTTCCTCGACCGTGACGCTGTCGGCCCCGGCGGCGTGGCCGACGAACTGGATCTTCACGCCGTACTGGTCGGACCAGAAGTACGGCGGCCGGGGCACGCCCGGCTCCGTCGCGCCGTGCGCGAGCAGCGCGGCCACGGCGGCGGCGGGCCGTTCCAGCGCGCCGGTCCAGTGCTCGACCCTGCGGTGGCTTCCGGTGTGCGGGTCGTACCAGTTGGCGCAGTCGCCGACGGCGACCACCCCGGCCAGGCTGGTGCGGCCGTCGGCGCCGCACGTCACGCCGTTGTCGAGCGCGACGCCGGAACCTTCCAGCCATTCGACGCAGGGGCGGGCGCCCACGCCGACGACGACGGTGTCCGCGGGCACGCTGCGGCCGTCCTCCAGCAGGACGGCGTCCACCCGGCGCTCCCCGCTCAGCCCCTTGACGCCCACGCCGCACAGCAGCCGTACGCCGTGGTCGGCGTGCAGCGCGGAGACGACGCCGCCCATGGTCTCGCCGAGCGGACCGGCCAGCGGGGTGGGGGCCGCCTCGATCACGGTGACGTCGAGGCCGAGGGCGTACGCGGTGGAAGCGACCTCGGCGCCGATGAAGCCGCCGCCGATCACCACCAGCCGTCCGCCGCGGGCCAGTTCGTCCCGCAGGGCACGGGCGTCGTCCAGGGTGCGCAGGGTGTGGACCCCGGCGAGGCCCTCGCTCCCGGGCAGGGTGAGCGCCGCCGCTCCGGTGGCGATGACGATGCCGTCGGCCCGCACGGTACGGCCGTCCGCGAGCCGCACCGACCGGTCGGCGCGGTCGAGCCCGGCGGCCCGGACGCCCAGCAGCCACTCGGCGCCGAGATCCTCTCCGTCCGCCTCAAGGGCGAGGTCGGCCTCGCCGATGCGGCCGGCGAGGAACTCCTTCGACAACGGCGGCCGGTCGTACGGGCGGTGCGGTTCGTCCCCGATGAGGACCAGCCGCCCGTCGTAGCCCTGCTTCCGCAGCGCTCGCGCGGCCGACAGTCCGGCCAGGGAGGCGCCCACGACGGCCACGGTCCTCACGCCGGGCCTCCGGCGCCGAGCCGGGCCGCGACACAGGGGGGCAGATGGGGCGCGGCCTCGGAGGGCCGCACGTAGATCATGCCGTCGTCGACGACCACCTGATGGGTCCGGACGGGCAGTTTGGCCGGCGGAGCGTCGACCGCCCCGGTCCGCAGGTCGAACTTGGAGGCATGCAGCGGACATTCGACCTCGCACCCTTCCAGCCAGCCGTCCGCGAGCGAGGCGTCCTGGTGGGTACAGGTGTCGTCGATGGCGAGGACCTCGCCATCCTCGGTGTGGAACACCGCGACAGGCGGCTCGACATCGAGCCGATAGGCCTCGCCGCGCGGCAGATCCGCGAGTCGGCACACGGGAATCATCATGACACCTCGGTCGCGTGCGTAGCGTATAGCGAAACGGATTGCGTTTTACGCAACTCAGTCTGGAGGTGGCCCCATACCTTGTCAAGGAGTCGAACGCGGCGGCGGGCAGGCGAAGAAGGCGGTCGCGAGCCTTGACGCGACAGGCCCGCCACCACTTCACTCTGGGGATCAAACAGTGCACTGCGTTGCGTATCGCGCAACTCACCTCCCCCCGACTTCCGGAGCCGATGCCGCATGCGCGTACCTGCTCGTCCCCTTCTCGCCGTGACCGCGGCCGTCCTGTCGGTGGTTCTCACCGGCGCCACGGCCACGGCCGCCCGCACCACCGCGGTCCCACCCGTCACGGCGGCGTCCGACACCTCCGGCCGGCCCACCGTCGAACTGGCCGACTGGCCCCGGGCCCAGGGCGACCGGCTCGAAAAGCTCATCGACAGGTTCGAAGGCCAGGGCCGCTACGCCGTCTTCGACGCCGACAACACCATCTGGCGGTACGACCTCGAGGAGTCGCTGCTGCCCTTCCTCGAAATGAAGGGCGTGCTCACGCCGGACACCGTCGACCCCTCGCTGCGCCTCGTACCGTTCCGGGCGGGCGAGAGCCTCTACGGCTACTACAACCGGCTCTGCGAGATCGACGACAAGGTCTGCTACCCGTGGATCGCCCAGGTGTTCTCGGGCCTGACGCTCGGCGAGCTGAAGCGGTACGTCGACGAGCTGTACGCCTACGGCAAGCCGATCCCGGTCAGCTACGACGACGCCGGCAGGACGGTGCACAGCACCGTGAACCCGCCGCACGTCTACGCGGGTCAGCGCGAGCTGATCCGCGGCCTTCAGGAACACGGCATCCGCGTCTACGTGATGACCGCCGCCCACGAGGAACTCGTGCGCATGGTCGTGTCGGACCCGAAGTACGGTCTCGGCGTCCCGCCGGAAAACGTCATCGGCGTCACGACGCTGCTCAAGGACCCCGAGACCGGCCGCCTCACCACCGCGCGCAAGCAGATCGAGCAGGGCACGTTCGGCGCGGAGTACGGCACCGAGCGCTACCGGCGGCAGGTCGTCACGCCCTATCTGTGGACCCCGGGAACCTGGTACGTCGGAAAGCTCGCCGGCATCCACGACTACATCGCGGAGTACGAACGGCCGGTCCTCGTCGCCGGCGACTCCCCCAGCGACTGGTGGATGCTCTTCTACTCCGACGCCAAAGCGGGCGGCGCCCGCCTGTGGGTCAACCGCAAGCAGGCGTACACCGACCGGCTGGAGGCTGAGAAGGAGAAGCGGTCCGCCGAGCAGAAGGCGGCGGGCGAGACCGTCGACGCGGACCGGAAGTGGGTGACGGTCAAGCCGGCGGAGATCGGCGGCTGACGGGCGAGGCAGGCGAAGGGGTGGGGAGCCGCGGCTCCCCGCCCCTTCCGCCCGTGGGCCTAGTCTTCTGAGTCAGGAATTCTGTTCAGATATGAGGCGAGGCGTTCGAGGATCTCGTCCGCGGTCTTGGTCCAGACGTAGGGCCTGGGGTCCGTGTTCCAGGTGGCGATCCAGGTCCGGATGTCCTGCTCCAGGGCCTGGACGGTCTTGTGGACGCCTCGCCGTATCTGCTTGTTCGTCAGCTCGGCGAACCACCGCTCCACCAGGTTGAGCCAGGACGACCCGGTCGGCGTGAAGTGCAGGTGGAACCGCGGGTGGGCCAGCAGCCAGGTCTTGATGGCCGGGGTCTTGTGAGTGGCGTAATTGTCCAGCACCAGGTGGACGGCGAGACCGGCTGGCACTTCCCGGTCGAGCTTGATGAGGAAATTCTTGAACTCCTCGGCCCGGTGGCGCCGGTGCAGGGAACCGATCACCTTGCCGGTGGCGACCTCCAGGGTGGCGAACAGGGTGGTGGTGCCGGCCCGGACGTAGTCGTGCGTGACGCGTTGCGGCACTCCGGGCATCATCGGCAGCACCGGCTGAGAGCGGTCCAGGGCCTGGATCTGCGACTTCTCGTCCACGCAGAAGACCAGGGCCCGCTCGGGCGAGCAATGCTCAAGACCTGTGGATCGGCCCCGGGCCGGACGCCAAGGGCGTACCTTCCCGAATGATCCCTTGAAGATGCCCGAGTAGGCCCGCGTTGCAGCGCGGGTCGGGAAGGTACGCCCGTGCTCAGCGTAGTCACCGACGACGGTTCCACCCAGTCCGGATCCCTGATCGACGAGATCGTCCGCGAGGGCGCCCGAAGGATGCTTGCTGCCGCACTGGAAGCGGAAGTCAACCAGTACATAGCCGAGTTGGCGGCTGAGACCGACCAGGACGGCCGGCGCCTGGTCGTCCGCAACGGCCATCACCGGCCCCGGACCGTGGTCACCGCGGCCGGGCCCGTCGAGGTCAAGGCTCCGCGCGTGAACGACCGCCGCATCGACGAGGCCACCGGCGAACGCAGGCGTTTCTCCTCCAAGATCCTGGCCCCGTGGTGTCGCAAGTCCCCGAAGATCTCGGAGGTGCTGCCGCTGCTCTATCTGCACGGCCTGTCCTCGGGGGACTTCGTGCCCGCACTGGAGCAGTTCCTCGGCGGCACGGCCGGGCTATCGCCGGCGACCGTGACCCGGCTGACAAAGCAGTGGAGCGACGACCACGCCGCCTTCCAGGACCGGGACCTTTCCGACCGAGACTTCGTCTACGTGTGGGCCGACGGCGTCCACCCGAAGGTCCGGCTCGGCCAGGCGCACTCGTGCGTCCTGGTCCTGCTCGGCGTCCGTCTCGACGGCACGAAGGAACTGATTGCGCTCGCCGAGGGACTACGGGAGTCCACCGAGTCGTGGGCCGACCTGCTACGCGGCTGCCGCCGGCGCGGCATGCGCGACCCCGAGCTCGTCATCGGCGACGGAGCGATGGGCCTGTGGAACGCACTGGCCGAGGTGTTCCCCGCCGCCCGGCACCAGCGCTGCTGGGTCCACAAATCCCGGAACATCACCAATGCCCTGCCGAAGTCGGCCCAGCCGAGCGCGACCAGGGCGATGCAGGAGATCTACAACGCCGAGGACCGCGCCCACGCCGAGAAGGCGATCGAGGCGTTCTCCCGCAGCTACGGCGCGAAGTGGCCCAAGGCCGTCGCGAAGATCACCGACGACGCCGAGGAACTGCTGGCGTTCTACGACTTTCCGGCCGAGCACTGGATTCACCTGCGGACCACGAACCCCATCGAGTCGACATTCTCGACCGTCAAGCTGCGGACCAAGGTCACCCGCGGGGCCGGCAGCCCGGCCGCGGCGCTCGCCATGGTGTTCAAGCTGGTCGAGTCCGCCCAGGCCCGATGGCGCGCGATCACCGGCGCCCACCTGGTGCCTCTGGTCCGCGCGGGCGCCAAGTTCGAAAATGGTGTCCTCGTCGAGCGGGCCGAGTCGCAGGTCGCCTGACACTGGGAGCGGATCCGCGGCACAGGCCGCGGGCGGGGATCGGGAGGAAAACCAACGGTGGCGATCTACTTCGAGCTCGTGGTGAACTTCGGCGACAACGTCGAAGCGGCGCAGGCCGCTGCCCTGACCGACCCCAGACCATTTGTGCTACGAGCGGGTACTCACCGCATCCCACTCCACCGGCCAATCCTGCGCACGGACGAGTCCTGCATCGAGCTCACGATCCTGCCCGTGGCAGTCGGTTTCGGCGTCGTCGCCGACGGCAGCCTGCCTAGAATCCGGCTCACCACCGCCGAGTTGACAGAGCTGGGGCACCAGCTCTACGCGCTGCTCGCAAAGTTCGACGGCTACATTGCCGCCAAGGTTGGGTGGGACCCGGAAAGCTTCCTGGACCCTGGCGATCTCAAGTCCGACTGGACTCCGGATGAGCTCAGCGACGGCAGTATTCACGGTCTGGTTCTCTCCGAGCAGCTGCACGCCGAGCTCGGCCTCGGTGACGACTACGTCATCTTCCAGCCTGGATACCGATGGATCCCCTACCGCGGGGAGAAGCCCGGCAGTCTCAGCGCGGACTGACTGCCACGTCGAGCCGTCATCCACACATATTGACAATTCCTCCGCTCGGGCGGGTCCAGGTAGAGGCCGACGACGTCGTGGACCTTGTCGACGAAGTACGGATCCGTCGACAGCTTGAACGCCTCCGAGCGGTGCGGCTGCAGACCGAAAGCCCGCCAGACCCGCGACACGGTCGACTGCGACAGACCCAGTTCCTTCGCCATCGACCGCGTCGACCAGTGGGTCGCGTTCTTCGGGGTGGACTGCAGGGTCCTGGTGACCAGCGCGGCCACCTGCTCGTCGGTCACCGACCGAGGGCCGCCCGGCCGGGGCATGTCGCCCAGGCCGGCGATCCGGTGCTCGACGAACCTCGACCGCCAGCGGCCCACCGCATGCGGCGTCGAGCCGAGCCGGGCCGCGACGTCCTTGTTGGAGGCGCCCTCCGCGCAGGCCAGGATGATCCGGCACCTCAGAGCCCACGCCTGCGGCGTGGAACGACGCCGCACCCATCCCTCGAGCGCGGCCCGTTCCTCACCGGACAGGATCAACTCGGCCTTCAGCCGCCCAGTACGTGCCACAGGGCAAGCCCATACATCTGAACAGAATTCCTGACTCAGAAGACTAGGGGCCTTGACCCCGAATCTTGGACACGGGTTATGCGGTTTGTGCCAGCGTAGTTGGTGTGAGTTGGAGGGCGTTCTCGAAGGCGATCGGTGATCGTTGTCCGAGGCGGGAGTGTCGGCGGCGGGTGTTGTAGCGGTGGAGCCATCTGAAGGCGTCTAGTCGGGCCTCGCGCTCGGTTGGCCAGCTCTTCCGTCCTTGCAGGGTCTCGCGTTTGAAGGTCGCGTTGAAGGACTCGGCGAGTGCGTTGTCCGCGCTGGACCCGACCGCGCTCATGCTCCGCCGAACCCCTGCTGACCTGCAGGCTTCGGCGAAGGACCTGCTCGTGTACTGGGCTCCGTGGTCGGTGTGCATGATCGATCCGGCGAGGCTGCCGCGGGTGCGGATCGCCGCGGCCAGGGCGTCGGTCACCAGGTCCGCGCGCATGTGTCGGCGATCGCCCATCCGGCCAGACGGCGCGATGCGAGGTCGATGACGGTCGCCAGGTAGCAGAACTTCCCGCCGTCGATGGGCAGGTAGGTGATGTCGCCGACGTACTTCGTGTTCGGCTCGCCTGCGGTGAAGTCGCGGCCGATCAGGTCCGGCGCCTTGGCGGCTGCAGGGTCGGAGACGGTGGTGCGGTGCCGGTGGCGCAACCGGACCCCTTCGATCCCGGACGCCCGCATGAGCCTGGCGACGCGCTTGTGGTTGACCGCCTCACCGCTGGTTTTCCGGAGCTCGGCGGTGATCCTCGGGGCTCCGTAAGTGCCGTCCGAATCGAGGTGCACCGCCCGTATCCGGGCGGCCGGGTGGACGTCGGCCGCCTGCCGGGCGCCCCGGTCCGTGGCTGTCCGGCGCCAGTAGTAGTAGCTCGAGCGGGCGATGCCGAGGATGACGCAGAGCCGCTTCACGCCGTGGCGGCGCTGGTGGTCGGCGACGAACTGGAAGCGGTTCACCAGCGCGTCTCCCCGGCGAAATACTTCGCCGCCTTCCGCAGGATCTCGCGTTCCTCCTCCAGATCGCGGACCTTCTCGCGCAGAGCGGCGTTCTCGGCCTCCAGCGGCGTGGGCGGCTCGGTCGGCGCCTCCGCCCGGCGGCCCCGGGGGCGGCTCGCGCCGGCCGCCCGGACCCAGTTCCGCAACGTCTCCGGGTTGATCCCCAGATCGGCGGCGACCGACCTGATCGTCGCCTCGGGCCGCGACTCGTACAGCGCGACCGCGTCCGCCTTGAACTGCGGCGGGTAGTTCTTCATGACCACGAGATGTCCGTTCTCAGATCCTCAGGATCCAGTGTCTCGTGTGTCCAACATCAGGGGTCAAGGCCCCCGCTGAACTGGCCCGGCATCCTCGACACCCTGAAGATCATCAAGGACGCGGGGATCGAGGTCATCGTCTGCACCAACGGCATCCCCCTGAACCGCCCGGTGTTCCTGCAGTCCCTCCTCGACCTCGGCATCGACGCGTTCTCAGTCTCCCTGGACTCCACCGAAGCCGAGTTCAACGACTGGATGCGGCCCGACCCGAAGGGCAAACACGGCTGGCAGGACGTCGTCGACGGCATCCGCGCCCTCATCGCCGCCCGCAACGAGGACGGTCCCCGGGTCGGTCTCTACACCGTGATCACCCGCCGAAACATCGAACAGGTGCCCGCGATGGGCCGCTTCGCCGCGGAGCTCGGCGCCGACTACTACGTGCCGCAGCCCATCGTGCTGCCTGACGACCACCCCCATCACGAGCAACTGTCGCTGCGCCCCGACGACACCGGCGCGCTCACCGACGCCTTCGCCGAGCTGTACGCCGCGGACCTGTCCCTGACGCTGCCGGAAGGCTCCTACCCCGGTCAGGTCATCGCTGGTGTCCCCCGGACGACGTCCAGCGTGGCGGGCTGCTTCGGCGGGCGCACGCTGCACTTCATCCAGCCCGACGGCGCGATCTGGGACTGCGTCTCCTCCCTGCGGATCGACGCCACCCCGGTTTCGGCCCACCGCACCATCCGCGGGCACAGCGCCGCCGACCTGTTCCCGGCCCCGACCGGTTGCGCGAGTGACTGCCCGCTGGCCTCCTACGAGTGCGTCAACATGTGGCCGCTCATGGGCTTCGACCGCATCCTCACCACGACCGCCCGGAGCTCAGCATGAACCACACCACACAGTCCGCGACGACGATGCGCGCCACTGCCCTGGGCCGCATGGCCGAGCTCCTGGACCGTAGCCCCGCCCCCGTCGGCGACGAGCACGCGCGTGCCTTCGAGGCCGAGCTCGCGGACCGCTTCGGCACCGCGCACGCCGTCGCCCTCTCCAGCGGCACCGCGGCACTGCACACCGCCCTGGCCGCCTACGGCATTGGGGCCGGCGACGAGGTCCTGGTGCCGGGCGCGTGCGTGGTGATGACCCTGGTCGCGATCCGGCTCACCGGCGCCGTGCCGGTCCTGGTGGACTCCGCAGCTGGCGAGCTGGACTTCGACGACCTCGCCGGCAAGACGAACCCGCGGACGAAGGCCGTCCTGCCCGTGCACCTGGCCGGCCGGTGCGCCGACCTGGCGCGGCTGACCGCCTACTGCGCCGACCGGGGACTGCGGCTGATCGAGGACGCCTGCCAGGCCGAGGGCACCCGGTACGACGGCCGGTGGGCGGGGACCTTCGGGGACGCCGGCTGCTTCTCCACGAAAGACGGCAAGCTGCTGTGGTCGGGTGAGGGCGGCTACATCCTCACGGACGACGCCGGGTTCGCCGCCCGGGCCCGCAGCTTCGCCACCCACGGGTTCCTGCCCGCCCCCGGCCAGCCGGCCGGCAGCCGACTCGGGCACAACTACCGGATGCCCGAGCCGGTCGCGATCATCGCCCGCGGCAACCTCGCCCGGTTCGACGAGCTCCTCGCCCTGCGCCGCCGGCAGACCCGGCACCTCCTCGACGCCGTCGCCCACGTTCCCGGCCTCACCCCGATCCCGCCGGACGCACGGCTCGACTGGAACGGCTACGCGCCGCTGCTGCGCGTGGAGCTGGAGCGGCCTCGGGAGTTCTGCGCCCGCCTCGCGGAGCAGGGCGTGGCCAACTCCGTCGGCACCTACGGTCTGACGACCGCCGACCGGCTGCCGTCCCTGCAGAGCCTGGGCCTGACTGCGTGCCCGGCCGCGCGAGCCGACCTCGATACGGCGCTGGCCGTCGTTGTCCACGAAGGAGACACCGAGGCGCGCCTGGACGAGATGGCGCGGATCATCACCGAGGAGGCATGCCAGTGGCGTTGACCGATCCCGCTCTGCTCGCGGCGACGTTCGTGGGCATCGACTTCGAGACGCTCAACCCGGCCGGGCGCCGGCCCGAGCCGATCGAGATCGCCGCCGTCGCGGGGAAGCTGACCGCGGACGGCTCCTGGCAGGAGGACGGGCGCTTCGAGCGGTTCATCCGGCCGCCGGACGGCGTGCCTTTCACGTCCTTCGACACCGGGCAGACCGGCATCACCGCCGCCATGATCCAGCAGGCCGACGGCGCGGCTGTGATCCTGGCCGCGCTGGAGGCGCTGCTCGCCCACCCGCCGTACGTTCTCTTCGCGCACAACGCGCCCTACGAGGCCGGGCTGATCTACGACCAGGAGCCGTCCTGCCCCGCGCTGGCCCGCCTGCCGATGCTCGACACCGTGCGGCTGGCCCGCGCCGTCTACCCGGACCTGTCCCGCCACCGGCTCGACGATGTGCTCAGCCACCTCGGCATGCCGCTGCCCGCCGGACGGCACCGCGCCATGCCTGACGTGCTGGCCACCTGCGGCGTCTTCGCGCGGATGGTCACCGACGGGGCGCGGGGTCGGCCGCTGGTCCACGCTCACCGATCTGCTCCGCGTGGCCGGTATCGAGCCGAAGGCCGTGCGCGACGACGCCCGCGCCGCCGCCCCCCAGCAGGACTCCCTGTTCTGACCGAAAGGAGACCACCGTCGTGGATCCCCAACCCGCGGGCGGCAAGGACCCGGATCGCCGGGGTGTGCTGGTGTCGTTCGAGGGCATCAGTGGCACCGGCAAGAGCCACCTCACCGGCCTGGTCGCACCTCGTCTCGATGCGCCGCTGCTGGTCGAGGAGTTCTCCTCCCGTCGCACGCGCGCCGACCTCGGCAGCCGCATCATCTCCGCGCTCGCCGCGGCCGCCGATGGAGACCGGTTCCTTCGCGGCGGCTTCCCGGCCAGCGAAACGCTGCTGCTCCTGGCCGTCCAGCTGCACACCTGGGAGACCATCCGGACTCCGCTGCACACCGGCCGTACCGTCCTCGAAGGACGCAGCCTGCACTCCGTGGCCGTCTACCAGGCCGCCGCCCTCCACCCCCGCGACGACACCGCGGCCCTCGAGCAGGCCCGGGCCCTGATGCGCGAAGCGACCGCGTGGCGGCCGGCCCCCGACGTCACGATCCTGCTCACCGACCACGTCGGCGCGGCCCTCGGCCGCGCCGAGCAGCGCGACGGCCGCCCCATCAGCGCCGCCGAGCGCGCCGTCCATGAACGCTGCGCCCGCCTCTTCACACACCTGGCCGCCGGCGACCCCCGTGTACGTCTCCTGGACCGCGCCGCCCAGCCCGACCCTCAGGCGGCCGCCGACCTCATCACCTCCTGGGTCACCACGGCCCGCCCGCAGCCCTGGCCCTCCCCTGCTCTCGAAGGAGTCCCGGCATGACCCGCCGACCGATAACAGGAGTACGTCGTGACCCACCCCTCCGCTGTCAGCCCGCAGTCCCCCGTCCCCGGAGACCCGTACGCTGCCGTGATCTTCGACTTCGGCGGTGTGCTCACCACGCCGATGGACGACACGGCCCTCTGCTTCGCCCGCGAGATCGGGCTGCCGGACGACGCCTACCGCCAGGCCGTTGCCGTCGACCCCGTCGGCCGCCAGCTCTACGCGCGGCTCGAACGCGGCGACATCTCTCAAGAGGAGTGGAACACCGGAATCGCCGCCCTCCTCGATATCGACGGCACCAACCTCATGGGCCGTGCCCTGGCGACCCTGCGCCCGGAGCAGGCCGTGGTCACCGCGGCCGCGCAGATCCGCGCTGCGGGAGTCCGCACCGCGATCTTGTCCAACTCCATGGGTATGACCCCGCACAACCCCTACGCGGCGTGGAACCTGGAGGCCACTCACGACGTCGTGGTCTTCTCCGAGCAACACCGGATGCGCAAGCCGGACCCGGAGATCTACGAACTGACTCTGGAGCTGCTGGGACTTCCGGGATCGGCATGCATCTTCGTGGACGACAACCCAGACAATCTCGTGCCAGCACGGAAGCTCGGCATGGCCACCATCCACGCCACCGACCCAGCCCTCACCGTCACTCGGCTTCGGCAGCTCATCCCGTTCCAGCCGTAGTACGCCATCAGCCGCAAGGCACCACCATCGGCGATTCGGCCAATCCGTTCCCGACCGGGTGCTCTTGCGCGGCAAGGGTCGGTGCACCGCACACCTTCGGAAACCCGCTGAATCACAGGGCGCGCAACGCGTCCGAAAGGAACAGGTGCTCGAAATCGCGCGCCGTCGTTGAGCACGGCGACGTAACCACCACGTCCACGAGGGGGGGACACGATGACGCTGGTCGAACCAGAGGGCGACAAGGCCGCGGACGGCTCGAAGGCCGGAGCCACGGACAACGTCTCGGACGCCGAGCGGGAGCTGTACGGGGGCCGGCTGCGCTACGACCAGTCCTACGTCCGACATGAAGGCCCTCTGACCCAGCTGAAGTTCGGGCGGATGGCGGCCGCGCTGCCGCACATGGTGGGCATGGTGCTGCGCACCGGGTGGAAGGCGGACCGGCGCGCGCTGATGGGGGTCGTCGCGGCCGAGCTCGGGCAGGGAGTGACGGCCGGGTGGGGGCTGGTGGCGGTCAACGGCGTTCTTGCGCGGTTGCTCGCCGACGGTCCGACCGTGGACAAGCTCCGGGACGCGCTGCCGTCCTTGGTGGTGCTGGCGGTCGCGGCGGTGGCCGGTGCCGTGCTGTCGGCGTGGTCGACGGCGATGTCGGGGCGGCTGGAGCCGCAGGTGGAGCGGGCGGTGTCCGCGCGGTACTACACGGCCGTGACCGGTGTGGAGGTGGCGGCGACCGAGCGGCCGGAGGTTCAGCGGGTCTTGGAGGCGGGGCGGTTCGGCACGGATTCGGCCCGCAGCATGCTGAGGCTGTCGGTCGGGGTGGGCAATGTGGTGATCGGCATGGCGGCGGCCGCGGTCGTGCTCGCGGCGCTGCACTGGACGCTGTTGCCGATGCTGCTGGCGATCGCCCTGCCCAAGGGGTGGGGCGCGGTCCGCTCCGCGCGCCGTGACTACCTGTCCCGGATGAACTGGGTCGACCACCGCAGGGCGATCGCCTCCCTGCTGGCCTACCTGACCCGCCCGCACGCCGCCGGTGAGCTCCGCGTGCACGCCGCCGGCACCAAACTGCTGTCCAGCTACGAGGAGATGTCGCGGCAGACGGAGGCGGAGCAGCGGCGCCTGGCCCGGGCGCAGGCGTCGACGGACCTGGTCGCGGGCGGGTTCGCCGGTGTGGCGTCGCTGGCCTGCTACGGCGTGCTGCGGTGGCTGCTGTCGACCGGAGGTCTGCCGCTCGCCGTCGGCGGCACCGCGGTGATCGCCATCCGTACGTCGACGGCACGCCTGACGTCGCTGGTGCAGCAGGTCAACCGGCTGTACGAGGAGCTGCTGTTCCTCACCGACACCGAGGACGCCATCAAGGTGGCGGGCGAGAACGCGATCCCGCTCACCGGTACGCCGCTGCCCGCACCGGTGCGGGAGGTGAGGACGGAGGCGGTCTCGTTCACCTACCCGGGCGCCGACGGCCCCTCCCTGAAGAACGTGAGCGTGCGCGTCCCGCGAGGGAGGGTGACGGCCCTGGTGGGTGCGAACGGCTCGGGGAAGACCACCCTCACGAAAGTGCTGGCCGGACTGCTGCTCCCCGCCGAGGGGGACGTGTGGTGGGTGGGCGAGTCAGGCGAGCGGGTCGAGCTGCGGAAGGCGGCCCGCGCCCAGATCTTCGCTGAAGTCGGTTTGTTGTCACAGGACTTCCCGCGCTGGGAGATGACGGCGGCCGCGAACGTGGCCATCGGTGCCGGCGACCGTCCCCGGGACATGGCCCGCGTCCGCACGGCCGCCGACGAGGCGGGCGTGCTCGAACTGGTCGAGGGCCTGCCGCACGGCTGGGACTCGATCGTCTTCAAGGGCTACGAGCGCGGGGTCCAGCTCTCGGGCGGCCAGTGGCAGAAACTGGGGTCCGCTTGAACAAGGTATCGGCAGGCGCCGTTCCTGCTGGTCGACGAGCCGACCAGCGCCCTGGACCCCCATGCGGAAATCGCCGCGTTCGAGGGGCTGTGGTCCCTGGCCGAGGAGGGACACGCGGTCGTGCTCGTCACCCACCGGCTCGCCGCGACCATGCACGCCGACCACATCTACGTCCTCGATCAGGGGTGTGTCGTCGAGGACGGCACCCACGAGGACCTGATGTCCCGCAAGGACGGCCTCTACCAGGGCATGTTCACCGCCCAAGCCGCCCAGTACGGGATCGCACCCTCACCCGAGGCCGTTCCCGGCCCCCGCGGCGCCCAGCCGTCCGGCCACGAGACGGCGGGCTGATCCACCAGCGCGGCTCCCACACGCATGCTCCATAGCACCGTCCCCTAGCGCCGCCCCCTCACTACGTCGAAGGCGAGACGACGCCCATGTCACCCAGCTCCAGCTCCATCGTGATCCGCAGGACCGTCGAGGCGTATCTCGGCCGGCGTCCCGGCGAGCGTGACGCCCTGGCTGGGCTCCTCGCTGCCCTGGACCGGCCCGTCGACGTGACCGCCCGGACGACGCTGCCCGGGCACATCACGTGCGGCGCCGTCGTGATCGACCGCCAGGGCCGGGTCCTGCACATCCGGCACCGGGTCAGCGGCGGCCTCCTGCCGACCCCGGGCGGCCACGTCCAGCCCGGGGACCGTACGCTGCTCGCCGCGGCACTGCGCGAGGTGTCTGAGGAGGCCGGGATCGCGCCGGGCGCCCTGTGCCTGGCCCCGCAGCTGCTCGGCTCTCCGGACTGGGGCGTCCACGACATCGGCGCCGACCCGGCCAAGGATGAACCGGACCACCGCCACTACGACTTCCGCTACGTCTTCTACCTCGCCGGCAAGGAACCGCTGGCGATCATGCTGCAGGACGAGGAGGTCTCCGGCGTCCAGTGGCTCCCGCAGCCGGAGGCCACCTCGCCGACGCTGCGCGCGAAACTCCTTCAGGCGCAGCTGGACGGGCAGGGTTTGTACCTGCTTCATCTGCGCGACCACAAGCCCGGTGTCATCTGGCAGTCGGGGGCGTTCGCCCTTCTCGGCGGCGGCCGCACGCACGACGACCGGAGCCTTGAGGGCACCCTGCTGCGGGAGCTGTCCGAGGAGGTGCCCGGTCTCCGTCTCGAGGATCTGAAGCCCTACGCCGTGGAGGCCGCGACCAGCATCGACGGCTTCAACGCCCCGGGCAGCCTGCCCCTGACGCAGCTCCTTTTCCGGGCTCGCCAGTGGGAGGGCACCCCCGAGGTCCGCTCGCGCGACAAGTGCCTGATCTGGCGGTGGTGGCCGCAGGACGAGCTTCCGGACCGGCTCGTCCCCTACACGCGGACAGCCATCGCCGACATCGCCGCCAGCCGCGCCTACTCGCACATGGGCTGGTGAACGCCTTGGGTACACCTCAGCTCGCCCTCGGTGAAAACGGGGCCGCGGCAGCCCGAGCGGCGATGGTCGCCCGGCTGGAGACGAGTGGGGAGGTGAAGCCGGGGCCGGTCCGCGAGGCCCTGCTCGCGCTTCCGCGCCAGGTCTTGATGCCCCAGGCATACGTGCGTCGTAGCGCCCCGGACGAGACCCCGCCGCGCTGGGATCTGCTGGACTGGTCCCGCCCGGCCGACCGGGAGGAGCTGCTGGAACGGCTGCACAGCGGGGAGAGCATCGCGATCCAGCACGAGGGCGAGCCGATCCTCGGCCGTGATGCCGGAGCGCGTCGCGGGGGCGCGATGACCGCGATGTCGAGCACGCTGGGCATGACCGCGGACCTGCTCCAGCTCTTGGACCTGCGGCCCGGGCAGCGCGTACTGGACATCGGGACCGGCGCCGGGGTGACCGCGGCGGTGGCGTGCTTCGTGTGCGGAGACGCCGGTGTCGTCACTCTCGACATCGACCCGTACGTCACCGCCGCCGCCGGCGAGCGGCTGGCCGCCCTCGGCTACCGGCCGGCCGTGGCGACCGGCGACGGCACCACGGGCCGGCCCGACGCGGGCCCGTACGACCGGATCTTCGTCTCCTTCGCCGTCCCCCGCGTTCCGGAGGCTCTGGTGGAGCAGCTGGCGCCGGGCGGGCACTGATGACGCTGGGGACGTCGTCGCCGTCGTGGCCCGGCCTGGCCGTGATCGACAAACGACCGGACGGCATGGTGGAGGCGGAGTTGCGCGCGGTCGAGTTCGGGCACCGCGCCGGTGCCGGGCTTGGCTTCGACCGGCTGTTCCTGTCGGCTTCCTTCCGGAAGGCGATCACCACGGCCGACGGGCGGACGCGGCGCAGCCGGCTCGCGCCGCCGGAGGACACGGCGCGCGGCATGTGGCTGGCCCTGGACCACCTCTACCCGGGCCTGGTGCGCGACTTCGGGGCCGAGGACCTGACGATCGGCGCGCCCGAGTGCAGGTCGTGGCTGCGCGTGAAAGAGGCCGGGACCGGCCGGTGGGACGTGACGGGCGACGGGCCCCGGGACATCTGGGCGGAGATCCAGAACGCCGCCGCCCGCTGGCGGGCGGCCGGTGAGCCGGCCGCCTACCGGCTCCACCTCGGCCCCGACGGCGTCCAGCGGGCCACCAGCCCGAACGGCACCCTGACCTGGCAGCTCCCCCGTACTCCTGGAGATTCACGATGACCCGCCCCCACCAGACGGCCTCCGCGGCGGTCTCGGACGAGGCCCTGTTCGGGCCCGAGGCCGCCGACTACGCCCGCTACCGTCCCGGCCTTCCGGACGCCGCGGTCCACCTCCTGGCCGCCACCCAGCACGGCACACCCGCCCCCGTCCTGCTCGATCTGGGTACTGGCACTGGCCAGGTGCCCCGCGCGCTGCTGCCCGTCCTGCACCGCATGGTGCACATCGACCTGGTCGACGTGAACGCCTCGATGCTGGAGACAGCCCGCGCCACACTCGAACCGGTCCGCGGAGCCTGCACGGTGGGCGCCTTCACCGGCGAAGCCCACACCTTCGCCCCCACCGCGCCCGGCCGGGAGCCCACCTTGATCACCAGTTGCCGGTCCTTCCACTGGATGTCCCGCCCCGAGGTCCTGGACATGTGCGATCGGGTGGCCGCACCGCACGCCGTCGTGGCGATCATGGGAGACGGCAGCCTCTGGACCCACGAATCGGAATGGACCGCTGCCCTTCGAGGGCTGATCCAGACCTACCTCGGAGACGACCGGCGTGCGGGCACCCGCGGCACGTATACCGGCCCGGACCGTTCCTACAAGGACGACCTCGTCGACTCGGCGTTCAGCGACGTGATCGAGCGCCGCTTCCCCATCACCCGCTCCTGGTCCCCCGAGGACGTCGTCGGCTACCTGCGCACCACCAGCTTCGCCCGCCCGGCCCTCTTCGCCGGCCAGCACCACGAGTTCGAGGCCGAGGCCCTCGATCTGCTGAAGGCTCATGCGCAAGGCGGGGTCCTGGAGGAGGACACGGTGTTCACGGTGCTGCTCGCCCGCCGCTCCGGCGGTGCCGCGTGACGGACGACCAGCGGTACACCGAGCCGCTCGACGTCGACCTGATTGCCGTTCGCGACGGTGCGACCGGGCCCGAAGTGCTGCTGTCGCGGCGGGCCGGCGAGATGTACGCGGCAGGATGCTGGCATCTGGTCAGCGGGCATCTGGACGGCCCGTGGGAAGATGTGGTCACGGCCCTGGTGCGCGAGACCCGGGAAGAGAGCGGCATCGTCGTCGACCCGGTCGACGTCCGCGCGGCCGTCACCGTGCACCACCGCTCCCCCGTCGGCGGCGCCCGCCTGGGGATGTTTTTCGAGGTGAAGCGCTGGCAGGGCATCCCGGAGGTCATGAAGCATCGGGTCTGCGACGCCATGGGGTGGTTCCCGTTCGACAACCTGCCGGAACCGATGGTCGCCTACTGCCGGGCCGGGCTGGACGCCTACCGGGCCGGCGCACGGATGGCCGTGCACTTCCAGGAGCCCGGCGACCCGATCGCCTACGACCCGGACATTGACCGGACGGTCCTGGTGCCCGCCCCGGCAGCCGAGAAGACGTCCCGGAGGGGGCGCGTTCCTTCGCCGAGCAGGCGGTGGGTCGGATCACCACCTGGAAGGACGTCTCCTGGGCGCGCGAGGAAAGCCGCGTATGGCGGGTACGCGCCGCCGAGGGCGGCACCTGGTACGTCAAGATCCACCAGAACGATTTACCGCTTCCACCAGCGCGAAGTGACGGCTTGTGTACGGCTGCCACCAGCCTGGGCGCGGCCGCGCCCAGGCTGGTGGCAGCCGATGCGCGGTTGCGGGCGGTAGTCCTCACCGCGGTCGGAAGCCGGTCTCTGCACGGCGCCGTCCACCCGCCCGGGCAGCAGCAGCGCCTCTTCCACCGCATCGGGCAGCTCGCAGCCGCCATCCATACCAGCGCCCCACCGCACCCGGCCGTCGGCACCCTGCCCCTATGGAAGCTGGAGCGGCACCTGGACGGCGCCCGACCCCACCTCGCGGCCGGAGACAAGGAACTTCATCCGCGCCACTGCCGAGAAGGCCGCCGGCCTGCCCGCCTTGAAGGCGGTCCCCACACATGGCGACTTCCAGCGCAATCTGCGCTGGGACGACGCCGCCGATTCACTGTACGTGATCGATTTCGAGCGGTCGGGGGAAGGCCCAGCCATCAGGGACTTCGTGCGGCTGTCCGATGCCTGCCACGGCCGCCCCGACCTCCTGGCCGCCGTAGCGGATGGCTACGGCCGCTCCTTCACCCCGGAGGGTGAGGCCCAGTTCACGGTCCTATCAGTCCTGGATTCCGTCTCCGCATTTCCTACGGAACCGCCCACGATGACCCCGGGCTCGTGGAGCGCGGCCTGCGCACGCTGGCCCAGCTCCGCGCCGCCCAACGCCCCTGAGTTCCATCACGCCTACGCACGAGGAGTAGCACGTTGACGTACACCGCCCGCGATCAGTGGGAGCAGCACTACAGCGACGGAAAGGGGTTCCGGCAGCTCGGTGAGCGCGAGCGGGAACTCCTCGCCGAACACGCCCCCCTCCCAGACGGCGGCGGCCGGGCGCTCGACGTGGGCTGCGGCACCGGAGAGCTGGCCGTCTACCTCGCCTCGCTCGGCTACACCGTGGACGCCGCAGACTTCACCGACAGCGCCCTGGCCCGGGCCCGGGAGGAGCATGGTGACGTCGAGGGCGTGCGCTGGCTGCACCTGGACATCGAGCACGACGACCCCGCCCCGCTGCACGACGAAAAGTACGACCTGATCACGCTCCGCCTGATGTACGCGTTCGTGCAGGACCGCGGACGCGTCGTTCACGGGCTAGGTGAGCGGCTGCGGGACGGCGGCGCTCTCGTCGTGATCACGCCAGTGGTGGAGAACACGCCCGAGGAGCGGCGCGGCATCGCGCTGGACGAGGACGAAATCGCCGTGCTCGTCGCTGGATGGGAGACGGTGGAGCGGCTGGACGCGGACGGCCTGGCCGTCCTGGTCCTGCGCGGCCCCTGCCACGCCGACACCCGGGCCGTGGAGAAGCGGCCGACCACCGGCCACGCGCTGACCGGCGCCCTCGCCGTTGTCACCGACGACGCCGGGCGGGTCCTACTCGGCCGCTCCCGACACGGCATGCTCGAACTCCCCGGCGGCAAGACGAGCGGTGCGGAGGACTTCGCCAAAGCGGCAGTCCGAGAACTCGCCGAGGAGACGGGCCTGGTCGCCGACCCGGCAAACGCGCATGTGGTGACGATGCTGGCGGACGACAGCCACGGCATCCCACGGCTCACGGCCGTCGTCCGCGTCACCGCCTGGACGGGCACTCTGGCCAACGCCGAGCCGGACAAGTTCGACCGATGGGAGTTCTTCGACCTCCACGCCCTCGCCTGCGTCGGGGACGTATTCACCCCAGCCGCTCTCGCGCTCGACGCCGTGTGGCCCGGCATCCTCCCCGACCTGCCGTCGGCGACCTCCTACCCCATCGCCGCCGACCAGCCGCCCGTGCCGGGAGAACCGGCCGAGGCCGCCAGGCTGCGCGCCGCGATGACCCAGATGGTCATCGACGGCGGCTGGGCCCCCTCGGAGCGGGTCCAGGAGGCGCTGCGGGCCGTGCCCCGGCACCGCTTCGCCCCGGAGGCGAACCTCCTGGCCGCGTACAACGGCGGCGACCGGGCCGTCGTCACCCGACGCGACGAGGCCGGAACAGCGATCAGCTCGGTGTCCGCGGCCTGGCTCCAGGCCGACATGATCGAGCACCTGGGCCTGGAGCCAGGCGCGGTCGTGTTCGAGGCGGGCTCCGGTGGCTACAACGCCGAGCTGATCGCCCACGTCGCCGGACCCGGCGGACGCGTAGTCACCGTCGACATCGACCCGTGGGTCGTGCGCCGCACCCGCCAGTTCCTCACGGAGGCCGGCAGCGGACGCGTCACCGCCGTCGAAGCAGACGCCGCCCTCGGCGCCCCCGCTCACCTCGTGCCGCGCGGCGGCTTCGACGCCGGCATGATCACCTACAACTGCTGGGACATCGCCCCGGCTTGGCGAGAGCAGCTGGCCGAAGGCGGCCGCCTGGTCCTGCCGCTGGAGATGGGCGGCTACACCCGAGCGGTCACCTTCGAACGCCACGGTCAGGTGCTGCACGCCCGCCACTTCACGTACTGCGGCTTCGTCCGCGACCAAGGCCAACAGGCCCGCACCATCCCCGTCCTCTCCCTCCTCGACGGCGGGCTGACGCTCCGCTTCGAGCACGGCACCGCCGCCGATACGACGGGCTTGGAGGAGGCGCTGCGCGGGCCACAGCACGAGGTAGCCACCGGCGTGACGATGGGGGCGGCCAACTCCTACTTCGGTTCCCTGCAGCTGTACGCGGCCACCACCCTGTCCGGCTTCTGCCGCCTGGCCGCCCACCAGGAACCAGGCGAGGGTGTAACCGGCATCGCGAAGGACCACGACGCCCCCGCGATCGTCGGCGACGCCTCGCTCGCCTACCTAATCCACGTCCAGACCAAGGACGGCAACAGCCCGCAGGACAAGGAGTGGGAATGGATCGTCCACGCCTTCGGTGAGCAGGGCCCCGCGCTCGCCGAGCGGCTGGCGGCCACGGTCTTGGCCTGGGACCGTCACATCCGCGCAGACGACAACGACCAGCACGTCGATCTCGTCCTGACGGTCCACCCAGCCGACACACCCGACCATGCGCTGCCCGCCGGCGACGTCCTGAACAAAGATCTCTGCCGCCTGGTGTTCCGGTGGCCGGGGCGTGACGTGCCGCCGCCCCGGCCTGTTGAGCACCTCGGGGCCGACGTCGTGACGGAGGGGGTGTGACGGTGGAACGCGCGGTAGGCGAGGCGGTGTTCGTCGCTCCGGAAGAGCGTGATGAGCGAGAACGGATGCGGCACGCGCACGCGGCCGCCGCCCAGCAGTTCCAGGTGCCCGCGTCGGGTCCCGAGGTGTGGGGGTGGCAGGGGCGCACCCTGGGGCGCCGGGCCGGGGACTGCTGGCTGCGCGTTGTGTCCGCAGCGGTGGACAAGGCGGGCGGACGGCTGTGGGAAGGGACGGCGACCGCGGACACGCACGTGCCCCGGTCGGTACCGCGGCCGCGGCTTCGCGGCGTCCTCGACTGGACCTCCGGGGACGTCGCCTACCGGGCCGAGCTCACCGAGTACGTGCCCGTCCCGCCGGTCACCCACGGCACTCCCGCTCTCGACCAGGACACCGCGCTGCCCGACTCGTGGTGGACGGAGCTGAGGTCCGCGCTCGGCGTGCTCGCGACGGTGCCCACCGACCGGGAATCAGTACGGCAGAACTGGGTCGACCGAAACTTCCGCCGCTTCCTCGGCATCGACCCCGTCCGGATCCGTGAGACGACGACCGGGCACGCCGACCTGCACTGGGCGAACCTCACCCGCGCACCCCTGGTCCTGCTCGACTGGGAGAACTGGGGCCGCCTTCCCGTCAGCTACGATCCGGGCCTGCTGCGCGCCTACTCGCTGACGGTACCGGCGGTCGCCGCGCGCGTGCGACACGAGTTCGCACACGTCCTGGACACCTCCGCCGGCCGGGCCGGTGAACTCGTCGCCCTTGGTCAGCTCCTCCAGGCCTGTTCCCGGGGCGTCCACCCCCACCTCGCCCCGCTCGTCGCTCGCTGGGCCGGACACCTCACCGGAACCCCTGTCCCATGTAGGGTCCGCGATTCCGTGAGCAATTCCGAGCGATCATGAGCACCGTCCGAGCAATTCCGCGGTTTGGTGAGCAATGGGTCTCGTGACCTGCGGCTTCTTCGCCGTGCTTGCACGCGAAGTCCGCGCTCGCCAAGCCAAATCGCTCATGATCCGACGACGGACTGCACCGTCGACAGTGCTCACCACCGCGGACGCCACAGGTCAGGAGCGCGCGAGTGCTCACGGGATCACGGAACCTACACCCCACACCCTGACCGCAACACGGCCCTCGACGGCCTGGAGGAGCCCGTGCTTCACCCACGCGTAGACGTAGTCGTGCTGTCCATGAATGACCGGCCGGAGGCAGAGGCCGCCGCGCAGGCGACGCTCCTGGCGCAGAGCGGTGTCGAGGTCCGGGTGGTGGTGGTCGGCAACGGCTGCCGCCCCGAAATCGTGCCGCCCAGTGCACTCACCGTATGCCTGCCCAAGAACCTCGGTATCCCCGGCGGTCGCAACGCCGGCGCCGACGCACTCCGTAAAGCGGAGAATCCGGCCGACTGGCTGTTCTTCCTCGACAACGACGCGACCTTTCCTCGTCCCGATGTCCTCGCCCGGCTGATCGCCGAGGCCGAGCAGCATCCCGAAGCCGCCTGGGTCCAGCCCCGGCTGACCGGCCCGGACGATGCGACCACACCACGCCGCTGGGTCCCCCGGCTGCACGCCTCGAACCCGGGACGGCCCGGGAGGGTCACCTCGATGGCCGAGGGCGTCGTCCTGATTCGGCGCGACGCCTTCGAAGCGGTAGGAGGGTGGGAAGGTCGGCTCTTCCTGTACCACGAGGGGTTCGACTTGGCCTGGCGGCTGTACGAGGCGGGCTGGAGCGGCTGGTACGCGGCGGCGATCCGTATGCACCACCCGCTCACCACACCGGCCCGCCACGCGCTGTATCACCGGCTCGCCGCCCGCAACCGCATCTGGATCGCTCACCGCAACCTCCCCACCCCGCTCCTTCCCCTCTACCTGAGCGTGTGGACGGCGATCACCCTGGTCCGGGCCGTGCGCGGCGGCGGGCTGGGCGAGACGCTGCGCGGTACGCGCGAAGGCTGGACGACGCGGCACACGCAGCCACGGCGCCCGATGAGCTGGCGCACCGTCTACCGGCTCACCGCGGCCGGGCGACCGCCGATCATCTGACCTCCCTTTCATCCACCGCCTCGAGGAGACCTCTTCGCCATGAACCACCCGTCCCTGCTGGGGGTGTTCGCGCACCCCGACGATGAGAGCCTGCTGGCCGGCGGTGTGCTCGCGCAGCACCACGCCGCCGGTGCCCGCACAGCGGTCGTCACCGCCACCTGGGCCCCAGACAGCCGCCGAGCGCCCGAACTCGCCGACGCCCTCGCCGTCCTGGGCGCCGGCCCCCCGCGCCTGCTCGGCTACGGTGACGCCCGCAACCCCGAGGCCGCGCCGGGCCAGCCCCGGCTCGTCGACGCGCCCCTCGATGAGGCCATCGGCCGCCTCGTTGCCCACATCCGGGCCTTCCGCCCCGACATCGTCGTCACCCACGACGCCGTTGGCCAGTTGCCCGGGCACCCCGACCACGTACGCACCCACCAGATCACACTGCTCGCCGCCGAAGCCGCCGGCCTCGCCCACCTGCATCCCGAAGCGGGCCCGCCCTGGCAGCCGGCCGCGCTGTACGCCGCCACGCATCCCGAGTCCGGCGTCGGCCTGCTCCGCCCGCTGCTGGAAGGTGTGGGAAAGAAGGTACTCGCGGTGCCGGACTCGTATGTGACCACCAGCGTCGACGTCACCCCGTGGGCCGATGTGAAGTGGAGGGCGATCCTCGCGCACCGCGGCGAGGTTGCTCGCGAACGGCCCCTGCCCGGTGTCCTCGCCCGCCTCCCCGAAGCCGACCGCACACAGATCATCCGGACTGAGTACTTCACCCGCCTCACCCTCGGACCCGCAAAAGGGGACCCGACTCAGCTGAACACCTGACCTCTGCCACACTTCACCGCCCACCCTCACCGCGCGGGCAGCGTCCCCCGGTAACGGCGGATGCACGAGGGCGCTCGGGGCCTACTCAACCCGGCCGTGATCCGGGACCGTGACAGATAGCACTGCTGATGAGGAAGGGGCGTGCGCTGAGGGCGATCGTCAGCCGAAAGCATGACGAAGGCGGTTCGATGTCCTGCGGCGGGTACTACCGTGCCCGGCAGTACAGTCGGCACTCGCTCGGAAGCCGGCCCGCCCTGAGAAGGACCCCATGAACGAGCCCGTGGCCCTGGAGTTCAGCGCCGAGTTGTGCCTCATGTTCGACGACGGCAGAGAGGACGACTCCACGGTCGTCCTCTCCGAGATCGTCTGCCGCTGCGATCCCGAGGACTGTCCGTGCGGTGATGGCACCAGCCCTTGCATGTGGGGCAGCTGCGGGCCCTGCGTTGAACGGAACTGCGGGTGCGAGGGGTGCTACTCGAACCGAGAGATCCTCCAAGAGGCGTTCAACCACAATGACATGCCGCTCACCGCGAGCAGCGTGTGTGTCGGCTTTCGCGGCGAGACCGTCTTCTCCGCCATCACCGGGCCGTTCGAGCACCCGCAGGAGGAGGGGAAGGTCCTGTACGGGGTGCTGATGCGCGCGGAAAGCCCGTACAGCGACGAGATGAACGCCCGGCACTTCTGGGCCTACAGCTCGTCCCCGTCCGTGGCAACCGACGCCTACAAAACCGTCGTCCGCAACCCTGGGATGAACAAGTTCCGGGGCTGGGACGCGACCGACGTCGCCGGTGCGCCGCTCTCGCCCGCCGGACAGCTCATGCTGCCTGATGCCCTCGCCGGCCGCTGACGGGCCCGTGAACCGGGCCGGTCTGTCCCGTCCGAGGGGCCTGGGATGGACCGACACCGTCCGCGCTCCCCAGTGGCTGGATCAGGGCACGTTAGTTCGGGGTCAAGGCACGGGCACCGGCTTGCTCCCGGCGGGAAGCGCGGCGGTGCCCGAGGTCATGCGCATGCAGTGCAGAGCAATCGCGTACGGCGTAGGGGCGGTCGCTCACGTACAGGGGTGTGCCCAGGCCCCCATGGCGATCGCCCTCACGGTGGCCTGCTGGGCGTCGACCCCAGCAGGAGGCGGGCCTCGTCGACGGCGGCGGCGTGCAGGTCAGCGGTGCAGGCCCTCCCTGCGACGTCGTTCCCGGCGGGACTTGCTGCATCGGCTGGCCGGTGGCGCCAGCACCGTTGTCCGCCCGCTGCGGGCGCCGGCTCAACGGTCAGGCTCTCAGCGGCCTTCCTCCGTCGGAGCCGTACGGCGGTGCCGCCCCTTCCCCGGGCCGGACACGGGGCGATCCCACTCGGTCGGCTTGTCCTTCGCCGGCTGCGGCGGATACAGCAGGGCCTTCGCGGCGTCCAGGTTCTCGACGACGCCGATCGTTTCCCACTCGGTGCCGTCCCACTCCTGAATAACCCGGGGAGCGTCCGGCTCGACGTGCGCCGCTCGATGCCGGCCCTCGGCGAGCGGCACCGCCCGTAGCCTGCCCTTCGAGGCGGCCCGGCGCTCCTCGCGCCGCCGTGCCCACTCCTCCAGCGGTTCCTCGTTCATCGGAGCATCGTGGCGCAAGCAGGCTCCGCGCCGCCACCTCCGCAGGCCATGCCGTTGCCTTCGCCGAATCGGTGGCCGACGCCTCCCCCTCACGCGATCATGAGGGCATCGCCCACCCTTGCAGGGAGGAATCAGCTCATGCCCAAGAAGGCGCCGCCTGCCCGTCGGCTCACGCCCGGCCCGGACCGCGACAAGCTCGCCCAGGACCTGAAGAAGAAGTACGACTCCGGCGCGAGCATCCGGGCTCTGGCGGAGGAGACAGGCCGTTCCTACGGCGGTGTACATCGCCTGCTCGAAGACGCAGGAGCCACATTCCGTTCGCGTGGCGGCGCCCCGCGTCGTACCGAGCCCTGAGCGTTCCGCCGCCTTGGGGTCCCGGGCGTAGCTGGGAGCTGTGACACTGCCACCGGCTCCCCCGGGCAGATGGCGGCGCGGGATGTCGGCGCCCTGTGGTGGAGTGGCCGCCGGTGTTGCGTCAACTCATGGAGGGGCACGGATGGTTGAGGCTGAGGGGCATGGCGGTCAGCGGCCCGGCGGCGGCGAGGGATGCGGCGGCTTAACCCATCCGTCCGCGGTTCCGGACGGAGGTTCGGACGTAGACCTCGGGCTGGACCTCCAGGCCCCGGGCCGCAGGTCGGCCGGGGCGGAGCGGTGGGCCGTGCCGGAGGGGCTGCGCGGTGGCATGCTGATCGGCGCAGCGGTGGCCGCAGGCGCGACGGTGGTCGGGTTCGGGATCTGGCTGGGAGCCTGGCTGAACGAGCACTGGGGGATCTATGCCGTTGTGCCGCAGGTGGCGTTCATGCTGCTGGCCGTCTGGGGTCTGGGCGGCGAGCAGCGCCGCCGGTGGGAGGAGCGGCGGGCCCGGGGCGTGCGGATGTCGCTGGAGAAGATCGATGCTCTGCACCACCGCGACTTCGAGTTCGCGGTGCGGGATCTGATGCGCCGAGACGGGTTCGAAGCCGAGCGGGTCGGCGGAGCACACGATGACGTCTGTGACGTACGTGGTGTTGATGCTGACGGCCGGATCTGGGTCGTTCAGTGCAAGCACAAGCGGGATGGCTGGGAGGGCAAGGCCATCGGGGTGGAGGTCCTACAGCGGCTCGCCGGCACTGCGCAAACGGTCCACGGGGCCCAGTTCGCGATCATCATCACCAACGGCCGGTTCACCCTGCCGGCAGTGGAGCGGAGCGAGACGTATGGCGTCCACCTGATCGATCGGGGCCGGCTGGAGCTGTGGGCCGCCGAGGGCCGACCGCTGTGGAAGCTTCTGGAAGGGGTCAAACCCGCCCGGCGGCTGCCGGGGCAGCGGCGCAGACGGCGGCCCGGGTCTGTCCGGGACGCCGCCGGGGCGTCGGCCTCAGGGCGTCAGGACCGGCCGAGGGCCAGGTAGACCCATCCGGCACCGCGCCGGTCGTCGGCGGTCAGGGCGCCGCAGGCGTCGATCGCCTTCGGGTCCGCGGCGCGGAAGGCGAGGCGCACAGGGCCGATGCGCCGGTAGCGGGGCCACTCGGTCAGGTGCAGCAGCAGGTCGGCATCCTGTGCGGCAACGATGCAGATCGCCGCCCACCTACAGGCCCGCAACCCCGAATCGGCCCCCGGCCGAGGACGTTGGCGAGGATCGCCTCGACGAACATGGCCGGGCCCCGTCCTCGCGCAGGTTCTTCGCGGTGGGATCGGTCAGCTGGGCAAGTTCGGCGGCCTGGTTGTTCACGTAGGCGGCGAGGAGCTTGCACGCGGCGCGCTGGCGTTCGTCGCCGGCGGGAGCCCAGGACGCGGCTGCCTCGGGGAAAGCTCGGCAATGGGGCATGCCGAGGTTGTCGTTGTAGATGGGCTTGTAGTTCGCCCAGCCCCACGCGTCGATGAGGACGTCCTTGACGCCGCTGAACAGGCTCACGGAGCACACCCCTCCGGTATCGGGCCCCGCGCCTTGTGATCAGCGTACGGCTACGACTTCGCGGTGTTCCCCCGGGCGCGGTCCAGTGCCTTGCCATAGCGGCGGTACGCGTGCTTGTGGTGCCAGTTCCAGCTTCGGCGCAAGGCGTTCCAGCGGATTCGTGCGGTGTCTGTCCAGCTGTGGACGAGGCGCATCTCGGGTTCGAGGAGGCGGATCTGGTCTTGGTCGGGTCCGAAGGAGTTCCCGAAGATCGTGGCGTCGCTGACTTCGCGGTAGAGGGCTGTGCTCACGATGACGGTGTTGATGCGGGCGACCGAACGGAAGGCCTCGCGCTCTGCCTCTGATGTCTCGTCCATGCCGACGGGCGCCATGGGGAAGTGGCCGATGTCGTTCACGCCGACGTACCAGGTCCGGTAGCCGCCGGGGTTTCCGCCGTAGTGGGACTCGATGTAGGTGAAGCGGCGAGCGCCGATCCAGGACCTGAAGTCCTGAGGCTTCTTGAGGGCGGAGAGCCGGGTTCTTCCCAGCTTGATGCGTGTGCCGTTCACGAGCAGCCGCGGGCCGAACCGTCGGCTCGTGGTGATGATGCCGTAGATCTCAACGGCCTTCTCGGTCGACCAGGTGACGAGGTAGGCGAAGCGCCCGAGCTTCCACGTGCGCTTGGTCAGTTTGGCCTCGAGGTTCTCCTTAGGCGCCGGGGTTTCGCCTTCGTGCCGGTGGATGGTGAGGGTCGACAACCATGTCGGCTCGCCGAAGAGCTCCTCCACGTAGTCGGGGCTGACCCACGGGGCGACCTTGCGGACCCGGGATATAACGTGGTGCCGGCGTCCGAAAGAAGCGCGCCAGGCAGCGGCCACGGTCTTCGTCAGGGTGATGGAGGCAACGATCGTGGCGGTGAGGGTCCACACGTTCAGGGTGGTGCTGTACCAGGGCTCTTGTGCGAGGGGCATGGCGGAATCATGCAGGACAAGGGGTCTGGTCGGTTGGCCGTGACGAAGGGGGTGGAGTGCGGTACCGGCCCGCCGAGCAGACTGCGCTGCCGGTCGTTCTCGGTGGGCATCACCTTCGCGGCGTCCTCCGCCGCCTTCGTCAGCGTCGGCAGCACGGTGGCGGGGGCCGGGGCGAAGCTCTGGGGGAGCTTGGAGCCGATCGGGACGGCGGGGTGGTCTTTATCCACGATCCCGCCGAACACGGCCTTCACCGGCTGTGTTTTAGCCGATGCCGCCGTGGAGGCGGGGACGGCCGCAGTCAGGAGGAGGGCCGTGCTGAGAGCGCCCAATAAGGCGCTGGTCTTGTTCATGAGCGGGCAGCGTAGTCCACGTGTTCGGTTGTTCGTGGTCGATTCGTGAACGACCTGCACCGCACCGGAGTCCCCACCGCGAGGGGCTCTTGGCACGCCTTCCGGCAGCGGCCGGGTTCACGGTGTCCACTGCAGGGGAGCAGTCTTGAGGCCCGTGAGTTAGCCGCGGGAAGGATCCCTCAGAAGGGGTAGGTGCCATGCCGTCCGCAGACCGCAAGCTTTTCGATCTGGAGGCGTACGAGGCCAGGGCGCGTAGCGGGCCGTGCTTTGTCTGCGCGTTCCTGGCCGGAGAGCCTGACTACGAACACGAGCTGGTCTACGAGGACGCTGATCATGTGGCCTTCCTGGATCGATGGCCCACGTTGCCGGGCAAAGTTCTCGTCGCGCCCAAGGCGCATGTGGAGGACGTCGTCAGCGGGTTCTCCGAGGACGGTTACCTGCGGATGATGCAGGCCGTGCGCCGTGTGGCGCTCGCGGTCGAAGAGGTACTGGCGCCGGAGCGGGTGTATCTGCTGTCACTGGGGTCCCGGCAGGGCAATCCGCACGTGCACTGGCATGTTGCCGCCCTGCCACCCGGGGTTCCCTACGAGCAGCAGCAGTTCCACGCGCTCATGGCGGAGCACGGGGTGGCCGATGTTGCACCGGCCGAGACCGCAAGGATCACGGCGGAGCTGCGACGACGCCTCGCCTGATGTCGCTTCAGGGGCCTTGTCGACGGGCGGCGGTAGCGGTAAAGCGCTGCGTGCACTGACACTGCACAGCAACGAGAGGCCGCGGCGGTCCTCGCCCAGACGTTCAGGCTGCAGCTTCGCCGGGTTCCTCGTCCTCGTCGTCCGGGCTCATAAAGGACCAGGGGCGAACGCAGGTGTAGCCGCGAGGGAGGTCACAGCCTCTCCGCTCCCTGTATCTCGCGTTGGCCTCCTCGCTGGCGCGCTGGCCGGTGGGGAGCCTGCGGAGAAACGGGTCGCGGTCAGGGTCGAGGAAGGACTGGCGTAGCTCGTCCGTGGCTTCTCGATCGGAGAACGCTCCAGAATCCCCGATGTCCTCGGCGTCGTACCTTTCGACGTCCGCCTTCTCGTGGAGGTGGGTGAGCACCGTCAGACCCACGGCCAGAGTGACGCCGAGGGCGACGCGGATCTTCGGCTTGTGCTTCCCGTACCACTTCTTCGTCTTCTCGACGAAGGAGGTGGGCTCGTCGTCCTCGGAGGGCTTGGAGTCAGTCACCTGCACAGATCTACCCGATCTGTGCCCCACCTGTGAGGTAATCACCCGACATCGCCCGATCAAATTCAGCAGCCGGCAGCCCCTGCTTCGAACGGGCGTCGGCCGGAGCGGTCCGGGAGAAGTGTGAGCGGTTACCGTGGCAAGCCCCGGTGCCGTGCAGCGGCTCATTGACCCAACTCTCCCAGAGCGCACAGAGCCGCCGCCTGGGCAGCTCTCGCGCTGGAGGCCCCGTCGGTCGCAGGGGCAGGGTTCTGGGCTCCTCTACACCAAGGACGACGTAATCACGCCAACTACGTGACTTTTTCCGCTGGTTGGCCAGCATCTGTGGCCCCGCGCGGACAAGGTGGGAGGGGGCATGAGCCCCGGTCAGCGGTCGGCGCCGGGCAGAGCCGCGCCGACCGTCCTCGCGTCGAAGGGACGGCATGGAGTCCTCCACCGGTGGTGTGCCGAGCGGCAGCGTCGAGAGCGCAGGGCAGTGGCTTCAGCAGACGGCGGGAGAGGCCGGGTTCGACCAGGCCGAGTTCGTCGGGCCCTACGCGGTCCTTCGCTGGAGCACCGGCCGGGGCGGGCTGGCGCTGGTGCACTCGATGGTCGACGGCATCGCGTCGCCGGCCCTGGTTCTCAAGAGTCTGCGGAAGGCTCACGGTCCGCAGTTGCCGGACCGGTACGCGTGCGTGGTCGTCGCGCAGACCAGCACCCAGGTGAAGCACCCTTATGTCCCCGAGCTCTATGCCCTGGACGTCGAAGGCTCAGGCAAGCAGTACGACACAACCTGGGCCCGACTGGAGACGGTACTCGGACAGTCGGCACCGTGGACCCTGGCCCGCCTCCCCGACACCCTCTTGGACAACATCTCCTCCCCCGCCGCCGACGCCGACGGCGCTGACGCGCCCGATGGTCTGCTCGATCTCGTCGTCTCGGCGCCCACACACGTGTCCGTCGCCTACAGCCGCGCCCGGCTACTGGCCGCCCGGAAAGAGTGATGGGCCCCGCGCACATAGCAACCCGGAAGGCCGGACGGAGTGCAGCCATGGAGGTTGCAGAGGAGCGGGGCGCAGTCCTGCACCCCGGGGGTCCGTGTGGCAGACCGTACGTCCGGAGCACGCGGCGGCCGTTCTCGGGCCATCGGCATGAGCTGATGGCCTGTGGCTCGGCATTCACGGGAAGAAAGAGAGGCGAGGTTGAGCAATCTGGTGGGCGGTCTTCTGGCCGTCGTAGTGCTGGGGGCCGGATGGATGCTGTACCGGCTCGTCCTGTATCCGTGCCGGCCGACCGACTTCAAATATGCGTTCGGGGCTGAGTACGCCCCGCACAGACAGGCCTTGGAGGTTGCCCGGCAAGACGTGAAACGCGTCCGGGAAGGCCACGACAAGGACACTGGCGACGTTCGGACTCGCAAGAAGGAGGTCACCGCCTCCCGCGACAGGCAGGTGAGCAAGCTGCGTGCTGAGATCGGCCGCCTCCGAAGGGAAGAGAACGGCGAGGTCGTCGGTCGGCTGGGACCGCTTCGACTGCACGAGCACGCTCTCGTCTTTCTCACCAGGAAGGGCACCCGCGAGGAACAGGAAGCGTCGACCGAGGTGGACAAGAGCCTCCGGCTGGCCCGGATCAAGGACATCCACTTTCGCCCCGGAGTGCAGTACGCCTACATCGAGATGGAGGGCAGTGACGGCATCAGGTCGTCGGAGGATTTCCCGCACGATCAGTACGACGAGAGCGAGGTGCACCGTTTCGCGGAACGGATTCACAACCGGCTCGAGCCGGCAAAGGATGACCTGGCCCGCCGGCAGGAGAGGATCGGGGAGTGTGAAGCGCAGATCGAGCAGATCCACGCGAGCGCGGACGAGGAACTGCGGAAGATACACGAGGACGAGCAGGTCCTGACGAAGGCCCAGCGCGAGGACAAGGAGCTGCAGCGCGCCAGGGAGGCGTTGGGTCAGCAGCGTCAAGCGTGGAAGGAGATGACGGGCTTCCGGCCTTGGTGGTGATCCTGCGCGCCGAGACAAGCCCAGAAGCCGCCCATCGTTGATCTTGAAACCCGGACGGTTTGTTCCAGGGTGTGGCTTGAGAGGGTGCTGACCCGGTTCGCGTACTCATGGCGGTCAGGAACCGTTGGAGCTCGCTGACAGCCCTCCAGGAAGGTGGCCTTGCCCTACGGTGGCGCACCCTACGGCCGCTCACGCCGACACGGTGCGGGACCTCCGACAGCTTCACCCCACCCGGGCGGAGGACCACTCCTTTGGCATGGAACTCGTCAATGAGCGTGGCGCCGGCTCATGCTGGTCGTGACGGCGCAACCATACGGCGAGACAGGCTGCGACTGCTACGCCCGCCACCTCGCCCAGGTCGCTGACGTGCCCACCCCTCGAACAGGCCGATCCCGCGCGAACCGGCGAGTTCACCGGGAAGTTCTTCGACTTCGTTCAATGGCCTCTCCGATTACGCGAGCTGCGCCGTGTCCGGCGGATCGCCCGGGCTGCATCATGCTCCGAGCGCCAGGCAGCCGACCTCACGCGCTGTCTCGCCGCATACCGGACGGCATGTCGGCTATCCGATGTCCGTCACCAGTTGCGCGCGGGCTGCATCGAAGAGTTCGCGTTGCCTGGTGAGGTGGTTGCCGGTCGCGGCCGTGTCGACGAGGAGCTGGTAGACGCGGCCTGCGTCGCCCGCAACGAAGACCTCAACGCGTTTGCGCGGGGTGGTCTGGCCTCGCCAGTGGTAGTCGAGCTCCAGCCAGACCGCATCCTTCCCGCCCTGGCGAGTGGTGTGGTTCGTGGCGCGGAGGTCGGCCATGGAGGACTCGGCTTCCTTGCGGTACCAGGCAAGCTGGCCCTGGGCCGCGGCGTGGGCAGTCGGGCCGTACGAGGTGTCGCGCTTCACCACGATCTCGTACGTGCCGTCGCGCGAGGCCCACATGCTCTGGATCGCGTTCTCCTTGGTTCTCATCCATCCGTCTGGGACGGCGAACGCCACCGTGAGGTCAGCGTCTCTCACCCGGTGCCACCCTTGCGGGAGGCCGGGGAGCGAAGGGCCGGGCAAGGGGGACGGGGCCGAAGGAGCCGCAGCAGTGGCGGTCGGGGAAGCCGAGCCGATACGCGGGCGCGTGGTCGGCGCATCGCGGAATGACGGCACTCCGAAGACGCCGAGCAAGATACCGACAACCGCTGCCAGCGCCGAGACCACAGCCGCGATCTCACCCAGCCACCGTGCGGAAGCGCCCCCTTGCCTCGGATCCTCCGCCACCCGATCCCCCTTACCGCCACCACGGTCAACTCATGTTCCGTTGAACGGGATTGTGACTCAAGCCGGAAGGCTGCCATGGCCAGGCCGGTCACACCCCCGCCAGATACACACTGCCACAAAGACCGGTCAACGCACCGGGCGAACCGAAGTACGTACCCGCCTCACCGGGCGCCACGAAGGCGGGGAGCAGCCTCGAAGACACTCCCCCGCGTGGCGGCCGTCGGACTCGCCTACATCAACGGGCCCAAGGCGACTGCGCACTCGCTGCGCGCCGACCCGACGGCTCCAGGGGACAGTTCCGTCCGTCGATGGTCCGCTGGCTCTACCGGGCCATCTGCACAGGCGAACTGACGGATTCGCGAACCATGACGAACCATCTGAATCCGCTGCTACGCTCGATCGCCTGACAGCCCCCGGAGCCACCGGACGGCGGTACCGGGGTCATGCCGAACTCGGGAGACTTCCATGAAGGTCTTGATCGCCGGCGGCGCCGGTTTCATCGGCTCGACCATCGCGTCGCGATGCCTGGACGAAGGCATCGAGGTCGTGGTCCTGGACGATCTGTCGACCGGCCGGCGCGAGTTCGTCGAGGGCAGGACCTGGTACCACGGCAGGATCGACGACGGGGCCCTGATCGACCGCATCTTCGCCGATCACCCCGACATCGTTGCCACCATCGGCTGCGCCGCGAAGATCGTCGTCCCCGAGTCCGTCGCCGAACCGCTGTACTACTACAGCGAGAACGTCGTGGCGGGCCTGGCGCTGATCGGGCACCTGCTGCGCAACGGCTGCGAGCGGTTCCTGTTCTCCTCCTCCGCCGCGATCTACGCGCCGGGCCTGGGCATCACCGAGCAGGCCCCGATCGCCCCGATGAGCCCGTACGCACGGACGAAGGCACACTTCGAGCAGGCCCTGGAGGACATCACCGCCGGGACGCCGCTGCGGGCCGTCTCCCTGCGCTACTTCAACCCGATCGGTGCGGACCGCAAGGGCCACAGCGGTCTCCAGGTCCGTCGGCCCACGCACGCCCTGGGCGTCATGATCGACAAGTATCACGCGGGCGAGCCGTACCCGATCACTGGAACGGACTGGGAGACCCGCGACGGTACCGGCATCCGCGACTACGTCCACGTCGAAGACCTCGCGGACGCCCACGTCGCCGCCGTACGCCGCTTCGACACAATCACCTCCCACAGCCCCGACGGCACCGCGTACCGCGTCATCAACCTCGGCTCGGGCACCGGCACCACCATCCGCGAGCTGATCAAGGCGTTCGAGAACGTCACCGGCAAGCCGCTGCCCACCGAACCGGCCGGCCGCCGCCCCGGCGACAACGCCGGCTCCTACCCCGACATCACCCTCGCAGGCGAACTCCTCAGCTGGAAGCCGGCCCTGACCGCCGAACAGGGCATCGCCGACTCCCTCGCCTGGTACGCCCGACGCGACCTCGTCCTCACGGAAGCAACCGCCGAATGATCCCTGCCCCCTGACGGGCCACCCGACCGGCGACGAGCATCCTCGTCGCCGGATCCTGCCTGCCTCACCACATGCGGTAGGCCATCAAGGGAGGATCGTACGGATTGGTCACGGCGGGCGCTCCTGGCTGCGCGAAGATGAACGGCGGATGGGCCACCCCAGTGGAACGATCCGGCCACGGAGGAGAAAGTCCCTCGCCCCGATCACCAAGGACGTCTTCCTCAAGGCGTGACCGGGGGGCGTCCAGGCCGGCCAGGTTCCGGCCGACGGCAAAGGACAGCAGCTAGCTTGGCTCTGAAGCTTCTGTAGATCGGCAAGCTAGGGGCATACGGGTTCGGGTGTGAGGGTGACTCCCGTGCGTGCACGGACGTTGGCCACCATGGAGGTCAGGGCGTACTGGAATTCCTTGGCGGTCGCGCCGGGGCCTGCGGTCAGGGTGAGTGTGCGGCGGCTGGAGCAGCGGACGCCGGGGGTTATCTCTCGGCCCGGGGCGTACCCGCACAGTTCGAGAAGCCAGCCCGCGCTGGCCCGGTAGGTGCCTTCCGGGGTTCGGTGGACAGGTGCTCCGGCCATGCGCAGGCGTTCTGCCTCGTGGTCTGTGACGACCGGGTTGAAGAAACAGGAGCCGGCTACCAGCAGCGATGGCCGGGGCCGGTGCGCGGCAGTCGTCCGTAGCCACCCGCCGTAGGATCATCCGCGGCGCCTGGTTGCAGCAGGCGAGACAGGTGAGAACACAGCGAGGGGGGCCGCCGTGCGGTTCATCGTGCTTGATCGCAAGGACCGTATACCGACCGAGCCCCGCCCCCTTGCCGTGCTGGTGCGGGATGCCTGGGACGACTTCGGGTGGCGCACGATGTTCCATCTGACGGTCATCGACGAACGCGGCCGGCACAAGATCGGCCCGGTGAAGATCGGCGCCCTGGGTATCTCCCAGAACGCTGAGGCCGTCGTCCAGCCCCCGGATGAGTTCGACGGGATCCCCGGCGAGTATTTCTCCGTCGGTCAGGACGACACTTACTACGAACGTCTCGCCGGCCTCGGTGACGAGACTCGCGTCGCTGTTCTGGCAGGCCTGAGGGACATGGCCTTCGACGAGGAAATCTTCGAGCTCGCGAAGGACGAGGACGTCACCCACACCGCGCTGTGGCGGTTCGTGCGGCAGGCTACGGTCGAGGAGCAGTTTCGTCGCATCGCCCGCGGCGGCACCCGGGTGACCTCCTTCGACATCACCTACGAGACCCCGGCCCTCGATGGCGGCGACGAGCTGCTGCTGTCCTTCACTGTCACCCGTGACGTGCTGCCGCCCAGCAACATTCATGTCCTGACCGGCCGCAACGGCGCCGGGAAGTCCGTTCTGCTCAACCGTCTCGCCCGCGCTGTCGCTGACCCTGACGCCCGCCCTTCGGAGGTGGGCCGGATCCTGGAGGAGGGCCGCGGCCGCAAGCGCTCCTTCGCCAACCTCGTCAGCGTCTCCTTCAGCGCCTTCGACGACCTGCCCCACCTCCCCGACAGTGATCCCTTCCGCACCGTCCACGTCGGCCTTCGTGTCCCCTCCACCGCACGGGCGCACCGCATGAAGTCGCCGTTCCAGCTCAGGCGGGACTTCGCCGACAGCATCGAAGCCTGCCTCACCGGCGAGCAAGCCGAACGCTGGGCCCGCGCCCTCGCGACCCTGTCGTACTCCGGAAGCGGGCTTCTGGAGGAAGACTGGCTGGCCTCCTTCACCGCCATGACCAGTGCCGCCCGCCGTCGTGCTGCCGCCCGTAAGCTGTTCGCCTCCCTCAGCTCCGGCCACAAGGTCGTCCTGCTGACCATGACCCGGCTGGTCGAGCACGTCGGCGAGCGCACGCTGGTCCTGATCGATGAGCCCGAGACCCACCTTCACCCTCCGCTGCTGTCCGCGTTCATACGGGTGTTGTCCGACCTGCTCACCGACCGCAATGGCCTCGCGATCGTCGCCACCCACTCCCCCGTTGTCCTGCAGGAGGTCCCCGCACACTGTGTGTGGAAGCTGCGCCGCTACGGCAACTACCTCGCCGCCGACCGGCCCAGCATCGAGACCTTCGGCGAGAACGTCGGCGTGCTCACCCACGAGGTTTTCGGCCTCGAGGTCACCGACACCGGCTTCCACCGCGACCTGAGCCTCCTGGTCGACGAAGGACTCTCCTACGAGGACATCCTCGAACGCTTCCAGGGCAGACTCGGCGGTGAGGCACGCATCATCGCCCGCTCCCTCATCGCCACCCGCGACTTCGACGACACCAGCCTCGCGGACGGCCGCTGATGCGCCCCATCGACAAACCCATCCTGGACGCCCGCACGGTCTTCGACACCTGCACAGCCTCGGCCAGGCCCAAGGCCGTCCGCACCAAACTGCAGGCGCTCAAGGACACCGTCGCCGCCGCCGCCGCAGAGTACGACACCGCCGCCACCGCCCGGGCCCTGCACACCCTCGGGCACCTCAAGGACCAGCCCGACGGGGAGCCCAAGAAGAAAGGCGGCCTCAACAAGGAGCTCAAGAACACTTACAGCAACCGCATGGTGCACAAGAAGAGCGCAGGGCGGGACTTCTATGACCAGCTCCTCATGGAGGCCCCCGACGACCGCTGCGCCTTGTGCGGCCAGGGCATCGCGGACACTCTCGACCACCAGTTGCCCAAGACTCACTACCCGCTGCTGGCGGTCGCCCCCGCCAACCTCGTCCCGGCCTGCCGCGACTGCAACTACTACAAGGGCGAGGAAGCCCCTGTCAGCGCCGAGAAGCAGACCCTCCATCCCTACTACGACAGCGAGGTCCACGACCACGTATGGCTGGTCGCCCGTGTTGCCGGCCCGCCCAGGCCCGCCGTCGTGTTTGCAGCCGTCCCGCCGCCCGAGATGCCTCCTGTTCTCGCCGCCCGGGTCCGCCACCACTTCACGACCCTCAAACTTGCTCGCCTCTACAACCCTCAGGCCGGCCCCGAACTGAGGACCCTCAGCCGTAGCCTGCCCCGTCTGCCCGCCGCAGCAGTCCCCGAGCACCTTCGCGAGCGCGCCGAGGACTGGGCGGCCTCCGAAGGAGGCAACTCCTGGCAGGCCGCGCTGTACCGGGCCCTGGCCGACAGTGCCTGGTACACCGGAGGCGGTTACGAGGAGCCCTGGAAGTAACACCCTCACATCCAGGGGAGGAACGAACGAGAGACCGCGCTCGGACCCTGGGCCGGGAGATGCGCCTGGTCTCACTGAACCTCTTTCATCCTCTGCTGGAGAGTGAAAGAGGTTCAGTGCCGGCCTGCGTCGCCAGATCACGTGTGGCGTATCGGCTGTCTGGCTTTGTAGGTGAGTTTCAGGTTCTGGCACAGATCTTGGGGAGCCGTCGCGGAGCGTTACCTCGATGTTCGATTGCGAGGGACTGGCTCGTGCGAGACGGCGTACGCTTTGGCGTCTGGCAGTCGGAAGTGACGCTCCCTCAGGTGCATTCCGTCCGCTCCTCTGGTCGGCTGTGGACGGTGATGGTGCTGGCCATGCAAACCGACGCACCGTTCTGGGATTCGCTGGTGTTCGAGCAGATCGCCGATGTGGATGTCGAGGCGGTTACGGCCGCGTTCGGCACGGTCGAGGTGGCGGCGAGAGGCCGCGCGGCCGCGGCGGCGTGTCCGGACTGCGGCCGCTTCTCGGATCGAATCCACGACCGTTACCAGCGCAGGCTGAAGGACCTTCCGCTCGCTGAGCAGGGCTTTGTGATCCGGCCGACGGTCCGGCGCTTCATCTGCGGGTCGGCGGACTGCCCGCGCCGCACGTTCGCCGAGCCGTTCTCCCGGCTGGCCGCCCCGTACGCACGGTTCGCCACGCGGCTCAACCACGCCCTGGGGCGAGTGGGGCCCGCGCTGGCCGGGCGGGCCGGCGCCCGACTGGCCGCCCAGCTGGGCTTCGGCGCGGGACGGATGACCTTGTTGCGCAGGGTCATGGCGCTGCCCGATCCGCGATTCAGTACTCCGCGGGTGCTGGGCGTGGACGACTTCGCGATCCGCCGCGGCCAGACCTACTCCACCGTCTTGACCAGCGTCGAAGACCATCGCGTGGTCGACGTGCTCCCTACGCGTGAAGCCGGGCCGCTGGCCGCCTGGCTGGACCGCCATCCCGGCGTGGAGATCATCTGCCGGGACCGGGCAGGCGCCTACGCCGACGGCGCCCGGCGCGGTGCCCCCGACGCTCTGCAGGTCGCCGACCGCTTTCACCTGTGGCAGGGCCTCGGCCGGGCCGTGGAGACCTGCGTCGCCGCCCACCGCGACTGCCTGCGCAACCCGACGCCCAGCGGCATGCTGCTGCAGGGCACCCGACCAACTCCCGGTCGGCCGCCGGACGACTCGGACCCCGTCGGTCGGCGGGCCGAGCGCAAGAAGGCGGCACACGCCCTGGTCCACGAGATGCTCGCCCAGGGCCATTCACGCCGGGCGATCGCCCGGCACCTGGGCTGGGGCCTCAACGCCGTGCTCCCATACGCGAACGCCGCACGCTGGCAGGACACCATCCGCGAGAACCTGCCCCGGCCCAGCAGGCTGGACCCCTACAAGCCCTACCTGGAACGGCGATTCGCCGAGGGATGCACCAGCTTCACCCGACTGCACGGCGAACTGGTCGCCGAGCATGCCCCGGTCACGTACGGCATGGTCCGCTCCCACATCGCCACCTTGCGCGGAGCTCCTTCCGATGCGCCGCCCCGGCCGCCGACGGTGCGGCAGGTGACCGGCTGGCTCACCCGCCACCCCGCGACCTTGGTCGAGAAAGACCGGGCCGGCCTGAAGGAGGTCCTGGCCCGCTGCCCTGAACTGGACACGGCCGCCGGACACGGCCGCGACTTCGGCGAGATCCTCACCGGCCGCCTCGGCGCCACACTCCCTGCCTGGATCGACGCAGTCGACGCCAGCCGGCTACCCGGCCTCACCGGCTTCGCACTCCACCTGCTCCGGGACCTCGACGCCGTAACCGCCGGGCTCACTCTCGACTGGAGCTCGGGCAGCATCGAGGGGGCCGTCAACCGCATCAAGAAGATCAAGCGGCAGCTCTACGGCCGAGCCGGATTCAAACTTCTCCGCAAGATGATCCTGCTCCAGTAATGCTCCGCGGTCACTCTCCAAGATCTGCGCCAGAACCGAGAAACAGCAGCATCGGAGTCGGGCAGGCAGTCGTCGTTCGAGATCTGTTCACTCGGGGCCTGCGGTACCCAGCTGGACAACTGGGTACGACCGGATCTGAACGGAATGAACGCCAGGCTTCGCCGTAGGTCAGGCCCGGGGCACAGAAGGGGCTACGACGCCTCAATATGCTTATCCCATGACGCATCCTCGTTGGGGACTCCAGTTCCACTGGTGGGCGGTAGATCCGTTCGACCGAGTCGGGTTGTTCTACTCCGCATTCGGACCGGTGCCCTCGGCAGCAAACGCCCATGTGCAGGTCCTGGATGAGGCGACGGCCTGGGCCAAGACGCGGCACCCGGAGTGGTTCGATGCGGGGTGTGTGGAATATGACTGTCCTCAGCACTGCGTCATCGAGCTGGCACGGGCGCCGTATCTCTTCACCTGGGACGAGGAGCACGACGATCGCTACAGCCGATACGGCGTGCCAACACAACCGCTCTTGCTGTCCGAGCTGCCTGCGGCAGTGGCTGCTGCCGTGGGGCTTATAGAAGTCGACTTCACCTTCGACCAGGCCGCGCGGATCGACCTGAGATACTCCACAGGCCGAGAGGCCATCTCGGCCTCGGCGCTCACCCCCTGGACGTACTGCCAACGGCACCCGGATGGGCGGGAGTCGCACACCGTAGGAGAACTTGGCGCCTCGTAGAGTTGTGAGTCTGCTGGCACGCAGTTGGCCGGGGGATTGGCCGCTCTCTATGCGAGCTCAGGTGCGCCGTGAGTGTGTGACAGGCCGATCGTGCAGGCGAATCCAGAACCGATCTCGTCCTCGGGGGAGCGTTCGAGTCGGGCAGCCGCGGCTCGTGACCACCCTCTTAAATCGAACGGCATCGTCACCCTCCGCGACCGCTCCCCAAGATCTGTGCCAGAACCTGAAACTCACCTACAAAGCCAACTGGGAGGCGTCCTCAGCGAAGGTGGTGTCGCGGACGTGGTGCAGAGCCTCGATCTTCCAGTGGTCGCGAATCAGTCTCGCGAGCTGGGCGGGAGTGGCCTGCTCGGCGGCCAGACTGGTGACCGCGTAGATGGTGGCGATCGTGGTCTTGCCGGTCTTGCGGTCGGTTCGGCGGCGCTTGATCTGCACGGCCTGGCGGGCGCCGGGGAAGAGCAGGTTGTTGACGGTGGCGACCTTGATCCGGCGGATCTCTGCGCGGCCGTGGCCGGTGCCGCGAGTACGTCCCTGGAGCGGGATGTCTTTCCAGGGCAGGGACCTGAGTTGTCTGCGCAGCTTCTTCTGGTTGTTCTTGACGATCGCGATGTAGTGGGCTCGGCGGCCCAGAAGGTAGGCGGCATGCTCGCGCTGGGTGTGGAGCGCATCGCTGGTGACAGTCATCCCGGCCAGGTCAGCGACGCTGTCCAGCAGCGGCTGGAAGCGGCTGGTCTAGCCTGTCTTCTCGCCGACGTCGAGCTGGACCAAGACCAGCCCGGTGGTGTGCTTGGCTCTATCGACGTCACACGACAGCGGTTGTCGACGACCTTGGGAGGCGCTCAGCGCGCCCGGATCTCGATGCCGACGAGGACGGGAGGTTCCGGTCGACACTGGGCAACGGCGGGACGATGGCCGCCACCTATGCTCGTAGCCAGCGCTTTTGTCCCGAGCTCCAGACCAGCGGCACACGGCGTCTTGCCGGTCGGAGTCGAGCTGCTGTCCGAAGCCATCGGTGTCCGATGCGGGCAGCGCCTCCCGAACCGCCTGAGAATCGCTGCTCTTCGTCATTGACAGAGCCAGAGCTGCGCGTTCTCACCAACCGAAGGACCGACCTGACCGCTGACCGGACCCGCCGGATCAACCCCTGCGCAACCAACTCACCAGCATCTTTCCGGCCAGGGCGGCGAAGGATCTTCCCTTCGCCGCCCTCGTAAACGGATATCCGGACAGCCCGTACCAAGCGGGTTACTACTGCTGGCGAGAGAAGAGGTCTTCCTCTTTAACGCCGCCGTCGATCCAGAAGTACAGAACCGATTCCCCGTCTCTCACATCCGACTGAAGGTCAACGGTCTGACCGTACTTGAAGAACTTGGAAGGATCAATATCCAGCTGAACAGAGGGGCCCAATTTCACCCACGTACCGCTCGCCGCTGAAACCCCACCAACGTCCCCATCACCCAACGGCCGAATATCCTCCCTGAACATTCCCGAAAGATGGAATTCTCCATCTTTGAGGAACTCGATCCTCGCACCGGCGCCAGTAACCCAGACACCTTCCACGCGACCGACATCAACAAAATCGCGCTGACCAGACGGCTGGCCACCACATCCCGACAGGATGATAACGGAGGCTGCGACCAAGGTTGTGAATTTCAGCTTCATTGCGGAGCTCCGTAGATAAGCGGGTATATCTGCTCCGTCCAGTAGACGTTCATTTGAACATCTTTCTGGCCGTCCGGATACCACTTCAAGATTTGATCAGATATCGCAGATATAGGGCCATTCTTCTCACCCTTATATCCACCTTCGGAGATCTTCCTAGTAGCGGACCCCTTGCTCATCTTTTGGTGCATGAAAAACTCCGCCGTCATGTACGACGAATCACCATCACCCTTCACGATACGCACATCGAGATTATACGACCCTGTCGCAACTCCAGCTCTACTCGGATCACTTTCATAACGCTTCTTCAGTCCGACAAGTGATCTGATGTCGTAGTTTAGAACATCATTCACGGGCATGACGCCAGACTTACTGAGGTTTTCGATCGAGAAATCGAAGGCATGGGTCCGCCCGTCCGCGTACAAGTCGGGCCGCGCAGAAATCAACTGTTTCACCCGCTCAATCCAGAAGTGACGGCGAAGCTCTTCGGTAAAAGTGTCACCGTCAGTGAAGTTCATTACGGGGGGCAGGACTCCGACCAGCCACATGAGGACCAACTTCAATGAGCCAGGGTCGCCAAAGTCTTCGATCGTACAGTTCGAGACACACCCGCTGATATGCGCAGTGGTGCCACTCGTATCGCCTTCATCTGCAGAGTCCTGGCCATCATGCACCTCCGCCGTGGATCCCTTGCCTGAATCCTTCAGTATGTCTGCCGGGGTCGCGCCCGTTGGCTTAGTCTTCGGAGGCGCATTACACCTATTGGCACCATTTGTACCACCACACTTAGTGTCTCCGTCGCTTTTCATCCCTGTGGGGTCAGTAAAGGTTATGGGGTTGTTGTTGGCGTAGTTGTAGCCGTTAAGGGATTGTGGTTCGTCCAGACTCAGCAGCGGGTCAGGGCTGATGAATTGGCCGAGGTTGGTGTCGTAGTCGCGGGCGCCGATGTGGGTCAGGCCGGTGGTGGGGTCGATGTCGCCATTGACGAATCCCTTGTAACCGGGCCAGAGCGCGGGGGCCGCGCCTCGCTGTCCGCCGTAGGGGAGGGTCTTGCGCCGGTTGAAGGTGAGGGTGGTGGCGCTGAAGGAGAGGGTGTTGGTGTTGTGGTGGTCGGCGACGAGGAGGCGGACCTTGCCGTCGCTGCTGGTGCGGATGGCGGAGCCGCCGGGCACGGTGTAGTAGCGGGTACCGCCGGCGATGGAGGCCGCGGTGGTGTCGGCCTTGCGGGTGAGTGCGAGTTCCTGGCCGCCGGGCAGGTAGAGAGTGGTGGTGGTCGGGTCGCGCTTGATGATCCGGGTGCCCTCGGCGTCGTAGAGGAACGACGTCGTCTTGCCCGAGATGGTGGAGGTTGCGAGCTTGCCCTCTTCGTTCCAGGTCAGGTCCTGGACGGGCCCGGCGTTGGCCGGAGCCTTCTTGATGAGGTTGCCGGTGGTGTCGTAGGTGTAGGTGTCCGTTCCGGTGACGCCGCCGGTGGCGGTGACGGTGCGGACGCCGTGGGCCTGGGCGGCACCAGCGGTGGTGGGGTAGGTGTAGGTGCGGGTGGTGTTGGCCGTGATGGTGCCGGCCTTGTGGAGGGTTTCCGTGGCGCGCTGGCCGGTGTCGGTGAAGGTCCAGCTGGTCCAGTAGGGGTCGACGGTGCCCAGGTTCGGGGTGCCGGTGCCGTTGACGGGTTTGGTGGCGCAGGCGTCGCCTGTGGTCCAGGCTTCGGTGATGCGGCGGGCCCAGTCGTAGGCGAAGCACTGCTGGTCCAGGGAGGCGCCGTCGTCCTGGACGTCACGGATGGACGTGATGTTGCCGGCCGGGTCGTAGCTGTAGGTGATGCTGGAGGGGGTGGCGGGGCCGGTCGCCTCACGGTCGATCTTGGAGGTGATCAGGCGCCGGGTGGACGTCTCGTAGGTGTTCGTCTGGTAGACGTTCTTGCCGAGGTTGCCGAGCTGGGCCTGGGCGAGCTCGCCGAAGGGGGTGTAGCCGGCGCCGCGGAGGTAGACCTGGCTGAGGGTGCCGTCGACGAGGCCGAGCATGTCCTGCGCGCCGTAGTGGTTGGTAACGGTCTCGGCAGGCAGGTGCGCGGTGGCGTTGGTGTTGGTGGTGCTGTAGGCGGCGGTTGCCGGCAGGCCGCTGACCGGGGTGGCGGTGGTGGCGACCGTGTAGGTTCCGGCGAGCAGTTCCTCTCCTGTCACCGACGGGATGGTCACCGTGGTGCCTGTGGGCTGCCCGGTGGTGTCGTAGCCCCTGATCGCGGTCTTGTATTCGGCGTTGGCGGTGATGGAGGAGTCGTAGCGGCTGGAGGTGGCGGGCAGTCCGAGGCCGCCGGCCATGTCGTAGGTCCACTCGGCGAGCTTGGTGCCGGTGACCGACCCGGTGCGCAGGCTGGTCTTGCGGCCGAGTTCGTCGTAGGTGGTGGCGAGAGTGCCGCGTGCGTCGGTGACCGTGTCGATGCGGCCGTCGTCGTTGTAGTGGGTGTGGCTGGCGCCCTTGTCGGGGTCGGTTGTGTCAGTCAGTCGGCCGCGCAGGTCGTAGGTGTACGTCCAGGTGTTTCGCTTGGACGTGTCCGTGATGGAGGCGAGCAGACCGGCCTTGTTGTAGCTGCGGGTGGTCTTCTCGTACTGGGTCGCAGCGGCGCCGATGAGCGGGTTGCGGTCCTTGTACTGGCGCTCTTCGACCGTGCGGCCGCGGGCGTCGGTGAGTGTGAGAGTGGCAGTGCCGCCTGCGGGCGGGACGCTGGCCGTCCAGTAGTCGCCGTAGGTGGTGCTGGTGCGCCACTTTTCCACGTTCAGGGAGAGCTGGATGCTCGCGGTGACGCGGCCGCGGCCGTCGTACTCACTACGCATGGCCTGCGGGATCTGGTTGGGGGTGACGACCAGCATCGCGTTCGAGACCGCGGAACTGTTGTAGAACGGCGCGTTGGTGAGGTAGGCGCGGCCGTGGTTGTCGTAGAAGGTGTCACCGACGACCCGGCCGGTGGTGCCGATGGCGTCCGACTGCGTCTGGCGGGCGCGCAGGAGCGAGTCGTAGAAGGTGGTGCTGGTGCCCCAGGTTCCGTTCTCGTAGAGCTTCTTCGAGGTGACGGTCGAGGGGACGCTGTTGGAGAGGCTGTAGGTGAAGGTCGCGTTGGGCTGTGCGGTGGTGGCGCGGCCCGTGCTCCAACCCTTGGTGAGCCGGCCCAGCGCGTCGTACTCGCTGCTCGACGTGCGGTTGTTGGCGTCCGTCGAGGTCAAGGTGACGCCGCGCATGCCGTCGAAGGTGGTGACGGTGGTGTGATCCTTGACGTTCTTGACGGTGACGGTCGTGGGCTGCGCGCCGGTGGCCGGGTCGTAGGTCGTGGTGACCGGCTGGTTGTCTTGGCCCTTGGCGGTCAGGACACGGCCGTACTCGTCATAGGTGGTCTGCGAGACGGTGTCCCAGATCGAGGTCAGGTCGCTCTTGTAGCCGGAGAGCTGTTCCGTCTTGGTGGAGTTGGCCTTGCCCGGCTCGGGCGCTGTTCCCAGAGCCTGGTTGTCGTAGTAGGTGAGGACTCGGCTGGTGACCTGCTGGGGTAGGTCGAGACACGCGGTGTTGTCGGTGGTGACGGCCTCGCTGGGATACGCGATGAGCCAGTTCGTGGTGTCCGGAGTGACGTAAGTGGTGGAGACGCAACGGGGCTCGACGCTTCCCGCGCCGTCGTCGGTCTCCTTGAGGAGGAGCCCGTAGGTGGGGTCGTAGCTGCGGGTGGTGGTGAGGGTGCGCCAGATGCCATCGTCCAGCAGGGTGCTGGCCTTCTCGGTCGCGGTCCCAGAGAGGTACGCGGTCTTGGGCTGGAGCGTGGGGGCGGGGTCGTTCGGCTTGTCGGAGTCGGTGACGCCCTTGACCGTCTGGGTGGCGGTGGCGGCGGACTCCCACGGGGTGTAGGTGGTCTTGGTGTCGATCTTGCCGCCGGTGCCGTCCTTGTCGTAGGTGGCGCTGGAGGCAACGCGTCCGGCGAAGTCCTCGCGGTCGGCGACGCCGTTGATGGTCACGCCGGGGCGGGGGCTGCCGTCGGCGAGGGTGTCGCCGGCCATGCCGAGGTAGTACGCCTTCTCGGTCTTCACCCGGTTGGTGGCACCGGTGTAGGTGCGGACGGTGCCGTAGCCTCGGAAGTCGTTCCAGGTGCGGTGTTTGTCGAGGGTGAACTCGCTCGTGTCACGGCGCCAGTTCGGACCGTTGGCGTATTCGTAGCTGGTGACCTTCGACTCGGAGCCGCTGCCGCCGGTGGTGTCGTTCTCGTCGATCCGAGTGACGAGGTACTTGTGGAACCAGTCCTTGACCGGGTCGACGTAGCCGTCCGGGGTCCACCAGGAGGGGTAGCAACGCTTGGTGTTCGTGTCCGGTGCTGCGGGCAGCGTGGTCGGGGTGCACTCGGTGGGGCTGTAGGTGACCAGGGTCTGGCCGCCGGTCTCGTTGGTGACGCTGGTGATGCGCTTGCGGTAGAGCGGGGGTCGGCCTTCAGCGGCGTCGACCCGGTTCGCCATCAGAGCGCCGCCGAAAACGGTGGGGTTCAAGGTGATGTCGGTGAGGGGGCCGGCCTTGGCGGTGCGCTGGACGGAGTCCAGCCACAGCGATGGCGTGGAGGTGTCACCGGTTGCCGGGAAGGACTGGGTCAGGGCCCAGGTGTCCACGGGCTGCAGGGTGGTGCCGACGAGGGAGTAGGTGTTGATGCTCGTCAGGCGCTGCTTGGTCCAGAACGACGGAGCGGCCTGGAGGCATTGGGTGCCGGAGGTGCAGTCCAGGTCGACGGGGGTGTCGGGCCAGCTGGTGGCGTGTGCCTTGTCGAAGGTGCAGTCCGTCGCGGTGCAGCGGTTGCCGGTGGTGAAGGTGACGCGCCCGGCGGGGTTGGTGGTGGTATAGACGGCGTCGGCGCGCAGGCCGTAGTCGATGCGGTTGAGGTAGCCGCCGCGGGTGTAGGACTTGGGGTCGTCGATCTTGCTGTTCTGCGCGTAGTGGCCCTGTTCCTTGGTGTAGTAGAGGGCCATGGCGTTGCCGTGCGGGTCGACGACGTAGTCGAGGTTCCAGCGCCAGCCCTGCTGTTCGGCCGAGGAGGCGTAGTCGTCTGCGTGGCCCTGTTCGCCGGTGTGGTTGCCGTAGACGGGGACAGTGAAGACGGAGTTGGTCTCGGTTTTTCCGGTGGCCCAGCCCGGGAGGCGGTTCTTGCCGAACCAGTACTGGGTGCCGTCGAGGCTGGTCACCTTCCAGTACTCGGAGTCCTCGTCACCCGAGTTGTTCGGCGTACTGTCGTAGACGCGCTCGATGCGGGAGCCGTCGTCGCTTTCGAGCTTCCAGGTGCTCTTGGCGGCGTCCCAGACGAGCTCGTTGGAGGAGCCGTCGAGGGAGAGGGTGGCGTTCTCCGACTTCCAGCACAGATCACCAGTCTTGATGCTGGCGTTGTTGCCGTCCTGCTTGTCGTTCTCGCAGGAGGCGTAGCGGCGCTCGATGAAGCCGGGCGAGTACTCCCAGCCCTCGCCGATCCACGACGGCTGGTTGTTCGTCGATGCCGTGCGTCCGTCGATCGCGGAGGAGTTGTAGGACAGGGCGATCTTCGGGACGAGGCCACCGGGCGCGGTGGGGACGTCGATGGGCACGCTCCAGCCGAAGCCGCCGGAGTTCCCGCCGGCAGACCAGGAGCCGGAGGCGGCCAGCGAGGTCGCCTTGAAAGACCCCTCACCACCGCTGGTTCCAGCAGTCGCCGCCAGGACGGTGGCACCTGCCGTGTTCATCGCGAGCGAGGACAGAGTGGAGGAGGTTTTGGTCGCGCCGCCGGTCGCCGAAACCTGGGGCGTGGAGGGACCGGTCGTGAGTGTGGCGCTCAGGGTGTGGTTCTTGGTGTCGTTCTCGGTCGCCAGCGGTGTCTGCTTGCGGCACTCCGGCTTCTCGGGAGACGTCAGCGCGCATGCCGGGAGTGTCACGAGGCGCAGGCGGGAGGACCACCCGGCCGCATAGGCGCCGCGGATGACCGTGTAATCGATCTCGACATTGAGCCGGTTCGCAGGGGTAGATGCCGGGTCGGTGTCGCGCAGCGACATCAGCAGGCCTTCGACTCCGGCCTTCTGGGCGGTGGCGCGGTCCTTGACCGCGAGCTCCAGCCGGTCGGAGCCGGTGCTGGTCTTCTTCGCGTGCGAGGCGGCGCGACTGAGGCGGACCGGCATTCCGCCGACCGTCACACGGTTCTGTGCTCCGGCATCAACGGTGAGCTGCTGCGTGGCGGGAGTGGGCCAGGTGACTGGCGGTGCTTGCCAGGGCGGGGCCGCTTTGCGTCCTCTCTTCAGCCCTGCGGGCATGTAGTCGGTGCCGTTGACCGACTCAGTCTTCGGCACAGGCGGAGGCCCTGGAGTTTTGGTTTGTACGGCCCATGCAGGTGCGGAAAGAAGGGAAACACTCAGGGCTGCGGAGAGAACTCCGGCAATCCCGGTTCGCGCTTGCTTCACCGCCCGCCCTTCCAGCCGCCTATAAATAGGCATGGCAAAGCCACGGCGGAACAACATTTAAACACCCACCCCGATGAAGAACATGAAAGTCCAATGATCACTCGCATCCAACACTGCGACATGCACACTTGGCAAGCACAACTGTGAAGCCTTGTTCCGGATAGACAGGTCGTCGCTCACCAATCCACGACGGCCTCCTGCAAGCGCGACCAACCGTCCAACCAGCCTTTTCATGCTCCACGAAGGGACAAAAGCCGCATGTTCTCGAGTAAGCAACACGTGGACTCCCTAACTCCTCTTGTAGCGCTATCTTCACACCGGGAACGCACCTCGAGTGCGACGAAAGGGGCGCCCGGTGTATCGCCATATCCGTACTCGGGATAGAGTCCGGCGCCGGGAGAGACAGGATTCGCTTTCTTGCCTGTAAAGACAGCCGCGTCCTCCGGAAAGGCACCACAGAACATGAGCACCACCAGATCCAGACGCGGCCGCAGGTCGATCGCTCTGGCAATAGCCGCCTCGATGGCATTGCCTGTCTCGGCGGCTGTAGCCCTGCCCGAGACCTCCGCGACCGTGAGTACCGTGGGCGAGACTGCGGGCAAGACTGCGGCGCCGGAGGCCGAGTTCGAGAAGACGGCCTTCGCTACGGCCGCACGGACGGGCCAGCGTGTGGAGATCATCGACCGTCGCGAGGAGACGGCCGAGTTCTTCGCCAACCCCGACGGCAGCACCACCCGCCGCTCCTACGCCACTCCCAAGTGGACACGGTTCGAGGGACAGTGGCGTCAGACCGATCCGACGCTCGTCAAGAAGTCCGACGGGTCGATCGCACCAACTGCTCCGGCCTTCTCCATCGCCTTCTCGGGTGGTGGCTCCCAGCCGCTGGCCACGATGGTCAAGCACGGCAAGAGGCTTGCCCTGTCCTGGCCGGGCTCCCTGCCCGAACCGGTCATCAGCGGTGACACCGTGACGTACCGCTCGGTACTGCCCGGGGTAGATCTGAAGCTCATGGCCGAAGTCGACGGCTTCGCTCAGCACTTGGTCGTCAACACCCCCGAGGCTGCAGCCAATCCAGCCCTGCGCAGCATCGAACTCGGCGTCCAGACCGACGGAGTCACCCTCACCGAAACCGCCGACCACAAGCTCCTGGCCAAGGACGAGGCCGGCGAGACAGTCTTCAGCGCGCCAGCACCCAAGATGTGGGAGCAGCCGGCGACTGCTCCCGAGGAGCAGCAGGCAGTCGCGGCCGGTATGTCGACGATGATGGCTTCTGCCGAGGCTTCGGAGTCCGAGGCCCCCAGCAGCGCCCCTGTCTCCGTGGACGTGAGCGGCAACACGCTCACGCTGGCTCCGGACCCTGGTCTTCTCGCAACGGCGGACCAGTTCCCGCTGGTCATCGACCCGCCTTTCAGCGGTGGGTCTCGTGAGAAGTGGGCGGTGGTGTACTCGGCGACGCCGAGCGCCGCCTACCCCAATGGGTCGGGCTGGAACTCCTCCACCCCGGCCGACGAGCCGCGGGTCGGGTTCAACGGTGACGGCGACACTCGTTCGTTCTTCGCCATGAACACCAACGGCCTGCAGGGTGCCACCATCACCAGCGCCAAGTTCGCCGTGATCCAGACGCACTCTTGGGCCTGCAGTGCCAGCACGACAGGCCCGATGGAACTGTGGTCCGCAAAGGACATCACCACCACTCCGACGTGGAACTCTCAAGGGAACTACTGGGGGAGCAGGCTCGACTCCGACTCCTTCCCTGGCTTCAACAAGACGTACTGCCCCGAGAACGAACCCGGGCACGAGTTCACCAGCACCGCCCTCACCAATTACGTCCAGCAGGCTGCCAACAGCGGCTGGGACCCCCTCGTCTTCGGGCTGCGCGTCCCGGACAGCTACCTCGGCGACGTGAACAGCTTCAAGCGGTTCCACAACAACCCGGTCCTTGAGGTCGACTACAACTTCAAGCCCACCGTGGAGGCCTCGGCCGCTTATGAGGGCTCCTGGGTCCCCTCGGGTGAGGGCAACAAGCCGGTGTCTTGTGGCACTGCCATCGGCAACAGTGGCGTCGCTCTCACGGCCAAGGTCAGCGACCGTGACGGCGGCATGGTCAACGCCGTCTTCTCTGTCAAGAACTCCAGTGGCACGGCTGTCTCCTTCGCGCCGAACCCGAACTATAAGTGGGTGACGAGCGGTCAGTGGGCGTCGGTAACGATGCCCTCCAAGCCCCTTGTCGACGGCACGTACACGTGGAGTGTGTATGCGATCGATGGCGAAGGCCCCGACAGTGCGCCTACCGCTGCCTGTTCCTTCACCGTCGACACCAAGGGCCCAAGCGAAGCTGTGAAGGTCCTCAACACCGACGGCAGCCCCGCCAATGAAGACGGCAGCACGACAAACCCGGACGGCACCCTCCGGCCCAGGGACCTGTATCCGGCCCGCAAGCCCGTCACGCTCCGCCTCACCCACCCCGCAGCCGACGTGGTCGGCTACTGCTGGGCCGACCACTACGTCTCCATCGGCAACGGGCGTTGCTCCAACGGAACGTGGGTGAATGCCGGCACGGACGCGAACAACACCGCCACCGTCACCTTCACCCCTGCGACCTACCCGTACAGCACCATCTACGCCGTGGCGTACGACGCCGCCGGCAACCACTCCCCAGTCGACGGCGGTAAGGAAGCGGTGCAGCTAAGCACCACTAAGTCCGAGATGGTCTACGAGCCCGGGGTCACCCCCAACACGGAGGGCGCCTACCCCCATGACCGCCGTGGAGACCTCAACGGAGACGGATACGCCGACTTCGTCGCCACCGACACCGACGGCAAGCTGTCGTTCTACGCGGGCAACGGAACTCTCGGATCCCTTGCGCCGGCACGAAACGTCGGCACCGGCGGCTGGAGCGGATCGCTCATCGCCCACGGCGGTGACCTCGCGAACCTCCTCAGCCCTACCATCGGACCGGACGGCTACGAAGACTTCCTCGTGCGTCTCTACGTCAAGGATGACGACGGCCAGTACAGGTGGAAGCTCTTCCTCTACCCGGGCAACGGAATGGGATCCCCCTGGGTCTACACCCGCCAGGAGATCAACCACCCGGCTCAGGAAGACTGGCTCGGCCTGCGCCAGATCGTACTGCCCGGCAACATCGACGGTAAGCCCGGAAACGACCTCATCACCGTCGAATGCATTTGGGACAACCCCAAAACACGCGCGAACTGCGTCAACGCCCAACTCCTGCTCTACAGCGGCAGGATCGCCGCTGACGGCTCGCAGGACCAGACCGGGACCTTCAGTACAACGTCGACCTCCCTCGGCACTGGTGGATGGAGGGACTTCACCAACCTGGCCGTAGACGACATCAACGGCGACGGCATCGACGACCTCGTCGGCCGCGAGCCCACCACCGGCAAGCTGTGGCTCTACCCCGGCAAGATCACCGGCTGCCCCGACTCCTGCACCTTCTCCCTCGGCGTCCGCTCCGAATACGGCAGCGGCGGCTGGGCCCAGCGCCCCTACCTCACCTCACCGGGCAACATCCAGGGAACCGTCAAGTCAGTCACGTTCAACGACGAGGGCACGCAGTCGAACTTCAAGCAGTTCGAACCCACGACCGGTGAAGGCTACGGCGACATCTGGGCCACCACACCCGCCGACCCCGACTCCCCCGTCCAGTACATGGACGAGTCAGGTACTTGGACGAGCAGGCTCTGCCCCACCGGCTGCCTCCTCACCTATCCCGGCGGTTCTACCGGACATGGGTTGCCTCACCTCTCGGGCACTGGTGGCTGGGCAACAGCTATCACCGGCATCTTCTAGCCGGTCCCCGACCGATCAGATTCCCATCTGCGCGGGCCGCTCCCGGAAAGGGGGCGGCCCGCCCTGTATCCCCCCAATGAGCCAGTCAAACCAGCTGACGTTTCAGAGCTAGGCCCTGTCAAAGACCTTGCTCACAAGTCACCCCACACTGAAGGACTCATGAACCAAGCAGCACGCCGTATAGCAGCCTTCAGCGCCGCCACCGGACTCCTCACCATGGCGACACTCACGAACTCCAGCACAGCCACAGCCGACGACATCGTCCTGCGGCTGTCCGTGCACGACCAGGTCGCTGCTCCCGGTACCGCGCCGCGCCTCTCCCCCAAGGTGGAGTCCGGCACCCCCGACGGCAAGACCGTGATCGCCTTCTCCACCAAGCCGCTGACCGGACCGGCCGGAGACGGAGCGGGAGTCCCCCAGGGATTCACCGCACAGGCCAACGACTGCACGGAGGTCGCCGGTCTCGTCGCCGTCTACGTCTGCGGCCCCTCAGGCCTGCGCCCCGG
>NZ_JBIRQU010000014.1:0-162503 GCF_044333355.1 Streptomyces sp. NPDC021012
TGCGCGCTCGGCGCCCTCGGCCCCTCCCACGACCTCTGCCCGATCGGCTGCTGCCCGGCCAGGGCGGAGCGGCCCGCCGCCGCCGGCGCCGACAGTCCGTACGCGTAAGGAGTCAGCGTGACCGACGTTCCCGACCCCCTGCTCACCGAACTGCTCGACCTCGCCCTGGAGGCCGCACGGCGGGCCGGAGCGCTGCTGCGCGACGGCCGACCCGACGACCTGGCCGTGGCGAAGACCAAGACGAGCCCCATCGACGTCGTCACCGAGATGGACATCGCCGCCGAGAAGCTGATCACCGGCTTCCTCTCCGAGCACCGCCCGCACGACGGCTTCCTCGGCGAAGAGGGCGCCTCCAGCCCCGGCACCAGCGGGATCCGCTGGGTGATCGACCCGCTCGACGGCACCGTGAACTACCTGTACGGCCTGCCCACCTGGGCGGTCTCGATCGCCGCCGAACGGGACGGCGAGGCCGTCGTCGGCGTCGTCGAGGCCCCGATGCGCGGCGAGACGTACCGGGCGGTCCTCGGCGGCGGCGCGTTCCTGGGGGAGCGGCGCCTCGCCGTCCGCCCCTCGCCCGCGCTCGACCAGGCCCTCCTCGGCACCGGCTTCGGGTACGTCCAGGCCCGCCGCGCCCACCAGGCCGACGTGGCCCAGCGGGTCATCCCGCGCGTCCGCGACATCCGCCGCGGAGGCTCGGCCGCCATCGACCTCTGCGACGTCGCCGCGGGCCGCCTCGACGCGTACTACGAGCGCGGCCTCAACCCCTGGGACCTCGCCGCGGGCGCGCTCGTCGCCCGCGAGGCGGGCGGCCTCACGGGCGGCCGCCCCGGCGAGCCGGCCTCCGGAGAACTGGTGCTCGCGGCCTCCCCGGGCCTCTTCGCCCCCCTCCAGGAGCTCCTGGAGGAGCTGGGGGCCTGGCACGACTAGCGGTCCGGGAGGCGGACGCACGAGGGCCCCGGAGCCGGGACGGCACCGGGGCCCACGCGCGCGTAGAGCGGGTGAAACGGGTCAGACGCCCGGCGCGGCCACCTCCACGCCGTGCTCGGCGGCCAGCCGGTGCAGGTCGTCCAGCTCCGCCTGCTCCATCTCCGCCAGGTAGTCGTCGCCCGTCTCACGGGCCCGCGTGAGGTCCGTCTGCGTGGTCCTGATGCGGTGCAGCAGTCCTGCGGTGAAAGCGTCCATCGTGCGCCCCCTCCTCGTGGGTCCGGTGGCACGGGGTGTGCCGAGGGTGGGTGGATCGGTGGGTGGATCACGCACTGCGAACTCTGGGGGACAGAGAGCGGTAGGTGGCGCGCCACATACAGGGCGTGATCACGGGGTGTGCAGACCTCCTCCCCAGCCCTTTCCTCAGAGAAACCTCAACTGGCCCGAGAATCCGGTGAATTCTTCGTTCCGGGGCGCGCGCCCCACCGCGCGCCCCCACCCGCGCCCGCCCCCGCACCGCCGTCTTACAGCCGGTTTACGCGCGTACGGGGCAGGATGGACACGCACAGTCAGTGCTCAGAATCCAGCCGGTCCCCACCCCGGACAGCGGCTCAACGGGAAGGATGTACCTCCGTGCGCGTACTCGTCGTCGAGGACGAGCAGCTGCTCGCCGATGCGGTGGCCACCGGACTGCGCCGGGAGGCCATGGCCGTCGACGTCGTGTACGACGGCGCCGCGGCCCTGGAGCGCGTCGAGGTCAACGACTACGACGTCGTCGTCCTCGACCGGGACCTCCCGCTCGTGCACGGCGACGACGTCTGCCGCAAGATCGTCGAGCTCGGCATGCCCACCCGCGTGCTGATGCTCACCGCCTCCGGCGACGTCAGCGACCGCGTCGAGGGCCTGGAGCTCGGGGCGGACGACTACCTCCCCAAGCCCTTCGCCTTCACCGAGCTCACCGCGCGCGTGCGTGCCCTCGGCCGCCGCACCACCGTCCCGCTCCCGCCCGTCCTGGAGCGCGCCGGGATCAAGCTCGACCCGAACCGCCGCGAGGTCTTCCGCGAGGGCAAGGAGGTCCAGCTCGCGCCGAAGGAGTTCGCCGTCCTGGAGGTCCTCATGCGCAGCGAGGGCGCCGTCGTCTCGGCCGAGCAGCTCCTGGAGAAGGCCTGGGACGAGAACACCGACCCGTTCACCAACGTCGTGCGCGTCACCGTCATGACCCTGCGCCGCAAGCTCGGCGAGCCGCCGGTCATCGTCACCGTCCCCGGCTCCGGCTACCGGATCTGACCCGATGGCCACGACCCCCGCGCCGCATCCGCAGGCGCCCCCGAAACCGACCTGGGACCCCAGGGATCCCGTCCGGCCGCTGCTGCGTCCGACCATCCGGATACGGCTCACGCTGCTGTACGGCGGCATGTTCCTGATCGCCGGCGTCCTGCTGCTGTCGATCATCTACCTCTTCACCGCCCAGGCCCTCAGCGACAGCACCTCCCAGCTGCCCTTCAAGGTCGTCAACGGCACGGTCCAGCCCACCACCTCCGGGTGCCGGCTGCCCGAGTCGCCCACCGGCGACCAGCTCAACGACGCCGTCACGCTGTGCCTGCGCCACCAGAGCGACATCGCCCTGCACGACCTCCTGCGCCGGTCCCTGTTCGCCCTGCTCGGCCTGAGCATCATCGCCTTCGCCTTCGGCTACGCCATGGCGGGACGGGTGCTCTCCCCGCTCGGCCGGATCACCCGGACCGCCCGCCAGGTGGCCGGTTCCGACCTGTCCCGGCGGATCGAGCTGGACGGCCCGGACGACGAGCTCAAGGAGCTCGCCGACACCTTCGACGAGATGCTGGACCGGCTGGAACGGGCCTTCACCGCCCAGCAGAGGTTCGTCGCGAACGCCTCGCACGAGCTGCGGACCCCGCTCGCGATCAACCGCACCCTCCTGGAGGTCCACCTCTCCGATCCCGGGGCACCGGTGGAGCTCCAACAGCTCGGCAAGACCCTGCTCGCCACCAACGAGCGCAGCGAACAGCTCGTCGAGGGCCTGCTGCTGCTCGCCCGGAGCGACAACCAGATCATCGAGCGCAAACCCGTCGACCTGGCCGAGGTCGCCGAGCGGGGCGTCGACCAGGTGCACGCCGAGGCCCTGGCCAAGGGCGTCGAGATCCGCGGCGAGCGCGCGCCCGCCGTCGTCCAGGGCAACGGCGTGCTCCTCGAACGGATCGCGCTGAACCTGCTCCAGAACGCCGTGCGGTACAACGTGCCGGAGGGAGGCTGGGTGGAGGTCACCACCGAGGTCAAGGACGGCCAGGCGGTCCTGGTCGTCTCGAACACGGGACCGGTGGTCCCCGCGTACGAGATCGACAACCTCTTCGAGCCGTTCAGAAGGCTCCGGCAGGAGCGGACCGGCAGCGACAAGGGGGTCGGTCTCGGCCTGTCGATCGTGCGGTCCGTGGCACGGGCCCACGGCGGCCGTATCATCGCGGAGCCGCGCGAGGGCGGCGGGCTCGTGATGCGCGTCACTCTGCCGATCTGACACACTGCGCGAGCCGACCGGTTCCGTTCGCTTTGCGCGGAATTCCGGGGCTCCGATCCTGGGATGCCCATGTGTGATCGATCACAGGATGGAGTGTTCGGAACCCCACTCTCCGTGACCGGGAAATCCCTCGGAAAACCAGGAAAAGTCCGGGTTTCCGGGGCCCGGAATGACGGGAAGTACACGGGGTGGCGCCCGTGAGGGCCACCTTGAGGACCGTGTACGGTCCGGTTCGCCACCCGAAGCCGATCACTCGCGAGAGTGCGCGACGGGTGTCGATTGAGTAACAGACCTTGATGTGAGGCAAAATCTCCGCCTCAGGTCGGGCACAAGTCCGACCTCTCACGCGTTACGTGCGCTGGAGACACCGCAACCACCCAGAGGGGGAGAGCGACATGGCAACGGATTACGACACCCCACGCAAGACCGACGACGACGTCGACTCGGACAGCCTTGAAGAACTGAAGGCCCGCCGGAACGACAAGTCGACCTCGACCGTCGACGTCGACGAGTTCGAGGCCGCCGAAGGCCTGGAGCTTCCCGGCGCCGACCTCTCGAACGAGGAGCTGGCCGTCCGGGTCCTGCCCAAGCAGGCCGACGAGTTCACCTGCATGAGCTGCTTCCTCGTGCACCACCGCAGCCAGCTGGCCCGGGAGAAGAACGGCCAGCCGATCTGCCGCGACTGCGACTGAGATCCCTCGGCCGTGGCAGGCGACACACCGTCCCGGAAGCGGCGTCTGCGGCTCCCCAGGAGCCCGGAGACGTACAAGGGCGGCTCAGGCCCGGCAGAGGGCGCCCAGGAGGCCCCTGAAGCCGAGCCCACCGCCTCGCCGCCCTCCCTCGGCGCACGTGACGACGAGCGAGGCCTCCCGGCCTCGCTCGAAGCGGCCTTCGAGGTCGCCGAGACGGACCCGGCGCACCTGCCGGTGCCGCAGGAGCGGAGCGACGCACCGGGCGGAGTACGGCAGCGCGGACGTTTCGGCGCCGCCCGGCGGCTCGCCGACCCCGCGCGGACCCAGCTCGACCGGATACGGATCGGCTCCGACCGGATCGACGTCGTCCGGCGCGGCGTCACGCAGGGCGTCCGGCAGGGCGTGAAGCTCGGCGGAGACGGCGCCAAGGCCGGCATCGGCTATCTGGCCGACCGGCTGATCGACCTCGCCCCGCGGATCCCCGTCCGCGACCTGGCGACCCTGCGCAGGCAGTTTCCCGGCCTCGGCCCCGAGGAGATCGCCGACAAACTCGTCGCCGGCGCGGCGAACGCGAGTTCGACCGTGGGCGCGGGCGTCGGTGCCGCCGCCATGCTGCCCGTGCCCCCGGCCCTGCCGGCGGAACTGGCGGCCGAGATCACCGGCGTCGCCGCCGTGGAGATCAAACTCATCGCCGAACTGCACGAGGTCTACGGGCTGCGGCCCCCCGGCCGGATCACCCAGCGCTCGGTGGCCTATCTGACCTCCTGGTCCGAGGAGCGGGGCATCGACCCCGCCAAGCCCACCACCGTCAACGCCGCACTCGGCGGTCAGCTCAAGCGCGAACTGCGCCAGCAGATCATGAAACGCATGGTGCGCAACCTGCCGAACCTCATGCCCTTCATGGTGGGCGCCGCCGTCGGCGCCGTCATGAACCGCCGCGACACCAAGAAACTCGCCGCGCACATCCGCAAGGACCTCCGCGGCCGCCAGATCCCCTGGGACGCCCTCCCGGAGCTGCCCCCGCTGGAGCAGCCCGAGAGCCCGAAGGGACTGGGCTTCTAGCTTCGCCAGCCCCGACGGGCCCCACAGCCCCGACGGGCCCCACAGTCCGGGCGGCCCCGACGGACCGGCCGGGCGGCCCCGACGGACCGGCCGGGGCCGGGCAGGCGCGCCGCTCAGGCGCGCTCCGCCTCCAGGGCCGCGACCAGGGCCTCCGGCTCGCGGCTGGACAGGTACACGTACGGCGTCGGGTCCGCCGGGTCCGTCACCACGACCCGTACCGCTCCCGGCACATAGCTGCGCATCAGCATGAAGGCGCGCGTGTCCGCCTTGTGGGTGCGCCACGCGCGCGCCTCCTCCGCGTCGAGCACCTCGGCCGCCCCGAGCGCCGTGACCGGGATCCGCGCGTCGCCCGCCACCAGCGAACCGGCCACCACGCGGATCCGGGCGGAGCCGTACGAGGAGACCACCACACCGGCGAGCACCGCCGCCGCGATCAGGCCGCCCAGCATCGGGACCGGACCCAGCGGGAACATGATCAGGGCGCCGGAGAGACCGAGCAGGCCCACGATCACCCACCACGAGCGGGGCGCCGTCAGCCGCTCGTCGAAGCGCGGCACGGCGGAGGACGCGGGGGAGGGGGTCGGGGACGGTACGGAAGGCTGCATGCGTCCAAGCTTGGCACGGCGCGACCCGCGCCCATCCGCGCGGGTAAGGTCTGCGGCTGTGACTGCAACATCTGCCGCCCTCACCCCGCCGGCCGACGCCATAGCGCCGGTACGCCACCCCGACGCGCCGGCCCCCGGCGAGCTGCTCGGCGCTCACTACGAGCACTGTTTCGGGTGCGGCGGCGGACAGCCCCACGGCCTCCACCTGGAAGCACGCGCGGGCGAGGGCGTGACCGTCACCGCCGAGTTCACGGTGACCCCCGACCACCAGGGCGCCCCCGGCCTCGCGCACGGCGGCGTGCTCGCCACCGCGCTCGACGAGACCATCGGCTCCCTGAACTGGCTGCTGCGGGTCATCGCCGTGACCGGCCGCCTGGAGACCGAATACGTCCGGCCCGTCCCGGTCGGCACCGTGCTCCACCTGACCGCCGAGGTCACCGCCGTGCACGGCCGCAAGATCTACTCGACCGCCGTCGGCCGGATCGGCGGGCCCGAGGGCCCCGTCGCCGTCCGTGCCGACGCCCTCTTCGTCGAGGTCAAGGTCGACCACTTCATCGACAACGGCCGCCCGGAGGAGATCCGGGCCGCCATGTCCGACCCCGACCAGGTCCGGCGCGCCCGCGCCTTCGAGGTGAACCCCTGATGCGCAACCCTGTCGACGTACTGATCCGCCGGGTCGACCCGGACGTGCCGATCCCGGCGTACGGGCACCCCGGCGACGCCGGGGCCGACCTGGTGACCACCGAGGCCGCCGTGCTGGCCCCCGGGGAGCGCGCCGTGCTGCCCACCGGGGTCTCCATCGCCCTGCCGGACGGGTACGCGGCCTTCGTGCACCCGCGCTCCGGTCTCGCCGCCCGCTGCGGAGTGGCGCTCGTGAATGCCCCGGGGACGGTGGATGCCGGGTACCGTGGAGAGATCAAGGTGATCGTGGTCAATCTCGACCCGCGCGAGGACGTGCGGTTCGAACGATTCGACCGGATTGCCCAACTCGTCGTCCAGCAGGTCGAGAAGGTGCGCTTCCACGAGGTGGCGGAGCTTCCCGGTTCGGCGCGGGCCGAGGGGGGCTTCGGGTCCACCGGCGGTCACGCCGCCGTGGACGGCACAACGGGTGGGAATCGATACGCTTCGGTCGTATCCGACCGGGAAGGACAGTGACGTGTTCGGACGTCGCAAGAAGAGCGGTGCCGCCGAGGACGCGGCGAGCGAGGCCGAGCAGGTCGTCGACGCGGTGGAGGGCGAGGACGCGGCCGCGCCGCGCCGCGTGAACCTTCCTCCGGCGCCCCGGCCCGACGGCCCCTGGGACATCTCCGAGGTCGCCAAGCCCGACGAGGGCCGCGTGGACCTCGGCGGGATCTTCGTGCCCGGAGTCGAGGGCATGGAGCTGCGCGTGGAGGTGGCGGGCGACGCGATCGTCGCGGCCACCGTCGTCCTGCGCGACAGCGCCGTACAGCTGCAGGCCTTCGCCGCCCCCAAGAACGAGGGCATCTGGGGCGAGGTCCGCGACGAGATCGCCACCGGCATCGTCCAGCAGGGCGGTGCCATCGACGAGGTCGAGGGCCCGCTCGGCTGGGAGCTGCGGGCCCAGGTCCCGGTCCAGCTGCCGGACGGCAACCGCGGTGTGCAGCTGGTCCGCTTCGTGGGCGTCGACGGACCCCGCTGGTTCCTGCGCGGAGTGATCTCCGGGCAGGGCGCGGTCCAGCCCGAGGCCGCAGGCCTCCTGGAGCAGATTGTCCGGGACACCGTGGTCGTCCGCGGCGAGGGCCCGATGGCCCCGCGCGACCCGATCGTCCTCAAGCTGCCGAACGACGCGCAGATGGTGCCGGACGGCGTGCAGCAGGAGGAGCAGGAGAGCTCCCGCTTCTCGGGCGGCATGGGCCAGCTCCAGCGCGGACCGGAGATCTCCGAGATCCGCTGAACCCCGGCCGGGCCGCTCCGGCGGCCCGGCGTGATCGAGACACGGCCGGTGGGCCGTTCCCCGTACTTCGCGTACGGGGAACGGCCCACCGGCCGTTTTCCACAGGCGGCTGCGTTCTCCGGGCCGTCCTTTTCTCCGGGCGGCCGTTTTCCACAGGCTCGGGCCCCGGCTCTGGCCCCGGGCCCCGGCCGCGCACCATACTGGCTGCGCAGATGATCGAGGAGGGGGAGCACGCGTGAGTGAGAGCAGCAGCAGGTCCGCCACGGCCGTCGTCGAGGACCCGGCCGGACCGCCGATGGTCCGGGTGGAGGACCTGCGCCGGTCGTACGGCACGGGCGAGGCGGCCGTCCACGCCCTGCGCGGCGTCTCCTTCGACATCCCGCGCGGCGAGCTCGTCGCCCTCAAGGGCCGCTCGGGATCCGGCAAGACGACCCTGCTCAACCTCGTGGGCGGCCTCGACAGCGCCGACGGGGGCCGGATCGTCATCGACGGCACCGACCTCTCCACGCTCGGTGAGAACGGGCTCCTGGAGCTGCGCCGCGACCGGATCGGCTTCATCTTCCAGTCCTTCGGGCTGCTCCCGATCCTCTCCGCCGCCGAGAACGTGGGGGTGCCGCTGCGGCTGCGCAAGACGGACCCCAAGGAGCGCGAGGAGCGGGTCGCCCTGATGCTCGGGCTCGTGGGCCTGGCCGACCACGCGAACCAGCGGCCCGGCGAGCTCTCCGGCGGTCAGCAGCAGCGCGTCGCCATCGCCCGTGCCCTCGCCAACAAGCCGGCGCTGCTGATAGCCGACGAGCCCACGGGCCAGCTGGACGCGGAGACCGGGCTCGCCGTCATGCAGCTGCTGCGCGCGGTGGTGCGCAGCGAGGGCTGCACGGCCCTCGTCGCCACCCACGACCCCCAGCTCCTCGGCCTGGCGGACCGGGTCCTGGAGCTGAGGGACGGCGAGATCATCGAGGGCTGAACCCGCGGTCGGGTCGAGGACTGAACCCGCGGTCGGATCGAGCACCGAGCCGACGGTCGGATCGAGCACTGTGCCGGTGGTCGGATCGAGCACTGTGCCGGTGGTCGGGGAGGTCGTGGGGTACATCAGGATCACGTCAATACCGGCCCCCGGCCTCTCCCTGTGTACGGAATGTCCGATTGGCTGGAGATATGGTCGTGCCATGGGACGCGGCAAGCTTCGGATCTACCTCGGCGCTGCGCCGGGCGTCGGCAAGACCTACGCGATGCTCGCCGAGGCCCACCGCCGGGTGGAGCGCGGTACGGACTGCGTGGTGGCCTTCGTGGAGACCCACGGACGGCCGCGTACGGAGGTGATGCTGCGCGGCCTGGAGAAGGTCCCGCGCCGCATCCTGGAGCACCGGGGGGCCGCCTTCCCCGAGATGGACGTCGATGCCGTCCTCGCCCGCCGTCCCGCGGTCGCCCTCGTCGACGAGCTCGCCCACACGAACGTGCCGGGTTCCCGGAACCCCAAGCGGTGGCAGGACGTCGCCGAACTCCTCGCGGCCGGCATCGACGTCGTGTCCACCCTCAACATCCAGCACCTGGAGTCCCTCGGCGACGTCGTCGAGGCGATCACCGGCATGCGGCAGCGGGAGACCGTCCCCGACGAGGTGGTGCGCCGGGCGGACCAGATAGAGCTGGTCGACATGTCCCCGGAGGCGTTGCGGCGCCGGATGGCCCACGGCAACGTCTACACCTCGGACAAGGTCGACGCGGCCCTCTCCAACTACTTCCGCCCGGGCAACCTCACGGCCCTGCGCGAGCTGGCCCTGCTGTGGACCGCCGACCGGGTCGACGAGTACCTCCGGCAGTACCGGGGCGAGCACAACATCCGCTCCACCTGGCAGGCCCGGGAGCGCATCGTCGTCGGCCTGACCGGCGGTCCCGAGGGCCGCACCCTCATACGGCGCGCCACCCGGCTCGCGGAGAAGGGCGCCGGCGGCGAGGTCCTCGCCGTCTACATCGCCCGCAGCGACGGGCTCACCGCCGCCTCCCCGAAGGAGCTGGCCGTCCAGCGCACCCTCGTCGAGGACCTCGGCGGCACGTTCCACCACGTCATCGGCGACGACATCCCCTCCGCGCTCCTGGAGTTCGCCCGCGGGGTCAACGCCACCCAGATCGTCCTCGGCTCCAGCCGCCGCCGTTCCTGGCAGTACGTCCTCGGACCCGGCGTCGGCCAGACCGTGGCCCGGGACTCCGGGCCCGACCTCGACGTCCACATCGTCACCCACGGCGAGGTCGCCAAAGGACGGGGGCTGCCGGTCTCGCGCGGCGCCCGCCTCGGCCGCTCCCGGATCATCGGCGGCTGGCTCGTCGGCGTCGCGGGCCCGGTCGCCCTGGCCCTGCTCCTCACGCACGTCGACGCCGACCTCGGCCTCGCCAACGACATGCTGCTCTTCCTCGCCCTGACGGTCGGCGCGGCGCTCCTCGGCGGCTTCCTGCCGGCGCTCGCCTCGGCGGCCGTCGGCTCCCTCCTCCTCAACTGGTTCTTCACCCCGCCCCTCCACCGGCTGACCATCGCCGACCCCCTGAACATCGTCGCCATTGCCGTCTTCTTCGGCGTCGCGATGTCGGTCGCCTCCGTGGTGGACCTGGCCGCCCGGCGCACCCACCAGGCCGCCCGGCTGCGCGCCGAGTCCGAGGTGCTCTCCTACCTCGCCGGCAGCGTGCTGCGCGGCGAGACGAGCCTGGAAGCCCTCCTCGAACGGGTCCGCGAGACCTTCTCCATGGAGTCCGTGGCCCTGCTCGAACGGACCGACGAGGTCGAGCCCTGGACCCGGGCCGCCAGCGTCGGCCCCCACCCGGCGGCCCGCCCCGAGGACGCGGACGTGGACATGCCGGTCGGCGACCACCTGGCCCTCGCCCTGTCGGGCCGGGTGCTGCCCGCCGAGGACCGGCGGGTGCTCGGCGCCTTCGCCGCCCAGGCCGCCGTCGTCCTCGACCGCCAGCGGCTCGTCGGCGAGGCGGAGGAGGCCCGGAAACTGGCCGAGGGCAACAAGATCCGCACCTCCCTGCTCGCCGCCGTCAGCCACGACCTGCGGACCCCGCTCGCGAGCATCAAGGCCTCCGTCTCCTCCCTCCGCTCCGACGACGTCGAATGGTCCGAGGAGGACCGGGCCGAGCTCCTGGAGGGCATCGAGGCCGGCGCCGACCGCCTCGACCACCTCGTGGGCAACCTCCTCGACATGTCCCGCCTCCAGACCGGCACCGTCACCCCGCTGATCCGTCCCGTCGACCTCGACGAGGTCGTCCCGATGGCCCTCGGGGGAGTGCCGGACGGCAGCGCCGAGCTCGACATCCCCGAGACGCTGCCCATGGTCGAGGTCGACAAGGGGCTCCTGGAGCGGGCCGTCGCCAACATCGTGGAGAACGCCGTGAAGTACAGCCCCGAGGGCGAGCCCGTCGCCGTCGCCGCCAGCGCCCTGGGGGACCGGGTCGAGCTGCGCGTCGTCGACCGCGGCCCCGGCGTCCCCGAGGAGGCCAGGGACGGCATCTTCGAGCCCTTCCAGCGCTTCGGCGACGCCCCGCGCGGCGCCGGCGTCGGCCTCGGCCTCGCGGTCGCCCGCGGCTTCGTCGAGGCCATGGGCGGGACCCTCGGCGCCGAGGACACCCCCGGCGGCGGCCTCACCATGGTGCTCACCCTGCGGGCCGCGCCGGGCGGGCCGCAGCCCCCGGCCGCCGAGCTCCCGGCCCACGCCGTGACCTGACCGCCGCGCCCGTACCCGTATCCGCACCACCCGACACGACGAAGAAAGCAGGCCCCCTCCATGACCCGGGTCCTCGTGGTCGACGACGAGCCTCAGATCGTCCGCGCCCTGGTGATCAACCTGAAGGCGCGGAAGTACGAGGTGGACGCCGCGCCCGACGGCGCCACCGCCCTCCGGCTCGCCGCCGAACGCCACCCCGACGTCGTCGTCCTCGACCTCGGACTGCCCGACATGGACGGCGTCGAGGTCATCAAGGGCCTGCGCGGCTGGACGCGGGTGCCGATCTTGGTCCTCTCCGCCCGGCAGACCTCCGACGAGAAGGTCGAGGCGCTCGACGCGGGCGCCGACGACTACGTCACCAAGCCCTTCGGCATGGACGAGCTGCTCGCCCGGCTGCGGGCCGCCGTGCGCCGCGCCGAGCCGGTCGGCGGCGCCGAGGACGGCGTCGTCGTGGTCGAGACCGAGGGCTTCACCGTCGACCTGGCCGCGAAGAAGGTGCACCGCGACGGGCGCGACGTCCGGCTCACCCCCACCGAGTGGCACCTCCTGGAGGTCCTCGTCCGCAACAGCGGCCGGCTCGTCAGCCAGAAGCAGCTGCTCCAGGAGGTCTGGGGACCCTCGTACGGCACGGAGACCAACTACCTCCGGGTGTACATGGCGCAGCTCCGCCGCAAGCTGGAGACCGACCCCTCCCACCCCCGCCATTTCGTCACCGAACCGGGCATGGGCTACCGCTTCGAACGCTGAAGCGGGAGCCGTACGGAAGGGTGGTCCGGGCCCCTTCGGGTGACAGCGCCGGCCGGTACGCTTTCTGTATGAGTGCTGCACCGCGTACAGAGAAGCCGGCCGGAAGGTTCCGCCGGATGCTCGACCGACTCTCGTCCTCACCGGAGGACCTGGAGTCGGAGGAGCTCCAGGAGGACGCCGAGGCCTCGGGGTGCACGCGTATCTCCGACTGCTCCGACCGCGAGATAGTCAAGGTGACTGGTACCTTGCGCACGGTCACGCTGCGTCCCCGGGCCGGTGTGCCCGCGCTGGAGGCCGAACTCTTCGACGGCACGGCACCGCTCGACGTCGTGTGGCTCGGCCGGCGCTCCATCGTGGGCATCGAACCGGGCCGCAAGCTGATCGCCTCCGGCCGCATCTCCATGAGCCACGGCCGGCGGGTCCTCTTCAACCCCAAATACGAGCTCCGACCGCTCGGACAGGAGTAGCCGGTGACGTCCCTCGACAAGCCGACCGCGGACCGCTCGACCCCCGACCAGGACGCCCAGGCGGACAAGGCGGTGACCGAGGCCGCGCTCTTCGAGGCCTTCGGCGGCCTGCGGGGCATGATCGAGACGGTCCTGCCCGGCCTGCTGTTCGTCACGATCTTCACGATCAACAAGGACCTGCACGTCTCCGCGATCGCCGCGCTCGCGGTCTCGCTGGTCCTGGTGGCCGTCCGGCTGATCCGCCGGGACACCGTCAAGCACGCCTTCAGCGGCGTCTTCGGCGTCGGCTTCGGCGTGGTCTTCGCGATGATGACGGGCAACGCCAAGGACTTCTACCTGCCGGGCATGCTGTACACCCTGGGCCTCGCCCTGGCGTACATCATCACCGCGCTCGCCGGAGTGCCCCTGATCGGCCTGATCCTCGGCCCGGTCTTCAAGGAGAACCTCTCCTGGCGCACCCGCAACCCCGGCCGCAAGAAGGCGTACACGAAGGCCAGCTGGGCCTGGGGCCTGATCCTGCTCGCGAAGGTCGCGATCCTCTTCCCGCTGTACTGGTGGGCCGACCCGACCAAGTTCGGCTGGGTCTCGGTCGCCCTGAAGATCCCGCCGTTCCTGCTCGCGGTCTACCTCACCTGGGTGTTCCTCGCGAAGGCCCCGGCGCCGATCGACGTCTTCGCCGAGATGGAGGCCGAGGAGCTCGCCGAGAAGGAGCGCAAGGCGGCCGCGGCGGCGCAGCGCCACCCGGAGGCCTGAGAAGCGGTACGCGGAAGGGCCCGGACCTGTTCGTCAGGTCCGGGCCCTTCCGCGTACGTACTCCGGAGGTCAGGACTCGGGGGTCTCCCGGCGGACCTGGAGGAGGTCCTCCAGCTGCTCCTCGCGGGCCTGCGCGGCCACGAACAGCAGCTCGTCGCCGGCCTCCAGGGTCTCCTCGGGGCCCGGCGTCAGCACCCGCGAACCGCGGATGATCGTCACCAGCGAGGTGTCCTGCGGCCAGGCCACGTCCCCGACGGCGGTGCCGGCGACCGCCGACTCCGGCGGGAGCGTCAGCTCGACCAGGTTCGCGTCGCCGTGGCTGAAGCGCAGCAGCCGGACCAGGTCGCCGACGCTCACCGCCTCCTCGACCAGGGCCGACATCAGGCGCGGCGTCGAGACGGCCACGTCCACGCCCCAGGCCTCGTTGAACAGCCACTCGTTCTTCGGGTTGTTCACCCGGGCGACCACGCGCGGCACGCCGTACTCGGTCTTGGCGAGCAGCGAGACGACCAGGTTCACCTTGTCGTCACCGGTCGCCGCGATCACGACGTTGCAGCGCTGGAGCGCCGCCTCGTCCAGCGAGGTGATCTCGCAGGCGTCGGCGAGCAGCCACTCCGCCTGCGGCACCCGCTCCACCGAGATGGCGGTCGGCGCCTTGTCGACCAGCAGGACCTCGTGGCCGTTCTCCAGGAGCTCGCCCGCGATGGACCGGCCCACCGCACCCGCGCCCGCAATAGCGACACGCATCAGTGACCGCCCTCCTCGGGACCCTCGGCGAAGGCCGCCTCGACCTTCGCGATCTCGTCCGTACGCATCATCACGTGCACCAGGTCACCTTCCTGGAGCACCGTCTGCGAGGTCGGCAGAATCGCTTCGCCCAGCCGGGTGAGGAAGGCGACACGGACACCGGTCTCCTCCTGGAGACGGCTCACCTTGTGACCGATCCACGCCGCGGAGGTGTGCACCTCGGCGAGCTGGACGCCACCGCTCGGGTCGCGCCACAGCGGCTCGGCGCCCGAGGGCAGCAGCCGGCGGAGCATCTGGTCGGCGGTCCAGCGGACCGTCGCGACCGTCGGGATCCCGAGGCGCTGGTAGACCTCGGCGCGCCGCGGGTCGTAGATCCGCGCCGCCACGTTCTCGATGCCGAACATCTCGCGCGCGACCCGCGCCGCGATGATGTTGGAGTTGTCGCCGCTGCTCACCGCGGCGAAGGCACCGGCCTCCTCGATCCCGGCCTCACGCAGCGTGTCCTGGTCGAAACCCACACCCGTGACCCGGCGGCCGCCGAAACCGGAGCCCAGACGACGGAAAGCCGTCGGGTCCTGGTCCACGACCGCGACGGTGTGCCCCTGCTGTTCGAGGGTCTGCGCGAGAGCGGCTCCCACTCGCCCGCAGCCCATGATGACGATGTGCACGTCCCCTTACCCCGCACTCCTGATCGTCTTGCTGACCTGCGAATACACGCTGCTCACAACTTTCCTCGCCCGATCGGCCCGGGCCGTGGCGGGCGACACCCCGACGGGTCGCCCGGTCCGAGCTTAAGCGGCAACGCTGGCGGGGACCGCACCGGAGGTGGTAGTCAGGGAGATTCGGTGCGGATCGGGGGTGCCGGTGCGCGTGGCTCTTTTCGAACGCTTACGATCCTCTCCGTGTCCAAACTGACCGACGTGCCCAAACGGATCCTGATCGGGCGGGCCCTGCGCAGCGACAAGCTGGGAGAGACCCTCCTCCCGAAGCGGATCGCCCTCCCCGTCTTCGCCTCCGACCCGCTGTCCTCGGTGGCGTACGCACCCGGCGAGGTGCTGCTCGTCCTCTCCGTCGCCGGACTGTCGGCCTACCACTTCAGCCCGTGGATCGCTCTCGCGGTCGTCGTCCTGATGTTCACGGTGGTCGCCTCGTACCGGCAGAACGTGCACGCGTACCCGAGCGGCGGCGGCGACTACGAGGTCGCCACCACCAACCTCGGGCCGAAGGCCGGACTCACCGTCGCGAGCGCCCTGCTCGTCGACTACGTCCTGACCGTCGCCGTGTCGATCGCCTCGGGCATCGAGAACCTCGGCTCGGCCGTCCCGTTCGTCGTCGAGCACAAGGTGCCCTCGGCAATCGCGGTCATCATCCTCCTCACCCTCATGAACCTCCGGGGCGTGAAGGAGTCGGGCAGCCTCTTCGCCATCCCGACGTACGTCTTCGTCGCGGGCGTCTTCATCATGATCGCCTGGGGTGCCTGGCGCGGCCTCGTCCTCGGCGACACCATGCAGGCCCCCACCGCCGACTTCGAGATCAAGGCCGAGCACCAGGGCCTCGCCGGGTTCGCCCTGGTCTTCCTGCTGCTGCGCGCCTTCTCCTCCGGCTGTGCCGCCCTCACCGGCGTCGAGGCCATCTCCAACGGCGTCCCCGCCTTCCGCAAGCCGAAGTCGAAGAACGCCGCCACCACGCTCGCCCTCATGGGCGGCCTGGCCGTCACCATGTTCTGCGGCATCATCTTCCTGGCCACGGCCACCGACGTCCGGATGGCCGAGAAGCCCGCCGAACAGCTGCTGCACAACGGCGTCCCGGTCGGCGAGGGCTACGTCCAGGACCCGGTGATCTCCCAGGTCGCGGCCGCGGTCTTCGGCGACGGAACGTTCTTCTTCGTCGTCCTCGCCGCCGCCACCGCGCTCGTCCTCTTCCTGGCCGCCAACACCGCGTACAACGGCTTCCCGCTCCTCGGCTCGATCCTCGCCCAGGACCGCTACCTGCCGCGCCAGCTGCACACCCGCGGCGACCGCCTCGCGTTCTCCAACGGCATCGTGCTCCTCGCCGGCGCCGCCGCCCTCCTCGTCTGGATCTACGGCGCCGACTCCACCCGGCTGATCCAGCTCTACATCGTCGGCGTCTTCGTCTCCTTCACGCTCAGCCAGATCGGCATGGTCCGGCACTGGAACCGGCACCTGAAGGAGGAGCGCGACCAGGCCAAGCGCCGCCACATGTTCCGCTCCCGCGCGATCAACGCCTTCGGCGCCTTCTTCACCGGCCTCGTCCTCGTCGTCGTCCTCGCCACCAAGTTCACCCACGGCGCCTGGGTCGCCCTGCTCGGCATGGTGATCTTCTACGTGACGATGACCGCGATCCGCCGCCACTACGACTCCGTGGCCGCCGAGATCGCCGCGGCCGAGGAACGCCCCGACGAGTACGTCCGGCCCTCCCGGGTCCGCTCGCTCGTCCTCGTCTCCAAGCTCCACAAGCCCACCCTGCGGGCCCTCGCGTACGCCAAGCTCATGCACCCCGGCGACCTCGAAGCGCTCACCGTCAACGTCGACCCGGTCGAGACGAAGGCGCTCAAGGAGGAGTGGGAGCGGCGCGGCATCAACGTCCCGCTCAAGATCCTCGACTCGCCGTACCGCGAGATCACCCGCCCGGTCATCGAGTACGTCAAGAACCTGCGGCAGGAGAGCCCGCGCGACGCCGTCTCGGTCTACATCCCCGAGTACGTCGTCGGCCACTGGTACGAGCACCTGCTCCACAACCAGAGCGCCCTGCGCCTCAAGGGCCGGCTCCTCTTCACCCCCGGCGTCATGGTCACCTCGGTCCCGTACCAGCTCCAGTCCTCCGAGGCCGCGAAGAAGCGGGCCAGGAAGCGCCAGGAGTGGAACGCTCCGGGCTCCGTCCGCCGCGGCCCGGTGGAGAAGCGCCAGAAGGAACCAGCCGCGAAGAACAACTAGACTGGTGGGCTGCCGTCCGAACGGCAGCCCACTTCCGCTTGTACCAGCCCTTGTACTTCCCTTTGCACTTCCCTTTGGAGACTCCCCACCATGCAGAACACCCCTGTTACGTCGCTGGTCGGGGCGGAGTACGAGGTAGAGGTCGGCCCGGTCGCCCACGGCGGGCACTGCATCGCCCGTACGGAGGCCGGCCGGGTCCTCTTCGTCCGCCACGCGCTGCCCGGCGAGCGGGTCCGGGTGCGGGTCACCGAGGGCGAGGAGACCTCCCGCTTCCTGCGCGCCGACGCGATCGAGATCCTGGACGCCTCCAAGGACCGCGTGGAAGCCCCCTGCCCCTTCGCCGGCCCCGGCAAGTGCGGCGGCTGCGACTGGCAGCACGCCAAGCCCGGCGCCCAGCGCCGCCTCAAGGGCGAGGTCATCGCCGAGCAGCTCCTGCGCCTGGCCGGGCTCACCCCGGAGGAGGCGGGCTGGGACGGCACGGTCATGCCGGCCGAGGGCGACAAGCTGCCTGCGGGCGAGGTCCCGCAGTGGCGCACCCGCGTCCAGTACGCCGTCGACGCCGAGGGCCACGCGGGCCTGCGCAAGCACCGCTCGCACGAGGTCGAGGTCATCGACCACTGCATGATCGCGGCCGAGGGCGTCTCGGAACTGGGCATCGAGAAGCGCGACTGGAAGGGCATGGCCGCCATCGAGGCCATCGCCGCCTCCGGCTCGAACGACCGCCAGGTCATCCTCACCCCCCGCCCCGGCGCCCGCCTCCCCCTGGTAGAGCTGGACAAGCCCGTCTCCGTCATGCGCGTCGACGAGAAGGACGGCGGGGTCCACCGCGTCCACGGCCGCGCCTTCGTCCGCGAGCGCGCCGACGACCGCACCTACCGCGTCGGCAGCGGCGGCTTCTGGCAGGTCCACCCGAAGGCCGCGCAGACCCTCATGCTCGCCGTCATGCAGGGCCTCACCCCCCGCAAGGGCGAGACCGCCCTCGACCTCTACTGCGGCGTCGGCCTCTTCGCGGGCGCCCTCGCCGACCGCGTCGGCGACCAGGGCGCGGTCCTCGGCATCGAGTCCGGCAAGCGCGCCGTCGAGGACGCCCGCCACAACCTGGCCGGCTTCCCCCGCGTCCGCATCGAACAGGGCAAGGTCGAATCCGTCCTCCCCCGCACCGGCATCACCGAGGTCGACCTCATCGTCCTCGACCCGCCCCGCGCCGGCGCCGGCAAGCAGACCGTCCACCACCTCGCCGGCCTCGGCGCCCGCCGCATCGCCTACGTCGCCTGCGACCCGGCAGCCCTCGCCCGCGACCTCGCCTACTTCGCCGAACGCGGCTACCGCGTCCGCACGCTGCGGGCGTTCGACCTGTTCCCGATGACGCACCACGTGGAGTGCGTGGCGATTCTGGAGCCGGTGAAGAAGGACGCCTGACCTGGGGTTTTGCGGGTGCGCGGTAGGTGCCGTGTGGGCGTTACGGGCGATGTCTTGACGCTGAGATGACGCTCGTGACGCCCATTTGACGCTCGTTCTGATGGGGCGTCGGAAACGAGGGGTCGGCCAGGCCCGACGAACACCGTGCACTGCCCTACCCTCCGGTGGAGTGAGTCAGGCCCCTTCCACGACCGAGAGGTGGTGGCGGAGTTCGTCGGCCACCCGCGCCATGTCGCCGTCGGCGGGGAGGCGCCAGTCCGTCTCGATGCCCCGTTCCACGGCCGTCTCGCTGCTGAAGCGGACGAGGTCGGGGGCGGGCAGATAGGTGTCGCGCAGCCAGAGCAGGAAGGGGGCTGCCTCGCCTGCTGTGGTGTCGGCCAGCATGACGCAGTCCCGCCCGTGGACGGTGGCGGTGCCGTCGTACTCGGTGCCTTCGCCGGTGCCCGCCCAGAAGGAGAGGTACGGCTCGCCCTGGTGCGTGCGGTCCTGGCGGACCTTGTAGCGGACCTCGGGGAACGATTCCCGCAGGGCTTCGCCGAGGCCGGCCAGTTCGAGACCCCAGGCGTGCGGTTCCCGCTCCGGGGCGTAGAACAAGAAGGTGGTCCGGTCGTCGTCATCGTGCGTCATGGGATGCATCCTTCCTGGGGTGGGTCACTTCACGTACCGGGCGGTTCCGGGAAGCTGCTGGAGGGCCATGAGTGTCTGCCAGTACGCCGCGGCTTCCTTGTCGTTGGTGACGATCTCCAGACCCCGGATCTGCTGGTGCTCGTTCATCGCCTGCCGGTACTTCTCCAGCTCGCTCTCGTCCCTGCCGATCAGGATGTCCTTCCGGTTCCACTTCTTCGTGCCGTCCGGTTTGTACTCGTCCTCGATCTCGAAGGTGGACGGGCGGCGCCAGGTGTTCTTCCTGCAGTCGTCGTCGGCATCCTGCACGTACTTGGCGTCGACCATCATTCCGTCCGCCGGACGCATGCCGTCCGCGCCGATGGCGGGCTTCTCGTAGTCCTTGGGCAAGGGGATGACGCGCTCGGGGTAGCCGGCGATCCGCAATTGGTAGACGTTCTCAGGGGTCGTGGGATCCGACTTGCCACCGAAGTGGGCCGGCTTCAGGGTGTTCACCCAGGCGACGAACTCCTTGCGTTCCTCCGGAGTCAGCAGCCGGGGTGGCGGGACGGCGGCCGGGGGGATCGGGTCGCGCCACGGGATACCGGGATCGGGGTCCCTGTAGACCGCGGGGACGATTCCTGGTATTCCTCCGCTGTACGACGCGAGGACCAGCGGTACCGGGGCAGGTACCGGAACCGGCACCGGGATGAGCGGAGGCAGGAACGGCAGCCCAGGCGCACTCGGCCCCCCTCCGCCCGCGGGAAGCCTGACGCGCTTCTCGGCCGAGTCCAGGGCATGTCCCGCCTCTCCCAGTCGGCGGATCCACGGGTCGTCCAGAACGGCGTCGAGGAGGCCCCCGTCGAAGCCGTTGCCTCCGAACAGAGGGCTGTCCCACGGCAAGTCCACCGCGAAGAGATCCAGCTTGTGCTGCTGGATCGCCTTCTCGGCCGCCTCGACGTGCTCGGCGTAGCGGTCGCACGCCTTGGCGATCTCGTTGCAGGCGGCCACGAGATTGGCGACGAGCGGTTCGTCCTCCTGGACCTGGGAGGGCGGGCAAGTGAGCCCGACGGACGTCTTGAAGTAGGCCCGGAAGGCATCGGCGGCCTCCCCGGAGTGCGCCTTGTCGGCCGTCATGGCAGATGCCTGGGCGTCCTCCAGGAAGCGCAGCATCAGCTTGCCGCCGCGCCGCCAGCAATCGGCGACCGCACGGATCTTCTCCGGCGATCCGCGGAAGCGGTCGGTGCCGCCCGGTGCGTACTGCTCGTACCAGGCTGTCTCCCCGACCACTTCCGGAAGCTCGCGGCCCAGACCGAGGTAGTTCTCCGGGCAACCCTCCCCGGGGTCACCCATGCCGGAGACCAGGTCGGGCTGCTTGCCGAGCAGCGAGGCGACGATCGCGCTCTCCTGCGCCATGAACTCCCGCGCATTGCGCATGAGCCCCCGACTGGCCTCTCCGAGTACGTAGGAGCTGGCCCCGATCTTGTCCAGCGCGACCCCGGCAGCGGCTCGGTAAACCTTCGCGAACGCGCGTCCGGCCTCATCGTCCCCGGCCATCCCGCGCTGCCCGTCCAGTTCGTGATACAGCGCGATGGCAGTGTCCCGAACCCCGCGCATCGTGTCGGTCAGGCCCATCGCGCCCTTGATCATTCCTTCGGCGATGAACCTGAGGTGTGGTGCCAGACCGCTCATTGCGTCCCCCTCCCGAACCCCGCATTGCGGGCGCGAACAGTGGACCGTGCGACGACAGTTCTATCGCACATCAACGACAACGAACTCCGACGAGCGAGGCACCGCACCGATTCTCGGCCTCGGAGGGGACCGAACACGACCGTCCAGTCAAACGGGCCGTAGAACCGTGCCGCTGGGCGAGGCTCATTGAGCGTGAGCTCCCGTCCGACGCCCGATGGGCCCTGATCGAGCCGACCCTGACGGCATGGCGGAAAGCCCGGCTCGATCGCCGCCCCACCGGACAGCCGGCGAAAGTCGAACTCCGCGACGTGTTCAACGCGATCCTCTACGTGAACCGCACCGGAATCCCCTGGAAATACGTCCCGCACGACTTCCCGAGCCACGGCACCGTCTACGCCTACTACGCGGTCTGGCGCGACGAGGGAATCACGTGCCCCTGACCAGCCGGGGAACGGACGCCGCGAAGAAGACCGTAGGCCGCAAGCGGGGCATCCTCACCGACACCATCGGCCTGATCCTCGCAGTGGCCGTCGCCGCCGCGAGCCTCTCCGAGAACGCCCTGGGGATACGCCTCCTCGACCAGGTCAAGAAGACCTGCCGGAGCATCTCGAAGAGCTGGGTCGGCACCGGCTTCGAGAAGGCCGCCGTCGAGCGCGGCGCGCAACTCGGAATCGACGTCGAAGTCGGCCACAGAAACCCCGGAGTTCGCGGCTTTCACGTCGTGAAAAGGCGATTGGTAGTGGAGCGGGGTATCGGATGGATCATGATGCGCCGCCGACTCGCCCACGACGACGAGACCCTCACCGCCAGCTCCGAAGCCATGATCTGCGTCGCCTCGATCGACAACCTCGCCAAAAGCGTAACGGACGAGATCACACCATCCTGGCGAGGAACCCACTAGGGCATAGGCGGCAATGTGCCTACTTCAAGCGCCCTCTCAGTTGTCTGCCCCAGCCACGTGTCGGGCGATGCGTTCCACCTCCTCCAGGGAGATCGATCGGATACCAGTGACGGCTGCGCGCCGATAGGAATTACTGGCAGGGATCTCGGCCAGTCCGCCGGAGTACGGCGCGGAGGCGAGGCCTCCCGGACCCCAGCAGCCCGCCGCACTGCTGATGAGCCGGTCACCGACCACGGGGGCGATCCGCGTGAAGGGGCCGGGAAGCTCCTCCCGGGCGAGCGGGGTGGGGTTCAGGAAGGCCATGAGGGATCCGTCGGTCGCCCAGAGCGATCCCGAGGGCTGCCCTGCGATGGGGCCGGCGCTGGTCGTGTCGGTGGGAATCCAGACGAGAGCCCCTTCAGCGACAGAGGGGCCGAAGAAGGTGCGGACACCGGAGAGGCGCATCTCGTACATCCTCTCGCCGGTGCGCGCCATGGTGTGGTTCCGTCCCGTGAGGGTGCCCTTGGCCACGACGAACGAGCCGCCGGTCTCCCGGGCGTAGGAGAAGGTCTCTTCCCACGGCTTGTCCGCGCACGCGTTCACTCCGAGGGCGACGGCCGGCGGTTCCTGTGCGTCGTGGAAGCCGGGAACGCCCCGGGTGAGAGAGAGGCCCGCCGCGACGACCGCCAGTGCGCCGACGGCGACTGCGGCCCTCCGGCGGAGCTGTCGGGTCCGCTTCCGCCGCACGGCCGCCAGTACCCGCTCCGGTTCGGGGGCGGAGGCGGCCGCCAGGGACGCGAGGATGTCCTTCTCGTCGAGTGGATGCACGCTCGTCAGCTCCTGTCGGTTGTGGGCGCGAGCCGCATGGCGGCGCGGGCCTGGGAGAGGTGCGACCGGACCGTGGCCGGCGTACAGCCGATGAGATCGGCGATCTGCCGGTCGTCCATGTCGTACAGGTAGTGCAGGCAGACTGCCGCTCTTTGGCGCGGGGGCAGCGCTGCGAGGAGCCGCGCCACCTGGTCCCGGCGGACCAGGTCGTCACCGCCGTCCGGCACGGGACGGTCGAGGACGGCCGCTTCCCGGACGGGTTCGGTGCGGCGCCGCGCTGCCTTCCGGCGGTCCGACAGATAGGTGTTGACCACGATCTTGCGGACGTAGGCCAGCGGGTGCTCGGCCCGTGAGATCCGCCGCCAGCGCGACACCACCACGACCAGCGCGTCCGAGAGTATGTCCTCGGCCAGATGCGGGTCTCCGGTCATTGCCCCGGTGAAGCGGCCGAGCTCCGGCAGGTGCGCGCTGAGGAACTCCTCAAGCGTCTCGATGGGATGCCTCCTTGTTCGCGCCGCCCACGACGGCGTTTCATTCTCTAGACGTCATGCGAGGGGCACTTTGTGCAGTGCGAAAGAGCGTGGTCCCCGGCCGCCTGTTCAGGCGGCCGGGGACCACGCTTCGGACGTCCGGTCGGTCAGCGGTCACATGGACGTGGGCCGGTCACCACGTGACCAGCGAGGCGCCGGAGATCGACCTCACGACGGTGCGCATCGAGCTGAAGAGCACGCCCTTGCCGCAGGCTCCCATGGTCAGGGCCGAAGGACCGCAACTGCGGACGGGCTTGTCACCGCCCTGGATCATGCCCGCCGCGTACACCTTGCCGTCGCCGGCCAGTGTGAGCACAGGGCCGCCACTGTCTCCCTGCATCGTGGCGATCTGGTTCGACGACATCTGGGTTCCGTGGATGGTGTCGAAGGCCCCCATCCCTGTCTTGTCGTCGAACCGGACCCTCATCTTGTCGACTTTGATGTTGCAGTGGACACCGGTGTTGCCGCCGCTGGTGCACACCTTGTCGCCGATGCCCAGGTCGTCGTAACCGACGACGCGCTTGTTGTACCCTGCCCGGTTGTTCCAGGCTCCGTCGAACATCAGAGCCGATCCCTTGGCGGACAGGACGCGTGATCCACCACCGGCGTTGCGTACACCCCTGCCGTATGTGGCCCTTCCGTCAAACGCTTGGTAGTCCTGAGCCGTGCAGTGGCGCGCGGTGGTGACGTAGGCCTTTCCGGAGATCTTGATGGAGAAGCCCGTCGAGCAGATGGAGCCTTGCCTGGGGCTGAACATCAGCCCGCCCGCGTTGAACGGAGAGAAGTCGTTGGAGCGGGTGGCGGCGGTGGTCTCCGCCTGGGTATCCGTAATGATCTTGACCGGCACGCCGTTGATCTCGCCCGGAGAGATCGGCGCCGTGCCGGTACTGGTTCCGGGCTCGCTCACGGCGAGGTTGGCCGCCGTGTTGGTGTAGGTGCCGTGCACTTCGATGCCGTCGAAGTCGGCCGTGACTCCGGCGATGTAGGCGATCTGGAAGCCCGCCCACGTGCCCGCCTCGGCCTGTGCGAGCGTGGCGTCCGTCGCACCGTCCAACTGGGCCGTGTCGTGGTTCCGCTGTTCGACGGTCAGGGTGATGCCGCGGGCGGCCGCCTCCTGTGCGATCTGCGTCCGCTGCGCGGAGTCGCCGTGCCAGAGCAGGACGACCGACAGGGCATCGGCGTCGTGGACCGTTCCCACGAACCCGTTCGCCTCGACGTCCGGCAGTTCGTTGATCCACGCCCTGAAGTCGTCCAGGGTGCGCTGACGGTCGAGGCGGCCGGCTCCTTCGTCCCGGATGAAGTCGTCCAGCGGCGCGTCGGCTTCCGGCGGTACGACGGCCGTCCGGTCGAGCGTGACGGTCGTGGGCCGGGATCCGGGCAGCGCACCGGTACCCGCGAACTCGGCGGCGATCTCGAGCGGGCCGTCCTGCACGCCGGCCGCGATGTTCCACGTCAGCTTGTCGGACACCCCCTCGAACATGCTCTGCGGCCATGTCACCGCCGCGCCGTCGCTGCCGACGACGTCGGAGGCGGGGACGGTGGTCCAGGTGCCCGTACTGCCGGTGCGATAGCGGAAGGTGACCGCGGTGGCATCGGACGGAGCCACCGCGGCGAGCTCGACGGCGCCACGGACGACCTGGGCATCGCTGAGCGAGATGATCTCCGCGGTACCCACGAAGAAACGCCAGGACCGTTCGGCGGAGACGTTGCCGGCGCCGTCGACGGACGAGACGTACAGGGTGTGCGCGCCTTCGCCCACCGGGGTGTAGGCGAGGGTGATCGGGCTGCCGTCCGTGCCGAGCGTCCCCTCCTCGTCGCCCTCGTTCCCGATCTCGTCGTCGATGCGGTACCGCACCAGCGAGACGTCGGAGCCGCCCGGAGCGAGGGTGAAGGTTCCCGCGATGTCCGGGCCGGCCGCCCACGCGTCCCGGGGGAAGTCGGCCGAGGACACCTCGGGGGCCGTGGGCGCGGTGGTGTCGACGGTGAAGCGGAAGTGCGTGGTGGCGCCCCAGTTCCCGGCGGTGTCCACCGCGCGCAGGTGGAGGTACCACGTGCCGTCGCCCTTGGTGACGCCGTAGCTCGTGCCGGTGGTGTCGACGGTGGTGTCGGGCGTCGTGTCGGCGGCGCCGTCCACGGTCAGGCTGTACCCGGCCGTGTCCGCCGCCGGAGCGGTCCAGTTCGCGGTGAAGGATCCGTTCGCGTAGGCGTGGCCCTGGTCGGCGTGGCTGGACGAGGTGATCGTCGGGGTCGGCGACAGGCTCGTGTCGACCGCGAACTTGAAGTGGGCCGCCGATGTTCCCCAGTTGCCTGCCTTGTCACGCGTACGGACGTGCAGGTACCAGGTCCCGTTGCCGGCGACGGTGGCACCGTACGTCGTCGTGGTGACGTACGTGCTCGTGGTGGCCGGTACGGTGGCCGCCGCCTGGTCCACCACAACGGCGTATCCGGCCGCGCCGGAGGCGTCGGACGGAGCGGTCCAGGTGAACGACGCGGTCTTCGACGGGTAGACGGACGTCTCCAGCGGGTGCGTGCCGGAAGCGACCGCCAGGGGGACGCCCGGAGCGGTGGTGTCCACGTGGACCGCGAAGTGCGTCGCCGCCGACCACAGGCCGGCATTGTCCCTGGCCCGTGCGTGGACGTACCAGGTGCCGTCGGCGAGGCCCGCCGTGGAGACGGCGGTGCCCTTCTGGGTGACCGTGGTCGCCGGCGAGGTCGTCGCGGAGCGGTCGATGAGCACCGCGTAGCCCTCGATGCCGCTGGTGTCGCCGGCGGTGACGGATCCGGTGAAGTCCTTGGAGGCGTACCAGGTGGACTGTGACGGGTGGCTGCCGCTCGTCACCGTCGGCGCCGCGGGGGCCGCGGTGTCGACGACGACCGTGCGGAAGGCGCTCCACGGGCTGTTGTCCGTGCCGTCGCCCGAACGGGTCCGCCACTTGTACGTGCCGGCGGGCAGCGCGGTCGGCGGGGACCAGCTTCCGGCCGTGCCGTTGGGAATCCAGCCGGTGTTGCCGGACTGGAGTGGCGCCGTCCCGTTCTCGGCCCAGATCTGGACGTCACCGACGACCTTGCCCGAGGCGTCTCCGCCGTCGGCATCGGTGATCTGCACCGAAAGGGCCGGGGTGGTGTCGCTCGTCGCGGCGCCGGCCGCCGGTGAGAGCAGGGTGGGTACGGGCGGCGGCGTGTTGTAGATGACCGTCAGATGCGGCTCGGTGGCCGAGTCCGCGTCGGCGGTGTAGTTGGCCGAACGGAAACGCCGCCACGTCAGCGAATCGTTTTCGTCGCTCCCGCGCACCTGGAAGCCGTAGTTCGCGGCACCGTCGGCCCACGCCTGCACGATCGCGTCCGTGTCGAACTCCATGGTGCCGGCCGGGCAGGAGGAGTCGTGGCCCAGAGCGGCCTTGTTCGTGATCGCCCCGGTGGTGGTGGTGGCCGGCTGGGCACCCCAGGTGACGGCGGACGGGTCCCAGTCGGCCGTGATCCGCCGGACCTGCACTCCCGAACCGCCGGTGGAGCAGGTGGAGGAGTAGTACGAGTAGAGGGTGAGGTTCGTGTCCATGATGTGCTTGCCCGCGAACCGGGACACGTCGAACTTCAGGTACGAGCGGGCGACGGTGGTGCCGGCGTCGTACGTTCCGGCTTTGAGCTCGGTGGAACCGCGCTGGGAGTCCGGGTAGTTGGTCGCCACCCAGGTGTCGGTCGAGGCGGCCAGGGTGGAGATGGGGTCCAGAGTCAGCGGGTAGGTCACATCCGGCGAGGCGAGGAACTCGGGGTCGGGTGCGAGCACCAGAACCGTACTGCCGTCCGCGGCCGCCTCCAGGCGGGTCTCGATCTCGGCCCGGTGCGCGGGGTCGCCGGAAGCGGGGTCGATGCTCGAATCCCACATCATCGGCGCGGAAGCTTCCGCGATCACATCACCGGAGGCGCTTTCCAGGAGCAGATGCCGATTCTCCGCCTGCGACAGCTTCAGCCCTGTCAAGGACAGCGGAAAGCGGTACTCCAGCTTCCTGTCGGGACGCTCGGTGAGCACGACCGACTGCTCGAAGCCCTGCGGCAGCGCCTGTACTGTCATCAACTGGCCGGGACCGAGCGCGTAGGTCGCCGTGTCCCCGTTGATCTCAGGGGCAGGAAGGGCTTGCCCCCACTTCAGCCCGAACAGGTGCTTCCCGTCCTTCACCGAGGCAAGCACGCCGGCCCCGCCGTCGGATATCTGAACCTGTGCCGGCGTCGCCACCGGCGTGAGGTTCGCGCCGGTGTCCACCAGATCGGTGTTGACGTCCTCCCACTGCCCATCGGCGTTCTTGATCCGCACCGGACCGGTGTACGCCTCGACGGTGGTGCTCCCGTCGGGATTCACGAAGACCGACGTGTCCTCGGACCGCTCCTCGAGGACCTCGATGCGGCGCTGCTGCAATCGGGCCAGCAGTCGGGCGGCGTTCTCGTCCGCTGCCTCCGCAGGCCCCGTCGGATCCAACTCCGGCACGGTGGCCTCGGCGCTGGAACCGGCCAGACCCACGGCGTCCGCGTCGGCGGCCCAACCCGGCGCCATCAACGCCTGTGCCACCAGGCTCGCCGTAAGCGCGAGGACGATGCGACCTGTGTACCGATCATTCTGTCGCCACCTGCCCGCCCCCTGCGCACCGGGTAGTGCTCTGCTTCTCTTCGGTTGCACAATCCCCCCACTAAACTCTTACAGCTGTCGAAATCAGATGGATACTGACACGTGGTCAAGCCCATACGAGGCACGCGACAAGCCACCACGGACGGGGCGCTCGGGCCAGGTCTCGATCAGAGCGGCAGTCGTCACGATCTGCGGTAGTCAGACAGACCGGCGCGCTCTGCACACGTCGGAGGCGCGCTGGGTTCGTCGAGTCACGCATGGGGCTCCAGCAACTCCTGTGATACGTGATCGAGACGCTTCGTGCCCGTACGCAGTACGTCAAGTCCCACTCTTCGACAGCCTCGACGTATCACCCAGAGCTCCTTCGGCCTGCCTGCCGCGTTCCTCAGCCTCGCGGTGTAAACGGAGGGGAGCCTGCAGAGGACCAGGGACGGATCTTGTCCGATGACGCATTACGTGGAGTGCGTCGCCATCCTGGAGCCGGTGAAGTAGCGGGTCACATCGGACGGCACAGGGCCTGTGTGTCGTGACGATGGTTGGTCGAGGGGGCGTGGCTTGGTGCTGCGCCCCTTTGTCGTACCGGTTTGTTCGCGGTTGATCGGTGCCACATGTATCCGGTGGCGTGGGGGAGTTACTGGGGTGTGGGCGTTTCCGGGATCTGGAGGCGTGGCGATACAGTCCGGCAGGAGTTGGGCTGGGGAGCAGGGGGAGGGGCCGACGTGTTGGAGGTTGTGGCGCTCGGGGCGCTGACCACGTTTTTGCTGGGGGTGGGGAACGGGGCCGCGGGGGAGATCGGGAAGAACCTGACGTTGTCGGTGGGGGCGCTGGTGAGGCGGACGTTGGGGCGGGAGACGCCGTTGCCGGAGGGGGCGGAGGAGCGGCGGGCGTTGGCGGGGCGTGTGCATGCGCGGCTGGGGGGTGATCCGCGGAGGGCCGGGGAGTGGGCGCTGATGCTGGAGGGGGTGGCGGGCGGGGCTGTCGAAGCGTCCCGGGGCACGATGCCCCCGGCGCCGTGGGCGTTCACCAATCAGGAGAAGGTGCTCAAGCAGCTGGTGCGGGAGGCCGACCGTCCCTGGGAGGGGCGGCCGCGGGTGGTCCTGTTGTCGGGGCCCGCGGGCAGTGGGTCCACGTCGGTGGCGCTGCGGTTGGCGGCGGAGACGCGTGACCGGTTCCCCGACGGGCAGTACTACGTCGATCTGCGTGCCGGGTCCGGGGAGAGCGGGCCGGATTCGGCAGGTGTCCTGCTGCGGCTGCTGCGCGAGATGGACGTGGATCCCGAGCTGGTTCCGGCCACCGAGGAGGGCCGCGAGCGGCTGTACCGGCAGCTCACCGCGGAGCGGAGGGCGCTCGTGGTGATCGACCACACGACCTCTCTGGCGCAGGTCCGCGCTCTCGTACCGTCGACGCCCGACGTCCTGCTGGTGGTGGTCGTGTCCGGACCGCCGCTGCTGCTGGAGGCCGAGCGCGTCGCCGTACCGCCGCTGTCCGACCGGCATGCGAAGCAGCTCGTGCGGAAGGTGGCCGGTCCGGAGTACGCCGCCCGGGTCAAGGCACAGTTGCCCGGCGTGCTCGAACGCTGCCGGGGCAACGCCTTCGCCCTCCACGCGGAGGCACGGCTGCTGCTCCGGGATGAGGGCGAGTCCCCGTCCGAGGACCGGAGCGGGGCATGGCCGGAACATCCCGTGCGGACCGCCGGGCACCTCGCGTCGCTCCGGCTCGGCCCGGAGGCGCTGCGCCTGTGCCGGCTCACCGCGCTCGGCGGTTGGCCCTCCGTCAGTGCCACGATCGCGGCGGCCGCCGCCGACGTCCAGGAGGCGACGGCCGCCCGGCTGCTCGACGAGGCGGTGGACGTCGGACTGCTGGACGCGCTGCCCGACCTGCGGTACCGCTTCCGGCCCGAGATCAGGAGGCAGCTGGCCGAGACCGCCACCGCCGAGTACGGGGTCGGGAAGTGCGCGGATGCCGTGGACCGGGTCCTCGACGCGCTGCTCGCCCGGGTGCTGCCCGCGTCCCGCGCGGCCCTGCCGGAGAGCTGGCGGACCGAGGTCCCGGAGGAGTACCGGGCTGCTTCCGGATCCGTCCCCGACGGCATCGCGGTCCTGGCCGCGGAGGTCGCCAACGTGGCCCGGGCGGTCCTCGTGGCCGAGGAGCACGGGCGGACCGACACCGCCCTGTGGCTGGCCCGCTCCCTGTGGCCGCTGCAGTTGAAGGCGGGGCACTGGGACGAGGTGCTCCCCGCCCTCCGGGACGCGGCGCGGTGCGCCGAGGAGAGCCGCGCGGAAGAGCGGATGGCGGCGGCGCTCCACTTCCAGCTGGCCCACTGCCTGGGGGAGACGGGACGGTGGGAGCGGGCGAACCGGGCCGCCCGGGCGGCCGTCACGTACGAACGGGCCGCCGGCCATCTGCGGGGCGAGGCGTCGGCCGTGGAGCTGCTGGGCCTGCTGAGCCTCAACCGCTGGGAGTACGAGGAGGCGTACGAGAGGTTCGCCGAGGCCGAGTCCGTCTACCGGAGGATCGGACCCGGCGAGGAAGGCGTGGCCGATCTCCCGCGGGCCCTCGCCCTGATCAAGCGCCATCAAGGACGGGCCCTGCGCGGCATGGACCGGCTGGACGAGTCCCGCCGCTGCCTGAACCGCGCCGTGGACTTCTTCGCGGGACGCACCGGAGCACCACCGGAGGCGTACAACCAGGCCCGTGCCCTCACGGATCTGGCGGAGACCCTCCACGAGGCCGGCGACGACACGGCGGCCCTGGCCGGGATCGCCCAGGCCGAGGCACTGCTGCCTTCCTCCGCCGCCCCGCACCGTGCCTACCTCGCCGGTCTGCGGCGGCGGTGCGAGGCAGGAACCGCCCGGTAGCGGCGGCTCAGCCACCCGCCTCCACGCGGAACGGGTGGACGCCGCCGGCGCCGTGCAGCCGGAGTACGAGTCCGCGCTCCGGGACCGCGCCGCCGTACGCCAGCCAGACGTGGAAGGCGGAGGCGTACGCGGCCGGGTCCGCGTCCGCCTCGGCGCCGGTGTCGGTGTCGGTGTCGGCGGACAGGTGGAACGTGCCGTGCCGCCCCCGGCTGCGTACGAGGCAGGTGTCCGGTCCCGTCACGTACACGGCCGTCGAGCAGTGGGGGTGCAGGCGCAGCACCTCGGCGGTCCACGCGCCGGGGCCGCCCAGCCGGGGATCGTCCGCCGACCCGTCGCGCAGGATCACGTCCGCCACGTCGAGGTCGCCCGGATGCCGGGTCTCCTCGTGCACGGCGAGGTGCGCGTCACCGGCCGCCCCGGCGGGATGCCCGGTGGACCGTTCGACGACGATGTCCCTCTCCTCCACACGGGTCCGTACGTGCAGCGGGGACGTCACCCTCCCCGGGTGGTACGGAGGGAGCGGGAGCGGCTCCAGGGACGCGGGCCCGGATGGTTCGGGAAGGTCCATCAGCGCGTAGAAGTGGCGGCGCAGCAGCTCGGCCGATCGCCCCGGCTCCGAGGTGACGAACCCGGCGAGGGAGGGGTCCGGACGAGGGGCGCTGATCCCGCGCTCCACCTGGGGAAGCAGCGGAGCGCGGGGATCGAGCCGGGGCGCACGACGGACGAACTCCGCGAGCGGTGCCTCGGGATCGAGCACGCCCGCCCCGTCGGCGGCCAGGAGCACGGGCGTGCCCAGGGCGGCGGCGTAGTAGGAGACCGCGCCGAAGTCCCCGAGGACGAGGTCGGCGGCGAGCAGGGCCTGCCGCCACTCGTGGACCGGGTCGATCAGCGTCAGCCCGTCGCGCCGGGCCCGGTCCAGCCACGCCCGGATCTGGCCCGGGCCGTGCCCGTACCAGATGTTGGGGTGGAGGATGGCGGCCAGACGGTAGTCATCGGTCGGCAGTTCCGCGGCGAGCCTCGGCAGCAGGGCGGGCAGCACGTCCTGCCCGCCCCCGCTGCCGAAGAACCCCTCGGGGTTCCAGGTCGAGTTCAGGACGACGAGCCGCTGCCCCCGGCGTACCCCCAACGCGCGGCGGAACCTGTCCCGGTACGGACGCGCCGCGAGCATGCGGTCGAAGCAGGGGTCCCCGGCGAGTACGGCCGAGGGGACCGCCTCCGCGCAGACCCGCGCCAGGCGTTCCAGCTGCTCGGGGTGGGAGAGGACGAGCCCGTCGACGAACGGCTCTCCACCGGACAGGAGCCATTCAGGCGACAGTCCGAACGTCGGCCCGGCTTCCGGCTTCCGGCTTCCGGCTTCCGGCTTCCGGCTTCCGGCTTCCGGCTTCCGGCTTCCGGCTTCCGGCTTCCGGAGTCTTTTAGTGTATCCAACCCCGTGGGAAAGTACGGTCAAACTGCCCTGAATCAGGTCGAGTTCGCCACCGAAACTCGCCGAGACGGCCAGATCCACCGGAGTCGAAAGCGCCTGCCTCCAGGGCAGTTCGGGCAGCTGCAGCTCGTGGAAGAGCTCGCGGATGCCGGCCTGGAACGCGGAGGAGCCCGTCGAGGTGACCAGCAACTGGACTCGGAGGTCGTCGTGGAACAGCGGCACCAGGTCCAGCAGACGGCCGGCCGAGGTGACGTTGTGGACCACCAGCAGGACTCGCCGCTGAGTCGTTCGGCTCGTCCACTGGTCGGACCCCTCCCCGACCGGTACGCGAATCGCCGGGGGTTCTGGCCCCACTCGTGACCTCCTGGACGAGCCCGATGCCGTTGCGTGAACACCCTATGTCGAAGAGCGGGACGGGTGACGCGGATGTCAGTCCCGCACGCAGTGGTGGAGCGATCGGTCGCGAGGGCGCGGAAGGCGTTTGGTCGTCGGTTCGGTGACGCAGAACCGGCGGATCGAGGCCAGGAGTCGGTCGATGTCGGCGGTGGAGTGGGAGAACGAGGTCACGAAGCGTACGACGCCCGGCTCCCAGCGGTCGTGGTAGAAGGTGTACCCCTCCGAGAGGAGTTCCTTGATGACCGGCGGGGCGAGCGTGCAGAAGACCAGGTTCATTCCCGGCTCGCCGCCGAGTTCGACGCCCGGCGTCCTCCTCAGGCCGTCCCAGAGCCGGGATGCCAGGGTGTTCGCCTGGCGGGCGTTGCGCAGCCACAGGTCGTCGGACAGGTAGGCGGCGAGCTGGGCGGCGTGGAAGCGGGCCTTCGCGGGGAGTTGGCCGGCGCGCTTGACGCGGGCGGCGAGCTCGGCGGAGGCGGGGGCGTGGAAGGAGACGATCGCGTCGGCGGTCATCGTGCCGTTCTTCGTGGTGCCGAACGACAGCACGTCGATTCCGGCCTTCCAGCTCATCTCGGCCGGACTGGCCCCGAGACGGCTCAGGGCGTTGGCGAACCGGGCCCCGTCCATGTGCACGCCGAGACCGGCGGACTTGGCATGCAGGCTCAGCGTGCGGATCTCCTCCAGCGTGTAGACGCCGCCGGACTCCGTGCCCTGACTGATGCTCAGCACCGAGGGCCTCACGCTGTGCACGTCACCGGCGCGGCGCCGCAGCTCGTGTTGCAGGGCATCGGGGTCTATCTTGCCGCCGGCGCCGGGAACGGTGACGACCTTGGAACCGCCCGTGAAGAACTCGGCGGCCCCGCATTCGTCGTTGTCGATGTGGCCGTCGGGGTGGCACAGAACGCTTCCCCACGGCCGCGAAAGAGACGACAGCGCGAGGCCGTTGGCAGCCGTACCGGAAGAGACCAGGAAGACGTCGACATCCCGCTCGAACACCTCCGCGAGCCGGTGACGGACGGCCTCGCTCCAGGGGTCCGCACCGTACGGAGCGGAGTGCCCCGCCGAGGCCGCCGCCACCGCTTCCAGTACTTCCGGGGACGCGCCGAACGTGTTGTCACTCAGGAAGTTCCGGCCAACCAGGTCGGTGGCATCCATGTCACTCATCCCGCGTCCAGGTGTCGTTGCCCATGAGGAGTTCACTCAGATCGCCCTTGCCGTAGCGCTCTACCGCCGTCTCCAGTTGTTCGGCCATGAGGGTGTCGTAGACGGGCCGGTCGATGGAGCGGAAGACGCCGATGGGCGTCTGGTGCAGGGTGTCCGGGTCGGCCAGCCGGGACAGCGCGAACGCCGTGGTGGGGGTGGTGGCGTGGGCGTCGTGGACGAGGACCTGTGCCTCGTTGTCCGGGGTGACTTCGACGACCTTCAGGTCGCCGGTGGCGGGGTCGCGGACGACGCCCTTGCCGTGGTCGGTGCCGAAGCGGATGGGCTGTCCGTGTTCGAGGCGGATGACGGCTTCGGTGGCCTGGTCCTTGTCCTTGAGGGCTTCGAAGGCGCCGTCGTTGAAGATGTTGCAGTTCTGGTAGATCTCCACGAGCGCGGTGCCGTTGTGCTGGGAGGCCTGGCGCAGCACCTCGGTGAGGTGTTTGCGGTCGGAGTCGACGGTGCGGGCCACGAACGACGCCTCGGCTCCCAGGGCGAGGGAGACGGGGTTGAAGGGGGCGTCGAGGGAGCCCATCGGCGTCGACTTGGTGATCTTGCCGAGCTCGCTGGTCGGGGAGTACTGGCCCTTGGTGAGGCCGTAGATCCGGTTGTTGAAGAGCAGGATCTTGAGGTTGACGTTGCGGCGCAGGGCGTGGATGAGGTGGTTGCCGCCGATGGACAGGGCGTCGCCGTCGCCGGTGACGACCCAGACGGACAGGTCGCGGCGGGAGGTCGCGAGGCCGGTGGCGATGGCGGGGGCGCGGCCGTGGATGGAGTGCATCCCGTAGGTGTTCATGTAGTACGGGAAGCGGGAGGAACAGCCGATGCCGGAGACGAAGACGATGTTCTCCTTCGCCAGGCCGAGTTCGGGCATGAAGCCCTGCACGGCGGCGAGGACGGCGTAGTCACCGCAGCCGGGGCACCAGCGGACCTCCTGGTCGGACTTGAAGTCCTTCATCGACTGGGCGGCCTCGGCCTTGGGCACCAGGTGCAGCAGCGATTCACTCATTGATGGCCTCCTGGAGGGCGGCCGCGAGCTGTTCGGCCTTGAACGGCATGCCGTTGACCTGGGTGTGGCTGCGGGCGTCGACGAGGTACTTCGCGCGGATGAGGGTGGCGAGCTGGCCGAGGTTCATCTCCGGGATGACGACCTTGTCGTAGCGCTTGAGGATCTCGCCGAGGTTGGTGGGGAAGGGGTTGAGGTGGCGCAGGTGGGTCTGGGCGATGTGGCCGCCCTCGCGCCGGATACGGCGCACGGCCGCGGTGATCGGGCCGTAGGTGGAGCCCCAGCCCAGCACCAGGGTGCTCGCGCCGTCCGGGTCGTCGACCTCCACATCCGGGACCTGGATGCCGTCGATCTTGGCCTGGCGGGTGCGGACCATGAACTCGTGGTTGGCCGGGTCGTAGCTGATGTTGCCGGTGCCGTCCTGTTTCTCGATGCCGCCGATGCGGTGTTCCAGGCCGGGGGTGCCGGGCACCGCCCACGGGCGGGCCAGGGTCTCGGGGTCGCGCTGGTAGGGCCAGAACACCTCGGTGCCGTCCGCGAGGGTGTGGTTCGGGCCGGTCGCGAACGGCGTGGTGAGGTCCGGCAGGTCCTCGACCTCGGGGATCCGCCAGGGCTCGGAGCCGTTGGCCAGGTAGCCGTCGGACAGCAGGAACACCGGGGTGCGGTACGTCAGCGCGATCCGGGCGGCCTCCAGCGCGGCGTCGAAGCAGTCCGCCGGCGTCTTGGGGGCCACGACCGGCACCGGCGCCTCGCCGTTGCGGCCGTACATCGCCTGCAGCAGGTCGGCCTGCTCGGTCTTCGTCGGCAGGCCGGTGGAGGGGCCGCCGCGCTGGATGTCGACGATCAGCAGCGGCAGCTCCAGCGAGACGGCGAGCCCGATGGTCTCGCTCTTGAGCGCGACACCGGGGCCGCTCGTGGTGGTGACGGCGAGGGAGCCGCCGAAGGCGGCCCCCAGGGCGGCGCCGATGCCGGCGATCTCGTCCTCGGCCTGGAAGGTGCGCACGCCGAAGTTCTTGTGCCTGGACAGCTCGTGCAGGATGTCCGAGGCCGGCGTGATCGGGTACGAGCCCAGGTACAGCGGCAGGTCGGCCTGCCGGGAGGCGGCGATCAGGCCGTAGGACAGGGCGAGGTTGCCGGAGATGTTGCGGTAGGTGCCGGTGGGGAAGGCGCGGGTGGCGGGGGCGACCTCGTAGGAGACGGCGAAGTCCTCGGTGGTCTCGCCGAAGTTCCAGCCGGCACGGAAGGCGACGATGTTCGCCTCGGCGATCTGGGGCTTCTTGGCGAACTTCTGTCGCAGGAAGGCCTCGGTGGCCTCGGTGGGCCGGTGGTACATCCAGGACAGCAGGCCGAGGGCGAACATGTTCTTGGAGCGCTCGGCCTCCTTCCTCGACAGGCCGAAGTCCTTGAGGGCTTCCAGGGTGAGGGTGGTCAGCGGTACGGGGTGGACCCGGTAGCCGTCGAGCGACCCGTCCTCCAACGGAGACGTCGCGTAGCCGACTTTGGCCATGGCGCGTTTGGCGAATTCGTCGGTGTTGACGATGATCTCGCCGCCGCGGGGGACGTCGGCGATGTTGGCCTTCAATGCGGCGGGGTTCATGGCGACCAGGACGTTGGGGGCGTCGCCGGGGGTCAGGATGTCGTGGTCGGCGAAGTGGAGCTGGAAGGAGGAGACGCCCGGCAGGGTTCCGGCGGGGGCGCGGATCTCGGCGGGGAAGTTCGGCAGCGTGGAGAGGTCGTTCCCGAAGGACGCCGTCTCGGAGGTGAAGCGGTCACCCGTGAGCTGCATGCCGTCACCGGAGTCACCCGCGAAACGAATGATCACCCGGTCGAGTCTGTGGATCTCTTTGCGGATCTCTTTGCCGTGGATCTCTTTGCCGAGGACCGGCATCGGGAAATCTCCTTGTGGGGGAGGCGGAGGGGGTCAGCTCGCCGTGGCGAGGACGACGGCGGCCGCGAACGAGGGGGTGGGGGCGGTCAGGTCGTGGAAGGTGAAGTCCCGGATCGCGGCGGGGACTTCGGACACGCCGACGTACGGGTCGGTGACGCCGTACGCGAGTCCCGCCCCCGTCGCCTTCAGGTAGGCCTCCTTGCGCGTCCACACCCGGGCCAGGGCCTGGGGGCGGTCAGCGTCCGGCAGGGCGCGCAGGGCGTGCTGCTCGCGCGGGTGCAGGGAGGGCAGGAGTTCTTCGGCGATGTCCGGCCGGGGGACGCCTTCGACGTCGGCGCCGACCGTGACTCCCGATACGGCGATCAGGGCGAGCCCGCCGCTGTGCGAGAGGGAGAAGTGGGGGCCGCCGCCGGCCAGGGCGGGCCGGCCGTGGGGTTCGCCGCAGCAGGGGCAGTCCTCGCGGACGAGGTCCACCGATTCGGGTGCGAGTCCGGTGTAGCCGCTCAGGACGAGGCGGAGGCCGATGTGCGCGGCCCGGTAGCGGTGGCGGTCGCCGGGGCGGCGGAGGCGGGCGGAACGCTCGCGTTCCGCCGTGCTCAGCGGTGCTTGCTCGGCCACCACCGGGTGGCCGCCCACGATCTCCCGGTCGGTGTCCAGCCACCACAGGGCCACGTCCTCGCCCCGCAGGGGCGGGCCCGGCTCCGGGGGCGTGTCGTCGAGGGCGCGGTAGTGGTGCTGGAAGGGGGCACACGCGGGCGAGGGGGCGTACGCGAGCTCAGGCATCGTCGCCGGTCCCGGCGAGCTCGCGGATGGTGGGCGTGCGGAACAGGTCCCGCAGCGGTACGGCCGGCAGTCCGCGGTTGCGCAGTGCGGCGCTGATCCGGACCGCGAGGAGGGAGTTGCCGCCGAGCTCGAAGAAGTCGTCGTCGAGTCCGACCGGCGTGCCCAGTACGGTCGACCAGATCTCCTGGAGGACCGCGGCGGTTCCCTGCTCCCCGGTGGAGGCCGGTGCGGTGGCGGGGGCGGTTCGGGCGGGTTCCGGCAGGCGGGTGGCGTCGAGCTTGCCGTTGGTGGTCAGCGGCAGGGAGTCGAGCGCGGTGACGGTCGCGGGGAGCATGTAGCCGGGCAGGACGGTCGCGGCCCGCTTGCGCACTCCGACGGTGTCCAGGTCGGCCGGGACGACGTAGGCGTCGAGGCGGGCGGTGGCGGGGTCGGCCGGGTCCTCGCGGCGTACGACCACGGCGGCCGCGCGGACGTCCGGGTCCTCCAGGAGGACGGAACGGATCTCGTCGAGCTCGATGCGGAAGCCGCGGATCTTCACCTGGCTGTCGATGCGTCCCAGGTGTTCGAGGGTGCCGTCGGGGCGCAGTCGGCCGAGGTCGCCGCTGTGGTACTGGCGGGTGTCCGGGGCTGCCGCGAACGGGTCGGCAGCGAACGGGTCGGGTGTGAACCGGGCGGCGGTGAGCTCGGGTTGGCCGAGGTAGCCGAGGGCGACGCCCGCGCCGCCGACGCGGATCTCTCCGGTGACGCCGGGCGGGACGAGCCGGCCGCGCGCGTCCGCCACGTACAGGTGCCAGCCGGGCAGCGCCGGGCCGACGGACTTCGAGCCGGCGAGGGCCAGTTCCCGGGTCAGGGTCTGCGCGGTGACGTGCACGGTGGTCTCGGTGATGCCGAACATGTTGACCATGCGGCACTCGTCCTCGGGGTGCCGGTCGAACCAGCGCAGCAACATGCGGGCGTCCAGCGGCTCGCCGCCGAAGACGACCAGCCGGACGGCGAGGCGGGCGTGGTCCGTCTCCAGGAGCTGGGAGAAGGCGGAGGGCGTCTGGCTGAGGACGGTGACCCGCTCGCGCTCAAGGAGATCGCCGAACTCCCCGGGTTCGCGGGAGACGAGGTACGGCACGACCACGAGCCGTCCGCCGGTCAGCAGGCAGCCCCAGATCTCCCAGACGGAGAAGTCGAACGCGCCGGAGTGGAAGAAGGACCACACGTCGGCCGGGCCGAGACCGTACTCGTCGCGGGTCGCGTCGATGAGCGCGACGACGTTGCGGTGCGGCACGACGACGCCCTTGGGGCGGCCGGTGGAGCCCGAGGTGTAGATGACGTACGCCGGGTCGTCGGGGCCCGCGGCGCCCGCCGGTTCGGCGGTGCCTGGCGCGTCGCCCGAGGCGAGCAGGGCGTCGGGGGTGACGGGGGTGCCCGCCTCGGCGGGGTACTCCGCGAGCCGGGTGATCACCAGGTCGAGGCCGGCGTCCCGCGCCGTGTGGGCGAGCCGGTCGGCCGGGTAGGCCGGGTCCGTGGGCACGTACGCCGCACCCGTCTTGAGCACGCCGAGCATGGCCACGACGAGTTCGGTGGTCCGCTCCAGGCAGATGCCGACCCGGTCGCCCGGGGTCACCCCGTGCGCCACCAGGCCCCGGGCCAGCCGGTCGGCCCGCCGGTCGAGCTCGCGGTAGGTGAGGGAGGTCGTCCCGTCGCCGACCGCCGGAGCGTCCGGGCGGGCGGCGGCCACCCGCGCGAAGGCGTCGACGAGCCGCTCCGGTACGCCGGTCAGGGCGCCGTCCGGCCGCCCGAGGGCCGCCACCCGCTCGCGCTCGGCGGCGTCGAGGAGCTCGACGTCGTCGGCGGTGATCTCCGGGGTCTCGGCGAACTGGCGCAGGACGTGCGCCAGGTGCCGCAGCAGCCCCTCGACGATCTCGGGGGAGAGGTGGCTGCGGCGGTAGGCGGCCCAGAGCCTGCTGCCGGCCCGCTCCCCGCCCTCCGCCGCGCGCGGGAGCACGGCGAGGGTCAGCGGGAACGGCGGCGCCAGGCAGGGCAGGTACTCCTCCGCGTACGCCTCCGGGGCCGGGGTCGCGGGCTCGATCAGGCCCGCGGTCACCGGGCGCTCCGACGGCACCGGTACGGCGGCACGCAGCGCGGCGAGCGGGACGTCGCCGGGGATCGCGTGGGCGAGGGCGCCGCGCCGGTCGCTGGCGACGGTGACGTCACCGGTGGCGCCGTGTCCCTCGTAGCGGTGCAGGGTCAGGGCGAGGGCGGCGAGCAGCACGGCCGGGTCCGCCGTGCCCGGCAGGTCCTCGGGCAGGTCGTGGCAGCGGGTCTCCCAGGTGGTGGCGGAGCGGGTCCCGCCGCCCCAGTCCGGGGCCGGGGCCGCGGCGGGGGCGCGTACGGACGAGCCGGACAGGGGGCCGGGGGCCGCCCCCGTGACCAGCGCGCCCGCCAGGGCGTCGAGACCGGCCCGGTCGAGCACCGCGCGGTCGGCGACCAGGACCAGGTCCGCGCGACCGTCCCGGTAGCGCAGCAGGACGCAGCGCACGGCGGCCGTCGGCCGGTTCAGTTCGGCGTCCCGGCGGCGGCGGGCCTCCGGCTCGTCCGAGCCGGCCGCGAGCTCCTCCACCCACAGCCGCCACGGGCCCGCCGCGCCCAGCCGGGCGGTCAGCTCGGCGTCGCTCACCGAACCGCTCAGCCGGACCCGTACGGCATGGCACTGCTCACCCTCCATGGGGCGTCCTCCTTCTCTCTCACACACGTCACAACTGCCGGCCTCGTCCCGCCGGTCCCGCGCCGCCTCAGCGCGCGGTGAACCCGCCGTCGACGGTCAGCACGGATCCGGTCACCTGCCGGGCGTCGTCCGAGAGCAGGTAGACCACGGCGGCGGCCACGTCCTCGGGCTCGATCAGGGCGTTCATGGGCTGCGCCTCGGTGAACGTCTGCTCGTGCTCGCCCACCTGCACCTCCAGGGCGCGGGCGATCTCGGCGAGCATCCGGCCCTCGGCGGTGGCGTCGTCCCGCACGGAGCCGGGGCACACGGCGTTGACCCGCACCTTGGTGGGCGCGTAGTCGAGGGCCGCGGCCTTCGTCAGTCCGATCAGGCCGTGCTTGGCGGCGACGTAGCCGGCGAAGTGCCGGTAGCCGACCAGTCCGGCCGTGGAGGACACGTTGACGATCGAGCCGGAGCGGCGGGCGCTCATCGCCCCGGCGACCGCGCGGACGACCCGGTAGGCGCCCGACAGGTCGACGTCGATCATCAGCGCCCACTCGTCCTCGCGGATCTCGTGCACCGGCCGGCCCGAAGGGGCCGCGATCCCCGCGTTGTTGACGACGCCGTCGATCCTGCCGAACCGGTCCTCGGCGAGGGCCACGGCGGCCTCCACCGAGGACGGGTCGCGGACGTCGCAGGCGGCGGTGAGCACGGCCGCGCCCTGCTTGCGGCACAGCGTGGCGGTGTGCTCCAGCTGGCCCCGGGTGCCCAGCGGGTACGGCACGCCGTCGAGGTCTTCGCACAGGTCCAGGAGCGCGAGGTCGGCGCCCTCGGCGGCGCAGGCGAGGGCGGTGGCCCGGCCGAGGCCCCGGGCCGCGCCGGTGATCAGGACGGTCTTCCCGGTCAGACGCACAGTTCCTCCGCCGCCCGGTCCAGGTCCTCGGCGAGGACGCGGAGCAGCTCCGGCGCCGACTCGGCCAGGTACATGTGGCCGCCGTCCAGCTCCACGGCCCGGAAGCCGGCGTCCGTGGTGCGGGCCCAGGCCTCGGCCTCCGCCTGGCTGACGAGGGTGTCGCTGCTGCCGCGCAGGCTGGTCACGGGGACCGGGAGGGGCCGGGCGTCGGCCGGCAGGTACGACTCGTGCATCTCGACGTCGGCGCGGAGCGTGGGCAGGATCAGCTCGCGCATCTCGGGGTCCTGGAGGGCCTCGTCGGTGTAGCCGGCGAACTCGCTGACGCGGGCCAGGAAGGCGTCGTCGTCGAGGCCGGTGGCGTGCCGGTTCCGGGGCTCGGCCGGGTGCGGGGAGCCGCTGGCGAAGAGCCGTACGAGCGTCACGCCCGGGGTCGCGGCGAGCCGGCGGGCCAGCTCGTACGCGAGGACCGCGCCGAGGCTGTGGCCGAACAGGGCGACGCGGTGCGGTCCCGGGGTGCCGCCGGGCGCGGTGTCGCCGGCCGGGGCGTCGTCGAGCGCCGCGAGCAGGTCGGTGAGCAGGCCGTCGGCGGCGACGGAGGCGTCCCGGTAGGGCTCCTCGTCGATGAGGCGCTCCCGGCCCGGCAGCTGGAGCGGCAGGACGTCGAGGCCGAGGGGTTCGGCGACGCGCTGCCAGGGCCGGTAGAAGGAGGCGCCGGCACCCGCGAAGGGCAGGCAGACGAGTGTGGTGCGGTCGGTCATGTCAGTTCCCCTCGGGGGCGTCGGCGGCGAGGCGGACGTCGTAGGTGACGGGCAGCTTCACGAGGCCGCGGCTGGTGGAGTTGTCGAAGAGCCACTCGATCTCCTCCTCGGGCACGGCCAGGCGCAGGCCCGGCAGGCGGCGCAGCAGGGTCGTGAAGGCGATCTGGCCCTCGACCCGGGAGAGCGGAGCGCCGACGCAGAAGTGCGGGCCCTGCCCGAAGGCGAGGTGGCGGTTGGCGGTGCGGGTGATGTCCAGCTCGTCGGGGTTCTCGAAGGCCTCGGGGTCCCGGTTGGCGGAGCCCATCAGCAGGTGGACGAAGCTCTCCTTGGGGATGGGGCAGCCGCCGAGCTCCATGTCCTCGGCGGCGACGCGGAGGGTGCCGCGGTAGACCGGGGACTCGAAGCGCAGGAACTCCTCGATGGCGGACTCGGCCAGCTCCGGCCGGCTGCGCAGGAGTTCGAGCTGGTCGGGGTGGGTGAGGAGGGCGTGGACGCCGTTGCCTATGAGGTTGGCGGTGGTCTTGTGACCGGCGATGATCAGCAGGACGAGGGTGGAGATCAGCTCGTCGTTGGTGAAGCGGCCCTCCTCGTCGGCGGCCCGCACCAGGATGCTGACCAGGTCCTCGCCGAGGTCCGCGCGCCGGTCGGCGAGCAGGTCGGTCAGGTAGCGCTCGATGTTCTCGCTGGCGTCCTTGAGCTTCTCGTTGGACTCGGCGTCGGGGTACGGGGCGCCGCTGAGCCAGTTGCCCCAGGTGTGCAGCTGCGGCCGGTCCTCGACCGGGACGCCGAGGAACTCGCAGATGACGCGCATCGGCAGCGAGAAGGCGAACTCCGTCAGGTTCACCTCGCCGTGCTCGGGGAAGGCGTCGATGAGCTCGTCGGTGATCTCCTGGATGCGCGGGCGCAGCACCTCCATCCGGCGCGGCACGAAGGCGCGGCTGACGAGCTTGCGCAGCCGGGTGTGCTCCGGCGGGTCGGCGGTCAGCATGTTGCGGACCAGGACCGGGCTGGAGTCCTTGACGAGGTCGCGGAACCAGGCGGGGGCGTTGTCGACCTTCTTGGACAGCCGGGGGTCGCTGAACGCCTTGAGGGCGGTCGCGTAGTCGGCGACGACGTAACCCTCGCCGCCCACCGGGTAGTTGATGGCGTGGACCGGGCAACCGGTGGCACGCAGCTTGGCGTTGCCCGTGTGGAGGTCGTTGCCCTCGGGGGCGGTGAAGAACTCGGGGGGAAGCTGCTCGGCGGTGCGGGGCAGTTCGGTGGTCATCGGGTCTCTCCTTCGTTGTCCGCGGACGCCTTGTCGGAGGGCTTGGTGTCGGAGGGCGTCGTGTCGGCGGACGCCTCGTCGGCGGGCCTCGTGTCGACGGACACGGTGTCCGCGTACGTCTCCGGGGGCGCGAGGTTGCGGATGCGCGGGCTGAGGGTGGGCAGGGCGGCCAGTCCCGAGACGACGGCCATGACGGTGAACACCCAGACCGGACCGGCCTGGTCGAAGATGGTGCCGATGGCGAACACGCCGACGGGGGCGGCGATCATCGACATGAACATCACGGCGCCGAGGACCCGGCCCTGCGCCTTGTCCGGGACCATCGCCGCGAGATAGGCGAGGAACAGGGCGCTGGTGATGGGCCCGCGCAGGAACACGCAGGCGACGATGATGCCGAGCGGGACGAGCCCGGAGACGTTGGCGAGCAGCACGGCGGCCACCGGGCCGATCCACGCGGCGGCCAGGAAGAGCTTGGCCGGCGCGACCCTCTTGATGACCGGGCCCGCGATGAGCGAGCCGACCAGACCGCCGACGCCGGCGATGGACAGCAGCATGCCGGTGAAGCTCGCGGAGGCGCCCCGGCTCTCGGCGGTGGCGATGAGCGCGAGGAAGACGCCGGAGTGGGTGAACGCCATGTTCGAGCCCATGATCCAGACGATCAGCAGCCGCAGGACCGGCTGGCGCGCCAGGATCCGGAAGCCCTCGGCCGTACCGCGCTTCTCGCCCGGGGCGAGCTGCTCCACCTTCATCGGCTTGCGGATGAACAGCAGCAGGACCGTGGAGACGAGGAAGCCGACGGCCGCGCTCAGGAACGGGAAGGCGCGCGCCACTCCGAAGAGGGTGCCGCCGACGGGCGGGCCGCCCATGGTCGCGGCGAAGTAGCGGATCTGGTTCTGGGCGGTCGCCTGGGTGAGCTGGGACGGCGGGACGAGCTGCTTGATCGCGGCGAGGCCGGTCGGGTTGGAGATGCCCAGACAGGCGGCCGAGCCCACGGCGACGGTGAAGATGAGGGCGGGGTGGGTCTGGTCGGCGAGGATCAGCGCGCCGAACAGGCCGAGCAGGACGACCCGGACCACGTTGCAGATGATCATCAGCAGTCGGCGGTCCATCCGGTCGGCGAGCGTGCCGCCGGGGATGGAGAGCAGGCTGGCGGTGATGAGCTGGGCCGATCCGACCGCGCCGGCGTAGAAGGCGGAGCCGGTGGACGACAGGATGAGCAGGGGGTACGCGACCTCCGCGGTCTCCTTCGCGAGCGCGGCGAACGCCTCGCTGGTCCACAGCGCCTGGAAGTCGAGGTTCTTCAGGAGCGGCTTCTCGGCCTGCTCGGCGGCCTCGGGCTTCTCCGCCTGTTCCGGCTCCTCCGCCCGCTCCTGTTCCTTCCGCTCCTCGTCCACCGCGCTGTCGGGCGGGGTCTGCGAGACCGTCATGAGTCCTTCCTCTCCTTGTGTTCCGCGGCCCGGGGGACCGTCTTGAGTGCCTCGTCGAGGCGCGCGGCCAGCTCGTCGACGTGCGGGGACCGCAGCATCGACCAGTGGTCTCCGGCGACCGGGACCACGCGCAGACCCGCCGGATACAGCCCCGCGAGGCGCCGGCCCAGCCGGGCGGCCGTGCCCGGGTCCGCCTCCGCCTTGAAGAGCACGGTGGGGCAGGTCACCGGGCCGGGCCGGTGGGCCAGCACGGCGGCCTGGCCGGCGAGGAACCGGCGGCGCGCCTCCGGGTCGGCCCGGAGCGCCCCGGCGACCGGTCCGACCCCGAGCAGGGTGTCGAGGCCCGCCCGTACCCCGCCGAGCAGGAAGTCCGGGGCCGCGGCCACGGGCAGCGGCCGGGTGTCGGGCACGTAGCCGTCGAGGCTGAACAGCAGGTCCACCGTCCGCCCCTGACGGATGAGCAGCCGCGCGGTCTCGTGCGCGACGACGGCGCCGAAGGACCAGCCGCCGAGGGTGTACGGACCTTCCGGCTGGGCGTCCAGCAGGGTCCGGGCGTGTGCGGCGGCCAGGGCGCGGATGCCGCCGCCGCGGGGCACGGACCGCTCCAGGGCCAGTACCGGGCGGTCGTCCGCGGGGGAGAGCCGCGCGGCCAGCTCCCGGTAGGGCAGGGCGTTGCCGAGGGCGTCCGAGAGGAGGAGGACGGGACGTCCGGTGCCCTCCCGCAGGACGGTCGTGCCGGGCGGCGGCGCGTCGTGGACGGGGCCGTCCCCGCCGGGCAGCCGCTGGTCGACGAGCTCGACGAGCCCGGCGAAGGTGCCCTTCAGGGAGAACTCGGTGACGGAGATCCTCACGCCCACGCGTTCGCGGACGGCGGTGGTGAGCGCGAGGGCGAGCAGCGACTCGCCGCCGAGCGTGAAGAAGTCGTCCCCGTCGGCCACGGAGGCGACGCCGAGGGTCTGGCACCAGGCCTCTTCGAGGACGGCCCGCCGGGGGCGGCGTCCGGCGTCCGGGCGGCCGGGGGCCGCCTCCGGGCGCCGGACGCCCTCCGGCGCCTTCGCCGGGGCCTTGCCCGGGAAGGGGTCCTCGCCCAGGAACGGGTGCGCGGGCAGCGAGCAGTGCGCGGGCCGGTCCTCGGGGTCGGCGTACCGCCCCTCCAGGACCGTCTCCAGGGCGCGGTCCACGCCGAGTTCCCACAGGGCGCCGATCGCGTCGAGGAGCCCGGTCTCGGCGTCGGCCCGCCCGCCGGGGGCGAGCCGCACGGTCCGGTGGCCGGGGTCCCAGCCGGGCGCGGTCCGCAGCGAGCCGGTCATCGAGCCGCCGGGGCCCAGTTCGAGGTAGGTGGCGCAGCCGGCGGCCAGCAGGGTGGCGGTGCCGGAGTCGAGCCGGACCGGCTCGCGCAGGTGCGCGGCCCAGTAGCCCGGTTCGGTCGCGGCCTCGGGATCGGCCCAGTCGCCGGTGGTGTTGGAGATGTACGGCAGCCGTGGCGGGCGGGCGGGCATCGACGACAGATGGTCCCGCACCGCCTCGGCTGCCGAGTTCATGGCCGGCGAGTGGAAGGCCCGCCGGGTGTGGACGGGGGTGACGCGCAGTCCGTCCAGCGCGTCCCCCGCGAGGAGGGAGTCCATGGCGGTCTCGGGGCCCGAGAGCACCGCCGAGCCGTTGCCGCGCACCGCGACGGTGACGGCCGCGTCCGCGGGCAGCCGGGCCTCGACCTCGGCCGGGTCGGCCTCGACCAGGGCCATCCGGCCGGGGGAGGCGTCGCGCATCGCGACGGCCCGCAGGTGGACCAGGCCGACGGCGTCCGGGAGGCTCCACGTCCCGGCGAGAGCCGCGGCGGCGTACTCACCGATGCTGTTGCCGAGCATGGCGTGCGGGGTGACGCCCCACGCGGCCAGCTGGCGCCCGAAGGCCAGGCCCAGGGCGAAGAGGCCGAGCTGCTGGTGGACGGTGTCGGCGTACCAGTCGTCGGCGTCCGGACCGGCGGACGCCGGGACGACCACCGGGTCGAGGTCCACGCCGCACCGCTCGTACGCGAGCGCGCGGATCTCGTCGAAGGCGGCGCGGAACTCCGGCAGCAGGCGGTACGCGGCCTCGCCCGCGGCGCTCTTGAGCGTGCCCTGCCCCGGGAAGAGGAAGGCCACCTTGCCCAGCCGCCGCGGTTCGCCGAGCAGCCCGGCGGCAGCGGCGGCGCTCGCCGCGCGCAGCGCCTCGGCGGCCCGGGCCGCGTCGCCCGCGACCACGGCCTGGCGGTGCCGGTGGACCCGGCGCCCCGCCAACGTCCGTGCGACAGCGCCGAGTTCAGGAACTCCGCCCTCTGTCCCGTACGCGGGCGCGTCGAGGTCCGGCGCCCCGGCCCCGGTCCCGGTCTCGTGCGCGGGCGTATCGAGGTCCGGCGCCCCGGCCCCGGTCTCGTGCGCGGGCGCGTCGAGGTCCGGCGCCCCGGCCCCGGTCCCGGTCTCGTGCGCGGGCGTATCGAGGTCCGACGCCCCGGCCCCGGTCTCGTGCGCGGGCGTATCGAGGTCCGGTGCTCCGGCCCCGGTTCCGTGCGCGTCGAGATCCGCTGCCTCGGCTCCGTGTCCCGTCGCCCCCGCGGGTGCGTCGAGGTCCGGGGCGGAGGCCGCGTTCTCCCGTGCCTTCACCGCCGCGGCGAGGTGATCCGCCAGCGCCCCGCCCAGGCCCGCCAGGGCCCGGGTGTTCTGCGCCGACAGGGTCAGCAGCTCCGGCCTGGAGGTCCGGGGGGCGGCGGGGCGGCGGGCGGGCGGTGCCTCGGTCAGGACCGCGTGGGCGTTGGTGCCGCCCACGCCGAAGGAGCTGACCGCGCCGGCCCGCAGCTCCTGCCCGGCGCCGAGCTCCCACGGCTCGAAGCGCTCCGTCACCCGGAAGGGGGAACGCTCCAGTTCGAGGAGCGGGTTGGGGGCCGTGTAGTGGGCGGTCGGGTAGATCTCGCGGTGCTCCAGCATGAGCGCCGTCTTGATCAGGCCCGTGACGCCGGCGGCCGCGCCGGTGTGCCCGACGTGGCCCTTGACGGCGCCGAGCGCGCACCAGCCGGTCTCCCCGCTCGCCGCTCCGAAGACCTCGGTGAGCGCCTGCACTTCGATGGGGTCGCCCAGCTGCGTGGCGGTGCCGTGCGCCTCCACGTGCCCGATGGCGGTGGGGGCGAGACCCGCGGCGTCCAGGGCCGCGCGGATGACCTCGCTCTGGCCGGCGGCGGAGGGCGCGGTGAAGGCCATCTTGTCCGCGCCGTCGTTGTTGACCGCCGTACCCGCGATGACGGCGGCGATCCGGTCGCCGTCGCGCACGGCGTCGGCGAGCCGCTTGAGCACGACCACGCCCACGCCCTCGCTGGGCACCGTGCCCCCGGAGCGGACGTCGAACGGGCGGCAGTGCCCGTCCTGCGCGAGGATCCCGCCGGGTTCGAAGAGGTAGCCCCACTCGCCGTCCGGCATCACGGTGACGCCGCCCGCGAGGGCCGCGTCGCACTCGCCGCCCACCAGCGCCCGCACCGCGAGGTGGACGGCGGTGAGCGAGGTGGAGCAGGCGGTCTGCACGGTGAGGGCGGGCCCGCGCAGGTTGAGCTTGTAGGCCACGCGGGTGGCGACGAAGTCCTTCTCCCGCCCGATGTGCCGGGCCAGTTCGCTCAGTCCGTCGTCCTCACGGCCCGGCCCCGAGCGGTCGGCGCCCGCGTAGACGCCGATCCGGCCCGGGAACCGCACGGGGTCGAGACCTGCGTCGTCGACGGCCGTGGCCGCGCACTCCAGGAAGACCCGCTGCTGCGGGTCCATCGCCGCCGCCTCCGCCCGGCTGTACCGGAAGAAGGACCAGTCGAAGCGGCGGGAGTCCTCGATGACGCCCATGGCCGGTACGAAGTTCTCCCGGCCCGCGTAGGCGGGATCCACCCCGTACCGGAGCAGCTCCTCGCGGCCGGGCCGGCTGATGCCGTCCCGGCCGGCCCGCAGCAGCGCCCGGAAGGCGCGGACATCACGCGCGCCGGGCAGCCGGCAGGCCATGCCGACGACGGCGACGGCGCCGTCGTCGGGAGACGCCGGAGCGCTCCCGGCGAGAGTGAGGGACATATCAGGCTTCTCCGCCCAGGTCGACGTACAGGTGGTCGAGGCCGACGTAGCTGAGGTTGGGACCCCACACCGCGGCCTCCTCGGACAGCCGGGCGTGCGGGAACCGCGCGGCCAGCCGGCGCAGCAGCACGGCCGCCTCCAGCCGGGCCAGCGGGGCGCCCACGCAGTAGTGCGGTCCGTGACCGAAGACGAGGTTCCGGTCCCCGGCCGCCGGGGCGGCGGCACCGGTGACCGGACAGGCCGCGGGAGCCTCGGCGGCCTCGTCCAGCGGTCCCTGCCCGGTGAGGCTCACCAGGACCAGGTCCCCCTGGCGCAGCCGCGCCCCCGCGAACTCCTGGTCGTACGCGGCGACCCGGGCGAGGTGCCGCAGCGGCGGCCTGCTCACCAGGACCGACTCCACGAGGCCGGTCACCGCGCCCGGTTCGTCGCGGACGACGCTCTCCCACAGGGCCCGGTCGCCGAGCGCGGTCAGGACCAGGGAGCCGAGCAGCGAGGCGGTGGTCTCCAGGCCGCCGAACAGGCACATGGCCCAGGTGGCGGTGGTCCGCGCCCGGTCCTCCGGGGTGTCGGTGGGGAAGCCGTCCAGGGCACGGGCCCCGGCGAGCGCCTCGGACATCTCCACCATGACCCGGTGGGCGGCCTGCGCGTAGTCGCGGCGGTACATGGCGCCGATGAACAGCGACAGGGTCCGCGACCACTCGTGCAGCACGGCCGGGGCCACGTCGATCCCGACGACGTGGGCCATGACCTTGCCGGAGATGCCCTCGGCGACGGCCGGCACGAGGTCCTGCGGGGCGGCGCCGGCGGCGAGTCCGGTGAGGCACTCGTCCGTGATCTCCTCGACGCGCGGGGCGAGCGACCGTACGTACGAGGCGGAGAACATGCGCTGGACCGGGCGCCGCAGCGCCGTGTGCTCGGGGGCGTCGGCCTGGACGAACCACAGCCGCAGGAACTCGGTGAGCTCCCGGTACTCGGCGCGGGCCGCGTCCGTCATGTAGAGCTGGTAGGAGCGCTCGAAGGTCCCGGAGGCGAAGCCGGGGTGGTTGAGGACCTTCAGGGCCAGGGCCGGGTCGGCCACGACCCAGCAGTCCAGTCCGTCGTCCCACTCCGGGGCCCGCACGCCGTCCGCGAGGGACGGCGGCGGGACCGGTGCCGTGGCAGAGGTCATCGCTCCGCGGCCTTCTCGATGAGCGCGCTCAGCCCGGCGGGCGTGGGCGCGAGCAGGAAGTCCCGCAGCCGTACGGTCGCGCCCAGCTCCTGCTTGACCTTGCGCACGAGGCGTACGGCGCCGAGGGAGTTGCCGCCGATCACGAAGAAGTCGGTGTCCTCGGTGACGTCGGTGACGGGCTCGCCCTCGATGACGGCGGCGAACAGCGCGGCGATGCGCTCCAGGTCCACCCCGGCCGGAGCCGGAGCGGCCACGGGCTCCTCGACGGCCGGCGCGGGGGCGGCGGCGGACCGCTTGGCCGGCCCGGCCACGGCGACGAGCGCCCGCCGGTCCACCTTGCCGTTGGCGGTCACCGGCAGCCGGTCCACCACGGCCCACAGGTTCGGCACCATGTAGGACGGCAGCGTCTGGTGGAGCAGTTCGCGCAGCGCGACCGCGTCGACGGAAGCGCCGGGCGCGAGGACGACGGCGGCCACGAGGCGCTTGTCGGCGCCGTCGCCGTCGGTCACGACCACCACGGCGTCCTGCACCTCGGGGTGCCCGGTGAGCACGTCGCTGATGGCGCTCAGCTCGATCCGGTAGCCGCGCAGCTTGACCTGGTCGTCGGCGCGGCCGAGGAAGCGGAGGCGGCCGCTGGTGTCGACCCTGACCAGGTCGCCGGTGCGGTAGAGGCGCTCGGGCACGTCGGGGGAGAGGTGGCCGAACACCCGGTCCGTCTCCGCCTCGTCGCCGAGGTATCCGTCGGCCAGGCCGGCACCGCCGGTGTAGAGCTCGCCGACCGCGCCGGGCGGGAGCTGGCGGCGACGGGCGTCGAGGACGTGGACACGGGTGCCCGGCACGGGGCGGCCGATGGGCAGCGGCCCGTCCACGTCCTCGGCGCGCGCCACCGAGTGGGTGGTGGTGAAGGTGGTGTTCTCGGTGGGGCCGTACCCGTTGGTGACCACGATGCCGGGGTGCCGGGCGAGCAGGCGGGCGGTGTGCTCGTGGGGCACCACGTCGCCGCCGGTGAGCAGCTGGCGCAGGCCGCCGAGGGAGTCCGGCGCGAACTCCTCGACCAGTCGGAAGAGTCCGGCGGTCAGCCAGGCGACGGTGACCCCGCGCTCCTGGAGGAAGGCGCCCAGCTCGGTCGGCGAGGCGAGGCCGGCCGGGTGCACCTCCAGGACGGCGCCGGTGAGCAGGGCGCCCCACAGTTCGAGGGTGGAGGCGTCGAAGGACAGCGGGGAGAGCCGCAGCATCCGCTCGCCCGCGCCGAGGCGGACGTAACCGGCCTCGTGGACCAGGCGGATGACGGCCCGGTGCGGGACGCACACCCCCTTGGGCTGCCCGGTGGAGCCCGAGGTGAAGGCGACGTACGCCAGGCGCGCCGGGTCGGCGGGCGGGGTCGGCACGGCCTCGGCCGGGCCGGGCTCCCAGGTGGGCTCCCAGGTGGCGACGGCGGGCACGCCGAGGCCGGCGAAGCGTTCGGCGACCGGGCCGGTGACGGGGCCGGTGAGGGCGGCGGTGGGCCGGGCCTTGTCCAGGATCTTGGCGACGTGGCCGTCGGGCAGCGTCGGGTCGATGCCGACGTACGCGGCTCCCGCCCAGGCCACGCCGAGGACGGTGACGGCCTCGGCCACCGAGCGCTCCACGCCCACCAGGACCCGGTCGCCCGGCCGTACGCCGGCGGCGAGCAGCAGACGGGCCTGCTCGGCGGCGGCCTCGACCAGCCGGCCGTACGTCAGGGTGTGCTCGGCGTCGCGGACGGCGACGGCGTCGGGCGCCTGCGCGGCGACCTCGCGGAAGAGGGCGTCGAGCGAGGTGGCGGGGAAGTCCTGACCGCTCGCGTTGATCTCGTCGAGCAGCGCGCGGCCTTCGGCGGAGATGCCTCGGACGTCTTCGAGGCGGGCCTCGGGGGCGTCGGCGAGCTGTCCGACCGCGGCGCGGAAGTCGGCGACGAACGCCTCGGCCTCGGCCTGGTGCCAGACGCTCGTGGCGTACTCCAGGTGACCTGCGTACGAGGGGTCGGCGTGGCCGATGAGCATGGTCAGGTCGAACTGGGAGCCGCCGCCGTGGCCCTCCTCGACGCGGACGCGCAGCGGTCCGGCGGTCAGTTCGCGCGGCACGAGCTGGTCGTGCATCCCGAAGCAGACCTGGACGAGCGGGTGGCAGCCGAGGCTGCGCTCGACGCCGAGGCGGGCGACGAGCTCCTCGAAGGGCAGGTCGCCGGCGTCGATGGCGGCGGCGAGCGAGCGGTGGACCCCGCGCAGGAAGGCGGCGACGTCGAGGTCGTCGTCCACGTCGACGCGTACGGGCACGAGGTTGCCCGCGACGGCGATGAGGCGGCTCAGCTCGGAGCTGCCGCGGCCGAGCAGGGGCACGCCCACCAGGAGGCTGCGGGCTCCGGTGCGGCGGGCCAGCGTGAGGCCGAAGGCGCCGAGCAGGAAGGCGTACGGGGTGATGCCGAGGGCGCGGGCCCGGGCGGCGACCCGCTCGGTGACGCCGGGACCGAGGTCGAGGCCGAGGCGGTCGCCGGCGCCGTCCTGGACGGCCGGGCGCTGCCGGTCGGCGGGGAGTTCGAGGACGGACGGCACCCCGTCGAGGCGCTCGCGCCAGAGCGCGGTCTGCTCGTCCCAGGCGCCCCGGGCCCTGGCCTCCTCCTGGTGGCGGCGCAGGGCCGCGAGCGGGGTGCCGAGGTCGCGGGGGGCGGCCTGGTCGGCGGCGGTGGCGAGCTCGGTGTACGTCTCCAGGAGCTCCCGCAGCAGCTGGCCGACGGCGTGGCCGTCGAGGACCATGTGGTGCGCGGCGAGGACGAGGGCGCTGCGCTCGTCGGAGGCGTCGGCGGGGACCCAGTGGCCGAACCGGTAGGCGGGGGCGGCGGCCAGGTCGAAGGGCTCGCGGCCGAGTTCGGCGCCCTGGCGGCGGACCTCGCCCTCGAAGGCCTCGGCCGGGCCGGTGCAGACGTGCTCGACGAGCTCGGGGACGTGGGCGGGCAGGATCTCCTGGACCACGTCGTCGTCGCTCTCGCGGAAGACGGTCCGCAGTCCCTCGTGGCGGGCGACGGTGGCGGCGACGGCCTTGGCGAGCACGTCGCGGTCGAGCCGGCCGCCTTCGGTGAAGCAGCGGAAGACGAGGTTGTACGGGGAGCCGCCGGCGACCCGCTCGATCAGCCACATGCCGCGCTGGGCGGGGGTGAGCGGCTGGTCGGCCCGCTCCTCCCGGTCGCCGGCGGGGGCCTCGGAGGCGGTGGCGGCGACGGGCGTGGCGCCGTCGAGGACCTGGGCGAGCGGGGCGTCGCCGAGCAGCTCCATGAGCGCCACGCGCAGTCCGAGCTCCTCCTGGAGGACGGCGGCGAGCCGCATGGCGCGCAGGGAGTCGCCGCCGAGGGAGATGAAGCTCTCGTCGCCGAAGGCGTCGGGGCCGTCCGGGAGGTCCAGTATTCCGGCGGCCAGTGAGCGGGCCGTCATCGGGCGGCTCCGCCCTGGGTGCGGGCGGCGGCGAGGAGCGCGGCCCGGTCGCCGGCGGCGGCGGGGGCGGCGGCCGGCTCGGCCGCGGCGGCGATGAGGTCGGCCTGGCCGCTGACGGTGGGCGAGCGGAACAGGTCCATGGTGCGGACCTCGCGGCCGGAGACCTGGCCGAGGCGCTCGACGAGGAGGACGAGGAGCAGCGAGTCGCCGCCGGACTCGAAGAAGCTGATGTCGTCGGCGATGTCGTCGGTGTCCAGGACCTCGCGCCAGATGGAGCGGACGAGTTCGAGGCGCGCGGCCGGGTCGTCCAGGTCGACGGCCGGGGCGGTGGCGGTGGGGCGTACGGACTCTTCGAGCACGGGATTCTCCGGGAAGGTGGCGAGGTCCACGGCGCTGTGCCGCAGAGCGTTGAGGAAGTCCTGGACGTCGGCGGTGTCGAACACGTTGACCGGGTAGTCCAGGGACAGGGCGAGCCGTCGTCCGTCGGGCGTGTCCTCCAGGCGGACGAACACGGCCAGGTCGTACTTGACGAACATCGGGTCGAGCGGACGCAGCCTCCCGGTGGTGCCGGGGGCGAGGTCCACGGACCGGGGCGCCTCGTCGAGGTTGACCAGGACCGGCGACAGCGGCGGCCACAGGGCGTTCCGGTCGGGGTTGAGGGCGGCGGACACCGCGTCCAGGGGGACGTCGCTGTCGACGAACGCCTCCATGCCGCTGACGCGTACGTCGCCGAGCAGGTCGTGCCAGGTGTCCTCGGGTCCGACGGTGACCCGGAGCACGACGGTGGTCATGAACATCCCGATCACGTCGGCGGTGTCGGGATCGTCACGCCCCGGCCAGGCGAAGGCGATGAGGAAGTCGCGCTGGGGCCCGGTGCGGGCGAGGGTCGCCGCCAGGAGCGCGACGCCGACCATGAAGGGGGTGCAGCCCTCCTCGGCGGCCACCGCCATGACCCGCGCCGTGGTGTCCGGGTCGAGGGAGGCGGCGAGGGAGGATCCGAGCAGTGATTCCTCGGACCCGTCGAGGGGGGTGCGGGGGAAGGGCAGTCGAACCTCGGCGGGTGCGCCGCGCAGCCGGTCGACGACTTCGGCGACCTGCTCGGCGATCTCCTCCGGGGTGCGCTCGGCGACGACGGAGGCGGGGTGCGGCGGAGTGCTCAGCCGCGGCTCCACTCCGGCTGTGGCGGCCCGGTAGAGGGTGAGGACGTCTTCCAGGAGCATCCCGCGGGAGACCCCGTCGAAGATGATGTGGTGCACGTTGAGCACGAGCAGGGTGCGCTCGGCTCCCATGCGGATGATCTCGGCACGGGCGGGCGCGTCCCGGGCGAGGTCGAAGGGCGCGGAGCTCAGGGCCCGTACGAGGTTGTCGACCTCCTCCTCGCTCCAGCCCTCGGCCTCGGCGTCGAGGAAGCCGGGCTCGGCCGGCGGGCCGTCGGTGCGGTACTCGACCTGCCGGCGCCTGACGTCGAGCCGGAAGCGGGCCCGGAGCGAGGGGTGCCGGGAGAGCGACCGTCCGACCGCCGACATGAGGGCCCGGTGGTCCACGGGACCGGTGAACTCGACGACCGTGGGGACCAGTTGGGTGGGACGCAGCAGCTCGTCCCGGTCCAGGACCCACATGCCTTGCTGCACCCGGGTGGCCGGATACCAGACGTGATCGGACGGTGACGCACCGTGCGGTGCCGCGGGCAGCACGAAGGGGCCTCCGAAATCTGCGGAAGGGGCGGGCGGGCGGGGTGGGTGGGGGGAGAGACTCAGCCCCACTGGGAGTCGTCGGCGACGGCGAGCGTCACGGTGGCGACCGAGGCGGCGGCGGGCGGCGGGGTCGGGCCCCACTGGGAGTCGGCGGCCACGACGGTGGCCGGAGCGGCGGCGACGGCGGCCAGACCCGCGGTGGCCAGAATCGTCAGGGCGAACGCGGCCAGGTAGCGAACGGAAGCGCGCTGAAGCATCTTTCTACCTTGCTTTCTTACTTGGTCAGAGTTGGTCTGCATGGTTCAGAGCTGGGTGGTTCCCCGGCCGAAATCTTGCGTTGTCTTTGCGCCCCAGGTCTCGCGGATCGGAGAGGATGATCCTGCAATGCGAGAACCAGCAGGGTGGGGAAATGTGCACGAGACCGGACATGGAGAACGAAGGAGGCGCGGATCGGACCCCCGAGATCTGCGCGGACGGCCTTCAGTACTACGCGGACGCGCTGCAGGGCCGCCCCACGCCCGGTGAATGTCCGCGCTGCCTGCTCGACCTGGGACTCGTCCAGCGCGTTCCCGACGGGACACTGGCCCCGATCCCGCCGCGACTGGCGGCCGGCGCCCAGATGGAACACATGGAACGCGTCATCGAGGAGAAGAAGAACGCCCTCGCGGCCATGCGGACCGCCGTCGCCCAGGCGCAGGAGATCTACCTCGACAGCTACGGCAAGGGCGAGTCGCACCTGATCCGCGTGGTCCAGGGGGCCAACGCGATCAGCGCCACCCTCTCGGCGGCGGTGCACGCCTGCCAGGAGGAACTGCTGACGGCCCAGCCCGGCGGCGGCCGGCCCCAGGAGATGCTGGACAAGGCGCTCGCCAGCGACCTGGAGGCGATCGGGCGGGGCGTGTCGCAGCGGACGATCTACCAGCACACGGTCCGCTCCCACCAGCCCACGCTCACGTACGTCGAGCACATCGCGCAGGCGGGCGGCGAGGTGCGGACGTTGGACGAGGTCTTCGACCGGCTGATCATCTGCGACCGCAAGGTCGCCTTCATCCCGGATCCCAGCTCGGAGCGGAGCGAGACCGCGCTCGCCGTGGAGCACCCGGGCGTGGTCCGGTACCTGGTCGGCATCTTCGAGCACACCTGGCAGCGGGCGTCACCGCTGCGCAGCTTCCCCAGCACCCGGCTGCCCCCGCTGCTGACGGACGAGGTGCGCCGGGCGATCCTGCGGCACATGGTCAACGGCCACACGGACGAGGCCATCGCGGCCCGGCTCGGCATGAGCACCCGCAGCGTGGCCAACCACATGCGCTGGGCGGCGGAGCTGTTCGGCAGCCGCAGCCGGGCGCAGCTGGCGTACCTGATCGCCAAGAGCGGCTTCCTGGACGACGTACCGGAGTGACGGGCCGACGGCGTACCGGAGCGACGGGACGGCGTACCGGAGTGACGGGGTGACATGACGGACGGGGGAGACGCGGCTTCACCTTCCCCCGGGCGTCATGTACGTTGTGCCCACAGCACCATCCCCGCACGGCCGTCTCCCGGCCGTCGCACCGCGCAGACCGGTTGGTTCCCCGTCGCGCCACGCTGGGCCCCGCCCCGGGTCGTGATCCCGGTGGTCCGTGCCCCGTCCCTTCTCCCGTGCACCCCGCCCCGTGCCCTTCCGTACGGTGCGGCCCGCACGTCATGGCGCGTTCCCACCGCCCGCCCAGGCGAAAGCCGCCCGGCGAAAGGAAGACGGGTCTTGACCGTCTACGCCACATCCGCCCCTGACGTACCGCCGCTCACGCCCCCGCCCGGCTGCCCGATGCACGCCGCGGCGACCGGCCCGGCCGACGCCTTCGACCTGGTCGACCCGCGCCTCTACAGCGACGGGGACCCGCATCCGCTCTGGCGCCACATGCGCTCGCTCGACACGCTGACCCGTCACGAGGTCGACGAGGACCGCTGGTTCTGGAACGTCGTCCGCTTCGACGACTCCGACCGCGTGCTGCGCGACACCGCGACCTTCACCTCCGAACGCGGCACCATGCTCGACCTGTTGGGCCAGGACGACCCGGCCAGCGGCAAGCAGCTCGCGGCCACCGACCCGCCGCGCCACACCGAGATGCAGGGCCGCCTCAAGAAGGCCCTGGCCATCAAGTCGGTCGACAAGCAGCGCGAGATGATCCGCGACCTGGTCGTGCCGCTCATCGAACCGCTCGGCGACGGCGGCACGTTCGACTTCGCCCAGGCCATGCTCGCGATGCCGATGTCGGTCACCGGCACGATGATGGGCCTGCCCACCGCGGACTGGGCCTGGCTCAACCGGCTCACCACCGTGTGCATCGCCGCCGACGACCCCGAGTACCAGGACCCGGGCGGCCGCGAGGCCACCCTGAAGGCCGCCCACCGCGACCTGTTCGCCTACTTCCAGGACCTCGTCCGCTTCCGCCGCAACAACCTGGGCGACGACCTGCTCAGCGTGCTGATCTCCACCGAGTTCGAGGGCCGGCACATGGCGTCCGACGAGATCGTCGCCAACTGCTACAGCCTGCTGCTCGGCGCGAACGTCACCACCCCGCACGCGCCGAACTTCGTCATGGCCGAGTTCATCGAGTCGGGCGTGCTCCAGGACTGGGCCGCCCACCCCGAGCTCGACGCCACCGGCCTGGAGGAGTCGCTGCGCTGGGCCTCCCCGGTCAACCACTTCCTGCGGTACGCCACCCGCGACGTGGAGATCCGCAACACCCGGATCAGGGCCGGGGACGCGGTCGTGGTCTGGCTGGGCTCCGCCAACCGCGACGACCGGGTCTTCGCGCGCGGCAGCGAGTTCGACATCCGGCGCAAGCCGAACAAGCACCTCGCGTTCGGCATCGGACCGCACTACTGCATCGGCCACAGCGTCGCCCGGGTCAGCCTCAAGACCCTCTTCCACGAGCTGTTCACCCGCTTCGAGGACTTCCGGCCGGCCGGCCGCCCCGAGCGGCTGCGGTCCAGCTTCGTCTCCGGCTACAAGCACATCCCCATCACCGCCCGCCCCGCGCGCGGCGGCAACGGGCGGGCGAGGGCGGCGGCATGACGACCCCGGTCAGGCCCCGCAGGGCCGCGGCCCCGGCCCCGCCGACCGGGACGCGGTGGCTGCGCCGCTTCCACACCGCGCCCGCCGGCGCCCCGCGCCTGCTCGTCTTCCCCCACGCGGGCGGCAACGCCTCGTACTTCTTCCCGTTCTCGGCCGCGCTGGCGGACCACGCCGACGTGCTCGTGGTGCAGTACCCGGGCCGCCAGGAGCGGTTCGGCGAGAGGTGCGTGGAGTCGCTGCACGAGCTGGCCGACCTGGTGACCGCCGAGCTGATCCGTACCCGGGAAGACCACCTGGACCGGCCGTTCGGCGTCTTCGGGCACAGCATGGGCGCCTCCCTCGCCTTCGAGGTGGCCTGCCGCCTCCGCGACGCCGGTTTCCCGCCCGCGTCCCTCACGGTCTCCGGCCGGCGCGCGCCCTCGATCCCCGCGCCGGGCGCGGTGCACCTCGCCGACGACGAGCTGCTCATCGCGGACATGAAGCTCCTCGGCGGCACGGACGAGCAGATGCTCGACCACCCGGAGCTGCTCGCCGCGATCCTGCCCGCCGTCCGCAGCGACTACGTGGCGACCGAGACGTACCGCTTCCGCGGCGCCACGCCGCTGGACTGCCCCGTCACGGCCCTGATCGGCGACGTCGACCCCCGGGTCGACGAGCCGCAGGCGCTGGCCTGGCGCACCCACACCACCGGTCCCTTCCGCCTGCGCGTTTATGCGGGCGGCCACTTCTACCTCCTTCCCCATCTGGACGCCGTCGTGTCCGAACTGCGCGCCGGCCTGCCGGCCGGCGGGACGGACACCCCGGACGTCACCCCCATCCGAAAGGACCCGTCATGAAGTACCGCGTCATCGGAAGCTCCCCCGAGACCCGCCGCGAGGTGTCCGTACTGAGCCTCGGCGCCATGACCTTCGGCACGATCGTCGACGAGGCCACCTCCTTCGCGATCCTCGACCGGTTCGTCGAGGCCGGAGGCACCTTCATCGACACCTCCAACAACTACGCGTTCTGGGTGAACGGCACCCAGGGCGGCGAGAGCGAGGAGCTGGTCGGCCGCTGGCTGAAGAGCCGGGGCGTCGGCGACGAGATCACCATCGCCACCAAGCTCGGCGCCCGCCCCAACCAGCCCACCACGGGCTTCAGCCGGGACGTGGAAGGCCTGTCCGCCAAGGTCATCCGCGAGTCCTCGGAGCGCAGCCGCGAGCGCCTCGGCATCGAGAAGATCCACCTGCTGTACGCGCACATCATGGACGAGAACACCCCGCTGGAGGAGACCGTCCAGGGCTTCGCCGACGTGGTCGCCGACGGTGTGGCCGGCCTCCTCGGCGCCAGCAACCACTGGGCCTGGCGCATCGAGCGCGCCCGCACCCTCGCCGCGGCGGCGGGCGTCCCCGGCTACGAGGTGCTCCAGCACCACCACAGCTACCTGCGCCAGCGCACCGACATCCCGAGCCTGCGCTCGCCCGACGGCAACCAGGGCCTGGTCAGCGGTGACCTGCTCAGCTACCTGCGCGACAACCCGGAGCTCACGCAGGTCTCGTACTCGCCGCTGATCTCGGGCGCGTACGTACGGGACGACAAGCCGCTCGGCCCCGGCTTCGAGCACGCCGGCACCGAGCCGCGCCTGAAGGCGGTCCGCGAGGTGGCGGCGGAGACCGGCGCCACCGTCAACCAGGTGGTGCTGTCCTGGCTGATGGGCGGCGACATCCCGGTCCTCCCCCTCGTCGGCGCCTCCTCGGTGGCCCAGCTGGACGAGAACCTGGGCGCGGTCGACCTCGAACTGACCCCGGAGCAGCGGGAGAAGCTCGACTCCGTGAACTGACGCCACGGGGCCCGGGGCACGCCGTTCCGACGGCGGGCCCCGGGCCCCGCGCCCTTGCCCACCCGGACGCCCCGGACGGGGGAGCGGCTGTGACCGGGATCACGCGCGCGCCCCGTGATGTTTCGGCGGTCGGATCCGCTGGGTCACCCGGCGGATTCCGCCACGCCGATGGGAAAGGTGGGCACCAGTGGACTGCGAGAGCCTGACGTTGTGCGCGGCCGGCATGGAGGGCTGTGCGGCGGAGTTCGTGGAACGGGTGGGGACGAGGGCGCGGCTGCCGCTGGACTACTCCGTGGGGAGCCTGCGCGTCGTCGACCGGCTCGTCGACGGGCTGCGGCTCGGCGGCGCCGGGCGGGAGGACATGGCCGGGGTGCTGCTCGGCCTCGGGGCCTACGTGGGCGAGGTGCTGGTGCGGAAGGCCGGGGCCGTGTGGGTGGACCTGCCGTCCGAGCACCTGCTGCGGGGCGTCTTCGGGCACTCCGTCGCGGTGCGGATGCCGGACGGACGGGTGTGGAACCCGCTCGGCCGGACCGTGAACCGCTTCGAGGCCGGGCCGAAGGAGTCCCTGCACACGTACTTCCTCACCCTGCACGGACGGCGGTCCGCCCGGTCGCGCCGTGATCTCCCCCGTATCCCGGACGGAGTGTCGGGAAAGGCCTGTTGAGGGTCTGACAGGATGGGCACCCTCCGGTTGTTCGACGAGAGCCGGAGTTCGTGGGTGTACGGGGTGTGAAGAGGGTCGGGTGGGCGAGGGAACGGGGCACGCGCCCGCCACGGCACACGGCCCGGACGCGGAGGCGGCGTCCGGCCCCGAGCGAGACGCCCGGCTCTCCGCCGCCGTCGAGCGGGCCCGCCGCGGGGACGAGGGCGCGTTCGCGGAGGCGTACCGGATCGTGCATCCCGGCCTCCTCGGCTACCTGCGGGGCATCGTCGGCGAGGACGCCGAGGACGTCGCCTCCGACGCGTGGCTGGAGATCGCCCGGGACCTCGGCCGGTTCCGCGGCGACGGCGCCGGCTTCCGCGGCTGGACCGCGACCATCGCCCGCCACCGGGCCCTCGACCACCTGCGGCGCGTACGGGCGCGACCCCGGCCCACCCGCTTCGAACAGGACCTCCTGGAGCTCCCGGCCGCCGGGGACGCGGCCGGCGAGGCGCTGGACGCGCTGTCGACCGAGCGGGCGCTCGCCCTCATCGCGGGTCTTCCGCGGGACCAGGCCGAGGCCGTGCTGCTCCGGGTCGTCGTCGGTCTCGACGGCCCGTCGGCCGCCCGGGTACTGGGCAAGCGTCCCGGTGCGGTACGGTCCGCCGCACATAGGGGATTGATGCGACTTGCGAAACAACTCAAGGGGAGGGGGAGGTGACGAATGCCTGACGAGCTGCGGCTGCCTGACGAGCTGCGGGACGGCGAGGCGGGGAGAGCGCTGCGGGCCGCGCTGAGCGGCGAGCGGGGCGTCGGGGACGACGGCGTCACCGGCGGCGGGACGGAGGGCGAGCGCGGTGCCCTCGCCGCCTTCCGGGCCGCCCGGGACGAGGGACTCCACGCCTCGCTGCCCACCCGCGACCGCGACGACTGGACCCCCGCCGTCGAGCGGCGGCGCCCCCGGCGCTCCCTGAAGGCGGCCGTGGCCGCGCTCGCCGCGAGCGTGACGCTCGGCGGCGTGGCCGTCGCCACCGGCGGGCTCCCCGGGCACGTGCTCGACACCCCGGCCCCCGGCCCCCGCCCCACCCCCTCCGCGTCCGGGCGGGCTTACGAGCCCACGGGCGCGGGCGCGGCGGCCGGCGGGGAGGACGGCGCCTCCCGCTCCGCGCCGCCGGACGCGACCGTCCCCCGGCGACCGGATGAGGACCTCCGGGAGCTTCCCGGAAACAGCCGTGACGCCCTCTGCCATGCCTTCGGCGAGAAGTCCGGCGAGAAGTCCAGGGAGAAGTCCGGGGAGAAGGAAGAGGGGAAGGCGTCGAAGTCCGTCGCCTGGCAGCGGCTCGTGGCCGCCGCCGGGGGCGAGGAGCTCGTCCCCGAGTACTGCGGGTACGCACCCGCCCCCGCCTCCACGCCGTCCGCCGGGTCCCACCCGGGCGAGGACGCCGGCCGGAACGCGTCCTCGGGCCGTTCCGGCAGGGGCCCCGGGCGGTCGCACGTCGACCGACCCTGACGGCGCCCCCGTACACCGGCCGGAGGCCGCCCCGCATGTCGGCTTGAGGTGCCCCGTATACCGGCTAGAGGTCGAACTCGTGGGGCGGCAGGTCGAGGGTGAAGCATGCCTCGCGGACCACCGCCTGCTCCGTCTTGTCGAAGTCGCCGTCGGCGCCGCCGATGACGATGCCGATCTGGACGACGGCGCGGGCCTCGGCCGGCTTCTTCTTCGCCTTGGCGATCTCCTGGAGCACGCTCACCTTGCCGAAGTCGAAGTCGGCGGTCAGCTTGTCCAGATTGGCGTCGAAGCGGCGCTGGAGGTCGAGCGCGTCGAAGTTCTGCAGCACCTCGTTGGTCGCGATGAGCTGGGCGACCCGGCGGCGCTCGGAGGGGTCGATCGTGCCGTCGGCGGCGGCGACCAGCGCGCACATGGCCATGCTCGCGTCGCGGAACGCGCCGCTCTTCAGGTCGTTCTTCTTCGCCACCAGCTGGGTCTGCATCGTCGATGCGGATTCCCTGATGCGGTCCCACAGAGCCATGGTCGAGTCCTCCAGACGTCGATTGTTTCTACGGACTTGTAGAACGTAGCAGCGGGGTCGGAGGTTCCCGGGATCCCGGAATCGCCGCGCCGAGGTGATCGGCCGTCAGAACCGAACGCGTCCGGGACCCTTGTGGACCCCGCGCCCATCAATAAAATGTCACACACCACACAAGGGAGTCCTTCATGGCCCACGCGCACGTCCCCGCGCCCCCCGCGCACCGCGCCCACCCCTGGCACGGGATCATGGTCGCCACCGCCCTCCCCTTCCGCAAGGACGGCTCCGTCGACCACGAGGCCTACGCGCGGCACGTGGCCCGGCTGATCGCCGAAGGCTGCGACGGCGTCGTCCCGAACGGCTCCCTCGGCGAGTACCAGACCCTCACCGACGACGAGCGCGCCCAGGTCGTCCGTACCGCCGTCGAGGCCGCCGGGGACGGGGCGCGGGTCATGCCCGGCGTCTCCGCGTACGGCAGCGCCGAGGCCCGCCGCTGGGCCGAGCAGGCCGCCGAGGCCGGCGCGGGCTCGGTCCTGCTCCTGCCGCCCAACGCCTACCGGGCCGACGAGCGTTCCGTACGCGCCCACTACGCCGAGGTCGCCGAGGCGGGGCTGCCCGTCGTGGCCTACAACAACCCGTACGACACCAAGGTCGACCTCACCCCCGACCTGCTCGCCCGCCTCCACGCCGACGGCAGCATCGTCGCCGTCAAGGAGTTCAGCGGCGACGTCCGCCGCGCCTACGAGCTCGCCGAACTCGCCCCCGGCCTCGACCTGCTCGTCGGCGCCGACGACGTCCTCCTGGAACTCGCCCTCGCCGGCGCGGTCGGCTGGATCGCCGGCTACCCCAACGCCCTCCCGCGCGCATGCGCCACGCTCTACCGCGCCGCCGTCGCCGGCGACCTCGCCGTCGCCCTGCCGCTGTACCGCTCGCTGCACCCGCTCCTGCGCTGGGACTCCAAGACCGAGTTCGTCCAGGCGATCAAGCTCTCCATGGACCTCGCCGGCCGCCCCGGAGGCGCCACCCGCCGGCCCCGCCTCCCGCTGACGCCCGCACAGGAGGCCGTCGTGCGCGCCGCCACGGAGAAGGCCCTCGCCGAGGGGCACGCGTAACCGGGCCTTCTCCGCGCCTTCTCCACCCACAGGGCCACGCGAAGCGCCCGACCCGTATGCGGCCCGTACGTCGATCCGCATGCCGCCGTACGCCGACCCGTACGCCGATCCGCTCGCACGCCGACCCGCCCGCACGCCGACCCGTCCGTCACCGACCCGCCCGAAGGGGACCCCATGCTCACCCGCCACGTCTACCACGCGGTGGACTCCCACACCGAAGGCATGCCGACCCGCGTCATCACCGGCGGCTTCGGGGTCATCCCCGGCGCCACGATGGCCGAGCGGCGGCTCCACTTCGCCGAGCACCTCGACCACGTCCGCACCCTCCTCATGTACGAGCCGCGCGGCCACGCGGCGATGAGCGGCGCGATCCTCCAGCCGTCCACCCGTCCCGACGCCGACTACGGCGTCCTCTACATCGAGGTGTCCGGCCTGCTGCCGATGTGCGGCCACGGCACCATCGGCGTCGCCACCGTCCTCGTCGAGACGGGCATGGTGCCGGTCGTCGAGCCCGTCACCACCGTCCGCCTCGACACCCCCGCCGGGCTCGTCAGCGTCGACGTCCGCGTCGAGGACGGCCGGGCCCGCTCCGTGACCCTCACCAACGTGCCCGCCTTCTCCGTCGGGCTCGACCTCAAGGCGGAGGTGCCCGGGTACGGCACGGTCACCTACGACCTCGCGTACGGCGGCAACTTCTACGCCTTCGTCGACCTCGACGCGCTGGGCCTGCCGTTCGACCGCGCCCACAAGGACGAGCTGCTCGCCGCCGGGCTCGCCGTCATGGACGCGGTCAACGCCGGCCCCGACCGGCCCGTCCACCCCGAGAACCCGGACATCGCCGGGGTCAAGCACGTCTATCTGGCCGCCCCCGGCTCCGACGCCACCCGCTCGCGCCACGCCATGGCCATCCACCCCGGCTGGTTCGACCGCTCCCCGTGCGGCACGGGCACCAGCGCCCGCCTGGCCCAGCTGCACGCCCGCGGACTGCTCGCCCCGCACACCGACTTCGTCAACGAGTCCTTCATCGGCACCGAGTTCACCGGGCGGATCGTCGGGGAGACGGAGGTGGGCGGGCTGCCGGCCGTCGTCCCGACCGTCACCGGCCGCGCCTGGATCACCGGCACGGCCCAGTACTTCCTCGACCCCGAGGACCCGTTCCCCGCCGGGTTCCTCCTCTGAGCGCCCGTACGGGGGCCGGGGTAACGTGACATTGTACGATGCTCCCCCGTGACTTCTCGGAGGACGCACGATGGGTGACCTGAAACAGTACGGTCTCGTCAGAGCGCAGGAACGGCTCCGCGACCAGGTCGGCCACGCCCTTCGCGCCGCCCTGATCGCCGGGGAACTGCGCCCCGGCCAGGTCTACTCGGCCCCCGGGCTCGCGAGCGACCTCGGCGTCTCCGCGACCCCGGTCCGCGAGGCCATGCTCGACCTGGCCCGGGAGGGCCTGGTCGAGCCCGTACGGAACAAGGGTTTCCGTATCACCGAGGTCAGCGAGCGGGACCTCGACCAGTTCACCGAGCTGCGCACCCTCATCGAGGTGCCCACCATCGGCCGGGTCACCCGCAAGGCCACCCGGGAGCAGCTGGAGGAGCTGCGCCCGGTCGCCGAGGAGATCGTCTCGCGCGCCCGCGAGCACGACCTCATCGGCTACCTGGAGGCGGACCGCCGCTTCCACCTCGCGCTGCTCGCCCTCTCCGGGAACGACCGGCTCGTCGACACCGTCGGCGAACTGCGCAAGCGCTCCCGGCTCTACGGCCTGACCGGCCTCGACGAGGCCGGCAAGCTGGTCTCCTCCGCCGAGGAGCACGTCGAACTCCTCGACCTGATGATCGCCGGCGACGCCCCCGGTGCCGAGGCCTGCATGCGCCGCCACCTCGGCCATGTGCGCTCCCTGTGGGCCGACCCCGACGCGGGCGACGAACCGGCCTGATCCGCGAGAGGCCTACGACCCCTCCGGCGGGACGATCTCCTGCTGGAGGGTCTTTCCCGGGAGTTCGCCGACGGCGTTCACTCCCATGCGGACGGCATGCATCCCGCCGTCCGCATGCACGATCTCCCCGGTGACGGCGGCCGCCAGGTCCGAGAGCAGGAACAGGACGGGGCCGACGAGCCGGGCCGGATCGGCACGGCTCCAGCCGAGCGGCGCCTCCTGCTCCCAGCGGTCGGCGATCCGGTCGAAGGTGCTGACCGACCGCCCGGCCACCGTCTCGACCGGACCGGCGGCGACGAGGTTGACGCGGATGCCGGAGTGCCCCAGATAGAGCGCGAGGTAGCGGCAGACCGCGCCCAGCGTGGCCTTCCCGACCCCCAGCCAGTCGTAGCCCGGCCAGGCCCCCGACGAGTCGAAGTCGAGCCCGACGACGCTGCCCCTGGCCGCCCCGGCGCCCCCGCCCTCGCGCAGCAGCGGGGCGAGCGCGGTGGTCAGCGAATGCAGCGAGAACGCCGTCGTGCGCAGGGCGAGGGCCGCGCTCTCGGCGGGGGTGGAGAGGAAGTTGCCGCCGAGCGCGGACGGCGGGGCGGCGGCGATCGCGTGCACGACGCCGTCGACCGCGCCCCAGCGCCGCTCCAGCTCCTTCGTGAGCGCGGCGAGGTCCTCGGGACGCGTCACGTCGAGCTCCAGGACGTCCGCCGGGAACGGCAGGCCGGAGGCCGCCGCCTCCGTGATCCGCCGGGTCCGCCCGAAGCCCGTGAGCAGGACCTCCGCCCCCGCCTCCTGGAGCGCCCGCGCGGTGTGCCAGGCGATCGAGTCGTCGTTGAGGACACCGGTCACCAGATAGCGGCGCCCCGAGAGGCCGAGCAGGTCGGGGACGCCGTGAGGGTCGCGGGACGCGCGCATCGGGACCGCCCTTCCGTGGATCGCTCCGGTCGAACGCTAGTCGCGGCCGAGTCGTCCATCAATGAGACCGGGAACCCGGAATGGCCTGTTTCGCCGTGCTGTTCACGGCGTACGGGGCGGCCGGACCCCGGATGGGCTGCGGCGCGTCGGACCACACGCGGGGAGATCGTCCCGCCAAGGCCCGGAACGGGGCCGAAACCGACCCCGCGAACGGCACCGAAGAGTGTCAGCTCGGCCGCGCACGGCGGGAATCGGAAGGCCTGGACACCCCCTTGCATATCTATATGCTGACCCCATGCATCCTGTCGCCTCCGTGCTCACGAACGCCGCCCCCTCCCTCACCTCCGTGCCCGCGCCGGCCACCGCCTCCCGGCTGGGCAACGTCGCTTCGTCGCCGGTACGGGAGATCCTGGCGCTCACGGCACGACCCGAGGTGATCTCGTTCGCCGGAGGCCTCCCCGCCCCCGAGCTGTTCGACACCGCGGGGATACGCGCGGCGTACGACCGGGTCCTGACGGAGAACCCGCAGGCGGCCCTCCAGTACTCGACCACCGAGGGCGACCCCGAGCTGCGCGCCGCCGTCGCCGCCCGCCTCACCGCGCGCGAACTGCCCACGGACGCCGACGACCTGCTCATCACCACCGGCTCGCAGCAGGCCCTCACGCTCCTCACCACCGCCCTCGTCGAACCGGGCGACGTCGTCCTCGTCGAGGACCCCTGCTACCTCGCCGCCCTCCAGACCTTCGGCTTCGCGGGCGCCCGCGTCGTCCCCGTGCCCACCGACGACCAGGGCATCGTCCCCGAGGCGCTGGAGGAGATCGCGGTCCGCGAGAGGGCCACCCTCCTCTACCTCGTCCCCACCTTCCAGAACCCCACGGGCCGCACCCTCCCCGCCGAGCGCCGCCACGCCGTCGCCGAGGCCGCCGCGCGGCACGGGTTCTGGATCGTCGAGGACGACCCGTACGGCGAACTCCGCTACGAGGGCGAGCGCGTGCGGCCCATCGCCGCCGACCCCGCGGCGGCCGACCGCACCGTCCTGATCAGCTCCTTCTCCAAGGTGATGGCCCCCGGCCTCCGGCTCGGCTTCCTGCGCGCCCCCGCCGAGGTGCGCCACGCCTGCGTGATCGCCAAGCAGGCCGCCGACCTGCACACCTCGACCATCGACCAGGCCGCCGCCGCCCGTTACCTGCGCGACAGCGACCTCGACGCGCACGTCGCGACGATGCGCGCCGTCTACCGGGAGCGCCGGGACGCGATGCTCGAAGGCCTGCCGGGCGCGCTGCCCGAGGGCAGCCGGTGGAACAGGCCGGAGGGCGGCATGTTCATCTGGGTGACCCTCCCCGCCGGCCACGACGCGACGGCCCTCCTGAGGACCGCCGTCGCCCACGAGGTGGCGTACGTGCCGGGAGCGCCGTTCTTCTGCGGCGAGCCGGACCCGGGCGCGATGCGCCTGTCGTTCACGACGCACTCGGCCGACGAGATCCGGGAGGGGCTGCGGAGGCTGGCGAAGACCTTCGTCTGAGGTCGGCCGTAGGCTGGTCCATCGGCTGACGTCGGCCGCGCACCGATCTCCACCTGGGGCATCAGCTCGTGTCGTTGTTGGGCCGAACGGGTGAGGAGCGGGAGGATGGGGCCATGAGTAGGTACGAGAGGTACGACGTCACCGACGAGCAGTGGGAGGGCCTCGCCCAGGTCGTGCCCCTGCGCGGCCGTGACGAATGGCCGTCCAGGGTCGACCACCGCACGATCCCCGAGCAGTACGAATCCGCCGAGCAGCGCCGCATGGTGGTGCTCCGCGTACAGGTCTTCGCCGACGCCCGCGAGGTCGCCGAGTACCTCATCGCCCAGATCCCGGTGCTCCTCGATCTGACGAGCGCCGACACCGAGGTCGCCAAGCGGATCCTCGACTTCAGCAGCGGCGTGGTCTTCGGCCTCGGCAGCGGGATGCACCGCGTCGACCGGAACGTCTTCCTCCTGGCCCCGGCCGGCACGGAGGTCGAGGGTGCGGAGGGCGAGGGCGAGGAGGATGTCGTGGGCGGCAGGGCCGCCGGCGTCCCTCGATCGTAGGAAGGTCATCTCGCCGTAACGGTTCGCCAGGGAATGGTCTGCGTACGGTCCGGGCATGGACCTCACCGGCGGCTCCGCGCTCGCCCGCACGTCAGACGCATGCACCTCCGACGTCGTACCTTCCCCCGTTCCGTCCCCGGTTCCTTCCTCGGTTCCGTCCCCCGTTCCGTCTTCGGTTCCTTCCTCGGTTCCGTCCCCCGTTCCGTCTTCGGTTCCTTCCTCGGTTCCGGCTTCTCCTTCTTCGGTTTCTTCTCCGGTTCTCGCCTCCGCTGTCGCGCCCGCTTCCGATGCCTGTGCCTCTGGTGCGCAGGGGTCCGACGTCCGCGCTCCCGGCGCTCGTGGTTCCCACCTCCGTGGTTCCGACGCCCGTGCTTCCGGACCCCGCTCCACCGGGCTCCGTGCCTCCGTCCCCGAGGCGCGGGGTCCGGTCCCGGCGGAGGGGCCGGTCGGGGCGGAGGGCCGGGGCGGGGTGGTCCGGGGCCGGCCCGCCGTCACCGAGCTGCGGCTGTCCGCCTTCGCCGGTCTCCGCTCCGCCGTGTACGAGTTCGGGCCCGTGACCCTCTTCGCCGGGCCCAGCGGCAGCGGCAAGTCCACCGCTCTGCGGGCGTACGAGGCCCTGGCCCGGCTCGGCGCGGGGGACCCGCTCCACGAGGTGTTCCCCGACGCCGACGACTGCGTCCCCGAGAGCGCCCGGCCCGACGCCCAGGGCAGGCGCGGCTTCCGGATCGGATGCACGGTCGACGGGCCCGCGGGCCCCGTCCGCCTGGACCTCGCCGTGCAGGCCGAGCCGCAGCTCCGGATCGTCGGCGAGCGGCTCACCGGCCGGGGCCGCACCCTGCTCGCCACCGCGCTCCGCGACCCCGGCCGGAGCACCGTCCAGGCCGAGTGGCACACGGCGGGCGCCACCCCCGTCACCCGGGCCCCGCTCCCGGACGACCTGCTCGGCACGGCCCTGCTGCCGCTGCGGGTCGCGGGCAAGACCCAGGGCCAGCGGGAGGTCCTGGCCGCCGCCGAACAGGTCGTCATCGGGCTGCGGTCCGTCTTCGCCTGCGACCCCCGGCCCGAGCGGATGCGGGCCCCCGTGCCGCCGGGCGAGGGGCGGCTGCGGCGCGGCTGCGGCAACCTCGCCGAAGTGCTGCACCGCACCCACACCGACTGCCCGCGCCGTCACCAGCGCCTCGCCGCCGTCGCCGGCGCGGGCTGCACGGGCCCCGTCACCGGCCTCGGCGTGCAGGAACTCCCCGAGGGCACCGTCCGCGCGGTCCTCGAACGCGGCCGCCGGACCGCGACCCCGCTCGGCCGCCTCGGCGACGGCGAACTCCGCTACCTGGCCCTCGCGCTCACCCTGCTCACGGGCCCCGGGGTCCTGGAGATGGACCGGATCGCCGAGGTACCGGACGCCATGCAGAGCCTGACGCTGCTGGCCGACGGCCTGGACCGGGGCCTCGACGGGCGGCAGGTGGGCGAACTGCTGCGGCTCGCGACGGACATCGCCGCCGACGGCCACATCCGGGTCGTGGGCACGGTCGGCGAACGTTCGGCGGGGGAGGCGCGCCGGACGCCCGGGGTGACGGTGGTAGACCTGGGCGGGTGACGGACGACAACGACGTGGCGGGGCTGCAGCGCAGGCTGGCCGAATTCGCGGCGGCACGCGACTGGCAGCCCTACCACACCCCCAAGAACCTGGCGGCGGCCCTCAGCGTGGAGGCGGCGGAACTCCTGGAGATCTTCCAGTGGTTGACGCCGGAGCAGGCGGAGCGGGTGATGGACGACCCGGAGTCGGCGCACCGGGTCGCCGACGAGGTCGCGGACGTGCTCGCCTACCTCTTCCAGTTCTGCCAGGTGCTCGGAGTCGATCCGCTGGCGGCGCTCGCGGCCAAGATCGACCGCAACGAGGTCCGATTCCCCGTCAGGCGGCGGGGCGGAGGGGGTGAGGGCGGGGGCGAAGAGGGCGCCTCCGGCGGTACCACGGACGAAGATCGTCACTCTTCGGAGTGATCGACTTTTCCCCGTCAGGCTTCCTGTCCACAGATTTCCGAATTCCTCTGCTGGAGAGGCTCAGGCGGCCTCACTCTGGGTAGTGGATTGAGTGGGCAGTAAGTCGTACGAACGGGGGCGGCGTTGATGGAAGCGGAGCGACTCATCGCGCTCGGCCGGCACGCGCTGGCGGAGAGCGGGACGGCGCAGGACATCGTGGCGGAGGCCTGGCAGGCCCAGGCGCTCGCCCAGGCGATAGGGAGTCACCTCGCGCTCTGCGGACCGCTGGAGCTGCGGGGCGAGGCGCGGGGTCTGAGCGAGACCGGGGAGTACCCGACCTGGGGCGCGGACGGGCCGCGCGCGGGACGGCTGACCGAAGTCGCGGACCCGTGCGGGGCGTTGACCGCGCTCGGGGAGCTTCTCGGGGAGGTGGGGATCGCGCTCGTGGGGGTGGCCTGCGCCACCGACGAGGAGGGGCTGTACTGGCAGTGCATCGAGGCCATCGACGCCGCCGACGAGGCGAGCGACCGGGTGCGCGGGATGCTGCGGCGCCTCGCCGTGCGCGACGGGGAGCGCGCCCGCCCGCCCGACCCCGCCCGAGGCCGAGCGGGCCCGGGGCGGGGCCCGTCGTGGTAGGGGTGCGCGGGGAGCCGGCGGGCCTGGTCGGGCTGCTGCGGCCCGGGGCGGTTCCGGCCGGGGTGCTGCCGGCCGGGATGGTGCCGGCGGTGGTCCTGCTGCTCGGGTCAGTGCTGACCGGGGTGGCGGTGCTCGGGGTGGGGCTGCCGCTGTGGCTGGGGCTCGGACTGGTGGTGCGGCTGCGGCTGGGGCTGGGGTTCCGGGGTGTGGCGGTCGGACGTGGACTGGAGGTCGGCGTCCAGCTGGGAGAGGTCGGCGGAGAGCGCCGCCATCAGCTCCTCCATCTGCTGGAGCAGGCCCTTGGGGGCTCCGGCGCCCTTCTGCTCGGGCACGGACTGGGGCACCGGCTGTTCGGGCACGGCCCGCTCCGGCGCGGCTTCCTGGGACATGGCGGCCTCCTCGGCCCGGGCCCCGCCGCCGAGGGCGGGGGCGTGAGGGAGACGCACCGGCAGGGGCCGCCGGCACGCGGGCCGGGCGGTCCGGCTCCGCCCGAGCCAACGACGGGTGCCGGGCCCCGGTCACTGGCCAGGGCGGACGCGGCCCGCCAAGGGGACGGATATTCACCCGACCGAGCCGGTGCGGACGGGGAGCTGACGGCGAGGTTGACACGCACCCGACGGTGCAGGATGGAGGCATGGATCTCCGCATCTTCACGGAACCCCAGCAGGGGGCCGACTACGACACCCTCCTCGCGGTGGCCCGGGCCACCGAGGAGCTCGGCTTCGACGCCTTCTTCCGCTCCGACCACTACCTCAGCATGGGGTCCGGCGACGGGCTCCCCGGGCCGACGGATGCCTGGATCACGCTGGCCGGCCTGGCGCGGGAGACGAAGAGGATCCGGCTCGGCACCCTGATGACGGCCGGCACCTTCCGGCTCCCCGGGGTCCTCGCCATCCAGGTGGCCCAGGTGGACCGGATGTCCGGCGGCCGCGTCGAACTGGGGCTGGGCGCGGGCTGGTTCGAGGAGGAGCACAAGGCCTACGGCATCCCCTTCCCCAAGGAGAGGTTCGGCCGCCTCGAAGAGCAGCTGGCGATCGTCACCGGGCTGTGGGAGACCCCGGTGGGGAAGACCTTCAGCTACGAGGGGGAGCACTACCGGCTCACCGACTCGCCCGCGCTGCCGAAGCCGGCCCAGTCCAGGATCCCGGTGCTGATCGGCGGGCACGGCGCGAGCCGTACGCCGCGGCTCGCCGCGCGGTACGCGGACGAGTTCAACATCCCGTTCGCCTCCGTCGAGGACAGCGAGCGGCAGTTCGGCCGGGTCCGGGCCGCCGCCGAGGCGGTCGGGCGTCCGGCGGACGACCTGGTGTACTCGAACGCGCTGGTGGTCTGCGTCGGCAAGGGCGACGCCGAGGTGGCCCGCCGGGCCGCGGCCATCGGCCGGGACGTGGACGAGCTCAGGGCGAACGGGCTCGCGGGCTCGCCCGCGGAGGTCGTCGACAAGCTCGGACGGTACGCGGCGATCGGCTCCTCCCGGGTCTACCTCCAGGTCCTGGACCTGGACGACCTGGACCACCTGGAGCTGATCTCCGCCCGGGTCCAGTCGCAGCTGGCATGAGCGGGGGCGAACCGATGAGACCGGGCCGTACGCTCGCCGAAGCCCTCGGGACGGGGACGCTCGTCCTCGACGGCGGGCTGTCCAACCAGCTGGAGGCACAGGGCTGCGACCTCTCGGACGCGCTCTGGTCCGCGCGGCTCCTCGCCGACGGGCCCGAGCAGATCGAGGCGGCCCACGCGGCCTACGTGCGGGCCGGGGCGCGGGTGCTGATCACCTCCAGCTACCAGGCCACCTTCGAGGGCTTCGCCCGGCGGGGCACGGGCCGGGAGGAGGCGGCGGGGCTGCTCGCACGGAGCGTGGAGCTGGCCAGGAGGGCGGCGGGGGCCGTCGGGGAGGAGGTGTGGGTCGCCGCGTCCGTCGGGCCGTACGGGGCGATGCTCGCGGACGGCAGCGAGTACCGGGGACGGTACGGGCTGTCCGTGGCCGCGCTCGAACGGTTCCACCGGCCCCGGATCGAGGCGCTCGCCGGGGCGGCGCCGGACGTCCTGGCCCTGGAGACCGTTCCGGACGCGGAGGAGGCCGAGGCACTGCTGCGGGCGGTCGAGGGGTGCGGGGTGCCGGTGTGGCTCTCGTACACCGTCGAGGGCGGGCGGACCCGGGCCGGGCAGGACCTCGCGGAGGCCTTCGCGGTCGCCGAGGGGAACGAGCAGGTCGTGGCGGTCGGGGTGAACTGCTGCGACCCGGCCGAGGCGGGGGACGCCGTGGAGCTCGCCGTGGCCGTGACCGGGAAGCCGGCCGTGGTCTACCCGAACAGCGGGGAGCGGTGGGACGCCCGGGCGCGGGGCTGGAGCGGGGACATGGCCTTCGACCCGGCGTGGGCCGTCGGCTGGGCGGAGAAGGGCGCCCGGCTCGTCGGCGGCTGCTGCCGGGTCGGCCCGGCCACGATCGGCGCGCTCGCCGGGGCCCTGGCGGCGGAGGGCGGTGACAGCACCGGCTGAGGCCGCGCCCCCGGGCCCGGCGGCGCGGAAAATGCCTCGTGGGGAGGGGAGGGGCGAACCATACTCGAAGGTGTGTTCCTGACGATCAGTACGACCGGCAACCCGGAGCGACCCGCGACCGATCTCGGCTTCCTGCTGCACAAGCACCCCGAGCGGGCCCAGGCGTTCTCGACCTCGCACGGCACGGCGCACGTCCTCTATCCCGAGGCGAGCGCCGAGCGGTGCACGGCGGCACTCCTCCTGGAGGTGGACCCCGTGGCGCTGGTGCGCCGCGGCAAGGGCAAGGGCCGGGGCGGCGCCCCGGACGCGGCGCTCGCGCAGTACGTGAACGACCGGCCCTACGCGGCGTCCTCGCTGCTGGCGGTCGCGCTCGCCAAGGTCTTCAAGACCGCGCTGCACGGCGAGTGCAAGGCGATGCCCGAGCGGGCCGCCGCGCCGCTGCCGCTGCGCGTCGAGGTCCCCGCGCTCCCCGCCCGGGGCGGTGCGGAGCTGGTGCGAGCGCTGTTCGGGCCGCTGGGCTGGGACACGGTGGACGCCGAACCGGTGGCGCTCGACGGGGAGTTCCCCGAGTGGGGCGACTCGCGGTACGTGCGTCTCGTCCTGGAGGGCGAGCTGCGGCTCGCGGACGCCCTCAACCACCTGTACGTCCTGCTGCCCGTGCTCGACGACGCCAAGCACTACTGGGTGGCGCCCGACGAGGTCGACAAGCTGCTGCGCGCCGGTGACGGCTGGCTGGCCGGACACCCCGAGCGGAAGCTGATCACCGCCCGCTACCTCTCGCGCCGCTGGGGCCTGGCCCGTGAGGCGACGGAGCGGCTCGAACTGGTCCGGCTCGCCGAGGCCGAGGGCCTGGACGTCGAGGACGTCGACAACGCCGTCGACGAGACCACCGACACGGAGGAGCGTCCGGTGCCGCTCGCCGAGCAGCGGCGGGAGGCGATCCTCGGCGCCCTGACGGCGGCGGGCGCGAGCCGCGTGCTCGACCTCGGCTGCGGGCAGGGGCAGTTGGTGCAGGCCCTGCTCAAGGACCCGCGCTTCACCGAGATCGTCGGTGTCGACGTGTCCGCGCGGGCCCTGGGCATCGCCGCGCGCCGGCTGCGCCTCGACCGGATGGGGGAGCGGCAGGCGGCCCGGGTGAAGCTGACGCAGGGTTCGCTCGCGTACACCGACAAGCGGCTGGCCGGGTACGACGCGGCCGTGCTCAGCGAGGTGATCGAGCACCTGGACCTGCCGAGGCTGCCGGCCCTGGAGTTCGCGGTGTTCGGCTCGGCCCGGCCCCGTACGGTCGTCGTGACCACGCCGAACGTCGAGTACAACGTGCGCTGGGAGTCGCTCCCGGCCGGGCACGTCCGGCACGGCGACCACCGCTTCGAATGGACCCGGGAGGAGTTCCGGGACTGGGCGGTCGGCATCGCCGGGCAGTACGGGTACGGGGTCGAGTTCGCCCCCGTGGGACCGGAGGACCCGGAGGTCGGGCCGCCGACCCAGATGGCCGTCTTCAGTCGCACCGAAAGCCGTACCGAAAGCCGTACCGAAACCGAGAAGGAGGGACCGAGATGACCACCGGGACCCGCGTCCTGCCCGTCACCGATCTCTCCCTCGTGGTGCTCGTCGGTGCCACCGGTTCCGGCAAGTCCACCTTCGCCCGGCGCCACTTCAAGCCGACCGAGATCGTCTCCTCCGACTTCTGCCGGGGGCTCGTCGCCGACGACGAGAACGACCAGTCCGCGAGCCGGGACGCCTTCGACGTCCTCCACTACATCGCGGGCAAGCGCCTCGCGGCCGGGCGGCTGACCGTCGTCGACGCCACCAACGTGCAGCAGGAGGCCCGGCGCCAGCTCGTCCAGCTGGCCAGGGCCCACGACGTGCTGCCGATCGCGATCGTCCTCGACCTGCCCGAGGAGGTGTGCCGCAGCCGGAACGCCGCACGGCCCGACCGGGCGGACATGCCCGCGCACGTCATCCAGCGCCACCGGCGCGAGCTGCGCCGTTCGCTGCGCGGCCTGGAGCGCGAGGGCTTCCGCAAGGTGCACGTGCTGCGCTCGGTGGAGGAGGTCGAGGCCGCCGAGGTCGTCCTGGAGCGCCGCTTCAACGACCTGCGGCACCTCACCGGACCCTTCGACATCATCGGCGACATCCACGGCTGCCGCTCCGAGCTGGAGACCCTGCTCGCGAAGCTCGGCTACGTCGACGGACACCACCCCGAGGGGCGGACGGCCGTCTTCGTCGGCGACCTCGTCGACCGGGGCCCCGACTCGCCGGGCGTCCTGCGCCGCGTCATGGCGATGGTCGCGGCGGGCGACGCCCTGTGCGTCCCGGGCAACCACGAGAACAAGCTCGGCCGGTGGCTCAAGGGGCGGAAGGTGCAGGAGACGCACGGACTCGCCGAGACCGTCGAGCAGTTGGGGCGGGAGAGCGAGGAGTTCCGGGCGGAGGTCGGACGGTTCATCGAGGGCCTCGTCAGCCACTACGTCCTCGACGGCGGGAACCTCGTCGTCTGCCACGCCGGTCTGCCGGAGAAGTACCACGGCCGGACCTCCGGACGGGTCCGCTCGCACGCGCTGTACGGGGACACCACGGGCGAGACCGACGAGTTCGGACTGCCCGTGCGCTACCCGTGGGCGGAGGAGTACCGGGGCCGGGCCACCGTCGTGTACGGGCACACGCCCGTGCCGAACACCTCCTGGATCAACAACACGATCTGCCTCGACACCGGGGCCGTCTTCGGCGGGAAGATGACCGCGCTGCGCTGGCCGGAGCGCGAGCTCGTCGACGTGCCGGCCGAGCGCGTCTGGTACGAGCCGGCCCGGCCGCTCGCCACCGGGGCGCCCGGCGGGCACGAGGGGCGGCCCCTGGACCTGGCCGACGTGCACGGGCGGCGGACCGTGGAGACCCGCCACGGCGGGAACGTCGCCGTGCGCGAGGAGAACGCGGCGGCGGCCCTGGAGGTCATGAGCCGGTTCGCGGTCGACCCGCGGCTGCTCGCCTACCTGCCGCCGACGATGGCGCCCACCGCCACCTCGAAGGAGGAGGGCTACCTGGAGCACCCGGCCGAGGCCTTCGCCCAGTACCGGGCGGACGGCGTCGAACGGGTCGTGTGCGAGGAGAAGCACATGGGTTGCCGGGCCGTGGCCCTGGTCTGCCGCGACGAGGACGCGGCCCGCGAGCGCTTCGGCGTCGACGGGGTGACGGGCGCGCTGTACACCCGTACCGGACGGCCGTTCTTCGACGATTCCGACGTCACCGAGGAGGTCCTCGGCCGGCTGCGGACCGCGATCGGCGCCGCCGGGCTCTGGGACGAGCTCTCCACGGACTTCCTGCTGCTCGACGGCGAGCTGATGCCGTGGTCGCTCAAGTCGGCCGGGCTGCTCCGCGCGCAGTACGCGGCGGTCGGCGCGGCCTCCGGGGCCGTCTTCCCGGGCGCGGTCGCCGCCCTGGAGCAGGCGGTGGCGCGCGGGGTCGAGGGGATCGACGGGCTGCTCGCGAAGCAGCGCGAGCGGGCGGCGGACGCGGGAGCGTTCACCGAGGCGTACCGCCGCTACTGCTGGCCGACCGAGGGTCTGGAGGGGGTGCGGTTCGCGCCGTTCCAGCTGCTCGCGGCGCGCGGGCGCTCGCTCGCGGCCGTGCCGCACGACGAGCAGCTGGCCTGGCTCGACCGGCTCGTCGAGCACGACCCGACCGGGCTGCTCCAGGTCACCCGCCGGCTCGTCGTCGACACCGGCGACGAGGCCTCGGTCCGCGCGGGCACCGACTGGTGGCTGGAGCTCACCGGCGCGGGCGGCGAGGGCATGGTCGTCAAGCCGCTCGCGGCGCTCGTCCGCGACGGCAGGGGACGGCTCGGGCAGCCGGGCGTGAAGGTGCGCGGCCGGGAGTACCTGCGGATCATCTACGGCCCCGAGTACACCCGCCCGGAGAACCTGGAGCGGCTCCGGCAGCGCTTCCTCGGCCACAAGCGCTCGCTCGCGTTGCGCGAGTACGCCCTCGGACTGGAGGCCCTCGACCGCCTCGCGGACGGGGAACCGCTCTGGCGCGTCCACGAGGCCGTCTTCGCGGTCCTCGCGCTGGAGTCGGAGCCGGTGGACCCGAGACTCTGAGCCCCACGGGCCCGGGCGACCGGGCAGCCCCCTCGGGGGCGCAGGAGGGCGGAGGGCGGCGCTCCCCTGCGCCCCCTCGCGCCCGGTGACGCGTGTCTTCGGCACCCTCTAGCGTTCTTCACCCCATGAAGTGACACGGCGTCAACAGAGTGTCGGAGCGCGCCACACGAGGTGGGAACACACACGCGAAAGCGCCGGTCGGTCTTCCCCGGAGGGCCCGCGGACGGTACGGGGGTGAGCGGCGATGAGTCTCTCCGGCTGGTCCGTCGTCCCCGACCGGCTGTACGGGAACGGGGTCGTCGAGGGCGGGCGGTACGCCGGGCCGGCGCACCGCCGGCCGGCCCGCGTGGGGACCGGCGTTGGGCCGTCGCGGGGGGACGGCCCAACGCCCCTGACCGGGGGCGGGAACCGCATGTTCCCCCTCGGGGGAGACCTGCTCGACGTCCACGGCGACACGTTCCACGGGGGGGCCACCGGCATCCGCGGGGGCCCGCCCGCGGGGGCGGGTGAACCGGAGTGAGCGACCAGGACGGGGCGGCGACCGGGAACGACACCCCGGACCCCGGCCCCGAGCGGGACGACCGGGGCGGCGGCGTCTTCTCCGAGGGCTCCCGGCCCGGCGCCGACGACTCCGCGCGCTTCGCCCGGGGACCCGTCCCGCCCCCTGCTCCTCCCGCCCCGGCTCGCGCCCGGACCCGCCGGGCTGCTGCGGCGCGCCGTGAAGGTCCCAGGGGCGCTCCGGCACGTCCGCGCCTTCCTGCCGCTCCTCGCGGTGGACCGCCGGGACCGGGACCGGCTCGGGGGACTGCTGAACGAACTGGTCCGGGAGCGTGACCGGCCCCTGGACAGGAGTGCGGCGCGCCGGATGCGGGACGCCGTGACGGAAGGAGCGAGCCGATGACCGGGCCCGAGCAGAACAGGAACGCGCGGCCGGAGGAGCGGGACCGCGACGAACGGCAGCGGCACGGGGGACAGGACGGCCGGGAGCGCTACGGCGCACAGGACGGACGGGAGAGACGGCGGCAGCGGTACGAGGGGGAGCGGTACGAACGGGAGCGGTACGAACCGCGGCCGTACGAGGGGCAGAACGGCGGACACCACCCCGGCGGCCGCGACCGGGACGAGGACCCGGACCCGGACGCGGACCTCGACGACGGCCCCGCCCCGGACGAGGGGGCGGAGCAGCGGGCGCGGCCCCGGACGCGGCGGCGCGCGGCGGCCACCGGACGGCCGCGCGGCCCCCTCATCGGCGAGTACGCGCCCCCGTACCGCCGCCGCAGCGGCCGGGTCGCCGCCGTGCTCCTCTACCGCAACGGCGGCCACCGGGTGGTCTGGCCGGACCGCGTCCAGGACGTCGACAAGCCCCTGTTCGGCTCCCCGTACACCGTCTTCGAGGTGCGACTCGGCCGCAACGTCACCGAGTTCCGGCTCCGGCTGCCGGCCGCCGGCGACGGGGTCTTCTTCGACGCCGTCGTCAAGGTCCAGTGGGTGGTGACCGACCCGTACCTCGTCGTCCAGGAGCAGGTCGAGGACGTCGCCGAGCTGCTCCGCGACGAGCTGCTCGACGGCCTGCGCAGGCTGTCCCGGCGGTTCCGGATCACCGAGGCGCAGCGCGCCGACGAGGCCGTGCGCGAGGAACTCGCCACCGGCCGCCTCGGCTTCGGCCGGGACATCGGACTGCGCACCCGGGTCCTCGTCTTCATCGACCTCGACGCCTCCGTCCGGGCCGAGGTCTCCCGGCGCGACCGGGCCGGCGTCAGCATGGAGGCCGACGAGCGCGTCGCCGAGGCGGCGCGGCGCAGGGAGGCGGCGGACCGCGCCCTGGTCGCCGAACGGGCCCGCGAGCTGGAGGACCTCCTCCGGCGCGGCGACCTCGCCCAGATCGCCCACCACATGGCGACGCACCCCGACAGGCAGTGGGAGATCCGCACCCGGCTCCAGCGGGAGCGGCGCGAGGGCCAGGAGGACTACCTGAGGGTCCTCGGCCGGCTCCTGGACACCGGCGTCCTCGAACGGCACGACATCGGCGAGCAGATGTACCAGGTGCTCCTGTACCTGCGCTCCCGGACCGGCGACGGCCCGTGCCGACCGCGCGCCCTGGAGGAGGCCTCCCCGGAGCCGAGCGCCCCGGACCGGGACGAGGAGCACGGCGGGGCCCCGCACGCCCCCCGCGTGTACGAACCGACCCGCGTCGAGTCCGGCTCCGAACGAGAACGGGAGCGGGAACAAGAACGGGAGCGGGAATGGGAGCGGTCCCGGGGACGCCGTGACGACGGCTTCGACGACGGCCACGACCGCTACGAACCCGACGCGTACGAGCGGAACGACCGGTACGACCGCGACGACCCGTACGACCGGGAGCCCCGCGAGCGGCCCGGCCGGACCTCCCGGAGCACCAGGCCCGCCCGACCCGGCTCCGACTTCGACGACTTCGACGACTGGGACGACGAATGACCGCCCCCACGCCCGACGGCGGTGTCGAAAGGCGGGCCAGGGGCGCCCGGCTCCGTCAGGATGGTCGTATGGGATTCCATGTCGATTCCGAGACCGGGCGGCTGCGCCGCGTCATCCTGCACCGGCCCGATCTGGAGCTGAAGCGGCTCACCCCGTCCAACAAGGACGCCCTCCTCTTCGACGACGTGCTGTGGGTGCGGCGGGCCCGGCAGGAGCACGACGGTTTCGCGGACGTGCTGCGCGACCGGGGAGTGGAGGTGCACCTCTTCGGGGACCTGCTGCGCGAGTCCCTGGAGGTTCCGGCGGCCCGCGCGCTGGTCCTCGACCGGGTCTTCGACGAGAAGGAGTACGGGCCGCTCGCCGCCGACCACCTCCGCGCGTCCTTCGACTCGCTGGACGCCGCCGCGCTCGGCGAGGCGCTGGTGGGCGGCATGACGAAGCGGGAGTTCCTGGCGGCGTTCCGGGAGCCGACCTCGGTCCGCTTCCACGCCCTGGACCTGGACGACTTCGTCCTCGGCCCGCTGCCGAACCACCTCTTCACCCGGGACACCTCGGCCTGGATCTACGACGGCGTCTCCATCAACGCGATGCGCTGGCCGGCCCGGCAGCGCGAGACGGTGCACTTCGAGGCGATCTACAAGCACCACCCGCTGTTCACGGGCCCGGAGGCGGGTCCCTTCCACCACTGGTCGGAGGGGCAGTCGGACTACCCGTCGACGATCGAGGGCGGGGACGTCCTCGTCATCGGCAACGGCGCCGTGCTGATCGGGATGAGCGAGCGGACCACCCCGCAGGCGGTGGAGATGCTGGCCCGGGGGATGTTCGCGGCCGGTTCGGCGCGCACGATCGTCGCGCTCGACATGCCGAAGCGGCGCGCGTTCATGCACCTGGACACGGTGATGACGATGGTCGACCAGGACACGTTCACGCAGTACGCGGGGCTCGGCATGCTCCGCTCGTACACGATCGAACCGGGTGACGTGGGGCAGTCCCTGCGGGTCACCGACCATCCGCCGGAGCAGATGCACAGCGCCATCGCGGCGGCCCTCGGACTCCAGGACGTCCGGGTGCTCACGGCGACCCAGGACGTGCACGCGGCGGAGCGCGAGCAGTGGGACGACGGGTGCAACGTGCTGGCCGTGGAACCGGGGGTGGTCGTCGCGTACGAGCGGAACGTCACGACGAACACGCATCTGCGCAAGCAGGGCATCGAGGTGATCGAGATCCCGGGCAGCGAGCTGGGCCGGGGGCGGGGCGGCCCGCGCTGCATGAGCTGTCCGGTGGAGCGGGACGCCGCCTGAGGGCGGGGACGGGAGGGGGCTGTATAGAAATGTTGAAGTGTGTATACACTTCCAGAGTATCGCCCGCCGTCCTCCCGACCCGTACCCATAGGAGCGCGTCCCATGGCCACAGACCTCATCGGCCGCCACTTCCTCAAGGAGCTGGACTTCACCGCCGAGGAGTTCCGCGGCCTGATCGCGCTCGCCGCCGAGCTCAAGGCCGCCAAGAAGGCGGGCGCCGAGGTGCAGCGGCTGCGCGGCCGGAACATCGCCCTGATCTTCGAGAAGACCTCGACCCGCACCCGCTGCGCCTTCGAGGTCGCCGCCGCCGACCAGGGCGCCTCCACCACCTACCTCGACCCCGCGGGCTCGCAGATCGGCCACAAGGAGTCGGTGAAGGACACCGCCCGGGTCCTCGGCCGGATGTTCGACGGCATCGAGTACCGGGGGGACAGCCAGGCGAACGTCGAGGAGCTCGCCGCCTTCGCGGGCGTGCCCGTCTTCAACGGCCTCACCGACGACTGGCACCCCACCCAGATGCTGGCCGACGTGCTCACCATGACCGAGCACAGCGACAAGCCGCTCGACGGGATCGCCTTCGCCTACCTGGGCGACGCCCGCTTCAACATGGGCAACTCCTACCTGGTCACCGGCGCCCTGCTCGGCATGGACGTCCGGATCGTCGCCCCGAAGGCCTACTGGCCGGCCGAGGAGGTCGTCGCCGCGGCCCGCGGGCTCGCCGAGACCAGCGGCGCCAGGGTCACCCTCACCGAGGACGTGTCCGAGGGGGTCGCCGGGGCCGACTTCGTCGTCACCGACGTCTGGGTCTCCATGGGCGAGCCCAAGGAGGTCTGGGACGAGCGGATCGCCGCCCTCACCCCGTACTCCGTCACGATGGACGTGCTGCGCGCCACCGGGAACCCGGGCGTCAAGTTCCTGCACTGCCTGCCCGCCTTCCACGACCTGGGCACCGCCGTCGGGCGGGACATCCACGCCCGGCACGGTCTGACCGAGCTGGAGGTCTCGGACGAGGTCTTCGAGTCGGCGCACTCGGTCGTCTTCGACGAGGCGGAGAACCGGATGCACACCATCAAGGCGGTCATGGTCGCGACGATGGGCGATCCGGCGGGGGAGTAGCCCTGCCGGGCCCTGCGGGGCTTTACGGGTGGCGTCGCTGCGCCGGTATCCCGGGGAGCGTGAACCAGACCGCCTTGCCGTGCGCGGTGGGGCGGTGGCCGCAGTCGCTGCTGAGCGCCCGGATCAGGAGCAGGCCGCGGCCGTGCTCCTGCCAGGGGTCGACCCCGACCTCCGGGTCGGGGCAGACGAGCTCGCCGGGACCGGCGGGCTGGGAGTCGTGCACCTCGATCTGACAGCCGCCGGGCGCCGGGAGCAGCTCGACGACCAGCTCGATGGGGCCCGCGCCGGCGGTGTGCTCGACGGCGTTGGCGACGAGCTCGGCGGTGAGCAGCTCCGCCGTGTCGCTGTCGGGGCGCTCGGCGGCGCCGGGGCCGATGTCGGTGAGCGCGGTACGGATCAGGGCGCGGGCGATCGGCACGGCGGCGGTGGTGTGGGGCAGTCGGATGCGCCAGGAGGTGCCGGGGCCGGCGGTCGTGGTGTCGGTGGCGGCGGCTCCGGGGCGGGCGGCGACGGGTCCGGTGGCTTCGGGCATGGGGGGCAGGCTCCCTTCACCGAGGGGCGGGTGGGGCGAGTGGGATGGAGGCATCCCTAGACGTCCTGGTTTCAACCTTACGAGGTGCAATATCCGCTTCCCAGAGCACCCCCGCCCTCCCGGTAGGGACCTCGGTCATCCGCGGTCCGGGACCATCGGCCTTATCGCGCACTCGTGACGACGGTCACAGTACGGTGATACCCTCCGTGCGGAGGAAGGAGGCCCCTCGAATGAGCCCCTTTACCGGCTCCGCGCCCCGCACGTCACGCTGGCAGCACCTGCGACTCGACATCGACCAGGGCGTCGCCACCGTCACCCTCGCCCGCCCCGCCAAACTCAACGCGCTCACCTTCGGCGCCTACGCCGACCTGCGCGACCTCCTCGCCGAGCTCTCCCGCGAGCGTGCCGTCCGCGCCCTCGTCCTCGGCGGCGAGGGACGCGGCTTCTGCTCGGGCGGCGACGTGGACGAGATCATCGGCGCCACCCTCGCCCTCGACACCGCCCGGCTCCTCGACTTCAACCGGATGACCGGTCAGGTCGTCCGCGCCCTGCGCGAATGCCCCTTCCCCGTCGTCGCCGCCCTCCACGGCGTCGCCGCCGGCGCCGGGGCCGTCCTCGCCCTCGCCGCCGACTTCCGGATCGCCGACCCCACCACCCGCTTCTCCTTCCTCTTCACCCGGGTCGGCCTCTCCGGCGGTGACATGGGCGCCGCCTATCTGCTGCCCCGGGTCGTCGGACTCGGCCACGCCACCCGGCTCCTCATGCTGGGCGAACCCGTCCACGCCGCCGAGGCCGAGCGCATCGGCCTCCTCAGCGAGCTCACCGAGGAGGGCGCGGCGGGGGAGCGGGCCGCCGCCCTCGCCCGCCGCCTCGCGGACGGCCCCGCCCTGGCCCTCGCCCAGACGAAGGCCCTGCTCACCGCCGAACTCGACATGCCGCTCGCCGCCGCCGTCGAACTGGACGCGGCCACCCAGGCCCTCCTGATGAACGGCGAGGACTACGCCGAGTTCCACGCCGCCTTCACCGAGAAACGGGCCCCGAAATGGCGGGGGTACTGACGGTGCCGGGCCCGGACCGCCCCCCGGGCGCCGACGTGGGCTCGGGCGCCGAAGCCGGTCCCGGCCCCGCCCGCATCGCCGTCGTCGGCGGCGGTCCCGGGGGGCTCTACGCCGCCGCGCTCCTCAAGCGGCAGGATCCGGCCCGCGAGGTCACCGTCTGGGAGCGGAACGGGCCCTCCGACACCTTCGGCTTCGGTGTCGTGCTCTCCGACGAGACCCTCGGCGGCATACGGGACGCGGACCCCGTCGTGTACGAGGCGCTGAGCGGCGAACTCGTCCGCTGGGACGACATCGACGTCGTCCACCGGGGCCACCGCACCACCTCCACCGGTCACGGCTTCGCCGCCCTCGGCCGCCGCCGGCTCCTGGAGCTCCTGCACGCCCGCTGCACCGAGCTCGGCATACGGCTCCGCTTCCGCACCGAGGCCCCGCCCCCCGCCGTCCTCGCCGCCACCCACGACCTGGTCGTGGCGGCCGACGGCGTCCACAGCCGCACCCGCGAGACCCACGCCGCGCACTTCCGCCCCCGGATCACCACCCACCGCTGCCGCTACATCTGGCTCGCCGCCGACCTTCCCTTCGAGGCCTTCCGCTTCGAGATCGCCGAGACCGAGCACGGCGTGATGCAGCTGCACGCCTACCCGTACTCCACCGACGCGTCCACCGTCATCGTCGAGATGCGCGAGGAGGTCTGGCGGGCCGCCGGCTTCGACGAGCTCGACGAGGCCGAGTCCTCCGCCCGCTGCGCCAAGGTCTTCGCCGAGGCGCTCGGCGGCCGGGAACTCCGCTCGAACAACTCCGCCTGGACCGCCTTCCGCACCGTCACCAACGCCCGCTGGTCGTACGGCAACACCGTCCTCATCGGCGACGCCGCCCACACCGCGCACTTCTCCATAGGCTCCGGCACCAAACTGGCCGTCGAGGACGCCGTCGCCCTCGCCGCCGCCGTCGGCGCCCACCCCGCCCTGGACGAGGCCCTCGCCGCGTACGAGACCGAGCGCCGTCCCGTCGTCGAGTCCACCCAGCGCGCGGCCGCCGCCAGCCTGCGCTGGTTCGAGGAGCTCGCCGGGCACGTCGACCGGCCGCCCCGTCGCTTCGCCTTCGACCTGCTCACCCGCAGCCGCCGCGTCACCCACGCCAACCTGAGGCTGCGCGACCCGGCCTTCACCGCCGCCGTCGAGGAGGACTTCGGCTGCCCGCCCGGCACCCCGCCCATGTTCACCCCCTTCCGGCTGCGCGGACTGACCCTCCGCAACAGGGTCGTCGTCTCGCCCATGGACCAGTACGTCGCCGTGGACGGCGTCCCCGGCGACTTCCACCTCGTCCACCTGGGGTCCAGGGCCCTCGGCGGTGCCGGACTCCTCATGACCGAGATGGTCTGCGTGAGCCCCGAGGGCCGCATCACCCCCGGCTGCACCGGCCTCTGGAGCGAGGAGCAGGCCGAGGCCTGGTCCCGCATAGCCGCCTTCGTCCGCGCCTCGGCGCCCGGCACCGCGTTCGGCGTCCAGCTCGGCCACTCCGGCCGCAAGGGCTCGACCCGCCGCATGTGGGAGGGGATCGACCAGCCCCTCCCCGAGGGCAACTGGCCCCTCGTCGCCGCCTCGCCCCTCCCGTACCGGGCCGGCGTCAACCAGGTCCCGCACGCCTTGGACCGCGCCGGACTCACCGCCGTGCGCGAGCAGTTCACCGCCGCCGCCCGCCGCGCCGCCCGCATCGGCTTCGACCTGCTCGAACTGCACGCCGCCCACGGCTATCTGCTCTCCGGCTTCCTGTCCCCGCTCACCAACCACCGCACCGACGCCTACGGCGGCGACCTCGCGGCCCGGCTGCGCTACCCCCTCGAAGTCTTCGACGCGATACGGGAGGCCTGGCCGGCCGACCGGCCCATGACCGTCCGGATCTCCGCCACCGACTGGGCCGAGGGCGGCACGACCGCCGACGACGCCGTCGCGATCGCCCGCGCCTTCGCGGAGCACGGCGCCGACGCGATCGACGTCTCCACCGGCCAGGTCGTCCCCGACGAGGAGCCCGCCTACGGCCGCTCGTACCAGACCCCCTACGCCGACCGCATCCGCAACGAGCTGGGCGTCCCGGTGATCGCGGTCGGCGCGATCTCCTCCTGGGACGACGTCAACTCCCTGCTCCTCGCGGGCCGTGCCGACCTCTGCGCCCTCGCCCGGCCGCACCTCTACGACCCGCACTGGACCCTGCACGCGGCGGCCGAGCAGGAGTACCAGGGCCCCGCCGCCCCCTGGCCCGCCCCGTACCGCGCGGGCAGCCGCCGCCCGCCCACCGGCCGCCGGGACTAGGCCGTCTCTTCCGGATCTTGCCGGGCTCCCGGCGTCCGGCGCCGCGCCTCGCCGCGTTGTCGTCGGTCGCCGATGCTCCGCATCGCTTCCCTCCTCCGCCTTGCGATCCACGGCGCCGGACGCCGCTCGCTGATCCGGCCTGATCCGAAAGAAACGGCCTAGGGCCCGGGGTCAGGCCGTCCGCAGGGTGGCGAGGGCGGTGCGGAGGAGGAACGCCTCGGCGCGGTCCCAGGACCAGCCGTTCTCGACGACCAGGGTGCGCCAGCCGCCCGGACCGAACCAGAACCACAGGAGGTCCGCCGTCTCCTCCTCCGGGCGGGCGGACGGGGCCAGGGCGTGCAGATGGCGCGCGGTGGCCCGGAGGGCGGTGCGGTAGTCGGCGGTGGCGCGTTCCCACAGGGCCTCGCCGTCCTCGTGGGACGGCAGCGCCTTGTGGATCGCCTCGTGCACGGTGAACAGGCCCTCGTTCCCCGCCCGGGTGCCCCGGGCCAGCGCCCCGAGGGCGGACTCCGGGTCCCGCTCGGCGAGCACGGCGCGCATCGCCCCCTCGTAACCGGAGGCGCGTACGGCCGTGTCGACGATCTCGTCGAGGATGTCGCCCTTGCTCCCGGCGCTCGCGAAGACGGCCTTCGAGGAGACGCCCGCCTCGGCCGCGATGTCCGCGACGGTCACCCGCCCGTAGCCGCGTTCGGCGAACAGCCGGGTCGCCGACCGGAGGATCTCCTCGCGCGTCCGGGCGGCGGCCTGCTCCCGCAGGGGCGAGACGTACTTGCGTGGCGTGGTCGGCATGGGGGACAGACTAGTCGGGGAAATGGATGACCTATTCAATAGGCGGTGTGTAACCTGAATCTCGGTCGGGGCGGAGCACCGCTCCCGCGCGAGAGGAACCGAACCATGGGAACGACGCCCGAGGACGCGGCCCGCGGACTCTTCACCGTCCTGGCGACCGGGGACCCGGCACTCGCCGCGGCGGTCGTGCACCAGGACTTCAGCAACCGCGAGGCGGTCGTCTCGCCCACCGCCTGCTCGCTCCCCGGCCCGGCGGGCGCCCTGGCCTCCGGCGCGTGGCTGCGCTCCGCCTTCACCGACCTGAGCTTCCCCGTCACCGGCCTGGTCGGCGACGGCGACCAGGTGTGGATACGGCTGCACATGCGGGGCCGGCACACCGGCCCCTTCGTCCACTACCGCGACGGCGCGCTGCTCCAGGCGATCCCGCCCACCGGGGACGAGATCGACTCCGAGCAGGTCCACATCCTGCACCTGCGGGACGGCAAGGTCGTCCGCCACGAGGCGGTCCGCGACGACCTCGGTCTGCTCGGACAGCTCGGGATCTTCCCCGCCGGGCCCACCGTCCGGCGCATCGAGGAGTGGTACGCGGACGGGCGCGCCGCCCGCGCCGCCGCCATGGTCTCCGAGGCCGCGGAGAAGGCGGCGGCCACCGCCCGGGAGCACGCGCCCGGCTGGTCCTGACGCCCTACCGGGGCTCCGGACCCGCGCCGTCCGCCCGCTTGCGCCGGTAGTGGGTCCGGCCCTTGGCGGAGTTGCCGCAGGTGGCCATGTCACACCAGCGCCGCCGCCCGCCCCGGGAGCTGTCGACGAACACCCAGCCGCAGCGCGTCCCCGGGCAGACGCGGGTGCGCTCCCACGGCAGCTCCCGCAGCAGGTCGAAGGCCCGCAGGGCGAGTTCGTGGCCGGGGAGGTCGAGCCCCGAGCTCCCGACGTCGACCCGGAGCTCCGGTGCGGTCCCGCGCAGGACGAGGCGCGCACGGGCGGCCGCCCGCTTCCAGTGGGCCTCCAGCCGTCCGACCGCCTCGGCCTCCGCCGGGGCCGGGGCGTCCTGGTGGATCAGGGTCGTGAGCAGATCGTGCACGGCCTCGCGCAGCTCGCGGACACGGGCCAGCGCCTGTTCGGCCCGTACCGGCTCGGACGCGGCGAGACCGCGCAGGGCCGTGAGGTCGACGGGGGCGAAGCGGCCGGTGAGGGCGGCCCAGTCCAGCAGGCGCGGATAGCCGTCGAGCCAGTCGACGGGCTCGGCGTCGCGCGCCGTGACCGTGTTCACGAGGTCGATGACGACATGCCCGCCGACCAGGTCGCGGGGCCTGAAGGTGTGAGGCCGGACGGTCCCCGTCACGAACGACCGCCTTTCACGCGCGCCTGCATGCCTGCCTCCTCGAATCCAACCGGTATACGGATGTTATCCGGTTGGAATCCTGGGAAGATCACTCCCGGACACCACTCCCGTGCATCACCCTCGTCCATCACTCCCGGACACCGCTCCCCGACGATGAGGAGAAGCCCATGGCCGCCGCCGTCGAGCTCATCACGGCCCCCTGGAACCTCGGCCTGCGACCGCCCGCGCCGGGCCGCGAGCCAGGGACCTGGCGGACTCCGCGAGCGCTGCTGTCGGCGGGCCTTGGGGAACGGCTGCGGGCGGCCCGGGTGGTGGAGCTCGACCGCCCGCCGTACGAGTTCGACCCGCAGCCCGCGACCCGCGTCCGCAACGGGGTGACGATCCGCGAGCACACCCTGCGCCTCGCCGAAGCGGTCCGGGACGCCCTCGCCGCCGCCCGGTTCCCGGTCGTCCTGGGCGGCGACTGCAGCATCCTGCTCGGCTGCCTCCTCGGCGCCCGGCGGCGCGGACGCTGCGGCCTGGTCCACCTCGACGGGCACAGCGACTTCCGGCACCCCGGGAACCACGACGCCGGAGCGGTCCTCGGCTCCGCCGCCGGCATGGACCTGGCCCTGGCCACCGGCCGCGGCGAACTGCTGCTCACCCACTGGCCCGAGGTGGGCCTGCCGCTCGTCGCCGACGAGGACGTGGTCCAGATCGGCGACCGGGAGGAGGGCGGGGAGGCACCCCCGGTCACCCGGTTCACCGCCCGGGAGATCCGGCGCGTCGGCGTCGCCGAGCTGGGCGAGCGGGTCGTCCGCCACCTGGAACGGCGCGGACTCGACCGCGTCTGGCTCCACCTCGACCTCGACGTCCTCGACGAACGCGTCCTGCCCGCCGTGGACTCCCCGGGCCGCCCGGGCCTGGACTTCCCCCAGCTGTCCGAGCTCGTCTCGGCCCTCGCCGCCACCGGCCGGGTGATCGGCCTGGACGTCGCCATCTACGACCCGGAACTCGACCCGGAAGGCGCGTACGCCGCCCCCGTCGTCGACTGCCTGACCCACGCCCTCACCCCGCTCGCGACCACGGAGGCCCGCGCGTGAAGACCCTGCTCGCCGACGGCCCCAGCCACCTCTACCCCGCCGAGATGGAGCAGTTCGGGCGCCTGGCCGGACACTGGACGACGCGGATCACGTACCACCCCGCCGACGGCTCGCCGGCCCGCACCGTCGACGGCGCCTGGGAGTTCGGCTACGCCCTGGAGGGCCGGGCGGTCCTGGACGTCTGGCAGTGGCCCGCCCGCGAGGACCTCCCCGCCGAGGGCCGCGCCGCGGACCAGGAGTGCGGTCTGTGCGTACGCGTCTGGGACCCGCGCCTCCAGCTGTGGCGCTTCACCTTCCACGGCACCTCCCGCGGCGACGTGGTGCAGATGTACGCCCGCCGGGTCGGCGACGAGATCGTCATGGAACGCGCGGTCGGCGGCGACCTCGTCCGCTGGACCTTCGGCCGCATCACCGCCGACACCTTCCACTGGCGCAACGAACGGTCCACCGACGGCGGACGCACCTGGCGGCTCGACCAGGAGGTCGAGGCCCGCCGCGGCCCCTCGGACCGGCCCTAGTCCTCCGAGAGGAACGGGCGGACGTACTCCGCGCCGCGGTCCCGCAGCAGTTCGTGCAGGGCCGTGAAGACCTCCGCCGAGCGGCGGCCCGGCCAGTCGTCCGGCAGGAGCTCCGCCGGCAGCACCGGGTCCGCGTACGGCAGCCGTCGCCAGGAGTCCAGGGCGAGGAGGTAGTCCCGGTAGGCGTCCGCGGAGCCCGCCGGGGCCGTCCGCCAGGCCCGCAGGACCGGCTCGTGGGCCGTCAGGAACTCCTCGTGGAGCCCGGCGATCGCCGGCAGGTCCCACCAGCGGGCGACCGCCTCGGCCGTCGCCGCGTACCCCAGGTGGTCGCCGCGGAAGAGGTCCACGTACGGGGAGAGCTCCAGGCGCTCCAGGGCGTTGCGGGTCTCCTCGTACAGCCGGGCCGGCGCGATCCAGACGCCCGGGGCCGCCGTGCCGAAGCCCAGCCGGGCGAGCCGGGACCGCAGCAGGTGCCGCTTGTGCCGCTCGGCCTCGGGCACCGAGAAGACGGCGAGGACCCAGCCCTCGGACAGCTTCGGCTCCGTACGGGCGTAGATCCGGCGGTCGCCGTCGTCCAGGAGCCTGCGGGCGTCCTCCGAGAGGGCGTACCCGGCGGCGCCGCCCGCCGTCCGGCCCGGCAGGAGCAGCCCGCGCCGCTTGAGCCGCGACACCGAGGAGCGCACGGAGGGCGCGTCGACGCCGAGCACGCCGAGCAGCCGGATGAGCGCGGCCACCGGCACCGGCGACTCGTCGGGCGCACGGCCGTACGCGCCGTAGAAGGAGACGATCAGGGATCGGGGGGTGTGCTGCTCGGCCACGTGATCACTTTAGGCCGTGCGCCGATCATGCGGCGTCCCGCAGCCGGAAGCGCTGGAGCTTGCCCGTCGCCGTGCGCGGCAGGGCGTCGAGGAAGACGATCTCCCGGGGCGACTTGTACGGGGCGATCCGGGCGCGGACGAAGGCCCGCAGCGCGGCGGCGGTGTTCGCGTCGCGCGGCACCCCGTCCCGTACCACCGTGTACGCCACGACGACCTGGCCGCGCAGCTCGTCCGGGCGGCCTATCACCGCCGTCTCGACCACGTCGGGGTGGTCGAGGAGCACCTCCTCCACCTGGGGCCCGGCGATGTTGTACCCGGCCGAGATGATCATGTCGTCGGCCCGGGAGACGTAGCGGAACCAGCCGTCGGGTTCGCGGACGTACGTGTCGCCCGTGACGTTCCAGCCGTTCCGCACGTACTCCTCCTGGCGGGGGTCGGCCAGATAGCGGCAGCCGACCGGGCCGCGCACCGCGAGCAGCCCCTCCTGGCCGTCCGGGACGGCGTTGCCCTCGCGGTCGACGATCCTGGCCTGCCAGCCGGGCACCGGGCGGCCGGTCCGGCCGGGGCGTATGTCGCCGTCGGCGGCGGAGATGAAGATGTGCAGCAGCTCGGTCGCGCCGATGCCGTTGATGAGGCGCAGACCGGTCCGCGCGTACCAGGCCTTCCACGTCGCCTCCGGCAGGTTCTCGCCGGCCGAGACGCAGCGGCGCAGCGAGGCCACCTCCGGCGCGGTGCCGTCGGTCAGCTCGTCGAGCATGACCCGGTAGGCCGTCGGGGCGGTGAAGAGCACCGTCACCCGGTTCCGCGCGATCGCCGCGAGCAGCTGCTTGGGCCCGGCCTGTTCGAGCAGGACCGCGCTCGCCCCGGCCCGCAGGGGGAAGATGACGAGACCGCCGAGGCCGAAGGTGAACGCGAGCGGCGGCGAGCCGGCGAAGACGTCGTCGGGCAGCGGGCGCAGCACCCGGGCGGAGAAGGTGTCGGCGACGGCCAGGACGTCCCGGTGGAAGTGGACGCAGCCCTTGGGGCGCCCGGTGGTGCCGGAGGTGAAGGCGATCAGGGCCACGTCGTCGGCGGCGGTCGCCACCGCCTCGTACGGGCCGGCGTGACGCTTCGGCTCGGCGAGGGCGAGGAGGTCGTCCGGGCCGTCCCCGCCGAAGGGGGTCACCCGGAGCCCGGGTATCCGGGCCGCGAGGAGCTCGTCGAGCACCCGGGCGTCGCAGAGCGCGTGGGTGCAGCGGGCGGCCTCGGCCATCACGGCCAGCTCGGGGGCGCGCTGCTGGGCCAGAACGGTGACGGCGACGCCCCCGGCCTTCATCACGGCGAGCCAGCAGGCGGCCAGCCAGGGTGTGGTGGGGCCGCGGAGGAGGACCCGGTTGCCGGGCAGCAGCCCCAGGTCGCCGGTGAGGACGTGGGCGATGCGGTCCACCCGGTCGCGGAGCTCCCCGTAGCTCCAGACCAGGCCCTCGCCGTCGTGGAAGGCGGGGCGGTCGGCGCCGAACCGCTCCACCGTGCGGTCGAGGAGCTCGGTGCCGCAGTTGAGCCGGTCTGGGTAGGAGAGCTCGGGGAGGTCGAAGACGAGGCGCGGCCAGCGCTCGGGCGAGGGCAGCCGGTCGCGGGCGAACGTGTCGAGGTGGGCCGAAGGCGTCAGCTCCATGGGTCCGTCCCCCTGTCGTGGTGGGGTCGTCCATCGCTCCATGAGCGTATCGTGTTGGTGACGGCAGTCAACGGTTCGCGACAAGGGTGCCTCCGGGCACCGGGACGAAGGCGCCGGACGGCGCAGGGACGAAGACGCCCGAGGGCGTCAGAGAGGGCCCACATGCCCGCATTCTCGCTCGATCCGGTCCAGACCACCTGGTGTGCGGAGCTCAGCGCCCTCGCCGCCGAACGCCTCAAGCCCCTCGCCGACCGGGGCGAACCCGGCCGGGTCAACCGCCCCCTCGTCGCCGCCCTCGGCGAGCTCGGCCTCCTCGCCCGCCTCTTCGGGGCCGGTGCCCTCGACCTCTGCCTCCTGCGCGAATCCCTCGCCCGGACCTGCACCGAGGCCGAGACCGCCCTCGCCCTCCAGGGCCTCGGCACCCACCCCGTCGCCGCCTTCGGCACCCCCGCCCAGCGCGCCCGCTGGCTCCCCGAGGCCACCGCCGGACGGGCCGTCGCCGCCTTCGCCCTCTCCGAACCGGACGCCGGCTCCGACGCCGCCGCCCTCGCCCTCGAAGCCGTCCCCGACGGGCGCGGCGGCTGGCGCCTGCACGGCGAGAAGCGCTGGATCTCCAACGCCCCCGAGGCCGACTTCGCCACCGTCTTCGCCCGCACCACCCGCGGTGCCGGAGCCCGCGGCGTCACCGCCTTCCTCGTCCCCGCCGACCGCCCCGGCCTCGGCGGGGAACCGCTCGACATGCTCGCCCCGCACGCCCTGGGCACCCTCACCTTCGACGGCGTCCCCGTCGGCCCCGAGGACCTGCTCGGCGCACCGGACAAGGGCTTCCGGGTGGCCATGAACACCCTCAACCTCTTCCGGCCCAGCGTCGGCGCCTTCGCCGTCGGCATGGCCCAGGCGGCCCTGGACGCGGCCCTCGCCCACACCGCCGCCCGGCCCGCCTTCGGCGGCGTCCTCGCCGACCTCCAGGCCGTCTCGCACCGCGTCGCCGAGATGGCCACCCGCACCGAGGCCGCCCGCCTCCTCGTGTACGCGGCGGCCGTCGCGTACGACGAGGGCGACCCGGACGTCCCCCGCCGCTCCGCCATGGCCAAGCTCCTCGCCACCGAGACCGCCCAGTACGTCGTCGACGCAGCCGTCCAGCTGCACGGCGCCCTCGCCCTCCAACGCGGCCACCTCCTCGAACACCTCTACCGCGAGGTCCGCGCACCCCGGATCTACGAGGGCGCGACGGAGGTCCAGCGCACGATCATCGCGAAGGAGCTGTACGCGAAGGTGCCGCCGGTGAAGGAGCCGCCCGCGAAGGTGCCGACCGCGAAGGTCCCGCCCGCGCAGCAACCCTTCGCGCACGAGCAGGAGGAGCCGACCGCATGAGCCTGCACCGCCACAACCCCGCCGAGCTTTCCCCGCCCACCGGCTTCTCCCACGCCGTCACCGCCACCGGCACCCGGCTGGTCTTCCTCGCCGGACAGACCGCCCTGGACACCGAGGGCAAGATCGTGGGGGAGGAGCTCACCGAGCAGTTCACCACCGCCCTCGGCAATCTCCTCACCGCCCTGCGCCACGCCGGCGGCACCCCCGCCGACCTCGCCCGCGTCACCGTCTACACCACGGACGTCCCCGCCTACCGCGAGCGGGCGCACGAACTGGGACGCGTCTGGCGCCGCTTGGCCGGCCGCGACTACCCGGCGATGGCCGTCATCGGAGTCGTACGCCTCTGGGACGAGCAGGCGCTGGTGGAGCTGGACGGCTTCGCGGTCCTGGACTAGGGCCCGCCCGGCAGGCCCAGGCCCGCGCCCGCTTGATCAACTGGTCGACCGTCCGGGCCGGGCTTAGGGTCGAAAGGTGGACTGACCGGCCCACGGCTCCGTCAGGTGAGGGCGCGATGCGCCATGAACTGCCATGAGTAGCACTCCGAAGCCGAAGACCCCCACGGCGACCGCTCCCCGCAAGGGCGGCGGAGACGGCAAGGGCATCGCCCTGTTCGTGATCGCCTCCTGTCAGCTGATGGTCGTCCTCGACATCACGATCGTGAACATCGCGCTCCCGCACATCCAGAGCGCGCTGAACTTCTCGACCACCAGCCTGTCCTGGGTCGTCAACGCCTACACGCTCACCTTCGGCGGACTGCTCCTCCTCGGCGGGCGCGCGGGCGACATCCTGGGCCGCCGCAGGGTCTTCATCTTCGGCGTGCTCCTCTTCGGATTCGCCTCGCTGCTGGGCGGCTTCGCCCAGGAATCCTGGCAACTCCTCGCGGCCCGCTCCCTCCAGGGCGTCGGCGGCGCCATCGCCTCCCCGACCTCGCTCTCCCTGATCACGACCACCTTCGACGAAGGCCCGGAACGCAACCGTGCGTTCGGGGTGTTCGCGGGCGTCTCGGCGGCCGGAGGCGCCATCGGACTGCTCGCCGGCGGCGTACTCGTCGAATGGCTGAACTGGCGCTGGGTGTTCTTCGTGAACGTCCCCATCGCCCTGCTCATCGCCTTCCTGACGCCCCGCCACATCAAGGAGTCGGAGCGCCACCCCGGCCACTTCGACCTGATGGGCGCGCTCACCTCGACGCTCGGCATGGTGGCGCTGGTGTACGGCTTCATCAGGGCCGCCCAGGAAGGCTGGCGGGACCCGTACACGATCGCCTCCTTCGCGGCGGCGGTCGTCCTCCTGGTCACCTTCGTCCTCGTGGAGCGCCGCTCGCGCCAGCCGATCACCCCGCTGCACATGTTCGCCGACCGCAACCGGGCGGGCACCTACGGCATCATGCTCTGCCTCGCGGCCGCCATCTTCGGCATGTTCTTCTTCCTGACCCTCTTCGTGCAGACGGTCCTCGACTTCAGCCCGCTGGAGGCCGGACTCGCCTTCCTGCCCATCAGCGCGGTCATCGCGGTCGTCGCGGGGTTCACCTCCCAGCTGCTGCCGAAGTACGGCCCGAAGCCCTTCATGGTGATCGGCTCCCTCTTCCTGGCCGCCGGGCTCTCCTGGCTGACCCGGACCGACATCCACTCGACCTACGCCGGCTCGATCCTCGGCCCGATGCTCGTCTTCAGCGTCGGCATGGGCATGATGTTCGTCTCGCTGACGCTGATGGCGCTGTCCAACGTCCAGCCCCATGAGGCCGGTGCGGCCTCCGGCCTCCTCAACGCCACCCAGCAGGTCGGCGGTTCGCTCGGGCTCTCCATCCTCGTCACCGTCTTCGGCACCGCCAGCCGCAACGAGGCCGACCAGCAGGTCCCGGCCTTCCTCGCCCAGGCGGGCCCGCTGGAGAAGGCCCAGTTCGCGAAGACCGGCCAGCTCCCGCCCCCCTGGAGCGACCAGGTCCTCACCTCCGGCGTCACGGCCGGCTTCATCGTGGCCGCGATCTTCGCCGTCGCCGCCTTCGTGATCGCACTCACGGCGATCCAGGTCCGCCCCTCGGACATCGAACGCCTGAAGGGCGGCGGGATGATGCCGGGAGGAGGCTGAGGAGCACGGCCCGGACGGCCCCCGCCCCGCACCGCTCACCGGCCCCCGCCCCACGGAGCGCCCCGGCTCCCCTCGTGACGACCGCCTGACGCGTCCGGCGGTCCTCTGTCGCGCCCGGACCTCCCTCTGTCGTCGGCCCGCACCCGTCTGACCTTTCCGCGTAGTCCCCTGAAGAACCCTGACAGAGCCCTGAACCGGCCCCCCTTGAACGTGACCTCCGCACCCCGGAGGCTTGAAGCCGCGGGTCGGCCCGGGCAGGTGAGGGAAGCCGGCCGCGCCATGCACCGTCGCAGTGTCATGGACACAACAGGAGCGGGGAGTGGGGACGCATGCACAGCACCTTGATCGTCGCCAGGCTGGAACCGGGCGCGAGCGCGAACGTGGCCGGCCTGTTCGCCGATTTCGACGCGACCGAGATGCCGCACAGGATGGGGACCAGGCGGCGCCAGCTCTTCCACTACCGGGGGCTGTACTTCCACCTCCAGGACTTCGAGGAGAACGACGGGGGAGAGCGGATCGAGGCGGCGAAGACCGACCCCCGGTTCGTCGGCATCAGCAACGACCTGAAGCCGTTCATCGAGGCGTACGATCCGGCCACCTGGCGCTCACCGGCGGACGCGATGGCGACGCGGTTCTACGCGTGGGAGGCGTCCGCGTGAGCGAGCGTCGCGTCGTCATCACCGGACTCGAGGTCCTCGCGCCGGGCGGCGTGGGCGCCAAGAACTTCTGGAACCTGCTGAGCGAGGGGCGCACGGCCACCCGGGGAATCACCTTCTTCGACCCCGCGCCGTTCCGCTCGCGCGTCGCCGCCGAGATCGACTTCGATCCGTACGAGCACGGCCTCACCCCGCAGGAAGTGCGCCGCATGGACCGGGCCGCCCAGTTCGCGGTGGTCGCGGCGCGCGGCGCGGTCGCGGACAGCGGGATCGGGTTCGCCGACCTCGACCCGTACCGCACCGGTGTCACCATCGGGAGCGCGGTCGGCGCCACGATGAGCCTGGACGAGGAGTACCGCGTCGTCAGCGACGGCGGCCGGCTCGACCTCGTCGACCACGCGTACGCGGCACCGCACCTCTACGACCACCTGGTGCCCAGCTCCTTCGCCGCCGAGGTCGCCTGGGCGGTGGGTGCCGAGGGCCCCGCCACCGTCGTCTCCACCGGCTGCACCTCGGGCATCGACTCCGTCGGGTACGCCGCCGAGCTGATCCGCGAGGGAGCGGTGGACATCATGGTCGCCGGCTCCTCGGACGCGCCGATCTCCCCGATCACCATGGCCTGCTTCGACGCCATCAAGGCCACCACCCCCCGCCACGACGACCCGGCCCACGCCTCCCGTCCCTTCGACGGCACCCGCAACGGCTTCGTGCTCGGCGAGGGCGCGGCCGTGTTCGTGCTGGAGGAACTCGACAGCGCCCGCAGGCGCGGCGCCCACGTCTACGCGGAGATCGCCGGGTACGCGACCCGGTCGAACGCCTACCACATGACCGGACTGCGCCCCGACGGCGCGGAGATGGCCGAGGCGATCCGGGTCGCCCTCGACGAGGCGCGGCTGCCGGGCGAGGCCGTCGACTACATCAACGCGCACGGCTCGGGCACGAAACAGAACGACCGCCACGAGACGGCCGCGTTCAAACGCAGCCTCGGCGCGCACGCCTACCGCACCCCGGTCAGCTCGATCAAGTCGATGGTGGGCCACTCCCTGGGTGCGATCGGCTCCATCGAGATCGCCGCCTCGGTCCTGGCCATGGAGCACGACGTCGTCCCGCCGACCGCCAACCTCCACACCCCCGACCCCGAGTGCGACCTCGACTACGTGCCCCTCCACGCCCGCGACCAGCTCATCGACACGGTACTCACCGTCGGCAGCGGGTTCGGCGGCTTCCAGAGCGCGATGGTGCTGGCCGAGCCGGAGAGGAGGAGGGCGTGAGTGCGGCGACCGTCGTGGTGACCGGGCTCGGCGTCGCCTCGCCGACCGGGCTGGGAACGCGCGAGCACTGGGCGGCCACGCGCGAGGGCCGCAGCGGCATCGGCCGCCTCACCCGCTTCGCCCCCTCCGGCTACCCGGCGAAACTCGCCGGCGAGATCACCGGGTTCACCGCCGAGGAGCACCTGCCGGGCCGGCTCATCCCGCAGACCGACCGGATGACCCGGCTCGCCCTCGCCGCCGCCGACTGGGCGCTGGCCGACGCGGGCGTACGCCCCGACGAGCTGGCCTCCTTCGACATGGGCGTGGTCACCGCGAGCGCGTCCGGCGGCTTCGAGTTCGGCCAGAACGAGCTGCGCAAGCTGTGGAGCCAGGGCAGCCAGTACGTGTCCGCGTACCAGTCCTTCGCCTGGTTCTACGCCGTCAACAGCGGCCAGATCTCCATCCGCAACGGGATGAAGGGCCCCAGCGGCGTCGTCGTCAGCGACCAGGCCGGCGGCCTCGACGCGGTCGCCCAGGCCCGCCGGCAGATCCGCAAGGGCACCCGTCTCGTCGTGTCCGGCGGCGTCGACGCCTCCCTGTGCCCCTGGGGCTGGGTCGCGCAGCTCGCCAGCGGCCGGCTCAGCACCAGCGAGGACCCCGCCCGCGCCTACCTCCCCTTCGACCGCGACGCCCGCGGCTACGTGCCCGGCGAGGGCGGTGCGATCCTGATCCTGGAGGCGGCCGAGGCCGCCCGCGAACGCGGCGCGCGCTCCTACGGAGAGATAGCCGGGTACGGCGCCACCTTCGACCCCAAGCCCGGCAGCGGACGCCCGCCCGGTCTGCGCAAGGCCGTCGAACTCGCCCTCGCCGACGCGGGCGTCCGGCCCGCCGACGTGGACGTCGTGTTCGCCGACGCGGCCGGCGACCCCGACCTCGACCGCGTCGAGGCCGACGCGCTCAGCCAGGTCTTCGGCCCGCACGGCGTCCCGGTCAGCTGCCCCAAGACGATGACCGGCCGCCTCTACTCGGGCGCCGCCCCCCTCGACCTGGCCACCGCCCTGCTCGCCCTGCGCGACGGGATCGTCCCCGCCGCCGTCAACGTCAAGCCCTCCCCCGAGTACGACCTGGACCTCGTCGTCGACCGGCCGCGCCGCCTCGACCTGCGCACCGCGCTGGTCCTGGCCCGGGGGTACGGCGGCTTCAACTCCGCCGTCGTCCTGCGGGCGCCCGCGGCGCACTGACCGCCCCGCCCGGGGACCGCCCCACCGCACACGCCTCCTCACCGGAAGGACCCCACCCGTGTCTGCCGACCCGTTCACCCTCGCCGACCTCACACGCATCCTCCTGGAAGCCGCCGGCGGCGAAGAGGACGTCGACCTCGACGGCGACGTCCTCGACACCGAGTTCACCGCGCTCGGCTACGAGTCGCTGGCCCTCCTGGAGACCGGCAGCAGGATCGAGCGCACGTACGGCATCGCCCTCGACGACGAGCTGCTGACGGACGCGCTCACACCGCGCGCCCTCATCGACGCCGTCAACGACCTGCTGACCGTCTCCCGCCCCGCCTGAGAGGCCATCATGACCACGACCACCACCGGCCGCGTCGCCCTCGTCACCGGCGCCACCAGCGGCATCGGCCTGGCCGTCGCCCGGCTGCTCGCCGTCCAGGGGCACCGCGTGTTCATCGGCGCCCGCCACGCGGAGAACGTCGAGACCACCGTCAAGGAACTCCTCGCCGAGGGGCTCGACGTGGCCGGTACGACCCTCGACGTCCGCGACCCCGAGGCCGTACGGGACTTCGTGCGGGCCGCGCTGGAGCGGTTCGGGACGATCGACGTGCTCGTCAACAACGCGGGCCGGTCCGGCGGCGGCGTCACCGCCGACATCGCCGACGAACTGTGGGAGGACGTCATCGAGACGAACCTCACCAGCGTCTTCCGGGTCACCCGCGAGGTCCTCACCACCGGCGGACTGCGCCACAAGGACCGGGGCCGCATCATCAACATCGCCTCCACGGCCGGCAAGCAGGGCGTCGTCCTGGGTGCCCCCTACTCCGCGTCGAAGCACGGCGTCGTCGGCTTCACCAAGGCCCTCGGCAACGAACTCGCGCCCACCGGGATCACCGTCAACGCGGTCTGCCCCGGATACGTCGAGACGCCGATGGCGCAGCGGGTCCGGCAGGGGTACGCCGCCGCCTACGACACCAGCGAGGAAGCGATCCTGGAGAAGTTCCAGGCGAAGATCCCGCTCGGCCGGTACTCCACCCCGGAAGAGGTCGCGGGCCTGGTCGGCTACCTCGCCTCCGACACCGCCGCCTCCATCACCGCGCAGGCCCTCAACGTCTGCGGCGGCCTCGGCAACTTCTGACCGGGACCCAGGACCAGGACCCAGGACCAGGACCCAGGCCCCAAGACCCAGGCCCCAAGACCCAGGACCACGACGAAGGAGCCCCGAGCATGACGACCCGTGAGGTCGAGCACGAGATCACCGTCGGCGCCCCCGCGGCGGCCGTCTACCGCCTCATCGCCGACGTGGTGAACTGGCCCCGGATCTTCCCGCCCACCATCCACGTCGACCGGGTCGAGCACACCGGTGCCGAGGAACGCATCCGGATCTGGGCCACGGCACACGGCGAGGCCAAGAACTGGACCTCCCGCCGCACCCTGGACCCGGAGGGCCTGCGCATCACCTTCCGCCAGGAGACCAGCGCCCCGCCGGTCGCCGCGATGGGCGGTGCCTGGATCATCGAACCCCTCGGCGACGACAAGGCCCGGGTCCGGCTCACGCACGACTACCGCGCGGTCGACGACGACCCGGAAGGGCTCGCCTGGATCGACGAGGCCGTCGACCGCAACAGCCGCTCCGAACTCGCCGCGCTGCGCGTCAACGTCGAAGCCGCCCACGCCGCCGAGGACCTGACGTTCTCCTTCACCGACAGCGTCACCGTCACCGGCGCCGCCAAGGACCTCTTCGACTTCGTCAACGAGGCAGGCCGGTGGGCCGAGCGGCTCCCGCACGTCGCGTCCGTACGCCTCACCGAGGACACCCCGGGGCTCCAGACCCTGGAGATGGACACCCGCGCCAAGGACGGATCCACGCACACCACCAAGTCGTACCGCGTGACCTTCCCCCACCACCGCATCGCCTACAAGCAGGTCACCCTGCCCGCGCTGCTGACCCTGCACACCGGCGTGTGGACCTTCGAGGAGACCGGGGAGGGCACCGTCGCCTCCTCCCAGCACACCGTCAGCCTCGACACCGGCAACATCGCCGCCGTCCTCGGCCCCGGGGCGACCGTGGCCGACGCCCGGACGTACGTCCACACCGCCCTGTCCACCAACAGCCTCGCCACCCTCGGCCACGCCAAGGCGTACGCCGAGACGCGCGCGGGGGAGCGGGGCTGAGGTGCCCGACGCACAGGTCGTGGTCGTCGGCGCGGGCCCCGTCGGGCTGATGCTCGCCGGGGAGCTGCGCCTCGGCGGCGCCGACGTCCTCGTGCTCGAACGGCTCGAAGAGCCCGCCACCGAGTCGCGGGCCTCGACCCTGCACGCCCGCACGATGGAGATCTTCGACAGCCGGGGGCTGTGGGACGGGGTCGACGGCCCGGTGGGCGACGCGCGGGGGCACTTCGCCGGGATCCCGGTCGACCTGACCCTGCCCGGCAGCCGGCCGGGGCTGTGGAAGGTGCCCCAGACCGACACCGAACGGCTGCTCGCGCGCCGGGCCGCCGGACTCGGCGCCGACATACGGCGCGGCCAGGAGGTGCGGGCGGTCACCGACACGGGCGCGTACGTCGAGGTCGACACCGGCGACCACGTCGTACGCGCCGCCTGGCTCGTCGCCTGCGACGGCGAGGACAGCACCGTGCGCCGCCTCCTCGGCGCGGACTTTCCCGGCCACGACGCGCGGCGCGAACTGCTGCGGGCCGACGTCGCCGGGATCGAGATCCCGGACCGGCGCTTCGAGCGGCTGCCGGACGGGCTGGCCGTCGCCGCGCGCCGGGCCGACGGGGTGACGCGGATCATGGTCCACGAGCACGGCGCTCCGGTGCCCGTACGGACGGGGCCGCCCGCGTACGAGGAGATCGCGCGCGCCTGGAAGCGGGTCACCGGGGAAGACGTCGGCGGCGGCACCCCGCTGTGGGTGAACGCGTTCGACGACACGACCCGCCAGCTCGCCCATTACCGGCACGGCCGCGTCCTGTTCGCGGGCGACGCCGCGCACCGCCAGCCCCCCATCGGCGGCCAGGCCCTCAACCTGGGCCTGCACGACGCCTTCGACCTGGGCTGGAAGCTCGCCGCCGAGGTCACCGGCCGCGCCCGCCCCGGCCTCCTCGACACCTACCACGCCGAACGCCACCCGGTCGGCGCCCGCACCCTCTCCAGCATCGAGGCGCAGGCGCTGCTGCTGTTCGGCGGCCCCGAGGTGGAACCCGTACGCGCCCTGCTCACCGAACTCATCGGCCACGAACCGGTCCGCGCCCACCTCGCCGCGATGATCGGCGGTCTCGACGTCCCGTACGAGGGCGCCGGCGTCCGCCTGCCGCACATCAACGAACTCCTGCCCGTCGGAAAGGGGTTGCTCCCCGGCCCCGCCGACACGACGACACGAGGAAACCCGCCATGCCCCTGATCTCGCCCGACGACGGCTACCTGACCGTCTTCAACCTCTTCGAGACGGACACCCGCCCCCTCCAGGACGACGTGCTCGACGCGATGCGCGACATCATCGACCACGCCGACTACCCCGGCTGGATCTCCTCGACGCTGCACTCGGGCGTGGACGAGCCGGGCACCGTCAACTACATCCAGTGGCGCAGCGCCGCCGACCTCCAGGCCCGGTACGAGGGCCAGAAGTTCCAGCGGAAGACCGTACCGCTGTTCCACAAACTCGCTCGGACCGTACGTCTGCTGAAGACCGAACTGGCCTTCACCCAGCACCACCCCGCGCTGGACGGGGGCATCGAGATCTCGCCGGAACGCGACGACCACACCGTCGTGATCGTCCTCGACACGCGCCCCGAGGACCAGAAGGAGCTCCTGGAGACCCTCGCCCGGCCGGACGAGTGGATCACGACCGTGCCCGGCTACCGCTCGCACACCTACTTCCGGGGCGTGGAGGGCACGTACGTCGTCAACTACGCCCAGTGGGACAGCAAGGAGGCGTACGACGCGTTCCACACCCTTCCCGAGGAGCGGCGGCCGGCCGACGTCCGCCAGGGCCGGGAGCGGGCGCGGTCCCTCGTCACCGGGCGGCAGGCCAACACCTACCGGGTGACGCACTCCCGGTCGGCTCTGCCGGCGAAGGACTGACCGGCATGGCCGACACCGACGTCATCGTCGTCGGCGCGGGGCCGACCGGGCTGACGCTCGCCGGTGAACTGCGCCTGGGCGGCGCGCGCGTGACGGTGGTGGAGCGGCTGGCCGAGCCCACCGGACAGTCCCGGGGGCTGGGGTTCACCGCCCGCGCCATGGAGGCCTTCGACCAGCGGGGACTGCTGCCGCGCTTCGGAACGCCGGAGACCAGCCCGGTCGGCCACTTCGGCGGGGCACGGTTCGACTACACCGTCCTGCCGGGCGCCCACTTCGGGGCCCGGGGGATACCGCAGTCGCGCACCGAGGCGGTGCTGGAGGAGTGGGCGGTCGAACTCGGCGCGGTCGTCCACCGGGGGTGGGAGTTCACCGGTCTCGACGCCGGCGACTCGGCGGTGGAGATCACCGTCCGCACCCCCGAAGGGCCGCGACGGCTGCGCGCCGCCTACCTCGTGGGCGCCGACGGCGGGCAGAGCCCCGTGCGCGAGGCCGCCGGGATCGGCTTCCCCGGCACCCCGGCCGCCCGCGTCATGTACCTCGCGGACGTGGTGGGCCGCAAGCTGCGGCCCCGGCCGCTCGGCGAGCGCCTGGAACACGGCATGGTGATGGCGGCGCCCCTGACCGACGAGGTCGACCGCATCATCGTCTGCCCGGACGGCGCCCCGCCCCGCGAGGACGCGGAGCCCGTCGCGTTCGCCGAGGTCGCGGACGCCTGGCGGCGGCTCACCGGCGAGGACATCGCCGACGCCGACACCGAGTGGGTCAGCTCCTTCACCGACGCCACCCGGCAGGCGGCCGCCTACCGCGCGGGCCGGGTCCTGCTCGCCGGGGACGCCGCCCACATCCACCTCCCGGCCGGCGGCCAGGGGATGAGCACCGGCATCCTGGACGCCGTCAACCTGGGCTGGAAGCTCGCCGCCGAGGTCACCGGCCGCGCCCACCCCGACCTCCTCGACACCTACCACGCCGAACGCCACCCGGTCGGCGCCCGCCTGCTGCTGAACACCCGGGCCCAGGGCACGGTCTTCCTCGGCGGCCGGGAGTCCGACCCGCTGCGGGCCCTGTTCGCCGAACTCATCGCGTACGACGACGTCAAACGCCATCTCGCCGGCGCGGTGAGCGGCATCGACGTCCGGTACGACCTCGGCGGCGGCCACCCGCTGACCGGCGGGCGCGTCGCCCCCCGCGCCCTGGTCGGGCCCGCCGGGGAGACCAGCACCGCCCAGCTCCTGCACCCCGCGCGCGGCGTCCTCCTCGACCTCGCCGACGACCCGGAGCTCCGCGCGGCCGCCGCCCCCTGGCACGACCGGGTGACCGTCACGACCGCCAAGCCGGCCGACGACCCGCACGACCAACTGGACGGCCTGCACGCCCTGTTGATCCGCCCCGACGGGCACGCCGCGTGGGCGTCCGCCGCGCCCGGCGGCGAGGGGCTCACCGAGGCCCTGCACCGCTGGTTCGGACCCGTCACCGACCGAAAGGCAGTACCGGCATGAGCGACACGACCCTCGCCGACCTGAGGGACAGGGCCGACCTCACCGCCCTCGCCGACCGCTACGTCACCCACCTCGACCGCGACCGGCACCGTGACGACTGGTTCGGCGAGGTCTTCACCGACGACGCGCACCTCACCCTCCCCATGGGCGAGTACAAGGGGACCGCGGGACTCGCCGAGTTCCAGGAGCTGGCCCGCACGACCTTCGAGCGCACCCACCACACCGCGACCAACTACTCCATCGACGTCGACGGAGACCGGGCCACGATCCGCGCGCACCTGACCGCCGTGCACGTCCGCGAGGCCGCCGAGCCCGGCGTCCACTTCACCATCGGCGGGCACTACGAGGCCGGTGCGGTGCGGACCGCCGACGGCTGGCGCATCGACCGGTTCGTCTTCGACCTGGTGTGGCACGAAGGGCAGGGCCCGCAGGGCGCGCCGGGGCACTGACCCGGCGACTTTGCAGAGATCTGACGTACCGCGCGAAGACCTGACGTCGGCGCGGCTTGTACGGCCCGACCGGCCCCGGACACACTCCAGACGGGCCTGTCGGTTTCTCCCGGTCGGACCCCGCCGGCCGATCCCGCCGCCAAGGAGGAAGCTCCGCCATGCCCCCCGAGAAAAGCGAACTGCCCCTGCACGCCCAGGTGTTGCAGCTCGTCACCGCAGGATGGCTCGCCCAGGCGGTCAGCGCGACCGCCGAACTCGGCGTCGCCGACGCACTGGCCGAAGGCCCCCGGCCGCTCGCCGAGATCGCCGAGGCGACCGACACGCACGCGCCCAGTCTCCACCGGCTGCTGCGGGCCGGCGCCGACATCGGCCTGTTCGTTGAACACGACGGACAGGTCTTCGAACTGACCGCGCTGGGCGACGCGTTGCGCTCCGACAGCCCGGTCAGCCTGCGCAACTTCGCGATCTGGACCGGGCTGCCCGCCGAACGGCACGCCTGGGCCGGTCTCGCCGACGCCGTACGCACCGGGCACACCGCCTTCCCCGAGGTGCTCGGCAAGTCCGTCTGGGAGTACCTGCACGACCACCCCGACGTGCTGGGCGTCTTCGACCGGGCCATGACCGAGGCGTCCCGGCAGATCATCGCGCCGGTCGTCGCCGCGTACGACTTCGGACGGTTCCCGACGATCGTCGACGCGGGCGGCGGACGGGGCGCCCTGCTGGCCGCCGTCCTCGCCTCCGCGCCCGGGACGCGCGGGATCCTGTACGACCGGCCCGAGGTCATCGCCTCGGCCGGGCAGCCGCTGCGGGACGCCGGGGTGGCCGACCGGGTGGAGCTGGTCGCCGGGGACTTCTTCGAGTCCGTGCCGGGCGGCGGTGACGCCGTGATCCTCTCCAACGTCATCCACGACTGGGACGACGAGCAGTCCCGGCGCATCCTGACCAACGCGCGTGCCGCGCTGGCCGACGGGGGGCACGTGCTGCTGGTCGAGGCCGTGGTGCCCGACCGGCCGCGGCCGTCGCCGACGGTCTCCCTGATGGACCTCGACATGCTGGTCGTCGCCGGAGGACGGCAGCGTACGGCCGGCGAGTTCGGGGCCCTGCTGGCGGACTCGGGGTTCGAACTGACGCGGATCGTGCCGGGCGGGCACTGCAGCGTGGTCGAGGCCGTACGGGTCTGACGCGGGGAGTACGCCCCCCAAAAAAGACGCCCCATGAGACCGGTACCGAGGAAAGAAGCAGATGACAGAACGGTTCGCACGCAAACTGTGGTTCGGGATCGGGCCGGGGGTCGCCGTCGGCGACGCTCCGGAGGTCGTACGCCGGGTCGAGTACGCCGATCGGGCGGGGCTCGACTTCTTCGCCCTGTCCGACCACCCGTACTACGGCGATCGGCTGGAGGCGTACAGCGCGCTCGGGCTGCTCCTCGGCCGGACGCGGACCATCACCGGCGTCACGACCGTCACCAACCTGCCGACCCGCCCGGTGCCGCTGCTGGCCCGCACGCTGTCGACGCTGTCCGCGCTCTCCGGGGGCCGGGTCGTCCTCGGCATCGGAGCGGGCGGCTACTGGGACGACATCGCCCGCTTCGGCGTCACCCGGCTCGACCCGGCCGCCGCCGTGCGCGCCCTGGAGGAGGCCATCGGCCTGGTGCGGGCGCTGTCCGGCGGCCCGGCCCCGGTCACCCTGGACGGCGAGTTCACCCGGGTCGTCGGGCTCGACCCGGCACCGGTGCCGCCGCCGTTGGTCTGGACGGGGTCCGTGGGCCCCAAGTCCCTCGCGGTCACCGGGCGTTCGGCCGACGGCTGGATCCCCGGCAACGCGTCGGACTGGCTCAGCGAGCGGTACCGCAGCTCACGGCCGCTGGTCGAGGAGGCCGCGCGCGCCGCCGGCCGCGACCCCGCGGACATCGCGACCGTCTTCAACCTTCCGGCCCGCATCACCGACGCCCCCGTCAACACCCCGCGCGACCCGTCCGGGCGGTGGCTGGGCGGGTCCGTCGGCCAGTGGATCACCGAACTGACCGGGGCCGTCCTCGAACACGGCGCGTCCGGGTTCGTGTACTTCGCGTCCGGCGACCCCTCGGGGCAGGTCGGCCTCGGGCGGTGGGCCGAGGAGATCGTGCCGGCCGTCCGCGAGGCGGTCGCCAAGGGCTGACCCACGAGAACACGCCCCCCTCGCCGTCCCTCCCCGAGTTCCCCGAGTCCACCGAATCCCTTCGAGACCCGAGTCACTGTGAGAAAGGCCCTGAGATGCCCACCAGAACCACCCGCTCACGCCGTCGGCTTCGTCCCGCGGGCGCGCTGCTCGCGGTCGTCCTGCCCGTCGCCGCGTGTTCGGGCGGGGGCACCGACCCGGGCGGTACGGGGGGCGGGGCGCCGCGCGACGGAGGGACGCTGCTGGTCGGGGCCGAGGCGGACCCGGGGTGCCTGGACCCGCAGCAGACGGGGCAGATCAGCGCCATCGACATCACCCGGTCCGTGGTCGACTCGCTCACCGCCCAGGACCCGAAGTCCGGCAGGATCGTGCCGTGGCTGGCGAAGTCGTTCACGACCAGCGCGGACGGCAGCGCGTTCACGTTCGTGCTGCGCGACGGCGTCACCTTCAGCGACGGCACGCCCGTCGACGCGGCGGCGGTGAAGGCCACGTTCGACAACCTGGTGAAGCTGCCCGCGAACGGCGCCCCCGGCTATCTGATCGGCTACCGGGGCACGACCGTCACCGACGCGCACACCCTCACCGTCACGTTCGCCAGATCCAACGCCCAGTTCCTCCAGGCCACTTCGACCGTCGGCCTGGGAATCCTGTCACCCGCGTCGTTCAAGGCCCCGGCGGCCGACCGCTGCCGGGGCAGGTTCATCGGCTCGGGCCCGTACGTCCTGGACCACTACACCACCAACCAGGAAGCCGTACTGAAGAAGCGGGCGGACTACGCCTGGCCCTCGTCCCTCGCCACGCACAAGGGCGCCGCCCGCCTCGCCGAGGTGAAGTTCACGTTCATCCCGGAGTCCGGCGCCCGCACCGGCGCCCTCTCCTCCGGCCAGGTCGACATCGCCAAGGCCCTCCAGCCCACGGACGAGGCCGGGTTCAAGGGCAACGGCTTCCGCGTCCTGTCGGCGCCGGGACCCGGACTCGTACCGCCGCTCTCCCTCAACCACCGGGGGATCCTCGCCGACCGGAAGGTCCGCCAGGCACTCCTCAAGGGCATCGACCGGCAGGGGCTCGTCGCCTCCGTGTTCAGCGACTCGTACAAGCCGGCCACGAGCGTGCTGTCCTCGACGACCCCCTACTACGAGGACTTCTCCGACCGGCTCCGCTACGACCCGCGGGGCGCCGAATCCCTGCTGGACAGCGCGGGCTGGAAGAAGGGGAAGGACGGAATACGCGAGAAGGACGGCAAGCCGCTCGCCCTCACCTGGCTGATCCCCGCGCCGATGCCGCCCGCGAACGAGGCCGTGCAGCAGCAGCTCCGGAAGATCGGTGTCGACCTGAAGCTGCGGGCCGTCACCCCCGCCATCTACGTCGAGCGGCAGCAGAAGGGCGACTTCGACCTCACCGCCGTCGGTGTCACCCGCGCCGACCCGGACGTCCTGCGCACCCTCTTCTACACCAGGAGCGCCAACCTCTGGCACCTGCCGCCGAGCGAACTCGACACCTACCTGGAGCAGCAGGCCGCGGCGACCGACGCGAAGACCCGCCAGACCGCCGTGTCCCACGCGGTCCGCTGGATCCTCGACCACGCCGACACCGTCCCGCTGTACGAGGGCGCCCAGGTCCACGGCGTCTCCGACAAGGTCAAGGGCTTCACGCTCGACGCCTCCAACCGGTTCGACCTGTACGACACCTGGCTGGGCTGAGGGAGGCCGACTGTGCACACGGCCCGGTACGCGGCCACCCGGACACTGCGCGCGGTGTTCGTCGTCTGGGCCGCCTTCACCCTCACCTTCGGCGCGCTGCGGCTGCTGCCCGGCGACCCGGTCGCGCTCATGCTCAGCGGACGCGGCGGCTTCGCCGAACTGACACCGCAGCAGATCGCCCAGGCACGCGCGGAGCTCGGCTTCGACCGGCCGCTGCTCGCCCAGTACGGCTCCGCGCTCGCCGACGCGCTCCACGGCGACCTCGGCGCGTCCCTCCGGACCGGGCAGCCGGTCTCCCGCATGATCGCCGACGCGATCCCGCCGACCCTCCAGGTCGGCACCCTCGCCCTGCTGCTCGCGCTGACCCTGGGCACACTGCTCGGAGTCGCCGCGAACCTCACCGCGAGCCCCCTCCTGCGCCAACTCCTGCGCTCGATCCCGTCGTTCGCGGTGTCCCTGCCCTCCTTCTGGGTGGGGCTCGTCCTGATCCAGTTCCTCTCCTTCCGGTGGCGCCTCTTCCCCTCCCTCGGCGACAGCGGCTTCGACAGCGTGGTCCTGCCCGCCTGCACCATGGCGATCCCGGGAGCCGCACTCGTCGCCCAGGTCCTCGGCAAGTCCCTCCACGCGACCCTCCAGGAGCCGTACGCCGACACCGTCCGCGCCACCGGCGCCGGCCGGGCCCGGCTCCTCTTCGGCCACGGGCTGCGCAACGCGGCCATCCCGGCCGCGACCGTCGCCGGGATGCTCGTCGGCTCGCTGATCGGCGGCGCGGTCGTCGTCGAGACGGTCTTCTCGCGGCCCGGCATGGGCCGCGTCACCCAGGCCGCCGTCTCCGCGCAGGACCTGCCGGTCGTCCAGGGGGTGGTGGTGGTCGCCGCCCTGGCCTTCGCGGTGGTCAACCTGCTGATCGACCTGTCGTACCCGGTGCTCGACCCCCGCATCCGCGCCACGGGACGGCTGGTGACCGCATGACGACGCCGACCCGATCGCCCGTCGAACCGGTCCAGGAGCCGGCGCGGCCTCGCCGCGTGCTGCCGGCCCCCCTCCGCTCGCCCGGCGTCGCGCTCTCCGTCCTCGTCCTCGCGCTGGTCCTCGGCTGGGCCCTCGTCCCGGACTGGTTCACCTCCCGCAGCCCGCTCACCGGCGTACCGGCGGACCGCTTCCGACCGCCGAGCGCCCAGCACCTCTTCGGAACGGACCAGTTGGGCCGCGACGTCTACGCCCGGGTGGTGCACGGAGCGGCCCTGTCGCTCCGCGCCACCGCCCTGGCCGTCCTCATCGCCCTGGGCGGCGGAGTGGTCCTCGGGCTCGTCGCCGGATTCTTCGGCCGCTGGGCGGACGCGGTCATCATGCGGGCCGTCGAGGTCACGATGTCCGTCCCGCCGCTCCTGCTCTCCCTGACCCTCGTCACCGCGCTCGGCGTGGGCACCGGCCAGATCGCCGTCGCCATCGGGGCGACCAGCGTCGCCGCGTTCACCCGCGTCATGCGGGCGGAAGTGCTGCGCGTACGGGCAGCGCCGTACGTCGAGGCCGCGATCCTCTGCGGCGCGCGATGGTGGCGCGTCCTCCCCCGCTACATCCTCCCGTCCGCCGTCGGCCCCGTCCTGGCCCTGGCCGCCCTCGACTTCGCCCTCGTCGTCCTCGCCGTCTCCAGCCTGGGCTTCCTCGGCTACGGCGAACCCCCGCCGGCCCCCGAATGGGGCTCCCTCGTCGCCGACGGCCGCAACTTCCTCGCGACGGCCTGGTGGCTCACCACACTGCCCGGTCTCACGGTCACGGTCGTCGTCCTCGCGGCGAACCGGCTGTCACGGGTGCTCGAAGCGGAAGGAGGGCATCGGTGAGTCCGGTGCGTGATCACGATCCGACGGAAGCTCCGGGCGCCCGCGCGACGGTGCCGCCCGGGGAGCCGCTGCTGGAGGTGCGGGGGCTGCGGATCGGGTACCGCACCGCGAGCGGTACCCGTATCGCCGTGGACGGGCTCGACCTGAGGGCGGAGGCCGGGGAGATCACCGCTGTGGTGGGGGAGTCCGGATCGGGGAAGAGCAGCGGGGTACACGCGCTGGTCGGGCTGCTGCCGGCCGGGGGCGTGGTGCTGGGCGGTTCCGTACGGCTCCAGGGCGAGGAGCTGACCGGGCTCGGGGAGCGGGAGTGGCGGGAGGTGCGGGGGCGGCGCGTCGGGCTGATCCCGCAGGACCCCGGCGTCAGCCTCGACCCGGTCAAGCCGGTCGGCGCGCAGGTCGCCGAGGTGCTCCGGGTGCACGGCCTGGCCACCCGCCGGGACGCCCCCGCCCGGGCCGTCGACCTCCTCGCCGAGGCCGGACTGCCCGACCCGGCGCAACGCGCCCGCCAGTACCCCCACGAACTCTCCGGCGGCATGCGCCAGCGCGTGCTCATCGCCGTCGCCACCGCCGCCCGCCCCCGCCTCCTCATCGCCGACGAGCCCACCTCGGCCCTCGACGTCACGGTCCAGCGCCGGCTCCTCGACCACCTCCAGGAGGTCGTCACCACCACCGGCACCGCCATGCTCCTGGTCACCCACGACCTCGCGGTGGTCGCCGACCGGGCGCGGCACGTGGTGGTGATGTCGCAGGGGCGGGTGGTGGAGGCGGGGCCTGCCGGGCGGGTCCTCGCGGATCCCCGGCACCCGTACACGCGCAAGCTGCTGGCGGACGCGCCGACCCTCCGGGCCCGCCCTCCGCGCGCCCGATCCGGCTCGGCGGACGTGCCCGGCGAACCCGCCGCACCGGCCCCCCTGTTGAGCGTCACCGGTCTCACCCGGGCCTTCCCCGTCCGGGGGCCGGTGCTGTCGAGGCGCCGTACCCGCACCGCCGTCGACGGGGTCGGGTTCGAGCTGGGCAGGGGGGAGACCCTCGGGGTGGTGGGGGAGTCCGGTTCGGGGAAGTCGACGACCGCGCGGATGATCCTCGGGCTCGAACGGGTCGACGGCGGGACGGTGCTCCTCGACGGGGTCGACGTCACCACCGTGCGGGGAGCCGCGCGGCGGGCCCTCCACCGCCGTGTCCAGCTCGTCTACCAGAATCCGTACGCCTCGCTGAACCCCCGCTTCACCGTCGGTGAGCTGCTGACCGAGCCGTTGCGGAACCACGGGATCGGGGACAGGGCGGAGTGGGCCGGAAAGGTGCGGCGGCTGCTCGACGACGTGGCGCTGCCGGTCGGCGTGGAGCGGCGCAAGGCGGCCGAGCTGTCCGGAGGGCAGCGGCAACGGGTCGCCATCGCGCGGGCGCTGGCGCTCGGTCCGGAAGTGCTGGTGTGCGACGAGCCGGTGTCCGCGCTCGACGTCACCGTCCAGGCCCGGATCCTGGAGCTGCTCGTCGGGCTCCAGGAGCGGCACGGGCTGAGTTATCTGTTCATCTCCCACGACCTGGCCGTCGTCGCGCAGATCAGCGACCGGATCGCGGTCATGCGCGACGGCCGGATCGTGGAGAGCGGGCCTACGGCGGAACTGCTGAAGGCGCCGCGACACCCCTACACCAGAGAGCTGCTGGCCGCCGTGCCGGGCCGCAGTGGGACGGAGGACATTCCATGCAGCTGGGACTGATCACGTTCGGCAGCCTTCTGCCCGATCCGCTCACCGGTACGTCGCTCACCCAGAGCCAGCGGCTGCGGGACGTGGTGCGCGCGGGGGCGGCGGCGGAGGACGCCGGGTTCGCCTGGTACGCCGTCGGTGAGCACCACTTCGGGGAGCGGGACGTCATCTCCTCGCCCGCGCTGGTACTGGCCGCGCTCGCGGAGCACACGTCGACGATCAGGCTGGCGACGGGGACCACGCTCGTCGCCAACCGCGACCCCGTACTCGTCGCCGAGGACTACGCGCTGGTCGACCTGCTGTCCGGCGGCCGTCTCGAACTCATCGCGGGCGGCTCCTTCTTCCCCGAGCCGTACGCGGTGTTCGGCCAGTCCCCCGAGTCGAAGGCGGCGCGCAAGCGGGAGAACACGGAGCTGCTGATCCGGCTGTGGACCGAGGAACGGGTCACCTGGCAGGGCGAGTTCAGGCCGCCGCTGGCCGGGGTCACCGTGCAGCCGAGGCCGCTGCAGGAGAAGCCGCCGCTGTGGATCAGCGGCGGTGTCGGGTCGGAGTCCGTGCGGCTCGCGGTGGACCACGGGCTGCCGCTGGTCGTGGGGACCACCGCGCGTGAACCCGGCACGTTCGTACCGGTCTTCGACGCGTACCGCACCCTGTGGCAGGAGAGCGGACGCCCCGGCCCGCCCGGCAGGCTCGGCGCCGCCAGCCACGTCTTCGTCGCCGGGTCGTCCCAGCGGGCGCGTTCCCTGTGGGCCTCCTACATGAACAACTACCTGACCGTGCGGAAGCCCGGCACCACGCACTTCACGACCCCGCCGGACTTCGACACGTACATCGGCGACAAGGGGCCCGCGATCTGCGGCAGCCCCGCCGAGGTCGTCGACAAACTGGGCCGTCTGCACGAGCTGTGGGGCCATGACCTGCACCTCCTCGCCATCGACGTCGGCGGCATCCCGTACGCGGAGGTCCAGGCGGCCACCGAACTGACCGCCGCCGAGGTCCTTCCCCAGGTCGCCGGCCTCGGGACCCGGGCGGTGACCGGTGCCTGAGCTGCCGCCCGTGGTCGACGCCGGGTGGGTGCGCGCCCACCGCGACACCCTCGTCCTCGCCGACGTCCGCTGGTTCCTGGACGGCCGCAGCGGCTACGAGGCCTACCTCGCCGGCCATCTGCCCGGCGCGGTCTGGGTCGATGTCGACACGGTCCTGTCCGCCCCGCCCGACGAGACCGGAGGACGCCACCCCCTTCCCGAACCGGCCGAGTTCGCAAAGGCGTTGGGCGCGCTGGGCATCGGGGACGGCACGCCCGTGGTGGCGTACGACGCCGACGGCGGGCCGTATGCCGCCCGGTTGGTGTGGCTGCTGCGCCGCACCGGACGGCCCGCCGCCCTGCTCGACGGCGGGCTCACCGGCTGGCCCGGCGAGACCGAGACCGGCGCCGTCGTACTCCCCGAGGCGCGTCTGACCCCGGTCAAGTGGCCCGAGGCGGCACTGCGGAGCGCCGACCAGGTCGCGGCGGGCGGGGCGATCGTCCTCGACGCCCGTGCCGCCGACCGGTACTCCGGCGCGCACGTCCTCCCGACGGACGTCCGTTCCGGCCACGTACCCGGCGCCCGCAGCGCCCCCTGGAGCGCGAACCTCGAGCCCGACGGCACCTTCCTGACGCCCGCCCGGCTCCGGGAGCGTTACCGGGCCCTGGGGGTCGAAGAGGGCGCCGACGTGGTCGTCTACTGCGGCAGCGGGGTCACCGCCTGCCACGACCTCCTCGCCCTCGAACACGCCGGCATCACCGGCGCGGCCCTCTACCCGGGCTCCTGGTCCGCCTGGTCGGCGGACCCGTCCCGGCCGGTGGCGACGGGCGCGGAGCCCGGATAGGGCCGAGCGGTGACCGGCGCCGGGGGACGCCGGTCACCGCCGGCCGGGACGGGAGCGGCGCTCACCAGCCCGTACCGAACCTCGCCATCGGCTCGATCAACTCCTTCTCCTCGTACGCGAGATGCGACAGGAGCGCGTCCGCGAGCAGGTCCACCACCGCCCGTAACGCCTCCCGTTCCTTCTCGCCGCCGCCCTCGCCGACGAAGGCGACCAGCTCGCGGTCCAGGCGCTCGATCAGCCCGTGGATGGCGTGGTGCTCCTCGGTCAGCCGGTCCAGCACCTCGCCGAGCCGGGGGTCGGAGCGGCGCAGGTAGGGGAAGAGGTCCTCGTCCTCCCGGGTGTGGTGCAGGGTGGTGATCCGGCAGTACGACGCGCAGTACGCGCCGAGCGTCCAGGAGTTCTGCCGCAGGCTCAGCCGCTGGATCTCCGACCGTGCGTCCCCCGGGGCGAGGGTGTCGGCCAGCACCTCCCGCACCAGCTCGCAGAGCCGGTCGAGGTCGGAGCGGAGCTGGTCGTGCGCGGCGACGAGGTTCCGGGCCGGTTCCTGCTCGCGGCGCGGATAGCGCCGCTCCCGGTCGGCGGGAGGCCCGACGGGCCGCGTCGACTCGTCCCACAACCGCTCGGCGGACCGCCACGCCTTCGGGGGCGGGGTGGGCCGTACGGTCAGCGGGTCCCCGGAGGCGGCGGCTGCGGAGGCGGCCGGAACCGGGGCCCCGGCGACCCCCGCACGCCCGGCGGCACCGTCCCGACCACCCGCCGCGCGCCCGCGTTCCGCCGCCACCAGCTCCCGTGTCGCCGGTGCCACCTCCGCGGCGAACGACTGGATCAGGGCCGGCTGGTGGGCGGGCAGCAGGAAGCCGCTGGTGCCGTGTTCCAGGGCGAGCGCGGCGAGTTGTTCGGGCCAGGAGTCGAGCGGGCCCCGCGGGAAGCCGCCCGGCCCCGGTGAGAGGTTGTACAGCCGGCGGACCTCGACGGGGTCGCGGCCGGCGGCGACCGCCGCCTCGTCGACGATCCGGTGCCCCGCGGCGAGGCGGCCCGGTGGGACGTGCGGGACGCTGGGCAGCCAGCCGTCCGCCGTCGCGCCGGTCAGCCCCAGCATGCGGGGGCCGACGGCGCCGACCCAGATTCCGATGGGGTGCGCGGGTGCGGGTCCCGGGGCGGCGCCGTCGAGTGCGTAGTGCTCGCCGGGCACGCTGACCCGGCGGCCCCCGCTCCACAGCGCCCGGATGACGTCGATGGCCTCGCGGGTGGCCCGCACCGCCTCGCCGGGGTCGCGGCGCGGTCCGCCGTCGGCGGCGATGGCGTCCCAGTACGCCCCGGCGCCCAGCCCCAGTTCGACCCGGCCCCCGCTGAGCAGGTCCAGACCGGCGGCGGTGCGGGCCAGCACGGCGGGCGGGCGCAGGGGGAGGTTCGCGACGTTCGGGAAGACCCGTACGCGGGCGGTGGACGCGGCGATCATCGCGAGCGCCATCCACGCGTCGAGCAGTTCCGGCCGGTAGGGGTGGTCCGGCACGCTCACCAGATCCAGTCCCGCCAGGTCGGCGATCCGGGCCAGCGCCACCGCGTCATCGGCTTGCTCCGTACTCGGCACCAGGACGGCGCCGAAGAGGAGGTCGTGTCCGTAGTCAGGCATGTGCTCGTGAACTCCTGCTCGTGGGCGCGATGTCGGGGGTGAGGGGGCGGCGGCTCCCGCGCGCCGGCCCCCTCAGGCCGCGGACCGCGACCGCTCCCCGAGCGGGGTCACCGGCGCCGGAGTCCTGCCCCAGAACCTTCCGGGCCCCGCCAGCGCGGCCAGCGTCGCGACGCCCAGGGCGACCGCCGACATGACGAACGCGGTGGTGTAGCCGGACTCGACCGGGATCCGGGTGCCGGGGATCGTCTCGGAGACGACGATCGACGCGGCGATCTGGGCGCCGAGGGAGCCGCCGATCGTCCGCATGATCGTGTTGATGCCGGTCGCCTCGCCGGTCTGGCTGCGGTCGACCGCGCTGACGACGAGGTTCGCGAGGGCGGCGAAGGCGAAGCCGACACCGATGCCGAGCACCCCGGAGCCGACGTACATGGTCCACTCGGTGTCGTGCGCGCCCGCGTAGATCGCGAAGCCGACGACGCCGATCAGGCAGGCCAGGACGAGCGGCAGCTTCCAGCCGACGGCCGCGCCGAGGCGGCCGGCGAGCGGGCTGGCGATCAGCATCGTCACGGCCATCGGCACCATGAACAGTCCGGACTCGGTGACGGAGGCGTCGAAGCCGTACCCGGCCCTGGACGGGGTCTGGGCGAGCAGCGGCACCAGGGTGAACGCGCCGTACATGCCGAACCCGATGATGAGCGCGGTGACGTGACTGGTCAGTACGGCGGGTCGGCGCAGCAGTTCGAGGTCGATGAGGGGCTCGTGGGCCTTGCTCTCGGCGTATACGAACACCGCCAGCAGGACGACGGCGGCGAGGAACAGGCCGATGACCCCGCCGGACGTCCAGCCCCAGGACTTGCCCTCGCTGATGGCGAGCAGCAGGGCCACGACACCCGCGCTGAGCAGCACCACGCCGGCCCAGTCGATGCGTCCGGGGCTGGTGACCGAGGACTCCTGGATGAACGCGGTGACGGCGGCGATGCCGAGCAGGATGACGACCAGTCCCAGCCAGAAGATCCAGTGCCAGTCGAGGGCGTCGACGATCGGGCCGGGGATGACGAGTCCGACGCCGAAGCCGATGCCGAACGTGGACGAGATCAGGCCGATCGCCACCGGCACCCGCTCGCGCGGGAACTGGTCGCGCACGATCCCGAACGCCAGCGGGAAGGCGGCCGATCCGACGCCCTGCACCGCGCGCGCCGCGATCAGCAGGGCGAGCGAGTCGGACAGGGCGGCGAGCAGGGTGCCGGCGGCGAAGACGGTGAGGCTGGCGATCAGCACCCGGCGCTTGCCGAACATGTCGCCGACCCGCCCCAGCAGGGCCGTCGCCACCGACGCGGTGAGCAGGAAGGAGCTGAGCACCCAGGAGACGGACGTCGTCGAGGCGTCGAACTCGCGCTGGAGGTCGGGCAGCGCGGGCACGACCATCGTCTGCATCAGGGAGAAGGACAGGACGGCCAGGAGTAAGGCGGCGAACGGGGCGGCGATGCCGCGTCGTGCGCCGGGGGCCGGGGTGTCGGTCATGGGGCGGTCCTCCGGGGACGGGCGCCTCGGTCCGCTGTTTCGGAGCACGGGAGGGGCGCCGAACTAGTATCGCCTCGGAATGATTACATGATGTCATCCTTACGTCCAGTCATCGCTGTTCCCGTATCGTGAACGCATGAGCGAAACCCCTGAATCCGCCGCGGACGCCCCGACCCGGGACGGTGCCACCCGCCCGCCGAGCCTCCTGGCGCTGCCGTCCTACCTCGCCGGGCACATGGCGCGGATCGGCCACGACGCGCTCGTCGAGGCGGTGGGCCGGCACGGGCTGCGGCTGCCGCACTTCGCGACCCTGACCGCGCTCTCGGACTTCGGCCCGCTGCCCCAGCACGTACTGGCCGACCGGCTCGGCTTCCAGCGCAGCCACCTGGGCGGCTACCTGGACGCGATCGAGGAGCGCGGGCTGGTGCGCCGTACCCGCGACCTGTCCGACCGGCGCCGGCAGCTGGTCGAACTGACCGAGGAGGGAGCCCGGTTGCAGCACCGGCTGTGGCGGGTGGCCCAGGAGTCCCAGGACTCCTTCCTCGGCTGCTTCACCCCCGAGGAGCGCGACATGCTGACGACGCTGCTGCGCCGGCTGCTGGACGCCGACGACAGGGCACGCGCCTGACGGAAGCGCAACCGAATTTCGTGAAGGATATTTCGCGCGCCAAGTGACCGAAAACCGTTTCATGCTGCTGCAACATGGAATTCACTTCAACGGGTGGAATATGCGGCCCCGGTTTCGTAGAATCGTGTACGAGTTTTGCTTCGTATGACGAACATGACTTACCGGGGGAGAGAGCGTGACAAAAACGTCAGAGTCCTTGCGAGTGCCTCTTATACCCAACCCGCGCACCGAACTCCTGCTGGGCCCGGCACCCGTCGCGGTGCCCGGCACCACGGGCTGGCGCATCCTGCTCGTCGAGGGCGACGCCTCCACGGCCTGCGCCCTGGAGGAGGGGCTGCGCCGGCACGGCCACGAGGTGGCCGCCGTGGAGCGGGGCAGTGCCGCCCTGGCCGCCCACGAGGGCGTGGACCTCGTCCTGATGGAACTCGAACTGCCGGACCTGGACGGCCTGGAGGTGTGCAAGGCCATCCGCGCCGTCAGCTGTGTCCCGCTGATCGTCGTCACCGCGCGCGGCTCGGAGCTGGACAGGGTCCTCGGACTCCAGGCGGGCGCGGACGACTACCTGGTCAAGCCGTACGGCTTCCGCGAGTTGATGGCCCGCATCGACGCGGTCATGAGGCGCGTGCGCGTCCAGGGCGGACAGGGCCGGGTGATCGACCACGGCCCGCTGCACATCGACGTGAACTCCCGCGAGGTCCGCCTGAACGGCCGCGACGTGGAGCTGACCCGCAAGGAGTTCGACCTCCTCTGCCTGCTCGCCTCCCACCCCGACACGGTCATCTCGCGCAAGCGCCTGCTCCAGCAGGTGTGGGGCGACTCCTGGTCCCGGCGGACCGTCGACACCCACGTCAGCAGCCTCCGTAGAAAGCTCGGCGGCAGCGGCTGGGTCGTCACCGTACGCGGCGTCGGATTCCGGCTCGGGCACGCCTGAATTCCCGATCATGGAAATGTGAAGGGCCGCACGCGGCCTTCCGGTGCAATTCTCCTCACCGTGAAGGAATTGTGTGGGGCGGCCGCCCGAAAATCACTTCTGTGGTGCCGGACCGGAAACGGAATCCGGCGCCACCGCGTTTTCCGACCCCCGCCAGGGGCGGACTCCGATTCCCACCGACGGAAGCGAGTCGCGGATGTCCCACACGCACGAGTCCCCCGTCGTCGTCACCGGCGCCGGCCCCACCGGGCTGCTGCTCGCCGGCGACCTCGCGGCGGCCGGCGTCGACGTCGTCGTCCTGGAGAAGCGCCCGAAGGGCATCAGCAACCTGACCCGCGCCTTCGGCGTGCACGCCCGGACCCTCGAACTCCTCGACGCCCGGGGACTCGCCGACGAACTCGTCCTCACCGGCCGGACCATCCGCGAGCTGCGGCTGTTCGGGGAGGTGCCGTTCGACATCGGCTCGCTGCCCTCCCGGTTCCCCTTCCTGCTGGTCACCCCGCAGTACGAGGTGGAGAAGCTGCTGCTGCGCCGCGCCCTGAAGAACGGCGCGGTCATCCGCTACGGCACGGAGGTCACCGGCCTGGAGCAGGACGGCGACGGCGTCACCGTGTCGGTGCGGACGGAGACGGGCGACACGACCGCACGGACCCGGTACCTGGTCGGCGCCGACGGGACGCGCAGCGCCGTACGGGAGGCGCTCGGACTGCCCTTCCCCGGCAAGGTGGTGATCCGGTCGGTCGCGCTCGCCGACGTGAGGTTCACCGAGGAACCGCCCCTCGTGGTGCGGGTGCACGGCACCGGCGGGGCGTTCGGTTTCATCGCCCCCTTCGGCGACGGCTACTGGCGGGTCGGCGGCTGGGACCGGGCGCACCGGGGCGAACCCGACGACACCCCGGTCGACTTCGAGGAGCTGCGCGCACTCATCGAGCGGGCCTTCGGCTCCGACTTCGGGATGCACGACCCGCGCTGGCTGTCCCGGTTCCACAGCGACGAACGCCAGGTCCCGGAGTACCGCGTCGGCCGCGTCCTGCTGGCCGGCGACGCCGCCCACCAGCACTCCCCGGCCGGCGGCCAGGGCATGAACACCGGCCTCCAGGACGCCGCCAACCTCGGCTGGAAACTGGCGGCCGTGCAGAGCGGCCGGTCCGCCGACGCCCTCCTCGACACCTACCACGCCGAACGCCACCCCATCGGCAGGGCGGTCCTGCGCTCCAGCGGCCTCAACCTGCGCCTCGCCATGGCACACAACCCGCTGGAGCTCGCCCTGCGCGCCGTACGCAGGCTGGTGGTCACCCACGTGCGCCCGGTGACCCGGCAGGCCATCGGCGAGATCACCGGCATCGGCTTCTCCTATCCCGCCCCGAGAGGCGCCCACCCCCTGACCGGCAAGCGCGCCCCCGACCTGGAGCTGGACCGCGGGCGGCTGTACGAGGTGCTGCGCGAGGGACGTTTCGTACTGGCCCTGCCGCCGGGCACGGAGGCCGGCGGGCTCGCCCGGGACGGGCTGGTCGTCGCCCGCCGCACCGAGGGCGACGAGGCGCTTCTGGTCCGCCCCGACGGCTACTACGCCTGGGCGGGAGCGCCGCGGCTCCCCGCCATCGAGGCGGGCCTCGCCCCCTGGACGGGCTGACCGGACCCGGCGGACCGCCTCGGAGCGGTCCGCCGGCCCCGGCGGTACGCGGACCATCCCGGGCCCTCAGCGCGGCGGCAGCGGCGAGAGCGTCGGCAGGTGGGCGAGGAAGCCGCCGTCCACGGAGAGCACCTGCCCGGTGATGAACGAGGCGGCCGGGGAGGCGAGGAACGCCACCAACTGGCTCACGTCCTCCGGGGTGCCGAGGCGCGGGATCAGGTTCGCGCTCTGGAACATCCGCTGCACCGGCACCGGCATGTCCGCCTCCAGCGCCGGCGTGCGGACCAGCCCCGGCGCGACCGCGTTGCAGCGGATGCCGTCCGCGCCGTACGCGGCGGCCACGAACCGGGTCAGCGCGACCAGCCCGCCCTTGGAGCTGCCGTAGGCGACCATCACCCGGTCGCCGGACAGGCCCTGGCCGCTGGTGATGTTGATGATCGACCCCCCGCCGCGCTCGATCATCACCGGAACCGTGTGCTTGCACAGCAGCATCGGACCCCGCAGGTTGACCGCGAGGACCTGGTCCCACAGCTCCACCGACATCGACACGACGTCCCGGTCCTCCCGGATCGCGGACGTCAGCGCCGCGTTGTTGTCCAGCACGTCGATGCCGCCGAAGGTGTCGACGGCGAAGTCCACCAGCCGCTCGACGCTCGCCTCGGAGGAGACGTCGACGCCGTGCCCGACCACCGGCAGCCCCTGCGCGGCCAGCTTCTCGGCGGCCGCCTTCGCGATGTCGTCCGCGACGTCCGCGAGGACCACCCGCGCCCCCGCGACCGCCAGCGCCTCCACCGTCGCGACGCCGATCCCTCCCGCGCCGCCGGTGACCACCGCCACCTTGCCGGCCAGGGACTGCGTTCCGTTCGTCATCGGTCAACGACCTCTCGTATCCGGGCGGATGTGCGGGCAAGCGGCGCTGTACGGTCGTGTCGAGGGGCCGGAGAGCTCAGGCGGAGGCGCCGAACAGCTCGCCGAACCGCCCGAGCAGCAGGTCGGCGCCCTTGTAGCCGGAGGTCTCCGCCGCGCCGAGCACGACCGGACCGTCGGGGCCCGGCACCTGGGAGGCGCCGCCGGTCGAACCCAGCGGCACGAGCACCGCGTCCGGTCCCGGCCGGTAGGTCCGCTCCACCGGGCGCCCGGCGGCCAGCGCCCGGATGTTGGCCGCGACCGTGACGGCGTGCTCGGTGGCCGCCTTGGACCGCTTCGGCTCGGGCACGGCCGTGACGTCACCGATGGCGAACACGTTCGGCGTGCCCGCCAACCGCAGGTGCTCGTCGACCTCCACGTGCCCGTCCGGGTGCCGGGCGGCGGCGAGTTCACCGGTCAGCATGTCGCTGAGCGGCGTCATGCCGTAGCAGCGGAACCACAGGTCCGCGTCGATCCGGGTGCCCGCCCCGGTGGTGACCGAGAACGGCTCGCGCACGCCCGGCGGGACCGACGGAGGGGCGGTCAGCGCGCTGCCCAGCTCCAGCCGCACGCCCCGCTGGGCCAGCTGCTCGCGCAACGCGCCGCGCAGCTCCGGCAGATAGCGCCCGCCCAGCACGTCCTCGGCGGGGTCGACCACGACCACCTCCGTCCGCGGCCACCGCTCGGTGATCTCCCCGGCCAGTTCGAGCCCGACCGGACCGGCCCCGAGCAGCAACACCCGCGAGGAGGCGGCGAGTTCGGCCCGCGTGCCCGCGTGCCGCAGGATGGAGTCGACGCTGTCCTCGCTGTCCGGCTTCGCCGGGTAGGGGTACGACGAACCGGTGGCGAGGACGACGTAGTCCGCGTCGACGCGCGTGCCGTCGGCCGTGGTGACACCCCCCGCGTCCACCGCCACGGCGCGGTCCCGCACGTGCCGGCCCCGGGTGAACAACCCGTCGTAGCCGAAGTAGATCCGCTCGGCCCACTCCTCGTCGACCAGCCCGCGCAGGGCCGCCACCGCGTGGACGAAGGCGTCCTTGGGATCGATCAGGACGACGTCGAGGTCCGGGTCCAACTCGCGGGCCAGCGCGGCCCCTCCGTATCCGCCGCCGACGATCGCGACCGTACCGCCCATACGTTGCGCTCCTTGTACTCACCGCTTCGGCACCACCGGCGGAAGGCAGGGATCCGCCGACACCCGGGAAGGCTAACCGGCCGTTTGGGTAAAGTGCAATCTGCATGGCAATTAATGACCGGAGACCGGCAGAGACGTCGAGGTGCCGCATGCCCCTGACCTATGGGTACGACCGTTTCGGCGGACCGGAGGTCGAGCGCTTCGCCGACCTCCCGCGACCGGTCCCCGGCCCCGGCGACCTGCTGGTCGCCGTGCGCGCGGCCGGAGTCAACCCGGTCGACTGGAAACGCCGTTCGGGCCGCCTCCCGGCCGGCGCGCCCGCCGTCGTCCTGCCCGCCGTGATGGGCGGCGAGGCGGCGGGCAGGGTCGTCGCGCTCGGCCCCGGCACCACCGGCTTCGCCGTGGGCGACGCCGTCCTCGGCGGCCCGACGACGGGCGGGTACGCGCAGTACGCCCTGCTGCCCGCGGCCGCGGCGGTCCGCAAACCGCCGGAGGTCTCCTGGACCGACGCCGCCGTCCTGCCCGTCGCCGCCGCCACCGGTTACGGCGCGGTGCGCCGGCTCGCCCTGCCGGCAGGCGCGACGCTGCTGGTGACCGGTGTCGGGGGAGGCGTCGGCGTGGCCGCCGCACAGGTCGCGGCGCGTCTGGGGCTGAACGTGGTGGGCTCGGCGTCCGAGGGCAAGCGGGCGTTCGTCGAGGAGCTCGGCGTACGGTTCGTCGCCTCCGGACCCGGCCTCGCCGCGCGGATACCGGGCCGCGTGGACGGCGTGCTCGACCTGGTGGGCGGAGAGGTCCTGCGCGAGAGCGCCGCGCTCCTGGCGGACCGCACGAAACTGGTGAGCGGCGCCGACCGGGACGCCGTCGCCGCGCTCGGCGGCGCGCCGGTGGGGCCGGTGCGCGACCCCGAGATCCTGGGCGCGGTCGTGGAACTGGTCCGCACCGGCGCCCTGGACCCGAAGGTGACGCACGTGGTCCCGTTCGAGCGGGCCGCCCGAGCGGTCCGGGCCGTGGAGGGCGGACACGGCCGGGGCAAGACCGTCCTGGAGATGCCACCCTTGGCCTGAGGGTCCGGGCGGCGGACCGCCCGGACCTCAAGAAGTAAAATGCAACGTGCATGGCAATCCGGCCGACAGGTCGCCCGATCCACCGGAGGCTCCCCTGAACACCACACCCCCGGCCCCCGCCGCCCCGGACGCGCCGCCACGTCCCGGCCGCCCCGGTGGCAGAGCCGCGAAACGCCGGGCCATCACCCGGGGCGCGCGCACCGTCTTCGGCCGCGAGGGATACAGCCGCACCAGCATCGAGGCCATCGCCGCCGAGGCCGGGGTGTCCACCCGCACGATCTACAACCACTTCCAGGGCAAGGAGCACCTCTTCTCGGAGGTCGTCCACGACAGCGCCGGCCAGGTCGCGGACGCCTTCGTCGAGACGGTGGCCGAACAGCTCTCCGGCACCGACGCCCGCGCCGACCTGATCGCCCTCGGCCGCGCCCTCGTCGGCCAGCGCACCCGGTTCCCCGACCACTTCGCGATGATCCGTCAGATCAAGGCCGAGGTGCAGCACTTCTCGCCCGCCCTGATCGACATCTGGCAGCAGGCGGGCCCCCTCCGCGTTCAGCACGAGGTCTCCCGGCGCCTCTCCCAGCTCACCGACGCCGGCCTCCTGCGCATCTCCGACCCCGCCCGCGCCACCCTCCACTTCGTCGCCCTGGTCAACTCCGAGATCACCATCGACCCCTACGCCGACCGCGCCCCGAGCCCGGCCCAGGTCCGCGCCTGCGTCACCCGCGCGGTCGACGCCTTCCTGCACGGCTACGGGGACACCGCCGGCACGGGCTGAAGCCCCCACTTCCCGCTGTGTGGTGGGCGGTCGGGGCATGAACAATGCGATAGTGGTAGCGGTTGACGGTTGACCGGACGGGGGAGTCGGAGACGTGCGCGATCCGTTGGAGAACGTGGAACTCACCGAGGCCGTACAGGGCCTGCGGGACCAGCTGATGGCCTCTGCGCACGCCGCGGAGGGCCGGCGCATCAGGTTCGAGGTCGACGAGATCACTCTGGACTTCTCGGTCGAGCTGCGGCGCGACGCGACGGCCAAGGCGGGGTTCAGGGCATGGGTGGTCTCCGGCGACGCCCAGGTGGGGGTGGCGCGGAACGCCGTCCACAAGGTGTCCGTGAAGCTGAAGCCGAAGGACTCGGCCAACGGCGGGCCGATCGAGATCGGAAACCAGGCCGAGGTCGACATGGGTGACTTCGAGCATCCGTCCGGACTGCGCGGCGGATGAGCGCCCGGTCCGTCGAACGCGTCGCCATCGTCCAGGGAGCGCGGCAGGGCAGCGGCTTCCTCCTGGATTCCCGCCTGGTGCTCACTTCGGCGCACCTGTTCGACGGGGAGGGCGGGACTGCTCGCGTCGCCGTCCCCGGAGGGACGGGAGCGCGCAGCTGCCGCCTCGTGTGGCGCCGCCACGACGAGTCGTGCGACGCGGCCCTGCTCGAAGCGGACGAAGACCTCGTCAGGGAGGCCACGACCTGCCGGATGTCCGACGTCCGGTGGGGCCGGATCTCCGGCCTGGCCGCCTGGGAGAACTGCGAAGCGGTGGGCTACCCGAGGATCTCGCTCCGGGACGGGACACGGCCGGACACCGAGCAGATCGTGGGCACGCTGAAGCCGGGATCATCAGTCCTGCGCGGCCGCTACGTCCTGGACAGTTCCCACGCCCCGCCGCCCGCGGCCGGTACCTCCGGCGCATCGCCGTGGCAGGGGATGTCGGGCGCCGCGCTCTTCGCCGGCGAATACCTGATCGGCGTGGTCTCCGGGGACCCCGCGCAGTGGGGTCACGCACGGGTGGAAGCCGTTCCCGTCTCCGCCGTGGTGGCCGATGCCGGCTTCCGGCGGGCGATGGAGTCGGCCGCGGGGCTCTGCCCCGAGGTGGTGGAGATCGGCAGGCCGGCGCCGCAGACGGTGCACGAGGCCTCCGCCTCCCGCGAAGGCGACTGGCTCCCCGTCGCCGAGGCCGACCCGGTCTCCTTCGGTGTGCACCGCGCGCCGGATGCCGCCGGCCATCCGGACGTCGTGCGGTACGTGCCGCGCCGCGTCGACGCGCAGGTGGACGCCCGGCTCGAAGCGCTGGCGGAGACGGGCGGCATGGTGCTGCTGACGGGGGATTCGGCCGCGGGCAAGTCGAGGGCCCTGTTCGAAGGCATGGTCCGCAACCTCCGCGACCGGTCGGTCTGCAAGCCGGACCCCGACGCCGACCTGTCCTTCCTGCACCCTTCCTCCGGAAGTGATCACGAGAAGGTCGTATGGCTCGACGACCTGCACAACTACCTGCGGTCCGACGGGCTGACGCCGTCCCTGCTGGACCGGCTCGTCCGCCGCGGCACGGTCGTGCTCGCCACGCTGCGCACCGAGTTCCACGAGCACTACACGGACGAGGAGGACGGCCCGTCGCTCTCGCGGGGCACCGGCCCGCGTCTGCCGTCCTCACCGGGCAGGGTGATCCGCGCGGCGCATCACCTCACCCTGGACCGGATCTGGACCGACGACGAGCGGCGGGTCGCGTCGTCGCACGAGGATCCGCGCGTCGTCGCCGCGCTGAACGCCGACAGGGCGCACGGGGTGGCGGAGTACCTGGCGGCGGGACCGCAGGTCCTCAAGCGCTGGAAGGCCGCTTCCCGGGTGAAGGGCAACCCCCGGGGCGCCGCCCTCGTCGCGGCCGCCGTCGCCCTCGCCCGCACAGGGGTGGACACCGCGCTGCCGCCGGAGTCCCTGGAACGCCTCCACGCGCACTTCCTCGACGAGGCGGGCGGCCCGGCGCTGCGGCCGGAAGGCATGGAGGAAGCCTGGGCCTGGGCGTCCAGGATCGTGCTGGGCGTGACCAGCCCCCTGGTCCCGGGCCGGGGCGGAACGTGGAAGCCGTTCGACTACCTCGTGTCCGACGCCGCGCGCGGATCCCGCCCGAGCGAGCTCCCGGGCCAGGTGTGGGACGAGGCCCTGCGCATCGTGGACGACACGCGCCGTGTGCTGGTGTCGACCGTCGCCAAGGTGGCGGGCCGACCGGACGTGGCCAAGGAGGTGCTCCGCCCCCTCGCGGAGGCGGACGACCCCGACGGCCTGATCAGCCTGGGGGCGCTGCTGGCCGCGGAGAAGGACTATGACGGCGCCGGCCGCTGCTTCGAGCGCGCTTCCTGCCTGGGCGACCCCACCGGGGCTCACAACATGGGTGCCCTGTCCTTCGTGAGGGGGGATCTGGAAGAGGCACGGAAGTGGTACGAGCGTGCGATCGAGAGCGGGGAGCGGGAGTCGATCGGCGCCCTCGGCCTGGTCCACGAAAAGCTGGGGAACCAGGACGAGGCGATAGCGCTCTGGAAGCGCGGCACCGAGGCAGGCGATCCCGGGAGCGCACTGCACTACTCGGACTGGCTGAGGTCGGAGTGGCAGTCGGACGAGGCCGTCGAGGCCTTGAGGGTCGCCGCGGACGGTGAGATCCCGCTCGCCGCGCTCTCGTACGCCGGTGTCCTCCTGCGCAGGCAGGACCACGAAACGGCGAACTCCTACGTCTCGCGTGCCTACGAGACAGCGGTCAGACAGGGGAACCTGGGCGACCCGATCGGCTGCCTGATGGCCGGCGTGACGGCTCACTCCTTCGGCAACGTCAGGCTGGGGGAGGAGTGGTGGAGCCGGGCACGGGAGCACGGCCACCCGTCGGACTGGGTGGTCCTGGAGGCCGAGGACGGTTCGGCCGGACTCCCGCACCTGGCCTTCAGCCAGGACTGCCTGGACAGAATCGGGCAGGAGGAAGCCCGTTCCCTCATGCGGTTGCTCTGGGCCGGCGACTGCCAGGACTGCGGATACCCGCTGAACGACGGCGTTCCGGCACTCTATGTGGACGACCACCGCAGCTGGGCCGAAGCACGGCTCTTCCACTTCGGACTGTGCCGGTATCCGCACTGGAACGATTCGGCCCTGATGAACGTGGCCAAGGAGGCGGGTACCAGCTGGACGGCCTTCACCGCCGGGGTGCCCGTGAGGGGGCGGAACGGCCTGCTCGTTCCCGCTCTCGTGGTCAACCCCTCTCTCGAGGTGGCGCAGTTGGTCCAGAGCGGGGACCGCTGGACGGCCACGGCCGCTTTCGGGCCCCGGTCGGCCGGCGCTGAAGCGCTCGACCTCCAACCGCTGCGGTCCGGATTGCCGCCCAGGTCGTCCGACGGGCGTGCTCGGGCGTTCACCGGCCCCGGTGAAGCCGCGGTGGCAACGTTCGGCCAGGTCTGGAGCGCTCCCGCGACCGAGGAGTTCATCGCACTGGCGCGGCAGTACGGAGGAATGCTGCTCATCGTGGCGAGCGCCGTCGGACCTGACTCCCCGGCCACCGTGGAAGTCCTGACGGACGCCCTGGAGGCCTGGGACTCGATGACGAGGTGGGCCCCGCTGAAATCCGACGCCTCGGGTTGAGCCTCCCGAACCACCATGAGGCGCCCGGTGGTTCGGGAGGAGGCCCTTCGCGCAGAGGAACCCTAGATGTCCCTGAAGATCTCGATCTGGGCGCCGATCGAGTTGAGGCGCTCCGCGAGGTCCTCGTAGCCGCGGTTGATGACGTAGACGTTCCGCAGGACCGAGGTGCCCTCGGCGGCCATCATCGCGAGGAGGACGACCACGGCGGGGCGCAGGGCCGGCGGGCACATCATCTCGGCGGCGCGCCAGCGGGTGGGGCCCTCCACCAGGACGCGGTGGGGGTCGAGGAGCTGGAGGCGGCCGCCGAGGCGGTTGAGGTCGGTGAGGTAGATGGCGCGGTTGTCGTAGACCCAGTCGTGGATGAGGGTCTTGCCCTGGGCGGTCGCCGCGATCGCCGCGAAGAAGGGGACGTTGTCGATGTTCAGGCCCGGGAAGGGCATCGGGTGGATCTTGTCGATCGGCGCCTCCAGCTTGGAGGGGCGGACCGTCAGGTCGACCAGGCGGGTGCGGCCGTTGTCCGCGGAGTACTCCGCCGAGCGGTCGTGGTCGAGGCCCATCTCCTCCAGGACGGCGAGCTCGATCTCCATGAACTCGATCGGGACCCGGCGGATGGTCAGTTCGGACTCCGTCACCACCGCCGCGGCGACCAGGCTCATCGCCTCGACCGGGTCCTCGGAGGGGGAGTAGTCGACGTCCACGTCGATCTGGGGCACGCCGTGCACGGTCAGGGTGGTGGTGCCGATGCCGTCGACCCGGACGCCGAGGGCCTCCAGGAAGAAGCACAGGTCCTGGACCATGTAGTTGGAGGAGGCGTTGCGGATGACGGTCACGCCGTCGTGGCGGGCGGCCGCCAGGAGGGCGTTCTCGGTCACCGTGTCGCCGCGCTCGGTCAGGACGATCGGGCGGTCGGGGGAGGCGGAGCGCTCGACCTGGGCGTGGTACAGGTTGTCGGTCGCCGTGACCTCCAGGCCGAAGCGGCGCAGCGCGATCATGTGCGGCTCGATCGTGCGCGTACCGAGGTCGCAGCCGCCGGCGTACGGAAGCTTGAAGCGGTCCATGCGGTGCAGCAGCGGGCCGAGGAACATGATGATCGAGCGGGTGCGGATCGCGGCCTCGGCGTCGATGGACTCCATGTCGAGCTCGGCCGGCGGCACGATCTCCAGGTCCACGCCGTCGTTGACCCAGCGGGTGCGGACGCCGATGGAGTTGAGGACCTCCAGGAGCCGGAAGACCTCCTCGATGCGGGCGACGCGGCGCAGGACGGTGCGGCCCTTGTTGAGGAGCGAGGCGCAGAGCAGCGCGACACAGGCGTTCTTGCTCGTCTTGACGTCGATGGCGCCGGAGAGGCGGCGGCGGCCGACGACCCGGAGGTGCATGGGGCCCGCGTAGCCCAGGGACACGATCTCGCTGTCGAGGGCCTCGCCGATCCGGGCGATCATCTCAAGGCTGATGTTCTGGTTGCCGCGCTCGATCCGGTTGACGGCGCTCTGGCTCGTGGCCAGTGCCTCGGCGAGCTGCGTCTGCGTCCAGCCGCGGTGCTGCCGGGCGTCACGGATGAGCTTGCCGATGCGTACGAGGTAGTCGTCTGCCATGGCGTCACGTTATCTCAGATATGAGATGGTGATCGACATCGGGTGGGCCATCAGGGTGAGGCGGCGTGTGCGGTGGGGTGCTGCGGTTCGTACAGGGGGAGTTCGGTGCCGCTCGGCAGCCGGACGGCGGCGAGCAGGCCCCAGCCCTGGTCGGTGATGGCCCGTGAGATCTCCGCGCCCCGGTCCTCCAGGGTCGTCAGGGTCCGGGTGAGGTCCTCGCACATGAGGTACACCTCGTGCTTCGGCTCGTCCGTCGTGGGGTGCACGGCGATCTCGGCGGGCGGCAGCCGGAAGATCAGCCAGCCGCCCCCGGCGTCCACGTGCTCGAAGCCGATGACGTCCCTGAGGAAGTCCCGGTCGGCCTCCGCGTCCCGGGTGTAGAGAATCACGTGCGCGCCGTTGATCATGGATCGATCGTGGGCCGGGGGAGCCGGCGCGGCAATCGGGCCGCGTCCGTACGGGCGGGGGAGAGCGCGCCGCGGATCCGCGCCATGCCAGGCATGACCGGGCGGCGGTGATGTACTAGAGTTATCTCGACATCGAGATATCTGCCGAGGCGCACCGCTGCCGCCACCCTGGTAAGGGTTACCTAACTTAGCCTTACCTTAGCGGATCGACGACGTGTACGTGGCGGCAGGATGTGGTGAAACGCGCACATATATGAAGGAGACTGTCGTGTCGGCGAACAGCTTCGACGCCCGCAGCACGCTGCGCGTGGGCGACGAGTCGTACGAGATCTTCAAGCTGGACAAGGTCGAGGGCTCCGCGCGCCTCCCTTACAGCCTGAAGGTCCTCCTGGAGAACCTGCTCCGCACCGAGGACGGCGCGAACATCACCGCCGACCACATCCGGGCCCTCGGCAACTGGGACTCGCAGGCTCAGCCGAGCCAGGAGATCCAGTTCACGCCCGCCCGCGTGATCATGCAGGACTTCACCGGCGTGCCCTGCGTCGTCGACCTCGCCACCATGCGCGAGGCCGTCGCCGCGCTCGGCGGCGACCCGGCGAAGATCAACCCGCTCTCCCCGGCCGAGATGGTCATCGACCACTCCGTCATCGCCGACAAGTTCGGCACCAACGACGCCTTCGCGCAGAACGTCGAGCTGGAGTACGGCCGCAACAAGGAGCGCTACCAGTTCCTGCGCTGGGGCCAGACCGCCTTCGACGACTTCAAGGTCGTCCCGCCGGGCACCGGCATCGTCCACCAGGTGAACATCGAGCACCTGGCCCGTACGGTCATGGTCCGCAACGGCCAGGCGTACCCCGACACCCTCGTCGGCACCGACTCGCACACCACCATGGTCAACGGCCTCGGCGTGCTGGGCTGGGGCGTCGGCGGCATCGAGGCCGAGGCCGCGATGCTCGGCCAGCCGGTCTCCATGCTCATCCCGCGCGTCGTCGGCTTCAAGCTGACCGGCGAGCTCCCCACCGGCACCACCGCCACCGACCTGGTGCTGACCATCACCGAGATGCTGCGCAAGCACGGCGTCGTCGGCAAGTTCGTCGAGTTCTACGGTGAGGGCGTCGCCGCCACCTCCCTCGCGAACCGCGCCACCATCGGCAACATGTCGCCGGAGTTCGGCTCCACCGCCGCGGTCTTCCCGATCGACGACGAGACCCTGAACTACCTCAAGCTCACCGGCCGCTCCGAGCAGCAGGTCGCGCTCGTCGAGGCGTACGCCAAGGAGCAGGGCCTCTGGCTCGACCCGGCCGCCGAGCCCGACTTCTCCGAGAAGCTGGAGCTCGACCTCTCCACGGTCGTCCCGTCCATCGCCGGCCCGAAGCGCCCGCAGGACCGCATCGTCCTCGCGAACGCCGCCGCGCAGTTCGCCCAGGACGTCCGCAACTACGTCTCCACCGCCGACGAGGCCGGCGAGGAGTCCTTCCCGGCCTCCGACGCCCCGGCCGTCAGCAACGGCGTCCCGTCGAACCCGGTCCAGGTGACCGCCCCCGACGGCACCACCTACACGATCGACCACGGCGCCGTCACCGTCGCCGCGATCACCTCCTGCACCAACACGTCGAACCCGTACGTGATGGTCGCCGCCGCGCTCGTCGCGAAGAAGGCCGTCGAGAAGGGCCTGACCCGCAAGCCGTGGGTCAAGACCACCCTCGCCCCGGGCTCGAAGGTCGTCACCGACTACTTCGACAAGGCGGGCCTCACCCCGTACCTCGACAAGGTCGGCTTCAACCTCGTCGGCTACGGCTGCACCACCTGCATCGGCAACTCGGGCCCGCTGCCCGAGGAGGTCTCGAAGGCGGTCAACGAGCACGACCTGGCGGTCACGTCGGTCCTCTCCGGCAACCGCAACTTCGAGGGCCGCATCAACCCCGACGTCAAGATGAACTACCTGGCCTCCCCGCCGCTGGTCGTCGCGTACGCCATCGCGGGCTCCATGAAGGTGGACATCACCAAGGACGCCCTCGGCGTCGACCAGGACGGCAAGCCCGTCTACCTGGCCGACATCTGGCCGTCGGAGGCCGAGGTCAACGACGTCGTCGCCAACGCCATCGGCGAGGACATGTTCTCGAAGTCGTACGAGGACGTCTTCGCGGGCGACGCCCAGTGGCAGGCGCTCTCGATCCCGACCGGCTCCACCTTCGAGTGGGACGCCGAGTCCACCTACGTCCGGAAGCCCCCGTACTTCGAGGGCATGACGATGGAGACCACCCCGGTCACCGACATCACCGGCGCGCGCGTCCTGGCCAAGCTGGGCGACTCGGTCACCACCGACCACATCTCCCCGGCCGGCGCCATCAAGGCCGACACCCCGGCCGGCAAGTACCTCACCGAGCACGGTGTGGAGCGTCGTGACTTCAACTCCTACGGCTCGCGCCGAGGCAACCACGAGGTCATGATCCGCGGCACCTTCGCCAACATCCGCCTGCGCAACCAGATCGCGCCGGGCACCGAGGGCGGCTACACCCGCGACTTCACCGTCGAGGGCGGCCCGGTCTCCTTCATCTACGACGCCTCGCAGAACTACCAGGCCGCCGGCACCCCGCTGGTCATCCTGGGCGGCAAGGAGTACGGCTCCGGCTCGTCCCGCGACTGGGCCGCCAAGGGCACCGCGCTCCTCGGCGTCAAGGCCGTCATCACCGAGTCGTACGAGCGCATCCACCGCTCGAACCTCATCGGCATGGGCGTCCTCCCGCTCCAGTTCCCGGCCGGCCAGTCGGCCGAATCGCTCGGCCTGACCGGCGAGGAGACCTTCTCCATCACCGGCGTCACGGAGCTGAACAACGGCACCACCCCGTCGACGGTCAAGGTCACCACCGACACCGGCGTCGAGTTCGACGCGGTCGTCCGCATCGACACCCCCGGCGAGGCGGACTACTACCGCAACGGCGGCATCATGCAGTACGTGCTCCGCAACCTGATCCGCGGCTGACGCGTCGGGTGAACGGCAAGGGCCCCGCTCCTCTTCCGAGGAGCGGGGCCCTTCCCTATCGTTCACCCGTGGGTGGACAAGGGATCAGAACAGCATCTTGAAGCCGTTCCAGCCGCCCGTGCCGATCTTCACCTTGGCGTAGAACGGCGCCGACGCGTTGCCGGTGCCCTTGTACAGCCACAGGGCTCCGGCGGTGTCACGGGCGACCAGGTCCGCGACACCGTCGTTGTTCAGGTCACCGACGGAGACCAGCGTGTTGAAGGTGTTCCAGCCGGAGCCGATGCGCGTACGGGCGGAGAAGGGCGCCTTGTAGTTGCCCGTGCCCTTGTACAGCCACAGCACGCCCGCACCGTCGCGCGCGACGATGTCGGCCTTGCCGTCGTTGGTCAGGTCACCCTTGCCGGTGATCTGGTTGTAGGCGCCCCAGCCCGAGCCGACCTTGTAGCGCGGGGCGAGCTTGCCGTTGCCGTAGCCCAGGTAGTGCCAGAGGACACCCGAGGTGTCGCGCGCGAAGAGGTCGTCGGCGGTGCCTCCACCGGTGTTGCTCGCCGAGAACACCTTGTTGTAGATGCCCCAGCCGCCGCCGATGTCCGTCGGGACGCCCCCGAACGGCATGTACCCGAGGCGGCTGTTCTCGACGAACCAGAGGCCGTCCGAGGCGCCGTCGGCGTTGTGGTCCACCTGCATGATGAACTTGCTGTACTGCCAGCCGCCACCACCGTCGACGGGGGCCTTCAGGCCGCCGGTGCCGTTGGGGTCGTAACGGTAGAGGTCGCCGTTGCTGGCCTCGCCGAACAGAGAGTTGACCGGCGTCACGGCGGCGGTCGAGGCGGAGGCGGCGAAGGCGCCGGCGCGCGTCGACGACTCGACGGTGGCGCTGGAGGCGGAGCGGGTCTGCGGGGCGTCGGCCGCGACGGCGGCCGTCGTGGTGCCCACCAGAGCGGCGGTTATCGCCGCGACCGTCACACGGGACAGGACGCCCGTGCGGTTCAGGCCAGAAGAGTTGGCCACGTAGATCTCCAGATCCGTATGGAATGAGGAAGGTCCCGCCGGCGCGCCCGTGCACGAGGCAAGGGGGTCAGCGGGGACCTCTATGATCCAGGATCCTTCTCACGGGATCTTCACCGGGCAACTGGTTTGTGACACAGCTGTTTCAATACCGGTCGTATGTGCCCTTTTGCCCCTTCCCTCCCGCGCGCCTCCCCCCATCGCCCGCGCCGCCCCGGCGGAAGGCCCGACCCCGACCCCGTGTCAAGGGTGTTGTGCGACGAATGGTTGGACGAAACGCCGCAGATCCCGCGTGCTTATCCCGGAGGTCTCAACTCGGGAAAGATGGCCCTGGAAACCTGGTTTCGATCTTGCTCCCGCGAAGGGAAGTGGACTATACCTGTCGGCGTCCAGCCAGTCGGAGCAATCCGACGACGGCCCGACGCGTGCACGACCCGGCTGCAAATGACCGCGGTGGCGGGGCCCTTCGCCTGTGGCGAGTGAGAAACGGGCGACCGGTACACCGCCTGAGTCCTGAATGAAGGCGAGGACTTGAGCATGGGATCCACCTCCGCACACAACGGTGAGGGCCTCGGCCGTCGCGATCTGATCAAGCGTTCCGCCGCTATCGGTCTGATCTCCGTCCCGACGATGGGCTTCCTGTCCGCCTGCGCGAGCAGCGGCGACGGCGGCAACGAAAAGGTCGAGAAGGGCACGAAGTCCGAAAAGAACCCGCTCGGGGTGAACGAGTCGGCAGGGATGGAATTCGTCCTGTTCGACGGTGGATTCGGACAGCAGTACGCCAAGGACGCGATCAAGGTCTACGAGACGAATTACCCCAAGGCCAAGGTCAAGTTCACCCCCACCCAGAAGATCACCACCACGCTGCAGCCGCGCTTCAACGGCGGAACCCCGCCGGACCTCATCGACAACTCCGGCGCCGAGCAGATGGACATGGGCGTCCTCGTCGGCCAGAAGCAGCTGGCGGACCTCACGCCGCTCCTGGACGCGCCCTCCATCGACGACCCGGCCAAGAAGGTCCGCGACACCCTGCGGCCCGGCATCGTCGAGATGGGCCAGTTCGACGGCGACCCGGTGTGGATCATGTACTACGCGTACACGGTCTACGGCGTCTGGTACTCGCAGAAGCTCCTCGACTCCCTCGACGCGAAGTACCCCGAGACCTGGGACGAGATGCTGGCCGTCTGCGAGAAGGCCAAGAAGAAGGGCATCGCCGGCTGGACGTACGCCGGCAAGTACCCGTACTACGTCCCCTTCTCGCTGTACCCGATGATCGGCAAGGTCGGCGGCCGCGAGGTCCTCGACGCCATCGACAACCTGGAGCCGAAGGCCTGGGAGCACCCCGCGGTCAAGACCTGTTTCGAGGCGTACTACGAGCTCGTCAAGAAGGGCTACATCCTCAAGGGCACCCCCGGCCTCGACCACATCCAGTCGCAGACCGCCTGGACCGAGGGCAAGGCGCTGTTCATCCCGAACGGCTCCTGGGTCGAGAACGAGGCCGCGAAGACCATGCCGGCCGACTTCAACCTGGCGGTGTCCGCCCCGACCGGCATCGACTCCTCCGACAAGATGCCCTTCGGCACCATCTGGGCCTCCGGCGGCGAGCCCTTCATCGTCCCGGCGAAGGCGAAGAACCTGGAGGGCGGTCTGGAGCAGCTGCGCATCATGCTCAGCGAGGAGTCCTCCAAGAACTTCACCAAGACCGTGAAGTCCCTGACCGCCTTCAACGGCGGCACCGACGGCATCGAGCTGACCCCGGGCCTCAAGTCCGGCGTCGCCGCCCTGGAGAAGGCCGGTCAGAACGTCGTCAACCCGCGTCTCCAGGACTGGTACGTCGCCCTCCAGAAGGAGAAGATCGGCGTCGCCGGCCTCGGCGAGATGATGGCCGGCCGCGCGACCCCGGCCGAGACGATCAAGAAGATCCAGAAGTTCGCCGATGAAGCGGCCAAGGACTCGAGCATCAAGCACTACAAGCACTGACGCACAGTGCCGGGGCCCCTTCCCGCCGACCGGGAGCGGGCCCCGGCTCCTTCGCGCGCGGCACCTGCGGCGCGCTTGGCGCGGGAAAGATCGGGGTCGGTAGGAATGCAACACGGCAAGTACCGTTTCATCGTGGGGTTCCTGGCGGCCCCCCTCGCGCTCTACGCGCTGTTCGTCATCTGGCCGTTCATCCAGTCCATCTACTACTCGTTCACGGACTGGACCGGGCTGAGTCCCGATTTCACGATGGTCGGATTCGACAACTACAGCAGAATGCTGGACGACGAGATCTTCTGGAAATCGGTCCAGCACAGTCTGACCTTCGCGGTGGTACTTCCGCTGGTGACCGTGGGACTGGCGCTCTTCTTCGCCTTCATGCTCAATGTCGGCGGTCGGCGCCGCGGGGGCGCGGCGATCGCGGGTGTGCGCGGTTCCTCGTTCTACAAGATCGTCTATTTCTTCCCGCAGGTGCTGTCGATCGCGATCGTCGCGCTGCTCTTCCAGTTCGCGTACAACCCGAACAGCGGAGCCATCAATTCCGTATTGAAGGCCGTCGGTCTCGACAGCATCCAGCCGGACTGGCTCGGTGATCCGGACCTCGCCCTCATCTGCGTGATGGCGGTCCTCGTCTGGTCCACGGTCGGATTCTTCGTGGTCCTCTTCTCGGCCGGCATGGCGTCCATTCCGAGGGACTTCTACGAGGCGGCCCTGCTCGACGGCGCCAACCGCTTCACCACCTTCTTCAGGATCACCCTGCCGCTGCTCTGGGACACCGTGCAGTCCGGGTGGATCTACATGGGCATCCTCGCGCTCGGCGCGGAGTCCTTCGCCGTCGTCCAGATCATGACCGTCGGCCCCAACGGCGGCGGGCCCGACTTCTCCACCATCGTCCTTCCGCTGTACGTGTACCAGAAGGCGTTCCGGGACGGTCAGGCCGCCTACGCAACGACCATCGGCGTCGCGCTCCTCATCGTCACGCTCGCCTTCGCGGCCGTCGTGATGAAGGTGGGCCGACGCGAGCGGCTGGAGTTCTGATGAAGACGACCGACACCGCCTCCACCGGCGTCGAGACCCCCGGCTCCCCGGCCGGCCCGGGACCCACGGTCACCAAGATCGCGGTGCCCACCGCGCGCAGGACCGCCAAGGCCGAGGGCGCGACCCTCAACGTCTTCTCGCACGGCGTCCTGATCATCTGGGCGATCATGGTCGTCATGCCGCTGCTCTGGGCGGTCATGACCTCCTTCAAGACCGACAAGGCGATCTTCACCTCGCCGTGGTCGCTGCCCGACGGGCTGCACTTCGAGAACTGGTCGCGCGCCTGGACCGAGGCGCACATGAGCGACTACTTCCTGAACACCCTCCTGGTGGTCGGCGGCTCGCTCCTCGGCACCCTCCTCTTCGGCTCGATGGCGGCCTACGTCCTGGCCCGCTTCGAGTTCCCGGGCAACCGCTTCATCTACTTCCTCTTCATCGGAGGGATGAGCTTCCCGATCATCCTGGCGCTCGTGCCGCTCTTCTACGTCATGCAGAACATGGCCCTGCTCAACACGCTGCACGGCCTGATCCTGGTCTACATCGCGTACTCGCTGCCGTTCACCGTCTTCTTCCTCACGGCCTTCTTCCGCACCCTGCCGACCTCGGTGGCGGAGGCGGCCTTCGTCGACGGCGCCTCGCACACCCGGACGTTCTTCCAGGTGATGCTGCCGATGGCCAGGCCCGGCCTCATCAGCGTCGGCATCTTCAACTTCCTCGGCCAGTGGAACCAGTACCTGCTGCCGACCGTGCTCAACACCGAGCCGGAGAAGAAGGTGCTCTCGCAGGGACTCGTGCAGCTGGCCGTCAGCCAGGGCTACAAGGGCGACTGGTCCGGCCTCTTCGCCGGCCTGGTGATGGCCATGCTCCCGGTCCTCGCCGCGTACATCGTCTTCCAGCGGCAGGTGGTGGCCGGACTGACCGCCGGCGCCGTGAAGTAACCCCGCCGTCACAGCTCTCCGGGCCCCCGGCGCACCCGCGCCGGGGGCCCCGCGCATGCGGTGACGCACACCCTCCGACACTCAAGGCCTTGACGGGGGCCAAGCCGAAAGAGTCCCCTTAGGGTTCACATGTTGGAGAAAACGGTGGGAGTGAGTGAGTCGATGGAGACTCCGGGGTCGCAGACGTCTCTGCACAGGGCCAATCTCGAACGGGTCGTCCGGGCGGTACGGATGGCCGGCTCGCTCACCCAGGCGGAGATCGCCCGGACGACGGGCCTCTCGGCCGCCACGGTCTCCAACATCGTGCGGGAGCTGAAGGACGGCGGCACCGTCGAGGTCACGCCCACCTCCGCGGGCGGCCGCCGGGCCCGCAGCGTCTCGCTCTCCGGCGACGCGGGCATCGTGATCGGCGTGGACTTCGGCCACACCCACCTGAGGGTCGCCATCGGCAACCTCGCCCACCAGGTGCTCGCCGAGGAGGCCGAGCCGCTCGATGTGGACGCCTCCTCCGCCGAGGGCTTCGACCGGGCGGAACAGCTGGTCAAGCGGCTGATCCGGGCCACCGGCATCGGCCCCGACAAGGTGATCGGCGTCGGCCTCGGCGTGCCGGGACCGATCGACGTCTCCTCCGGGACCCTCGGCTCGACCTCGATCCTGCCGGGCTGGAGCGGCATCAGCCCCGCCGACGAGCTCTCCGGCCGGCTCGGCGTCCCCGTGCACGTCGACAACGACGCCAACCTCGGTGCGCTCGGCGAGCTGGTCTGGGGCAGCGGCCGGGGCGTCAAGGACCTCGCGTACATCAAGGTGGCCAGCGGCGTCGGTGCCGGACTCGTCATCGACGGCCGGGTCTACCGGGGGCCCGGTGGCACCGCCGGCGAGATCGGCCACATCACCCTGGACGAGTCGGGTCCCGTCTGCCGCTGCGGCAACCGCGGCTGCCTGGAGACCTTCACCGCCGCCCGCTACGTGCTGCCGCTGCTCCAGCCGAGCCACGGCCCCGATCTGACGATGGAACGGGTCGTCCAGCTGGCCCGGGAGGGCGACCCCGGCTGCCGCCGGGTGATCGCCGACGTCGGACGGCACATCGGCAGCGGCATCGCGAACCTCTGCAACCTCCTCAACCCCAGCCGGGTGGTGCTCGGCGGCGACATCGCCGAGGCCGGCGAGCTGGTCCTCGGGCCCATCAGGGACTCCGTCTCGCGGTATGCGATCCCCAGCGCCGCCCGGCAGCTCTCGCTGGCGCAGGGCGCCCTCGGCGGGCGCGCCGAGGTGCTGGGAGCCCTCGCCCTCGTACTGAGCGAAATGGGCGATTCGACCCTGTTGGAGAGTGCCCTGCCCGCAGCCGCCCAGGGCTCCCGCCTTGCCTTCACTTAGAGAACGAACACCACCGTTGCCATCTCGTTAATAATTTACTTCTTGACGACAACGTTGCGGCCGAGTTGACTTCGTGGCACCTCGGCCGCAACGTCGCGGCCTCGTCAGGGAGGCAACCCCACATGAACGCAGTGACGCGTCGTGCCGTCATAGCCACGGCCGCGGTCTCGATGGCCCTCTCGCTCGCCGCCTGCGGCAAGGCCGGTGGCGACGACAGCGCCGACAAGGGCAGCTCGACGAAGATCGGTCTGCTCCTTCCGGAGAACAAGACCTCGCGCTACGAGGCCCTGGACAAGCCGCAGTTCGAGAAGGCCGTCAAGGCCGCCTGTGCCGACTGCGAGGTCGTGTACAACAACGCGGTCTCCGACGTCGTGAAGCAGAAGCAGCAGTTCGACCAGCTGATCGCCGACGGCGTCAAGGTCATCGCCCTCGACCCGGTCGACGCCACCAAGGCCGCGGGCTGGGTCAAGGACGCGAAGGCCAAGGGCGTCAAGGTCGTCGCGTACGACCGTGCCGTCGCTGGCGCCGACGCCTACGTCAGCCACGACAACAACAAGGTCGGCGAGCTCCAGGGCCAGGCCCTGCTGACCGCGCTCGGCGCGAAGGCCGCCACCGCCAACGTCGTGATGATCAACGGCGACGAGAAGGACCCGAACGCCGCCCTGTTCAAGAAGGGCGCCCACGCCGCGCTCGACGGCAAGGTCGGCAAGATCGCCTACGAGGCCTCCGGCGAGTGGGACCCGAAGGTCGCGGGCGAGAAGATGTCCGCCGCGATCTCCTCGGTCGGCAAGGACAAGATCACCGCCGTCTACTCGGCCAACGACGGCATGGCCGGCGGCATCATCACCTCCCTGGAGAACGCCGGCATCAAGAACATCCCGGTGGGCGGCCAGGACGCCGAGGTCGCGGGCATCCAGCGCATCATCGCGGGCACCCAGACCTTCACCATCTACAAGTCGCCGCTCCAGCTGGCCCCCGAGGCCGCCAAGTTCGCGGTGAACCTGCTCCAGGGCAAGAAGATCGTGTCGACCATGACCGACGGCGTGCCCTCCACGCTCTTCGCCCCCGTCGTGGTCGACAAGACCAACATCCAGTCCACGGTGATCACGGACGGCATCTACAAGGCCTCGGACCTCTGCACGGCGGACCTCGCCGCCAAGTGCACCGCGCTGGGCATCAAGTAACCCCAGCCGCTCCCCGCCGGGCCCTCACCGGCCCCGCGTCACGGATCCCGGCACCCGCCGCGCCCAGTCAGGGGCGCCGCCGCCCGCGTACAGAGGGTGAAGACCCCTGGTAACCGGGCCGGCGCACGGCGGCCGGATCCGTCCCCCAGCCCGTCCGGCCCCCGGCCGACCCAGACCCCGCTGTCGGTCCGGGGGCCGGACGAGCCCAGCCCCCCTCGAAACTTCGGCGCCGCACGACGGCGCGACATGCCGTCGCCCTCTCCGGGCGGCGAAGGAGTTGGTTCACGTGTCCCAGACGCCCGTGCTGGCGTTGCGCGGGATCTTCAAGCGATTCGGAGCGGTCCAGGTCCTCTCCGGTGTCGATCTCGAAGTCCACGCAGGAGAGGTCGTCGCGCTCGTCGGCGACAACGGAGCGGGAAAGTCCACGCTGGTCAAGACGATCGCCGGCGTGCACCCCATCGACGAGGGCGTCATCGAGTGGGAGGGCGAGCGCGTCGAGATCCAGCGCCCGCATGACTCCCAGAACCTCGGTGTCGCGACCGTCTACCAGGACCTCGCGCTCTGCGACAACCTCGACGTCGTCGCCAACCTGTTCCTCGGCCGCGAGATCAAGAAGGGCGGCGTCCTCGACGAGGTCGCCATGGAGAAGCGGGCCAAGGACCTGCTCTCCACGCTCTCCATCCGCATCCCCAGCGTCCGCATCCCCGTCGCCGCCCTCTCCGGCGGCCAGCGGCAGGTCGTCGCCATCGCCCGCGCCCTCGTCGGCAACCCCAAGATCGTGATCCTGGACGAGCCCACCGCCGCCCTCGGCGTGGAGCAGACCGCGCAGGTCCTCGACCTGGTCGAGCGGCTGCGCGAGCAGGGCCTCGGCGTCATCCTCATCAGCCACAACATGGCCGATGTGAAGGCCGTCGCCGACACCGTCGCCGTGCTCCGCCTGGGCCGCAACAACGGCACCTTCCCGGTGGCCACCACCACGCACGAAGAGATCATCGCCGCGATCACCGGTGCCACGGACAACGCCGTGACCCGCCGTCAGGCCCGTAACGCGGAGGTAGCGAAGTGAGCACCACCCCCCGTACCTCCGAGGACACCGTGCCCGAGCCGCGCACCGAGGCCCCGGCCACCGCCGCGGTCCCCGCCGTCGACCCCCGCCTCCTCGTCCGCGAGCAGGGCCTCAAGGGCTACGTCGACGAGTTCAAGCGCAAGATCCGCTCCGGCGAGATCGGCTCGCTGCCCGTCGTCGTCGGCCTGATCGTCATCGGCGTCGTCTTCCAGGCCCTCACCGGCAACTTCATCACCTCGTACAACCTCGACCAGATCACGCTGTACGCGGTCGGCCCCGGCATCATGGCCGTCGGCATCGTCTTCGTGCTGCTGCTCGGCGAGATCGACCTCGCCGTCGGCTCCGTGGCGGGTCTGGCCGGCTCGGTCTGGGGCGTCCTCGGCACCGACATGCCCGACGGCCTCGCCATCCTCCTCGGCATCCTGTCCGGCACCCTGCTCGGCGCCTTCCACGGCATCGTCTTCGCCAAGATCGGCGTGCCCGCCTTCGTCGTCACCCTCGCCGGCTTCCTCGGCTGGGCAGGCCTCCAGACCTGGGTGATGGGGGACAAGTCCACCATCCCCACCCCGATCGGCAGCTTCGTCGAGGACCTCACCAAGTACTACTTCTCCGACGTCGCCGCCGCCTACGGCCTCGCCGTGGCCGTCATCGCCGGCTTCTACCTCGCCCAGCTGCGCGACTCCCGCCGCCGCAAGGCCGCCGGGCTGCCGCACCGCCCGCAGAGCGAGATCATCCTGCGCACCGCCGTCCTCGCGGTCCTGGTCCTCGTCGCCGCGTACGGCTTCAACCAGGAGAAGGGCCTGCCGCTCTCCCTGGTCATCTTCCTGGTGATCCTGCTGGCCACCGACTTCGTCCTGCGCCGCACCACCTACGGCCGTCAGGTCTTCGCGGTCGGCGGCGGCATCGAGGCCGCCCGCCGCGCCGGCATCAGCGTGGACTGGATCCGGATCTCGGTCTTCATGATCTCCGGCACGCTGGGCGCCGTCGGCGGCCTCTTCCTCGCCTCCGCGACCGGCGGCGCCGACCGCTCCCTCGGCGGCGGCAACCAGCTGATGATGTGCATCGCCGCCGCCGTCATCGGCGGCACGTCCCTGTTCGGCGGACGCGGCAAGGTCTGGTCGGCGCTCCTGGGCATCCTGGTCATCCAGTCGATCGTCCAGGGCCTCAACCAGATGAACCTGTCCTCGAACGCGATCCAGTACATGATCACCGGAGCGGTCCTGCTCATCGCGGTGATCATCGACTCGGTCTCCCGCCGCACGCAGAAGACCGCCGGCCGCGCGTAACCCCTGTCACACCAGCCCGGCACCGGGAAACCGGTGCCGGGCTCCGGCGCGTCCGGAGCAGTGCCGGGACCCGTACGGAACCGGGCATGCGCGCGCGTACGGAGCCGTACAGATCATCGGCTTGTCGGCCGTGAGGGTGATGCCACACCCCCCGGCCCGATGCCCACGATCCAAGACGGAACATTAGACTCGACAAATCGGCAAGCTCGACCAGCTCAAAGCAAGGAGGAACGGGTGGCTCTGCTGACCCGTATCAGGGGACCGCGAGATCTGGACCGGCTCTCCCCGGAGCAGCTGGACCAGCTGGCCGACGAGATCAGGACGTTCCTCGTGGACGCCGTCTCCAAGACCGGCGGGCACCTCGGCCCCAACCTCGGTGTGGTCGAGCTGACCATCGCCCTGCACCGGGTGTTCGACTCCCCGAAGGACAAGGTCCTCTGGGACACCGGCCACCAGAGCTACGTCCACAAGCTCCTCACCGGGCGCCAGGACTTCTCGAAGCTCAAGATGAAGGGCGGCCTCTCCGGCTACCCCTCGCAGGCCGAGTCCGAGCACGACGTCATCGAGAACTCGCATGCCTCCACCGTCCTCGGCTGGGCCGACGGACTGGCCAAGGCGAACGAGGTCCTGAAGAAGGACGACCACGTCGTCGCCGTCATCGGCGACGGCGCCCTCACCGGCGGCATGGCCTGGGAGGCGCTGAACAACATCGCCGCCGCCAAGGACCGCCCGCTCGTCATCGTCGTCAACGACAACGAGCGCTCCTACGCGCCCACCATCGGCGGCCTCGCCAACCACCTGGCCACCCTGCGCACCACCGACGGCTACGAGCGCTTCCTCGCCCGCGGCAAGGACATCCTGGAGCGCACCCCCGTCGTCGGGAAGCCGCTCTACGAGACCCTGCACGGCGCCAAGAAGGGCCTCAAGGACTTCATCGCCCCCCAGGGCATGTTCGAGGACCTCGGCCTCAAGTACGTCGGCCCCATCGACGGCCACGACATCGAGGCCCTGGAGTCCGCCCTCACGCGCGCCAAGCGCTTCGGCGGCCCCGTGATCGTCCACTGCCTCACCGAGAAGGGCCGCGGCTACCAGCCCGCCCTCCAGGACGAGGCCGACCGCTTCCACGCCGTCGGCAAGATCCACCCCGACACCGGCCTGCCCATCGCCTCCTCCGGCGCCGACTGGACCGGCGTCTTCGCCGAGGAGATGGTCGCGCTCGGCAAGGAGCGCGAGGACATCGTCGCCATCACCGCGGCCATGCTCCAGCCCGTCGGCCTCGACAAGTTCGCCAAGGCCTTCCCCGAGCGGGTCTTCGACGTCGGCATCGCCGAGCAGCACGCCGCGGTCTCCGCCGCCGGCCTCGCCACCGGCGGCCTCCACCCGGTCTTCGCGGTCTACGCGACCTTCCTCAACCGCGCCTTCGACCAGGTCCTGATGGACGTGGCCCTGCACAAGTGCGGCGTCACCTTCGTCCTGGACCGGGCCGGCGTCACCGGCACCGACGGCGCCTCGCACAACGGCATGTGGGACATGTCGATCCTCCAGGTCGTGCCCGGCCTGCGGCTCGCCGCCCCGCGCGACGCCGACCAGGTCCGCGCCCAGCTGCGCGAGGCCGTCGAGGTCACCGACGCCCCGACCGTGGTCCGCTTCTCCAAGGGCGCGGTCGGCCCGGCCGTCCCCAGCCTGCGCCGCGTCGGCGGCATGGACGTGCTCCGCGAGTCCGGCTCGGAGCGGCCCGACGTCCTCCTGGTCTCCGTGGGCGCCCTGGCCCCGATGTGCCTGGAGATCGCCGAGCTCCTGGAGCGGCAGGGCATCTCCACCACCGTCGTCGACCCCCGCTGGGTCAAGCCCGTCGACGAGGCCCTCGCCCCGCTCGCCGAGCAGCACCGGGTGGTCGTCACCGTCGAGGACAACAGCCGCGTCGGCGGTGTCGGCTCGGCCGTCGCCCAGGCGCTGCGCGACGCCGGCGTCGACGTGCCGCTGCGTGACTTCGGCATCCCGCCGCGCTTCCTCGACCACGCCTCCCGCGGCGAGGTCCTGGCCGAGATCGGGCTGACCGCGCCGGACATCGCCCGCCAGGTCACCGGTCTGGTCTCGCGGCTCGACGGAAGGTTCGAGAGCAGCGCGCAGGCCGTGGAGCCCGCCCGCGACTGACGGACCCCGTCACCCGGCGTCACCTTTGGGCCGGTCGGATCACTCTTCGGAGTGCCGACCGGCCCTTTCGCGTGCATTCTGGCCACAGGGCGGGCAGCCCCATGGCAGGGAGGTGCGACGTGAGTACGGACCAGCGGCCACGTGCCAACACCGGATTGTTCCGGACGAAGTCGGTCGAGCAGTCGATCCGCGACACCGAGGAGCCCGAGCACGCGCTCAGGAAATCCCTGTCCGCCTGGGACCTGACCGTGTTCGGCGTCGGCGTCATCATCGGCACCGGCATCTTCGTCCTCACGGGCAAGGTCGCCAAGGAGAACGCCGGCCCGGCCACCGCCCTCGCCTTCGTCGCCGCCGGCATCGTCTGCGCCCTGGCCGCCCTGTGCTACGCCGAGTTCGCCTCGACGGTGCCGGTGGCGGGATCGGCGTACACCTTCGCGTACGCGTCGATCGGCGAGCTGCCCGCCTGGATCATCGGATGGGACCTGGTCCTGGAGTTCGCCCTCGGCACCGCGGTGGTCGCCGTCGGCTGGTCCGGCTACGTCAGATCCCTCATGGACAACATCGGCTGGCACCTGCCGGCCTCGCTCGAAGGCCCGGACGTCGCGGGCGGCACCTTCGACATCCTGGCCTTCCTGCTCGTCCTCGTGCTCACCGTCGTGCTCGTCCTCGGCATGAAGCTCTCCGCCCGGATCACCGCGGTCGTCGTCGCGATCAAGGTGACCGTCGTGATGATCGTGATCGTCGCCGGCCTGTTCTTCATCGTCGGCGACAACTACAAGCCCTTCATCCCGCCGGCCGTCACCCCACCCGGCGGCACCTCCGGCTGGAACTCCCCGATGGTCCAGCTGATCTTCGGCTACGAGCCGACGAACTTCGGCGTGATGGGCATCTTCACCGCGGCCTCCGTCGTCTTCTTCGCCTTCATCGGCTTCGACGTCGTCGCCACCGCCGCCGAGGAGACCAAGCTGCCGCAGCGGGACATGCCCCGCGGCATCCTCGGCTCGCTCCTCATCTGCACCGTGCTGTACGTGGCCGTGGCCCTCGTCGTCACCGGCATGGAGAAGTACACCCAGCTGTCCACCAGCGCCCCGCTCGCCGACGCCTTCAAGGCGGCGGGACACCCGTGGTACGCGGGCGTGATCAGCTTCGGCGCCGCCGTCGGCCTCACCACGGTCTGCCTGATCCTGCTCCTCGGCCAGACCCGCGTCTTCTTCGCCATGAGCCGCGACGGCCTGCTGCCGCGCTTCTTCTCCGTCACGCACCCCCGGTTCAGGACCCCGTACCGGCCGACCATCCTGCTCGGCGTGATCATCGCCGTCGTCGCCGGCTTCACCAGCATCAACGAACTCGCGACCCTGGTGAACATCGGCACCCTCTTCGCCTTCGTCGTCGTCGCCGTCGGCGTCATGGTGCTCCGCCGCACCCGCCCCGACCTGCCGCGCGCCTTCCGCACCCCCTGGGTGCCCGTGCTGCCGATCCTCTCCATCGCCGCCTCCGTCTGGCTCATGCTCAACCTGCCGGGCGAGACCTGGTTCCGGTTCGCCGTCTGGATGGTGATCGGCTTCGTCGTCTACGCCCTGTACGGACGCGGTCACAGCCGGCTCGGCAGGGAGAGCAGGGAAGCCGTGCGCTGAGCGGGCGGACACCGGGCGCGGCGGAGACCCTCCGGGAGGGCGACTACAGTCGGTTCGTACCCGAACTGCTTCCGACGACCGGAGTGCTGGATCCCCCCATGGCGAATTCCCAGGCCCCCACCGACCGTTCTCACGGCACCGCCGCCCCCGTGCTCCAGGGCGGCTGGCTGACCAGAGGGGAGGAGGGCAGGTTCAGCGCCTATCTGCCCCGGGGCGGCGAGGTGGTGCGCTGGACCGAGGAGCCCGGCGGCGGCTGGAGCGGCCCCGTCTCCCTCGGCGGCGACGGCCTGACCCCGTTCCTCGCCGTCGGCCAGGGAGCCGACCGCTACGTCCACCTCGTCGGCCTGCGGCCGACGGGCGGGGACGAGGGACACGTCGAGCTGGTGCACGCCGTCCAGTTCCAGACCGGCCGTCCGGCGGCCGCCTGGCGCCCGCTGGGGCACTCCAACGGCAAGGGCCCCTGGACGGGCAACCCCGCCGTCGCCGTGGACGCCCAGGGCCGCGCATACGTCTTCATGCGCAACGGCGGCGGCGGCATCAGCGTCCGCGCCCAGAAGGACGCGGGCGGCTGGCACCCCTGGTGGGACCTGATGGGCTCCAAGACCGACCCCTCGCCGGTCGCCGTCACCAACGGCTCCGGCCTCGTCGAGCTGTACAGCTCCCACGCCAAGGGCCTCGTCCGCTACGTACAGCGCGTGGCCGGTGAGAAGCCGGAGCGCGAGGAGCTCCTGCCCGCCTCGGTGGCCATGGGCTCCCTGGCGGCCGTCACCGGGCCCTCCGGGCACGTGACGCTCTTCTACCTCGACCAGGAGGGCCAGGTCATGGCCTGGTCGCCGGAGCGCGAACTGACGCCGACGCCGCTCGGCAAGGCGGTCGGCACCGGACGCCTGTCCGTCACCCGCTGCCTCATCGACGGCTTCGACTGCACGGTCCTCGCCCAGCAGTCCGGGGACGGCCGGCTCGCCCTCGCCGCCTACCCCAGCGAGCAGGAGGCGGAGGGCCTCAGCTGGTCGGAGACGGGGGAGCGGCAGGGAAGCCTGGCCACCGCCCTCACCCGGAGCCTCGACGGCGGCCTGGTCGCGATGGCCGTGGCCGACGGAGGCGTCCCGGTGGCCACCCGTCAGAAGGTCGGTGCCCAGGGGCTGCTGCTCGAAGGCTGGCGCTCCATAGGGTGACACCGCCCGCGACACGGGAAACGGCCCCGGCACCTGTGCGAGGTGCCGGGGCCGTCGTCCTGACGCGTCCGGGTGTTACGCCGGGACGCTCGCCACGCCCTGGGCCAGGAAACGCTTGCCGTTGACGCGCTCGGAGACGCCCTCACGGTCCAGGTACGGCGTGATGCCGCCCAGGTGGAAGGGCCAGCCCGCGCCCGTGATCAGGCAGAGGTCGATGTCCTGCGCCTCGGCGACGACACCCTCCTCCAGCATCAGGCCGATCTCCTGCGCCACCGCGTCCAGGACGCGGTCGCGGACCTGCTCCTCGGTCAGGACGACGTCGCCCTGCTTGAGGAGGGCGGCGACCTCCGGGTCGAGCTCCGGCTTGAAGCCGTTCTCCGGCTTGTAGACGTAGAAGCCGCGCTTGCCGGCCTCGACGACCGCCTTCAGGTTGGGGGAGACCTTGAAGCGCTCGGGGAAGGAGCGGTTCAGCGTCTCGGAGACGTGCAGACCGATCGCCGGGCCGACGAGCTCCAGGAGCACCAGCGGGGACATCGGCAGGCCGAGCGGCTCGATCGCCTTCTCGGCGGTCTCGACCGGGGTGCCCTCGTCGATGACGTTCTGGATCTCGCCCATGAAGCGGGTCAGGATGCGGTTCACGACGAACGCCGGGGCGTCCTTGGTGAGGACCGCGGTCTTCTTCAGCTTCTTGGCGACACCGAAGGCGGTGGCCAGGGACGCGTCGTCCGTCTTCTCGCCGCGGACGATCTCCAGGAGCGGGAGGATCGCGACCGGGTTGAAGAAGTGGAAGCCGACCACGCGCTCCGGGTGCTGGAGCTTGGAGGCCATCTCCGAGACGGACAGCGAGGAGGTGTTGGTGGCGAGGATCGCGTGCGCCGGGGCGACCGCCTCGACCTCCGCGAACACCTTCTGCTTGACGGACATCTCCTCGAACACGGCCTCGATGATGAAGTCCGCGTCCGCGAAGCCCTCGGCCTTGTCGAGGACACCGGAGACCAGGCCCTTGAGACGGTTGGCCTTGTCCTGGTTGATGCGGCCCTTGCCGAGCAGCTTCTCGATCTCGGCGTGGACGTAGCCCACGCCCTTGTCGACGCGCTCCTGGTCGATGTCGGTCAGGACGACCGGCACCTCCAGGCGGCGCAGGAAGAGCAGGGCCAGCTGGGAGGCCATCAGACCGGCGCCGACGACACCGACCTTGGTGACCGGGCGGGCCAGCGACTTGTCCGGGGCGCCGGCGGGGCGCTTGCCGCGCTTCTGCACCAGGTTGAAGGCGTAGATGCCGGAGCGCAGCTCGCCGCCCATGATCAGGTCCGCGAGGGCCTGGTCCTCGGCGTCGAAGCCCTTCTGCAGGTCGCCGTCCTTGGCGGCCTCGATGATGTCGAGGGCGCGGTAGGCGGCCGGGGCGGCGCCGTGCACCTTGGAGTCGGCGATGGCGCGGCCCTTGGCGACGGCCTGGTCCCAGGCCTCGCCGCGGTCGACCTCGGCGCGGTCCACGGAGACCTCGCCCTTGAGGACCGAGGCGGTCCAGACCAGCGACTGCTCCAGGAAGTCGGCGCCCTCGAAGATCGCGTCGGCGATGCCGAGCTCGAAGACCTGCTTGCCCTTGAGCTGGCGGTTCTGGTTCAGCGAGTTCTCGATGATGACCGAGACGGCCTTCTCGGCGCCGATCAGGTTCGGCAGGATGGCGCAGCCGCCCCAGCCGGGCACCAGGCCGAGGAAGACCTCGGGCAGCGAGAAGGCCGGCAGGGCCTTCGAGACGGTGCGGTAGGTGCAGTGCAGACCGACCTCGACGCCGCCGCCCATGGCCGCGCCGTTGTAGTACGCGAAGGTCGGCACGGCGAGCGCGGACAGGCGCTTGAAGACGTCGTGGCCGCCCTTGCCGATGGCGAGCGCCTCGTCGTGCTTCTTCAGCAGCTCGACGCCCTTGAGGTCGGCGCCGACGGCGAAGATGAACGGCTTGCCGGTGATGCCGACGCCGACGATCTCACCGTTCGCGGCCTCGGCCTCGACCTGGTCGATCGCCGCGTTCAGGTTGGCGAGGGACTGCGGGCCGAAGGTGGTCGGCTTGGTGTGGTCGAAGCCGTTGTCCAGCGTGATCAGCGCGAACCTGCCAGCGCTGGCCGGGAGTTCGAAGTGCCGTACGTGGGCCGAGGTGACGACCTCGTCCGGGAAGAGCTCGGCGGCGCCCTTCAGAAGCTCGGCGGTGGTGCTCACTTGCCCTCCCAGTGGGGGTTCTCCCAGATGACCGTCGCGCCCATGCCGAAGCCGACGCACATGGTGTTGAGGCCGTAGCGGACCTGCGGGTTCTCCTCGAACTGGCGGGCCAGCTGCGTCATCAGACGGACGCCGGAGGAGGCGAGCGGGTGGCCGTAGGCGATGGCGCCGCCGTACTGGTTGACGCGGGCGTCGTCGTCGGCGATGCCGTAGTGCTCCAGGAAGGCGAGGACCTGGACCGCGAAGGCCTCGTTGATCTCGAAGAGGCCGATGTCCTCGATGGACAGGCCGGCCTGGGCGAGGGCCTTCTCGGTGGCCGGGATCGGGCCGTAGCCCATGACCTCCGGCTCGACGCCGGCGAAGGCGTACGAGACGAGGCGCATCTTGACCGGGAGGTCGTTCTCCCGGGCGAAGTCCTCGGAGGCGATGATCGAGGCGGTGGCGCCGTCGTTGAGGCCGGCCGCGTTGCCCGCGGTGACGTTGCCGTGGACGCGGAACGGCGTCTTCAGGTTGGCCAGCGACTCCAGGGTGGTGCCCGGGCGCATCGGCTCGTCGGCGGTGACCAGGCCCCAGCCGGTCTCGCCGGTGGAGGCGTCGGTGCGGCGGACCGAGATCGGCACCAGGTCCTGCTGGATCTTGCCGTCGGCGTACGCCTTGGCGGCCTTCTCCTGCGAGCGCACGGCGTACTCGTCGGCGCGCTGCTTGGTGATGCTCGGGTAGCGGTCGTGCAGGTTCTCGGCGGTCATGCCCATGAAGAGGGCGGACTCGTCGACCAGCTTCTCGCTGACGAAGCGCGGGTTCGGGTCGACGCCCTCGCCCATGGGGTGGCGGCCCATGTGCTCGACGCCACCGGCGATGACGGCGTCGTACGCGCCGAAGGCGATCGAACCGGCCGTCGTCGTCACGGCGGTCAGCGCGCCGGCGCACATGCGGTCGATGGAGTAGCCCGGCACCGACTGCGGCAGCCCGGCGAGGATGCCCGCCGTGCGGCCCAGGGTCAGGCCCTGGTCGCCGATCTGCGTGGTCGCGGCGATGGCGACCTCGTCGATCTTCGCGGGGTCGAGGCCCGGGTTGCGGCGCAGCAGCTCCCGGATGGCCTTCACGACGAGGTCGTCGGCGCGGGTCTCGTGGTAGATGCCCTTCGGGCCCGCCTTGCCGAACGGGGTGCGGACGCCGTCGACGAAGACGACGTCCCTGACGGTACGAGGCACGATGGCTCTCCTCCAGGGTGCGGGATGGCACTGCTGCTGCGGCCCACGCCTAAGCGTGCGCTTGCTCCACCCATGCTACTTGTGGGTAACCAGGCTGCCCACCCCTTGGGGCCCAAGCGGTGAAGGTCACACCCGTGCGCCCCCGTGCGCCCCTCCGTTGGGACGGTCCGGCAACCCCGATGGGCCCAGACCGGCGGCCGTCCCGTGGCGCCCGTTCCCGGGCGGACGGAGTCTGGCCGGGCCGGGGCGCAGGGCTCCGGCCCCCACACGGAACGGACTCCCATGGCGAAGGTCATCACCACCGACCACTGGGTCTGGCACACGTCCACCGTCCCCGCGAACAAGGACGAGGAGGTCGAGCTCTTCGTACGGGAACGCAACGGCACGCCCAAGGGCCAGGAACGCAAGCCTGTCCTCATGCTCCACGGCCGGAGCGTCCCGGTGCTCCCGGGCTTCGACCTCCGGTACAAGGACTACAGCTGGGCCGGGGCGCTGGCGCAGGCCGGCTACGACGTCTTCATGATGGACCTCCAGGGCTCCGGCCTCTCGGTACGGCCGAAGATGGAGGACCCCCGCAACGTCAACCCCGCCCAGCAGTCCCTGCTGACGCCGCGGCCGCCGGGATTCACGCCGGGCCAGCCGCACTACCCGTACCAGCTGAACGACTCGTACAGCGACTGGGACGAACTGCACACCGTCGTGGAGTTCATCCGCGAGCTGTGCGAGGTGGACAAGGTCGCCTTCATCGGCTGGTCGGCCGCCGCGTTCTGGATGGGGCCGTACGCGGTCAAGAACCCCGGGAAGGTCGAGAGCCTGTTCCTGCTGGCGCCGATCTTCCCGGCCAAGGGCACCTCGAATCCGCCGGCCTCGCTGCCGGTGCCGGGCTTCCCGACCAACCTCAGCACGAAGGCCGGACTGTCCTCCCCGGGCGGCTGGGGCGGCGAACTGCACTGCGAGGGTCAGCGCGAGGACGGCATCGTCGACGTGGTCTGGGACGCGCTGCTGAAGAGCGACCCGGTCGGCAGCGTCTGGGGAGGCATCGACGGGCTCAGCCGCTTCAGGAGCTTCACCCGGTGGGGGTGGAACGAGACCACCGCGAAGCAGGGCGGGGTGCTCGGCGGAAGCGTGCCCGTACTGATCGTGTACGGGGAGTACGACAAGCAGGCGAACACGACCAACGCCAACCCGGAACTCAACTTCTCCGTCCCCGAGCTCTACAAGGCGGTCGCGGGCAGCCACAAGCTGATGGTGAAGCTGGCCTGCGCGGGGCATTCCGTGCCGTGGGAGATGCAGCACGGGAACGTGCACGAGCTCTCGAAGCACTGGCTGAAGCACCTCAAGGTCGACGGCAAGACCAACGGGGTCTTCGACATGGACACCGCCGGCAACCTCAGCCCGGCGCCCTAGCGAAGAGCCCCCCCGCGCCCCGAGGGGCGCGGGGGGCTCTTCCCGTCCGGTCACGCGCTCGCCGACAGCGCCTTCACCAGCAGCGGCGTCACCAGCTCCACCTGCCACGGGCGGGCGCCGTGGCCGGTCAGGGCCGCGGAGACCGTCTCCGGGGTCGCCGGGGTCGGCGGTTCCCAGCAGACGCGGCGGACCGTGTCCGGCGTGATCAGGTTCTCCTGCGGGAGGTTCAGCTCCTCGGCGAGGGCCGAGACCGCCGTGCGGGCCGCGGCGAGGCGGGCCGCGGCGGCCGGGTCCTTGTCGGCCCAGGCGCGCGGCGGGGGCGGGCCCGCGACCTGCTGGCCCGGCTGGGGGAGCTCGCTCTCCGGGAGGGCACGGGCGCGGTCGATCGCGGCCTGCCACTGCTCCAGCTGGCGGCGGTTCATGCGGTTGCCGAAACCGGGCAGCGCGAGGAGCGCGCCCACGTTCACCGGTACCGCCAGCGCCGCCTCCACGATCGCCGCGTCGCTCAGCACCTTGCCGGGGGAGACGTCACGCCGCTGGGCGACCTTGTCGCGGGCCGTCCACAGCTCCCGTACGACCGCCATCTGACGGCGGCGGCGCACCTTGTGCATGCCGGAGGTGCGGCGCCACGGGTCCTTGCGCGGCGGGGCGGGCGGCGCCGAGGCGATGGCGTCGAACTCCTGGCGGGCCCACTCCAGCTTCCCCTGCCGGTCGAGCTCCTTCTCCAGGGCGTCCCGCAGGTCGACGAGCAGCTCGACGTCCAGGGCCGCGTACCGCAGCCACGGCTCGGGCAGCGGCCGGGTGGACCAGTCGACGGCGGAGTGGCCCTTCTCCAGGGCGTAGCCGAGGACGGACTCGACCATCGCGCCGAGGCCGACCCGCGGGAAGCCGGCGAGGCGTCCGGCGAGCTCGGTGTCGAACAGCGAGGTGGGGAGCATGCCTATGTCGCGGAGGCACGGAAGGTCCTGCGTCGCGGCGTGCAGGATCCACTCGGTCCCGGCGAGCGCCTCGCCGAGCCCCGAGAGGTCGGGGCAGCCGACGGGGTCGATGAGCGCGGTGCCCGCGCCCTCGCGGCGGAGCTGGACGAGATAGGCCCGCTGGCCGTAGCGGTAGCCGGAGGCGCGCTCGGCGTCCACGGCCACGGGACCGCTTCCGGCGGCGAACGCGGCGATCACCTCGGCGAGGGCGTCCTCGGTCTCGACGACGGGCGGAATCCCCTCGCGGGGCTCCAGCAACGGGATCGGAAGCCCATTCGCAGGGACATCGTCGTCCGGGGGGCCGCCCCCGGTGGTGCGCAGTGCTGTGTCTGCTGCGGTCTCTTGGGCGTCGGTCACGCGTCAAGGGTATCGGTGAACGGCACGCGCCTGTCGACGGAACGTTCCGTCGACAGGCGCGAGCCGATGTCCACCGGCGGTCAGTGGATGATCCCCGTCCGCAGGGCCACCGCGACCATGCCGGCGCGGTCGCCGGTGCCCAGCTTGCGGGCGATGCGGGCGAGGTGGCTCTTGACGGTCAGGGCGGACAGGCCCATGGAGACGCCGATCGCCTTGTTCGACTGGCCCTCCGCGACGAGCCGCAGCACCTCGACCTCACGGCCGGAGAGCTCGCGGTAGCCGCCCGGGTGGCTCGGGGCACCCGGGGGGCGGCGGTGGCCGAGGCGGGCCGCCGCGGAGCCGATGGGGGCGGCGCCGGGGCGGGTCGGGTGACCGATGTTGGTCCGGGTGCCGGTGACGACGTAGCCCTTCACGCCGCCCGCCAGGGCGTTGCGCACGGCGCCGATGTCATCGGCGGCCGAGAGGGCGAGGCCGTTGGGCCAGCCCGCGGCGCGGGTCTCGGACAGCAGGGTCAGGCCGCTGCCGTCGGGCAGGTGGACGTCGGCAACGCAGATGTCGCGCGGGTTGCCGACGCGGGGACGGGCCTCCGCGATGGACGACGCCTCGATCACGTCGCGTACTCCGAGGGCCCACAGGTGGCGGGTGACGGTGGAGCGGACGCGTGGGTCGGCCACGACGACCATGGCCGTCGGCTTGTTCGGGCGGTAGGCGACCAGGCTTGCGGGCTGCTCGAGGAGAACGGACACCAGGCCTCCTGGGGGGAAGGGTGCGGGACGGAGCCGGCTCGGGGAAGAAGCCGGGGGCGAACCCGTGCTGTGAAGGGGTCACTGACTCCTTCGGCAGCTGGGCCGCCCGCCTTTAGGGAAAGATCACGATTTGGTGAGTAACAATTAGGGCAATTCGGACGCGTGATCGATCATCCTACGAGCGGACCCCGCCCCGTCACCCCCACGAGGGACCCCGGGGGAGGCGTTTCGAGCCCCCTGCGGGACCCCCGGCGGGGGGAGGCGTTCCAGGCCCTCTGTGGGACCCCGGCAGGCCCCTGTGGGACCCCGGGGGCGGGGGAGGTGTCCCGCGCAGGCGCCTCACGCCCCCTGCGGCCCCCGGCGCTGGGGCAACGAGACGACCCCCGCGCCCGTCACCGTCCCCGCCCCCGGATCCGCCGGTGCCGGTGGCAGCCCCGCGATCTGGCAGAGCAGGTCGCACCAGGCCGCCAGGTGCGCCCCGGTGTCCGGCACCCCGCCCAGGCCCTCGCGCGGCGTCCAGGACGCCCGCATCTCGATCTGGGTCGCCGGTCTGCGGTCCGCGAGACCGCCGAAGTAGTGCGAGCCCGCCATCGTCACGGTCCCGCTCGCCTCCCCGTACGAGAGCCCCCGCGCCTCCATGGCCCCGGTCAGCCAGGACCAGCACACCTCGGGCAGCAGAGGGTCCGCCGCCATCTCCGGCTCCAGCTCCGCCCGGATCAGGGTCACCAGGCGGAACGTGCCCTTCCAGGCCTCGTGCCCGGCCGGATCGTGCAGCAGCACGAGCCGCCCGTCCGCCAGGTCCTCCTCGCCCTCCACCACGGCCGCCTCCACCGCGTACGCGTACGGGGCGAGCCGCTGCGGCGGCCTGGTCGGGTCGATCTCGATCTCCGACCGCAGCCGCGCCGACCGCAAGGCCTCCACCGCCCGCCGGAACGCGGGCGGAACCGGGTTCGTGTCCGTACTGTCCGCCGTTTCGTCCGTCCCTCGATCGCCGTCGGAATGATCGGAAAAATGTCCCTGAGCCGCAGCCATGCGGGGAAGAGTAGGCGGAACGGGGCCTCCGTGCAGGGAGGACACCCGGCCCGGACGAGCGGCTTCCCGCCACATGCGAAGATTCTGGCGTGAGTGCCATTGACCGCCCGCAGGGCCAGCAGACGAAGCAGCAGTCGCGGACGTACGACTCCGCGTTCCTCAAGGCGTGCCGGCGCGAGCCGGTTCCGCACACCCCCGTCTGGTTCATGCGACAGGCCGGGCGCTCCCTCCCCGAGTACCTGAAGGTCCGCGAGGGCATCCCCATGCTGGAGTCCTGCATGCGGCCCGAGCTGGTCACCGAGATCACGCTGCAGCCGGTCCGGCGCCACAAGGTCGACGCCGCCATCTACTTCAGCGACATCGTCGTCCCCCTCAAGGCCATCGGTCTCGACCTCGACATCAAGCCCGGCGTCGGCCCGGTCGTCGCCGACCCGATCCGCACCCGCGCCGACCTGGACCGGCTGCGCGACCTGACCCCGGAGGACGTCCACTACGTCACCGAGGCCATCGGGATGCTCACCGAGGAGCTGGGCGACACCCCGCTCATCGGCTTCGCCGGCGCGCCTTTCACCCTCGCGAGCTACCTCGTCGAGGGCGGCCCCTCGCGCAGCCACGAGCGCACCAAGGCCATGATGTACGGCGACCCGCAGCTCTGGGCCGACCTCCTCGACCGCCTCGCCGAGATCACCTCGGCCTTCCTCAAGGTCCAGATCGAGGCCGGCGCCTCCGCCGTGCAGCTCTTCGACTCCTGGGTCGGCGCCCTCGCCCCGGCCGACTACCGCCGCTCGGTGATGCCCGCCTCCACCAAGGTCTTCGACGCGGTCGCCGGCTACGGCGTCCCCCGCATCCACTTCGGCGTCGGTACGGGCGAGCTCCTCGGCCTGATGGGCGAGGCCGGCGCGGACGTCGTGGGCGTCGACTGGCGCGTCCCGCTCGACGAGGCCGCCCGCCGCGTCGGCCCCGGCAAGGCCCTCCAGGGCAACCTGGACCCGGCCGTGCTCTTCGCCTCGACCGAGGTCGTGGAGGCCAAGACCGACGAGGTCCTCGCCGCCGCGAAGGACCTGGAGGGGCACGTCTTCAACCTGGGCCACGGCGTGATGCCGTCGATGGACCCGGACGCCCTGTCCCGGCTCGTCGAGTACGTGCACACGCGGACGGCCGTCTGACGGTCGCCCGCGTGCGGGAAGGTGCTCAGACCTCGCAACCCACGGGCGGGTTGCCGGAGGCCACCCGGCAGAAGTCGACGCCGGCGCCGCCGTTGACGACGCCCGCGTTCGGGCCGACGACGACGTAGTCGTTGTCGGCCCCGCCGAGCACCTGGCCCGTCGGGCCGACCGAGCCGTCGACCCGGATGTAGTCGCGGCCGGTGCCGCCCCTGAGGGTGGCGCCGCCGCCGACGTCGCCGCTGACGCGGATGTAGTCGGCGCCGCCCAGGCCGTCGACCACGTCACCGGAGGCGAGGGAGCCGCAGGTGATGTAGTCGGGGCCGGGCGTGCCGACGACGCTCGTACCGCTGACGGGGATGCCGTTGACCCGGCAGGAGGCCACCGCGTGGGCGGGCGTCGCCGTCAGGGCGATCGGGGCTATGACGAGAGTGGCGGCGCTGAGCGCGCGCATCGTGTGTCGGATCATGCGAACAGTGACACACGGTGACCTTTCGGCCGCAAATCGTGACCGAGGGTCACTCCGCCGCTCGGGTCATTCCGCCGCCCGGACGGCCGCCGCCGCCTTGCGCGCCGCGATCAGCACCGGGTCCCACACCGGCGAGAACGGCGGCGCGTACCCCAGGTCGAGCGCCGTCATCCCCTCCACCGTCATCCCCGCCGTCAGCGCCACCGCCGCGATGTCCACCCGCTTCGCCGCGCCCTCCCGGCCCACGATCTGCACCCCGAGCAGCCGGCCCGTGCGCTTCTCGGCCAGCATCTTCACCGTCATCGGCGCGGCCCCCGGGTAGTAGCCCGCCCGGCTCGTCGACTCGACCGTCACCGTCACGAACCGCAGCCCCACCTCCCGGGCGTCCCGCTCCCGCAGGCCCGTCCGCGCGATCTCCAGGTCGCAGACCTTCGACACCGCCGTGCCCACCACGCCCGGGAAGGTCGCGTAGTCGCCGCCCACGTTCGAGCCGATGACCTGCCCGTGCTTGTTCGCGTGCGTGCCGAGGGGAACGTGCCGCTCCCGGCCCGAGACCAGGTCCAGGACCTCCACGCAGTCCCCGCCGGCCCAGATGTTCCCGTGGCCCCGCACCCGCATCGCCAGATCGGTGAGCAGCCCCCCGTACGCCCCGAGGGGCAGCCCCGCCGCCCGCGCGAGCGAGGTCTCCGGCACCACGCCCGTGCCGAGCACCACCACGTCCGCCGGATACTCCTCCGCGTCCGTGGCCACCGCCCGCACCCGGCCGTCCGCTCCGGTCAGGACCTTCGTCACCGGCGCCGAGACGACCGTCCTGATCCCGAGGCCGTCCATCGCCCGGTGCACGAGGCGTCCCATGTCCGGGTCGAGGGTCGCCATCGGCTGCTCGCCCCGGGTCAGGACCGTCACCTCGTAACCCCGGTTCAGCAGGGCCTCGGCCATCTCCACCCCGATGTACCCGGCGCCGACGACGACCGCCCGCCGCCCCGGCACACCGGACAGCGAGTCGAGCAGCGCCTGACCGTCGCCGAGGGTCTGCACCCCGTGCACCCCGGGCGCGTCGATCCCCGGCAGCGGTGGGCGCAGCGGCCGCGCCCCGGTCGCGATCACCAGCTTGTCGAAGCCGGTCCACGCCTCCGCACCCGACTCCAGGTCCCGCGACCGGACCCGCTGCCCGGGAACGTCGATCTCCGTCACCTCGGTCCGCATCCGCAGATCGATGTCACGGGCCCGGTGCTCCTCGGGGGAGCGCGCGATCAGCTCCCCGCGCGCGGCCACGTCCCCGCCGACCCAGTACGGGATGCCGCAGGCCGAGTACGAGGAGAAGCGCCCGCGCTCGAAGGCGACGATCTCCAGCTCCCCGGGACCCTTGAGCCGGCGCGCCTGCGACGCGGCGGACATGCCCGCCGCGTCGCCGCCGATGACCACCAGTCGTTCACTCATGAGACTCATGGCACGAAACTACTTCTCGGGGGTCTCCCGGGGCCGCGGGGGCGTCGGGGACCCGGGCGCCGCCGGCGCCACGGGCGCTCCCGCGGCGTTCCGCGGGCCGTCCGGCAGGCCGGGGACGGCGCCCGCCGGCCGGGCGGCACGGGCCGCGAGGCGCGGGCGGACCAGGCGGCGCCACAGGACGAAGACGACCAGGGCCACCGCGAGCCACGGCGCCAGGGCGGCCAGCACGATCCCGATCCAGGCAGCCGCGCCCACCAGCGCGTTCCACCCGCCGCTCAGGGCGTCCCCGAAACCGGGACGGCCCTCCTCCTTCGCCACCTCCGGCCGCGGCTTCTCCTGCTCGGAGAGCCGCAGGGTGATCGTCGCCAGCGACGTCCGGTCCTTCAGCGAGGCCTGCTGGGCGAGCAGCGCCTCCAGGTCCGCCTGGCGGCGGCTCAGCTCGCCCTCCAGGGTCACCACGTCGGACAGCTTCTCCGCCCGGTCCATCAGCGCCCGCACCCGCGCCACGCTCGCCCGCTGGCTGGCGATCCGGCTCTCCACGTCCACCACCTGGTCGGTGACGTCCTTGGCCTCCGCCTTGCGGTCGAGCAGCTTCCCGGTGCCCGACAGCTCGGCGAGGACGGAGTCGTACCGCTCCTGCGGCACCCGCAGCACGATCAGCGAGCCGAGGTGCGTGCCCTCGACCCGCTCCGTCGACTCGTTCTCCACGCGCCCGCCCGCCTCGGCCGCCACCCGGCGGGCCGTGGCCAGGGCCTTCGACGCGTCCTTCACCTCGACGGAGAGCGAGGCGGTACGGATGATGTGCTTCTGGGCCGGCGCCTTCGCCGCGGGCTTCCCGGCCGCGCCCGAGGCGCCGGAGGCGTCGGCGGCCCCCTCGGCGGCCCTGTCGGCGGGCTTCGCCGCCACGTCGGCCTTGCTGTCCGAGGCCGAGCCCGAGTCCGTGGCGCCCGCGCCACAGCCCGTCAGGACCAGTGAGGCGGTCAGCAGGACCGCGGCCGTCGTCGTTCTCGTTCTGACTACCCGCACGAGGTTCCCCCCAGGGTGGTGGTGAGTGATGCCCGTTGGACGTACGGGCCCCCGGAACGGGTTGCCCTCCGGGGGTAGCGATGCGATCACGGTCCGGCCTCGGAACGGGCGCGGGCGGGCGGTTTGAGAGAGTGGAGCCATGAACGCGGACACCACGGGACACCACGCCGGGCAGCATGCCGGGCCTCACGTCGTCGTCGCCGGAGGCGGGATCGCCGGACTCGCGGCCGCCCACCGCCTCGCCCTCGCCGGCCACCGGGTGACCCTCCTCGAAGCCGACGCCCGGCTCGGCGGCAAGCTCCTCGCCGGGGAGATCGCGGGCGCCCCCGTCGACCTCGGCGCCGAGTCGCTGCTCGCCCGCCGCCCCGAGGCGGTCGCCCTCGCCCGGGCCGTCGGCCTCGGCGACCGGCTCCAGGCCCCCGCGACGACCACCGCGTCCGTCTGGTCCCGGGGCGAGCTCGTCCCGATGCCCAAGGGGCACGTCATGGGCGTCCCCGGCGCCCCCGCCGCCGTCGAGGGCCTCCTCTCCGCCGAGGGCGTCCGCCGCATCGCCGGAGACCTGGAACTACCGCCGACCGAGATCGGCGAGGACATCGCCATCGGCGCGTACGTCGCCGCGCGCATGGGCCACGAGGTCGTCGACCGGCTCGTCGAACCCCTCCTCGGCGGCGTGTACGCCGGAGACGCCCACCGCATCTCGATGAAGGCCGCCGTCCCCGCCCTCTTCGAGGCCGCCCGCGTCCACCCCACGCTCACCGCCGCCGTCCACGCCGTCCAGCGCGCCGGCGCGGCCGTCCCCGCCGACGTGGCGGGCGCCGCCACCGGCCTCGGCGGCGCCGTGTTCCTCGGCATCGAGGGCGGCGTCGGCACCCTCCCCGGCGCGGTCGCCGACGCGATCCGCGCCGCCGGCGGCGAGATCCTCACCGGCACGCCCGTGACCGCCCTGGCCCGCACCGGCGCCACCGGCTGGCGGGTCGTCACCCCGCACCGGACGCTCGACGCCGACGCCGTCGTCCTCGCCACCCCCGCCTCGGCCGCCGCCGGACTCCTCGGCGGCCACGCCCCGGACGCCGCCGCCGAGCTCGCCGCGATCGACTACGCCTCCATGGCCCTGATCACCCTCGCCTTCCGCCGCTCCGACGTGCCCGCCCTCGCGGGCTCCGGCTTCCTCGTCCCGCCCGTCGACGGCCACACCGTCAAGGCCTCCACCTTCTCCGCCCAGAAGTGGCAGTGGGTCGCCGACGGCGCCCCCGGCCTGTTCGTGCTGCGCACCTCCGTCGGCCGCCACGGCGAGGAGCAGCAGGTCCACCGCGAGGACGCCGACCTCGTCGCCGCCTCCCTCAAGGACCTCGCCGCCGCCACCGGTCTCACCGCCCGCCCGGTCGCCTCCACCGTCACCCGCTGGATCGGCGGCCTGCCCCAGTACCCGGTCGGTCACCTGGCCCGTGTCGCCCGCGTCCGCGCGGCCGTCGCCGCCCTCCCCGGACTGCGCCTCGCGGGCGCCGCCTACGACGGCGTCGGCATCCCGGCCACCATCGCCTCGGCCCACCGCGCGGCCGACGAGATCATCGCCACGTCCGGAACGGGGCACCCCGGTGCGGGGCACTCCTCGTGACGGGCGAGAATAGGCGTATGAGTGCGCCCGAAAAGATCCCGAACGCCGGTAAGAAGGCGAAGGACCTCAACGAGGTCATCCGCTACACCCTGTGGTCCGTCTTCAAGCTGCGCGACGTTCTCCCCGAGGACCGCGGCGGCTACGCCGACGAGGTCCAGGAGCTGTTCGACCAGCTCGCGGCCAAGGACATCACGATCCGCGGCACGTACGACCTGTCCGGTCTGCGCGCCGACGCCGACGTCATGATCTGGTGGCACGCCGAGACGAGCGACGAGCTCCAGGAGGCGTACAACCTCTTCCGCCGCACCAAGCTGGGCCGCGCCCTGGAGCCGGTCTGGTCGAACATGGCGCTGCACCGCCCCGCCGAGTTCAACAAGTCGCACATCCCGGCCTTCCTGGCCGACGAGAACCCGCGCGACTACGTCTCGGTGTACCCCTTCGTGCGCTCCTACGACTGGTACCTGCTGCCGGACGAGGACCGCCGCCGGATGCTCGCCGACCACGGCAAGATGGCCCGCGGCTTCCCGGACGTCCGCGCCAACACGGTCGCCTCCTTCTCCCTCGGCGACTACGAGTGGCTCCTCGCCTTCGAGGCCGACGAGCTGCACCGCATCGTCGACCTCATGCGCCACCTGCGCGCCTCCGAGGCGCGGATGCACGTGCGCGAGGAGGTCCCGTTCTACACCGGTCGCCGCAAGAGCGTCGCCGACCTGGTGGCGGGCCTGGCCTGACGGCCGTACGAAACCCGGTGGCGGGGGGGGGGGGCCCGGGGGGGGGCCCCCCCCCCCCCCCCCCCGCGCGCCGCGGCCCGGCCCCCCCCCCCCCCGGGCCCCCGCCCCCCCCCCCCGCCCCCGGGGGGGGGGGGGGGCCGGGGGGCGG
>NZ_JBIRQU010000014.1:162513-178785 GCF_044333355.1 Streptomyces sp. NPDC021012
GATCTCCTCCGGGCCCCCCCCCTGCGGCCCCCAGCGGGGGGCGGGCCGGTGCCCTGCGCCGCGATCCACCCGGGGGGGCCCCCCGGCCCCGCGGGGGGCCCCGCCACCCCTTGACCCGGAAGATCAGACGGCGGGCGGCACCATGTGCCCGTCGCTCCAGCGACACCGGGTCCGGCTCCGGGTGCGGCGCGCTTCGTGCGCGCCGCACCGGCGTCATTTCCGGGACCTCTTCCCGGGCTCCGGGACCTCTCTCAGGCCTTCAGGGCCGCGCGGAGCTCCGGCTCCAGGACGGCGGGACCGCGCGTCGCGAGCGCCGTGAGCGGATCGGTGAGCGGATCGGCCGACGACAGCCCCGACAGCAGCCGCTGCCCGGCCGGGGACGCCCAGCGGGTGTACGGATACACCTCGACCCGTCCGATCAGCAGGCACAGCCCCGACGCCAGCAGCGGCAGCGCGAACGCGGCCACGACCGGGGCACGTTCCTCCCCCGGCACGAGCAGCGCCGCGACCGTCCCGAGCACCAGCGTCAGCAGGAACCCCGCCCGTACCGCCCGCACCCCCGCCGCGAGCTCCCGGCGGTCCTCCTCGGACACGGCGAGCCCCCGGTCGACGAGCCCCTCCGCGAGAAGGCGTACGGATTCGTCGGCGGCGACCACCGGACGGACGGCGGGAACCGGCGACTGCCCGCCCGGCCCGATGGCACCGAGCACCGCGCGCTCCAGCCCGTCCCCGGCGCCACCCGCGTCCACGACCGTCGCCCAGCCGGTGTGCGCGAGCAGCAGCCGCCGCGCCCGGTGCATCGACACCAGGGTCAGATCGGTGACCCGCAGCGGCCCGCCGGCCAGATAGGCCGCCTCGCACACCGTGAGCCCCCGATCCGCGCCGACCGCCTCGCAGGGCCCGGCGGCGGCCATGGAGGCACGGCAGACCCGCGCACAGCCGACACCGGCCACGACGAACGCCACCAGGAGAAGCGGAACCCAGACCATGCCCCGGTTGTACGGGACGGCGGCCGGGCCCGCCACCCGATCGGCCCCTCAGCTGCTTGAGCTGGAGGAACACGAACTGGAGCTGGAACTCGAACACGAGCTGGAACTGCCGCAGCTCGACCCACCCCCGCAGCTGGACCCGCCGCCGCAGCTGGACCCTCCGCCGGAACAGGAGCCCGAGGAACAGGAACTGCCACCGCCGGAACAGGAACCGCCACCACCCCCGCCACCACACGACGAGTTGGTCGCGCACCACTCGGTGGCCACGCCGAGGGCGGCCGCGTCCGAGGACGAGAAGTGCGCCGGCGAGGGCCGCCGCCTGCCGCCGCGCCCGTTCCGCCGGGGCGGCGCGTAGAACCGGGCGGCGGCCACGAGCTGCTCCCGGAGCACCGGGTCCGGCACGGCCCGCAGCCCGTGCAGGGCCACGAGATGGCCGGCGTCCGCGAGATGGCCGTGGGCCCGCCCGTACTCGAAGACCGCACGGCGGCCGGCCGAGGTGATCTGCCGGGCGGCGACCGACCCGCAGACGATGCCGGTGATCCCGGCGGCGAACAGCGCCGGCGCCACCTTGAGGACGAACGGCAGCCGGAAGTCCTCGGCGACGGCGAAGTCGATCACCGTGAGGACGATCGAGACCGGGAAGAGCACGAAGGCCGCCAGGATCAGGGCGGTGCACCAGCGGGCCGTGACCCGCCGCGTCGCCGGGGCGACGACCAGCCCGCGCGCCGCGAGCCCGTCACCGATCTCCTGGACCGCCGGGTGCCGCATCACCCCGAGCCGCAGGTGGTGCAGGGCCCCGTGCGGGGCGGCGGCCTGCACCTCCAGGACGGCGCGCTCCACCGGGTCGTACGCGGTGGGGCGGACGACCGCGACGATCCCGGGCCCGCCGATCGCGAGCCTGCCGTCCGCCTGGAGGGCGGCGAGCGCGGTGTCGGCGACGCGGGCCGGCCCGCCGTTGAGGAAGGCGAGCTCGTACCGGTCGTGGACGGGTCCGCCGGGGCCGCCGCGCGTCCGGACGACCCGGGTGATGACGAGGACGACGCCGGCGGCGGCCGCCAGGTAGACGAGGGCGATCAGGAGGTCCACGGCCGTCTCATCTCCGTACGAGGGCGTGACGGGCGGCCCGTACGAGCCGGGCGGCACGGCCCGCCGGCCGACTGCCGGAACGGTCCTCCCACCACTCCGTGAGCCGCCGCCGCTCCGCCGGATCCTCCGGGCGCCCCGCGATCAGCAGGTGCTCCACGAAGTCGAGGGCGTCCCTGCGGTACCCGCCCGTCATCGGACGCGACTTCGCGTACGCGAGGAACGCGGGCCGGAAGCCCTTCCCGAGGATTTCCGGCAGCTCCGGCGCGACCTTCGCGACGACACCGGCCCGCTTGGCGGCGAGGGCGCGCGCCTGGACGCCGACGCGGCGGGTGTCGAAGCCCTCGGGGACGGGGGTGCCGGCGACGAGGGCGGACAGGAGGGAGGCCTGGGTGACGGCGAGGCGCTGCCGGGCGCCTTCCCGCGGTGCGGGCTCCTGGACGACAGGGGTTGCGCCGGGCATGGGGCCTCCCGAGACGCGGGCGCCCGCGCCGATCAGCAGGGGGGCCCGTCGGGGTGCGGGTATGTGCGAAAGGGCGCCGTGCTGGTGGGCCGTGCCCACCGGTTCCGCCCCCGCGGAACGCCTGCCCACAGCGGTAGTGGCCCGGATCGCCTCCAGTTCTCCGGCCAGCTCCTCCGCCGGCGGAAAGTCGTCGTCCCGTTCCAGCAGCACCCCCGGCGGGGACACCCGGGACGCGAGGTCCGCCAGGATGTCGAGGACCGGCTTCGGGACCGGGTGGGCGTGGGTGTCGTGCCAGACGCCGTCCCGTTCGACCCCGCCCGCCACGTGGACGTACGCGATGGCGTCGACCGGCAGCTCGGACAGGGCGCGGGCGGGGTCCTCGCCGCGGTTGACGTGGTTGGTGTGCAGGTTGGCGACGTCGATGAGGAGCCGTACCCCCGTACGCTCCACCAGCTCCGCCAGGAACCGGCCCTCCGTCATCTCCTCGCCCGGCCAGGAGATCAGGGCCGCGATGTTCTCCAGGGCGAGCGGCACGGGCAGCGCGTCCTGTGCGATGCGCACGTTCTCGCAGAGCACGTCGAGCGCGTCCCGGGTCCGGGGCACGGGCAGCAGGTGGCCCGCTTCGAGCTGCGGGGTCGCGGTGAGCGGCCCCCCGGCCCGTACGAACGCGATGTGCTCCGTGACCAGCGGCGCCCCCAGGGCCACCGCCTTCTCCCCGAGCGCCGCGAGCCGCGCCGGGTCCGGCCGGTCCGCGCCGCCGAGCCCGAGCGAGACGCCGTGCGGGACGACCGTCACGCCGCGCTCGCGCAGCCGGGCCAGGGAGTCGGGCAGATGGTCCGCGCAGATGTTCTCCGCGACGACCTCCACCCAGTCGACTCCGGGCAGCGCCTCCACCGCCTCGGCGATCTCAGGACGCCACCCGATGCCGATGCCGAGTTCCGTCATGTCCCCCTCCTTCGGTACTCAGTCCCCCACCTGATGGCCCGGTGGGGGACATTCGAATCCCGGAAGGGGGACGTTCAGAGCTTCATTTGAGGTTCGGCCGCTGTGAGCGAAGGGATGTCGTCGAGGGCGCCCCATGCCGCCGCCGTTCTGGGCAACCGTTTCGCTGGGGTGAGGGGGCCCCTGCTCGAGCGAAGCCGAGAGCTTGGGGGAGGGTGGGCACAACGAACCCGCGCCCTGCCGGTGCCAGAGGCTTCCGCGCCCGAACCCGCACCACGTCGTGCGGCGCCGCTGGGGTGCGGGTCCGGGCGCGGGACGCGGAGGCGCCGCTGAAGGGCGCCGTCCCGTGTGCCCACCCGTCCCGCCCTGCGGGACGATTGCCCACACGGCGGGTGGGCGACGCCCAGCAGGGTGCGGGGCGAAGGCCCAGTCGGGCGCGGGCTGGGGCGCCGTACGCAGACGAACGAGTCCGGCCGCTGCGCCACCCTGCTCCCGCTGCTCGCGTCGCTGCCGCAGCCGCTCGCCCTGATCGAGGTCGGTGCCTCGGCCGGCCTGTGTCTGTACCCGGACCGATACCGATACCGGTACCGGTACGACGACGGCGCCGCCTTCGGCCCGGCCGACGGTCCGGTCACCCTGACCTGCCGCACGTCCGGCCCCGTACCGCTGCCCGAGCGGCTGCCCGAGGTCGTGTGGCGCGCCGGCATCGACCTCAACCCGCTCGACGTCGGTGACGCCGACGACACGCGGTGGCTGGAGTCCCTGGTCTGGCCCGAACAGACGGACCGCGCGGACAGGTTGCGGAACGCCGTGCGCATCGCGCGCGCGGAGCCGCCGCACCTCGTCCGCGGCGACCTCGACGAGACGGTCCGGGAGCTGGTCTCCCAGGCCCCGCCGGGTGCCACACCCGTGGTCTTCCACAGCGCGGTCCTGTTCTACCTCCCGACCGAGGCCCGGGGGGCCTTCACCGAGACGATGCGCACCCTCCCCGTCCACTGGATCTCGAACGAGGCCCCCGGCGTCCTCCGGTCCGTCGCCGCCCGCCTCCCGCGCCCCGCACCACGGGACCGCACGGTCTTCGCCCTGGCCCTCGACGAACAGCCCCTGGCCTTCACCGGCCCGCACGGCCGGTCACTGGACTGGTTCTAGCGCCCAGACATGCAGGGCGTCGCCGGATTCGGACGGTGTCGCCCAGGCGCCGTTCCCGAGTGCGGTCGGCTGCCCGGAGGGCGGGGACGGGTAGGTGATCGGCCGGAGTCCGTGCGTGCCCGTGGTGTCGAGCAGCCAGTGCCGGACCTCGCCCCATTCGTCGTCGCTCTCCACGGTCGAGACGACGAGGGTCGTCTCGTCCACGAAGCCGCCTGCCCAGTCCCAGCAGGCGGGTGCTTCGTCCTCGTACTCCGACGGGGCGTCAGGATGTGGTGGGAGCACCGACTCCGCGTCCCATTCGAGGCCGTCGAGCAGGACGCCGTGGAGGTCCCGCACGGCGAGCGCGTCCTGGTCGTGGGAGACGGTCATGAGCCGGTCGCCCGAGGGGCTGACGCCCAGCAGGCAGAGGTCGCCCTCCGCGTAGGTGACGTCCAGCTTCTCTCCGTCCCAGTGGCCCAGGCGCAGGGGAGCGCCGTCCTGGCCCTCGCCGATGCTGAGGCCCATCCGGCGGGGGTCGGTGGGGTGGGGGACGTGCTCGCTGCCGGCCGCGGCGGCCTGGGCGTCGGCCCGCGCGAGTACGCGGCCGTCGAGGGCGTCGATCACCAGCCACTCGTCGACGGTGTCCGGGGTCAGCTCGCCCTCGGGCAGCGGGCCGCGGACGTGGGCCCAGACGAGGCTGCCGTCGGCCGAGAAGCCGACGGAGCCCTGGTCCGGGTAGCGGTGGTTCCGACGGTCCGCGTACGCGTCGTACGACTCGTGCGTCTCCCCGCATGCCCAACAGGCGTGCCGGACCTCCCAGCGCGTCGCCCCCGAGGGCTCGACGGCACGCACCGCATGCACCCCGGCGAAGACGGCCAGGCCCGCGTCGGGCGACACCTCCCACGTCCCGAGGTCGCGTGGCCAGGGCGCGGGGAAACGGACCTCCGCTCCCGGCCGGGCGGCGTAGGCGTCGTCCAACGGCCGGGCGACGATCTCGTCGTCGCTCCGCTGGACGAGCAGCCGGTGCCCCGGCTGTCCCAGGATCTCCGGCGGACCGGCCTCCGACGGGGGCAGCGGAGCGGGGACGGTGGCGTGGAGCCGGGCGTGCACGGACATGCGGGTCTCCCAGGGGCTTGGAACGCGGCGCACACTACGGCACGGGTCCGACACCCGGCCGTCCGGCGGTCAGGGCCGGGGGAGACGCAGGTGGGGGGCGAAGAGGGCGCTGCCCTCGGACACCACCGTGCACGAGCCCGGGGCGATCTCCGTGAAGCCCGCGTCGCGGACGACCGGGAGGCCGCTCGTCGTCAGGGCCGGCCACTCCTCGGCCGTCGCGGTCCGCACCGCGAGGGGGAAGCCCGCCCCCTGCCACGCCTTGCGGTCCGCTTCGTCCATCGCCCACCACAGCAGCTGCGCCCCGTGGCCGGCCTGGGCCATCGCCTTGCCGGCCGACATGTCGAGCTCCGGGTTCATCCACAGCACCGCCGCGCCGTCCGGCACGGGGCCGGGGGCGGCCGGGTCGTCGAGGTCGGTGCCCGAGACCTGGAGCTTGGCGAGCTCCTTGGGCCAGCCGTCGAGCGGGACCGGCGGGAAGACCCGTACCTCCGCCTCCGCGCCGGTGACCGTGATGCCGGGCAGCGTGTTCGCGCGGCGCCATTCCGCGCCGCGGGCCCGGCGCACCACCTTGCGGATCCGGGCGTCCTGCCAGTCGGTGACGGCCCGCGCCCACTCGCCCTCGCCGAGGGAGCGGTCGTCGGTCAGGATCTCCAGGACGGCCCGCGCGGCGGTCTCCAGGGCGTCGGTACGGGCCGGGGGCGCGTCGCGTTCGATCCGGACGACCAGGGGGAGGACGAACTGGGGCTTCTCATCGCGGAGATCGGTCTCGTTGCTGCTCACCCGGCAAGTCTGCCATCGAGGCGGGGAGCGAATCTTGTGGGAATCATCGCTTCCGGGACAGGATGCCCCTCATGAAGAGCGATCTTTTTGCCGGTGAACACCTCGCCGAGGCGGCGACCTTCCCGGGGATGACCCTCCAGAACGCCAAATCGGTCAAGTACACCGTGAACGGTGAGATGCACGCCCGCCAGGGCTCGATGATCGCCTTCCGCGGAGACCTCCAGTTCGAGCGCAAGGGCCAGGGCATCGGCGGGATGCTCAAGCGGGCCGTCACCGGCGAGGGCCTGGCGCTGATGGCCGTACGCGGCCAGGGCGAGGCCTGGTTCGCGCACGAGGCGCAGAACTGCTTCATCGTCGAGATCGAGCAGGGCGAGGCCTTCACCGTCAACGGCCGCAACGTCCTCTGCTTCGACGCCACCCTCCACTACGACATCCGCACCGTGAAGGGCGCCGGCATGACCGGCGGCGGCCTCTTCAACTCCGTCTTCTCCGGCTACGGCAAGATCGCCCTGATGTGCGAGGGCAACCCGATCGTCATCCCCGTCACCCCGCAGGCCCCGGTGTACGTCGACACCGACGCCGTCGTCGGCTGGAGCGAGCAGCTCCACACCTCCCTGCACCGCTCGCAGTCCCTCGGCTCGATGATCCGCGGCGGCTCGGGCGAGGCCGTGCAGCTCAAGCTGGAGGGCCAGGGCTTCGTCGTCGTCCGGCCGAGCGAGCTCACCCCGCAGAAGAACCCCTCGCATTGAGGCTGGAGCACGTAGGGCGGCGCCACGGGCTCCGGGGGCCGTGGGTGCTGCGGGAGGTCTCGCTCGACCTGCCCGCCGCCGCCCTCGTGCGGGTCGCCGGCACCAACGGCACCGGCAAGTCCACGCTGCTGCGGCTGCTCGCCGGCGTCGACGCCCCCACCGAGGGCCGCGTCACCGGCCGCCCGGCCCGCACCGCGTACGTCCCCGAACGCTTCCCCGTCGCCCTCCCCTTCACGGCCCTCGACTACCTGGTCCACCTCGGCCGCGTCCAGGGCCTCGGCCGGGCGGCGGCACGGGCCCGGGCGGGGGAGTGGCTGGAGCGCTTCGGCGCCGCCGGGCACGCCGGGGCCGGGCTCGCGGAGCTCTCCAAGGGCACCAGCCAGAAGGTCGCCGTCGCCCAGGCCCTCCTCGCCGACCCCGCCCTCCTCGTCCTCGACGAGGCCTGGACCGGCCTCGACACCGGCGCCCGCACCGCACTCGACACCGCCGTCCGCGAACGCCTCGCGGCGGGCGCGACGGTCGTCTTCGTCGACCACGACCCGCGCAGGCTGGAGGGGGAGGCGGCGGTCGTGTACGGGGTGGAGGGCGGCCGGGTACGGGAGACGGCGCGGGTGCGCGCGGGGGCGGGGGGACGTTTGCCGGCCGGGCCGGAGTCCGCGGAGTCCGCGGTGCCCGCGGTCGGGTTTCCGCCGGGCGGGGCCGGGACCGTGGCGACGGGCGGGGAGCTTCGGGAGGCTCGGCGCGGGCCCGGCGCGGGGGTGGGCGGTGGTCTGGCGGGCGGGGCCGGGCCTGGTCACGCCGTGGCCTCGTCCGCGCCAGGGACCGTCGGCGCCGGGGCCTCCGCGCGTATCGTCATCGTCGCCTCCGGCGGTGGCCGGGCGCTTCCCGGCGGCCTGCCCGGTGACCCGGCGACCGCTCCCGGCGCCGACGGCACCACCGTCCTCACCGTGGACGGGGCGCGTTCCGACGAGCTTCTCGGCGCGCTGCTCGCCGGGGCCTGGCACATCCATCACCTCGGCACCGAAGGCGGACGGGTATGACGGCGCTGCTGCGCTACCAGTCGGGGCTGCTGCTCCGGTCCCAGCGCTGGCTGGCGCCGCTGCTCCTGTACGCGGCTCTCGTTGGGGTCGGCGTCCAGGCGGGCGAACCGGTGCTCGGCGCGCTCGGGTTCACCGCGGCGGCTCTGCTGCCGGTGTCGGCCTGGTCCGTACGGATCTGCCTCACGCAGGAGCCGCCCGCCGCCCGGAGCGTGGTCGCGGCGGCGGCCGGGCGGGGGCGCGCGCATCTCGCGGCGCTGGTCACGGGGGCGGGCTGGCCGGTCCTCGCCGGGGTGGTCGCCGTGCTCGCGGTGACGGCGATCGGCGACCGGCGCGGGACGGCCCCGTCGGCAGCGGTCGCTTCCGGGCTGCTCGCGGCACTGGCCTGCGGCCTGACGGGCGCCGCCGTCGGCGCGCTGGCCTCCCGGCCGTTCCTCCGGGCGCCCGGCTGGTCCGTCGCGGCCCTGGTCCTCGGTTCGCTCCTGGCGCTCGTCACCACCGGCTCCCCGGCGAAGTACGCCATGACGGCCCTGGTCGCCGGAGCCCGCACGGCGACCGCCGAACCGCCCTGGTTCGCCTGCGCCGGGGCGCTGCTCCTCGCGGCGGCGGTCGCCGTGCTCTCCTGCCGGGCCACGGCGCGCCTGGAGTGAGGCCGTGCGGGCTCAGCGGCTCATGAGCTCCGAGACCTTCACGAAGCGGTAGCCGCGGGCCCGGAGCTCGGGGACGATCCGGCGGATCGCCCGCTCGGTCACGGGGGCGGCGCTGCGCGTGCAGTGCATGACGACGAGCGAACCGGGCTTCACCCCGTCGAGCACCTGCTCCGCGACGGCGTCCGCGTCCTTCGCGAAGGCGTCCCCGCTGACCACGTCCCACTGGACCGCCGTGACCCCGAGCGGGGCGAGGGCGCGCAGGGCCGCGTCGTCGTAGCAGCCGCCCGGGAACCGGAAGTACGGGACGACGTTGACGGCCCCGGCGTCCCGGAAGGAGTCGAAGGCGCGCTGCACGTCGGCCGCCTGGTCGGGCCCGGCGACGGTCGGCAGACCGTAGCAGGGGGTCGCGAAGGCGTAGTGGCTGTACGAGTGGTTGGCGATCTCGAACCGCGGATCGCCGCCGATGGACTTCGCCTGGTCCGGGTACTCCTCCGCCCACCGCCCGGTCATGAACACCGTCGCGTCCACCTTCAGCCGGCGCAGGGTCGCGATGAGCTCGGGGTTGTCGAAGTGCTCACCGCTCGCGGCCCGCGGCCCCTGATCGGCCGTCATGTCGGCATCGAACGTGAGCGCGACGACCTTCTCGCTCCCCTTCGTCCGGCGCTTGTAGACGGGGGTGAGCCCGCCGGGCCCGGGCGCCATGGTCGGCGGCGCGGTCGGCACCTTCGCGGGCTTCGGCCCGGGGGCGGCGGCGCTGGCCTTGGGCGACGGGCTCTGCGCGACGGCCGCCGTCGCCTTCGGCTCGGGCTTGGCCGCCGGAGTCTCGACCGCGCTGCTGCCGCAGCCGACGAGAGCGGCGCCCAGAAGACCGAGCGCCGCCAATTTTCGTGCAGAAGTGTTCACGATCGGAAGTTATCCGATCAAAGTGATTATCGCTCGCGGCTCGACTGCAGCAGCGTCCGAGTCCACGCGCTGAGCTGACGCACCATCGCGTGGGCGTGCCCGGCCCGCTCCCGACGGAAGGGCAGTGCGGATCTGGTCTCTCCTGAAGAAGGCGGGGAGGGACGACGTGGCGACGGCCCTTCTCGCCATGGCGGTGAAGATCCGCTCACGGGGCATGATCGCGCGCGGCCTGGAGATACTCGACGACGAGGAGATCGGGCTCCTCTTCGAGGGAGTGGCCCGGTCGGGCGACCCCCGGCTCGCCACCGACTTCGCCGAGCACGTGGCTCATGGGGATTCCCCTTCACTGCTCCACCGCTTCCTCGACACCATGAACCGCCACGGAGCCCTGGACCTCGTCGACGTCACCGCCTCCGAGAAGCTCAACGGCCTGGTCACCGCCTGGCGCCGCCGCTCACGTGGCCAGTAGCCGCGCCCGGCACTCCTCCACGTCGAAGTCCCCCGGCGGGTACTTCGGATCCAGCGCCTCCAGATGCTCGAGCAGCAGCTTGCTGATCGCCCAGTTGCGGTACCACTTGCGGTCCGCCGGGACCAGGTACCAGGGGGCCTCGTCCGTGGAGCAGCGTTCGAGGGCGATCTCGTAGGCCTGGCGGTAGGCGGGCCACAGCGCCCGCTCGTCGATGTCGCCGACGTTGAACTTCCAGTGTTTGTCGGGGTTGTCGAGGCGGGCGAGGAGCCTGGCGCGCTGTTCCTCGTAGGAGATGTGGAGGAAGACCTTGATCACCGTCACGCCGTCCTCGATGAGGGACTTCTCGAAGCGGTTGATCTGGCCGTAGCGGCGGGCGATCTGGCGGCGGGGGGCGAGGTCGCGGACGCGGGCGATGAGGACGTCCTCGTAGTGGGAGCGGTCGAAGATGCCGATCTCGCCCGGTTGGGGGAGGGCGCGCATGACGCGCCAGAGGAAGGGGTGGTTCAGCTCCTCGCGGGTCGGGGCCTTGAAGGCGTGGATGCGGCAGCCGGAGGGGTTGAAGAGGCCGATGACGTGTTTGACCGTGCCGCCCTTGCCGCTGGTGTCCATGCCCTGGAGGACGAGGAGCAGGCGCCGGCGGTCGCCGGCGGTGCTCGCCGCGTACAGGCGCTCCTGGAGCTCGGCGAGGTGCGGGGCGAGGGCGGCGGTGGCGGCCAGCCCCGCCGTCTTGTCGGCGGGGCCGGCCGGGGTCGCCCGGGCGTCGTGCGCGGTGAGGTCGATCCGCTCGCCCCCGGGGATCCGGAGCAGGTCACCCAGGAGGGGTTCCGGAGCGTTCCGCTTCTTCCCGTCGTCCTTCTTCGCCACCTCGGGCCCCTTCCGCCGCGCCGTCCGACCTCTTCCGATCGATCCTGCGACGGAACCCGGGGGCCCGCTAGTCCAGCCGGTTCAGCACCAGGGGCCCGTCACCGCGAACGTCGTGCCGGGCGTGTAGCAGTTGACGTACATCGTCGAGCCGTCCGGGGAGAAGGTGACGCCCGCGAACTCGCCCCACTCGGGGGCGTCGGGCGTTCCGATGTTCTGGGCGCCGCGCGCCACCGCGTACACCTCGCCCTCCCTGCTCACCCCGAAGACGTGCTGGGCCCCGTCGCCGTCCTCGCAGACCATCAGGCCTCCGGTCGGTGCCAGGCAGATGTTGTCCGGGGACTCGCCGGGGAGCTGGACGTCGGTGTCGGGGCCGAAGACCACCACCAGGGTCAGCCTGCGCTTGTGGGGCTCGTACTTCCACACCTGGCCGAAGTGCGTGGCCGCCGAGCCGTCCTTGGCCCGCGCGAAGGAGGAGACGAAGTAGACGGCCCGTCCGCCCCAGTAGCAGCCCTCCAGCTTCTGGGCGTGGGTGATGCCCCGGGGGCCGAAGTCCTGGTGGCGGATGGAGGTCGACGTCGCGAGCGGGTCCGGTACGGGGACCCAATCGATGCCGTCGAAGCGGGTGCCGGCCTCCTGGACGACGGACAGGTCGGGTACGCCGGGCACCCGCATGGCCTCCAGGGCGCCGCCCGCGCGGAGGGAGCCGGTGCCGCCGAGGGGCTTGTCCGGGAGGAAGCGGTAGAAGAGGCCGAAGGGCCGTTCGAAGGCGTCCTCCGTCTCGTAGACGATGCCGCTCGCCGGGTCGACGGCGATGGCCTCGTGCTGGAAGCGGCCCATCGCGGTGAGCGGGACGGCTCCGGTGCGGTGCGGGTCGGCGCCGTCGACCTCGAAGATGAAGCCGTGGTCCTTGGTGTAGCCGTTGGTGCCGGCCCGGTCCTCGGTCTCCTCGCAGGTCAGCCAGGTGTTCCAGGGGGTGGGTCCGCCCGCGCAGTTGACGGCGGTCCCGGCGATGGCGACCCGCTCGCCGAGGACGTTGTTGCGGCCGTCGAGTTCGAGGGCCGTACAGCCGCCCTTGCCGGCCGGGTCGTACGTGAGGCCGGGGACGGTGGGGACGGCGATCTTGCCGGTGACGCGGTTCTCGTGGTTGCGGACGAGGTGCACCCGGCCGCGTCGGCCGGCGAAGGCGCCCATGCCGTCGTGGTTGCTGGGGACGGGGCCCTCGCCGGAGCGGAGCGGGTCGCCCATCCGGGAGAGGACCTTGTAGCGGAAGCCGGCGGGGAGGTCGAGGAGGCCGTCCGGGTCGGGGACGAGGGGGCCGTAGCCGCCCCGCCGACCGCTCAGAGCCGCGGCGCTTCCGGCGAAGAGTTCGGAGAGGGCGCCCGTGAAGGCGATCCCGGCGACGGACGCGCCGGTGCGGGAGAGGATCTGACGTCGTGTTGCGGACATGAGGCAACAACCCACTTCCTGTTGGCGGACAGGACAGATGTGACGTGTGACCCGCATGTGTGTATCACGCACGGTGGTGACAGGTGAACCATGCGGGCCACAACTGCCTCATGTGGCGCGGGGACTGATCCGGCGTCAGGCCAGTTCGGCGGTGAGGGTGATCGTCGTGCCCGTGAGCGCCTGGCTGACCGGGCAGTTCTTCTTCGCGTCCTCGGCGAGCGCCTGGAACTCGTCCGCGTCCAGGCCGGAGACCGTGCCGCGCACGGTCAGGTGGATGCCGGTGATGCCCTCGCCGGGCTGGAAGGTGACGTCGGCCTTGGTCTCCAGGCGCTCGGGCGCGTGGCCCGCCTTGGCCAGACCGTTCGAGAAGGCCATCGAGAAGCAGGAGGAGTGCGCGGCGGCGATGAGCTCCTCGGGGCTTGTCTTGCCGTTGGGCTCCTCGGACCGGGCCGGCCAGGAGACCTCGTACGAGCCGATGCCGGAGGAGTCGAGGGTGACGACGCCGGAGCCCTTGAGGAGGTCGCCCTGCCAGACGGTGTGGGCGTGACGCACGGTGGCCATGGTGGATCCCTTTCGATCGGGTACGGCCACCAAGCTACTGCGCGACGAGGCCCTTCGCGTCGCGGGCGAGCGCGGTGAGGCGGGAGATCGCCCGGAAGTACTTCTTGCGGTAGCCGCCGTTCAGCATCTCGTCGCTGAAGAGCTTGTCGAAGGGGAGTCCGGAGGCGAGCACGGGTATCTCGCGGTCGTACAGGCGGTCGGCGAGGACGACGAGCCGCAGGGCGGTCGACTGGTCCGGGACCGGCTGGACGTCGGTGAGGCAGACGGCGGAGAGGTCGTCGGTGAGGGCGCCGTACCGGCTCGGGTGAACCCTGGCCAGGTGTTCGAGCAGGTGCGGGAAGTCGTCGAGGGAGGCGCCCGGGGTCGCGTACGCGGTCTCGGTGACCACCTGGTCGGAGTACGGGGCCGGGGCCTCGGGCAGTCCGCGGTGGCGGTAGTCCTCGCCGTCGATCCGCAGCGGTCGGAAGTGGGCGGAGAGGCCCTGGATCTCGCGGAGGAAGTCGGCGGCGGCGAAGCGGCCCTCGCCGAGCTTGCCCGGAAGCGTGTTCGAGGTGGCGGCGAGCGCCACGCCCGACTCGACGAGCTTGCCGAGGAGGCTGGAGACGAGGACGGTGTCGCCCGGGTCGTCGAGCTCGAACTCGTCGATGCAGAGGAGACGGTGCCCGCTGAGCGTTTGCACGGTCTGCTGGAAGCCGAGCGCGCCGACCAGGTTGGTCAGCTCGACGAAGGTGCCGAACGCTTTCAGCGCGGGCTCCGCGGGGGTCGCGTGCCACAGCGAGGCCAGCAGGTGGGTCTTGCCGACGCCGTACCCGCCGTCCAGGTAGACCCCGCGCGGGCCGCTCGGCGCGGCCGGCTTCTTCGCGAACCAGCGGCGCTTGCCGGCGCCGGTGGCGTGCGCCCCGCCGAGGCCCTCGGCGAAGGCGCTCAGGGTCTTGACGGCGTCCGTCTGGCTCGGCTGGTTCGGGTCGGGGAGGTACGTGTCGAAGCGTACGGAGTCGAAGCGCGGCGGCGGCACCATCTCCGCGACGAGGCGGTCGGCGGGGACGTGGGGCTCTCGGGAGCAGAGCGAGAGCGGGGCCGCTTCGGGGGAAGCCGCTTCGGTGAGGGCACGGGTCGACACAGTTCCCCACTGTAAGCGCCATGTCAGACTTCGATCATGCGCCAGCTCTTCCCTGTGACGGACATGACAGCCGCCGGTGACCAGGAGTGGTCGCTCGACGCCCTCGCGGACGCCTACGCGTATCCGGAGGGGGACGGTCCGTGGCTGCGGGCCAACATGGTCTCCTCGCTCGACGGGGCGGGCCAGCACGAGGGGCGCTCCCAGCCGCTCTCCTCCGAGACGGACATGCGGATCTTCGGCGTCCTGCGCGGGCTCGCCGACGTGGTCGTGGTGGGTGCGGAAACGGTACGCCTGGAGGGTTACCGCCCGGCACGCGCGCGTGAGGCCTTCGCCGCCCGCCGGGCCGCCGCCGGACAGGGCCCGGCGCCCGTGATCGCCGTGGTCAGCGCCTCCCTGAGCCTCGACTTCTCGCTGCCCCTCTTCACGGAGCCGCTGCTGCCCACCCTGGTCCTCACGGGGGCCGCCGCGCCCGTCGACCGGATCGAGGCCGCCCGGGCGGCGGGCGCCGTGGTGCTGATCGCGGGCGACGGGCCCGGGGTGGAGCCGGCCCGCGCGGTGGCGGCGCTCGCGGAGCGCGGGCTGCGCCGCCAGCTGACCGAGGGCGGGCCCCGGCTGCTCGGTCAGTTCGTGGCGGCGGGGGTCCTCGACGAGCTGTGCCTCACGGTCTCGCCGACGATGACGGCGGGTGGCGCCCAGCGGATCGCCGGGGGTCCCTCGGTGGCCGTCCCGACACGCTTCCAGGTGGCTTCCGTGCTGGAGCGGGACGGCTTCCTCTTCACCCGCTACCTTCGGATCTGACAATCGGCGGAATTTGCCGTTCCGCTTAGCGTCCGCTGGGCACACTTACTGTCGCAGACCCCGTGCGGGCACGGGGAAGGATGGTTTCCGCAGAAGGGCTCCTGAGGTGTTCACAAGCGTTCTGATGATCGAGAAGCCCCTCACGTCCGTCGACGTGGAATTCGTCACCACCCTGCATGGCGACGAGGGCGTGTCCTTCATCGTTCTCATGCAGCCGCGTGGTGACCAGGCCGATGTACTGCTGCGTGCCATCGACGACGTCGCCATGGGCGAGCTGAAGGAAGCCGCCCGGGAGGGCGACGAACCGGAGGGCAAGGAGGCCCGGCCGCTGGCCGAGAAGGGCCTGGAGGTCTCGCTCCAGGCCCTGAGGAACGCCGGCTGCGAAGCGGTCGGCCAGGTCGTCGAGGACCACCCGCTCGACAAGATGAAGGCGGTGGTCGACGAGTCGGAAGCGGACGAGGTGATCGTCCTCACCGCCCCGCACTACGTGGAGGAGTTCTTCCACCGCGACTGGGCCTCCCGGGCCCGCCACAAGGTCGGGGTCCCCGTCCTGAAGCTCTTCGCCCACAGCGAGTAACGGCGGCGGGGCCGGGTCCGCGCCCCGTGCAGGGGGCGCGGACCCGGCCCCGCCGTCCGCCGGGGTCCCGGCCGGAGCCACTAGGCTGGGGGCTTCCAGACGCCCATCTATTGCGTACGCAATAGATGGATACGAGACACCCCGGGGAGAGATCCGCATGGCACCCGCCATCCCTGCCGCCATGGAACGGCCGCACTTCATCGGCATCGGCGGTGCCGGAATGTCGGGCATCGCGAAGATCCTCGCCCAGCGCGGGGCCAAGGTCGCCGGCAGCGACGCCAAGGAGTCCGCGACCGCCGAGTCGCTGCGCGCCCTCGGCGCCACCGTGCACATCGGCCACGCCGCCGAGCACCTCGCCGACGACGCCTCCGCCGTCGTCGTCTCCAGCGCGATCCGCGCCGACAACCCCGAGCTGGCCCGCGCCGCCGAGCTCGGCATCCCCGTCGTCCACCGCTCCGACGCGCTCGCCTCCCTCATGGACGGCCTGCGCGCGATCGCCGTCGCCGGTACGCACGGCAAGACGACCACCACCTCCATGCTGGCCGTCGCGCTCACCGAGCTCGGCCTCGACCCCTCGTACGCGATCGGCGGCGACCT
>NZ_JBIRQU010000015.1:0-151872 GCF_044333355.1 Streptomyces sp. NPDC021012
AACGCCCGGTTACATTCCGAACCCGGAAGCTAAGCCTTTCAGCGCCGATGGTACTGCAGGGGGGACCCTGTGGGAGAGTAGGACGCCGCCGAACACCTGCCCTTTTAGCTCAGTCGGTAGAGCGTCTCCATGGTAAGGAGAAGGTCAACGGTTCGATTCCGTTAAAGGGCTCCGAAATGAAAAGGCCCCCGCCTCTTGGCGGGGGCCTTTTCGCGTTTCCGGTGCGGCCGGAAGCAAAGAAGACGGCGCCCCCTCGTAAGGGGGCGCCGGGCGGATGGGGTCAGTGGGGGTCCGGTTCGCGGAGGCGCATCGCCAGGATGGCCATGTCGTCGGAGGCGGGGGCCTGGGCGAAGCGCTCGACGGCGCGGAGGACACGGGAGGCGACGGCGCCGGCCGTCAGGCCCGTACAGGTCCTGAGGACCTCGGCGAGGCCGTCGTCGCCCAACATGCGGGTGCCCTCGCGGCGTTCCGTCACGCCGTCCGTGACGCACAGGAGGACGTCGCCCGGGTCGAGCGTGATCGTCTGCTCGTACAGCTCCAGGTCCTCCATGACGCCCAGGAGCGGCTGCGGTTCGGCCGCGGGCTCCACCGTGCCGTCCGGGCGGAGGCGCAGCGGGAGGGGGTGGCCGGCGCAGACGACCTTGAGGATCGCCGAACCGTCCGGCTGCGGGCGCATCTCGCCGTAGAGGAGGGTCAGGAAGCGGCTGCGGGCGCCCTCGTCGAGGATCGCCGCGTTCAGCCGCTCCAGGACGGCAGGGCCGCCGAAGCCCTCGCGGGCCAGGAGGCGCAGGGCGTGGCGGGCCAGGCCGGTGACGGCGGCCGCCTCCGGGCCCGTGCCGCAGACGTCGCCGATGGCGAATCCGTACGCGCCGTCCCGGATGGGGAAGAGGTCGTAGAAGTCGCCTCCGACCTCGTTGCCCTCGCCGGCCGCGCGGTAGATGACGTCGACCTCGACGCCCGGGATCGCGGGGAGGCCGGGCGGGAGGAGGCTGCGCTGGAGGGACTGGCTGATCGCCACGCGCTCCGAGTAGAGGCGGGCGTTGTCCAGGGCGAGGGCGGCTCGGCGCGAGAGGTCCTCGGCGAGCTCCAGGATCTCCTGGCGGAAGTGGTCCTCCGAGGGCCTGCCGAGCGTCAGCATGCCGATGACCCGGTTGCGGGCGACCAGGGGCAGGACGACCGTCTCGCCGGCGACCGCGCTCGCGGTGGCCAGGGTGGTGTCGATGCCGGAGGAGAGCGGGCTCGCCGGGTGGTCGAGGGCGCGGACCGAGGCGGTCAGCGCGGCGCGGTGGGCGGCGTCGCCCGGGGCGGACCAGACGCGGGCGCCGGGGGTCGGCACCGGGTCGGGCGGGGCGATGGAGGAGAGCAGGTCCTTGAGTCCGTCGATGCGGTCCTCGTCCTCGTGGAGCACGTACGAGAGGTACGGGTCGGAGGCCTGGTCGGCGATCGTGTAGACCGCGCACCAGGTGGCGAGGGTGGGGACCGTCATCTGGGCCATGAGGGCCAGGGTCTGGTCGCGGTCGAGGGTGCCTGCCAGGAGGTCGGAGGCCTCGACGAGGAAGCTGAGGGAGCCGCGGCGGAGCCGTTCGAGTTCGCCGAGGCGGGCCGATTCGACGGCCAGGGCGATGCGGTCGGCGGCGAACTGGAGGCGCAGGGCCTCCTCGTTGGAGTAGCGGTTCGCGGATTCGGCCGCCACGCCGAGGGAGCCGGTGAGGCGGCCCTCGACCTTCAGGGGGACCGTCACCACCGAGCGCATGCCGGTGCCTTCGAGGAGGGGGACGGCGCCGGGGACGGCGGCCAGGTCCTCGTGGACGGCGGGCATGCGGGCGGAGCCGTAGCGGCTGGCGCCGGTCTCCACGGGGACGCGGGCGAAGCGCTGGCGGGCGGCCGGGAGTCCGGTGGTCGCGCGTACTTCGAGCTCGGTCTCGTCGTCGGTGGCGAGGAGGAGGAAGGCGGCGTCGCCGTCGAGCATGTCGCGGGCGCGTTCGACCGTGCGCTGGAGGAGGCCGTCGAGGTCGTCGGGGGCGGGGGAGCCGATGAAGACCTCGAAGGGGTCGGCGGCGCGGCTCTCGGTGCCCGGTTCGGCGACGGGGCGCTGCGGGGTCTGGAGGACGGCGCGCTCGTGCTCCCGTACGAGGAGGCAGACCGTGGAGGGTTCGCCCTGGGTGTCGCGGACCCTGAGGTGGGAGGCGTAGACGGGGACGACGCGGCCGTCGGCGCAACGGATGCCGTAGCTGCCCTCCCAGCGGGAGAGGCGGAGGGCCTCGGCGAGGCCGGTGCCGATGCCGGGGGTGTGGGGCCAGGCGGCGAGGTCGCCGAGGGGTTTGCCGGTGACCTGCTCGGAGTCGTATCCGAAGAGTTCCTCGGCGTCCTCGTTCCACGCGGTGATCGTGCCGCCGAGGTCGATCTGGGCGACGGCGACGCGGACGCGCGTCTCGGCGACCGGGAGGAGGGCGTCGGGGAGGACGGGGCCGGCGGAGCGGGTGCCCACCGGGCGCTGGGGGAGGTCGAGGTGGAACCAGACGTGCTTGCGGGTGGGGGAGTAGTCGACGCCCCAGCGGTGGGCGAGGGCGGCGCAGAGCAGCAGGCCGCGGCCGTTCTCGCGGTCCGGGCTGCCGAGGGAGCGGCCGCTTTGGACGGGGATCTCGCGCTCGGGGTAGCGGTCGGCGACCTCGATGCGGACGCTGTCGTCGGAGCGGAGGCAGAGGACCTCGGCCGAGGTGCCGGCGTGGATGACGGCATTGGTGACGAGCTCGCTGGTGAGGACGACGGCGTCGTCGACGAGCTCGGGGTGTCCCCAGCCCTGGAGGGTGTCTCTGACGAAGGCGCGGGCGGCCGCGACGGACCGCCCTTCGGGCTCGAAGCTGGCAGTCGCCCGCGCGGTGATCACAGCACTCCTCGTACGCGTCTCGACGCCCGGCTCTGCCATGCTCGGTCTGTCCCTCCCACTGCCCGGTGGTCGTGCGCGCACCACACCGTCCCCGCCGGGCGGACCGGGGCGGCTGGACAGCCGGATGCCAGGTTACTTACCTTCGCTGTCCGAGCGGATGCCGGTCATCGATGATTCCGTCCCTCGGGGGTAGGGACGCGGTGCGAAGCCGCCGAACTGTTATCGCCTGGTTCGGTCGCGGTGAAACACTGGGCAGGCTGACGGTGAGAGCCGGAGCGGTACGGTCGACCCCTTTCGGGAGGGACACGGTGGAGTCTGGCACGGCGGCGCGGCGCGGCGGAGGCAATGGCACGCGCGCGAGGGGCGGGCGTTCCCGTGGGGGGACGGTCCAGGTGGACGCGGCGGCGCTGGAGCGGCTGCTGGCCGCGCTGGTGTCGATGCGGGACGGGAACTTCCGCAGGCGTCTGACGGTGTCCGGCGAGGGGGTCATGGCGGAGATCTCCGCCGTGTTCAACGAGGTCGCCGACCGGCAGCTGCACGTGACGGGGGAGCTGTCGCGGGTCCGGCGGGTGGTCGGCCGTGAGGGCAAGCTGTCCGAGCGTCTGGAGGCGGGGGCCAGCGAAGGGGCGTGGGCGGCGGCGATCGAGGCCGCGAACGCGCTCGTCGACGAACTGGCCCGGCCGGTGTCCGAGGTGGGGCGGGTCCTGTCGGCGGTGGCCGAAGGCGATCTGGACCAGCGGATGGACCTGCGTTCGGAGGGTGCGGACGGGACCATCCGGCCGCTGCGCGGGGAGTTCCTGAAGGTCGCGCGTACCGCCAACAACCTCGTCGACCAGCTGTCGGTGTTCGCCTCCGAGGTGACGAGGGTCGCCGTCGAGGTGGGTACGGACGGCAAGCTGGGCGGGCAGGCGCAGGTGCGCGGGGTGTCCGGTTCGTGGAAGGACCTCACGGACTCCGTCAACACGATGGCGAACCGGCTGACGGCGCAGGTGCGGGACATCGCGCTGGTGACGACGGCGGTCGCGGACGGCGATCTGTCGCAGAAGGTCACGGCGAACGTCGCCGGCGAGATGCTGGAGCTGAAGAACACCGTCAACCGGATGGTGGACCAGCTGTCGTCGTTCTCCTCCGAGGTGACCCGCGTCGCGCGCGAGGTGGGTACGGAGGGCGAGCTCGGCGGTCAGGCCGAGGTGGCCGGGGTCGCGGGTGTGTGGAAGGACCTCACCGATTCCGTCAACACGATGGCGGGCAACCTCACCAACCAGGTGCGGGGCATCGCCGAGGTGACGACGGCGGTCGCCAACGGCGACCTGTCGCAGAAGGTGCGGGTCTCCGCGCGCGGTGAGATCGCCCAACTCGCCGACACCATCAACCAGATGACGGAGACGCTGCGGACGTTCGCCGACGAGGTGACCCGGGTGTCGGGTGAGGTCGGCGCGCAGGGTCTGCTCGGTGGTCAGGCGCAGGTGCCGGGTGCGGCGGGGACGTGGAAGGACCTCACGGACTCCGTCAACACGGTCTTCCGGAACATCACCACGCAGGTGCGGGACATCGCGCAGGTGACGACGGCGGTCGCCAACGGTGACCTGTCGCAGAAGGTCACGGTGGACGTGGCCGGCGAGATGCTGGAGCTGAAGAACACCGTCAACACGATGGTGGACCAGCTGTCGGCGTTCGGTTCCGAGGTGACCCGGGTGGCCCGGGAGGTCGGCGTCGAGGGTCTGCTCGGTGGTCAGGCCGAGGTACCGGGCGCGGCGGGCACGTGGAAGGACCTCACCGACTCGGTGAACACGGCCTTCCGCAACCTGACCGGTCAGGTGCGGGACATCGCGCAGGTGACGACAGCCGTGGCCAACGGTGACCTGTCGCAGAAGGTCACGGTGGACGTGGCCGGCGAGATGCTGGAGCTGAAGAACACCGTCAACACGATGGTGTCGCAGCTGTCGTCGTTCGCGGACCAGGTGACCCGGATGGCCCGGGACGTGGGCACGGAGGGCCGGCTCGGCGGTCAGGCGCGCGTGGACGGCGTCTCCGGGCGCTGGCGGGAGCTCACGGACTCCGTGAACTTCATGGCCGGGAACCTGACCTCGCAGGTGCGGCAGATCGCGCAGGTGACGACGGCCGTGGCGCGCGGTGACCTGTCGCAGAAGATCGACGTGGACGCGCGCGGCGAGATCCTGGAGCTGAAGAACACCATCAACACGATGGTCGACCAGCTCTCGGCCTTCGCGGACCAGGTGACCCGGGTGGCCCGCGAGGTGGGCACGGACGGGCGGCTCGGCGGTCAGGCGCAGGTGCCGGGCGTGGCCGGTGTGTGGCGGGACCTGACGGACTCGGTGAACGGCATGGCCGGCAACCTGACGACCCAGGTCCGCAACATCGCGCAGGTCGCCACGGCGGTCGCGCGCGGTGACCTGTCGCAGAAGATCGACGTGGACGCGCGCGGCGAGATCCTGGAGCTGAAGAACACCCTCAACACGATGGTGGACCAGCTGTCGAACTTCGCCGAGCAGGTGACCCGGGTGGCCCGCGAGGTGGGCACCGAGGGCATCCTCGGCGGCCAGGCCGAGGTGCAGGGTGTCTCGGGCACCTGGAAGGACCTCACCCAGTCGGTGAACGGCATGGCGAACAACCTCACCATCCAGGTGCGGAACATCGCCGAGGTCACGACCGCGGTCGCCATGGGCGACCTTTCGAAGAAGATCACGGTCGACGCCCGGGGCGAGATCCTGGAGCTGGTGACGACCGTCAACACGATGGTCGACCAGCTGTCGAACTTCGCCGACGAGGTCACGCGCGTGGCCCGCGAGGTGGGTACGGAGGGCATCCTCGGCGGCCAGGCACGCGTGCGCGGGGTCACCGGTACGTGGAAGGACCTCAGCGACAACGTCAACCTGATGGCCAACAACCTGACCAACCAGGTGCGGAACATCTCCCGGGTCTCGGCGGCCGTCGCCAACGGCGACCTGACGAAGAAGGTGACGGTCGAGGCGCGCGGCGAGGTCGCCGAGCTCGCCGAGACCGTCAACACGATGGTGACGACCCTGTCGTCCTTCGCGGACGAGGTCACGCGCGTGGCGCGCGAGGTGGGTACGGAGGGCGAGCTGGGTGGCCAGGCCCGGGTGCCGGGGGTCTCCGGCACGTGGAAGGACCTGACCGAGTCGGTGAACTCGATGGCCGACAACCTCACCGGTCAGGTGCGGCAGATCGCCGCCGTCACCACCGCCATCGCCAAGGGCGACCTCACCAAGAAGATCGACATCGACGCGCGCGGTGAGATCCAGGAGCTGAAGAACACCATCAACACGATGGTCGACCAGCTGTCGAACTTCGCCGAGGAGGTCACCCGGGTGGCCCGCGAGGTGGGCACCGACGGGCAGCTCGGCGGCCAGGCCCGGGTCAGGGACGTGGAGGGCACCTGGAGCGACCTCACCGACTCGGTGAACGAGATGGCCGGGAACCTCACCCGGCAGGTGCGGGCCATCGCGGCCGTCGCCACCGCGGTGACCCGCGGCGACCTCAACGTCAAGATCGACGGCGTGGACGCGGCCGGTGAGATCCAGGCGCTCCAGGACAACATCAACACGATGATCGCCAACCTGCGCGACACCACCCTCGCCAACGACGAGCAGGACTGGCTCAAGAGCAACCTGGCCCGCATCTCCGGCCTCATGCAGGGCCGCCGGGACCTGGACGACGTGGCCTCGCTCATCATGAGCGAGCTGACGCCGGTGGTCTCGGCCCAGCACGGCGCCTTCTTCGTCGCGATGCCGACGGGTTCCGCCCACGGCGACGCCGAACTCGTCGGCGAGGGCGACGGCTCGTACGAGCTGCGGATGCGCGGGAGTTACGGGTACTCCACCGGGTCCATGCCGACCTCGTTCCGCCCCGGAGAGACCCTCATCGGGACGGCCGCCGAGGAGAAGCGGACCATCCAGGTCAACGTGCCGCCGGGCTATCTGAAGATCTCCTCGGGGCTCGGGGAGGCCTCGCCGGCCCATGTGATCGTGCTGCCGGTGCTCTTCGAGGGCAAGGTCCTCGGGGTGATCGAGCTGGCCTCGTTCCAGCCGTTCACGCACATCCAGCGGGACTTCCTCAACCAGATCGCCGAGCTGATCGCCACCACGGTCAACACCATCAGCGTCAACACCAAGACCGAGGTGCTGCTCCAGCAGTCGCAGAAGCTGACCGAGCAGCTCAAGGAGCGCTCGGCCGAGCTGGAGCACCGGCAGAAGGAGCTCCAGGGCTCGAACCTGGAGCTGGAGGAGAAGGCGGAGCTGCTCGCCCGGCAGAACCGCGACATCGAGGTGAAGAACACCGAGATCGAGGAGGCCCGGCAGGTCCTGGAGGAGCGTGCGGAACAGCTCGCCGTCTCCATGCGGTACAAGTCGGAGTTCCTCGCCAACATGTCGCACGAGCTGCGCACGCCGCTCAACTCGCTGCTGATCCTCGCCAAGTTGCTCGCGGACAACGCCGAGACCAATCTGACGCCGAAGCAGGTCGAGTTCGCGGAGACCATCCACGGCGCCGGTTCGGACCTGCTCCAGCTGATCAACGACATCCTCGACCTGTCCAAGGTCGAGGCGGGCAAGATGGACGTCTCGCCGACCCGTATCGCGCTCGTCCAGCTCGTCGACTACGTGGAGGCCACCTTCCGGCCGCTCACGGCGGAGAAGGGCCTCGACTTCTCGGTGCGGGTCTCGCCCGAGCTGCCGGCCACGCTCCACACCGACGAGCAGCGGCTGCTCCAGGTCCTGCGCAACCTGCTGTCCAACGCGGTGAAGTTCACCGACACGGGCGCGGTGGAGCTGGTGATCCGGCCGGCCGCCGCGGACGTGCCGCAGTCGATCCGCGAGCAGCTCCTGGAGGCCGGTTCGCTGCGCGACCCGGAGGCCCCCCTGATCGCGTTCTCGGTCACCGACACCGGCATCGGGATCGCGGCCGGCAAGATGCGGGTCATCTTCGAGGCGTTCAAGCAGGCCGACGGCACGACCAGCCGGAAGTACGGCGGTACGGGCCTGGGGCTCTCGATCAGCCGGGAGATCGCGCGGCTGCTCGGCGGCGAGATCTTCGCCGCGAGCGAGCCCGGCCGCGGGTCGACGTTCACGCTCTATCTGCCGCTGAACCCGACGGAGCCGCAGTCGGGCGGCCACGGGCAGGGCGGGCAGGACGCCGAGGACCCGCAGCAGGGGGCCGAGGAGGGGGCGGCCGGCGCCGTCCACGCGTTCCCGCACTTCCCGCCGCCGTCCGTACGGACCGAGGCGCGGTCCGGGGCGGCGCTGTTCCGGCACCGGCGGAAGGCCGCGGCGGAGGCCACCGGGGTGCGGGAGACGGTCCCCGGGCAGCAGGCCGCGGCGGAGCGGGAGGAGCTGGTGGCCGAGCCGCGCCGCACGTTCGGCTTCTCCGGCGAGAAGGTGCTCATCGTCGACGACGACATCCGCAACGTCTTCGCGCTCACCAGCGTCCTGGAGCAGCACGGGCTCGCCGTGCTCTACGCCGAGAACGGGCGGGAGGGCATCGAGGTCCTGGAGCAGCACGACGACGTGAAGGTGGTGCTGATGGACATCATGATGCCGGAGATGGACGGGTACGCGACGACGACCGCGATCCGGCGGATGCCGCAGTTCGCGGGGCTGCCGATCATCGCGCTCACGGCGAAGGCGATGAAGGGCGACCGGGAGAAGGCGATCGAGTCCGGCGCCTCGGACTACGTGACCAAGCCGGTCGACCCCGACCACCTGCTGTCCGTGATGGAGCAGTGGATGCGGGGGGAGTGACTCCGGGCCGGGGGTCCGCGCCGCGCCCGGCGCGGACCCCCGGGCTCCGCCGGATCCCTCTGACGGACTGTCGCCAGGGGCGTGTGAGAGGGCGGGATACGGGGAACCTTCTGGTCTCCCACCGCGTTTCCGGTACGTGCACAGTGACATCGCGGTGACAGGGTGTGGCGACGGGCAGGGTGCGGCTACGATGACCGGCACAAGGACGGACGGCGCTAGGGAGTCGTCTTCTGGGGCGGCGCCCGGTGCTTCCCCCGGTTCGGGGGTCCGGGGAGAGCCGTTGCCGGGACGAGGAGGACGGGGCATGGTGCAGAAGGCCAAGATCCTCCTGGTCGATGACCGGCCGGAGAATCTGCTGGCGCTGGAGGCCATTCTCTCCGCGCTCGATCAGACGCTGGTGCGGGCATCGTCCGGGGAGGAAGCGCTCAAGGCGCTGTTGACGGACGACTTCGCGGTCATCCTGCTCGACGTCCAGATGCCGGGCATGGACGGTTTCGAGACCGCCGCGCACATCAAGCGGCGCGAGCGGACCCGGGACATCCCGATCATCTTCCTCACCGCCATCAACCACGGCCCGCACCACACCTTCCGTGGGTACGCGGCCGGGGCGGTCGACTACATCTCGAAGCCCTTCGACCCGTGGGTGCTGCGTGCCAAGGTCTCCGTCTTCGTCGAGCTCTACATGAAGAACTGCAAGCTGCGCGAGCAGGCCGCCCTGCTGCGGCTGCAGTTGGAGGGCGGCGGCGAGGGCGGTCACGGCAAGGAGTCCGCGGGACTGCTCGCCGAGCTCTCCGCGCGGCTCGCCGCCGTCGAGGAGCAGGCCGAGGCCCTGTCGAAGCAGCTCGACGACGACTCCGCCGACGCGGCCGCCGTCGCCACCGCCGCGCACCTGGAGCGCAAGCTCACCGGGCTGCGCCGGGCCCTGGACGCGCTGGAGCCGGGCACGGGCGCCACGCCGACGCTGCCCGCCCAGAGCTGACGCACCGTCATCGTGCCCTCGCGCGCGGTGGGGATCCTCGTGATGCGGCGTCAGCATCGCGCCCGGGCGCGGACGACACGAACGGGTGAGGCGGACAGCCGGTCTCCACACCGGTAACCTCGGCATCATGGCTTCACGTACGTCCGGCAAGGGTTCCCAGGGCACGGCGAACACCGCAAAACCGCGCGCCGGCCGGACGACGGGCGCCGCGAAGAAAGCGGCGCCCGCGAAGAAGTCCCCCGCCAAGCCGCCCGCGAAGAAGGCGCCGGCCAAGAAGGCCGCGCCCGCCAAGCGCGCGCCCGCGCGGAAGACCGCCGCGAAGAAGGCCGCGCCCCGGCCCGCCCCGTCCCCGACCGGGGGCGTCTACCGGCTCGCGCGCGGCGCCTGGCTCGGCATCGCCCACGGGATCGGGGCGATGCTCCGGGGGATAGGACGCGGCGCCAAGGGCCTCGACCCCGCCCACCGCAAGGACGGGCTCGCGCTGCTCCTCCTCGGCCTCGCGCTGATCGTCGCCGCCGGCACCTGGTCCAATCTGCGCGGCCCGGTCGGCGACCTCGTCGAGATGCTGGTCACCGGCTCCTTCGGCCGGCTCGACCTGCTCGTACCGCTGCTCCTCGGCGCGATGGGCGTCCGGCTGATCCTCTACCCGGAGCGGCCCGAGGCCAACGGCCGGATCAGCATCGGCCTCTCCGCGCTCGTCGTCGGCGTCCTCGGCCAGGTGCACATCGCCTGCGGTTCGCCGGGGCGCGGCGACGGCAGCGCGGCCATGCAGGACGCCGGCGGACTCATCGGCTGGGCCGCGTCCCAGCCCCTCGTCTTCATGATGGGCGAGGTCCTCGCCGTACCGATGCTGGTGCTGCTCACCGTCTTCGGGCTCCTCGTGGTCACCGCCACTCCGGTCAACGCGATCCCGCAGCGGCTGCGCGCGCTCGGCGCCAGGCTGGGCATCGTCGAGCTCCCGTACGACCCGGCGGAGGACGGGGGGCACGGGGGCCGGCCGGAGCACGAGGGGTACGACGAGGACTGGCGGGACGCGGGACCGCGCCCCGCGCGGCCCGTCCGGCGCCGCGCGTCCGGGCCGGCGGAGCCGTACGACGTGGACCGGGCCGAGGCGGAGATGCTGGAGCGGCGCGGCCGCTCGGCCCGCCGGACCTCCGCGCGCGAGGACTTCGGCACCGGCCTGGACCCGGTGGACGTCGCCGCGGCCGCCGCCGCGGCGCTCGACGGTGCCGTGCTGAACGGGATGCCGCCCTCGCCGATCGTCGCCGACCTGACGAAGGACGTCACCGCGGAGCGGAAGGCCGCCCTGGCGGCGTCCGCTCCCGAGGAGAAGGCCGCGCCCGTGCCGCCGGCCCGCGGAGGAGACCGTTCCGGCGGGGGCGTGCCCGATCTGACGAAGCCGGCGCCCGAGCCGACGGACCTGCCGCCCCGCGCCGAGCAGCTCCAGCTCGCGGGCGACATCACGTACTCCCTGCCGTCGATGGACCTGCTGGAGCGCGGCGGTCCCGGCAAGACCCGCAGCGCGGCCAACGACGCCGTCGTCGACGCGCTCTCCAACGTCTTCGCCGAGTTCAAGGTCGACGCGGCCGTCACCGGCTTCACGCGCGGTCCGACGGTCACGCGGTACGAGGTCGAGCTCGGCCCGGCCGTGAAGGTCGAGAAGATCACGGCCCTGACCAAGAACATCGCCTACGCCGTGGCCTCGCCCGACGTACGGATCATCTCGCCGATCCCCGGCAAGTCCGCGGTCGGCATCGAGATCCCGAACAGCGACCGCGAGATGGTCAACCTCGGAGACGTGCTGCGGCTCGCGGACGCGGCGGGCGACGACCATCCGATGCTGGTCGCGCTCGGCAAGGACGTCGAGGGCGGCTACGTGATGGCCAACCTGGCGAAGATGCCGCACATCCTGGTCGCCGGTGCCACCGGCTCCGGCAAGTCCTCCTGCATCAACTGCCTCATCACCTCGGTGATGATAAGAGCGACCCCCGAGGACGTCCGGATGGTGCTCGTCGACCCCAAGCGGGTCGAGCTCACCGCCTACGAGGGCATCCCGCACCTGATCACCCCGATCATCACCAACCCCAAGAAGGCCGCCGAGGCCCTCCAGTGGGTCGTGCGCGAGATGGACCTGCGCTACGACGACCTGGCCGCCTTCGGCTACCGGCACATCGACGACTTCAACCAGGCCATCCGGGACGGCAAGATCAAGCTGCCCGAGGGCAGCGAGCGCGAGCTCAACCCGTACCCGTACCTGCTGGTGATCGTCGACGAGCTCGCCGACCTCATGATGGTCGCGCCCCGCGACGTCGAGGACTCGATCGTCCGCATCACCCAGTTGGCCCGCGCCGCCGGCATCCACCTCGTGCTCGCCACCCAGCGGCCGTCCGTGGACGTCGTCACCGGTCTGATCAAGGCGAACGTGCCCTCGCGGCTCGCCTTCGCCACCTCCTCGCTCGCCGACAGCCGGGTCATCCTCGACCAGCCCGGCGCCGAGAAGCTCATCGGCAAGGGCGACGGGCTCTTCCTGCCGATGGGCGCCAACAAGCCCGTCCGCATGCAGGGCGCGTTCGTCACCGAGGACGAGGTCGCGGCGATCGTGCAGCACTGCAAGGACCAGATGACACCCGTCTTCCGGGACGACGTCACCGTCGGCACCAAGCAGAAGAAGGAGATCGACGAGGACATCGGCGACGACCTCGACCTGCTGTGCCAGGCCGCCGAGCTGGTCGTCTCGACGCAGTTCGGCTCCACCTCGATGCTCCAGCGCAAGCTGCGCGTGGGCTTCGCGAAGGCCGGCCGGCTGATGGACCTGATGGAGTCCCGGAACATCGTCGGGCCGTCCGAGGGTTCGAAGGCGCGCGACGTGCTCGTGAAGCCGGACGAGCTGGACGGGGTCCTCGCCGTCATCCGGGGGGAGTCGGGGGAGTAGTCCGGGTGTGCCGACGGCGAGGCGGGGTACCCGTTCGAGACCGGGCCGAGACTCACTCGTAAGGGAACGGAGGGCAACCGTTTCCCCTGGCCGTACGTCAAGTTGGACGGTGGGACAGAAGGATGTCCCAGCCTCATGGCGTACAAACAGCACCCGCCCGGTTGCCCCACCCTTTCGTACCACCCATAGACTGAACGTCCAGCAGGTGGCTACACGCTCGAAAGGCGCTCTCGTGTCCATCGGCAACTCCCCCGAAGACGACCGGACCTTCCCGGCAGACGACCGGGATTCCATCGGTCGCGCTCTCCAGCAGGCCCGAATCGCCGCCGGTCTCACCGTCGAAGAGGTCAGTGCCTCCACCCGTGTCCGGATTCCGATCGTGCACTCGATCGAGGAGGACGACTTCTCGCGCTGTGGCGGCGACGTCTACGCCCGCGGCCACATCCGTACCCTCGCGCGCGCCGTCGGTCTCGACCCGGCTCCGCTGATCGAGCAGTACGACGCCGAGCACGGTGGCCGTCCCGCGCCCACCCCCGCCGCCCCGCTCTTCGAGGCGGAACGCATCCGCCCCGAGCCGCGCAGGCCCAACTGGACCGCCGCGATGGTCGCGGCCATCGTCGCCGTCGTCGGTTTCGTCGGCTACACGATGTTCAACGGGAACGACACCACGGCGGGGACCACCGTGGCCGACGGCGGCCCGGCGCCCGCGCCGGAGAAGGCGACGTCCGCCGCCAAGCCGAAGCCCGTCAAGCCCGCGCCCAAGCCCACCGAGAGCGCGATCGCGGCCGTCCCGCAGGACAAGGTCACGGTCAAGCTCTCCGCGATCGACGACAAGAGCTGGATCTCGGCCAAGGCGCACGACGGCAAGCTCCTCTTCGACGGGCTCCTCCTCAAGGGCGAGTCCAAGACCTTCCAGGACGACGAGCGCGTCGATCTCGTCCTCGGCAACGCCGGTGCGATCGAGCTCTACGTGAACGGCAAGAAGCTCGAGGACAAGTTCGAATCCGGCCAGGTCGAGCGGCTCAGCTACACCAAGGGCGACCCCGAGGCCGGCTGAGCCCCGCAGCACCCCGTGTGATGTGACCTCTGTCGCGCAGGTGAACCCTGCGCGACGGGGGAACGGCCGGGACGAAGTAGTCTTGAGTCCATGCCCGAACGCCGTACCGTCGCCCTTGTCACTCTTGGCTGCGCCCGTAACGAGGTGGACTCGGAGGAGCTCGCAGGCCGCTTGGCAGCGGACGGCTGGGAGCTCGTCGAGAACGCCGAGGACGCGGATGTCGCCGTCGTCAACACCTGTGGATTCGTCGAAGCCGCCAAGAAGGACTCCGTCGACGCCCTCCTCGAAGCCAATGATCTGAAGGACCACGGCAAGACCCAGGCCGTCGTCGCCGTCGGCTGCATGGCCGAGCGCTACGGCAAGGAGCTCGCCGAAGCCCTCCCGGAGGCCGACGGCGTCCTCGGCTTCGACGACTACGCCGACATCTCCAACCGCCTCCAGACCATCCTCAGCGGTGGCAGTGTCGAGGCCCATACCCCCCGTGACCGGCGCAAGCTGCTGCCGCTGTCCCCCGTGGAGCGCCAGGAGGCCGCCGCGACCGTGGCCCTGCCCGGACACGGCACCGTGGACGCCCCCGAGAACGTGCCGAGCGACCTGCCCGAGGGCCTCGCGCCCGCCTCCGGGCCTCGCGCGCCGCTCCGCCGCCGCCTGGACACCAGCCCCGTCGCCTCCGTGAAGCTGGCCTCCGGCTGCGACCGCCGCTGCTCCTTCTGCGCCATCCCCTCCTTCCGCGGCTCCTTCGTCTCCCGCCGTCCCTCGGACGTGCTGAACGAGACGCGCTGGCTCGCCGAGCAGGGCGTGAAGGAGGTCATGCTGGTCTCCGAGAACAACACCTCCTACGGCAAGGACCTCGGCGACATCCGGCTCCTGGAGAGCCTGCTGCCCGAGCTGGCCGCCGTGGACGGCATCGAGCGCGTCCGCGTCAGCTACCTCCAGCCCGCCGAGATGCGCCCGGGCCTGATCGACGTCCTCACGTCGACCGAGAAGGTCGTGCCCTACTTCGACCTGTCCTTCCAGCACAGCGCCCCCGACGTGCTGCGGGCCATGCGCCGCTTCGGCGACACCGACCGCTTCCTGGAGCTCCTGGAGACCATCCGCTCCAAGGCGCCCACGGCCGGTGCCCGGTCCAACTTCATCGTCGGCTTCCCCGGCGAGACCGAGGCGGACTTCGCCGAGCTGGAACGCTTCATCACCCACGCGCGCCTCGACGCCATCGGCGTCTTCGGCTACTCGGACGAGGACGGCACCGAGGCCGCCACGTACGAGCACAAGCTCGACCAGGACGTCGTCGACGAGCGCCTGGCCCACCTCTCCCGGCTCGCCGAGGAGCTCACCGCGCAGCGCGCGGAGGAGCGGATCGGAGAGACCCTGGAAGTACTCGTCGAGTCCGAGTCGGACGACGAGGACGAGGCGGGCGGCTGGATCGGCCGCGCGGCCCACCAGGCGCCCGAGACCGACGGACAGGTGCTCCTGCTCACCACGGACGGGGGTGCGGGCCCCGAGCTCGCCCCGGGCCGTATGGTCAGGGCGAAGGTCGTCGGCACGGAGGGCGTCGACCTGGTGGCCGAGTGTCTTTTCGAGGAGGCGGGCAGATGACCGGAGTCCCGGCATCCGCGACGGGCGGGACCGGTAGGCCGGCGCCCCGCGGCAAGCTGGGCGCGGCGGCCGTCAACCAGGCCAGCCTGTGGAACATCGCGAACATCCTCACCATGATCCGGCTCGTCCTCGTGCCGGGCTTCGTGGTGCTGCTGCTCCAGGACGGCGGGCACGACCCCGTGTGGCGGGCCTGGGCCTGGGCGGCGTTCGCGGTGGCCATGATCACGGACGTCTTCGACGGGCACCTCGCCCGTGCGTACAACCTGGTCACCGACTTCGGGAAGATCGCCGACCCGATCGCCGACAAGGCGATCATGGCGGCCGGACTCGTCTCGCTGTCCTCGCTCGGGGACCTGCCCTGGTGGGTCACCGGGGTCATCCTCGCCCGGGAGCTCGGGATCACCCTGATGCGGTTCTGGGTCATCCGGCACGGGGTCATCCCGGCCAGCCGCGGCGGCAAGATGAAGACGCTCGCCCAGGGCACGGCCGTCGGCATGTACGTCCTCGTGCTCACCGGTCCCCTGGCCACCCTCCGCTTCTGGGTGATGGCGGTGGCCGTCGTGCTGACGGTCGTCACCGGTCTGGACTACGTGCGACAGGCCGTCGCCTTGAGGCGCAAGGGACTCGCGGTGGAGCGGGCGGCGGCGCGGTCGGAGACGGCGACGCGATGACCGAGGCCGCCCGGGTGCTGGCGCTGCTTGCGGAGCGTGACCAGACGCTGGCCGCCGCGGAGTCGCTCACGGGCGGTCTGGTGGCCGCCGAGCTCACCGGCGTGCCCGGCGCCTCGGCGTCCTTCCGGGGGTCGGTCACGGCTTACGCCACGACCCTCAAGTGCGAGCTCCTCGGCGTCGACGGGGCCTTGCTCGCGGAGCGCGGAGCGGTGGATCCGGAGGTCGCGCTGCAGATGGCGGCGGGTGTACGGGACCGGCTCGGCGCCGACTGGGGCATCTCGACGACCGGGGTCGCGGGCCCCGCCCCGCAGGACGGTCAGCCCGTCGGAACCGTCTACGTGGCCGTCGCCGGCCCCGCCACGACGAGCGCCCGCGCCGGGAAAGTGGTGTCGTTGAGGTTGAACGGCGACCGTACGGAAATCCGTAGAGAGAGCGTACGGAGCGTACTGGAACTGCTCCGTGAGGAACTCTCGGGAAATGCGCGGGCACAGGATACGGAACACAACGGGGGGATTTGATGTTTGCAGCCCTGAGTGAACACGACATCGCTCCCCGCACGGCCGCGGCGCGAGGCGGTACGGTGGGGCGTGAAGGATGCGGCTACGCGGTCCGAGGAGGGAGCCACCGATGATTCTGCTCCGTCGCCTGCTGGGTGACGTGCTGCGTCGGCAGCGCCAGCGCCAGGGCCGTACTCTGCGCGAAGTCTCCTCGTCCGCCCGAGTCTCGCTCGGCTATCTCTCCGAGGTGGAGCGGGGGCAGAAGGAGGCTTCCTCCGAGCTGCTCTCCGCGATCTGCGACGCGCTGGATGTACGGATGTCCGAGCTCATGCGCGAAGTGAGTGACGAACTGTCGCTGGCCGAACTGGCCGAGTCGGCAGCGGCGAGCGAACCGGTGCCGACGCCGGTGCGCCCGATGCTCAATTCGGTGTCGGTGACGTCGGTGGCCGGTGTGCCCACCGGGCGGGTGACCATCAAGGCGCCCGCCGAAGCGGTGGACGTCGTCGCTGCCTGAACCGAAGCGGGGTAAAGCCCCGGTCGGTGCCTCTTCGTGGGGCGCTGACCGGGGCTTTTCTCATTTCCGGGTACTTTGAGGCGGTTTTCCTGAGATGCCGGGTTCCGGTGTGGCGTGCCATGGTGGGAGGGACGTACGACTGGGCCGTGTGCGCCGGGGTTGCCACCGGTGCGCCCTCCCGCAGGGTGATCCTGCCGGTCTAGCGTCGACCGCAGGAGGCGGCCATGGTACGGCGACGGGTTCCGCTGGTGACGCTCGCGCTGTTCGCGTGCGGCCTCGCCGCCGGAGGGCTCTGGTGGTGGGCGGTGCTGCGCCTGCTGCTCGTACCGGCGGAGACCGGGCCGGTCGAGGGAGCGGTGGCCGCGGGCGGCTGGGGGCTGAGCCTGCTGCCGGTGCACGTGGCGGCCTCGTCGGGGCGGCGGGTTCCCGGTCCGCCGGCCCGGGGCGTCACCAGGGCATCGCGACACCGCCGTTGGGGCGGAGGATCTGACCGGTCGTGAACGCGGAGGCGTCGGAGGCGAGGTACAGGACCGCGTGCGCGATGTCCTCGGCCTCGCCGACCCGGCCCAGCGGTGAGTGACGGACCATCGCGGCCTCGGCCTGCTCCTGGGCGGCGGGCTCGTGGCGGTCCGTCATCGGGGTGCGGATCCAGCCCGGGGCGATCGCGTTGACCCGGATGCCGCGCGGGCCCGCCTCCGTCGCCAGGGTCTTCGTCAGCTGGACCACGGCCGCCTTGGTGACGCTGTAGCAGAGCAGGCCCGGACTCGCGGTGTCCATCGCGCCCGAGGCCATCGTCACGATCGAACCGGGGACGCCGGCGTCGATCATCGAACGGGCCGCCTCCTGGCATGCGTACAGCACGCCCTTGAAGTTGACGGCGAGGACGCGGTCGAGGTCCTCGTCCCGGGTCTCCAGGACCGTGCTCGTGTGCATGATTCCCGCGATGGCGGCCATGACGTGCAGGGGGCCGGCGGCCCGGACGGCCGCCGCCAGGGCGGGCCGGTCGGTGACGTCCAGGGGGTGGATGTGCGCGGTCCCGCCCTGCCGGGCGATCAGCGCCGCGGTCTCCTTCAGGCCGCCCTCGTCGCGGTCGGCGCAGTGGACGGTGGCGCCGGCGCGGGCCAGGAGGGCCGCCGTGGCGCGGCCGATGCCGCTCGCGGCGCCGGTGACGAACGCGGTGCGGCCGGTCAGGTCGTATGCCGGGAGCGCCCGTGGCGGTGGAGTCGTCGTCATGTCCGGACCGTACGACCGGATCTGACGGGTCGTCAATTGTCGTGCGGGGCGGCGGAGGGCCCTTTTCGGCAGTCGGAGGGTCCTCTTTGGCAGCCCGGGCACCAGTACGTGACCCGGTCGCCCAGCTCCGCCTTCCGGATCGCGGTGCCGCAGCGGAGGCAGGACCGGCCCTCGCGGCCGTAGACGTGGAGCGGGGTGCCGGGGCGGCGCGTGGTCGTGGTGCGCCGGTCCGGACGGTCCTTGTTGGCCTCCAGGAGGCGGTGGGCCGTGGCGACCAGGCGGGCCGGGACCTCGGGGGCGAGCTCACCGACCGGGAGCCAGGGGGTGACGGCGGCCAGGAACGCCAGCTCCGACTTGTACACGTTGCCGATGCCGGCCAGGTTGCGCTGGTCGAGCAGGGCCTCGCCCAGCGTTCTCGCCGGGTCGGCGACGAGCCGTCGTACGGCCTCCTCGGGATCCCAGTCCGGGCCGAGCAGGTCGGGGCCGAGATGGCCCACGAGGGCCGCCTCCTCGGCGGTACGGATGAGATCGAGGACCGGCAGGCGGTAGCCGTACGCGGTGGACTCGGCGTTCCCGAGGATCGCCCGGATCTGGTGCTCGGGGCCGCCGCGCGGGCGCTCCCCGGTGGCGTACACCCGCCACGCGCCGTCCATCCGCAGATGCGAGTGGAGGGTGAGCCCGCCCTCGACGCGGGCGAGCAGGTGCTTGCCGCGCGGGGTGACGTCGAGGAGCGTGCGGCCGGTGAGGTCGGCGGTCGCGAACCGGGGCACGCGGAGGTCGGCGCGGGTGAGGACCCGCCCGGCGAGCGCGGCATGCAGGCGGTGGGCGGTCTGCCAGACGGTGTCTCCTTCGGGCATGGGTCCATTGTGGGGCCCGGGGAGTCAGGGGCGGAGGCGGAGGCCTCTGGGGGTGGCCAGGAAGCCGGCCGATTCCAGGGGGCGGGACAGGGGGGACGTCAGGGACGTCGCGCCGTTGACGCGCTCCACCGTGACCGTGCCCAGCGTGCCCGCCTTCGCCGACTCGGCCAGGGCCGCCGCCGCCGCTCCCAGGGCCGGGTCCTCCGGGTCCGTCGGCCAGGACAGGAGCGTCTTGCCGCCGCGCTCCATGTAGAGCGTGAGCTCACCGTCGACCAGGACCACCATCGCGCCCGCCTTGCGGCCCGGCTTGTGGCCGGCGCCGGTCGGGGGCTCGGGCCAGGGGAGGGCCGCTCCGTACGCGTTCGCCGGGTCGGCCGCCGCCAGGACCAGGGCGCGGGGGCCCGCCGCGGCCTCGGCGCCGCGGTCGCGGGCGGTCGCCGCCGCGCGCAGCCGGTCCACCGCCCCGTCCATCGCGAACTGGGCCGCGCCGAGCCCCTCCACGACATAGCCCCGCCGGGCCTGCCCGCTGTCCTCGAAGGCCGCGAGGATCCGGTACGTGGCCGAGAAGCCGCCCTCCACGCCCTCGGCGGCCACCGCGCCCCGGGTGACCACGCCGTGCCGGTCCAGGAGGGTGCGGGCCAGGGCGTGGGCCCGGTGCGTCGGCTCCGGTTCGGGGGGAGGGAGGAGGGACCAGCGGCCGGAGACCGTCGGCGGGCCCGTGCGGGACGCCGGGCGGGCCGCGGCCGTCAGCGTCCCGTACCGGCCGCGCGGGACCGTGCGCCGCGCCCGGTGGGCGGTGGAGCCCGCCGTGCGGCCCGAGCCGAGGAGCGCGCGCAGCGGGGCCAGGGTGTCGTTGGTGAGCCGGCCCGACCAGGCCAGGTCCCAGAGGGCGTCGGCGAGCTGCGGATCGGTGGCGTCCGGGTGGGTGGTGGCCCGGATCTGGTCGGCGATCTGCCGGAAGAACAGGCCGTACCCGCCGGAGAGGGCCGTGAGGACGGACTCGTGCAGGGCGGTCGGCTCCAGGGGGTGCGCGGGCGGGAGGAGCAGGGGGGCCGCGTCCGCCAGGTAGAGGGAGACCCAGCCGTCCTTGCCGGGGAGCGAGCCCGCGCCCGCCCAGACGACCTCGCCGGTCGTCGTCAGCTCGTCGAGGAGGGCCGGGGAGTAGTCGCGGACCCGGGACGGCAGGATCAGTTTCTCCAGGGCCGAGGCCGGGACCGGCGCGCCCTGGAGCTGCTCGATCGCGCGCGCGAGGCCGTCGATGCCGCGCAGGCTGTTGCTCCCCAGGTGCTGCCACTGCGGCAGGAAGGTGGCGAGGGCCGCCGGCGGCACCGGCTCCAGCTCCTGGCGCAGGGCCGCCAGGGAGCGGCGCCGCAGCCGCCGCAGCACGGTCGCGTCGCACCACTCCTGGCCGATGCCCGAGGGGTGGAACTCGCCCTGGACGACCCGGCCCGAGGAGGCGAGGCGCTGGAGGGCGCCGTCGGTGACGGCCGCGCCGAGGCCGAAGCGGGTGGCGGCCTGGGAGGAGGTGAACGGGCCGTGCGTGCGCGCGTACCGCGCGAGGAGGTCGCCCAGCGGGTCCTTGACCGGCTCGGTGAAGGCCTCGGGCACGCCGACCGGCAGGGCCGTGCCCAGGGCGTCCCGGAGCCGCCCCGCGTCCTCGATCGCCGCCCAGTGGTCCCGGCCGCCGATCCGCACCCGGATCGCCCGGCGGGCCGCCTCCAGCTCGGGCGCCCAGCCGCCCTCGGCGCCGCGCCCGGCCAGCTCCGCGTCCGTCAGCGGGCCCAGGACCCGCAGCAGGTCGGCGACGCCCTCCACGTCCTTGACGCGGCGGTCCTCCGTCAGCCACTGGAGCTCCCGCTCCAGCTCCGCCAGGACCTCGGGGTCGAGCAGCTCGCGCAGCTCGGCCTGGCCGAGGAGCTCCGCGAGCAGCCGGGAGTCCAGGGAGAGCGCGGCCGCCCGCCGCTCGGCCAGCGGCGAGTCGCCCTCGTACAGGAACTGCGCCACGTAGCCGAAGAGCAGCGAGCGGGCGAAGGGGGAGGGCTCGGGGGTGGTGACCTCGACGAGGCGGACCCGGCGGGCCTCGATGTCCCCCATCAGCTCTTCGAGGCCCGGGAGGTCGAAGACGTCCTGGAGGCACTCGCGGACGGCCTCCAGGACGATCGGGAACGAGCCGAACTCGCTCGCCACCTGGAGCAGCTGGGCCGCGCGCTGCCGCTGCTGCCACAGCGGGGTGCGCTTGCCCGGGTTCCGCTTGGGCAGCAGCAGGGCGCGGGCCGCGCACTCCCGGAAGCGGGAGGCGAACAGCGCGGAGCCGCCCACCTGGTCGGTGACGATCTGCCCGATCTCGCCCTTGTCGAACAGGGCGTCGGCCGCGCCGACCGGCGCCTTGTCCGCGTCGTACGTCGTGTCCAGGTGCCGGCCCGGATCGACCGGCTCGTCGTCGAGGAGGTCCAGGCCCATGTCCAGGCCCATCAGGTCGGCGTCCGGCAGGCGCAGCACGATGCCGTCGTCCGCGTGCATCACCTGCGCGTCCATGCCGTACCGCTCGGTGAGCCGCGCGCCGAGCGCCAGCGCCCACGGGGCATGCACCTGCGCCCCGAACGGGGAGTGGATGACGACCCGCCAGTCCCCGAGCTCGTCCCGGAAGCGCTCGACCAGGATCGTCCGGTCGTCCGGCACGTGACCGCAGGCCTCGCGCTGCTCCCCGAGGTACGCGAGGACGTTCTCCGCGGCCCAGGCGTCCAGGCCCGCGGCGAGCAGCCGCAGGCGCGCGTCCTCGTCCCCCAGGGCGCCGACCTCGCGGAGGAAGGCGCCCACCGCCCGCCCCAGTTCGAGCGGGCGGCCCAGCTGGTCGCCCTTCCAGAACGGCAGCCGGCCCGGCGCCCCGGGCGCGGGGGAGACCAGCACCCGGTCCCGGGTGATGTCCTCGATCCGCCAGGAGGTGGTGCCGAGCGTGAAGACGTCGCCGACCCGCGACTCGTACACCATCTCCTCGTCGAGCTCGCCGACCCGGCCCCCGCCCTTCTTGGGGTCCGAGCCCGCGAGGAAGACGCCGAACAGACCGCGGTCGGGGATCGTGCCGCCCGAGGTGACGGCGAGCCGCTGCGCCCCCGGCCGTCCCGTGACCGTCCCGGCCACCCGGTCCCAGACCACGCGCGGGCGCAGCTCGGCGAAGGCGTCCGAGGGATAGCGGCCGGCCAGCATGTCCAGGACGCCGGTGAACGCCGACTCCGGCAGCGAGGAGAACGGGGCCGCGCGGCGCACCACCGCGAGCAGCTCGTCCACCTGCCAGGTGTCGAGCGCGACCATGGCGACCAGCTGCTGCGCGAGGACGTCCAGCGGGTTGGCGGGGATCCGCATCGACTCGATCGCGCCCGAACGCATCCGCTCGGTGACCACGGCCGCCTGCACCAGGTCGCCCCGGTACTTGGGGAAGACCACGCCCGTGGAGACCGCCCCGACCTGGTGGCCCGCGCGGCCCACCCGCTGGAGCCCCGAGGCCACCGAGGGCGGCGACTCGACCTGCACGACCAGGTCGACCGCGCCCATGTCGATGCCCAGCTCCAGGCTGGAGGTGGCCACCACGGCGGGCAGCCGGCCCGCCTTCAGGTCCTCCTCCACCTGGGCGCGCTGCTCCTTCGACACCGAACCGTGGTGGGCCCGGGCGAGCAGCGGCGGGGCGCCCTGCGCCGCCCCCGACTGGGCCATGACCTCGGCCGGCGGAGCGCCCTCCGGGAGCGGCTCGCCCGTCGCCCGCTCGTACGCGATCTCGTTGAGCCGGTTGCACAGGCGCTCGGCGAGCCGCCGGGAGTTCGCGAAGACGATCGTGGAGCGGTGGGCCTGGACCAGGTCGGCGATCCGCTCCTCGACGTGCGGCCAGATCGACGGCCTGTCCCCGCCGTCCTTGCCCTCGGAGGCCGGGGAGCCCCCCAGCTCGCCCATGTCCTCGACGGGCACGACGACGGAGAGGTCGAACTCCTTGCCCGACGGCGGCTGCACGATCTCCACCGCGCGCCCCGGGGACAGGTAGCGGGCCACCTCGTCGACCGGGCGGACCGTGGCCGACAGGCCGATCCGGCGCGCCGGGCGGGGCAGCAGCTCGTCGAGCCGCTCCAGGGAGAGCGCCAGGTGCGCGCCCCGCTTCGTGCCCGCGACCGCGTGGACCTCGTCCAGGATGACCGTCTCCACGCCCGACAGGGCCTCGCGCGCGGCGGAGGTCAGCATCAGGAACAGGGACTCGGGGGTGGTGATCAGGATGTCCGGCGGCCGGGTCGCGAGCGCCCGGCGCTCGGCCGCCGGGGTGTCCCCGGACCGGATCCCGACCCGGACGTCCGGCTCGGGCAGGCCGAGCCGCACCGACTCCTGGCGGATGCCGGTCAGCGGCGAGCGCAGGTTCCGCTCGACGTCCACGGCGAGGGCCTTCAGCGGCGACACGTACAGCACGCGGCAGCGCTTCTTCGCCTCGGCGGGCGGAGGCGAGGCCGCGAGCCGGTCCAGGGAGGCGAGGAACGCCGCGAGCGTCTTGCCCGAGCCGGTCGGCGCGACGACGAGCACGTCGGAACCCGCGCCGATGGCCCGCCAGGCGCCCTCCTGCGCAGCCGTGGGCGCGGCGAAGGCCCCGGTGAACCAGCCACGGGTCGCGGGGGAGAACGAGTCGAGCGCGGACCTGACCATGCCCCCCATCGTGCACCCGCCCACTGACAACCGCCCCGACCTGGGGGAATCCCGTTCGTCGAGGGGCGCCGGCGGGGCGCAGAATGGGGGAATGGCCAGGGGTACGGAGCAGGGCGGCGCGAGCGGGGAGCGGGCACGGTACTGGCGGTTCGCCGAGCTGCCCGGGGTCGACCTGCTGCACGCCCACTACATCCGCAAGGCCTTCGCCCGGCACACCCACGAGACCTTCGTCTTCGCCGCGATCACCGAGGGCGTCGAGGCCTTCCACCACCGCGACGAGCTCGTCCACGCCGGGCCCGGACAGCTCGCCCTGGTCAACCCGGACACCCCGCACACCGGGCACGCGGCCGTGCCCGAGGGCTGGACCTACCGGACGATCTACCCCGACGCGGAGATCGTCCGCTCGATCGCCGCAGACACCCTCGCCCTGCGCGGCGCGGTCGGCTTCACCTCGCCCGTCGTCGACGACCCGTACGCCGCCCGGCTCGTCGTCGGCGTCCACCGGGCCGCGGAGGAGGGCAACGCGCTCGCCGCGGACAGCCTGCTGCGCCTGGTCACCGCCCGGCTCCTGCGCAGCCACGGCGGACCGCTCGCCCCGCTCCCGCCCCGCTCGGCGGGCGCCCGGAACGCGGCACGCGCGCGTGACGTCCTGGAGGCGGGGATGGCCGGGCCGCCGACCCTGGAACGGCTCGCCACCGACCTCGGCACCAGCCCGTTCGCCCTGCTCCGTGCCTTCCGCGAGGCGTACGGGATGCCGCCGCACACCTGGCTCACCGACGCGCGCGTACGTCGGGCCCGGCAGCTCCTCGACGCGGGGACGCCCCCGGCGGAGGCGGCCGCCGCCGTCGGCTTCACCGACCAGTCCCACCTCAGCCGGCACTTCACCCGCAGCGTCGGGGTCCCGCCGGGCGCCTACCAACGCGCGCGGGGTACGGGACGGCGGGCTTCGTAGCCGCCGGCTCGCTGCGTTGCCGCGTTGCCGCGTTGCCGCGTCGCCGTGGTGCCGTGGTGCCGCAAGAACGTACAAGACCGGGACGGCACCGGCCCCGTAACGTCCCTGACGTGGCAGAACAGACAGCAACCCCCGTCATACGCGACGGCACCCCCGCCAAGCCCGACGCGGCCGTCGTCCGCGACGCGCTCGGCGTCGGCGTCGCCGTCGGGCTCTCCGGCTTCGCCTTCGGCGTGACCTCGGCGGGCTCCGGCCTCAGCCTCCTCCAGACCTGCGTCCTCAGCCTGCTCGTCTTCACCGGCGCCTCGCAGTTCGCCCTGGTCGGAGCGCTCGCCGCGGGCGGCAACCCCTTCACGGCCGCCGCCGGCGCCTTCTTCCTGGGCACCCGCAACGCCTTCTACGGGCTGCGGCTCTCCCAGCTCCTCGCCCTGCCGAAGGCCGTCAGGCCCCTCGCCGCGCACTGGGTCATCGACGAGACCACGGCCGTCGCGCTCGCCCAGCCGTCCCGCAGGGCCGTCCGGATCGGCTTCACCGTCACCGGCGTCACCCTGTACGTCCTGTGGAACCTGACCACGTTCCTCGGCGCCCTCGGGGCCGAGGCGATCGGCGACACCGCGGCCTGGGGGCTCGACGCCGCAGGACCCGCCGTCTTCCTGGCCCTGCTCGCCCCCATGCTGAAGTCCGCCACCGAGCGCGCCACCGCCGGGATCGCCGTCCTGCTCGGCCTCGGGCTGCTGCCCGTCCTGCCGGCCGGCGTCCCGGTCCTCGCCGCCGCCCTCGCCGCGCCCGCCGTGCTCTGGGCCCAGGGCCGGCGCACGGCCCCCACCGGAGGAGAGAAGGACCCCCGATGAACGTCTGGATCGCGATCGCCCTCACCGCCGCCGGGTGCTACCTGGTCAAGCTGGTCGGCCTGCTCGTCCCCGCCGGCGCGCTGGAACGCCCGCTCGTCCAGCGGCTCGCCGCCCTCCTCCCCGTGGCGCTGCTCGCCGCGCTCACCGCGCAGCAGACCTTCAGCGCGGGCGGCGACCTCGTCCTGGACGCCCGGGCCGCCGGGCTCGCCGCGGCCGCCGTCGCGCTCGTCCTGCGCGCACCGTTCCTGGTCGTCGTGGGCGCCGCCGTCGCCGTCACGGCGGGGGTGCGGGCCCTGGGCTGGTGACGGCGACGGCCGGAGCCGTATGCGTACGGGACCGGCGGCGGCAGGAGCCCCGTACGCGGGCGCGTCACGCGATGGCGCGGCCGTGGGCCCGCAGGGTGCGCAGTGCCTCGATGGTGACGATCGGGCGCCACTCCAGGGCCGAGCCGGGAGCCCAGGCGCGCCAGCGGATCGGCCAGCCTCCGTCCTCCTGCTGCTCGGCTTCGAGCCGGTCGAGGGAGCGGGCCATCTCCTTGTCCGTGAACCAGCGCGCGGCCAGCGAGTCCGGCACGCGCGCGTAGTCGTGCGGATAGTGGTGCTCACCGGGCGCGTACCCCTCCGGGACCGGGAAGTCCTCCGGCCGGCCGGGATCCAGGACGGCGAGCCGCTGCTCCCGGACGAGCCGGCCGAGCCGGTCGGCGGCCGCCTCCGCGCGCGGCCGGTCGGGGGCCCCGTCCAGGAAGGCGACGGCCGCCTGGACCTCGTACGGATGGGACTCCTCCAGCGACTCCACGGCCGACCAGCAGAACTCGGTGGCCCGGAACAGCCACGCGTGCCACACCTGGTTGCGGTGCAGCAGGCCGACCACCGGGCCGGTCGAGAGCAGCGCGCTCGGCGGGGAGTCGACGACCGGCACGAAGGGCGCCGACGGGTAGCCGCGCTGGGACGGGTGGATCGCCGGGAGCGCCCCGTCGTGCGTGGAGACCTCCGTGAGGTAGCGGCAGATCCGCTCCACGCGCAGCCCGCCGCAGCGGCCGATGGAGTCGAGGACGCGCAGCCCGTGCGCGGTGTGCAGCGGCTGGCTCACCGGACCGCGGAGATCCGGTTCGAGCGCGTGTCCGTAGCCGCCGTCCTCGTTGAGGTACGCCGCCAGGGCGGTCTCGACGTGGTCCGCGCCACCGCGCAGGAAGTGGTAGGCGAACCGGCGCTGTTCGAGGACACGGGCCGTCAGCCAGACGAAGCGCTCGGCACGCGCCAGGGAGGTCGACGGCGGGGAGGAGAGGAGGTTTTCGGCCATGCTCCGACCGTAGGGCGGAAAAGCGCGGTGACAAGACCTGCGGAGCGGGCTGCACTCTTGGGAGCGGGATACTGGGGTCATGCGGTTGACGATTTTCTGGGAACGGATGGCCGACCACTTCGGTGCGTCCTACGCGGAGTCCTTCGCGAGCGATCACGTGATGACGGAGCTCGGGGGCCGGACGGTGCGCGAGGCGCTGGACGCCGGCTGGGAGGCGAAGGACGTGTGGCGTGCCGTCTGCGCGGCCGTCGACGTACCGGCCGACAAGCGGTGACCGGAAGGCGAACCGCGGGGTGACTGGCGGGGATGTGCGGGGGTCCCGGGTGGAATGTCCGCGCGGTGCGCGAGACTGGCGGGGTGGCCCCGACTGACGACACCGAGAAGACCGAACCGAACGACGTGCCCGACGTGACCGGCGCGACGGCCTCCCCGGCGCCGAACCCGGCCCCGGCGCAGGTCGCCGTGGCGGGAACGGCAGCGGGAGCGAGAGCCGTGGAGAGCGTCGCGGCCGCCCCGACGGCGGACGCGACCACCCCGACGGCGGACCCGGGCGCGGGGCCGGCCGCCGCTTCCGCGCGGATGCCGCGCTGGCTGCCCCGCGCGCTCGTGCTCGCCCTCGCGCTCTACGCCTGTTTCCTCCTCGGCAATTGGGCCTTCCACCAGCTCGTCGGGCTCCTCGTCAACATCCTGCTCGCCTTCTTCCTCGCCCTCGCCATCGAACCGGCGGTCGGGCGCATGGCGGCGCGCGGGATGCGCCGCGGCCTCGCCACCTTCCTGGTCTTCTTCGCCGTCGCGGTCTTCGGCATCGGCTTCGTCGTCCTCCTCGGCTCGATGCTCGCCGGCCAGATCGTGGACATGGTCGAGAACTTCCCCAAGTACCTCGACTCGCTGATCAACTGGATCAACCAGAACTTCCACACGGAGCTCTCGCGCGTCGAGGTCCAGGACAGCGTGCTCAGCTCCGACTGGCTGCAGAAGTACGTGCAGAACAGCGCGTCCGGCGTCCTCGACGTCTCCGCCACCGTCCTCGGCGGGCTCTTCCGGCTCCTCACGATCTTCCTGTTCTCGTTCTACTTCGCGGCCGACGGGCCCCGGTTGCGGCGCGCGCTCTGCTCCGTCCTGCCGCCGGCCCGGCAGACCGAGGTCCTGCGGGCGTGGGAGATCGCCGTCGACAAGACCGGTGGCTACCTCTACTCGCGCGGCCTGATGGCCCTCGTCTCGGGCATCGCGCACTTCGTGGTCTTCGAGATCCTGGGCGTGCCGTACGCCCCGGCGCTCGCCGTCTGGGTCGGCCTGGTCTCGCAGTTCATCCCGACCATCGGCACCTATCTGGCGGGTGCCCTGCCGATGCTGATCGCCTTCACGGTCAACCCCTGGTACGCGCTGTGGGTGCTCGGCTTCGTCGTGATCTACCAGCAGTTCGAGAACTACGTGCTCCAGCCGAAGCTCACCTCGAAGACCGTGGACATCCACCCGGCGGTGGCCTTCGGCTCGGTCATCGCGGGCACGGCGCTGCTCGGGGCCGTCGGCGCGCTGATCGCCATCCCGGCCGTCGCCACCCTCCAGGCCTTCCTGGGCGCGTACGTGAAGCGGTACGACGTGACGGACGACCCGCGCGTCCACGGCCACCGGAGGTACGGGGAGGCCGTCGTGGCCCGGCTGCAGAAGGCGCTGCACTCGAAGAAGGAGTCCTGAGCCTTCGGCCGCTGAAGCAGCACGGGACGCCGAACGCCGGCACGCCCCCGGGGCCGCTCCTCCCGGGCTCCGCGCGGCTGGGGATCCGCTGGGTGTCGTACGACCGCCCGGCGTGGTGAAGGCCCCCTGACAGGACGACCGGGCGAGGATGCGGAAGCAGTCGTGGCCCTCCGGGTGGGCGAGGACCATCCACGGCACGTCGCCCTGGCCCACGTCGACGGGAGTCGCGCCGAGGGCCTGGCGGCCGCCGTGAAACGCCCGGGCGGTGGCCGCGTGGTGCGCTTGACACTGAAATCGAACATCCATTCTCATGGAAGCGCGACCCTTGGAATCACGGGCTTTTCGCCGGGTTATCCACAGGTCGGAGGGGACGCCGGGGCCCGTTGTCAGTGGCAGGGGTTAGCGTCTTTCACATGAAGCGATCGACTCAAGCAAACCGGGTGGAACCCATGGCAGGAACCGACCGCGAGAAGGCTCTCGACGCCGCGCTCGCACAGATTGAACGCCAATTCGGCAAGGGCGCCGTGATGCGCATGGGCGACCGCACCCAGGAGCCGATCGAGGTGATCTCCACCGGATCGACCGCCCTCGACGTCGCCCTCGGTGTCGGCGGCCTGCCGCGCGGCCGTGTCGTGGAGATCTACGGTCCGGAGTCCTCCGGTAAGACGACCCTGACCCTGCACGCCGTGGCCAACGCCCAGAAGGCCGGCGGCCAGGTCGCCTTCGTGGACGCCGAGCACGCCCTCGACCCCGAGTACGCCAAGAAGCTCGGCGTCGACATCGACAACCTCATCCTGTCCCAGCCGGACAACGGCGAGCAGGCCCTCGAGATCGTCGACATGCTGGTCCGCTCCGGCGCCCTCGACCTGATCGTCATCGACTCCGTCGCCGCGCTCGTCCCGCGTGCGGAGATCGAGGGCGAGATGGGCGACTCGCACGTGGGTCTCCAGGCCCGCCTGATGAGCCAGGCCCTCCGGAAGATCACCAGCGCGCTCAACCAGTCCAAGACCACCGCGATCTTCATCAACCAGCTCCGCGAGAAGATCGGCGTCATGTTCGGCTCGCCGGAGACCACGACCGGTGGCCGCGCCCTCAAGTTCTACGCCTCGGTCCGCCTCGACATCCGCCGCATCGAGACCCTCAAGGACGGCACGGAGGCGGTCGGCAACCGCACCCGCGTCAAGGTCGTCAAGAACAAGGTCGCGCCCCCCTTCAAGCAGGCCGAGTTCGACATCCTCTACGGCCAGGGCATCAGCCGCGAGGGCGGCCTGATCGACATGGGCGTGGAGCACGGCTTCGTGCGCAAGGCGGGTGCCTGGTACACGTACGAGGGCGACCAGCTCGGCCAGGGCAAGGAGAACGCCCGCAACTTCCTGAAGGACAACCCCGACCTCGCCAACGAGATCGAGAAGAAGATCAAGGAGAAGCTGGGCGTCGGCGTCCGGCCCGAGGCGCTGTCGGCCGAGCCGGGTGCGGACGCGGCGGGTGCCGCCGACGCGGCCGGCGCGGACGACGCCAAGAGCGTCCCGGCTGCCGCGAGCAAGACCGCGAAGGCGACCAAGGCCACCGCGGTCAAGAGCTGAAGCAGTGACCGGGCGCACCGAATGGCCGGGTGACAGCCCCGACTCGTCGAGGGCCGAGAAGGAGCTGTCACCCCAGGATCCGGCTGAGCGGGCGCGGGCGATCTGCCTGCGCCTGCTCACCGGAAGCCCCCGCACGCGCAAACAGCTCGCCGACGCGCTGCGCAAGCGGGAGATCCCCGACGAGGTGGCGGAGGAGGTCCTCTCCCGGTTCGAGGACGTCGGACTCATCGACGACGCCGCCTTCGCGGGGGCCTGGGTGGAGTCCCGCCACCACGGGCGGGGCCTCGCCCGCCGGGCCCTCGCCCGGGAGCTGCGCACCAAGGGCGTCGAGCCGACTCTCATCCAGGAGGCGGTGGAGCAGCTCGACTCCGAGCGGGAGGAGGCCACGGCGCGCGAGCTCGTGGACCGCAAGCTGCGCGCCACCCGCGGCCTCGACCGCGACCGGCGCCTGAGACGGCTCGCGGGGATGCTCGCCCGCAAGGGGTATCCGGAGGGCATGGCCCTCCGTGTCGTCCGCCAGGCGCTTGAGGCCGAGGGCGAGGACACGGAGGGACTGGACGAGCCCTTCTGAGGCGAGCCCGTCAGGGATGGGCCCTTCTGAGATGGGCCTGTCGGTGAGGGGCTCTTCTGAGGCGAGCCCCTCAGCGGTGGGCTCTTCTGAGGCGAGCCCCTCAGCGGTGGGCCCTGCTGAGACAGGCCTGTCAGCGGTGGGTCCTTCTGGGACGGGGGTACAGAAGGGTTCGTCCGGTGCGGGTGGGGTTCGGTCAGGGGCGGGTGGCCGGGAGGAGGACCGGGAGGCCGGCGGCCTTCCAGGCCTGGAAGCCGCCGATGAGGTCCGTCGCCCGGTGCAGGCCCAGGCGGCGCAGGGACTCGGCCGCGAGGGAGGAGGCGTAGCCCTCGTTGCAGAGGACCACCACCCGCAGGTCGTGGCTGTCGGCCTCCGCCGCGCGGTGGCTGCCCAGGGGGTCGAGCCGCCACTCCAGCTCGTTGCGCTCCACGATCAGCGCGCCCGGGATCAGGCCGTCCCGTTCGCGCAGGGCGGCGTAGCGCGTGTCCACCAGGAGCGCGTCACCCGCCTCGTACGCCTCGTAGGCGGCTCGGGGTTCGATCCGGTCGAGGCCCGACCGGACCCGCTCCAGAAGCTCGTCGATGCCCACTCGGTCCTCGCTCACTGCCACTCCTCCGGACGCTCGACCTGCTCGAGACGGAGCACCGGGCCCGTCCGGCTGAAGCGCCGGATCAGCGGGAGCGGCGGGTAGTAGGCGTGCACCGACACCGCGTGGGTGTCCGTGGACTCGTTGAGCACCTCGTGCACGTGGTGGCGGCCGAACGCCCGGCCGGTGCCCTCGGGAAGGCGCCGGGAGCGGTCGAGGCCGTCGGCCAGCTCCAGGGTCTTCCAGCCGCTCGCCGGCAGCCGGACGGCGAGGGAGTTCTCGGTCAGGGTGCCGCGCGCGGTAGCGAAGGCCCCCAGCGACTCGGCGTGGTCGTGCCAGCCGGTGCCGGTGCCGGGCGGCCAGCCGATGAGCCAGGCCTCGCTGCCGCCGGGGCCGTCGAGCCGTACCCAGGTACGGCCCTCGGGGTCGAGGGGCAGGGAGTCGACGAGTTCCTTGTCGGCCGCCGTACGCCGGACGAAGTCGAGGAGTTCCGCCGAGGTGGGGGAGGGCGAGGAGGAGAGGGCAGGGGGAAGGGGGGTGACGTGCAGGGGCACGGGTGACCGTCCTGGGGTTCGCGGAAGAGCGCGCGACGGCACACGGCACACGGAGGTACGACGGACGTACGTCGGTGGCGGGGCGCGCGCGGGGAAAGAAGCGAGATCAGCAGGACGGGCGACACACGCAGCCCGCGTAGCGGACGAGGTCCATATGGACCCTCCGCCACAGGCGCACATCGGTGTCGGTCACGTTCCGGAGTACACCATGTGCGCCTGCGGGAATCAATGCGTGTCCGCCGTGCGGTCGCCCGACACGGACACGGCGGACACTTCGGGGGCCTTCTCCGAAGGGGTCTTCGCTGAAGGGGCCTTCTCCGAGGTGGCCTTCACCGGAGAGGTCCTCCCCGCCGGAGGGGTCTTCCCCGGAGGAGCCTTCTCCGCGGTGGTCTCCTCGGTCGCGGTCTCCTCGGTGGCCGGGCCGCCGCGGGCCGCGTCCGCCGCCGCGTACAGCTCCTCCGGGCGGACCCCGGAGAAGGAGGCGACGAGGTGCCCGTCGGGCCGTACGAGCAGGACGGCGTGGGCCGGAGCCCCCGGGTAGGCCTCGGTCACCAGGACCTCGGCCTTCATCGGGAGCGCCTGGACGGCCTCTTCGAGCCGGGGCATCACGCCCGCGGTCCGCCAGTGGCGCCGGTCCCACACCCCGGTGCCGGGTGCGACGAGGAGGACCAGGAGCCGGCCCTGCCCGAGCCGGTCCCGGAGCCGTACGGTCGTGCCGTCGGGAGCGGTCACGCGGACGTCCTCGACCGGGGCGCCCGTCGGGGTGCCGACGGGCGTCTGCCCCTCGGTGCAGGGGGCCGCGAGGGGGGAGTGGGGGTACGCCGGGGGCGCGCCGAGCGGGCCGCGCCCCACGTGGCCGTCGGCCAGCAGGGCGTCGTGGCCGCGCGAGGCCCCCGGGAGGTACGTCCGCAGGCCCCCGCCGCCGCGCAGCACGGGCAGCGACTGGTCCGCCGCGCGCAGCCGGGTCGCGACGGCCGTCCGCCGCTCGCTCTGGTAGCTGTCGAGGAGCCGCTCCGAGCCGCCGTGGTGCCAGGCCTGGGCGAGTTTCCACGCGAGGTTGTCCACGTCCCGCAGCCCCTCGTCGAGGCCCTGGGTGCCGACCGCGCCGAGCAGGTGCGCCGCGTCCCCGGCGAGGAAGACCCGGTCCACCCGCCAGCGGCGGGCGAGCCGGTGGTGCAGGGTGTGGACGCCGGTGTCGATCAGCTCGTACGGGGGCGTCATGCCGTCGCACCAGCCGGCCAGGGTCTCGCGGATCCGGGCGACCAGCGCGTCCGGGGTGACCAGGTCGCCGCGGGGCGGCAGCAGCCAGTCGATCCGCCACACCCCGTCGGGCAGCGGACGCGCGGCGATCTCCTCGGGGGCACCGCGCCACGGCGGCTGGCGGTGCAGCAGGGCCTCGCCGGGCCAGGGGAGTTCGGTGCGCAGCGCGGCGACGGCGTGCCGCTCCACCGCCGTGCGGCCCGGGAAGCGGATCCCGAGGAGCTTGCGCACGGTCGAGCGGGCCCCGTCGCAGCCGACGAGATGGCTGCCGCGCCACCAGGTGCCCTCCGGGCCGCGGGTGTGGGCGACGATCCCGTCCCGGTCCTGCTCGATGGTGTCGAGCCGGGAGTCGGTGACGAGCCGGATCAGCTTCTGCCGGGAGATGGCGTCGCGCAGGCCGCGGGCCAGGGCGTGCTGGGGGATGTGCAGCGGGGCGGCCGGGGAGGCGGGCGCGTCGGGGTCCTCGGACCACTCCTCCGTGCCGCCGAGCCCCAGGTCGAGCGTGATCCGGCGGACCTCCTGGCGGCGGCGCATCCCGCGCCAGCCGATCCAGCGGACGCCCTCGTCACGGAGGGTCGTGCAGCCGAGCCGCTCGACCATGGCGGCCATGTCGGCGCGCAGGACGACGCTCCGCGCCGGGCGGGGTTCCTCCTTGCCGGTGCCCTCGTCGAGGACGACGCTGGGCACGCCCTGCGCGGCGAGCGCGAGGGAGAGCGCGAGGCCGACCGGCCCCGCGCCCACGATGATCACCGGGTCCACGGCGCGGCTCCTGTAGGCCGGACGGTCATGGGGGCAGCACAGCTGAGTGTGGCACGAGCCCGGTGGTTGATCACAGACCGTATGCAACCCACTGAGGGTGCTTGCGTCAAGCGACGGGGTGGGCGCGGTGCGGCCGACCTGAAGTCGGTGCCGCTCCCGCCCGCCCCTGTGGACCCACGGACCCCTGCGGGGTCAGGCGCCGCTGACGGCCTCCGCCTTCGCCTCGGGGGCTCCGGCCTGGGCCGGGAGGGTCACCGAGGGGGACTTCCTGCCCCGTCGCAGGCGCTGCTCCAGGCGGCTCGCGAAGGTGGTGAGGAGGAAGTTGACGGCGATGTAGATCAGCGCGATGACCGTGAGGGTGGCGATCGTGTTGGCGCCGTAGTTGGCCGTGATCTGCCGGTTCTGGCTGAGCAGGTCCTCGAAGCCGAGCAGGGCGCCGCCGAGCGCGGTGTCCTTGACGATGACGACGAGCTGGCTGACCAGGGCGGGCAGCATGACGGTCACGGCCTGCGGCAGCAGGACGTACAGCATGGTCTGGCCCTTGCGCATGCCGAGCGCGACGGCCGCGTCGCCCTGGCCCCGGGGCAGCGAGAGCACGCCGGCCCGGACGACCTCGGCGATGACGGAGGCGTTGTAGAGCACCAGGCCGGTGACGACCGCGTACATCGGGCGGAAGTCGGAGCTGACCGTCGTGAACTCGCGGTAGAGGGCGCTCGCGAACATCATCAGGAGCAGCACCGGGATGGCGCGGAAGAACTCCACGAGCGTGCCCACGGACACCCGCACCCAGCGGTGGTCGGAGAGCCGGCCGATGCCGAGGGCCGCGCCGAGCGGCAGCGCGATCACGATGGCGAGCGCGGCGGCCTGCAGGGTCTCGGTGAGGCCGGGCAGCAGATACGTCGTCCAGACCTCGGAGTCGGTGACGAACGGGCTCCACTTGTCGGCGTCCAGCTGGTGCTTCTCGTCCAGGGCGGCCAGGACCCACCAGGCCACCAGGGCGAGGACCGCCACGAAGACGATCGTGTAGACGACGTTGCGCCGCTTCGCGCGCGGGCCGGGGGTGTCGTACAGGACGGAGCTCATCGCTTCACCGCCAGTCGCTTGGCCGCCCAGCCGAGGATCAGGCCGGTGGGGAGGGTGAGGACGATGAAGCCGAAGGCGAAGAGCGCGAAGACGACGAAGAGCGCGTCGGTCTCGTTCTCCATCATCGTCTTCATGAGGAGCGACGCCTCGGCGGCGCCGATCGCGGCCGCCACGGTGGTGTTCTTCGTGAGGGCGATCAGGACGTTGGCGAGCGGGGTCACCGCGGCGCGGAAGGCCTGCGGGAGGACCACGAGGCGGAGGACCTGGGTGAAGCTCAGGCCCAGGGCGCGGGCGGCCTCGGCCTGGCCCGGCGGCACGGTGTTGATGCCCGAGCGCAGGGCCTCGCAGACGAAGGTGCCGGTGTAGGCGACGAGACCGAGGACGGCGAGGCGGAAGCCGATGTTCTCGGAGCGGTCCGCGCCGAGCGAGACGCCCAGGGTCTGGTTGAGGCCGAGGAGGCAGGCGACGAGGACCACCGTCAGCGGAGTGTTCCGGACGGTGTTCACGTACACGGTGGCGAAGCCCCGCATCAGCGGGACCGGGCTGACCCGCATGGCGACCAGGGCCGTGCCCCAGACCAGCGAGCCGATCGCCGAGTAGAGGGCGAGCTGCGCCGTCACCCAGAAGGCGCCGAGCAGGTCGTACTGCCCGGAATCAAGAAAGTCGAACACGATGCCCCGCGCTCTCCCCTGGTGGTCGGTCGGTGTGATGGCCGGTGCCGGGGTGACGGCCGCCCGTGTGCGCGGGCGGCCGTCACGGCCCGAGTGCGTCAGGTCAGTTCTGGACCTTCGGGGCGGGCTCGTACTTGTAGCCCGAGGGGCCGAAGTGCTCCTTGACGAGCTTCTCCCAGGTGCCGTCGGAGACCATCTTCTCCAGCGCCTTGTTGATCTTGCCGCGCAGCTCGTCGTCGCCCTTCTTGAGGCCGATGCCGTAGTTCTCGTCGCTCATCTTCAGGCCGACGAGCTTGAACTTGCCCTGGTGCTCCTTCTGCGAGGCGTAGCCCGCGAGGATGGAGGCGTCCGTGGTCAGGGCGTCGACGGCCTTGTTCTCCAGGCCGGTGAGGCACTCGGAGTAGCCGCCGAGCTGCTGGAGGTCGGCCTTCGGGGCGAGCTTCTCCTTGACGTTCTGCGCGGAGGTCGAGCCGGTGACCGAGCAGAGCTTCTTGGAGTTGAGGTCCTCGACCTTGGTGATCGAGTTGTCGTCGGCGCGGACGAGGAGGTCCTGGTGGGTCAGGAAGTACGGACCCGCGAAGTCGACCTCCTTCTTGCGCTTGTCGTTGATCGAGTAGCTGGCGACGACGAACTTGACGTCACCGTTCTTGATCAGGTTCTCGCGCTCGGCGCTCGGCGCCTGCTTCCAGTTGATCTTGTCCTCGGAGTAACCGAGCTCCTTGGCGACGTACTTGGCGACGTCGACGTCGAAGCCGGCGTACGTGCCGTCCGGGGTCTTCAGGCCCAGGCCCGGCTGGTCGAACTTGATGCCGATGTTGATCTTGTCGCCGTTGCTGCCGGAGTCGGAGCCGCTGCCGCAGGCGGTGGCGGTCAGGGCGAGGACGACGGCGGCCGCCGCGGCGGCGGAGACGCTGCGAAGCTTCATGGAGGAAAGTCCCTTGAGTAGGCGTGAGTTGGGAAGACTAGGTCGTCGACCAGCTCAGTGGTGAAGGATTTTGGAAAGGAAGTCCTTGGCCCGGTCGCTGCGCGGGTTGCTGAAGAACTCCTCGGGCGACGCCTGCTCGACGATCTTTCCGTCGGCCATGAAGACGACGCGGTGGGCGGCGGAGCGCGCGAAGCCCATCTCGTGGGTGACGACCACCATCGTCATGCCGTCCCGGGCCAGCTGCTGCATGACCTCCAGGACCTCGTTGATCATCTCCGGGTCGAGCGCCGAGGTCGGCTCGTCGAAGAGCATGACCTTCGGGTCCATCGCGAGGGCGCGGGCGATCGCCACGCGCTGCTGCTGGCCGCCGGAGAGCTGGGCGGGGTACTTGTCGGCCTGGGTGCCGACCCCGACCCGGTCGAGCAGGGCCCGGGCCTTGGCCTCGGCGGCCTTCTTCTCCGTCCTGCGGACCTTGATCTGACCCAGCATCACGTTCTCGAGCACCGTCTTGTGCGCGAAGAGGTTGAACGACTGGAAGACCATGCCGACGTCGGACCGCAGCCGGGCGAGCTCCCGGCCCTCCTGGGGCAGCGGCCTGCCGTCGATGGTGATGGTGCCGGAGTCGACGCTCTCCAGCCGGTTGATCGTGCGGCACAGCGTCGACTTGCCGGACCCGGACGGTCCGATGACGACCACGACCTCGCCGCGGGTGATCGTCAGGTCGATGTCCTGGAGGACATGCAGTGCGCCGAAGTGCTTGTTCACGTCGGACAGTACGACCAGGTCGTCCGCCGCACGCGGGGTGTCCTCGGGCCCCCTGGGCACGGACTTGGACACTGACTCTCCGCTCATCGGCCTCTTGCTCCGTCCTCCTCGGTTGGGGAGGACACTAGAGACCCGATGTGACGAGCGTCATCACATCTGAGCGGAAATTGAGGATAACGATAAGGCCGCAATCGGACACAGCGCGTGAACGCGACGCCTCGGCCGTACCGGGTCCATAACGGAAACGCTCCCGTCACAGGGGGACACTTGACTGTGACACCCGTCTTCGGTGTTCATGCCCTGGTACCACCTGGTACACAGAGAGCCGCCATCGGCGGACGTTCATCACGGAGGAGGTACGCATGCGACTGCTGCTCGTCGAGGACGACGACCACGTCGCCGCCGCTCTCTCCGCGATCCTCGCGAAGCACGGCTTCACGGTCACGCACGCCCGCAGCGGCGAGGAGGCCCTCCAGGCCGTCCTGCCCACCGCCCAGGGCGAGCGCCCCTCGTACGGGGTGATCCTGCTCGACCTCGGCCTTCCCGACCAGGACGGCTACCAGGTCTGCGGCCGCATCCGGAAGCTCACCACCACCCCGGTGATCATGGTGACCGCGCGCGGAGACGTGCGCTCCCGGATCCACGGGCTCAACCTCGGCGCCGACGACTACGTCGTCAAGCCCTACGACCCCGGCGAGCTCCTCGCCCGCATCCACGCCGTCAGCCGGCGGCGCGCCGGAGCCGAGGAGACCGCGGGGACCGAGGGCGCCACCGACGGGACCGTGCTGCGGCTCGGCTCCGTCACCGTCGAGCTGTCCACCCGCCGGGTCAACGTCGACGGCGAGAGCGTGCCGCTCACCCGCAAGGAGTTCGACCTGCTCGCCCTCCTCGCCCAGCGGCCCGGCGTCGTCTTCCGCCGCGAACAGATCATCAGCGAGGTCTGGCGCACCAGTTGGGAGGGGACCGGCCGCACCCTGGAGGTGCACGTCGCCTCCCTGCGCTCCAAGCTGCGGATGCCCGCCCTGATCGAGACCGTGCGGGGCGTCGGCTACCGCCTCGTCGCCCCCGCCGCGTAACCCCTCCGGACGGTCCCTGACGTGCGCACCCGACTCCTCCCGCTGCTCATCGTGCTGATGGCGGGCGTGCTGCTCGCCCTGGGCTTCCCGCTCGCCGCCAGCCTCGCCGCGTCCGAGCAGCAGCGGGTCGTCGTCGACCGGCTCGACGACGCCGCGCGCTTCGCCGCCCTCGCCCAGTTCGTCAGCGAGAGCAACCCCGGCACCGACGAGCGGCAGGCCACCCTCAGCGGCGAACTCGCCAGCTACCACGACGTGTACGACATCCGCGCCGGGATCTTCTACCGCGACAACCGCTCCATGGCCGCCGCACCCGAGGACTGGGTCGTCCCGTACGCGGGGGAGGGCAGGCGCGCCTTCAACGAGGCCCTGCTCGGACGCCGCAGCCACGACCCGTCCCAGGTCTGGCCCTGGCAGGGCGACGCACGGCTCATCATCGCCTCCCCCGTCGTCCGCGACGGGGACGTCGTCGCCGTCGTCGTCACCGACTCGCCCACCGGACAGCTCCGCTCCCGCATCCTGCGCGGCTGGCTGCTGATCTTCGCCGGCGAGGCCGCCGCGATGCTGCTCGCCGTCGGCGCCGCCTTCCGGCTCACCGGCTGGGTGCTTCGCCCCGTCCGCGTCCTCGACGCCGTCACCCACGACATCGCCACCGGGCGGATGAACTCCCGCGTCTCCGCCACCGGCGGACCGCCCGAACTGCGGCGCCTCGCCCACTCGTTCAACGAGATGGCGGACAACGTCGAGGACGCGCTCGAACAGCAGCGGGCCTTCGTCGCCGACGCCTCCCACCAGCTGCGCAACCCGCTCGCCGCGCTCCTCCTGCGGATCGAGCTGCTCGCCCTGGAGCTCCCCGAGGGCAACGAGGAGATCGCCTCCGTACGCACCGAGGGCAAGCGCCTCGCCCAGGTCCTCGACGACCTCCTCGACCTGGCGCTCGCCGAGCACGCGGCGGCCGAGCTGCGGCTCACCGACGTCGGCGCGCTCACCGCCGAGCGGGTCGCCTCCTGGCGGCCGGTCGCCGAGGACAAGGGCGTCACGCTGACCGGGGAGTGCGGGGCGGTCACGGCCTGGGCGGACCCGGTGGCCCTCTCCAGCGCCCTCGACGCCGTGATCGACAACGCGCTGAAGTTCACCCCCGCCGGAGAGTCGGTCGCGGTCACCGTCGCCCCCGGCCGGTCGACCGTCTCCGTCGTCGTCGCCGACCACGGGCCCGGCCTCACCGAGGAGGAGCTCGGCCGGGTCGGCGACCGCTTCTGGCGCTCCGGCCGCCACCAGAACGTCAAGGGCTCCGGCCTCGGCCTCTCCATCGCGCGCGTCCTGCTCACCGCGGGCGGCGGAAGTGTGGACTTCGCCCCGAACGAGCCGCACGGGCTGAAGGTGACGGTGACGGTCCCGAGGGACGCGCCGGAGCGCTAGGGCGCTGGGCCGCCAGGGCGCTAGGGCTTCACCGACCGGTAGTAGCGGCGGGCGCCGTCGTGGAGCTCCAGGGGTTCGGTGTAGACGGCGGTGCGCAGGTCCACCAGCTGGGCCGGGTGGACCTGGCTGCCGATGAGGTCGCGGCTCCTGATCACCGTACGGGTGAAGCCCTCCACCAGGTCCTTGTCGGCGTCCACCGTGGTGACCAGCAGGTTCGCGACCGCCAGGGTCTCGACGGGCCGGCCGTCCTGGGCCTTGTCGTACGCGTCCGCAGGGATCACCGCCGACCGGTAGTACCGGGTCGACGCGCCGACGTCGTGCAGCCGGTCGATCAGCTGGGAGTCCAGCGGCACCAGCCGGATCGGGAAGTGCTCGGACAGCGTCTGCACCGCCGCGGTCGGCAGTCCGCCCGACCAGAAGAAGGCATCGAGCTCGCCCCGCTGCATGAGCTCCGGCATCGTGTCGATGCCCGCCGCGACCGACCGTACGTCCAGGTCCGGGGTCAGACCCGCCGCCGCGAGCACCCGGTCCGCGATCAGCCGCACCCCGGATCCGGCCTGGCCGACCCCGACCCGGAGCCCGCGCAGGTCCTTGACGCTCTGCACCGGGGAGCCCTTGGGCACGACGAGCTGTACGTAGTCGTCGTAGAGCCGTGCGCAGCCGCGCAGCCGCTCGAAGCCGGCCCTGCGCTCGCGCTGGTACTGGGCCACCGCGTCGGCCGTCGCGACGGTGAAGTCGGCCTCGCCCGTCGCGACCCTGGCCAGGTTCTGCTGGGAGCCCTCGCTGTCCTTGAGCGTTATCGACACCTCGGGCAGGTCCCGGGCCAGGGCGTCCTTGAGGAGTGCGCCGTACTTCTGGTAGACGCCGGTGGGGACACCCGTACTGAAGGTGATCGAGCCGTGCGGGACGGGGGAGCCGAAGGGCATCAGCCACCACACCAGCACCCCGCACAGCGCGAGCAGCGCGGCCGAGGCCACCAGGACACGGCGGCGGGCGGCACGGGAGAGCGAGGCGAACATGCGGCGATCCTGCCAGGCCGCGGACGTGTCTGGCCAGGCTCGGCGGTGCCGGGGGCCCGTGCGGGTGCGCGCACGGGCCTGCGTACCGATCAGTAGGCGAGTCGGTGGGTGATCGGTGGGCGAGTCAGTAGGCGAAGCCGGACTTGCCCATCACCGTCGACGCGACGCGGGTGATCCCGCTGCCCGGCGGCAGGGCCGTGGTCGTGCCCGGGGGCACGGTCGTGGAGCCGTCGCCGAGCTGGGCGGCCGCGTTGGCGCCCCAGCTGATCACCGAGCCGTCGTCGAGCGCGGCCAGGGTGAAGTCGATGCCGCCCGCGATGTCCTGGACGCCCCTGATGTTGTCCAGGATCACCGGGGTGGTGCGGTTGGCGGCCGTTCCGTCGCCGAGCTGGCGGTCGGTGTTCTTGCCCCAGCCGGCCAGGCTGCCGTCGTCGAGGACGGCGAAGCCGGACGCGGAGGTGGCGAAGACCTTGGCGGCGGAGTCGATGTAGGCGACGTCCACCGGAGTGCTGCTGTCGACGACGGTGTCGTTGCCGAGCTGGCCCTCGGTGCCCTTGCCCCAGGCCTTGACGGTGCCGTCGACGGTGAGCGCGAGGACGTGGTCGCAGCCCACGGAGATGGCCGCGACGTCGACGAGGTCGGGGACCTTCTGCGGGGTGTCGCGCGAGGTGTTGTTGCCGGTGCCGAGGCGTCCGTTGTCGCCCTTGCCCCAGGTCCAGACCGTGCCGTCCTGCCGGAGCGCCACGCTGAAGTCGCAGCCCGCGCCGACGTCCTTGACCTTGTCCAGGCTCTGCACCGGGACCGGGACGCGCTGCGGGTTGGTGGTGTCCTGGCCGGTGCCCAGCTGCTTCGAGGCGTTGCTGCCCCAGGCGAGGATCTCGCCGTCCTTGACCGCGAGGGCGTGGTTGAGGCCGGCGGAGACCTCGCTCACTCCGGAGAGTCCCGCGACGGTCCCGGGGAAGGGCTGGGCGACGAGGGTGCCGTTGCCGAGCTGGCCGGTGGCGTTGTTGCCCCAGCTCTTCACGGTGCCGTCCCTGAGGAGGGCGACGGCGAAGCCGTTGGAGACGGCGGCGGTGCCGGTGCCAGTGGTGCCCCCGCCCCCGGACATCTCGCGGACGTCCTCGCGGGCGATGCCGGTGACGGCGGCGGGCGTCTGCTGGGCGACGAGACTGCCGTTGCCCAGCTGGCCCTGGGCGTTCTCGCCCCAGGCCCGTACCCAGGGGTCGCTGGCGGTGGCGGCGTGGGCGGGGAGGCCGGGCGCGGTGAGGGCGGTGACCGCCGTGAGGGCGGCGAGCAGGAGGGTGCCGCGTGATCGGGTCATGACCATGGGAGGCCTTTCGGGTCGGTGGGCGTAGCTGGACTTCCAGGCGGTGGAGGCGGCCACCCGGGGCGCCCCGGAGAGCCCGGCGACGGCGGCGGGGAAGGGCCGTCGGGTGGTGGTTCCGTCGCCGAGCCGGCCGTTGGCGTTCCCGCCCCGGGCCTGGGCCGTGCCGTCGCCGGGGAGGGCGGCGGCGAAGGCGTTGACGTCGTTCCCGCCGCCTCCCGCGCGTTCGCGGACGCCGGTCCGGGCCGGGCCCCGGACGCCGGCCGGGGCCTGCTGGACGAGGGCGGTGCCGGTGCCGAGCTGCCCGGCGCCGTTCGCGCCCCAGGCCCGTACCCATGGATCGCCGGGACCGGCGGCCCCGGCGCGCGGGACCGCGCATGCGAGGAGGGCGGGGGCGGCGGCACCGCGCAGGCTCGTGCGGAGGACGGCGTCAGTACGCGTACGTCGTGTTGCCGGCGAGGGAGACGGCCACCGCCTTGATCGCCGAGCCCTGGTTGAGGATCTTCACCGATTCGTACCGGGCGACCGTCGTGCCGTTGCCGAGCTGGCCCTCGCCGTTGAAGCCCCAGGTGACGACGTCGTCGGCCGTGACGGCGACGCCGTGGCGGAGGCCCGCCGCGAGGTGCTGGACGCCCTCCAGGCGCGGGATGACGACGGGGGCGGTGCGGTTGGTGCGGGAGACGTTGGCCTCGAAGGTCTCGTCCTCCTCCAGGAGCTGCCCGTACTGGTTGTTGCCCCAGCCCCAGACCTTGCTGTCGCTCGTCTGGACGTAGTTGTGGAAGGCGCCCGCCTCGATGTCGGAGACGTCCGTGAGCCAGTCGACGTCGACGGGGACGGTGGAGGACTTGGTGGAGGAGTTGCCGAGCTGGCCGTAGAGGTTGTAGCCCCAGGACTTGACGGTGTAGTCGGAGGTCAGCGCGAGGGCGTGGTGGCAGCCCGCGTCGATCTCGACGATGTCCTTCAGGCCCGTGACCTGCGTGGGGACGGGACTGGTGGCGCGGCTGCCGTTGCCGAGCTGGCCGTGGATGCCGCGGCCCCAGGCGTACACGGTGCCGTCCTCCAGGAGGGCGAGGCTGAAGTCGCAGCCGGCCGAGATCTGCTTGACCTTGGGCATGCCCTGGACGCGATCGGGGAAGCTCCGGTGTTCGCCGGTGTGGTTGTTGCCGAGCTGACCGTAGGCGTTGTCGCCCCAGGAGTAGACCTGACCGTCGGTGTCGAGGGCGAGGCCGTGCGCTCCGCCCGCGGCGACGTCCTTGATGTTGTTCAGGTGCGGGACGATCGTGGGCACGGTCTGTTTCGTGTTGCCGCCGGTGCCGAGCTGGCCCGCGGAGTTGTTGCCCCAGGCCTTGACCGTCTTGTCGGTCCGGGCGAGCACGAACGAGTCGGCCGAGGACGTGCCGCCGGCCGAGATCTGGTCGACGTCGCCGCGGAACAGGCTGGTGACCGAGGACGGGCTGAGGCTGTCGGCGAGGGTGCCGTTGCCGAGCTGGCCGGTGTGGCCGGCGCCCCAGGCCAGCACGGTCGGGTTGCCCTCGTTGGCGCTCGCGGCCGGGGCGACGGCCGGTACGGCGGCGAGCGAGGCGGCCGTGAGGACGGCGGCGGCGAACGGGAGGCCGCGGAAGGGGGCGCGCAGGGGACTGCGGCGGGTACGGGACATGGCTCTGCTGCGGAACATGGCTCTGCTCTCCTTCGATGGGGACATACGGGAGCGCTGCGCCCGCTCGGCCGGCGGCCCCGCGGGGGAGGGCGGGGGCGCGCGTGCGTGGGGCGCGGGTCATGCGGACAGGCCGTGCCGGGCCCTTGGGCATGGGGTGCCCATGGGCGGGTGCGGCGGCCGGGACGGGCCGCCGGGCACAAGAGCAGACTGTCCGAAAAGGATCACTCCGGCGAGCCGGAACCGCTGAAACACCCGTCTGACGGACGCCCGTTCGGGGTGGTGCGGGGAGGGGCGCGTTAGCCCTCCGGGCGGCCGTCGCGCCGAGCCGCCCGCCCACGGCCGGCGGGCCGCCGAACGGCGGCGGCCGGGGGAGTGAGGACCCCCGCCGCATGCGGTCGCCCGGCCCCTCGCCTACGGCCCGGATCCCCTACGAACGGGTGGACCCGGAGGTCTGTGACGAGGCCCGCGAAGACCTCCGGTCCGGCCCCTCGCGGTGGCTCCGAGTGCGCTCCGCCGAAGTGGTGAGCGGGCCCGTCGGCGCGCGCCGCGCCGTGTGTCGCGGCGGGCCGCCGGGGCCCCGGCGGTTAGCGTCGAGGCACGCTCGGTGATCTTGAGGACAGTCCCCTGTCCGCCCCTGGCGCCCCCTTCCGAGCCGCCCAACTCACCCCTGTCCCAAGGGAGTTCCCATGCCCCACGTGAAGGCCTCGCCGCGCCGTGCCCTCGGCGCCGTCCTGCTCGCCGCAGCCCTGGCGCTGCCCCTGGCCTCCGTCGCCCACGCGGAGGACTGCAAGCCGGACGACAAGGTCTGCCAGGACCAGAAGGACAAGGAGGCCAACGAGAAGGAGGCCAAGGAGATCGCGGAGAGGCAGAAGAAGACCGAGGAGGCCGCCGGTCAGGCCGACAAGGACATCAAGGACGTCGGCAAGAAGATCGACGAGTGCCCGCCCGGCTCGGAGGCCTGCATGGGCAAGCTCACCTCCGGCAAGGGCGCCGCCGAGGAGAAGGGCGTCAAGGACATGACCGACACCCTCTCCACCTACCAGCCGGAGCCCGCCGACAACGCGCAGTCCGCCGTGACCTCCACCTGCGCGGACTTCCCCGCCTCCCTGCCGCAGGGCTCCACCGACCCGGGACAGTCCCCCTTCCCGGTCGCGCAGCTCTGCTCCCTGCTCGGCTCCTGACCCCACCCGCCCCCCCGCGTCCCGAAGCCCGGCCCCTGACCCCACCCGCTGTCCCCCCACGTCCCGAAGGGTTCCTCCGTCATGTCTCCGCGCCGTCCCCGCGCCGCCCTGCCCGTGCTCGTCCTCGCCCTCGCCGCGCCGCTCACCCTGCTCTCCCCGCCCGCCACCGCCGAGGAGGGGCCGGGCGAGACCCCCGCGCCCCGTGCCGTCACCGCCGACGGCCGCCCCGCGAAGATCGCCGACGTCCTGGAGTACTGCGGGACCAGGCGCACGGCCTGCACCTTCACGATCGACCCCAAGCAGGACCGCGAGTACGCCACCGCCGTCAAGTCCCTGGGCAACGCGGTCGTCAACTGCACCAAGAGCGACATGAGCGTGGACCGGACCGTCACGCTGCGGACCAGCAGCACCGACAACATCGGCGGCGAGATCTCCGGGAAGATCTCCGCCGAGGGCTCGATCAGCGTCTCGGGCGAGGTCACCACCAACCTCGTCAACGACATGACCATGGAGAACAAGACGCCCAACCTCAAGGACGGCCCGACCTCGACGAACGGCACCAAGACGAGCGTCGCCACCGGTGGCAAGGTCGCCGGCTCGATGAGCGCCAAGCTCGCCTTCGAAGCCGCCTTCAAGGCCACGTACTCCAAGTCCTGGACGATCGACAACACCGAGGCCACCACGTACAGGACCACCGTCAAGCCCTACGACATGCTGGTCTTCGGGGCGAGCGCGGCCATGCGCCGCGTGGTCGGCAGCCTCAGGACGGACAAGGGGGCGCGGATCCTCGGCATCCGCGTCGACAGCCCCTCCATGGTCAACAACAGCACCTTCGTCGCCCAGACGTACGCCGTCCCCGACATGCTCTGCGGCCGCAAGCGCCCCGCCTCCGACACCGCGCCCGACGGCGACAACACCCGTACCGTGCCCGGGTTCCAGCACGGGACGCGGGAAGTGCCGGCCACCCGGGCGGTGCCGCCCGGCGCCGACCCGAAGCGCGAAGTCGTCCTGCCGTCCGCCGCCCGCTGACCCGGAGGAGAACCCCGCCATGAACCGCTCCCTCTCCGCGCTCACCGTCCTCGGGGCCGCCGGACTGCTGCTGCCCGCCCTCCCCGTCTCGTACGCGGCGCAGACCGCCCCCGCCGAGCAGACCGTCAACGTCCTCAACGGCGACTTCGCCGACCCGGTCATGAGCGGCGCCGGCCCCACCACCGTCGGCCTGGACCACTGGACCGGCTCCAACCAGCGCTACTCGCCCACCGCCTCCGGCCGCACCGACAACGCCCACGGCGTCGCCCTCCAGAAGGACGGCAACAGCCTCCGGCAGCGGCTGCGCGGGGTGCGCGCCGGGGCGCGGGTGACCGTGACCTACGAGGACAGCCCGGCCGTCTCCAAGGAGTGCACCGGACCCGAGGTCGCCGACGGCCAGCCGTACACGGTCTCCGGCTCCGGCGGACCGGTCCTGGAGGTCGTCACCGACGGCGACCCCGGCCGGGTGAAGGGCACGGCCGGCAAAGGAGTGTGGACCGGCCGCGCCTACGCCTTCACCGCCGGCGAGAACGAACCGGTGCTCACCTTCACCTCACGCGTCACCGACTCCAAGACCCATGTGACCTGTACGCCGATGATCGCCCGCATCCGCGCGACCGAGGTCCCGCCCGCCCTCGACAAGACCGTCGACAAGACGCGGCTCGGCACCTCGGAGGCGTACAAGGGCAACGAACGGGAGAGCTCCCTGCACAACGCGGCCGCCTCCTGCAACGGCGAGAACGCCTGCACGTTCCGGCCCGACGCCCGGACCTCCTTCCGCTACTACGACAAGGCGCGGGTCGTCGGTGAGGCCTTCGTCAACTGCACCCGCAACACCCTGGAGCACAGCCGGCTCCTCTCGTACGCCGAACGCAGCCACGACAGCATCTCCCAGACGTACGCCGACGCCGGCCTCGCGCTCCCCGAGGTGGCCAGACTGCCCACGACCGGCGACAGGACGGAGGACGAGAAGCGGATCAAGGACCGGCCGATGGCCGCCCAGTTCGCCCTCGCCTACGAGAAGGGCTGGCAGCGGCCCTGGCAGTGGTTCAGCAGCGACCAGCGGACCGTCGTGGAGCGGATCCAGCCCGGCGAGGTCAGCTGGGTCGAGCTGCAGCCGAGCCGCGAGCGGGTCGAGGGCTGGTTCCTCAGCAAGAAGGACGACTACCGGCTGCACGCCGTCGTCGACGGGCCCTCCCGCGCCGTGCCCGACCGGCTGCTCCAGCGCACCGGGCCCATGTCCGAGGCCGAGAAGCAGCGCTGCGCCGCCTCCCGTCCCATGACCACCACCCCGGTGGGCGCGGACGCGCCCGCGAGCTCCAGCGACAAGGGCCTCCTCAAGATGCCCGCGCCGACGGCCCCGGGAGTCCGCGCCGCTTCCCGGAGCCTCACGCTGAACTAGCCCCGGGGCGCGCCGCCTCACCCCGCCACGGCGGTGAGGCGGCGCACCACCTCGTCCCGGCCCAGGGCGCGGGCCACGGCGGACAGGTCGGGGCTGCGGGTGGCGCCCGTGAGCGCGACCCGGGCCACGTTCGCCACGACGCGGGGCGGTCCCGCCCAGCGGTCCGGGTCCCGGCGCCAGGAGGCCGTGTCCGGGGCGAAGCCGTTCCGTACGGCGATCTCCCCGAGCCCCGCGAACCACTCGTCGGGGGAGACGGCGGCGAACTCGGCTGCGATCCTCCGCACCTGGTCCTCGGGAAGGCCGCCGTAGCGGTCGTCGCCGGGCGCCGGGACCGGGCCGAACAGCTCCGCGAAGAAGAAGCCGTACCGGTCGCGGAAGCACGACCAGCGATCCAGGTCCTTGCGGGCGGGCGCGTCCTCCGGCCGGCCCGTCGCCACCGCCGCCAGGGCGAGCCCCTCGTGGCGGGCGAGGACGGAGCCGAGCTCCGGGTCGTACTCCCGCGCCCAGGCGAGCAGCTGCGCGTACAGCTCGCGCGGGGGGAGCGAGGCGATGAACTCCCGGCTCAGGGAGTGCAGTTTGGGCAGGTCGAGCAGGGGCCCCGAGGGGCGCATGCCGTCGAGCCGGACGTCGGCGGCGAGCGCCTCGGCGGTGGGCACGTCCATGAGCCGGATGTTGGCGAGGCCCCGCAGATAGTGCTGGACGGCGGCCGGCGGATAGCCGGCCGACAGGTAGTAGTCCACCGACGCCTCGGGGTCCTTGCGCTTGCTGAGCTTGCGGCGCGAGGACCCCTCCGCCTTCATCAGCGGGGCGAGGTGCGCGTACGCGGGCGGCTCGAAGCCCAGCGCCGCATGCAGCTGCAGATGGACCGGGGTCGAGGAGAGCCACTCCTCTCCGCGCACCACCAGCGTCACCCGCATCAGGTGGTCGTCCACGACGTGCGCGAAGTGGTAGGTGGGCAGCGGCAGTTCCTCCTGGGAGGACTTGAGCAGGACGATGTCGTTGCCGTTGTCCTGCATCGTCACGGAGGACCGGATGCGGTCCGTGAACCGGACCCGGCCGGGGAACTCGTACGGGCAGCGGAACCGCACCACGTACGGCTCGCCCGCCGCGAGTCGCCGCGCCGCCTCCTCCGGCGCGAGCGTCCGGCACGGCGCCCAGCGCCCGTAGTAGCCGAGCGGCGAGCGGCCCGCGCGCTGCTCCTCCGCGCTCCGGGCGAGCAGCTCCTTGCCGCAGAAGCAGGGGTACGCGCGGTCCCGCCGCAGGAGCTCGCGGACATGGCTGAGGTAGACGTCCCGGCGCTCCGACTGGAGGTACGGCCCCCACGCCCCGTCCCCGGCGGCGCCGCCCTCGTCGGGCGCGAGCCCGAAGGCCCCGAGCAGACGCGAGAACTCCCCGGCCGCGCCCGCCACCTGGCGCGACCGGTCGGTGTCCTCGACGCGCAGCACGTGCGTCCCGCCCGACTGGCGGGCGAGCGCCCGGGACACCGCCGCCGTGTAGAGGCCGCCGATGTGCAGGTGTCCGGTGGGGCTCGGGGCGAAGCGCGTGACCTCGGCGCCGTCCGGCAGGGCGCGCGGCCCGAACCGCCGCTCCCAGTCGGCCGGTTCCGGGAGATCGGGCGGGAACATCGCGTTGATGACGGACAGGTCGAGCACGGTGGACTCCCTCCTGGGGTTCCTGGAGAGATCCACGGTAGGCCGGTGACCGGCCGATTCGAGGGGCCCGGGGCGCGAGGCTGCGGAACTCCGAACCCTCTTCGGCGTTGTGGGCCCCCAGGAGCGCCGGGGGTCAGTAGCGTCCCGAGGACCGTTCCGCACGAGGACCACAAGGGGGTGTGTGATGGGCGGCACGCGCGCGGTGGGCCTGCTCGCACTCGGCTCCTTCGCCATGGGCACCGACGCCTACGCGATGGCCGGACTGCTCCCGGACATGGGAGCCGACCTGGGCGTCTCCGTCTCCCTCGCCGGCCAGTCCGTCACCGCCTTCACCCTCTGCTACGCCCTGGCCGCGCCGCTCCTCTCGGCCGTCCTCGCCCGCTGGGGCACCCGTACCGTCCTCGTCACCGCGCTCGTCGTCTTCGTCCTCGCCAACGCCGGTACGGCGCTCGCCGGTTCGTACGCCGCACTCCTCGGCACCCGCGCCCTCGCCGGCGCCGGAGCGGGCCTCTTCACCCCGGCCGCCGCCACCGCCGCCGTCGCGCTCGTCCCGCCCGAGCGGCGCGGGCGCGCCCTCGGCCTGGTCCTCGGCGGGATGAGCGCGGGCACCGTCCTCGGCGTGCCGCTCGGGCTGCTCGTCGCGGCGGGCTCCGGCTGGCGGGCCGCCCTCTGGCTGATCACCGCGCTCGGTCTCGCCGCGCTCCTCGGCGCCGCGACCGCGCTGCCGCCCGTACGGGGAGCGGCGGCGCCCTCGCTGCGGGACCGGATCGGAGCCCTCGGCCGCCCCCGGGTCGCCGTCGTCGTCGCCGTCACCTTCACCCAGACCGTCGCCAGCCTCGGGCTCTACACCTACCTCGAACCGGTCCTGCGCCGCGTCGCCGACGTGGACAGCGCGGTGCCGTACCTGTGGGTCTGGGGCATCGGCGGGGTCTGCGGCAGCCTCCTCGCCGGAACCCTCGTCGACCGTACGGGGAAGCCCGCCCGCCTCGCCGTCACGCTCCTCGGCGTCCTCGGCGGCACCCTCGCGCTGCTGCCGTGGACCGGCTCCGTCCCCGGCCTCGTCCTGCTGCCCCTCCTGGTCTGGGGCGCGGTCGGCTGGGCCTTCGTCGTCCCCCAGCAGCACCGGCTCCTCACGCGGGACGGCGGGGCCGCCGCCGTCGGCCTCAACAGCTCCGCCACCTACCTCGGCGGCGCCGTCGGCTCCGCGCTCGGCGGCCTCGCCCTCGCCCGCGGGCTCGACGCCCGCCTGCTCCCGCTCCTCGCCGCCGGGGCCGCGCTCGCGGGAGTCCTCTTCCACCTCACCGTGGCCCGGCGCACCACCGGGCCCGACCTCCCGGACAACGCACACGGGGCCGGAGCCGCGGCCGAGGCCCCCGAAAGGAACGCCTCATGAAATTCGGCGTCAATCTGCCCAACTACGGGCCCGAAGCCACCCCCGACGCCCTCGCCGACTGGGCGCTGCGGATCGAGGCGATGGGCTACCACTACGCCATGGTCTCCGACCACGTGGCGCTCACCCCGGACGTCCAGCACCTCTTCCCCGCCCCGTTCTACGACCCCTTCGCGACCCTCGCCTGGCTCGCCGGGGTCACCAGGACGGTGGGGCTCGGCACGACGGTGACGATCCTCCCGTACCGGCACCCCGTGCACACCGCCCGCGTCGCCGCCAACATCGACCGGTTCAGCAACGGCCGGCTCGTCTTCGGCGCGGCCGCCGGCTGGGCCGCCCGGGAGTTCGCCGTCCTCGACGTGCCGTACCGCAAGCGCGGCGCGATCAGCGACGAGTACCTCGCCGCGATCAAGGCCTGCTGGGCCCACGAGGTCGCCTCCTTCGACGGCGCCCACGTCTCCTTCCGCGAGGTCCACACCGGGCCGCTGCCCGTGCAGCGGCCCGGACCGCCCGTCTGGGTCGGCGGCCACAGCTACGGGGCCCTGCGCCGGGCCGTCCGCCTCGGCGACGCCTGGCACCCCACCTCCGTCTCCGGGGACTGGCTCCTCGGCGTGGGCCTTCCCACGCTCCGCCAGGTCGCCGAGGAGCAGGAACTCCCGGTGCCCGCCCTCTGTCCCCGGATCAAACTGCGGGTCACCACCCGGCCGCTGGGCCCGGGAAGGCTGCTCGGCGAGGGCGCCCTGGCGCAGATCGCCGACGACCTCGGACTCCTCCAGGACCTGGGCGCGGGCGCCGTCGTCCTCGACCCCACCTACCCGGGCGACCGGCGGGAGGCGGGCCGCACCGCGCGGGACCTCGACGTCCTGGAGACACTGGTCAAGGAGGTCATCGACGTGGACGCCGGCTGCGTACGATGACGAGACGCTGACGCTTCGACGGGGCGAAGGGGGAGGGAGTGCGGGACGTGACCGATCCGGACCTGCGGAAACTGCGCGTGCTCAGGGAGCTCAGCGAGCGCGGCACCGTCAGCGCCGCCGCCCAGGCGCTCCACCTCACCCCCCAGGCCGTCTCCCAGCAGATCAGCGCCCTGGGACGGGAGTTGGGCATCCAGCTCACCGAACCCTCCGGGCGCCGGCTGCGCCTCACCGGCGCCGCGCGGATCGTCCTCCGGCACGCCGACGCCGTCTTCGCCCAGGTCGAGCAGATGCGCGCGGAGCTCGCCGCGCACCGCAGCGGCGAGCACGGCGAGGTGGCGGTGGCCGGCTTCTCCACCACCCTCTCCGCGCTGATCCTGCCCGCCGTGGCCCGGCTGCGGGAGACCCGGCCGCTCCTGCGGACCTCGCTCGCCGAGATCGACCCGCCGGAGAGCTTCTCCCTGCTGCACCGCGGGGAGACGGACGTCGTCATCTCCGCCGACACCACGGGGGCGGTCGGCGAGGACCCGCGCTTCCACCGGGTGTCGCTCTGCGACGACCCCTTCGACATCGCCCTGCCGGAGGGCCACCGGCTCCTCGACAGTCCCCGGCTGCTCCTCGCCGACCTCGCCGAGGAGACCTGGATCTTCGCGACCACGGGCATGTGCCACGACATCGGCGTCGCCGCGTGTACGGCCGCCGGGTTCACCCCGCAGGCCTCCCACGCCATCGGCGACTGGGACGCGACCCTCGCGGCGGTGCGGCTCGGCCTCGGGGTCGCGCTCGTCCCGCGCCTCGCCAAGCCGGCGCCGCGGCCCGAGGTGACGATCCGCGCCTTCAGCGAGCGGGCCCCGTCCCGCACGGTCTTCGCGGCCGTACGGGAAGGCAGCCAGAGCTCCCCGGAGATCGCCGCGGTCCTGGACGCGCTGCGCACGGTCGCCAGGGCGGCCGTCGCCGTCTGACCGGGCGGAACGCGATTCGCCACGGCTGGTGGAAGGTACCGTCCACCAGCCGTTGCTGGACCCGCGCGGCCGCCGCTGCGAGGCTCGGACCCGTACCGCGGACCACTTCGCGCGTCCCCTTCTTCTCCCCTTGTCCTCTTCTGGAGCGGGAACACCCATGTCCAAAGCCACGTACACGCGGCTGGCCGCGCTCAGCCTCATCTGGGGCTCCGTCTTCCTGTGGATCAAGATCGCCGGTTACGGCTTCTCCCCCGTGCAGATGGTGCTCATCCGGCTCGCCCTCGGCGCCGTCGTCATCCTCGCCATCGGCTACGCGAAGGGGCTCCGGCTGCCCAAGGAGCCCGCCACCTGGGGCCACCTGACGGTGGCCGCGCTCCTCGGCAACGCCGTCCCCTGGACCCTGTACGCCGAGGGCGAGATCGACGGCTCCAGCAGCGTCGCCGCCGTCGTCAACGGCAGCGCGCCCATCTGGACCCTGGCGGCCGCGCTCCTCCTCGGCCAGGAGAAGCGCGTCTCCGGCTACAAGGCGGGCGGCGTGCTGCTCGGCCTCGGCGGCACCGCGCTCATCGCCTCCCCCTGGAACGCGGCCTCCGCCGGCACCGGCTGGAGCATCCTCTGCTTCGTCCTCGGCTCGATCAGCTTCGGCGCCAGCTTCGCGTACATGGGCAAGTTCCTCGTGGGCAAGGGCATTCCGCCGCTCATGCTGGCGGGCGGTCAGCTCAGCGTGGCGACCGTGCTCCTCCTCGCCGCCTTCCCGTTCCTGGGCCTCCAGGCCGTCACCTGGCGCGCCGACTCGGTGGTCTCGGTCCTCGTCCTCGGAGTGGTCTGCACCGGCCTCGCCGCGCTCCTCAACTTCGAACTGATCATCAAGGACGGGCCCACGGTGGCCTCCACCGTCACCTACCTGATGACCGCCGTGGCCGTCGTCCTCGGCGCCGTCGTGCTGCGCGAGCCGCTCGGCTGGACCGTCTGGCTGGGCGCCGTGGCGGTGCTCGCCGCCACCGGACTGCTGCGCCGCAAGCCCCGCCCGGCGCCCGAACCGGCCCCCGAGACCGCCCCCGTACCGACGCCGGCCGCGGCCGATTAGCCGTACCGCCGGAACCCATGAAATGCCGGGCCGCCGCCCGCAACATTGTGTTCATTCAATGGGCGGGCGGTGGATGGTAGCGTCACAAGTGGAAACACCCGGCCTTTATGGGGGAGTCGCACGTGGCTTTTGTGGTCGAACTCGTTTTCCGTGGCAATGAGACGGACCGGTTGAGTTTCGGAGAGGCCCACCGGGCCTACTGGAAAAGAATGTCCGCGCGCGGCATCCTGCTCGGCGGCGGACCCTGGCGGGACGGCACCGGGGAGTTCCTGGTGTGCGAGGCCCCCGACCGCCGCACGCTCTTACGGGTGCTGTACGCCGACCCGTACGCACAGGCACAGGTCATCGGCGAACTGCGGGTCCGCGAATGGAACGCCGTCATGGGGCACGTGGTCCTCGCCGGACTCGAACGGTCCACCGGTGGAGCCGGGACCCACGAGCGAATACGCGGGGGCGCGCCGGCCCCCGTCACGCCGCCCACCCCTCCGGGCGCGCGCGAGGAGCTGACCGCCCACGAGCGGCGCATCGCCACGATGATGCTCGACGGCCTGACCAACAAGCAGATAGCCGAGTCCTTCACGGTCTCCACCCGGGCCGTGGAACTGCACATCACCCGGATCTACCGGAAGCTCGACATCCGCAGGCGCGCCCAACTGGCCGCTGCCATCGACCGGTTCGAAGCCGCGCTGGCCTGCTGACCCGCACCTCCTCACACACACCGACGATGGGAGTCGCCATGCCGCTGGTCGAGATAACCGTTCCCGAGGGCACCCTCTCCGAAGCCGCGGCGGAGGTCCTGCAGCAGCGGGTCGCCGACTCCGTGCTGACGGCCATGGAGCTGCCCGGCACCGAGTTCTTCGCCGCCGCCACCTGGGTGTACGTCCGCGAGGCCGCCAAGGGCTTCGCGACCACCGGCACCGGCCGGCCCCCGGGCGTCCTCGTCGTCGTCACGCCCCTGGAGGGCTTCCTCACCCCCGAGCGGAACGAAGCCCTGTCCGCCGAGGTCACCCGGCACGTGCGCGAGGCGACCGGGCCCGACACCGTCGTCTGGCTCGTCGTCAACGAGATCCCGGAGGGGAACTGGGGCGTGAACGGCGCGCTGACCCGCCGCGCGAAGATCGACGAACTCGTCGCCGAGGCGGCCCGCGCCAACTGAATTACATATTCCTTTTCTCGGCCGGCGGCGCCGCACCGTATTCACGGTGCGGCGCCGTTCGCATTTCCGCGGACTGCGGGCAGAGGTGCGGATTCCCGTATCGATGTACGGATCGCCCCGCCCGTACGGTGATGTCAATGGCACCGACGGATGGGAGAGACTCGCTCATGGCTCTGCAATCGGCGCCGCGACTCGGTGTGGTGGTTCCCTCCGGGAACGCCGCCGCGGAACCCGAGATCGGCAGCCTCGTAAGCCCCGCATTCAATGTCCACACCTCGCGGTTCCCGGTACTTCCCGGAAAAGACCTGCGCGGCCGTCTGGAAAAGTACAACGACGTGCTCCCCGAGGTGCTGGGGAATTTCGGCGGACTGCGTCTCGACGCCGCCGTCGTCTCCTGCACCGGCTCGCACTACCTCCTCACCCCCGAAGGCGACCGCGCGCTCTGCGCGGAACTCTCCGAGAAGGTCGGAGCGCCCGTGCGGTCCGCCGCCCTGGCCATCCTCGACACCGCGCGCGCCGTCGGCGCCGAACGGCTCGTCCTCGTCTCGCCGTACGAGCCGTGGCTCACCGAACTCTCCCACGCCTACTGGGAGTCGGCCGGTCTCACGGTCGACCGGATCGTCAAGATCCGGGCCGGCGCGCGCTTCTCCCCGTACGACGTGACCACCGACGAACTCGTCGCCCAGGTCCGGGAGGCCGAACTCCCCGAGGACGCGACCCTGCTGTTCACCGGCACCGGCATGTTCACCTTCGACGCGCTCGCCGAGCTCGGCGAGGACAGCGGCCGCACCCTGCTCACCTCCAACCTGGCGAGCGCCTGGTGGGCCCGGGACGCCCTGGGCCTCCCGGCCGACGGCCCGGACGCCCACCCGCTGCTCCGGCGGCTCGCGGAGCGCCGCGCCGCCGTGGCCGCGTCGTGAGCGGCCATACCGGCCGCCACGAGCCGGTCGCCGTCGTCGGCGCCGGACCCGTGGGCCTGACCGCCGCGCTCGTCCTCGCCCGCGCCGGAATCCCGGTGACCGTCCTGGAGTCCAGGAACGAACTGGCCACCGAGTCCCGCGCCTCCACCTTCCACCCCGCCACCCTCGACCTCCTCGGCGAACTCGGCGTGGCGGCCGCCCTGCGCCGCCAGGGCCGCACCGTCGACCGCGTCCAGTGGCGCGACCTCGACGGCGGCGTGCACGCCGAGCTGGACTACGGACTGCTCGCCGGGCACACCCGCCACCCCTACCGGCTCCACGTCGAACAGGCCCGGCTCACCCCGCTCCTGCTCGCCGAACTGACCGCGACCGGCCTCGCCGACGTACGCTTCGGGGCCACCGCCACCGGAGCCACGGAGACCGGCGGCGGGGTGCGGCTGCGCGCCGAGGACGCGGCGGGACGGGCCACCGTCACCCACCACCCGTACGTCCTGGCGGCCGACGGCAGCCGCAGCCGGCTGCGCGAGCTCGCCGGACTGCCCGGCACGGCCGAGGAGTACCCCGACTACGCCCTCCGCGTGGTCACCGACTCCCCGCTCGACGAGCTGGTCCCCGGGCTCGCCCCGCTGACGTACGTCCGCGACCCCCGGGGCTCGTACAGCGCCCTCGGGATGCCCGACCACTGGCGGCTCATCTTCCGGATCCGGCGCGGGACGCCCCGCGACGAGGTCCTCGCGCCGGAAGCCGTACGGGCCCGGGTCGCACGGGCCCTGCCCGGCGCCGCCGGACGCGCCGTACGCGTCACGGACGCGCACACCTACCGCCTCGCGCGGTTCCTGCTGCCCGCCTACCGGGCCGGCCGGGTCCTGTTCGCCGGGGACGCGGCCCACCTCACCTCCACCGCCGGCGGCCTGAACATGAACTGCGGCCTCCACGACGCGGTCGAGACCGGCCGGGCCCTCGCCGGCGTCCTGCGGGACGGCAGCGGGGACGAGGCCCCGCTCGACGCGGCCCTCGCGCGGCGCCGCTCCATCGTCGAGACGGCGGTCCTCCCGCGCAGCGAGGCCCGCACCGCCGGCCTGGACAGCCCGGCCGAACTCCCCGCCCGCCTCGCCGACCTGCGGCGCACCGCCGAAGACCCCCGTACGGCCACCGACTACCTGCTCAAGGCATCACTTCTCGACGTCGCACCACGACCCCTGAAAGGTGACGCACATGCGGATCTGGTTTCACAAGCACACCGTTGAGGGACGCCTGCCGCTGCTCGACCAGTGGTACCGCGAACACCTCGACGCGATCGCCGCACCCGGCACCACCGTCGACATCAAGACCCTGCCGGCCGACACCTACCCCGACCGCACCCCCTTCGGCCTCGTCGGCCACCACTCCGCCCAGGTCCTCTTCAGCCGGCACTTCTCCGAGTCCGCGCTCGTCGCGGAGCGGGAGGGCTACGACGCCTGGGTGATCGCCGCCGGCCAGGACCCCGGCCTGCGCGACGCCCGCCACCTCGCCTCCATCCCCACCCTCGGATACGGCGAGACGGCCTTCTTCCTCTCGGCGCTCACCGGGCAGCGCTTCGGCGTCCTCGGCTTCATGCCGCCCCTGGAGGAGCCCATCAGGGCCAACATCCGCCAGTACCGCCTGGAGTCCTCGCTCAGCTCCTACGAGGTCGTGCCCGGCGGCTGGGACTCCGTGCACCGCTCCCTGGAGGGCGACTTCGACGAGTTCGTCGAGGTGTACTCGGCGGCCGCCCTGCGCGCCGCCAAGGCCGGGGCCGAGGTCATCATCCCCGCCGAGGGCATCCCCAACGAGATCCTCTGGCACCTCGGCATCCACGAACTCCACGGCCTGCCCGTGATCGACCCCGCCGGACTCGCCGTGAAGCTCGCGGAGACCCTCGTCCAGCTCGGCGAACTGAAGCTCTTCCAGCGCAGCGGCCACGGCTACTGGTTCAGCCGCCCCGACGAGCCCGTCGCCAAGCACCTGGAGCAGGTCTTCCTGGGCTCGGCGCTCTAGGAGATGCCGTGTCCGAGGTCCCGCACCACCCACGTCCCCGACCGCTCGCCGCCACGCCCCTCAAGGAGTCACGCCCATGACGTACGACGCCTACGGCCGCAACACCGCGGCCACCGACCCCGCCGCCCCCTACTACCGCCCGCGCCGCCTGCGCCGCACCCCCGCGCTGCGCCGCTTCGCCGCCGAGACCCGCGTCGGCCCCGCCAACCTCGTCCAGCCCCTCTTCCTCCGCGAGGGCCTCACCGAACCGCGTGAGATCCCCTCCATGCCGGGCGTCTTCCAGCACACCCGCGACACCCTCCGCAAGGCCGCCGCCGAGGCCGTCGCCAACGGGGTCGGCGGACTCATCCTCTTCGGCATCCCCGAGCACAAGGACCCCACCGGCACCGGCGCCGTCGACCCGGACGGCATCCTCCAGGTCGCCCTGCGCGACGTCACCGCCGAGGTCGGCGACTCCACCGTGATCATCGGCGACATCAACCTCGACGAGTACACCGACCACGGCCACACCGGAGTCCTCGACGCCAACGGCGACGTCGACAACGACGCCAGCATCGAGCTGTACGCGCAGGCCGCCGTCGTCCAGGCCGACGCCGGCGCCCAGATCGTCGCCCCCAGCGGCATGATGGACGGCCAGGTCCGCCGCATCCGCGAGGCCCTCGACCAGGCCGGGCACCAGTCCGTCGCCATCCTCGGCTACTCCGCCAAGTACGCCTCGCACTTCTACGGCCCCTTCCGCGACGCCGTCGAGTCCACCCTGCGCGGCGACCGCAAGGGCTACCAGCAGTTCCCCGGCAACATCCGCGAATCCCTCCTGGAGGTCTCGCTCGACGTCGCCGAGGGCGCCGACCTCGTCATGGTCAAGCCCGCCCTCGCCTACCTCGACATCGTCCGGCTCATCGCCGACCACGTGCAGGTCCCCGTCGCCGCCTACCAGGTCTCCGGCGAGTACTCCATGGTCGAGGCGGCCGCCGCCAAGGGCTGGATCGACCGCGACCAGGTCGTCCGCGAGAGCCTCGCCTCCATCCACCGCGCGGGCGCCACCCAGATCATCACCTACTGGGCCTCCGAGTTCGCCCAGAGCCTGGACCGGTGACCCGGTGACCTCGTCCTCCACCATGCTGGTCCTCGGCATCAGCCATGCCAGCGCCCCGCTCGACCTCCTGGAGAGACTCGCCGGCACCGACCGGCCCGCCGAGGAGCTCGTCTCCGACGTCACCTCCGTCGACGGCATCGACGCCGCCGTCGTCGTCTCCACCTGCAACCGCCTGGAGATCTACGCCGAGACCCGCGCGGCCACCCCCGAACTCGGCGGCCTCGGCGAGCTGTTCGCCCAGCACACCGGCGTCGACCACGAGGAGATCGCCCCGCACCTCTACAGCCACCACGCCGACGGAGCCGTACGCCACCTCTTCGCCGTGGCCTCCGGACTCGAATCCGTCGTGGTCGGCGAGGACCAGATCCTCGGCCAGGTGAAACTGGGCCTCGAACGCTCCCAGCGCCTCGACCGCACCGGCCGCGTCCTCGCCAAGGCCGTCCAGACCGCCCTGCGCGTCGGCAAGCGGGCCCGCAACGAGACCGGGCTCAACGAGGCCGGCCGCTCCCTCGCCACCGCCGGACTCGGCTTCTTCGAGCGCCGCGTCGGCTCCCTGCACGGCAAGACCGCCCTCGTCATCGGCGCGGGCGCCTTCGCCGGCGTCGTCGTCGCCGCGCTGCGCCGCTCCGGCCTCGACCGGGTCCACGTCGCCAACCGCACCCCGGAGAAGGCCCAGCGGCTCGCCGAGACCACCGGGGGAGCGGGCTACGACCTCACGGACCTGCCCCGGCTCCTCACCGAGGTGGACGTCGTCGTCGGCGCCACCGCCGCCACCGGCCACCTCGTCACCGCCCGGGACGTCGAGGAGGCCCTCGCCGCCCGGGACGGCCGCGAGCTGTTCCTGCTCGACCTGTCGCTGCCGCACAACATCGCGCCCGCGGCCGCCGAACTGCCCGGCGTCACCTTCGTCGACCTGCGCCGGATCGCGGAGGAGGGCCAGGAGGACGAGATCTCCGCCGCCAGCGTCCAGGCCGCGCACGAGCTGATCGACGCCGAGGTCGAGCAGTTCCGCACCGGCCTCCGGCTCGCCGGAGCCAAACCCGTCCTCACCGCCCTGCGCACCGCCGCCACCGAGGCCGCCGAGGCCGAACTCGACCGGCTCGCACGCCGGTTGGACGGCCTCGACGGCGCGGCGCGCCAGGAGATCGGCCGCAGCGTCCGCCGCATCGTCGACAAGGCCCTGCACCAGCCCACCGTCCTCGTGCGCGAGCTCGCGGCCGACCCGGACGGCGCCCGGCACATCGCCGCCTTCACCCGCCTCTTCGCCGCGGCGGAAACACCCCGTGACAGCGACACGAACGACCCGAACGAGAAGAAGATCGAGGCCATCGCATGAGTGACATCTCGGCCCTCTGGGAAGCCGAATCCATCGCCGTCATCGGGGCCAGCGAGCGCCCCGGAGCCCTGGGCCGCAAGCCGCTCGACTACCTCCTCCGGTACGGCTACAAGGGCCGCATCCTGCCGGTCAACCCGCGCTCCCCGGAGATCCTCGGCGTCCCCGCGTACCCCAGCGTCAAGGACGCCCCCGGACCCGTCGACCTGGCCCTGATCATGGTCTCCGCCGAGCGGGTCCCCGGCGCCGTCGACGACTGCGTCGCCGCCGGGGTCAAGCTCGCCGTCATCGCCTCCTCCGGCTTCGCCGAGACCGGCGAGGAGGGCGCCCGCCTCCAGGCGGAGGTCGTCGCCAGGGCCCGCGCCGGAGGCCTGCGGATCATCGGCCCCAACTGCATCGGGGCCGTCGGCTACGAGAACCGCGTCCTCGCCACCTTCAGCCCGCTCTTCGGCGCCGAGTCCGTGCCCTTCGAGCCCGGCACCCTCGCCTTCGTCAGCCAGTCCGGCGCCCTCGGCTTCGGCGCCGCCAGCCTCGCCCTGGAGCGGGGCCTGCGCCCCGGCTGGGTGGTGTCCACCGGCAACGACGCCGACGTCACCGCCCTCGAAGTCCTCCGCGAACTCGCGACCGTCCCCGAGGTCACCGGCCTCCTCGGCTACCTGGAGGACACCCCGGACATCGGCACCCTCCGCGAACTGGCCGGCTCCGGCAAGCCCGTCGCCCTCCTCAAGTCCGGCCGCACGGAGGCGGGCGGCCGCGCCGCCGCCTCCCACACCGGCGCCCTCGCCACCGACGACCGGGTCCTGGACGCCGCCCTGCGCGGCCTCGGCATCGTCCGCGTCGACGACATCGACGAACTCCTCGACGTGGCGCGGGTCTTCGAGTCCGAGCGCCGCCCCGCCGGGAACCGCGTCGCCGTCGTCACCACCTCCGGCGGCTCCGGCATCCTCGCCGCCGACGCCGTCGAGGCCCACGGCCTGGAGCTCAGCACCCTGGAGCCGCGCAGCAAGGAGGCGCTCGCCGAGATCGTCCCCGCCTTCGGGGCCATCGACAACCCGGTCGACATCACGGCCACCGTCCTCAGCGACCCGTCCCTCTTCGACCGCTCCCTCGACGTCCTGATCGCCGACGAGACCGTCGACATCATCGTCGCCGCCTTCTGCGTCATGGCCGGACCCGACGTCGAGAAGGCCGTCAACGCCCTCTCCCGCGCCGCCGTGAAGGGCGGAAAGCCGATCCTCGTCGCCCGCACCGGCGCCGACTTCCTCGCCCCCGACGCCCCCCGCGACCTGCGCGAGGCCGGCCTCCCCGAGTACCCGACCCCGGCCCGCGCCCTGCGCGCCGCCGCCGCCCTCTGGGAGGTCAGCCGCCCCCGTACGCTCCCCGGGGCCCCGCGCCCCGGGACCGTGCCCGGCCCCGGCGCCGAGGCCACGGAGCCGCAGCTGAAGGCCCTCCTCTCCGAGGCCGGGATCGCCGTGCCGAAGGGCCGGATCGCCGCGAACGCCGAGGACGCGGCCGCGGCCGTCACCGAGGTCGGCGGTACGGCGGTGCTCAAGGCCGTCGTCCCCGGCCTGCTCCACAAGACGGAGGCCGGGGGAGTGGAGATCGGCGTCACCGCCGCCACCGCGCCCGAGGCGTACGAGCGGCTCGCCGCGCTCGGCGGCCAGGTCCTCGTCGAGGAACTCGTCGGCGAGGGAGTCGAGTTGATCGTCGGAGTCCACACCACCGACCTGGGCCCGGTGCTCACCGCCGGTCTCGGCGGCATCTTCACCGAGGTCCTCGACGACGTCGGCCACCGCCTCCTGCCGCTCGCCCCCGGCGAGGGCGCCGAGCTCCTCGCCGGACTGCGCGGCGCGAAGATACTCGCCGGCACGCGCGGCCGGGCCGCCGCGGACGTCGAGGCCGCCGCCGCACTCCTCCACAAGGTCGGCGAACTCGTCCAGGACTGGCCGGCGGGCTTCGCCCTCGACCTCAACCCGGTGCGGGTCCTCCAGAAGGGCGCGGTCGTCCTGGACGCCGCGCTGAGCGTGCAGGAGGCGGCCCGATGAGCAGCGCGCAGACCAACAGCAAGGCCCTCTTCGACCGCGCCCGCCGGGTCACCCCCGGCGGCGTCAACTCCCCGGTCCGCGCCTTCGGCGCCGTCGGCGGCACCCCCCGCTTCATCGCCTCCGCCGAGGGCCCGTACCTCACCGACAGCGACGGCAACGAGTACGTCGACCTCATCTGCTCCTGGGGCCCGATGATCCTCGGCCACCGCCACCCGGCCGTCGTCGAGGCGGTCACCCGGGCCGTGGAGCGCGGCACCTCCTTCGGGGCGCCCTCCGCCGGAGAGGTCGAACTCGCCGAGGAGATCGTCGACCGGGTCGCCCCGGTCGAGCAGGTCCGCCTGGTCAGCTCCGGCACCGAGGCCACGATGTCCGCGATCCGCCTCGCGCGCGGCTTCACCGGCCGCAGCAAGATCGTGAAGTTCGCGGGCTGCTACCACGGCCACGTGGACGCCCTCCTCGCCTCCGCCGGCTCCGGCCTCGCGACCTTCGCGCTGCCCGACACCCCGGGCGTCACCGGCGCCCAGGCGAGCGACACGATCGTCCTGCCGTACAACGACCTGCCGGCCGTCGAGAAGGTCTTCGCCGAGATCGGAGACGAGATCGCCGCCGTCATCACCGAGGCGGCCCCCGGCAACATGGGCGCCGTCCCCCCGCTGCCCGGCTTCAACGCCGGCCTCAAGGAGATCACCGCCCGCCACGGCGCGCTCTTCGTCTCCGACGAGGTCATGACCGGCTTCCGGGCCAGCCGCTCCGGCTGGTACGGCCGGGACGGCGTCGCCCCCGACCTCCTCACCTTCGGCAAGGTCATGGGCGGCGGCTTCCCGGCGGCGGCCTTCGGCGGCCGCGCCGACGTCATGGGCCACCTCGCCCCGGCCGGACCCGTCTACCAGGCGGGCACCCTCTCCGGGAACCCGGTCGCCACCGCCGCCGGCCTCGCCACCCTCCGGCACAGCACCCCCGAGGTGTACGAGCGGCTCGACCAGGTCTCCGCCACGATCGGCGCCGAGGTCTCCGCCGCCCTCACCAAGGAGGGCGTCGCGCACCGGGTGCAGTACTCCGGCACCATGTTCTCGGTCTTCTTCGGCGAGGACGCGGTGGTGGACTTCGACGGGGTCCGCGCCACCGAGGCGTACCGCTACACCCCGTTCTTCCACGAGCTGCTGCGACAGGGCGTCTATCTGCCGCCCTCGCCCTTCGAGGCCTGGTTCGTCTCGGCCTCGCACGACGACCGGGCCGTGAGCCGGGTGGTCGAGGCGCTCCCGGCGGCCGCGGCGGCAGCGGCGGCGGCGAAGCGCTGAACCGCACGCAGGGAAAAGCCCCCGTGGGATCCACGGGGGCTTTTCCTGCGCGGTCCGGAGAATCAGCCGGCGAGGTTCACGCGGACTTCGACGTTCCCCCGGACCGCCTTCGAGTACGGGCAGCGCCCGTGGGCGGCGTCGGCGAGCCGCCGCGCCTCGGCGGCGTCGAGACCGGGCAGTTCGACGGTGAGGACCACCGACAGGTGGAAGCCGTCGTCCTCCTTGTGCAGTGCCACCTCGGCGGTCACGGTGTCGTCCGTGAGCGCGGTGCGGGACTCGCGCGCGGAGACCCGGAGCGCGCTGTGGAAGCAGGCGGCGTAGCCGGCGGCGAAGAGCTGCTCGGGGTTGGTCGCGGTGCCGGAGCCGCCGACGGCCTTGGGGCTCGACAGCGGCAGGTCGAGGAGCCCGTCGGAGGAGCGCACGGCGCCGTTGCGCCCGTCCCCGGTGGAGGTGACCTCGGCGGTGTAGACGACGGCCATTCTTCATGCCTTTCGACAGCGGAGAAGGGGGAATTCCCCCAGTCTCCGGCGCCGCCGAATTCCCGGCGCTACGGACCTCCGCAGTCCTTTCCGGAGCGCAGCCGAATAGCGTGGAGGAATCACCGACCAATGAATTCGAGGGAGTTGGCCATGGCGGGACCGCTGACCGGAGTACGCGTACTGGAATTCGCGGGCTCGGCGCCCACCGCGTTCGTCGGCACCGTCCTGTCCGGTCTCGGCGCCGACGTCGTACGCGTCGACAGGGCGCCCGCCGCCCCGCTCGCCCACGACGCCGAACGCCCCCCGGAGAACCCGCTCTCCCGGGGCCGCCGCTCCGTCGCCCTCGACCTCAAGAGCCCCGAAGGGGTCGAGCGGGCGCTCCGACTCGCCGAGCACGCCGACCTCCTCGTCGAGGGCTTCCGCCCCGGCGTCGCCGACCGCCTCGGCATCGGCCCCGAGGCGGCCCTCGCCCGCAACCCGCGCCTGGTGTACGGGCGGCTCAGCGGCTGGGGCGGCGAGGGCGAGTGGGCCGGACGCGCCGCCCACGACCTCGCGGTCCTGGCCCTGACCGGCGCCCTCGACACCGACCCCGCGACCGGGGCGCCGGTGCCGCCCCCCACCGCGTACCTCTCCAGCTTCGCCGGCGGAGCCAACGCCCATGTGCACGGGCTGCTCGCCGCCCTCCACGAGCGGGAGCGCTCGGGCCGGGGCCAGGTCGTCGACACCGCCCTCGCGGACGGCGCCGCCCTGATCGCCACCCTCGTCCACCAGTGGCGCGCGGTCCCCGGCAACCACACCGTCACCGACGCCCCGCACTACACCTTTTACGCCGCCGCCGACGGCCTCCACCTCGCCGTCGCCGCCATCGAACCCCGCCTCTACCAGAACCTCCTGGAGCAGCTGGGCCTGGCGGAGGCGGACGGGCTCCCCGACCGAGCCGACCCGGCCGCCTGGCCCGAGCTGCGCGCCCTTCTCGCCGCCCGCTTCGCCACCGAGGACCGCGCGCACTGGGTCAAGGCCTTCGACGCCGTGGACGCGGGCGTGGCCCCCGTCCTGACCGCCGAGGAAGCCGCCCGGCACCACCAGCTGGCCGCGCGCGGCGCCTTCGTGGAGATCGGCGGCACCCTCCAGCCCGCCCCCGCCTCCCGCTTCGACCGCACCCCGTCCGACACCCCGGGCCGCGCCCCGCTCCCCGGCGAGCACACGGACGAGGTCATCGCGGAGTGGTCTCAGGCCTCCAGGTAGCGCGGCCCGGCCGGGATCCGCCGGGCTCAGGCCTCCAGGTAGCGCAGCACCGCCAGGATCCGGCGGCTGTAGCCGTCGGTCCGGTGCAGCTCCAGCTTGTCGAAGACCGCGTTGAGGTACTTCTCCACCGCGCTCAGCGACAGGTGCAGCTGCCGCGCGATGGCCGCGTTCGTGTAGCCCTGGGCCAGCACCTCCAGGACCTCCCGCTCGCGCGGGGTGAGCCGGGCCAGCGGATCGGCGTGGGCGCTGCGCACGACGAGCTGGTGCACGACCTCCGGGTCGATCGCCGCCCCGCCCGCGTGGATCCGCTCCAGCGCGTCGAGGAACTCCTCGACCTGCGCCACCCGGTCCTTGAGGAGGTAGCCGACCCGCTCCGCGCCGGCGGCGAGCAGCCGGGCCGCGTAGCTGCGCTCGACGTACTGGGAGAGCACGAGCACCCCCGTCTCCGGCAGCCGCTCGCGGATCTCCACGGCGGCCCGCAGCCCCTCGTCGGTGTGGGTGGGCGGCATCCGGATGTCGGCGACCACGACGTCCGGGCGCCGCGCCTCCACCTCGGCGACGAGGGTCCCGGCGTCGCCGAACGCGGCGAGCACCTCGTGGCCCTCCTCGACGAGCAGCCGCACCAGGCCCTCCCGCAGCAGGGTCGAGTCCTCGGCCAGGATCACGCGCACGGCAGCTCCGCGACAAGAGTGGTGGGTCCCCCGAGGGGGCTGTCGACGTACAGGGTCCCGTCCAGCGCGGCGACCCGGCTGCGCAGCCCGGTGAGCCCGCTGCCCGCCGGGTCCGCGCCGCCCCGGCCGTCGTCCTCGACCCGCACCGACAGCAGCGGGCCGACGCGCGCCACGTGGACGGAGACGGCGGAGGCGGCGGAGTGCTTGGCGGCGTTCGTGACGGCTTCCGAGACCACGAAGTACGCGGCGGTCTCGACCGCCGGGGGCAGCGGCGCGTCCCCCGCCTCGAAGCGGACGCGCAGCGGGATCCCGCAGCGCTGCGCCACCCCGCCGAGCGCCTCTTCGAGCCCCAGGCTGTCGAGGGCCGCGGGATACACCCGCCAGGCCACGTCCCGCAGCTCCGCCAGCACGTCCTGGGCCTCCCGGTGTGCCTGCCGCAGCAGGGCGTCGGCCTGCTCCGGGTCGCGCTCCCGGCCCCGCCGCGCCCGGCCGAGCAGCATGGCCAGGGCCACGAGCCGCTGCTGGACGCCGTCGTGGAGGTCGCGCTCGATGCGCCGGCGCTCGGTGTCCACGGCCTGGACCACGGCGGCCCGGCTGAGGGCGAGCTCGTCGATGCGCCGCCGCAGCAGCTCCTGCTCGGACGGCCCGAAGCACGCGCGCGCGAGGCGGGCGTCGAGCGCGGTCAGCGCGTACAGCCCCTGGACGTCGAGGAAGAGCAGGACGCCGCCGAGGAGCAGCTGACCGAGGAGTTCGGCCCAGCCGAGCGAGCCGCGGACCAGGCCCCGGACGAGCAGGACGGCCAGGACCTCGCCGAAGACGAGGAGCCCGAGGACGATCCCGGTCACCAGACCGGCGCCCACGCGGGCCGCGAGGTAGCGGAGGAGCCGCCGCTCGGGGACCTCGTACGGGCCGGGGAACCGGTCGCCGAAGAAGACCGAGCGGCGGCCGCGCTCCAGGCCGGCGAGCCACCGGGCCCCGCCCATCAGGACGGGCCGGGCGCGGGGCCACAGCAGGAAGGGTCCGAGGACGGCACCGGAGACCAGGAGGAGGAGGGAACTGAGGCAGCCGAGCAGCACGCCGACGAACCGCCGGCCCGCCGAAGCCTCCCCCTCGCCCCCTCGCATGGTCCCGGAGCCTACTTCGTACGGTACGGGTGCCCGCTCCCCGGTCACGAGGCACGGCGGTGCCGGGCCCGCCCGCGCCCCCGGAGCCGTACGGCGAGGAACGCGGCCACGGCCACGAGGACCAGCACCAGGACGGCCTTGGACAGCACGCCCACGTACCCCTCGACCAGGTCCCAGCGGTCCCCGAGCCAGTAACCGGCCATGACGAGGATGCTGTTCCAGATCAGACTGCCGGCGGTCGTCAGCGTCACGAACACGTGCATCGGCATCCGCTCGACCCCGGCGGGGACGGAGATCAGACTCCGGAAGATGGGCACCATCCTCCCCAGGAACACCGCCTTGGTGCCGTGCCGGGCGAACCACCGCTCGGTGCGCTCCAGATCGGAGACCTTCACCAGCGGCAGCCGGGCCCAGAGCGCATGCATCCGCCGCTGCCCGAAGAGCGCGCCGATCCAGTAGAGGGCCACCGCCCCGACCACCGAACCCAGCGTCGTCCAGAACAGCGCCGAGGCGAGGCTCAGCACCCCCTGCCCGGCGGCGAAGCCCGTCAGGGGCAGGATCACCTCGCTGGGCAGCGGCGGGAACAGGTTCTCCAGCGCGATGGCGAGCCCGGCACCGGGCCCGCCCAGCGTGTCGACGAGCCCCGCGGCCCATCCGGCGAACCCGCCGGCGGGCTCCCCGTCCAGGGCCAGGGCGGAGTGGGAGACGAGCGAGATGATCGGCACGGCGGATCTCCAGGACGACGATCGGCTTCCCGGGGCCCTCCGCCCCGGCACCGTCCACGCTAGAAATCCCACCTCATCCCCGGTACGAGGCTTCCCACCCGCCCTCCCTGCGGAAAACCGCAGGGGCGGGCCGGGCTCCCGCGCGGGACGGGGGGCGCCTGCGGACCGCCTACCCTTGGACGCATGACGAGCAGCAGCGACCGGAGCACCGCAGTGAGCGTTGACGGCACCAAGACCTACGAGATCCGCACCTACGGGTGCCAGATGAACGTCCACGACTCCGAGCGGCTCTCCGGTCTGCTGGAAGAGGCGGGTTACGTCAGGGCCCCCAAGGGCGCGGACGGCGACGCCGACGTCGTCGTCTTCAACACCTGCGCGGTCCGCGAGAACGCCGACAACAAGCTCTACGGCAACCTCGGCCGGCTCGCCCCCATGAAGACCACGCGCCCCGGCATGCAGATCGCCGTCGGCGGCTGTCTCGCCCAGAAGGACCGCGACACCATCGTCAAGAAGGCCCCCTGGGTCGACGTGGTCTTCGGCACGCACAACATCGGCAAGCTGCCGGTCCTCCTGGAGCGCGCCCGCGTCCAGGAGGAGGCGCAGATCGAGATCGCCGAGTCCCTGGAGGCCTTCCCCTCCACGCTGCCGACCCGCCGCGAGTCCGCCTACGCCGCCTGGGTCTCGATCTCCGTCGGCTGCAACAACACCTGCACCTTCTGCATCGTCCCCGCCCTGCGCGGCAAGGAGGAGGACCGCCGTCCCGGCGACATCCTCGCCGAGATCGAGGCGCTCGTCGCCGAGGGCGTCTCCGAGATCACCCTGCTCGGCCAGAACGTCAACGCGTACGGCTCCGACCTGGGCGACCGCGAGGCCTTCTCCAAGCTGCTGCGCGCCTGCGGCCAGATCGAGGGCCTGGAGCGCGTCCGCTTCACCTCCCCGCACCCCCGCGACTTCACCGACGACGTCATCGCGGCCATGGCCGAGACGCCGAACGTCATGCCGCAGCTGCACATGCCGCTCCAGTCCGGCTCGGACTCGATCCTCAAGGCCATGCGCCGCTCCTACCGGCAGGAGCGTTTCCTCGGCATCCTCGAGAAGGTCCGCGCGTCCATCCCGCATGCGGCCATCTCCACCGACATCATCGTGGGCTTCCCCGGCGAGACCGAGGAGGACTTCGAGCAGACCATGCACACCGTCCGCGAGGCCCGCTTCGCGAACGCCTTCACCTTCCAGTACTCCAAGCGCCCCGGCACCCCGGCCGCGACCATGGAGGGCCAGATCCCGAAGGAGGTCGTGCAGGCGCGGTACGAGCGCCTGGTCGCCCTCCAGGAGGAGATCTCCTGGGAGGAGAACAAGAAGCAGGTCGGTCGCGTCCTGGAGGTCATGGTCGCCGAGGGCGAGGGCCGCAAGGACGGCGAGACCCACCGCCTCTCGGGCCGCGCCCCCGACAACCGGCTCGTCCACTTCACCAAGCCGGCGGAGGACGTCCGCCCCGGCGACGTCGTGACCGTCGAGATCACCTACGCGGCCCCGCACCACCTCCTCGCCGAGGGCGAGGTCTCCTCGGTCCGCCGCACCCGCGCCGGCGACGCCTGGGAGAAGCGCACCGCCGCCCCCAAGCCCACCGGCGTCCTCCTCGGCCTCCCGAAGATCGGCGCCCCGGCCCCCCTGCCCCCGGCCGAGACCCCGGCCTGCGGCACCCACTGACCGGAACCCGCGCGGGCGGTGCGCTTCGCTCACGACGAGAAAGCCACCGCCCCGCACAGTAGGCTGCCGATCATGCTTGTCGCCGCAGCCGTCTGCCCCTCCCCGCCCCTCCTCCTCCCCGAGGTCGCGACCGGCGCCGCCCCCGAGCTCGACGCCGCGCGGACGGCCTGCGCGGACGCCGTCGGGCTGCTCGCCGCGGCCCGCCCCGACCGGCTGTACGTCGTCGGGTCCGCCGGCGAGGGCGCGCACGGCGTCTACCCGGCCGGCGCGAAGGGCTCCTTCGCCGGATTCGGCGTCGACCTCTCCGTACGGCTGGGGGAGGGGCAGGCCGACGGCGACGCCCGCCCCCTCCCCGCCTCCCTCGCCGTGGGCGCCTGGCTCCTCGACCGCGCCCGATGGGCCGACGCGCCGATCGAGGGCCTGGCCGTGGCCGGGTCGGCGCCGGCCGACGACTGCGCCGCCACCGGCCGCCGGCTCGCCGCCTCGGCCGAACGCGTCGCCCTCCTGGTGATGGGCGACGGCAGCGCCCGCCGGACCGTGAAGGCCCCGGGCTACCTGGACGAGCGGGCCGCCGGCTTCGACGCGGAGGCCGCCCGGGCGCTCGGCACGGCCGACGCCGCCGCGCTGCTCGCGCTGGACGCCGGGCTGGCCGAGGAGCTGCAGGCGGCCGGCCGCGCCCCCTGGCAGGTCCTCGCGGGCGCCGCCGAGGGCGCGGGGCTCGACGGCCGCCTGCTCTTCGAGGACGCCCCGTACGGCGTGGGCTACTTCGTGGCGGCCTGGTCCTGAGTCCTAAGGGCCTGAGGCCCGAGTACCTGAGGCCCTAGTCCTGAGGCCCGAGTACCTGAGGCCCGAGTCCTGAGGACCGGGGACGACGGGCGTCAGGCGGCCGGCGGCGGTGTCGCGCCACCGCTCCCGGGCGTGCCGTCGTCCTTGTGACCGATCCGGTCGATGGCCTCCTTGGCCTTCCCCGTACCGGACTGGATCTTGTCGCTGTACTTGCCCTTGGTCTTCGTGTCGACCATCTTCGCGGCCTTGTCCAGGCCGTGGTCGATCTTCTCCCCGTGCTGCTGCGCGAGGTCGGCGACCTTGTCCTTGGCCGGGGCGAGCTTGGCCTTCAGCGAATCCAGGAGACCCATGGGGCACCTTCCCTCCACGGGCCGGGAGCCCGTGTTCCGTGTCCCGCCACTGACGGCGAAACGTTGCGAAACGCCCATATCCACTCCATAGCGTACTCGGACGAAGCGGCTCCGTGGTGGGCAGCGGCCGGAACCCCGTCGCGGGCGACGGGCAGGGCGGGAGGTTTGCGAGACTGGGGCGGTGAGAAGCGCAGCTCCCGCCCCGCGGGTCATCGCCGTCGTCGGCCCCACGGCAGCCGGAAAGTCCGATCTGGGTGTATTCCTGGCCCAGCAGCTCGGCGGCGAGGTCGTCAACGCCGACTCGATGCAGCTCTACCGGGGGATGGACATCGGGACCGCCAAGCTGACGCTGGAGGAGCGCGGCGGCGTCCCGCACCACCTCCTCGACATCTGGGACGTCACCGAGGCCGCCAGCGTCGCCGAGTACCAGCGGCTCGCCCGCGCCGAGATCGACCGGCTGCTCGCCGCCGGCCGCACCCCGGTCCTCGTCGGCGGTTCCGGGCTCTACGTACGGGGGGCCGTCGACGCCCTGGAGTTCCCCGGCACCGACCCCGCCGTCCGGGCCCGCCTGGAGGCCGAACTGGAGGAGCGCGGCTCCGGCGTCCTGCACGCCCGGCTCACCGAGGCCGACCCCGAGGCGGCCCGCGCGATCCTGCCCAGCAACGGACGCCGCATCGTCCGGGCCCTGGAGGTGATCGAGATCACCGGCAAGCCCTTCACCGCCAACCTGCCGGGTCCCGACTCCGTCTACGACACCGTCCAGATCGGCGTCGACGTGGCCCGCCCCGAGCTCGACGAGCGGATCACCACGCGCGTGGACCGGATGTGGGAGGCCGGCCTCGTCGACGAGGTGCGCGCCCTGGAGGCGCAAGGGCTGCGCGAGGGCCGCACGGCGGCCCGCGCCCTCGGCTACCAGCAGGTGCTCGCGGTGCTCGCGGGGGAGTGCACCGAGGACGAGGCGCGCGCCGAGACCGTGCGGGCCACGAAGCGCTTCGCCCGCCGCCAGGACTCGTGGTTCCGCCGCGACCCGCGCGTGCACTGGCTCAGCGGAGCCGCCGATCACCGCGGGGAACTCCCGCGGGAGGCGCTGTCGTTGGTCGAACGAGCGGTTACAGCCTGATCACGTGATGGCATCGGGACGCACTGCCCGTCATTTCGGCGGTCATGAGCGTGCCATCATCGAGCATCGATCGACCAAGTGAAGTCCGAGTGGGGAGGGCGCGTGGCGATGGAGGCCGGCCCTCGCGACAGAGAACAGCACGAGGCGGCCCTGGGTGACCCGACGGCGGATCCGTCGGGCGACACGCCGGGCCACCCGCACCCGACGGACGACGCCCCCCTCGGGGCCCCGGGGCTGACCCCGGACGGTCCCGACGACGCCGTGGGCACCACCGTCGATGTCGACGCCGACGAGGTCGAGGTCGAGCTCCGCCCCCAGCGTCGGCTGCGGATCTGGCAGCTCGCCCCGATCGTGGGCCTGGCCGCCGTCGGCTCGCTGATGTTCGCGTTCCCGCTCGCCTTCGGCTCGGGGGACGGCGGCGCCGTCGTCGCCATGCTCGGCCTCCTCATCAGCTCCTGCGCGGCGGGCTGGGGCATGATGGCCGCCCGCAAGGTCGGCTACACCTGGCCGGGACTCCCCCCGCGCGGCTCGGGCGAGCGCCCCGACTGGCGCGTTCTCGCCCTGTACCTGTCGACCATCGCCGCCCTCGTGACCCTCGCCGTCTGGCGCGTCGCCCGCCTCCGCTGAACGACCCGCGGGCCCGGGGCCCACGCGCTACGGGGGCCTCCCCCCCCCGCACGGTCCGGGAGGCGTTCCGGATGCTCCGGCCCCCACGCGCTACGGGGCCTCCGCCCGCAGGGAGCCTGGGTCGATCCGGTGCCCATGACGGGCCCGCGCGTTACGGGGTCCTCGCCCGTGGCGAAGCCCGGCTCGACCCGGTCCCCATGACGGGCCCGCGCCACGGGGTCCTCCGCCCGTACGGAGCCCGGCTCACCCCGGTCCCCATGACGGGCCCGCGCCCGTGCGGTGCCGCTCGCCTCGTGCTGGGCTCGGCGCGGGCCCGGGCGGAGAGGGGCCAGGGGCGGATGAGGCCGGAGCGGGCCCGGGGTGGTGGGACCGGCCTGTGGACAGGGCGGGTCCCGGGCGGGCCGGCCCCGTACAGTTGATCGCGTGACCAGCACGCAGACCTCAGCAATCCCCTTCCTCAAGGGCCACGGCACCGAGAACGACTTCGTGATCGTCCCCGACGCGGAGAACGCGGTCGACCTGCCCGCCGCCGTCGTGGCGCGGCTCTGCGACCGCCGGGCCGGCATCGGGGGCGACGGGCTGCTGCACGTCGTGCGCAGCGCCGCCCACCCCGACGCGCGCCACCTGGCCGACGAGGCCGAGTGGTTCATGGACTACCGCAACGCCGACGGCTCGGTCGCCGAGATGTGCGGGAACGGCGTCCGGGTCTTCGCCCGCTACCTGGAGCACGCGGGACACGTCACCGCCGGCGAGGTCGCCGTCGCCACCCGCGGCGGCGTCAAGCACGTCCACCTGGACAAGGACGGCTCCGTCACCGTCGCCATGGGCCGCGCCGTCCTCCCCGAGGCCGGCGTCACCGTCACCGTCGACGGCCGCAGCTGGCCCGCGCGCAACGTGAACATGGGCAACCCGCACGCGGTCGCCTTCGTCGAGGACCTCGCCCACGCCGGGAACCTGTACGACGAGCCGCCGTACGAGCCCGCCGCGGTCTACCCGGACGGGGTGAACATCGAGTTCGTCGCCGACCGGGGCCCCCGCCACGTCGCCATGCGCGTCCACGAGCGCGGCGCCTCCGAGACCCGCTCCTGCGGCACCGGCGCCTGCGCCGTCGCCGTCGCCACCGCCCGCCGGGACGGCCTCGACCCCGCCGAGAGCGGCACCCCCGTCACGTACACCGTGGACGTGCTCGGCGGGACCCTGGTCATCACCGAGCACCCCGACGGCCGCATCGACATGACGGGCCCTGCCGTCATCGTCGCCGAGGGCACCGTCGACCCGGAGTGGCTGACGGCCGGCTGACGCCCGACGCGTGATCGCGCGCGGCGGAATCGAAACTGTCAACGACTGATTTGTCGCTCGAATGGGTGATCCGATTCACGCTGAGCGAGAGCGTGACTGCGCCACGTGGTGGGGTCGGTAGCATCAAGCACCGGCCCCCCGGGCACGCCTGGCCCGCCCACCGCCGGTCGATTCCGCCGGAGGTGCCCCATGAGCGCAGAGGCCACCAACCCCGAGGCCGCCCCCACCGACGTGACCGTCCGCAGGCGCGGACGCGCCCGGATCGATCTGCGCCGCCTCGGCCGCGCCGCCCTGCTGAACGCCACCGCCGGACCGGCGCCCCGTGACCGGCTGCCCGACGCCATCAGCCACGTGGCGGAGGCGCACCGCGCCCACCACCCCGAGGCCGACCTGACGGTGCTCGGCCGGGCGTACGCCCTCGCCGAGTCATCGCACCGCGGCCAGTTCCGCAAGAGCGGCGAGCCGTACATCACCCACCCGCTCGCCGTCACCCTCATCCTCGCCGAACTCGGCGCGGAGACCACCACCCTGACCGCCTCCCTCCTCCACGACACCGTCGAGGACACCGAGGTGACGCTCGACCAGGTGCGCCGCGAGTTCGGCGACGAGGTCGCCTACCTCGTCGACGGCGTCACCAAGGTCGAGAAGATCGACTACGGCGCCGCCGCCGAGCCCGAGACCTTCCGCAAGATGCTCGTCGCCACCGGCAGCGACGTCCGCGTCATGTCGATCAAACTCGCCGACCGCCTCCACAACATGCGCACCCTCGGCGTGATGCGCCCCGAGAAACAGGCCCGGATCGCCAAGGTCACCCGCGACGTCCTCATCCCGCTCGCCGAGCGGCTCGGCGTCCAGGCCCTCAAGACCGAGCTGGAGGACCTCGTCTTCGCGATCCTCCACCCCGAGGAGTACGAGACCACCCGCGCGCTCATCGCCGGCCACCCCGGCGCCGCCGACGAGCTCGGCGCCGTCGCCGAACAGGTCACCGCCGTCCTGCGCGAGGCCGGCATCGGCGCCGAGGTCCTCGTCCGCCCCCGGCACTTCGTCTCCGTCCACCGCGTCCGCCTCAAGCGCGGCGAGCTGCGCGGCTGCGACTTCGGGCGGCTCCTCGTCCTCGTCGCCGAGGACGCCGACTGCTACGGGGTCCTCGGCGAGCTCCACACCTGTTTCACCCCGGTGATCTCCGAGTTCAAGGACTTCATCGCGGCCCCCAAGTTCAACCTCTACCAGTCCCTGCACACCGCGATCGCGGCCCCCGACGGTGCCGTCGCCGAGGTCCTCATCCGCACCCACCGGATGCACAAGGTCGCCGAGGCCGGAGTCGTCGCCCTCGGCAACCCCCACGTGGGCCAGGAGTCGGACGGCCCCGGCGTCCAGACCGAAGACGGCGAGCGCATCGACCCCACCCGCCCCGGCTGGCTCTCCCGCCTCCTCGACTGGCAGCAGTCGGCCCCCGACCCCGACACCTTCTGGACCTCGCTCCGCGCCGACCTCGCCGAGGACGACGAGATCACCGTCTTCCGCGCCGACGGCAGCGCCCCCGGCACGATCAGCCTGCCCGCCGGCGCCAGCTGTATCGACGCCGCCTACGCGCAGCACGGCGAGGCCGCCCACGGCTGCCTCGGCGCCCGCGTCAACGGCCGCCTCGCGCCGCTGAGCACCGTCCTCGGCGACGGCGACACCGTCCAGCTGCTCCTCGCCCAGGACACCGTCTCCGGGCCCTCCCCGGAGTGGCTGGACCACGCCCGCACGCCCGCCGCCCGGATCGCGATCACCGGCTGGCTCCAGGCCCACCCCGAGAGCGCCGCACCGCCCGCCGCCCCCACCGACCCCCGGCCGCAGCCCAGCGTCCCCGCCGACCGCCGCCCCGGCGCCGAACTCCACGCCGACCTCGACGGCGAGCCGCCCGCCGCCGTCCGCCCGGCGGGCTGCTGCACCCCCGTACCGCCCGACGAGATCACCGGCTTCCGGGTGCGCGGCGGATCGGTCACCGTCCACCGCGCCCGCTGCTCCGCCGTCGACGCCATGCGCCGCCTCGGCCGCGAGCCCGTCACCGTCCGCTGGGGCGACACCCCCCAGGGCCGCGTCACCCTCCTCGCCGAGTCCTTCGGACGGCCCGGCCTCCTCGCCGACCTCACCGAGGCCATCGCCGCCTCCGGCGCCGCCGTCGTCTCCGCGAACGTCGAGCCCCCCAGCGAACAGCGAGTCCGCCACACCTACACCCTCCACCTCCCCGACGCCTCCGGCCTCACCGCCCTCATGAAGGCCATGCGCGACGTCCCCGGCGTCTACGACGTCACCCGCGCCCGCCACACGGGCGGCCTGAACTGACCCTGCGACCCCGGCCACCGGCCACGCGCGGGACCCGAGCCGACGACCACCCCGGGTGACCGCCCTCGGACGAGAGCGCCCCCGGGCGACCGCCTCCCTGTGCCCGCCACGCGCGGCCTGATCCGACGCGCCGCTCCGGTCGCCGCCCACGCGCGGGACCCGAGCCGACGACCACCCCGGGTGACCGCCCTCGGACGAGAGCCCCCCCGGGCGACCGCCTCCCGGTGCCCGCCACGCGCGGCCTGGACCGACGCCGCAGTTCCGGTCGCCGCAGGCCGCGAGCGGGACCCGAGCCGACGACCGCCCCGGGTGACCGCCCTCGGGCGATCGCCTTCCGGCCCCGTCACGCGCGCCCCGAGCCGGCGCCGCCGTTCCGGTCGACCACTGCATGCGCGGCCCGAGCCGACCAGCGCCCTCAAGCGATCACCCCGGGCGGCGGCCCCCCCGTGCCCGTCACGCGCGTGGACCGAGCCGACGACCCCCTTCGGGTGGCCGGGCCGCGCGCCGCCCCGGCGTGTCGCGGCGGTCCTGGTAGCCGTAGGGCCAATCCTCCGGAAAGGCCCTGGCCCATGCCGCTCGTCCGAACCCCCCTGCCCCGCGCGCGGTGGCTCCGCTCCGCCGTCTTGGTCGCCGCCTCGGCGGGGCTCGTCGCCGCCGCGCTGCCCGCCCCCGCGCCGCTCGGCATCGGGGACCCGCTCTTCCCGCACCTCGGCAACCCCGGCTACGACGTCCTCGCGTACACCCTCGACCTCACCTACCCCGGGGTGAACACCAAGCCGCTCGCCGCCGTCACCCGCATCGACGCGCGCGCCACCGAGGACCTGGAGCGGCTCAACCTCGACTTCACCCACGGCACGGTCTCCGCCGTCACCGTCGACGGCCTGCCCGCCCGGTACACCGGCAGCGGCGAGGACCTGGTCGTCACCCCCCTCGTCCCGATCGACGCGGGGGAGGAGGTCGAGATCGCCGTCACCCACACCAGCGACCCCACCGGCCCCGCCGAAACCGGCGGCTGGGTCCGCACCGGCGACGGTCTCGCCATGGCCAACCAGGCCGACGCCGGCCACCGGGTCTTCCCCTCCAACGACCACCCCTCGGACAAGGCGTACTTCACCTTCCGCGTCACCGCCCCCAGCGAGCTCACCGTCGTCGCCAACGGCCTCCCCGAGGGCCGCGTCGACCACGGCGCCACCACCACCTGGACGTACCGCACCCGGCACCCCATGGCCACGGAGCTCGCCCAGGTCTCCATCGGCCGCTCCACCGTCGTCCACCGCGCCGGCCCCCACGGGCTGCCCGTACGGGACGTGGTCGCCACCGCCGACCGGCAGCTCATGGAGCCCTGGCTGCGCCGTACCCCCGGCCACCTGGAGTGGATGGAGAAGCAGGTCGGCCCGTACCCCTTCGAGACGTACGGGGTGCTCATCGCCGACGCGGACACCGGCTTCGAGCTGGAGACCCAGACCCTCTCGCTCTTCGAACGCGGCCTCTTCACCGAGCCCGTCTTCCCGGAGTGGTACGTCGACTCCGTCATGGTCCACGAGCTGGCCCACCAGTGGTTCGGCGACAGCGTCTCGCCCCGCGCCTGGTCAGACCTGTGGCTCAACGAGGGACACGCCAGCTGGTACGAGGCGCTGTACGCCGAGGAGACCGCCGGCAAGTCCCTGGAGCGGCGCATGAAGGCCGCGTACGCCTCCTCCGACGGCTGGCGCGCCGACGGGGGCCCGCCGGCCGCCCCCGAGCCCCCCTCGCCCGACCACAAGATCAGCCTCTTCCGGCCCGTGGTCTACGACGGCAGCGCCCTCGTCCTCTACGCGCTCCGCCAGGAGATCGGCACCGAGGCCTTCCAGCGCCTGGAGCGCCGCTGGGTCGCCGAGCACCGGGACGGCACCGCCACCACCGCCGACTTCGTCCGCCTCGCCGGCGAGGTCGCGGGACGGGACCTCACCGCCTTCCTCCACGCCTGGCTGTACGAGGCGAAGACCCCGCCGATGCCCGGCCACCCGGACTGGCGCAGCCGCCCCGCCGAGACCACGAGGACCGCACCGAAACCCCGGTGAGACCCCGGCGGGGACCGTACCGAAACCCGGGTGACGCCCCCGGCGCGGCCGTGTCACCATCTTCAGGTCGGCGACGCGGCCGCGGACGGGAATCTTCCGGCGCCCGCAGGCGTTGTGACCGGCACAGACACACATCTCCTCATCGACGTTAGGACCCAATGACCTCCTCTTCTTCCCCTTCCCAGGACGAGCAGAGCTTCGCGGAGACGAGCCGTACCGAGAGCCTTCGGGCCGATGCCCTGATGGAAGAGGACGTCGCCTGGAGCCACGAGATCGACGGAGAGCGGGACGGCGACCAGTTCGACCGCTCCGAGCGCGCGGCCCTGCGCCGCGTCGCGGGCCTCTCCACCGAGCTCGAGGACGTCACCGAGGTCGAGTACCGCCAGCTGCGCCTGGAGCGCGTCGTGCTGGTCGGTGTCTGGACCTCCGGGACGGTGCAGGACGCGGAGAACTCCCTCGCGGAGCTCGCCGCCCTCGCCGAGACGGCCGGCGCCCTCGTGCTCGACGGCGTGATCCAGCGCCGCGACAAGCCGGACCCGGCCACCTTCATCGGCTCGGGCAAGGCGCGCGAGCTGCGCGACATCGTGCTCGAGACCGGTGCCGACACCGTCGTCTGCGACGGCGAGCTCAGCCCCGGCCAGCTCATCGCCCTCGAAGACGTCGTCAAGGTGAAGGTGGTCGACCGGACCGCCCTCATCCTCGACATCTTCGCCCAGCACGCCAAGTCCCGAGAGGGCAAGGCGCAGGTCGCGCTCGCGCAGATGCAGTACATGCTGCCGCGACTGCGCGGCTGGGGCCAGTCGCTCTCCCGTCAGATGGGTGGCGGCGGCGGTGGCGGCATGGCCACCCGCGGTCCCGGTGAGACCAAGATCGAGACCGACCGGCGCCGCATCCGCGAGAAGATGGCGAAGATGCGCCGGGAGATCGCGGAGATGAAGACCGGCCGCGACATCAAGCGGCAGGAGCGGCGTCGCAACAAGGTGCCGTCGGTCGCCATCGCCGGATACACCAACGCCGGCAAGTCCTCCCTGCTCAACCGCCTGACGGGCGCCGGCGTGCTCGTGGAGAACGCGCTGTTCGCCACCCTCGACCCGACCGTCCGCCGGGCCGAGACGCCCACCGGCCGGGTCTACACCCTGGCCGACACCGTCGGCTTCGTCCGGCACCTGCCGCACCACCTGGTCGAGGCGTTCCGCTCCACGATGGAGGAGGTCGCCGAGTCCGACCTCATCCTGCACGTCGTGGACGGCTCGCACCCCGCCCCGGAGGAGCAGCTGGCCGCCGTGCGCGAGGTCTTCCGCGACGTCGGCGCGGTGGACGTGCCGGAGATCGTCATCATCAACAAGGCCGACGCGGCCGACCCGCTGGTCCTCCAGCGTCTGCTGCGGATGGAGAAGCACTCCATCGTGGTCTCGGCCCGCTCGGGCCAGGGCATCGACGAGCTCCTCGCGCTCATCGACTCCGAGCTGCCGCGCCCGGAGGTCGAGCTGGAGGTCCTCGTGCCGTACACGCAGGGCGGTCTGGTCTCGCGGGTGCACGCCGAGGGCGAGGTGCAGTCCGAGGAGCACACCCCGGAGGGCACCCTGCTCAAGGCCCGGGTGCACGAGGAACTGGCGGCGCTGCTCGCGCCGTACGTCCCCGCCGCGCACTGATCCACGGCAGTACGACGAAGGGCGCTGCCCCCTCCCGATCAGGGAGGGGGCAGCGCCCTTCGTCATGGCACCGGGTCAGCGGGCGAACTTCTTGCTGACCATCTCGTGGACCGCCTTGGCGCCGCGACCCAGCTGCGGTCCGGCGAGCCAGCCGTTGCTGCCGGCCGGGCCGATCGACGTGTTCGACACGAGCGCCGTCTTGCCGTTCGGCAGCACGCGGAACCAGCCGCCGCCCGACGAACCGCCGGTCATCGTGCAGCCGATCCGGTACATCGTCGGCGTGGCCGGGGCCGTGGTGAGCCGCGTCGGCCGGTCGAGGCACTTGTGCATGATCATGCCGTTGTACGGAGGCGCCGCCGGGTAGCCCCAGGCGCCCATCGTCCCGGACTGCGCGGCCGTCGGCGCGGAGAAGTCGACGGGCAGGGCGGCGCCGACGGTCTCCTCCAGGGACTTCCCGCCGCGCTCCGGCTGCACGTGCAGCACGGCGTAGTCGTACGGCCAGGCCTGGTTGGTGCCGCCCGCGTTGATCCACTCGCCCGAGGTCACGGCCCAGTCGGCCCAGAACTGGCCGTACGGGTACACCTCCTGCGGCTGCGCGTTCTGGAGCGCGGCGGGGGACTTGCCCAGGTCGTTGAAGGCAGGGACGAAGGCGATGTTGCGGTACCAGCCGCCCTTCTGGCCCGCGTGGACGCAGTGGCCGGCCGTCCAGACCAGGTTGGACTTCCCGGGCCGGCGCGGGTCCTTCACGATGGTGCCGGAGCAGACCATGGAGCCCTCGGGCGAGTCGAAGAAGATCTTGCCGACCGGGGCCGCGTAGTTGTGGTACGGCGTCTTCTCGCGCTGCGCCTTGACGGGCCTGGGCGTCGGGTCGGTGCCACCGGTGCCGGCCTGCGCGGTGATCGTCTGGTCCGGGCTCTTCGCCGACTGCATGCGCGCCGGGTCCCAGAGTCCTTCGATGACCGGGTTGACGAAGTCCTGGGCCTCACGGAGCCAGGTGTCCTGGTCCCAGTTCTTCCACTCGCCGTTCTTCCACTTGTCCAGGTCGACGCCGTGCTTCTTGAGCTTGTCGGCGAGGTCCTTGGTCAGGTCGGAGCCGGCGTCGCCGCCGCCGCTGTCGGCGGCGGGTGCGGTGCTGCTCGCCGCGGCGGACGGCTTGCCGTCGGCCGGGGTCTCGGTGGGGCCGCAGGCCGTGGCGGTCAGCGCGAGCGCGGTGACCAGGCCGAGGGCGGCGGGTATGAGCCGTACAGAACGCATGAAGACATTCCCCGTTGGTATTGCCATGGACGTGTCATGAGCGGTGCACAGTATGCCCTTTGGGCCGGACACGGGTGGAGGCGGGACCCGACGGTCCCGCCTCCGTGTCACACCGTGCCTACTGCCCGGCGTACTTCTTGCTGACCTCGTCGTAGACGGCCTTGGCCTCCGGGCCGAAGCGCGGACCCGCGAGCCAACCCGCCGTCGACGGGCCGATCGAGGTGTTCGACACCAGCGCCGGCTTGCCGTCGGCACCCTCGGCGACCCAGCCGCCGCCGGACGAACCGCCGGTCATCGTGCAGCCGATCCGGTACATCGTCGGCTGCTCGGCCTTCAGGGACAGCCGGCCCGGCTTGTCCGTGCACTGGAACGCCTTCTGGCCGTCGAACGGCGGCGCCGCCGGGTAACCGGTCGCCGTCATGCTCGCGATCTTCGGCACCGCGGGGGCGTTGAAGTTCACCGGGAGCGCCGAACCGACCGTCTCCTCCAGCGACTTGCCCGAGGCACCCTTCTCCGGGGTCACCTTGATGACCGCGAAGTCGTACGGAGCGCCGGCGCCGCCGGTGGAAGCGCCCTCGGCGATCCACTGGTCGGAGGTCTTGACCCAGTCCGCCCACCACACGCCGTACGGGGCGATCTGCTCCCGCTTCGCCTTCTCCAGCGCGGAGGTCTCCATCGCCGAGTCGTTGTACGAGGGCACGAACGCGATGTTGCGGTACCAGCCGCCCTGCTTGCCCTTGTGCACGCAGTGCCCGGCCGTCCAGACCAGGTTGGACTTGCCCGGGTGCGCGGGGTCCTGCACGACCGTGGCCGAGCAGACCATCGAGCCCTCGGGGCTGTCGAAGAAGACCTTGCCGGACTCGGCGGCGTTGGCGTGGTACTTCGCCGCCACCGCCTTCGCCTTCACCGGGTCCGGAGTCGGGTCGGTGACACCCTTGTCGCCCGAGATGTCCTCCTCCTCGACCGGCTTGTCGGGACGCTCGGCCTCACGCATCCGGTCCGGGTCCCAGAGGTCCTCGATGATCGGGTTGACGAAGTCCTTGGCCTCACGCAGCCACTTGTCGCGGTCCCAGTTCTTCCATTCGCCGTTCCGCCACTTGTCGAGGTCGATCCCGTGCTCCTTCAGGCGCTCCTTCAGGTCCTCCGGAATCTTGATCTTGTTCGGGTCCAGGCTCACGGGCGCGACGGGCTTGTCTCCCCCCGCGTTCTCCTCGCTCGGACCGCAGGCGGTGACGGTGAGCGTCAGCGCCGCGACGGCGGAAGCCGCCATCAGCAGCGGACGAATCGATCGCATCTGGTGATCCCCCTGGGACTACGTCAACGTGTGCATGGGCGAACGGCGGCCGGTCCTCGCGGACACGGCCGACGGCCCCCACTATGCCGGTGCCGGAGGGGACGGTACGAGCCCCGTCCACGGTTCCGGACACCGTTCGACCGTTGCCGTGCCGTGATCCGGGACACGCCAAGTTCCTGCCTCCCGGCCCGTGATCCCCGGCAGTTCCCGTCGTTGGTACGTACGGGGGACACAACGGTGGCGTTCGGAACGGCCCTTGCGGCGGCTCCACGACGCCCCGATGTGCAACACAACTGTTACCGCGGGAGGACACCGAGCCGTGGCCGTGACCGAACCAGCTCCGGCCGTTTCACCGGCCGCGCGCACGCAGACCCGGCCGACGGACCAGAGCCAAGGGGGCGAGTACGAGGGCATCCTGCGCCGCCAGTCCCAGCGCGAGTCCGCCGCACGCACCTACGCCCGGTCCCTGCCGATCGTCCCCGTGCGGGCCCGGGGGCTGACCATCGAGGGCGCCGACGGCCGCCGCTACCTGGACTGCCTGTCCGGCGCCGGGACACTCGCCCTCGGCCACAACCACCCCGTGGTCCTGGAAGCCATCAGGAAGGTCCTCGACTCGGGGGCGCCCCTCCACGTCCTCGACCTCGCCACCCCCGTCAAGGACGCCTTCACCTCCGAACTGTTCGCCACCCTCCCCGGCGAACTCGCCGACGACGCCCGCATCCAGTTCTGCGGACCGGCGGGCACCGACGCCGTCGAGGCGGCCCTCAAGCTCGTCCGGACGGCCACCGGCCGGAGCGGGCTCCTCGCCTTCACCGGCGCCTACCACGGCATGACGGCCGGAGCCCTCGACGCCTCGGGAGGAGCGACCGACGTCCGCGTGACCCGGCTGCCCTACCCCCAGCAGTACCGCTGCCCCTTCGGCGTGGGCGGCGAGCGCGGCGCCGAACTGGCCGCCCACTGGACCGAGAACCTCCTCGACGACCCCAAGAGCGGCGTCACCACCCCCGCCGGAATGATCGTCGAGGCCGTCCAGGGCGAAGGCGGCGTCATCCCCGCCCCCGACGACTGGATGCGCCGGATGCGCCGCGTCACCGCCGACCGCTCCATCCCCCTGATCGTCGACGAGGTCCAGACCGGGGTCGGCCGCACCGGCACCTTCTGGGCCGTCGAGCACAGCGGCGTCGTGCCCGACGTCATGGTCCTCTCCAAAGCCATCGGCGGCTCCCTCCCCCTCGCGGTCATCGTCTACAGGTCGGCGCTCGACGCCTGGGAACCCGGCGCCCACGCCGGCACCTTCCGAGGCAACCAACTCGCCATGGCCGCCGGCACCGCCACCCTCGCGTACGTCCGCGAGAACAAGCTCGCCGAACGGGCCGGCACCCTCGGCGCCCACATCCTCGACCGGCTCCGCGGCCTCGCCACCGACCACCCCTGCGTCGGCGACGTCCGCGGCCGGGGCCTGATGATCGGCGTCGAACTCGTCGATCCCGACGCCGCCGGACCGCACGACACCGCACCGCCCCCCGCCCCCGCCCTGGCCCTCGCCGTCCAGCAGGAGTGCCTCGCCCGCGGACTCATCGTCGAACTCGGCGGCCGCCACTCGGCGGTGGTCCGGCTCCTGCCCCCGCTCACCCTCACCGACGAGCAGGCCACCGCCGTCCTCGACCGCTTCGCCGACGCCCTCGCCGCGGCCGAACGGGCCCACACCCCCCACCCGGCCCCGGCCCCCCGGCCCGCCGCCGCCCCGGCCCGCCCCCGCCCCACCCCCAAGGAAGCCCCGTGAACGCCACCCCCACCTCCCCGGCCCCCACCCCCCACAGCCCTGAGGCCCCCGGCTCGACCCCCCTCACCTCCAAGCCCTTCGCCCCCGACTCACTCACCCCCGAGCGGCTCGGCCCGGATCCACTCGCCTCTGAGACGCTCGGCCCTGACCCCCTCGGCCCCGAGGCACTCGACTCGGACGTGTTCGGTTCCAAGGCGTTCGGCCCGGATCCGCTCGACTCCGAGGCACTCGGCTCGGATGCGTTCGGCGCCGAGGCGTTCAGCCCGGATCCACTCGGCCCGGATCCACTCGGCCCTGATCCGCTCGGCCCCGACCGGCTCAGCAGGCTCGGCCCCGATCCGCTCGGCCCGGGGGCACGTGTTGCCGCAGAGCCCACCGTCCCGCGCCAGCACGCCGGGCCGTACGAGCCCCGGGCCCCCCGTCCGGGGCCGGCCGGCACCCCCGACCCGCTGGACGACCCCGACCCGCAGCGGGCCGCCGACGCGGCCGCCGTCGAGAACCTCCTTCGCTGCTGGGTCCGGGAGAAGAACCTCCCGGCCCCCGGCTCCACCACCCTGCGCATCCCCCTCGACGCCAGCGGCACCGCCCTCCTCGTCCCCGTCCGCTACTGGTCGTCCACCGGCTGGCACCGCTTCGGCGCCCCCGCCCTCGAAGGACTCCCGGCCTCGGCGCCGGCCGCCGACGCCGTCACGGTGGCCGCCCTGATCAGCCGGGAGACCGGCCGCCCCGAGGGCATCGAGCTCGTCGGCCGGGTCGCCGACTCCGCCCGCCGCACCGCCGACTTCCTGACCGAGCGCCGCCGCAGGCCCCAGCCGCACCCGGACGCCGACCTCTTCCTCGCCGCCGAGCAGTCCCTGCTGCTCGGGCACCCGCTCCACCCCACTCCCAAGAGCCGCGAAGGACTCTCCGAGGCCGAGGGGCGGATCTACTCACCCGAACTCCACGGCTCCTTCCCCCTCCACTGGTTCGCCGTCGACCGCACCCTCCTCGCCACCGACTCCGCCTGGACCGAACAGGGCCGGCCCGTCACCGCCGAACAACTCGCCTCGGGTCTCGCCGAAGGACTCGCGCTCCCCGCCGGCACCGCACCGCTGCCCCTGCACCCCTGGCAGGCCCGCGAACTCCTGCACCGCCCCGACGTCCGGGCCCTCCTCGACACCGGCCTCCTCCACGACCTCGGCCTCCACGGCAGCCCCTGGCACCCCACCTCCTCCGTCCGCACCGTGCACCGCCCGGGCGCCCGGGCCATGCTCAAGCTCTCCCTCGGCCTGCGCATCACCAACTCCCGCCGAGAGAACCTCCGCAAGGAACTCCACCGCGGCGTCGAGGTCCACCGGCTGCTCCGCACCGGCCTCGTCGACGAGTGGCAGGCCGCCCACCCGGGCTTCGACATCGTCCGCGACCCCGCCTGGCTCGCCGTCGACGCCCCCGACGGCACCCCCGTCCCCGGCCTCGACGTCATGGTCCGCCACAACCCCTTCGGGCCCGGCGACGACGCCGTCTGCATCGCCTCCCTCACGGCACCCCGCCCCTGGCCCGGAGCCACCACCATGCGCTCCCGGCTCGCCGACATCATCGGCCGGCTCTCCGCCCGCACCGGCCGCCCCACGACCGCCGTCGCCGCCGAGTGGTTCCTCCGCTACCTCGACCAGGTCATCCGCCCCGTCCTCTGGCTCGACGGCCACGCCGGCATCGCCCTGGAGGCCCACCAGCAGAACACCCTGGTGCTCCTGGACCCGGACGGCTGGCCGATCGGCGGTCGCTACCGCGACAACCAGGGCTACTACTTCCGCGAGTCCCACCGGGGCGAGCTGGAGAGCCGCCTCCCCGGCATCGGCGCCGACAGCGACACCTTCGTCTCCGACCAGGTCACCGACGAGCGCTTCGCCTACTACCTCGGCATCAACAACGTCCTCGGTCTGATCGGCGCCTTCGGCGCCCAGCACCTCGCCGACGAACGCGTCCTGCTCGCCGCCTTCCGCAGCTTCCTCACCTCCTCCACCAGCCTGGGCTCACCCCTTCCGCACCGGCTCCTGGAAGCCGCGACCCTGCGCACCAAGGCCAATCTCCTCACCCGCCTGCACGGCCTGGACGAGCTCGTCGGACCCGTCGACACCCAGTCCGTGTACGTCACCGTCACCAACCCCCTCCGTACCTGAAACCGCCGGCGGCGCCCACGCCCCGACCGCACCTCCGAGAGGAGAGCGACACCGTGTCACCCACCCGCCCACCGGCCGACCCGCCCGGGGACGACACCCTGGACCTGAGGGTCGACGACCTCGTCGCCCTCCTCGACGGCGATCTGCTGGACTCCGTCGCCGCCTGGGGACCCGCCGCCACCACCGCGGGCTCCTTCCAGCTCGTACCCGTACGACTCGAACGGGACCTGCCGCTGCTCGCCCGATGGATGAACGACCCCGCGGTCGCCGCCTTCTGGGAGCTCGCCGGACCCGACACCGTCACCGCCGAACACGTCCGCGCCCAACTGGAGGGCGACGGCCGGAGCGTCCCCTGCCTCGGCGTCCTCGACGGCACACCCATGAGCTACTTCGAGATCTACCGCGCCGATCTCGACCCGCTCGCCCGGTACTACCCGGCGCTTCTCCACGACACGGGTATCCACCTGCTGATCGGAGGCGTCACCGACCGGGGGCGCGGCGTCGGCACCACGCTGCTGCGTGCCGTCGCCGATCTGGTCCTCGACCACCGTCCCCGCTGCACCCGCGTCCTCGCCGAACCCGACATCCGTAACACCCCCTCCGTCTCCGCGTTCCTCAGCGGCGGCTTCCGCTTCGCGGCGGAAGTCGACCTTCCCGACAAAAGAGCCGCGCTCATGATCCGTGACCGGGCCCTGCGTCACGTTCTGTGAACACCCTCTGTCTGACCAACTCCGCTCGTCCCACAGCGGTTCCCACTCCGAGGAGTCCTCGTGTCGACATCCCCTGCACCTCACGACTCCGCACGACCCGTCCCTGCCACCCCGGCTCCCACCCCCGGCCCCGTGCAGGCACCCGAACTGTTCGCGCCCCCCGAGCTGAACGCCACCGCCTGGACGCGGGCGTCTTCCCGTCTCCTCGCCAAGGCCCTCTCCGAGTTCGCCTACGAGGAGATCGTCGAACCCGTTCCCATGGGGGAAGGAGAGCCCGACCGTCACGCACTCCGGCTCGACGACGGCACCACGCTCACCTTCCGTGCCCGCCGCGGCGCCTACGGCAGCTGGCGGGTCACCGCCGACTCGATCACCCACGAAGGCCGGCCCCTCACCGACCCTTTCGAATTCCTCCTCCGCGCCCGCCGCCTCCTCCGACTCGACGGCGCCACCCTCGGCCATCTGATCCGCGAGCTCTCGACGACGCTCGCCGCGGACACCCGCCTCGACCACACGGCCCTCACCGCCGCCCGCCTGGCCGAGCTCTCCTACGCGGAACTCGAAGGCCACCAGACCGGCCACCCCTGGCTCGTCCTCAACAAAGGCCGCATCGGCTTCTCCGCCACCGACGCCGCCCGCTGGGCACCCGAGGCCCGCCGCGCGACCCGACTGCCGTGGATCGCCGTCAGCAACCGCCTCGCCGCCTACCGGGGGGTGTCCGGCCTCGACACCCCCGACCTGCTGTACGCCCGGGAACTCGACCCCGAGACGCATGCCGCCTTCCGCGCGGCGCTGACCGCCCGCGGCCACGAACCCGACGGCTATCTCCTGCTGCCCGTCCACCCCTGGCAGTGGGACGAGGTCCTGCTGCCGCTCTACGCCCCGGCCATCGCCGCCGGGACCGTCGTCCCGCTCCCCGCCGACGGGGATCTGCGTCTGCCGCAGCAGTCCGTCCGTACCTTCCTCAACACCAGCCGCCCCGACCGGCACACCGTCAAGCTGCCGCTGTCGGTGCTCAACACCCTCGTCTGGCGCGGACTGCCCACCGAGCGGACCCTCGCCGCGCCCGCCGTGACCGCCTGGGTCCAGGGCCTGCGCGAGGACGACCCGTTCCTGCGGGACGAGTGCGGAGTGATCCTCCTCGGCGAGGTCGCCTCCGTCACGGTCGAGCACCCCCTGTACGACCGGCTGCCCGAAGTCCCGTACCAGTACAAGGAGCTGCTCGGCGCGATCTGGCGCGAACCGCTGCGCCTGCCCCCTGGCGAGCGCGCCCGCACCCTTGCCTCCCTCCTCCACACCGACCCCGAAGGACGGGCGTTCGTCGCCGAGCTCGTCGAGCGCTCCGGGCTCGCCCCGGCCGTCTGGCTCCAGCACCTCTTCACCGCACTGCTCCCCCCGCTGCTGCACTTCCTCTACCGATACGGCACCGTCTTCTCCCCCCACGGCGAGAACGCCATCGTCGTGTACGACGGCGACGACGTCCCCGTGCGTCTGGCGATCAAGGACTTCGTCGACGATGTGAACATCTGTGCCCAGCCCCTCCCCGAACACGCCACCCTCCCGGATGATGTCCGCGCCGTCCTGTTGACGGAGGAGCCCGGTTTCCTGATCCAGTTCATCCATTCGGGGCTCTTCGTCGGGGTCTTCCGCTACCTGGCGCCGCTGTGCGAGGAACAACTCGGTGTGCCCGAGGAGGAGTTCTGGAGCCTCGTCCGGGCGGAGATCCTGCGGCACCAGGCGCGCTTCCCCGAGCTGAAGGAACGGTTCGAGCTCTTCGACCTCCTGACCCCGCGGATCGAGCGGCTCTGTCTCAACCGCAACCGTCTGCACCTGGACGGCTACCGGGACCGGCCCGAGCGTCCGCACGCGGCCGTCCACGGCACCGTCCCCAACCCGCTCGCATGAGGTGTGCGCGTGACCCGGCTGTCAGTGCCGCCCCGTAGGCTGGAAGGGCTATGACGAAGCCATCCCTCCCCGACCTCCTCCACGCCGCCGTCACCGCCGTCGGCGGCACGGAGCGGCCCGGCCAGGTCACCATGGCCGAGGCCGTGGCCGAGGCCATCGACGACAACTCCCACCTCCTCGTCCAGGCCGGCACCGGCACGGGCAAGTCGCTCGGCTATCTCGTGCCGGCGCTGGCCCAGGGCGAGCGGGTGGTGGTGGCCACGGCCACCCTGGCGCTCCAGCGCCAGCTCGTCGAGCGTGATCTTCCCCGGACGGTCGACGCGCTGCATCCGCAGCTGCGCCGCCGGCCGCAGTTCGCCATGCTCAAGGGCCGGTCGAACTACCTCTGCCTGCACCGGCTCCACGAAGGCGTCCCGCAGGACGAGGAGGACGGCCTCTTCGATCCCTTCGAGGCGGCCGCGCCCACGAGCAAGCTGGGCCAGGACCTGCTGCGGCTGCGGGACTGGTCGGACGAGACGGAGACCGGCGACCGGGACGACCTGACGCCGGGCGTCTCCGACAAGGCCTGGGCCCAGGTCTCGGTCTCCTCCCGGGAGTGCCTCGGCGCGAGCAAGTGCGCGTACGGGCCGGAGTGCTTCGCCGAGGCGGCCCGCGAGCGCGCCAAGCTCGCGGACGTCGTCGTGACCAACCACGCCCTGCTCGCCATCGACGCCATCGAGGGCGCCCCGGTGCTCCCGCAGCACGAGGTGCTGATCGTCGACGAGGCCCACGAGCTGGTCTCCCGCGTCACGGGCGTCGCCACCGGCGAGCTCACGCCGGGCCAGGTCAACCGCGCCGTGCGCCGGGCCGCGAAGCTCGTGGACGAGAAGACGGCCGATCAGCTGCAGACGGCGGCGGAGGGCTTCGAGCGCGTCATGGAGCTGGCGCTGCCGGGCCGTCTGGAGGAGATCCCGGAGGACCTCGCGTACGCGTTGATGGCTCTGCGGGACGCGGCCCGCGCCGTGATCACGGCCCTGGGCAACACCCGGGACCGGGCCGTGCAGGACGAGGACGCGGTCCGTAAGCAGGCCATGGCGTCCGTGGAGACCGTGCACGGTGTCGCGGAGCGGATCACCCACGGTTCCGAGTACGACGTCGTCTGGTACGAGCGTCACGACCGGTTCGGGGCCTCGCTGCGGGTCGCGCCGCTGACCGTCTCGGGGCTGCTGCGGGAGAAGCTGTTCACGGAGCGGTCCGTGGTGCTCGCCTCGGCCACGCTCAAGCTCGGCGGCGACTTCAACGGGGTCGGGGCCTCCCTCGGGCTGGCCCCCGAGGGCACCACGGGCGACGACCTGCCCGTCTGGAAGGGCATCGACGTCGGCTCCCCGTTCGACTACCCGAAGCAGGGCATCCTGTACGTCGCCAAGCACCTCTCGAAGCCCGCGCGCGACGGGCAGCGGGGCGACATGCTCGACGAGCTCACCGAACTGATGCAGGCCGCCGGCGGGCGGACCCTCGGTCTCTTCTCCTCCATGCGCGCCGCGCAGCAGGCGGCGGAGGAGCTGCGGACCCGGATCCCGGAGCTGCCGATCCTGCTCCAGGGCGAGGACACGCTGGGCGAGCTGATCAAGAACTTCGCGGCCGATCCGAAGACCTGCCTCTTCGGCACGCTCTCGCTCTGGCAGGGCGTGGACGTCCCGGGGCCCAGCTGCCAGCTGGTCGTCATGGACAAGATCCCGTTCCCGCGTCCGGACGACCCGCTGATGAGTGCCCGGCAGAAGGCCGTCGAGGAGGCCGGCGGCAACGGCTTCATGGCGGTCGCGGCGACCCACGCGGCCCTGCTGATGGCCCAGGGCGCCGGCCGGCTGGTGCGGGCCACCGGTGACCGGGGGGTCGTGGCGATCCTCGATCCCCGGCTGGCCACGGCCCGCTACGGCAGCTACCTGAAGGCCTCGCTGCCCGACTTCTGGTACACCACGGACCGCAACCAGGTACGGAAGTCGCTCGCGGCCATCGACACCGCCTCGAAGACGACGGACGCCTAGACGGCGGACGCCTGGAAGGGGCCTGGCACGACGGAGATCCGTCGTGCCAGGACACGGCAGGGCCCCGGGACCGGCGCAGGGGTCCCGGGGCCCGGTCAGAGCCGGCGGGATGTCACACCCGCCGCAGCACCGCCACGACCTTGCCGAGGATGGTGGCCTCGTCGCCGGGGATGGGCTGGTACGCCGCGTTGTGCGGGAGCAGCCAGACGTGGCCGTCCTCGCGCTTGAAGCGCTTGACGGTGGCCTCGCCGTCGAGCATCGCGGCGACGATGTCGCCGTTTTCCGCGACGGGCTGGCGGCGGACGGTGACCCAGTCGCCGTCACAGATGGCGGCCTCGATCATCGAGTCGCCGACGACCTTCAGGACGAACAGTTCGCCGTCGCCGACCAGCTGGCGGGGGAGGGGGAAGACGTCCTCGACGGACTCCTCGGCCAGGATCGGACCACCTGCCGCGATCCGGCCGACCAGCGGGACGTACGACGCGGCCGGCTTGCCGGTGGTGTCCGTCGGCTGGGTGCTCGGCTGGTCGGAGCCGCGGACCTCGTACGCACGGGGCCGGTGCGGGTCACGACGGAGGAAGCCCTTGCGCTCCAGCGCCATGAGCTGGTGGGCCACGGAGGAGGTGCTGGAGAGGCCGACGGCCTGGCCGATCTCCCGCATCGACGGCGGGTAGCCGCGCCGCTGGACCGAGTCGCGGATGACCTCGATGACCCTGCGCTGCCGGTCGGTGAGTCCGGAGCTGTCGGCGCGGATGCCTGGAGGTCGCCCGGGGAGGGCGCGGGCGGGCCGCCCGGGCTCCTCACCGTTCATGCTTGCGTCATTCATGGCATGCACCGGCTCGAGTCGGCCCTGGGAGCGGTCCTGGGCGGTGATGGTGGCACTGTCTGCGGTGGTGGTCACGTCGTCGGCCCCTCTCGAATGGTCTCCCTGGCTGGCACAACGGTAGTAGCTTTCGAAAGGTTGCGCCAAACACACGTTCGAGTGAAAATTCGCGGATTGCCTTACGCGTGTATGTGCGGGGGTGTATGAGCGCGCTCACGGCGCCGTCCCAAATCGGTCGTTAAGGTAGCCTTCGCCGCTGGGCCGCGCGCAGTCGGCGCGCAGTCCCAGTGTCGCACCCGGAGGCCCGGATCCGCGGTAGCGCCCGCGCCGCGACACGCGGGGGCCCGAAACCGCCTCAACCCTAGATCTAGTGGTTGGATGGCATCAACCGCCCAGGGGTAGTGGTCCCGGTCTGCCGGGGGTGCTCGGATCGCCTATGCTGGTGGTCGCCTCGCAGGGCCTTGACGGGCCGCGTGAGGCTCGTCAGTCGTGCCTTGAGGAGGGTCGGAAACCATGCACTGCCCCTTCTGCAGGCACCCCGACAGCCGCGTCGTCGACAGTCGCACCACCGACGACGGGACGTCGATCCGCCGCCGCCGCCAGTGCCCCGACTGCTCCCGTCGTTTCACGACGGTGGAGACGTGCTCGCTCATGGTGGTGAAGCGCTCCGGCGTCACCGAGCCCTTCAGCCGTACCAAGGTCATCTCCGGCGTTCGCAAGGCGTGCCAGGGGCGACCGGTCACCGAGGACGCCCTCGCCAAGCTCGGCCAGCGGGTCGAGGAGGCGGTGCGCGCCACCGGAAGCGCCGAGCTGACCACCCATGACGTGGGTCTGGCCATTCTCGGCCCCTTGCAGGAGCTCGACCTCGTCGCGTACCTGCGCTTCGCGTCCGTGTACAAGGCTTTCGACAGCCTCGAAGACTTCGAGGCCGCCATCGCGGAGCTCCGCGTGCGGCCTCCCGCTGAGAACCGCGGGACCGGTGCGACCCCTGAGGTCCCCGTTCCCGCCACCGCCGCCGACTGATCGGCGGTCCGGGCCGTCCGTCGGCCCGGCGACCGGCCGCCGTGCGGCCTGGTAGACGTGCCCCGGGTGACCCCTGCGGTCCCTGTGGCAGCAGTACAGAAAGACGTACAGAAGACGGTGCCCTGGGACTTTCTGGGCGCCAAAGTGTGTTTTGCCCGTATATGGGAGGCGGCATGACAGAGACGGCGAGCGGCCCGGCACGTGGTTCCCGTACCAAGGGAGCCAAGTCGGCGAGCAAGGGCCTGCGCATCGAGCGCATCCACACCACCCCCGGCGTGCATCCGTACGACGAGGTGGCCTGGGAGCGCCGTGACGTCGTCATGACCAACTGGCGCGACGGCTCGATCAACTTCGAGCAGCGTGGCGTCGAGTTCCCCGACTTCTGGTCGGTGAACGCGGTCAACATCGTCACCAGCAAGTACTTCCGCGGTGCGGTCGGCACCCCGCAGCGCGAGACCGGTCTGAAGCAGCTCATCGACCGGATCGTGAAGACGTACACGAAGGCCGGCGAGGACTACGGCTACTTCGCCTCGCCCGCCGACGCCGAGATCTTCGAGCACGAGCTGGCCTACGCCCTCCTGCACCAGATCTTCAGCTTCAACTCGCCGGTCTGGTTCAACGTCGGCACGCCGCAGCCCCAGCAGGTCTCCGCCTGCTTCATCCTGTCCGTCGACGACTCCATGGAGTCGATCCTCGACTGGTACAAGGAAGAGGGCATGATCTTCAAGGGCGGCTCCGGCGCCGGCCTGAACCTCTCCCGCATCCGCTCCTCCAAGGAGCTGCTCTCCTCCGGCGGCAACGCCTCCGGCCCGGTCTCCTTCATGCGCGGCGCCGACGCCTCCGCGGGAACGATCAAGTCGGGCGGCGCCACCCGCCGCGCGGCCAAGATGGTCATCCTCGACGTCGACCACCCCGACATCGAGGACTTCATCGAGACCAAGGTCAAGGAGGAGGAGAAGATCCGCGCCCTCCGTGACGCGGGCTTCGACATGGACCTGGGCGGCGACGACATCACGTCCGTCCAGTACCAGAACGCCAACAACTCCGTCCGCGTGAACGACGAGTTCATGAAGGCCGTCGAGTCCGGCGGCAAGTTCGGCCTGCGCGCCCGCATGACCGGCGAGGTCATCGAGGAGGTCGACGCCAAGGCGCTCTTCCGCAAGATGGCCGAGGCGGCGTGGGCCTGTGCCGACCCGGGCATCCAGTACGACGACACGATCAACCACTGGCACACCTGCCCCGAGTCCGGCCGCATCAACGGCTCGAACCCGTGCAGCGAGTACATGCACCTGGACAACACGTCCTGCAACCTCGCCTCGCTGAACCTGATGAAGTTCCTCAAGGACGATGGCAAGGGCAACCAGTCCTTCGACGTCGAGCGCTTCGCCAAGGTCGTCGAGCTCGTCATCACCGCGATGGACATCTCCATCTGCTTCGCCGACTTCCCCACCCAGAAGATCGGCGAGAACACCCGCGCCTTCCGCCAGCTCGGCATCGGCTACGCCAACCTCGGCGCCCTCCTGATGGCGACCGGCCACGCGTACGACTCCGACGGCGGCCGCGCCCTGGCCGGCGCCATCACCTCCCTGATGACCGGCACCTCGTACAAACGCTCCGCCGAACTCGCCGCGGTCGTCGGCGCGTACGACGGCTACGCCCTCAACGCCGAGCCGCACCAGCGCGTCATGCAGCAGCACGCCGACGAGAACACCAAGGCCGTCCGCTTCGACGACCTCGACTCGCCGATCTGGGCCGCCGCCACGGAGGCCTGGCAGGACGTCGTCCGCCTCGGCGCCAAGAACGGCTTCCGCAACGCCCAGGCCTCGGTCATCGCCCCCACCGGCACCATCGGTCTCGCGATGTCCTGCGACACCACCGGCCTCGAGCCCGACCTCGCCCTGGTCAAGTTCAAGAAGCTCGTCGGCGGCGGCTCGATGCAGATCGTCAACGGCACCGTCCCGCAGGCCCTGCGCCGCCTGGGTTACCAGGAGGAGCAGATCGAGGCGATCGTCGCCCACATCGCTGAGCACGGCAACGTGGTCGACGCCCCGGCCCTGAAGACCGAGCACTACGAGGTCTTCGACTGCGCCATGGGCGAGCGCTCCATCTCCGCGATGGGCCACGTCCGCATGATGGCCGCCATCCAGCCGTGGATCTCGGGCGCCCTTTCCAAGACCGTGAACCTGCCGGAGACGGCCACGGTCGAGGACGTCGAGGAGGTCTACTTCGAGGCCTGGAAGATGGGTGTCAAGGCGCTCGCGATCTACCGCGACAACTGCAAGGTCGGCCAGCCGCTCTCCGCCAAGAAGAAGGAGGACGAGAAGGCCGAGGTCACCGCGAAGTCCGAGGCGACGATCCGCGAGGCCGTCGAGAAGGTCGTCGAGTACCGCCCGGTCCGCAAGCGCCTCCCCAAGGGCCGTCCGGGGATCACCACCTCCTTCACCGTCGGTGGCGCCGAGGGCTACATGACCGCCAACTCCTACCCGGACGACGGTCTCGGCGAGGTCTTCCTGAAGATGTCCAAGCAGGGCTCCACCCTCGCCGGCATGATGGACGCCTTCTCCATCGCCGTCTCCGTCGGCCTGCAGTACGGCGTCCCGCTCGAGACCTACGTCTCGAAGTTCACCAACATGCGCTTCGAGCCGGCCGGCATGACGGACGACCCGGACGTGCGGATGGCGCAGTCGATCGTCGACTACATCTTCCGCCGCCTGGCGCTGGACTTCCTGCCCTTCGAGACCCGCTCCGCCCTCGGCATCCACTCGGCCGAGGAGCGCCAGCGTCACCTGGACACCGGCTCGTACGAGCAGCCCGAGGACGAGGACGTCGACGTCGAGGCCCTGGCCCAGTCCGCGCCCCGCACCCAGGAGCTGAAGGCCGTCGCGGCCCCGGTCCCGGCCCCGAAGGCCGAGGTCCCGGCCCCGAAGCAGGCCCACACCTCCGCGGAGCTCGTCGAGATGCAGCTCGGCATCAGCGCCGACGCCCCGCTCTGCTTCTCCTGCGGCACGAAGATGCAGCGGGCCGGCTCCTGCTACATCTGCGAGGGCTGCGGCTCGACCAGCGGCTGCAGCTGACGGCGGCCGGTGCGCTGAACGGCGGGAGCCGCTGAGCGCACCGGATCGGCTCTCCGATCGCCCGTGAGGGGCGTCGACCACAGGTCGGCGCCCCTTCCGCGTACGCCGGGGGCTTCCGGGCAACCACGTGCGCCGGGGACCTCAGGACGCGGCCGAGCCCAGGAGCGTGCCGAAGGCCTGCGGGTCGGCGTCGAAGCCGCGGCTGATCGCGCGGTAGGACCAGCCGTCCGCTCCGTCGCGGGTGAACTCGACGACCGTCGCCGAGCGGGCCCCGGGGACGTCCGCGAAGTCGTGGGTCAGCAGGTCGGTGTAGCCCTCGCGGACCCGTATGCCCGTGTTCGTTATGTCGCCGAAGGTCAGCGGCCCACCGCCCTGCTGTATGGCCACGCCCACCACCACGCGCGTGTACCGCGGGTCCAGCCGGTCCAGCTCCAGCGTCATGGCCTCGTCGTAGCCGAAGCCCTGGCCCGTGCGGCTGTCGCGGTGAAGCGTGATCGTGCCGTCGGGGGAGCGGCTCCCGAAGTGCACCAGATGGGCCGGCGCGCCGTGCGGGTCGCCGGCGGTGAAGACCCCGGCGACGAGATCCAGGTCGTGGGCCGGCGCACCGGCCGGGGCGGGGTCCCACTTGAGCGTGACCTCGACGCGCCCCACCCCTTTGTTGAGTCCGCTCATGATGCTTCCCCTCTCCGCGCGGGCCCCCGCGCACGCCTAGCCTCGTACCGTCGACCGCTCAAAAGCCCGTGGTCGTGGGCCGATTACTCATGGTGTCATGTGCCTACGACAGAGGACCCGACGCTTGAGGGGGAGAGCGGTTTGTGGAGCGGTGACGAGCTGGATCTCGACGCATATCTGGCCAGAATCGGATACGACACCGGGCGGGACGGGGAACTTGCCCCTGATCTGCGGACCTTGACGGCCCTTCATCGGGCCCATGCCTCGGCCATCCCCTTCGAGAATCTCGACGTCGCCCTGGGGCGGCAGATACCCCTGGACCTGAAGAGCCTTCAGGTCAAGCTCGTCGAGCGGCGTCGGGGAGGTTACTGCTACGAGCAGAACTCCCTCCTGGCGGCGGCCCTCGAACAGATCGGCTTCCACGTGGAGGGCCGCGGCGCGCGCAACCGTTCGCGGGGCGCGACGCTGCCGCCGGTCACCCACGCGCTCCTCGCGGTGACGGTCGAGGGCGAACAGTGGCTCGCCGACGTCGGGTTCGGCTGGCAGGGGCCGCTGGAGCCCGTGCCGCTCCGGGACGGCGTGCGCGTGGAGCAGGACGGCTGGACGTTCGGCATCGGTATCGAGGACGACGGCACCCATGTGCTGCGCTCGTTGCGGTCGACGGGCTGGATGGACGTGTACGCGTTCTCGCCGCAGGAGTACCAGCCCGGTGACTTCACCGTCCTGAACCACTACAGCTCCAGCCATCCGCAGTCACGTTTCCTCGGCCAGGTCGTGGCCCAGAGACCGGGCGCGGACGTGCGGAGATCGCTGCTGCGCGAGACCCTCTCACTCGTGAGCGCGGACGGATCCGTCGAGGAACGGATCGTGACGGCCGACGGGTTGACCGCGACTCTGGAGGCCGAGTTCGGCATCGAACTGGACGCAGAGGAGCGCGCGGGTCTGGAGCGACTGCAGGCGGCGGGAGCCTGACGGGGTCTGCCGGGGCGCCCTCCGGCCCCGTACGATGGCGCGGTGCTGGTCAAGTGGATTCGCTGCACCGTGGTCGACCGTCGAGGGTTCGAGCGGGGACAGCGGAAATGGGCGGGGCTGCTCGGTGAGCCGGGATTCCGGGGACAGGGCGGCGGGTGGAGCCGGGGTCGCCCGGACGTCGCCCACATCTTCGCGTTCTGGGAGAGCCGGGCCTTCTACGACTCGTTCATGGCGCGGTCGCACGACCGTCTCGCGGCCGCGCAGGTGGGCACGTTCAAGGACATCCAGGTCAAGCTCTTCGACCACCGCTTCGACGTGAAGACCGGCTTCGAGCCGCGGTTCGCCGACGCCGACGTGGCACGGGTGGCGCACTGCCGGGTCCACGAGGACCGGGCCGAGCACTTCGCGCTCATGCAGGAGAAGGTGTGGAACCCGGCCATGGCCGGGTCTCCCGGAATGCTGCGGGGCCTGTTCGGCGAGGCGCCCGGCAGCGAGTTCCTGGTGCTCTCGATGTGGCAGTCCGCCGCCGAGCACGGAAAGTACCGGGTCGAACGCGTGGAACGGCTCGGGCTGCGGGCCCGTACCGCTGCCGACGTGGCGGCCCTGAACGGGGACGTGGTGCAGCTCGAACCGTCCTGGACCGTCTGAGCCCGCCGATCTCCCCCGGATGGACTTCGGGCACCACCTCGGCTGAGCCTGCCGGAGAGCGGCGATCTAGGGTCGAGGTATGGCAAGACCGCGGCGCATCGTTCTCGTACGGCACGGAGAGTCCGAGGGCAATGTCGATGACACGGTGTACGAACGGGAGCCCGACCACGCCCTGAGGCTGACCGAAACCGGGTGGCGGCAGGCGGAGGAGACGGGGGAACGGCTGCGGGAGCTCTTCGGGGAGGAACCGGTCAGCGTGTACGTCTCGCCGTACCGCCGCACCCACGAGACCCTCCGGGCCTTCCGGCTCCCCGCGGAGCAAGTCCGGGTGCGGGAGGAGCCGAGGCTGCGGGAGCAGGACTGGGGCAACTGGCAGGAGCGGGAGGACGTACGCCTGCAGAAGGCCTACCGGGACGCGTACGGGCACTTCTTTTACCGCTTCGCCCAGGGCGAGTCCGGCGCCGATGTCTACGACCGCGTCGGCGCCTTCCTGGAGAGCCTGTACCGCAGCTTCGAGGCGCCCGACCATCCGCCCAACGTCCTGCTGGTCACCCACGGGCTGACCATGCGGCTGTTCTGCATGCGCTGGTTCCACTGGACGGTCGCCGACTTCGAGTCGCTGTCCAACCCCGGCAACGCCGAGACCCGCACGCTCCTCCTCGGCGAGGACGGCAGATACCGCCTGGACAGGCCGTTCGAACGCTGGCGTACCCCGGAACCGTACGGCCCCACCGGATAGAGTGGCAGACCGATGACCGCTGACTCCTCACCCGACCGGCGCTTCGACCGCGCCCTGGCCAGCCTGCGCGGGCTGGCCGTGGGAGACGCCCTGGGCTCCCAGTTCTTCGTACCCGCCCACTACCCCCTGCTGAAGCGGCGCGAGCTGCCCGCCGGCCCCTGGCAGTGGACCGACGACACCGAGATGGCCTGCTCTGTCCTGGCCGTCCTCGTCCACCACGGCCGGATCGACCAGGACGCCCTGGCCCTGTCCTTCGCGGAGCACCACGACTTCGACCGGGGCTACGGCCCGGCGGTCAACCGGATGCTCCGGCTCATCCGGGAGGGTGGCGACTGGCGGGAGCTGGCCGCCGCGCTCTTCAACGGGCAGGGATCCTGGGGCAACGGCGCCGCGATGCGGATCGCCCCGCTGGGAGCCTGGTACGCCGACGACCCGGAGCAGGCGACCCACCAGGCCGAGATCTCCGCGTACACCACCCACCAGCACCGGGAGGCCGTGGTGGGTGCCATGGCCGTCGCCGCCGCGGCCGCGATCGCCGCCGACCCGGCCGGGCCTCCCACGCCCGAGGCGCTGCTCGACGGGGTCATCGCCCTCGTGCCGCGCAGCGCGGTCGGGGCGGGCCTGCGCAGGGCCCGCGACATGCTCGACTACGGCGACGCGAACACGGTCGCCGCGGTCCTCGGCAGCGGTCGTCGGACGAGCGCCCACGACACGGTCCCCTTCGCGCTCTGGTCGGCCGCGCGCGGGCTCGGCGACTTCGAGCGGGTGTTCTGGACGACCGCGCAGGTCGGCGGCGACGTCGACACGACCTGCGCCATCGCCGGCGGAGTGGTCGCCTCCGCCACGACCGGTACACCCCCGGCGGACTGGCTCCGGCAGACCGAGGCCCTTCCGGGATGGGTTCCGGACGAGGCGGCCTGAGACGGCACGGCGTCCCCCGGGATCCCGCTCAGGGATCCGGGGGACACCGGCGTGTACGGGCCCGGGGCGGTTCCAGGTACGCGCGCGTGGTCAGGCCGATGGGGAGGCCGAACGTGCCACCGCCGGTGGAGACCACGGCGAACACGCCGAACGCCCGGTTGCGCTCCGGTCCTTCGGGAACGTCGTGGTGATCGGCGCGAGCGAGGTGGGCGAGGCGGATCGCGCCGCCCACGCTCCGCAAGGCCCGTGCGGCGAGCAGTTGCCACAGCTCCGCCCTGCGGGTCGTGCTTCACGAATGCGATGCCGAGTCCGCCGCGCGCTTTCACGGACTGATCGAGGCGGGTGTGGTCGGGAACTCCTCGAAGCACCTCTTCCGAGACGTGCCGCAGCGAGGAATCTCGCAGGGATGGGGGGGGCGGCCCGACGCCGTCGAGGATCTTGTGCCGGATGCCATCCCCGCCGTGATGATGTACCGCTCCAAGGTATGCGGACGCGAATGGCCGGACGGCGGGATCGCCGGATTGATCGGCTGGCCGTGGCGTCGCTGCTGCGCCCCTGAGCAGGGACGGGAGCGTCCGAGACGCGGCCACGGGTGTCGTGGGACGGCCCTCCGGCGCCGCCCGAGGCGAATCCGGGTATCGCGGGCGGCACCAGGCGGCGTAACCTGTCTGGCGCCATGCCGTACGAACCTCCCACCCACACCGTCGAGCGGTCGCTCCGAGCCACCACCGGCGCCAAGATCGTCGCCGGGGTCGACGAGGTCGGACGCGGGGCGTGGGCCGGCCCCGTCACGGTGTGCGCGGCCGTCACCGGCCTTCGCAGGCCCCCCGAAGGGCTCACCGACTCGAAGCTGCTCACTCCCAAGCGCCGGAACACGCTGGCGGCGGAGCTGGAGGGATGGGTCACCGCGTACGCGCTCGGCGACGCCTCCCCGCAGGAGATCGACGAACTCGGGATGACCGCGGCGCTGCGGCTCGCGGCCGTCCGGGCCCTCGAAGGCCTTCCCGTGCGCCCCGACGCGGTGATCCTGGACGGCAAGCACGACTACCTCGGCAGTCCCTGGCACGTCCGTACGGTGATCAAGGGCGACCAGTCCTGCATTGCCGTCGCGGCAGCCTCCGTCATCGCGAAGGTCCGGCGTGACACTCTCATGGCGGAGCTGGAGGGCGAGGGCGGCCGGTATGCGGCGTACGCCTTCGGAGCCAACGCGGGCTACCCTTCGCCGGTCCACAAGGCGGCGCTCGAAGAGCTGGGGCCCACCCCGTACCACCGACTCTCCTGGTCGTACCTGGACGCGCTGCCCCAGTGGCGCCACCTCAAGAAGGTCCGCCTCTCCGCCGAGGCGGCCGCGCTGGAAAGCGGGGGCCAACTCGGCTTCGACTTCTGAACTTCCGGTCACGGAGCCCTGCCGAAGGGCCGTCCGCATGGCCGGGGTGCACATGTGTGCCCACCCGCCGGTGCTCCGCGCAGCGGCGTTTGATAGACATCCATTCATGCCTCTCATCCCCGAGGAGCCTCAGATTCACGAGAGCGCCCAGGGTCCCCGCGCCACCGCGGCCGCCGGCCGCCCCGCGTCGACCCCCCGTCCCGTACCCGGCCCGCGTTCCGCGGCCTCTCCGCGTCCCGGACACCCCGGTCCGCCCAAGCCCGCCGCACCGGCGTCGAAGCCCGGTGCCGGGCAGTCTCCGGCCAAGAGCCCGGAGAATCGTTCCGACCAGCGCGCCACCCCGCAGCTCCAGCTGATTCCGGCTCCGCTCGACGGCGCGCTCGACGCCGCCGAGGAGGCCCTGGACCTGCTCCTGGAGAGCGGGCGGGCGCCCGGCGAGATCCTGGTGCTCACCACCGGCGACCCGCACCCGTGGGCGGCTCACGAGCTGTCCTTCGGTGAGGCCGCCTACTGGGCCCAACAGGACACCGGCGACGACGTGTTCTTCGTCGGCGCCTCCGCCGTGGAGCGGGCCGCCGCCCGCCCCGTGGTGATCGTCGCCGTCAACGGCGGCGACGAGGAGACGGCCGCCCGGGCCCTTCCGGCGGCGATGACCCGCGCGGGCGCCCTGCTCGTCGTCTGCGGTGACCCGCAGCGCGTCACGGCGCTCCTCGGAGCGGGCGCCGGCGTCTGACCGGCCGTTCCTCCGCCGGCCCCGACCGGGGACCGGCGGAGGGCCCGGCGGAGGTCTGGCGCCGCCCGAGCGGTCAGCGTGCGGCGGCCCGGCGCAGGGGTTCGGTCGCGCCGCTCGCGGTCCTCGGCGTGAGCCGGTCGAACTCGGCCGTTCCCTCGCCCAGCGGCAGGGGAAGCGAGTCGGAGCTCGGCCGACGTCCACCGCGGCCCTCACCGAGCACCTGCCAGCCCCCGCCGGTCAGCGTGATGTACGCGCCGCAGCGGAGCCCGTGCAGAGTGCAGGCGTCCCGGAGCCCCCACATCCAGGCTCCGTCCTCCTCCGTCCAGCGCTCGTCGCCCTCGCGGCAGTACAGCAGGACCGCGGTTCTCACGGGCGCGCGTCTGCGGAGGTCGTGCGGTATGACCCGCCGCAGATGCGCCAGGAGCGCATTGCGGAACTCCCAGCCGTCCGCCGCGACGGGGCGGCGGACGAACGAGGCACTGGCGGCCAGCCGCTCCTCGTGGTCCAGGACGGCGAGGACCGCCGTCGAGGGCGTGGGCGCATGGCGCGAGTGCAGTCCGCTGACGACCTCACGAGGATTGCGCAGCAGGGGAATTCCAGCCGCGGCCCACTCCGAGGGCTCGAGTATCCGGGCGAGGCGGCTGGCGGACTCGGACGACGATCTGAGCGAGGCGGCTGTGGGCGGAGCGAATCCGAGGGTCACGGTCCTCCCTTCGGATACGCGCCCGCTGGGTGCGGGCAAGGTCGGGTGAGGGCGCACCACGGCACAGTCCTTCCGGACCGCTGACGGGCCGTGCGGGGCGGTTTCCCAATTCTTGCTGGCCCGTGCGCGAGCGGCAACGAGCAATTGAGGCCGCTGACGGGAATGAGTCGGTATGCCTCTCATATCCCTGCCCAGTTGCCCATTGTTCACTCCCCGTTTCCCCACCTGTTTCACCCCTGGACGGCGAGTACCAGTGGGAACACCCCTTCCGCTCCGGCGCGCCGCAGCAGCCGCGCCGCCACCGCCAACGTCCAACCGGTGTCGGAGGAATCGTCCACGAGGAGAACCGGCCCGCCGGCACCCGCCAGCCGCCCGGCCAGGTCCGGAGGGACCGTCAGAGTCCGCTGCAGACCGACGACCCGCTGGGCGCTGTTGGTCCGCGAGAGCCGCAGCTCTTCCGCCTCCGGCGCGTACTCCACCACGCCGAGGAAAGGCATCCTGCCGATCTCGGCGATCCGCTGTCCGAGCGAGCCCACCAGACGCGGCTTGCGGTGGGAGGCGACCGTGACCACACCAGCGGGCCGGGCCGGCGCGTCCGGCGCCCCGGAGGCCCATCCCCCGGGCCCCTTGGCCCAGTCGGCCAGCACGTGCACCACCGCCTGCACCACATCGTCCGGCACAGGTCCGTCCGGCGTGCCGTCGGCAAGCAGCGGACGCAGCCGGTTGCCCCAGCCGATGTCCGAGAGCCGCCCCAGGGCCCGGCCGCCGAACGCCTGCTCCCCGGGCGGAATACGACCCTTCAGATCGACCCCGACCGCGGCGAGCCCGGTGGGCCACATCTTCCGGGGCTCGACCTCCACACCGGGCCGCCCGAGTTCGCCCTTGGCCGCGTCCAGCGCCGCCACCGACACCTTCGGGTCGAAACGGGCGCCCGCGCAGTTGTCGCAGCGACCGCACGGAGCGGCCTCCTCGTCGTCCAACTGGCGCCGCAGGAACTCCATCCGACACTCGGTCGCCGCCGCGTAGTCGCGCATCGCCTGCTGCTCGGCCGACCGCTGACGCGCCACCCACGCGTACCGCTCGGTGTCGTACACCCAGGGCCGACCGGTGCTCTCCCAGCCGCCCTTGACCCGGTGCACCGCGCCGTCCACGTCCAGGACCTTGAGCATGGTCTCCAGCCGGGTCCTGCGCAGTTCGACCAAGGGCTCCAGGGCGGGCAGGGACAAAGGCCGGCCCGCCTGCGCGAGCACGTCGAGCGTGCGGCGCACCTGCTCCTCCGGCGGGAAGGCCACCGAGGCGAAGTAGCGCCAGATCGCCTCGTCCTCCTGGCCCGGCAGAAGAAGCACCTCCGCGTGCTCCACCCCTCGCCCGGCCCGGCCGACCTGCTGGTAGTACGCGATGGGGGAGGAGGGCGACCCGAGATGCACCACGAAACCCAGGTCCGGCTTGTCGAAGCCCATGCCGAGCGCCGAAGTCGCCACGAGCGCCTTGACCCGGTTGGCCTGGAGGTCGTCCTCCGCCTGCTGCCGGTCGGCGTTCTCCGTCCGGCCCGTGTAGGAGGACACGGTGTGCCCGCACTGGCGCAGATAGGCGGTGACCTCGTCGGCCGCGGCGACCGTCAGCGTGTAGATGATCCCGGAGCCGGGAAGCTCGCCGAGATGGTCGGCGAGCCAGGCCAGCCGGTGCGCGGCGTCCGGCAGTCTGACCACGCCCAGACTCAGGCTCTCCCGGTCGAGGGGGCCGCGCAGGACGAGGGCGTCCGTGCCCGCCCCCGTGCCGAGCTGCTCGGCCACGTCGGCCGTCACCCGTGCGTTCGCCGTCGCCGTGGTGGCCAGCACCGGAACACCGGAGGGCAGGTCGGCCAGCATCGTCCGCAGCCGGCGGTAGTCGGGCCGGAAGTCGTGGCCCCAGTCCGAGATGCAGTGCGCCTCGTCGACCACGAGCAGCCCGGTGGCGGCGGCCAGCCGTGGCAGTACCTGGTCGCGGAAGTCGGGATTGTTGAGCCGCTCCGGACTCACCAGGAGCACGTCCACCTCGCCGGCGGCCACCTCCTCCTGGACCGTCTCCCACTCCTCGGTGTTCGAGGAGTTGATCGTCCGGGCGCGGATGCCCGCCCGGGCCGCGGCCTCCACCTGGTTGCGCATCAGCGCGAGCAGCGGGGAGACGATCACGGTCGGGCCGCTGCCGCGCTCGCGGAGCAGCGAGGTCGCCACGAAGTACACGGCCGACTTGCCCCAGCCGGTCCGCTGCACCACCAGGGCCCGGCGCCGATCGGCGACCAGGGCCTCGATGGCCCGCCACTGGTCCTCGCGCAGTCTGGCCCTGCCGGTCGGGTCGGAGACGAGACGGGCGAGCACGGCGTCGGCGGCGGCTCGGAGGGCGGCGCGGTCTTCCAGCGGGGCTGCTTGGGTCATGCCCCCATGCAACCCGATGCCTCGGACATCGCGCGAATGAGACGGCGAACCTGTGGATAACTCGCCTGAGCGGCGAATGCCCTGTTCCAGGAGTTATCCACAGGGGTTTCGGATTTCGGGAGATCGCGAGACCGTCCTGACCATGAACGCGAATCACCACGAAACCAGTGCACCCTCCCGTCCCCAGCAGATCACCCTGCGCGGCCCGGCGGAGCTGGCCGACGCCCTGCCGTTCGTGCTGGGCTTCCACCCCACCGACTCCGTCGTCCTGGTCGCCCTCCACGGCGAGCACGGCCGCTTCGGCGGCAGGGTCAGGCTCGGAATCCCGCGCTCGCCCCAGGAGTGGGCGTCCACCGCCGATCACCTCGCCGAATGCCTCGTGGAGGGCGGGGCCCGATCCGGCACACGGCCGGACGGCATCGTCGTCTTCCTGTGCCAGGACCCCGCGCCCGGCGAGACGGGCCGCAGGGTCATGGAGCGGCTGAAGCCCTTCGCGCAGCGGCTCAGGACCGCTTGCGGCGCCCTCGACATCCCCGTCTACGAGGCCCTCTGCATCACCGACGGGCTGTACTTCTCGTACTGCTGCCCCGACCAGCGCTGCTGCCCGCCGGACGGCACCCCGCTCGCGCTCAGCGGCACCTCGGTGATGGCGGCGGCCGCGGCGTACGCCGGAGTGCAGGTACGGGGCTCCCTGCGGGACATGCAGGCCCGACTGAAGCCGAGTGGCGGGCCGGGGGACGAGGCACAGCGAGCCGCCCTCGACGCGGCGGCGGCCTCGATCGTCCCCCGGATCCTCGAAGGCGCCGAAGGACAGGGGCGGGAGGAGGTGCGCGGAGCGACGCTGCGTCTCGCCCGCGAGATCCTTCGCCGCTTCGTCGACCCGAAGAGCCCCCGGAGCCCCCTCCGCGCGAAGAGTCCGGGGAGTCACGACGGCCGGGCCGGTGCGGCGGGCGCGCTGAGCACGGCGAGCCCGGTACGGCCGGCCGCACCGGGCCTGCGGACCGGCGCCGCGGCCGCGGACGACGCGGCCGACGACGCCCTGATCACGACCGACGAGGCGGCCGCCCTGGTCCTCGGCCTGCAGGACCGGGTCACCCGTGACCGCGTCGCCGAGTGGATGGAGGGCTGGGAGGGGACCGCCGCCCTACGGCTCTGGCGCGTCCTGGCCCGGCGCTGTGTCCCGCCCTACCAGGAGCATGCCGCCGCACCCCTCACCCTCGCGGGCTGGACGGCCTGGTCCTTGGGCGACGAGCCGACCGCCCGGGTCGCCCTCGGACTCGCACTCGACGCCGACCCCGAGTACGTGTTCGCCCGGCTGCTGCACCAGGCATGCAACGAAGGTCTCGACCCCGAGTCGCTCCGCTCCTGCCTGAGGAGCGAGCGGGACGCCCGGGCGGCCTCGGAGCAGGAGGCGCTCTCCGCCTCCCGCCGGGTCCGGACGCGGTCCACCCGCAGGCCGGGCACCACGCGGGCCCTCCGGAAGCCGGGCCGGCAGGTCGGTGGGATCGAGCGCCGGGCGACCGCCGGAGTCCGCCCCGGCGGACCCGCCACCACGAGGCCGGGAGGCGGCACTCCGCGGCACGGCGGGCACCGCGGTTCCAGGAGCGACCGATGACGACCGTGACCCGGCCGCCCGCAAGCGCGTTCAGCTCTCTGGCGGAGTCGTACGAACCGTCCCGCCGACACCCTGCCGGCCGCCCGGTTCGCACAGAGAGCACCCCGTACCCGCCATGGCTCCCAGCCCCGTCCCGGCCCCCGGCCGCCCCGCCGGACACCCGGGCACCCAGTCGTCCGGCCACGCCTCCGGGCACACGTCCGGCGCCGGCGTCGCCTTCCCGCGCGCGACGCGTCCCGCGGAACTTCCCTCGGTGCACGGTGCGCTCCTCTGCGTGGCCCTGCCCGCCCTCACCGTCTGCGCCGAGCACGGCCAGCTCACGGGAGAAGGACCCGAGGGGGTGTACGACGCGGGGAGGAGGCTCCTGTCCCGCTGCGTCCTGCGGGTGGCGGGCCGTGAACCCGTCGCGCTCCAGGGACGCATGGCAGCAGCCGACCGGGCGGTCTTCCGCGCCGCCCTGCGCGTCCCCGGCGACGCCGGGCCCGACCCGGCACTCACCGTCGAACGCACGCGGGGCGCCGACGGAACCGAGCGGATCACCCTGCGCAGCGCCGCGGCCCGGACCCTCCGGCTCCCCGTGGAAGTCGCTCTGGGCACGGATCTCGCGGACCTGGGCTCGGTGGCGTCCGGGAGAACCGGTCCCGAACTCACCGCGAGCGTCCACGGCACCGGACTGCGATGGACCGGCGGCGACGGCCGGTCCGTCACCGTCACGGCGGACCCGCCGCCCATGGACTCCCTGGCGGCGGCAGGAGTACTGCGCTGGGAAGCCGAGCTGGCGCCCGGAGCGGCGTTCACACTCCGGCTGCGGGTACGCGGGGAGTCGCCCGCCCGCCCCACCGCCTCCTCGGGTGCGGGCTCCGGACGGCCCGGCGGCCACCTCCTCGCCGAGGCCCGCGCCGAGGGGGACGACCCGCGACCGGGCAAGCTGCTCCGCACCTCAGTCGAGGACCTGCGGGCCCTGCTCCAGCGCGACCCGGCCCACCCCGTGGACGTGTACTTCGCGGCCGGCGTCCCCTGGCGCTGCGGACCGGTCACCGCCGAGGCGCTCTGGGCGGCCCGCATGGCCCTGCCCCTCGGGACCCGGCTCGCCACCACCACCCTGCGCGCCCTCGGGCGCACCCAACTATCCGGCAGCGGACCCGAGTCCGGGCGCCTCCAGGGGCCGCTCAGGGACGCGGGCCCGCACCTCCCGCCCCGCTGCACGGGCATCGAGGCCACCCTCGCCTTTCCGGCCGTGCTTGCCGAGGCCCGCCGCTGGGGCCTCCCCTCCGCGGACCTGGAAGAGCTGCTTCCCGTGGCGGAGCGCTGCCTCGACTGGCTCCGGCGTACGGCCGGCCGCGACGGGTTCGTGCCGGACCCGGGGCCCGCCGGGCCCTGGCGGGCCGAGACCCAGGCGCACGCCCACCGCGCGGCCCTGCTCGGTGCCGACCTCCTCGACGAGTGCGGACGGCCCGGGGGAGACGCCCTGCGGGACGGGGCCCGGTCTCTGCGCGAGCGGTTCCGGCGCGAGTTCTGGCTCGACGACCCGGCGGGGGGCCGCCCCGCCGTCGCCCGCGCCTCCGACGGCCGGACCTGGCCCCAGCTGGGCGGCTGGGCCGCGCACCTGCTCGACACCGGGCTGCTGGGCGGCGGCCGGTACGCACCGGGCCTCCTGGACCGTACGGAGACCGAACAGGTGGCCAGGCTGCTCGGCACCCCGGCGCTCGACAGCGGCTGGGGACTGCGCAGCCTGGGCACCAAGGAGCCGGGCCACAACACCTTCGGCCACCGTGCCGGCGCGGTCCGCGTGCACGAGACGGCGGTCGCCGTGGCGGGTCTCGCCGCCTCCGGTCACGAGAAGGAGGCCGCCTCCCTGCTGCGGGGGCTGCTCGACGCGGCGGAGTCCTTCACCCACCGGCTCCCCGAGATGTACGCGGGAGAGCAGCGGACGACGGGTGGGCGCCCGGTGCCTCACCCGGCGGCGTGCCGGCCGGCGGCCGTCGCGGCTGCCGGGGCGGTCCACGCGCTTCTCGCCCTCGCAGGCATCAGGCCCGACGCGCCGGGCCGGTCCGTGTCGGTGCACCCGCTGGCCTCGGCCCCGCTCGGCGCGATCCGGCTGTCGGGGCTCGTGGTCGCCGGCGAACCCTTCGCCGTGCGGGTCGGCAGGCTGGGCCTCGGTATGGTCGAGGAGGCCGCAGAGGGCCTTCAGCTGGGGGTGTGACGGGATGCCGGGCACGGAGACGAGGGAAGCCTCGCGGCGCGGTGAGGAAGTCGTGGCCGATGCTTCCGCGAGGCGTGTTTATCGTCAGGAAGACGACTATGATCGCGGCATGTCTCCCTACGACCCCTCGGCCTTCCCTCCCTTCGCCGTGACCGTCGATCTGGTCGTGCTCACCGTGCGGCGCCATGCACTGTGCACCCTGGTCGTACGGCGAGGAGAGGAGCCGTACCAGGGGCGTTGGGCGCTGCCCGGCGGTTTCGTACGGGCCGAGGAGGACCTCGGCGCCGCGGCGGCCCGTGAGCTGGTCGAGGAGACCGGCCTCTGCGCGCACGACCCGGCCGCCCCGCCGCCCGTGCCGAGCAACGGCGCGCACCTGGAGCAGCTGGCGACGTACGGCGCCCCCGAGCGGGACCCGCGCATGCGGGTGGTGAGCGTCGCGCACCTGGCGCTGGCGCCGGACCTTCCCGCGCCGCGCGCCGGCGGCGACGCGAACAGCGCCCGCTGGGCCCCGGTCGAGGAGCTCCTCGGCAAGGACGAGACCTCCGTGGCCGAGGACGGCGGGCCGGGGGCGCTCGCCTTCGACCACTCCCGGATCCTCGCGGACGGGGTGGAGCGCGCCCGCTCCAAGATCGAGTACTCCTCACTGGCCACGGCCTTCTGTCCGCCGGAGTTCACGGTCGGAGAGCTGCGGCGCGTCTACGAGGCGGTCTGGGGCGTGTCCCTCGACCCGCGCAACTTCCATCGCAAGGTGACCGGCACGCCCGGCTTCCTGGTCCCGGCCGGAGGCACCACGACCCGTCAGGGAGGGCGCCCCGCACAGCTCTTCCGGGCAGGTGGGGCCACTCTCCTCAACCCGCCGATGCTGCGTCCCGAGGTCTGAGAGCCGTGCGCGTGCGGCACCCCTGAGCGTCAAACATGCGCTGAAAGTCCGAAATGTAGCGTTATCTTGCTGCGGTAGCGCCGCCCTGCCGCGGAGCGGTGTCACCTACCGCGAGAGAAGCGATGCTCCAGGCAATCGGACTGACCAGCACTCCCCGCCGCGATCGCCCGCCCGCCGTGGACGATCTGACCTTCGAGGCCCGGCCGGGGACCGTGACCGCGCTCCTCGGCCCCCGGGGATCCGGCAAGACCACCACTCTCCGGCTCATGCTCGAACTCGAGCCGGGCCGTGGGATCACCTACTTCCGCGGTAGACCGCTGCACCGCATCGCCCACCCCCCGCGCGAGGTCGGCGTGCTCCTCGGCGACGTCCCCGGACACCCTTCCCGCACCCTCCGGGGGCAGCTCCGGATGCTCTGCGCCGCCACCGGGGTCCCCGCCGCGCGGGCCGACGAACTGGTGCGGGCCGTGGGGCTCTCCGGCCTGGAGCGCCGCCGGATCGGCACCCTTCCGATCGGCGCGGACCGTCGACTCGGGCTCGCCTCCGCCTTGTTGGGCGCCCCCCACACCCTGCTCCTCGACGAGCCGACCGCGGGTCTCTCCGTACCCGAGAGCGGCCGGCTGTACGAGCTGCTGCGTGCGCACGCAGCCGAGGGGGGAACCGTGCTGTACACCACGGAGGACCCCAGGGACGCGGCCCGCAACGCCGACCGCGTCGTCACCCTCGACGGAGGCCGGCTCGTCGCGGACCAGGAGGCCGTCGAGTTCGCCCGTACGCGCCTGCGTCCCCGGGTCGTCGTCCGGACCCCGCACGCCGCTCGGCTGGCCGCGGTCGTGACCCAGGAGGCCAGGGCCGCCCGCCGTCCCGTCGAGGTGGTCGCCGAGGACGGCGGCCGTCTGTCCGTCTACGGCAGCGACTGCGCGGCCGTCGGGGACACCGCCTTCCGGCACGGCGTACCGATCCACCGGCTCGCCGAGGAGAGGGGAGGCGACGACGGAGCCGGTACCCGGCGGACGGGGCGGGCTCCGGGAGCGGCGGACGCCGGAAAGGCGGAGAGCCCTGCCGCCGCGCCGACGGGTACCGGGCAGCCCTCCGGGGGCACGGGGCGGGAGGCCCCGGCCGGGCAGAGGGGCGCCGCCCGGAGACCCCACCGCTCGCCCTTGCGTCCGCTGCGGTACGAGATCCACCGGCTCCTGGGCGTCCCCTCCACCCCGCTCGTCGTGGCCGGCGTCCTGCTCGTCTCCGTGACGCTCGCCCTGCTCCTCGGGCGCGGCGGCCGGGCCGAGCTGCCCGCCGTCCTGGCCGGATGGCCGGCGATCTCCCCGCTGCCGCCGGCGGCCCTCGGCGCCGGGCTGCTCGGAGCCTTCTCCTTCGGCGAGGAGTACCGCTATCCGGCGCTCACCACGGGACGCGGAGCCGTGCCCCGCAGGCCGGGCCTGCTGTTCGCGAAGCTCACCGTGGCCGCGGTCGTCGCCCTCGTGATCGGAGCGCTCGTCGTGGCGGTCGATCTGACGGCCCTGCGGTTCGTCCACGGCGGCGAGTTGGTCCCCGTACCGAGGAACTGGCCGACTCTCTGCGCGAGTTGGCTCGGTCTGTGTGTCGGCTGCGGGTGGGCGGGGGTGCTGGGCGCCGGGGTGTTCCGTGCCGCCGCGGCCGGAGTGGCGGCGGTGCTCGCGGTGCCGGTCGCCTTCGTACCGCTGCTGCAGAAGGTGCTGACCGGGCCGTCGGTGCGGTCGGCGGCCGGACTTCCGGCGAGACTGCGCGAGTTCGCGGGACCGCAGTGGTCCCCGGCCGTGGACCGGTGGCTCGCGGGGGCGCTGCGGGTGGTCGGCCAGCCCGCGGGGGTGGCGCTCTCGCTGACGTTGACCGGACTGCTCTGCGCCTATGTGTTCACCGGCCTTCGCCGCAAGGCTCGTTGGTGACCACTTACGGACTCAAAGGTTCCGGATCCGCGTCAACTCCCTTGAAAACCGCCGAAAATGCCCGATTAATCGTCAATTGTGTAGGGGGTGCCGATCACCCTTTCGTGTGCTTTTCACCAAAGACCTCAAGGGTCACGGAGGCAACGCCGACAAAGGATGCGTGAGTACCCTTGCGCACACCATGATGACCGCCGCCCGCCCCGTCGACTCCGGCCTCGGCGCCCCGGGCGATCTCGACCGCTACCCCTACGCGGAGGCGCCCGCCGCCGGCCGCGTGGGCCCGCCCTCCTGGGAGGGGGTGGACACCGACCTGGGCCGCGTCGGCCGCAGGACCGCTGGCAACCGGGGGCGCGGGCTGCACGGGCAGCTCGTCCAGCAGCTCGGCCAGATGATCGTCTCCGGCGACCTCGGCGCCGACCGGCCGCTCGTTCCCGAGGAGATCGGCCAGCGGTTCGAGGTCTCGCGCACCGTCGTGCGCGAGTCGCTGCGCGTCCTGGAGGCGAAGGGGCTCGTCAGCGCTCGCCCGAACGTCGGTACGCGGGTCAGGCCCGTCAGCGACTGGAACCTCCTCGACCCCGACATCATCGAGTGGCGCGCCTTCGGCCCGCAGCGCGACGACCAGCGCCGCGAGCTCAACGAGCTGCGCTGGACGATCGAGCCCCTCGCCGCCCGCCTCGCCGCCGGGCACGGCCGCGAGGACGTGCAGCAGCGCCTCGCCGACATGGTCGAGATCATGGGGCACGCGTTCGCCCAGGGTGACGGCATCACCTTCTCCCGCGCCGACACGGAGTTCCACTCCCTCCTCATCCAGCTGGCCGGGAACCGCATGCTGGAGCACCTCTCCGGCATCGTCGCCGCGGCGCTCCAGGTCTCCGGCGGCCCCGCCACCGGCTGTGACCGGCCGAGCGAGGCCTGCCTGGCGCACCACGCCCGCATCGTGGACGCGCTCGCCGCCGGGGACGCCCACGGCGCCGAGAACGCCATGCGGCAGCTGCTCACGGTCCACCCCGAGGTGGAGCGCGTCGTCCCCGCCCCCCGCGAACACTGACCCGCGGGCCGTGGCCGGGAGCGCGGAGGCGCACGCACCGAGTGCCGCCGGGGCCGAGCACCATCCGGGGGACCGGCAAGGTCTCCCCGGGTGACGCCCGGGTTCCGGCGGCGCGAATGTGCGTGATCGACCGCTCTGGCCGTTTCGTCGCAAATGAGGTGTGACTCGGGCCACGAAGATTGGGCGTAACACTCCTCCGAGCCGTGCGATGACCTAAGAGGTGACAGCCGAGGAAGGAATACAGCAGCCGATGGAGGCGCTGTGCAGTTCCCCGGTCCAGCCCGCGCCGTCGGCACATTCCCCGTCGACGGTCGTCGGCTCCAGCCCGATCCAGGGTGGGGCCGGAAGCCGTTTCCATCGTTCCGAGAGGTTGTTCGTGTCGGCCAGCACATCCCGTACGCTCCCGCCGGAGATCGCCGAGTCCGAGTCTGTGATGGCGCTCATCGAGCGGGGAAAGGCTGATGGGCAGATCGCCGGCGATGACGTGCGTCGGGCCTTCGAAGCCGACCAGATTCCGCCAACCCAGTGGAAGAATGTTCTGCGCAGCCTCAATCAGATCCTCGAGGAAGAGGGTGTGACGCTGATGGTCAGTGCAGCGGAGTCGCCGAAGCGCGCCCGCAAGAGCGTCGCAGCGAAGAGCCCGGCCAAGCGCACCGCCACCAAGACCGTCACTGCCAGGACGACCGTGACGAAGACCACCGTCTCGGCCTCCACGGCCGCCGCGGCCGAGGGCACCGATCCGGACGACGAGGCCGGATCGTCCGCCCGGAAGGCGGCCGCGAAGAAGGCCGTCGCCAAGAAGACGGTCGCCAAGAAGACCGTCGCCAAGAAGACGGCGGCCAAGAAGACCACGTCCAAGAAGGACGCCGACGAGCTCCTCGAGGGTGAGGACCTCCTCGAGGACGTCGCGCCCGGCAAGGGCGAGGAAGAGGAGACCGAGGGCGAGAGCAAGGGCTTCGTCCTGTCCGACGAGGACGAGGACGACGCTCCGGCGCAGCAGGTCGCCGTCGCCGGCGCCACCGCCGACCCGGTCAAGGACTACCTCAAGCAGATCGGCAAGGTCCCGCTGCTCAACGCCGAGCAGGAGGTCGAGCTCGCCAAGCGCATCGAGGCCGGTCTGTTCGCCGAGGACAAGCTCGCGAACTCCGACAAGCTCGCCCCGAAGCTCAAGCGTGAGCTGGAGATCATCGCCGAGGACGGCCGCCGGGCCAAGAACCACCTCCTGGAGGCCAACCTCCGTCTGGTGGTCTCGCTGGCCAAGCGCTACACCGGCCGCGGCATGCTCTTCCTGGACCTGATCCAGGAGGGCAACCTGGGTCTGATCCGCGCCGTCGAGAAGTTCGACTACACCAAGGGCTACAAGTTCTCCACGTACGCCACCTGGTGGATCCGTCAGGCGATCACCCGCGCCATGGCCGACCAGGCCCGCACCATCCGTATCCCGGTGCACATGGTCGAGGTCATCAACAAGCTCGCGCGCGTGCAGCGCCAGATGCTCCAGGACCTGGGCCGTGAGCCCACCCCGGAGGAGCTGGCCAAGGAGCTCGACATGACCCCCGAGAAGGTCATCGAGGTCCAGAAGTACGGCCGCGAGCCGATCTCCCTCCACACCCCGCTGGGTGAGGACGGCGACAGCGAGTTCGGCGACCTCATCGAGGACTCCGAGGCGGTCGTCCCGGCCGACGCGGTCAGCTTCACGCTGCTCCAGGAGCAGCTGCACTCCGTTCTCGACACGCTCTCCGAGCGTGAGGCGGGCGTCGTCTCCATGCGCTTCGGCCTCACCGACGGCCAGCCGAAGACGCTGGACGAGATCGGCAAGGTCTACGGCGTGACGCGGGAGCGGATCCGCCAGATCGAGTCGAAGACCATGTCGAAGCTCCGTCACCCGTCGCGCTCGCAGGTCCTGCGCGACTACCTCGACTGATCCGTACGAGGTACGCAGCGGCACACGGAAGGGCCCGGTTTCCCCGAGAGGGGGAGCCGGGCCCTCCGGCTTTGCGCGGGTGCACGGCGGGGACGCGTGCTGGACGCTGGGTGAACCGACATCACCCGAGAGTCAGGAGGCTCCATGCGTGGTTCCCTCATCCGAGCATTGACGGGTGCTCTGGGCCTGATCACCGCGGCGGCGGGGCAGCTGGTCACCGCCGGTCCCGTGGCCGCCGACAGCGTCGTGGTGGGTGGCAGGCCGACCCGGATCACGGACGCGCCGTGGGTCGTGGCGCTGTCCAGCCGTGACCGGTTCGGGGGTACGCGCGCGGGGCAGTTCTGCGGGGGTGTGGTCGTCGCGCCGACCAAGGTCCTCACGGCGGCCCACTGCCTGGGCCGCGAGGTGCTCGGCGGCGAGCCGTGGGAGGTGCGCGACTTCGTGGTCATCGCGGGCCGTGCGGCGCTGAGCGGGCAGGAGGGGCAGGAGGTCCGGATCTCGGACACCTGGGTCAACCCCGACTACGACCCGACGACCAACGCGGGCGACCTGGCCGTACTGACGCTGGTGAGCCCGCTGCCGCAGTCGTACGTGATCGGCGTGGCCCGCTCGGGAGACGCGGCGTACGAGCCGGGGGTGGAGGCGGACGTCTACGGCTGGGGTGACACGACCGGCAACGGCGCCTACGCCTCGACGCTGCGGACAGCGCGCGTCCAGGTCCTGCCGGACGCGGCATGCGAGCGGGCGTACCCGGGCGGGTTCGGCGTCCGCTACCAGCGCGGGACGATGCTGTGCGCGGGCGACCCGCGGGGCGGGAAGGACGCGTGCCAGGGCGACAGCGGTGGCCCGCTGGTGGCCAAGGGGCTCCTCGTCGGCCTGGTGTCCTGGGGCAGCGGCTGCGGGCAGGCGGAGAACCCGGGCGTCTACACGCGGGTCTCGGCGGTGCTTCCGCCGGGCTTCTGACCCACGGCCCGCAGGCAGGAGGGGCGGTGGGCCCCGGACTCTGCCGGGGCGCGAGCACGCAGGACCACGAGAACGGGCGGCCACTCCCTGGGGTCAGGGTGTGACCGCCCGTCGTCCGGTCGGCGACCGGCCCTGGGCTCGTCGTGGATGGCGCGTCAGGCGTGGTCCTCGCCCTGCGTGCGGGCCGGCACGTCCGTCAGCCGGTCCGTCTCATCCTGTATCTCAACGGCGATCTTCTTGAGTTCCGGCTCGAACTTGCGTCCGTGGTGGGCGCAGAAGAGCAAGTCACCTCCGCTGGTCAGAACGACGCGCAGGTATGCCTGGGCGCCGCAGCGGTCGCAACGGTCAGCGGCCGTCAGGGGGCTCGCGGGGGTCAGAACAGTAGTCACGTCGCCTCTTCTCTAGCTCGACGAGCTGTCGTACCAGGGTCAACATCCAACCAGGCCGAAAACGTTCCCGCTCGTGGCTTTTCCTTGAAACTTCTTCCTAAGGTGGCTGTCTGCTGCCGGTTGGCGGCGAATGAGCCGTATTGCGTCGCTCTACGGGTTTCGCGTTGCTTGTGTCGGTTAGCCCTCCCGGCGTGGTTGCCGGTTGTTCATGAGGACGTGCCCGGAGCCTAAATGGTTCATGCCTCGAAGGGAACGTGATGTTCACGTCACCCCATCGAGGGATCGAACATTCATGCGACCCTGGACTAGCATGAGGAATCAGGGAGGGTGGCGTTACAACGGCTCTACCAGGCATCGGTACCCTCTGAGCGGTGACCGACGCCGGGCCTTACCCCACCGGGCCAGATTTCAAATTCAGCGAGGAGCGAACCGCGTGACCGCCGAGACGTCCGTGCCGTCCAGTGCGCTGCTGACCGCAGACCGTGACGGTTCCAACTACACCGCGCGGCACCTGCTCGTACTCGAAGGGCTCGAAGCGGTCCGCAAGCGCCCCGGCATGTACATCGGGTCCACCGACAGCCGCGGCCTGATGCACTGCATCTGGGAGATCATCGACAACTCCGTCGACGAGGCCCTCGGCGGCTACTGCGACCGCATCGAGGTCGTCCTCCACGACGACGGCTCCGTCGAGGTCCGGGACAACGGCCGGGGCATCCCGGTCGACGTCGAGCCGAAGACCGGCCTCTCCGGCGTCGAGGTCGTCATGACCAAGCTGCACGCCGGCGGAAAGTTCGGCGGCGGCTCGTACGCGGCGTCGGGCGGTCTGCACGGCGTCGGCGCCTCCGTGGTCAACGCCCTGTCGGCCCGCCTCGACGTCGAGGTCGACCGGAACAGCGCGACCCACTCGATCTCCTTCCGTCGCGGTGTCCCCGGCATCTTCACCGAGCAGGGCCCGGACAGCCCCTTCGACCCGGCCAACGGCCTCGTCAAGACCAAGCGCGTCCCCAAGACCCGCACCGGCACGCGCATCCGCTACTGGGCGGACCGGCAGATCTTCCTCAAGGACGCCAAGCTCTCCCTGGAGACGCTCCACCAGCGCGCCCGCCAGACCGCCTTCCTCGTCCCGGGCCTCACCATCGTCGTCCGTGACGAGCGGGACCTGGCCGACATCGGCAAGAGCGAGGAGACCTTCCGCTTCGACGGGGGCATCAGCGAGTTCTGCGAGTACCTCGCGCAGGACAAGGCCGTCTGCGACATCCAGCGCCTCACCGGACAGGGCACCTTCAAGGAGACCGTCCCCGTCCTCGACGAGCGCGGGCACATGACCCCGACCGAGGTCACCCGTGAGCTCGCGGTCGACGTGGCGCTGCGCTGGGGCACCGGCTACGACACCACGGTCAAGTCCTTCGTCAACATCATCGCCACCCCGAAGGGCGGCACCCACGTCTCCGGCTTCGAGCAGGCCATCACCAAGACGGTGAACGAGGTGCTGCGCTCGGCCAAGATGCTGCGCGTCGCCGAGGACGACATCGTCAAGGACGACGCCCTGGAGGGGCTCACGGCCGTCGTGACGGTCCGCCTCGCCGAGCCGCAGTTCGAGGGGCAGACCAAGGAGGTCCTCGGCACCTCCGCCGCCCGCCGGATCGTGGCGAACGTGGTGGCGAAGGAGCTCAAGGCCTTCCTCACCTCCACCAAGCGGGACGCCAAGGCGCAGGCCCGCGCCGTCCTCGAGAAGGCCGTCGCCGCGGCGCGGACCCGGATCGCGGCCCGCCAGCACAAGGAGGCGCAGCGCAGGAAGACCGCGCTGGAGTCCTCCTCGCTGCCGGCCAAGCTCGCGGACTGCCGCAGCGACGACGTGGAGCGCAGCGAGCTCTTCATCGTCGAGGGAGACTCCGCCCTCGGTACGGCGAAGCTCGCCCGGAACAGCGAGTTCCAGGCACTGCTGCCGATCCGCGGAAAGATCCTCAACGTCCAGAAGTCGTCCGTCTCGGACATGCTCAAGAACGCCGAGTGCGGCGCGATCATCCAGGTCATAGGAGCGGGCTCGGGCCGCACCTTCGACATCGACGCCGCCCGCTACGGGAAGATCGTCCTCCTGGTCGACGCCGACGTCGACGGCGCCCACATCCGCTGCCTGCTGCTGACGCTCTTCCAGCGGTACATGCGGCCCATGGTCGAGGCCGGACGGGTCTTCGCCGCGGTGCCGCCGCTGCACCGGATCGAGCTCGTCCAGCCCAAGAAGGGCCAGGACAAGTACGTCTACACGTACTCCGACAACGAGCTGCGGCAGACCCTCCTGGAGTTCCAGCGCAAGGGGGTCCGCTACAAGGACGCCATCCAGCGCTACAAGGGTCTCGGCGAGATGGACGCCGACCAGCTCGCGGAGACCACGATGGACCCGCGCCACCGCACCCTGCGCCGGATCAACATCGGCGACCTGGACGCGGCGGAGCAGGTCTTCGACCTCCTCATGGGCAACGACGTGGCGCCCCGCAAGGAGTTCATCACCGGATCGGCGGCCACCCTCGACCGCTCGCGCATCGACGCCTGACGGGCTTTGCCCGTGGGTGGAGCCGCCCGCTCCGCCCACGGGCCCTCCTGGGGCTCCTCCTGGCCCTCGCGGGAGGCGCTCACCCGCGTCGGTGCGCCCCGGGGGCGGATCGTTCCTCGACCGCACCGGGATCGCCGCCCTGAGCGTCCTGACGGTGACCGGCCGCTACACCTCGGGCCGGTTCGACGGCTGGTACGCGCCGTCGCCTCCGCTGGGGTGGTGAAGGCCCGTGTCGACGACCCCTTCGCCAAGACCGGGGTGCGCGACCGGGCCCAGGTCGTGCGGTACGCATATCAGCACGGCCTGGTCAGCGCACCTGGGAAAAGAGTCACCTAATGGGGTGAAGTGAGGGGGGAGAAGAGTCCGGGATGTTCCCGCTCTGTCCATCCTTGGACCTGCGGCCGAAACGGTTCGCTGACAAGGAGAGTTGGCCGGTGGAGCAGGTGGACAGGCAGGAGGGGCGCGACGCTTCGGCGACGGTGGTCGATGACCCCTGGTACGAAGCGACGGCCTCTGGTTGGGGCGAGCAGACGGCGGCCGGGGCGCCCGGAGACGGCCGGCCCGGCGCGGTGCCGAGGCAGCGGGTCCACGACGCGGCGGAGATCTATCTGGAAGTCCAGCGGAGCCCCGCTTTCCAGGAAGTGCGCCGCCGCTACCGCCGGTTCGTCTTCCCCGCCACCCTGGCGTTCCTCCTGTGGTACCTCGCCTATGTGGTGGCGGCGACCGCCGCACCCGGGCTCATGGCCCGGCCGGTGGCCGGAGCGGTGAACGTGGCGATGGTCGCGGGGCTCGGACAGTTCCTCACCACCTTCCTGCTGACCTGGGCGTACGCGCGCCACGCGCGGCTGCGCAGGGACCGGGCGGCGCTGGAACTGCGCTGGGACACGCAGGAGATGACCCGAGGGGTGGTGCAGCCGTGACCGGAGACCACCAGACCCTGGCGCTCGTGCTGTTCAGCGTGTTCGTCGCCGTGACCCTGGCGATCACCACCTGGGTGAGCCGGCACCGCCATGGCTCGGCGGAGGAGTTCTACGCCGGGGGGCGGCTGTTCTCGCCCCTGGAGAACGGATTCGCGATCGCCGGGGACTACATGTCCGCGGCCTCGTTCCTCGGCATCTCCGGACTGATCGCGCTCTACGGCTACGACGGCATGCTCTACTCCGTCGGCTTCCTCGTCGCCTGGCTGGTCGTGCTCCTGCTGGTCGCCGAACTGGTCCGCAACTGCGGCCGGTTCACGCTGGCCGACGTCGTCGCCGCGCGGATGGCGGAGCGGCCGGTGCGGATCGCCGCCGGAACGTCCTCGGTGGCCGTCTCCGTGCTGTACCTCGTGGCCCAGATGGTGGGTGCCGGGAGCCTGGTGGCGCTGCTGCTCGGCGGTTCCAGCGAGGCGGCGCGCTCGTGGACGGTGATCGGCGTGGGCGCGCTGATGGTGATCTACGTGTCGCTCGGCGGCATGAGGGCCACCACCTGGATCCAGATCGTCAAGGCGGTCCTGCTCATGGCGGGCACGATCGCGCTCACCGTCCTCGTCCTGCTCCGGTTCCACGGCGACGTGAACAGCCTGCTGTCCACGGCGGCGGAACGCAGCGGGCACGGCCTCGGGTTCCTCGCCCCGGGGCTGCGCTACGGCGGGGACTGGACGGCCCGCCTCGACTTCATCAGCCTCGGCATCGCCCTCGTCCTGGGCACCGCCGGACTGCCGCACATCCTGTCGCGCTTCTACACCGTGCCGACCGCCCGCGCCGCCCGGCGGTCCGTCGTCTGGTCCATCGGGCTCATCGGCGGCTTCTACCTGATGACCATCGTGCTCGGCTTCGGCGCGGCCGCGCTGATCGGCCCCGATGAGGTGCGTGCCTCCAACGCCTCGGGGAACACCGCCGTGCCGCTGCTCGCCCTCGACCTCGGCGGGGGCGCGGGCTCCACCGGTGGCACGGTGCTCTTCGCCGTCGTCGCCGCCGTCGCCTTCGCGACCATCCTGGCCGTCGTCGCGGGGATCACGCTGGCCTCCTCGGCCTCCGTCGCCCACGACCTGTACAGCTCGCTGCGCCGCCCGCACGCGAAGCAGTACAGCGAGGTGACCGTCGCCCGGGTCGCCGCCGCCGGCATCGGCGCGGCCGCGATCGGTCTCGGACTGCTCGCCCGCGACCTCAACGTGGCCTTCCTCGTCGGTCTGGCCTTCGCGGTCGCGGCCTCCGCGAACCTTCCGGTGCTGCTCTACTCGTTGTTCTGGCGGAAGTTCACCACCCGGGGCGCGGTCTGGGCGGTGTACGGAGGCCTGATCCCCGCCGTGCTGCTCGTCCTGGTCTCGCCGGTGGTCTCCGGCAGCCCGGAATCGCTGTTCCCGGGCGTCGACTTCCACCTCTTCCCCTTGCAGAACCCGGGAGTGGTGTCCATTCCGCTCGGTTTCCTGGCCGGGTGGATCGGTACGGTCACCTCGTCCGAGCCGCCCGACGAGGCCCGGCACGCGGAGACCGAGGTGCGGGCCCTGACGGGCGCGGGAGCCGTCTGAACCGTCCGCGCGTGGCGTCAGCCGGAGCCGGTGGACGGTGAGCTCGCCCAGGCGTACCGGTGCTCGGGGCGGCCCGTCTCGCCGTACCGGAGGGAGAGGCGCACGCGGCCGGTGCGTTCCAGGAGCTTGAGGTAGCGCTGTGCGGTCTGGCGGCTGACGCCGGCCCGCTCGGCGATCTCCTGAGCGGACAGCGGGCCGTCGGCCGCGAGCAGCACCTGCCGGACCAGTTCGGCCGTGGTGGGGGAGTGCCCCTTGGGCAGGTCGGGGGTGACGGCCCCCGCCGACAGGGCCCCGAAGATCCGGTCCACCTCGGCCTGCTCCGCCTCGCCGCCGCTCTCCAGGGTGCGGCGGAGCGTCGCGTACGCCTCCAGCCTGGCGCGGAGCCCGGCGAAGTTGAACGGCTTGACCAGGTACTGCAGTGCGCCGTGCCGCATCGCCGACTGCACGGTCGCCACGTCACGGGCCGCCGTCACCATGATCACGTCGCACTGGTGGCCGCGCGCGCGGAGCTCCCGTACCGCCGCGAGGCCGTTCTCGTCGGGCAGGTAGTGGTCCAGGAGGATCAGGTCCACCGGCTGTCCGTCCAGGGCGGCGAGCGCCTCGGCGGTCGAGTGGGCGGTGGCGACGACCCGGAAGCCCGGCACCTTGGCGACGTAGGCGGCGTTGATCCGCGCGACGAGCGGGTCGTCGTCCACCACGAGTACGTCGATCATCGTGCCTCCTCGGGGGACTCCGGGTCGGTCAGGGCGTCCGGGAGGACGACCGTGAACACGGCGCCGCCCTCGGCACCGCCGGACACCCCGGCCGTGCCGCCCCGGCGCTCGGCGAGCCGGCGCACCAGGGCGAGGCCGAGTCCGCGCTTGCCGTGGGACGGGAGCTCCTTCGTCGTCCAGCCCTCGGTGAAGATCAGCTCACGGCGCTCCTCCGGGACGCCCGGGCCGCTGTCGGAGACCCGCAGCACCACCGTACGGCCCTCGGCGTGGAAGGAGACCTCGATACCGGCGCCGGGGGTTCCGGCGACGGCGTCCAGGGCGTTGTCGACCAGGTTGCCGACGACGGTGACCAGCTCGCGCGGGTCGACGAGCCGGTCCGGCAGCAGGGAGCCGGACGCGAGCCGCAGCGCGACGCCACGCTCGGCGGCGACCGTCGCCTTCCCGACCAGGAGTGCGGCGAGGAGCGGGTCGTGGACCTTCTCCGTGACCTGCTCGGCGGTGGCCCGGTGCACGCCGACGACCTCCGTGACGAACTCGACCGCCTCCTCGTGCATCTCCAGCTCCAGGAGTCCCAGGAGGGTGTGCAGCCGGTTGGCGTGCTCGTGGTCCTGGGCGCGGAGCGCGTCGATCAGGCCCCGGGTGGAGTCGAGCTCGCGGCCGAGGCGCTCCAGCTCGGTGCGGTCGCGGAGGGTCGCCACGGCGCCCCCGTCGTCCGTGGGCATCCGGTTGGCGATCAGCACCCGGTGCCCCCGGACGGTGAGCAGGTCCTCGCCGGTGACCCGGCCCGCGAGGACGTCGGCGGTACGGCCCCCGCCGAGGACCTCGTCGAGCGGCCGGCCCGCCGCCTCGGGGCCGAGGCCGAGGAGCCGCTGCGCCTCGTCGTTCATGAGCCGTACGGAGCCGTTGCGGTCGAGGGCGACGACGCCCTCCCGGATGCCGTGCAGCATGGCCTCGCGTTCGGCGAGCAGCGCGGAGATGTCGGAGAAGGCCAGGTCGTGGGTCTGCCGCTGGAGCCGCCGGGAGATCAGGTACGCGGCGAGCGCCCCGGCCGCGAGCGCGCCGCCCGCGTAGGCGAGGAGGCCGGGGATGGCGGCGAGGAGCCGGTCGCGGACGCTGTCGTACTCGATGCCGACGGAGACGGCGCCGACGATCCGGCCGTCGGCGTCCCGCAGCGGCACCTTGCCGCGTGCCGAGCGGCCCAGGGTGCCGCTGTCGATCTCCATGACCTCGTGCCCGGCGAGGACCGTGCTCGGGTCGGTGGAGACCAGCCGGCCGATCTGGGCGGGGTCGGTGTGCGACCAGCGCACCCCGCGCGTGTCCATGACCACGACGTACTCGGCGCCCGTGGAGGTCCTGATCCGCTCGGCCTCCGTCTGCACCGGGCCCCGCGCGAACGGACGGCTGCCGGTGAGGTCGGTGGCGAGCCGGGGCGAGGCGGTGGTCCCGGCGATGGCCAGGGCCCGCCGCATGGCCTGGTCGTCGAGCTGGGCGCTCAGCGGGGCGAGGAAGAGGCCGGTGGCGAGGACGGTCACACCGGCCGCGATGGCCAGCTGCATCAGCAGGACCTGTGAGAACACCCGCCGCGGCCACCCGAACCGGCGACGGCGCGCGCGGGGGCGCGGGGTGCTGCTCTGTGCGGGGCTCATGCCCGAAAAGGTAAACGGCGGCGAGCCGTGACCGGAAACGGTGGGGGAACGGGCGCCTATTCTGGGGGTTTGCCACGCCGGGTCCCACGCCCGTGGGATCCGAGGACCCCGTGGGACCCGCGGAAGAGGAACCCGTAGGACCCGAGAAACCGGAGGCACGTCCCTTGAGCACGCAGCAGATCCCCGTCGTCGTCCTGGCCGGGTTTCTCGGGGCCGGGAAGACCACGCTCCTCAACCATCTGCTGCGCAGCGCCCGGGGCACCCGTATCGGAGTCATGGTCAACGACTTCGGCGACATCGGCATCGACGCGATGACCGTCGCCGGCCAGGTCGGCTCCACCGTCTCCCTCGGCAACGGCTGCCTGTGCTGCGCCGTCGACGCCGGAGAGCTCGACGAGTACCTGGAGGTCCTGACCCGGCCCGAGTCCCGGCTCGACGTGATCGTGATCGAGGCGAGCGGGCTCGCGGAGCCGGAGGAGCTGGTCCGCATGGTGCTCGCCAGCGAGAACGAGCGGGTCGTGTACGGAGGGCTGGTGCAGGTCGTCGACGCGGCCGAGTTCGCGGCCACCCGGCAGCGGCACCCCGGGACCGACCGGCACCTCTCCCTCGCCGACCTCGTCGTCGTCAACAAGGCCGACCGGGTCGCCGAGGACGAGCTGCGGGCCGTACGGGAGACGGTGGCCGGCCTCGCCGGGCGCGCCGCCGTGGTCGAGGCCTCGCACGGGCGCGTCGATCCGGAACTGCTCTTCGACCGGGTCGTGCCGGAGGGCGAGATCGAGGGCCAGATGTCGATCGAGGACATCCTGTACGGCTCCGAGGACGAGGGCCACGCCCATCCGCACGCGGCCTACGAGAGCCTCTCGGTGACGGCGTCGACGCCGCTGCACCCGCGCCGCCTGATGGCCTTCCTCGACTCGCGCCCCGAGGGCCTCTACCGGATCAAGGGCTTCGTCGACCTCGGCCCCGCCGACCCGGCCAACCGCTACACCGTGCATGCGGTCGGCCGCTTCCTGCGCTTCTACCCGGAGCCCTGGCCCGCCGGGGAGGAACGCCTCACCCAGCTCGTGCTGATCGGCTCCGGCATCGACGCGGCCGGACTGCGCAAGGAGCTCGCCTCCTGCGAGCTGAACGGCCCGCAGGACGCCCCCGACGAGCACAGCATGTGGGGCGTCCTGCGGTACGTGCGGCAGACGGAGGAAGAGCCTGACGAGTCCTAGCTCGCCGGGCCCGCCACCACGTCGACCGGCTTGGGCAGCGGGGTGCCCGAGCCGTCGCGGCGGGGGTCCGGGGCGGGCAGGTCGACCGGGGCGCCGGTCTTCTGGGCGGCGCGGGCCGGGGTGGCGCCGGCCCAGGCGAGGATCAGGACGTCCTCGCCCTTCAGGAAGCGCTGGCAGCGGACACCGCCCGTCGCGCGGCCCTTGCGGGGGTACTGGTCGAAGGGGGTCAGCTTCGCCGACGTGCCCGCCGAGGAGTCCAGGGTGCCCGTGGAGCCCGCGACGGTGAAGACGACGGCGTCCGCCGCCGGGTCCACCGCCGTGAACGAGATGACCTCGGCGCCCGCGGTGAGCTTGATGCCCGCCATGCCGCCCGCCGGGCGGCCCTGGGGCCGCACCTGCGAGGCCTGGTAGCGCAGCAGCTGGGCGTCGGAGGTGATGAAGACCAGGTCCTCCTCGCCCGTCCGCAGCTCCGTCGCGCCGACGATCCGGTCACCGTCCCTGAGGGTGATGACCTCCAGCTCGTCCTTGTTCGCCGGATAGTCCGGCACCACGCGCTTCACCACGCCCTGGAGCGTGCCGAGGGCGAGGCCCGGCGAGGACTCGTCCAGGGTGGTCAGGCAGACCACCGTCTCGTCCGCCTCCAGGGAGAGGAACTCCGCCAGGGGCGCGCCGCCCGCCAGGTTCGGGGCGCTCGCGGTGTCCGGCAGCTGCGGCAGGTCGATCACCGCGAGCCGCAGCAGCCGGCCTGCCGAGGTCACGACGCCGACGTCACCGCGCTGGGTGGCCGCCACCGCCGAGACGATCACGTCGTGCTTGGCGCGCGCCGCGTCCGGGTCGACCGGCGGCAGCTCCGCCGTCGCCGTACGGGCCAGCAGGCCCGTCGAGGAGAGCAGCACCCGGCAGGGGTCGTCCGCGACCTCCAGGGACACGGCCGCGACGGGCGCGCCCGCCGACTCCAGCAGGACCGTGCGCCGGTCCGTGGCGAACTTCTTGGCGACCGCGGCCAGCTCCGCCGAGACCAGCTTGCGCAGCTCGGTGTCGGACTCGAGGATCCCGGTCAGCTCGTCGATCTCGCCGTTGAGGCGGTCGCGCTCGGTCTCCAGCTCGATGCGGTCGAACTTGGTGAGGCGGCGCAGCGGGGTGTCCAGGATGTACTGCGTCTGGATCTCGCTCAGCGAGAAGCGCTCCATCAGGCGCTCCTTCGCCTGGGCGGAGTTCTCGCTCTCCCGGATGAGCCGGATGACCTCGTCGATGTCGAGCAGGGCGACGAGGAGGCCCTCGACCAGGTGGAGCCGGTCGCGCTTCTTGGTGCGGCGGAACTCGGAGCGGCGCCGGACCACCTCGAAGCGGTGGTCGAGGTAGACCTCCAGGAGCTCCTTGAGGCCGAGGGTGAGCGGCTGTCCGTCGACCAGCGCCACGTTGTTGATGCCGAAGGACTCCTCCATCGGCGTCAGCTTGTAGAGCTGCTCCAGGACCGCCTCCGGCACGAAGCCGTTCTTGATCTCGATGACCAGGCGGAGGCCGTGGCTGCGGTCGGTGAGGTCCTTGACGTCCGCGATGCCCTGGAGCTTCTTGGAGCCGACCAGGTCCTTGATCTTGGAGACGACCTTCTCGGGGCCGACCGTGAAGGGCAGCTCGGTCACGACGATGCCCTTGCGGCGGGCCGTCACGGTCTCCACGGTCGCGGTGGCGCGGATCTTGAAGGAGCCGCGGCCCGACGCGTACGCGTCCTTGATGCCGGAGAGGCCGACGATCCGGCCGCCGGTCGGCAGGTCGGGGCCGGGCACGAAGCGCATCAGCGCCTCGAGGTCGGCGTTGGGGTAGCGGATCAGGTGGCGGGCGGCCGCGACGACCTCGCCCAGGTTGTGCGGGGGCATGTTCGTCGCCATGCCGACCGCGATCCCGGACGCGCCGTTGACCAGCAGGTTCGGGTAGGCGGCGGGGAGCGCGACCGGCTCCTGCTCCTGGCCGTCGTAGTTCGGCGCGAAGTCGACCGTGTCCTCGTCGATGGACTCGGTCATGAGCAGCGCGGCCGGGGCCATCCGCGACTCGGTGTACCGCATGGCGGCCGGCGGGTCGTCGTTGCCCAGGGAACCGAAGTTTCCGTGGCCGTCGACGAGCGGGAGGCGCATGGAGAAGGGCTGTGCCATGCGGACCATCGCGTCGTAGATCGACGCGTCGCCGTGCGGGTGGAGCTTGCCCATGACCTCGCCGACGACACGGGCGCACTTGACGAAGCCGCGGTCGGGGCGGAGCCCCATCTCGCCCATCTGGTAGACGATGCGCCGCTGGACGGGCTTCATGCCGTCGCGGGCGTCGGGGAGGGCACGCGAGTAGATCACCGAGTACGCGTACTCGAGGAAGGAGCCCTGCATCTCGTCGACCACGTCGATGTCGAGGATCCTCTCCTCGTACGCGTCGTCCGGCGGCGGTGTCTTCGTGCTGCGGCGGGCCATCGCGGCTGCGGCTCCTTCACCAACAAGGTTGATCTGACGCGGACCATTGTGGACCGTGCCACCGACAACGCCGACCGCGACCCGGAAGAGGGACATCACGAAGGGTCGGGAACTTCGCCAGGTGTCGGCGCGCTTGCATACAGTGGCAGGACTTTTTCACATCGCGATCGAAGGGACGTACATGCCCATGGGTCACACGGCCACGGCCGAGGCCGGCTCCGGCGGCCTGACAGCGACCGAGCACCGGTTGGCGAACGGCCTGCGGGTGGTGCTCTCCGAGGACCACCTGACCCCGGTCGCCGCGGTCTGCCTCTGGTACGACGTCGGCTCGCGCCACGAGGTCAAGGGCCGCACGGGCCTCGCCCACCTCTTCGAGCACCTGATGTTCCAGGGTTCGAAGCAGGTCCACGGGAACGGTCACTTCGAGCTGGTGCAGGGCGCCGGCGGCTCGCTCAACGGCACGACGAGCTTCGAGCGCACCAACTACTTCGAGACCATGCCCACGCACCAGCTGGAGCTCGCGCTCTGGCTGGAGGCCGACCGCATGGGCTCGCTGCTCGCGGCCCTGGACGACGAGTCCATGGAGAACCAGCGGGACGTCGTCAAGAACGAGCGCCGCCAGCGCTACGACAACGTGCCGTACGGCACGGCCTTCGAGAAGCTGACCGCCCTCGCGTACCCGGAGGGCCACCCGTACCACCACACGCCGATCGGCTCCATGGCCGACCTGGACGCGGCGACCCTGGAGGACGCGCGGAACTTCTTCCGCACGTACTACGCCCCGAACAACGCCGTGCTGTCCGTCGTCGGCGACATCGACCCGGTGCAGACGCTCGCCTGGGTCGAGAAGTACTTCGGCTCCATCCCCGCCCACGACGGCAAGCCCGAGCCGCGCTCCGGCGAGCTGCCCGAGGTCATCGGCGAGCAGCTCCGCGAGGTCGTCGAGGAGGAGGTCCCGGCCCGTGCGCTGATGGCCGCCTACCGCCTGCCGCACGACGGCACGCGCGCGTGCGACGCCGCCGACCTGGCCCTGACGGTGCTGGGCGGCGGGGAGTCCTCCCGCCTGCACAACCGCCTGGTCCGCCGCGACCGTACGGCCGTCGCCGCCGGCTTCGGCCTGCTGCGGCTCGCCGGGGCCCCCTCGCTGGGCTGGCTGGACGTCAAGACCTCCGGGGGAGTCGAGGTCCCGCAGATCGAGGCGGCCGTCGACGAGGAGCTCGCCCGGTTCGCCGCCGAGGGCCCCACGCCCGAGGAGATGGAGCGCGCGCAGGCCCAGTTGGAGCGCGAGTGGCTGGACCGGCTCGGCACCGTCGCGGGCCGCGCGGACGAACTGTGCCGGTTCGCCGTGCTGTTCGGCGACCCGCAGCTCGCCCTGACCGCCGTCGACCGCGTCCTGGACGTCACCGCCGAGGAGGTGCGGGCGGTCGCCGCGGCCAAGCTGCGCCCCGACAACCGCGCGGTGCTCGTCTACGAGCCGGTGGCCCCCGAACAGAGCGAAGACGCCGACGGCGAAAACGACGAAGAAGGAGCGGACCAGTGACCGACGCTGCCGCGGCTTTGACGAGCATGGACTTCCACCCGCAGCCCCAGCCGGGCGCCCCGAAGCCGTGGGCCTTCCCGGCGCCGGACCGCGGGAAGCTGGACAACGGTCTGACCGTGCTCACCAGCCACCGCCCCGGCCAGCAGGTCGTCGCCGTGGAGATCTTCCTGCCGGCCCCGCTGGACGCCGAGCCCGCCGGTCTCGACGGCGTCGCGACCATCATGGCCCGCGCGCTCTCCGAGGGCACCGACCAGCACAGCGCCGAGGAGTTCGCGGCCGAGCTGGAGCGCTGCGGCGCCACGCTCGACGCGCACGCCGACCACCCGGGCGTACGGGTCTCCCTCGAGGTCCCGGTCTCCCGGCTGCCCAAGGCGCTCGGCCTGCTCTCCGAGGCCCTGATCGCCCCGGCGTTCCTGGACACCGAGATCGAGCGCCTGGTGCGCAACCGTCTCGACGAGATCCCGCACGAGACGGCCAACCCGGGTCGCCGCGCCGCGAAGCAGCTCTCCAAGGAGCTGTTCCCGGCCGAGTCCCGGATGTCCCGGCCGCGCCAGGGCACCGAGGAGACCGTCGAGCGCATCGACGCCGCCGCCGTCCGCGCCTTCTACGAGGCGTACGTCCGGCCGGGCACGGCCACCGCCGTGGTCGTCGGCGACCTGACCGGCGTCGACCTGGACAAGGTCCTCGCCGAGACGCTGGGCGCCTGGACCGGTGAGCCGGCCGAGCCGCTCCCGATGCCGCCGATCACCGCCGACGACACCGGGCGGGTCGTCATCGTGGACCGTCCCGGCGCCGTGCAGACGCAGCTGCTCATCGGCCGGATCGGCCCCGACCGGCACGACCGCGTCTGGCCGGCCCAGGTCCTCGGCACGTACTGCCTCGGCGGCACCCTGACCTCGCGCCTGGACCGGGTCCTGCGCGAGGAGAAGGGCTACACGTACGGCGTGCGGGCCTTCGGCCAGGTGCTCCGCTCGGACGCCGGGGGGAACGGCGCGTCGATGCTCGCCATCAGTGGATCCGTCGACACCCCCAACACGGGCCCGGCGCTCGAGGACCTGTGGAAGGTGCTGCGCACGCTGGCCGCCGAGGGGCTGACGGACGCCGAGCGCGAGACGGCCGTGCAGAACCTGGTGGGCGTGGCCCCCCTCAAGTACGAGACCGCCGCCTCCGTCGCCGGGACGCTCGCCGACCAGGTGGAGCAGCACCTCCCGGACGACTACCAGGCCCAGTTGTACGCGCGCCTGGCCGAGACCGGCACCGTCGAGGCGACGGCCGCCGTGGTCAGCGCCTTCCCGGTGGACCGGCTCGTCACCGTCCTCGTCGGCGATGCGGCGCAGATCGCGGAGCCGGTGCGCGCGCTCGGCATCGGTGAAGTGACCGTCGTGACCGGCTGATTCCGGCCCCGAAGCGACAACAGGCGGACCCCGACGGCATAGTTCGTCGGGGTCATCCGCTTTGTCCGTATTGAGACCAAGGGTGATCGTTTGCCCTGTGGCATGTCTTACAAAAAGCGTGTCTGGTTGGTGATTGAAAGACGATCCGCATAGCGTCGAGGCGGCTGTTCGTCAGTTGCACGTGCCGCAACCGCGGCATCGGACAGTCATCGCCGAGTCCCCGTCAGGCGCGAGCCTGGGGAGCCGGGGACCCACGCGCAGTCCCTGGGGTGAATCGGGCGCCTTCGTCTCGTACGGAGGGGCTCGTAGGAGACCTTCCTGCTCCGAACCCGTCAGCTAACCCGGTAGGCGAGAGGGAAGGAAAGGACCAGCCTCTTCATGGCGTTCACCCGTGCCACCGGGAAGCATCGTGCTCCGAGCCGGATGGCGCGCCGCAGCGTGGGCATCGCCGGCGCCGCGACGCTGGCCACCACCGGCGTCATCGGAACCCTCGCCTCCCCGGCGCTCGCCGCCGACACGGACCACCGCTCCACCGAGGACACCGGTCTCACCCAGGTGATCACCGAGGACTCCCTCGTCGACCGGATCAACGCCCAGGCCGCCGCCCAGGAGCAGGAGGCCGTCGAGGCCATCGCCAAGGCGAAGGCCAAGGCCGAGGCGGAGCGCAAGGCCGAGGCCCGCGCCAAGGAGATCCGGCTGGAGCGCCAGCGCGCCGCCCGTGAGGCCGAGCGCCGCCGCCTGGCCTCCTTCCAGGCCCCCGTCGCCGGCTCGTACGTCTCCACCGGCTACAAGACCGGCGGCTCGCTCTGGTCCTCCGGCCAGCACTCCGGCATCGACTTCCACGCCGCCTACGGCACCCGGGTCGTCTCCGTCGGCTCCGGCACCGTCGTCGAGGCCGGCTGGGGCGGCGCGTACGGCAACAACATCGTCATCCGGATGAACGACGGCACGTACACCCAGTACGGGCACCTCTCCTCCATCGAGGTCCACGTCGGCCAGACCGTCGAGCCGGGCCAGCAGATCGGCATCTCGGGTTCGAGCGGCAACTCCACCGGCCCGCACCTCCACTTCGAGGCGCGCACGAGCCCCGACTACGGCTCGGACATCAACCCGATCACGTACCTCCGCTCCCGCGGCGTCAACGTCTGACCCCGTCCGGACCGGCTCCGGATCGCGTCGCGAAAGCCCCGGCTCGTACTGAGCCGGGGCTTTTCGCTGGCCAAAAGATATCCATGGAATCCGCTGGGGCATCGGAAATTTCGGCCCGCTGCAATAGAGTCGAAGATCGGGCGCAGAACAGGCGCCGATCGAATTGACTCGCGCGGACCAAGGCGGAGGTCGGACATGCGTATTCCCGCGCATTCGGTATGCACGGCGATCCGGGACGACATCGTCTCCGGCGTGTACGAGCGGGGCAGCCGGCTGACCGAGGAGCAGCTCGCCCGCCGGTACGGGGTCTCCCGCGTCCCGGTCCGCGAGGCGCTGCGCACCCTGGAGTCCGAGGGCTTCGTCGTCACCCGCCGCCATGCGGGCGCCCATGTCGCCGAGCCGACCGAGCAGGAGGCGGGCGATCTGCTCGCCATGTGGGCGCTGCTCGAACCGCTGGGGGCCGCGCGGGCCGCCCAGCGGCGTACCGAGGCCCATCTCAAGGTGCTGCGCGGCCTGGTCAGGCTGGGGCAGGAGCGGGCCAGGCGCGGCCGGGGCGAGGACCTGCGCTCGCTCGGCGGCTGGTTCCACGAGACGCTCGCGCAGGCCTCCGGGAGCCCGGCCCTGACGGCGCTGCTCACCCAGCTGCGGCACAAGATCGCCTGGACGCACGTGGTCGAGCAGCCCGCCGAACCGGTGGAGGCCTGGGTCGAGCGCGGCGCGATCGTGGACGCCGTGGCGCGCGGCGACGCCGAGCGGGCGAGGGCGCTGACCGCGCTGCACGCGGAACGCTCGCTGCCGCTGCACCGGCTCAAAAGGCCGGAGCGCGGCCGTGTGAGCCTTTCGCAACACGCCGTCAATACGACGAGTGCCCGGAATTAACAAGCCCACCGTATACAAAGAATAGGCATTCGGCCGCGTTTTTCGTGCTGCCCGGAATGCGCTGCCCGGAATGTGCTGCCCGGAAATGGGGCCGTGTCATGCGAATGGCCGTGGCCGCCGAAAATTCCGGCGGCCACGGCCATTCGTCGTGCGGGGGACCGGATCAGACGGTCTCGGGGAGCTCGTCCAGGCCCTCGGCGACCAGCTTGGCCAGGCGGTCGAGCGCGGCCTCGGCGCCGTCGGCCTCGGACGCGAGGACGATCTCCTCGCCGCCCTGCGCGCCCAGGCCGAGCACCGCGAGCATGGAGGCGGCGTTCACGGGGGTGCCGTCGGACTTGGCGATCGTCACCGGCACGCCGGAAGCCGTGGCGGCACGGACGAAGATGGACGCGGGGCGGGCGTGCAGGCCCTCGGCCCAGCCGACGTTGACGCGGCGCTCAGCCATGGTGTTGCCCTTCAAGTCTCAAGCGGGTTGTCTAGACCAGTCTCTCACGGGTTGCGCGGTGCTCGCGCCGACCTCCGGCCCGGACGGGACCACCCTTCGGCCCGGCCCGGACCGTCCGCCGGCCCTTCCCAGCTTGCAACACCTTGCCCCGCGCACCCCCGCCACGCGACCGGTGCCGCCGTCGTGTCGCGGCCGTAGGCTGACCCCATGCAGAGCGCGTCGGAGCAGTCGGAAGCGGCGGAACCACCGGCCCCGCCGGAGCACGCCTACCCCGACCACTGGGAGGCGGACGTGGTGCTCCGCGACGGCGGCACCGCGCGCATCAGGCCCATCACCGCCGACGACGCGGACCGGCTCGTCAGCTTCTACGAGCAGGTCTCGGACGAGTCGAAGTACTACCGCTTCTTCGCCCCCTACCCGCGCCTGTCCGCCAAGGACGTCCACCGCTTCACCCACCACGACTTCGTGGACCGGGTCGGGCTCGCGGCGACCGTCGGCGGCGAGTTCATCGCCACCGTGCGCTACGACCGCATCGACGCCCGCGGGCTGCCCGCCTCGGCCCCCGCCGACGAGGCCGAGGTCGCCTTCCTCGTCCAGGACGCGCACCAGGGGCGCGGCGTCGCCTCCGCCCTCCTCGAACACATCGCGGCGGTCGCGCGGGAGCGGGACATCCGGCGCTTCGCCGCCGAGGTGCTCCCCGCCAACACCAAGATGATCAAGGTCTTCACCGACGCGGGCTACACCCAGAAGCGCAGTTTCGAGGACGGCTCCGTACGGCTCCACCTCGACCTCGAACCGACCGACCGCTCCCTCGCCGTCCAGCGGGCCCGGGAGCAGCGGGCCGAGGCGCGCTCCGTGCAGCGGCTCCTCACCCCCGGTTCCGTCGCCGTCGTCGGCACCGGGCGCACCCCGGGCGGCGTCGGCCGGACCGTGCTCCGCAACCTCCTCGGCGCCGGCTTCACGGGACGGGTGTACGCGGTGAACGCCGCGCTCACCGGAGAGACCGAGCTCGACGGCGTCCCCGCCCACCCCTCCGTCGGCGCCATCGGCGAACCCGTGGACCTGGCGATCGTCGCCGTCCCCGCCGAACGCGTGCCCGAGGCCGTCGCGGACTGCGGCGAGCACGGGGTGCGCGGCCTCGTCGTGCTCTCCGCCGGATACGCCGAGAGCGGCGCCGCCGGCCGCGAGCGCCAGCGCGAGCTCGTACGGCAGGCCCGCTCGTACGGCATGAGGATCATCGGCCCCAACGCCTTCGGCATCATCAACACCGCCGACGACGTCCGGCTCAACGCCTCGCTCGCGCCGCAGATGCCGGCCGCCGGGCGCATCGGGCTCTTCACCCAGTCCGGCGCCATCGGGATCGCCCTGCTCGCCGGGCTGCACCGGCGGGGCGCCGGACTCTCCTCCTTCATCTCGGCCGGCAACCGCGCCGACGTCTCCGGCAACGACTTCCTCCAGCACTGGTACGACGACCCCGGCACCGACGTCGTCCTCCTCTACCTGGAGTCGATCGGCAACCCCCGGAAGTTCACCCGGCTCGCCCGCCGCACCGCCGCCGTCAAGCCCGTCGTGGTCGTCAAGGGCGCCCGGCACAGCGGCAGCGCCCCGCCCGGCCACCGGGTGCCGGTCACCCGCATCCCGCATGCCACGGTCTCCGCGCTGCTCCGCCAGGCCGGGGTGATCCGCGTCGACACCGTCACCGAGCTCGTCGACGCCGGACTGCTCCTGGCCGCCCAGCCGCTGCCGGCCGGACCCCGGGTCGCGATCCTCGGCAACTCCGAGTCGCTCGGCCTCCTCACGTACGACGCCTGCCTGACCGAGGGGCTGCGCCCGACGCGGCCGCTCGACCTGACGACGGCGGCGGTCCCGGCGGACTTCCGGGACGCGCTGGCGGCGGCGCTGGCGGACGAGACCGCCGACGCGGTGGTCGTCACCGCGATCCCCTGGGTCGGCGAGGACGGGGCCACCGAGTTCGGCGACGGCGAGGTGCTCGCGGCCGCCCTCCGCGAGGCCGTCGCCTCCGCCCCCGCGCCGAAGCCGGTCGTCGTCGTCCACGTGGAGATGGGCGGCCTCGCGGAGGCCCTGGCGGTGGCGACGAGCACCCGGCCGGCCGCGGCGGGGCGCGGCACCGCCTCCCGGGAGAACCGTTCCGCCGGAGCCGCCCCCGCGCAGACCGCCCCGCCCCCGCAGCCGGCCGCCCCCGTACAACAGGCCACGCCCCCCGGAGAGCAAGCCCCCGGAGAGCAGGCCGCCGGACAGCAAGTCCCCGCCCAGCAGGCCACCATCCCCGCCTACCCCGCCGCCGAGCGGGCCGTACGGGCGCTGGCCGAGGCCGTGCGGTACGGGCAGTGGCGGCGGCAGGCCGCCGAGCCCGGGCGGGTGCCCGAGTACGAGGACATCGACGAGGCCGGGGCCGCCGCGCTCATCGAAGGGGTCCTCGGCGGCGAGGGCGTCGACGCCCGCGGTGTGACCCTCGACACCGAGGAGGCCGGGGCGCTGCTCGCCCGGTACGGGATCGCCGTCCGGCCCACCCTCCCCGCGCCCACCCCCGACGCCGCCGTCGCGGTCGCCGCCCGGCTCGGCTACCCCGTCGCGCTCAAGGCGACCGCGCCGCACCTCCGGCACCGACCCGACCTCGGGGGCGTCCGGCTGGACCTGGCGACCGAGGAGCAGCTCCGCACGGCGTACGCGGAGCTGACCGAGGTCCTCGGCAAGCCGGAGGAGCTCCAGCCGGTCGTCCAGGCGATGGTGCCGAGGGGCGTCGACACCGTCGTCCGCTCCGCGATCGATCCGGCCGTGGGCGCCGTCCTCTCCTTCGGCCTCTCGGGCGCGGCCTCCGAACTGCTCGGCGACACGGCCCACCGGCTGGTTCCGGCCACCGACCGGGACGCCGCCGAACTCGTCCGCTCCCTCCGCACGGCCCCGCTGCTCTTCGGCTGGCGGGGCTCCGCCCCGGTGGACACCCCGGCCCTGGAGGAACTCCTGCTGCGGGTCTCCCGGCTCGTCGACGACCACCCCGAGGTGGTCGCGGTCTCCCTGGAGCCGGTGGTCGTGGCACCCCGCGGACTCTCGGTCCTCGGCGCGACCGTCCGGCTGGCCCCGCCCGCGCCCCGCACCGACCTCGGCCCCCGGAGCCTGCCCCGCTACTGACGGGGCCCGAGCGGGCCCCTCGGCCCCGTAGGATGGAGTCCATGGCAAAGAGCGGTACGACGACCCAGGGGCTGCGCGCGGCGATCGAGCGCAGCGGCTATTACCCGGCCCTCGTGGCCGAGGCGGTGGAGGCCGCCGTCGGCGGCGAGGCCGTTTCGTCGTACGTGGTCCACCAGGAGACCACCTTCGACGCGAACGAGGTCCGGCGCCACGTCACCGTCCTCGTCCTGACCCCGCACCGCTTCATCGTCAGCCACACGGACGAGCAGGCCGCCGACACGAGCTCCCCGAGCCCGTACGCCACGACCTCCACCGAGTCCGTGAAGCTCGACCGGATCTCGTCGGTCGTCGTCAGCCGCGTCGTCGCCAACCCCGAGTCGTACACGCCGGGCACGCTGCCCCGCGAGGTGGTCCTCACCATCGGCTGGGGCGCCGTCTCCCGCATCGACCTGGAGCCCGCCGCCTGCGGCGACCCCAACTGCGACGCCGACCACGGCTACACCGGCAATGCCACCGCCGACGACCTCAGCCTGCGCGTGAGCGACGCCGGGGACGGCCCGGACACCGTCCGGCAGACCCTCGCGTTCGCCCAGGCCCTCTCCGAAGCCATCGCGGCGACCGCCGCGCCCACCCGCTGATGGCGCAGCCCACCGCCGTGACCCACGGCTGGCCCGACGACCCGGTCCCGCTCGCCCCGGAAACCGCTCCGGTGCCCGAGTACACCTCCGGCTCGCTCGGCGACCTGCTGCCGACGCTCGTGGCGGGCCAGGGAGTGCCCGGCTTCGACGCGCGGATCGCGGAGCTGGCCCCGGCCGACCGGAACTGCGTCTTCCTGATCGACGGGCTCGGCTGGGAGCAGATCAAGGCCCACCCGGACGAGGCCCCGTACCTGACCTCGCTCCTCGGCTCCTCGCGGGGCGGCACGGGGCGTCCGGTCACCGCCGGGTTCCCCGCCACCACCGCGACCTCGCTGGCCTCCGTCGGCACCGGCCGCCACCCGGGGACGCACGGGCTGCCCGGCTACACCGTGCGCAACCCCGAGACCGGCGAGCTGATGAACCAGCTGCGCTGGAAGCCGTGGACCGCGCCGCACGTCTGGCAGCCGTACCCGACCGTCTTCCAGCTCGCGCACGAGGCCGGGATCCACACCGCCCAGGTGTCCTCCCCGATCTTCGAGCAGACCCCCCTCACCAAGGTCGCGCTCAGCGGCGGAACGTTTCACGGGCGGCTCTCCGGCGAGGAGCGCATGGACTTCGCCGCCGAGCAGCTCGCCGGCGGCGACCGCTCGCTGGTCTACACGTACTACAGCGAGCTCGACGGCGCCGGCCACCGCTTCGGCATCGACTCCGACGCCTGGCGCGGCCAGCTGATGTTCGTCGACCGGCTCGTGCAGCGGCTCGCCGAGCAACTGCCGCCCCGCGCGGCCCTGTACGTCACGGCCGACCACGGCATGGTCGACATCCCCTTCGACGACGAGCACCGCATCGACTTCGACGAGGACTGGGAGCTGCGCGCCGGCGTCGCCCTCCTCGGCGGCGAGGGCCGGGCCCGCCACATCTACGCCGTGCCCGGCGCCGAGGCGGACGTCCTCACCTGCTGGCGCGAGGTCGTCGGCGAGCAGTTCTGGGTGGCGAGCCGCGACGAGGCCATCTCCCTCGGCTGGTTCGGCGCCGAGGTCGACGAGCGGGTGTACGGCCGGATCGGCGACGTCGTCGCCGCGGCCCACGACGACGTGGCGATCACCGCCTCCGTCAACGAGCCGCACGAGTCCGCGATGGTCGGCATGCACGGGTCGATGACCCCCGCGGAGCAGCTGGTCCCGCTGCTCGAAGTCCGTTCCTGAGCCCGTCCCCGATCCCTGCCCCCGAAAGGTCCCTGTCCCGTCATGCCCGAGCTGGTCTTCTTCTCCGGAACCATGGACTGTGGGAAGAGCACCCTGGCGCTCCAGATCGCCCACAACCGCGACGCGCGGGGGCTTCAGGGCGTGATCTTCACCCGTGACGACCGGGCGGGCGAGGGCAAGCTGTCCTCCCGGCTCGGCCTGGTGACGGAGGCGGTCGAGGCGCCGCGCGACATGGACCTGTACGCGTACCTCGTGACCCAGCTCTCCCAGGGCGGCAAGGCCGACTACGTGATCGTGGACGAGGCCCAGTTCCTCGCCCCGGAGCAGATCGACCAGCTCGCCCGCATCGTCGACGACCTCGGTCTGGACGTCTTCGCCTTCGGGATCACGACGGACTTCCGTACGAAGCTGTTCCCCGGCTCGCAGCGGCTGATCGAGCTGGCGGACCGGATCGAGCAGCTCCAGGTCGAGGCCCTGTGCTGGTGCGGCGCCCGCGCCACGCACAACGCCCGCACGGTCGGCGGCGAGATGGTCGTCGAGGGCGAGCAGGTCGTCGTCGGCGACGTGAACCGTCCGGCGGAGGAGATCGGCTACGAGGTCCTCTGCCGCCGCCACCACCGCCGCCGCGTGACCTCGGCCTCCGCCCACGCGGGCGCCCTCTCCCCGGACGTGCTCCCCGTCGGCCACGCCTGACGGCGGGTCTCAGGCCGGCGGCCGGAGGGCGCGGGTCAGGTCGTCGAGGGCGGCGGGGTCCAGCGGGGCCGTTCCCGTCAGGGTCCCGAGCAGGGCCTGGGCGAGGACGGTCGCGGAGACGACGCGGGTGTCCTCGTGCTCGTCGCCGGTGACCTTTCCGATGACGGCGTCGCGCACCGCATGCGAGATGGCGGGGTCCTCGAAGAGCTCGGGGAAGGACAGCGCCATCATGCACACGCCCACGTTGGCGGAGAGGACGGCCTGGCCGGCCAGTTCGGGGGTCATGCGCAGGCGCCCGGCGTCACGGCAGCGCTCCACGGCCTTCAGGAGGATCGCCTGGGCCTCCTTGATGGCCTGCGGCTTGGCGTCGCCCGTCGGCGTGAACATCAGGCGGTAGAGGTACGGGTTGCGCAGCGCGAAGGCGACGTGGCTGTCCCAGGCCGTGCGCAGGTCCGCCACCGGGTCCTCGGTGAGCGGGTTCCGCCGCTTCTCGGCGAGGAAGCGCGCGAAGCCGATGTCGGCCACCGCCGTGAGCAGGCCCTGCTTGTCGCCGAACTGGCGGTAGATCTCGGGCATGCCGACCTTCGCCCGGTCGCAGATGGCCCGGGTCGAGATGGCCAGCGCGTCCTTGGTGGCGAGCAGTTCCCCGGTGGCTTCCAGGATGCGCTCTCGTGCCGTCGACATGGCTTCCACGATAACAGCGCTAACAGTGCGGACCTGGGTCGATCACGGTTCGCTGATAGCGATGTTAACGAAGTGTGTTAGCGTCTCTAACGTCATTCGTCGACCGAGAGGAACCGCCATGACCGCCTCCACCACCCTGCGCGACGTGATCGGCCTGCCCCAGGAGCTGCCGCGGCTGGGCGAGTCGGCCCTGATCATGATCGACTTCCAGAACACCTACCGCACCGGCGTCATGCGGCTCGACGGGGCCGAGGAGGCCGTGGCCGCCGCCGCCCGGCTCCTCGCCGCCGCCCGCGCCGCGGGTGCCCCGGTCGTCCACGTCGTCAACGACGGCGGTGAGGGCACCCCGTACGACATCCGGGCCGAGATCGGCGCGATCAGCGACGAAGTGGCCCCGGTCGAGGGCGAGAAGGTCGTCGTCAAGCAGTTCCCCAACGCCTTCCACGCCACGGACCTGGAGGAGGTCCTCAAGGACCTCGGGGTGGGCGGCGACCTCGTCGTCGCCGGCTTCATGACGCACATGTGCGTCCTCTTCACCGCCCAGGGCGCCTTCAACCTCGGCTACCGCCCGACCGTGGTCGCCGAGGCCACCGCGACCCGCCCCCTGGAGGCGCCGGACGGCACCGTCCAGTCCTCGGCCGCGCTCCAGGCCGCGAGCCTCACGACGGTCCGGGACCTGTTCGGCACCGTGGCCCGCACGGTCGACGAGCTCGTCGGCTGACGCCATCGGCCCCATCGGCGCCGCCGGCACCCGGAGTTCACCCGGGGTGCGCCTGAAGAGCGCCTGCTGATCGGTTGCGGGTCGCCCGCCTCGGCGGTAATGGCGGTCGGCCCGTGACGACCCCTCCGGGCGTCCCAAGTGCCGTACGCCCCCTGGAGGATGTGTGCCACCCGCCGCCGAGGCCGTGTACGTCGAGGACCCCCGGCAAGGGGCGGTACGGGACGAGCCCGGCGGCGACGGACGGCGCCGGGGCGCGGTCCTGCGGGCCCCGGCCGCCGCCGCCCTGCTCACCGCCGTACTGTTCTGCCTCGCCACCCGGCTCTCCCGCACGTACCCCTTCGGCCCGGTGAGCAGGAACATCGTCGACCTCGGCCAGCAGTACCTGCCGTTCCACGCCTACTGGCGGGCCTTCCTGCTCGGCGAGACGCACGGGGACGCCTTCCTCAACTGGAACTCCGGCTTCGGCGCCAACTTCCTCGGCGACATCGGCACCTACCTGAGCAGCCCCTTCGACCTGCTCGTCGTGCTCTTCCCGGCGGACCGCGTCGAACTCGCCCTGTACGTCGTCACCGCCGCCAAGATCACCGCCGCGGCGGCCGCGATGGCGCTGCTGCTCCTGCGGCTGCGCCCCGGTCCGTGGCCGGTCGCCGCCGTGCTCGGCACCGCGTACGCCCTCTCCGGCTGGACCTTCAACTACGGTGCCACCGTCCCGATGTGGCTCGACGGGCTCGTCGCCTTCCCCCTGCTCTGCCTGGTCGGCGAGTGGGCCCGCACCGGCCGCCGCCCCGTTCTCGGCCCCCTCGTCGTCGCCCTGGCCTGGATCGCCAACTTCTACACCGCGTACATGGCGACCCTCGGCGCCGCCGTCGTCCTCGTCGTCCGCCTCCTCACCGCCGAGGAGACCGCCGGCGCCCGGCAGCGCCTCGCCGGGATGCTGCGCGCCGCCCGGGGCGTCCTCATCGGCATCGGGCTCGCCGCGCCGCTCGTCGTGGTCGTCTTCCTCGCCACGAAGGTCGCCGACCCCACCCCGGAGACCACCTTCGCGCCCGCGCCCTGGACGGACCTCTTCGCCCGGTTCCTGCCCGCCACCGCGAGCGTCACCAGCCCCGCCCTCTTCATCGGCACGCCCGCCCTCGCGCTCGCGCTGACGCTGCCCTTCAACCGGGCCGTCGCGCCGCGCGTCCGGGCCGGCTGGACGGCCGCGATCGTCCTGGTGACGCTCTCGCTCCAGTGGGAGCCGACCCATCTGCTGTGGCACGCGGGCGCCTCGCCCAACGGCATCCCGTACCGTCAGACCTTCGTCCTGTGCGGCCTGTTGCTGATCGGCGCCTGGTTCTCCGCGGCCCGGGGAGTGCCCCGGCCGGCGGCGCTCCTCGGGGGCGCGGCGCTGCTCGGAGCCCTGGCCTGGGCGGCCCGGGGGAGCGTCGACATCGACCGGTGGACCTTCCCCGCCTCCGGCGCGGCCGCCCTCCTCGCGCTCGCCGCCGTCCTCATGGCCCTGGCCGGCGAACGCCGGCTCCACGCGCGCGTACTCCCCGATCCGGCGGGCCCCCGCCGGTCCACCGCGCGCGTACTCCCCGTCCTGGCCGTGATCCTGCTCGTCGCCGCGCAGGCGGGCGAGGCGGCCGTCACCGGCAAGCGGATCGAGGAGCAGCAGCGGAGCAAGGTCTCCTGGTCGCCCCGGATCGGCCCCTGGCACGAGGCCGTCGCGGCCGAGACGGCCCGCGCGGACGCCTGGCCCGCCCACCGCACGGACCCCGGTGAGGTCCCCGGGGGCAATGACGTGCTGCTCGTCGGAGGACAGGGCGCCGACTACTACAGCAGCCTCACCTCGGACGTGACCTCCCGGACCCTGGCCTCCCTCGGCTTCGGCTACTACGCCAAGGGCCGGCACCCGGTCGGCCTCGACAACCCGGTGGCCGACGCCCTGTTCTCCATCGGCACCCGGCTGCGCTCGCGGCCCACGGAGCCGGTACGGCAGGACGCCCTGCCCCGCGCCACGGTCACCGCCACCACCACCCCCGTCCCGCCTCTGGTCACCGTCCGTCCGACGGAGCGACCGGCCACCCACCCCGGGGACTCGGCCTTCGCCCGGCAGGAACGCCTGCTCGGCGCCGACGTGTACGAGCTGCCCGCCCCGCGCCGTACCGGACGCACCCTCACCGCCACCTGCCCCGCGGGCTCCCAGGTCTGGTTCTGGGCGCCCGAGTACAAGGGCACGGCGGCCCTGGCGGGGGAGCGGCCCGTCGAGTTCGACGGCAAGCCGCCCTCCGTACGCGCCCCCATGCAGGCCCTCGGCGCCGTCCCTACCTCCGGTGCGGTACGGATCGACCTGGGCCCCGAAGGCAAGCCGCGGCTGCCCCGGGAACCCGTCGGCTGCCTGGTCCGCGCCCGGCTCGACACCGCCGTACGGCAGCTCACCGCCACCGGCGCCACGCGCGTGCGTGCCACCGGACACACCGTCACCGCCGAACTGCCCCCGGGCAGCACGGGCATCGCCGTCCTCGCCGTGCCGCGCATCTCCGGCTGGCGCTGCGCCGCCGGCGACGCGGAACCGCGCCCCGCGCGCGCGTACCAGGGCCTCGTCGCCGTCCCCCTCGACGGACGGGCGAGCACGGTCGGCTGCTCCTTCCGGCCGCCGGGGCTCAAGCTCGGCGGCGCGGTCGGCGCGGCCGCGCTCCTCGCGCTCGCCGCGACGGGGCTCCTCCACCGGCGGCGGGCCCGCCGGTGACGGGGGTTCGTACCGGATACGACAAGAGTTCACCCGGAGTGCACGCGCGGCTCGTTCACCGGGAAAAGTCGGTCGTTACTGTGCCCGCCATAACGGCGTTTAATTGTTCGATTCAGTGTGGGGATCCCGAGTGCCGAAACTGTCCGTCGTCGTACCGTTCCACAATGTCGGGCCCTATGCGCCCGACACCCTGCGCAGTCTCGCGAACAACGCGGATCCGGAATTCGAGTTCCTGCTGATCGACGACTGCTCGACGGACGACACCCCGGAGATCCTCGACCGCTGGCGGGACCGCCTGCCCCATGCCACCGTCATCCGGCACGAGACGAACCAGGGCGTCGCCCAGGCGCGCAACACCGGAATCGACGCGGCGCGCGGCGACTACCTCACCTTCCTCGACGGCGACGACTGGTACGCCCCCGGCCACCTGAGCGCCGCCGTGGCCGGAATCTCCCGCCTGGACTGCGATTTCGCCCGGACCGACCACGTCCTCTCGGAAGGCCGCAAGCGGCAGATCCGCTATGCCCCGGCGAAGCGGCGCGACACCGTCATGGACCCCCGGGACGGAATCTCCCCGGCCAGCATGGTGACGATGGTCGATTACCCCTTCGTCCCCTTCGGCATTTACAGCGGGCGCCTCTTCGAGAACGGCGAATCCCGTTTCGAGACCTCCCTCAGAACCGCCGAGGACCGCCTCTGGATCTGGCGGCTCCACCTCAAGGCGCGCACCTTCGCGGCGCTTTCCCTGCACGGGGTCTTCTACCGGCGGGGCGTCACCACCTCGCTCACCCAGATCACCGACAACCGGCAGCTGGACTTCATTCCCTCGTACGACCTCCTGCTCGACGACGTCTCCCGGGACGCCGAGGCCGACCGCTTCCTCCCGAAGGCGGTCCGCACCTACTGCGCGATGATCGCCTTCCACATGGGGAAGGTGGACACGTACGAGCCCGCCGTCGCCGCGCGGCTGCGCTCCGACGTCCGCGACGCCCTGCTCCGGATGCCGCAGGAGGTCCTCGACGAGACCCTCGCCACCATGGACACCCCGCGCAGCACCCTCCTGCGGAGCCTGCGCGCCACCGGAAGGACCGCCTGACCCATGGCCCCCGCCCCCGAGAAGGCACCGGCCCCCGACCTGCCGGTCCAGATCTTCCAGGTGTCCACCCTGTACGGCGCGGCCACCCTGGCCGCCGCGCTCGACGCCGGACAGTTCGGCCCCCGCGACTCCGCCCGCAGGCTCCTGCTGATCTCGCGCAACGCCGAGATCCCGGAGACCGCCCTGCGCCTGGAGGACATGACCGGGTACGACCGGATCGCCGCCCGCTTCGACGGCACCCTCGAATGGAACGAGACGATCCACCCGTACCACCCCGCCGCCTGGGCCCCCCGCCCCGAGGAGGCCCCGCTCTGGCAGCGCGTCCTGCGCACCGCCTGGGACCTCGGCACCGCCCCGGTCGAGCTGATCGTCGAGTCCATCCAGGTCAACCCGGCCAAGGCGCTCGCCGGCACCTTCCCCGAGAGCGCCGTGCACGTCTACGCGGACGGCCTGATGAGCTACGGCCCGACCCGCTCCGACCTCGCCCAGTCGATCGCCTGCCGCGTCCGCCGGGTCCTCCACCTCGACCTGGTGCCGGGCCTGCGGCCCCTCCTGCTCAGCGAGTACGGGATCGAGCCCGAGCTCGTCCCCGACACCGCCTTCCGTGCCGTCCTCGCCGAGATCGCCGAGGAGGCGGCCGACGACCAGGAGATCGCACGGGCGGCCGCCGCGGCCCCGACGGCCCTCCTGCTCGGCCAGTACCTCGCCGCCCTCTCCCTCCTCACCGCCGAGGAGGAGGAAGAGCTGCACGTACGGATGCTGCGCGGGGCCGCCGCGGCCGGACACCGCTCGATCGTCTTCAAGCCGCACCCGAGCGCCCCCGCCCGCTACTCCCAGGCCCTGGACGAGGAGGCCGGGCGGAGCGGCGTACGGCTCACGGTCCTCGACGGGCCGCTGCTCGCGGAGACCTTCTACGAGCGCTGCCGGCCCGAGCTCGTCGTCGGCTGCTTCTCCACCGCGATGCTCACCGCCGCCGTCTACTACGACGTCCCCATCGCGCGCGTGGGCACCGCCGAGGTCCTCGAACGGCTCACCCCCTTCGAGAACAGCAACCGCATCCCGCTCACCGTCGTCGACCACCTGGTCGCGGACCTGGAGCGCGGCGAGGAGCCCTCGGTCCCCGGACCGGCCCCCGCCTCGCTCACGCCCCTGGTCCGGGCCGTCGGCTACTGCATGCGGCACAAGGCCCACCCGGGGCTCCGCGAGGAGGCCGCCGCCTTCCTGGCGGAGCACCACGCGGACCCCGGCACCGCCCACCACTTCACCGCCGAACGGCTCACCGAGCTCGGCCTGCCCGGTGGAGGAGCCGCCAGGGAACGGACGGGAACGCCCCGCCTGCGCCGCGCCCTGGCACGGAGCCGACGGGGCTGAACCGGCTGGGCGGGGCAGGCGGCGCCGCGGGGGGTCAGCGCCCGGCGGACCTGACCAGGGTGAAGACCGCGCCCTCCGGGTCCGTCACCAGGGCGAGCCGCCCCGCCGTGCCCTCGCGCGGCGGGCGCAGCACCTGACCGCCCAGTTCGAGCACGAGCCGCGTGGCCGCGTCCGTGTCGGCGACCTCGAAGTACGTCATCCAGTGCGGGCCCCGGTCCCGGGGCAGCGCGTTCCCGACGCCGTGCAGCGAGGCCACCGGGGTCCCGGCCACGTGGAGCGTGGCGTAGTCGTGGTCGGCGGAGACGACGGGCTCGACCTCGAAACCGAAGACCGCCCGGTAGAACTTGCCGGTCGAGGACGTCTCGTACGTCAGGAGCTCGTTCCACACCGGGGTCCCCGGCGGTCCCGCGATCGCCGTGCCGTGGTGCTCCTCGGCCTGCCAGACGCCGAAGACCGCGCCGGTCGGGTCGGAGCAGATCACCATGCGGCCCGCCTCGCCCGCGTCCAGCGGGCCGACGGCGACGGTGCCGCCGCAGCAGCGGATGTTCTCGGCGGTCTCGTCGGCGTCCGCCGTGGCCAGGTACGGGGTCCAGGCGATGCGCAGGTGCCGGTCGGGCGGCAGCCGGCCGATGCCCGCCACCTCCTTGCCGTCGAGCAGCGCGCGCACGTACGGGCCGAGCTGCTGTGGACCGGGGACGAACTCCCAGCCGAAGAGCGCGTTGTAGAACTCCTGCGTGGCGTCGAGCCCGTGCACCATCAGGCTCACCCAGCAGGGTGTGCCGGGCGGGCGCGGAGTCGCCTCGGTCATCGTCACTGTCACCTCGGACCATCGTCGTGGCGCGACCCCGCCGGAGGTCGCCGAGTCCGTACCCCGCGGCCGTGCGGCTGCGCGAGGATGGCTCCCATGAAGCCCATCATCTCCGCAAGCGAACTGCTCAGCGAGTCGGCCGGGCCCCGGCCGCCGGTCCTCCTGGACGTCCGCTGGACGCTCGGCGGCCCGCCCGGACGGCCCGCGTACGAGGCCGGCCACCTTCCCGGCGCGGTCTACGTCGACCTGGACGCGGAACTCGCGGGACCGCCCGGGAGCGGCGGCCGCCACCCGCTGCCCGACCCGGAGGCCTTCGGGGCCGTGATGCGCCGGGCGGGCGTCTCGGCGGACCGGCCGGTCGTCGTCTACGACGGCGGCCTCGGCTGGGGCGCGGCCCGCGCCTGGTGGCTGCTCCGCTGGGCGGGCCACCCGGACGTGCGGGTCCTGGACGGGGGCCTCGCGGCCTGGACGGGCGAGCTGACCGAGAAGGTCCCCGCCCCGGAGCCGGGCGACTTCCGGCCGGAGCCGGGCGCCCTCGGGCTGCTCGACGCCGACGCGGCGGCGGCGTGGGCCGACACGGGGCTGCTCCTGGACGCGCGGGCGGCCGAGCGCTACCGGGGCGACGTGGAGCCGATCGACCGCGTCGGCGGGCACGTCCCGGGCGCGGTGTCGGCCCCTACGACCGAGAACGTCGACGCCGGGGGCCTCTTCCTCGCCGCTGACGTCCTGCGGGACCGCTTCACCGCGCTGGGCGCGGCCGAGGGGACCCCGGTCGCCGTCTACTGCGGCTCGGGCGTCTCGGGCGCCCACGAGGTGCTCGCCCTGGAGATCGCGGGCATCCCCGCCGCCCTCTACGCCGGCTCCTGGTCGGAATGGTCCTCGGACCCCACCCGCCCGGTGGCCACGGGCCCGGACCCGCGGTAGCCCGTACGGGACGGACCGGCGCGGTGCGTCGGCCGGGACCCGCGGTGACCCCCGTACGGGATCAGCCGCCGGGTATCGCATCCCGGCCGGCGGTGGCCCGTGCGGGACGGACCGGCGGCATGCGCCGGCCGGGTCCTGCGGTGACCCCGTACGGGACGGACCGGCGCGGTGCGTCGGCCGGGACCCGCGGTGACCTCGTACGGCATCAGCTGCCGCATACCGCGGCCCGGCCCCGCGATGCCTGCACGGGACCCCGGTCGGCGCCGTCCGGCGGCCCGGGCCCGCAGGGGCGTCGTATGCGAAGAGCCCGTGTCAGCGTCGTGCGCGAAAGGCCCGCGCCGTCGAACGGCGCGGGCCTTTCCCGTACGGCGTCAGTCCTGCTTCTTCCTGCGGGTGCCGAAGACGATCTCGTCCCAGCTCGGTACGGCGGCGCGGCGGCCCGGGCGGACGCCGTCGGCCTCGGCCTGGCGGTCCGTGGCGCCGTGCAGCCGGTCGCGGTGGCCCGAGACCGCGCGCGGCATCAGGACGTCGGCGTAGGCCGAGCCCGCGCCCGCCGAGGCGGCCGGAGCCGGCGGCTCCTCCACCTCCGCCTCCTCCGAGGGCTCGGTGTCCGGCGGCTCGGGCACGACCATGTCGCCGCGGAAGCTGGGCACGGCCTCCAGGAGGCTGGTCAGGGAGTCCCGCTCCTCCTCCGGCTCGACGGGCGCGGGCGCCCGCTCCAGCTGGCGTTCGGACCGGTCGATCTGGCGGTCCAGGGCGCGGTCGAGCGGCCTGTCCCGGGGCAGCCGGGCGATGCGCGGCACGAAGGGGAAGCTCGGCTCCGGCGCGGCGGCGATCGTGTCGTCCGTCTCGCCGATCAGGGCCCGCGCCTCGTCGTCCACGGCCTGGACGAGCCGCCTCGGCGGGTCGTACGTCCAGCTGGCCGTGTGGACCTCGCCCGCGACCCGGTAGACGAGCAGCACCTCCCAGGTGCCGTCGTCGCGCCGCCAGGAGTCCCACTGCACGGTGTCCTTCTCGGCGCCGCGCAGCAGCAGCCGCTCCTGCACCGCCTCGCCGAGCTGCGGGCCGCTGTTCTCCCCGGGCCTGCGGACCGGGGTCTTGCGGGCCCGCTCGGCCATGAAGGCGCGCTCCGCGAGCACGGGGCCCTCGAAGCGGCGCACGCGGTCGACGGGGATGCCGGCGAGCTGGGCGACCTCCTCGGCGGAGGCACCGGCCCTTATACGGGCCTGGATGTCACGGGGGCGGAGGTGGCTCTCCACCTCGATCTCGATCTGGCCGAGGCGCGCGCGGTCGTTGCGCACGGCGGCGCGGAGCCGCTCGTCGATCGGAAGCGTGTACTCCGTGCTGTCAGCAGCCTTCAGCACCAGTCGTGTGCCGTCGTTGGAGACGGCCACGACACGCAGTTCGGGCATGGGGACCTCCCGGGTGGTGCCTGCCGACGTCACGTGCGTCGCTGCTTCCGCTAGTCGAGTGTGGCCTGCCCGGGTGCAGCCTGCCACTACCTTGCCGAGTTGCCCGGCGTGTCGGGCATGGACCCTGGAGCGCCGTTATGGCACGGTTACCTGTTTCACTACCCGGAGTGACTGGCGGTCACTCTGTGCAGTCGGTTTCCGTGCGATGCCGAGGCGTCGCCGGTTCGAGCGCCGTGTCCGGCTCCCTCCCCGTGATTCCGGGCACCCGTGAGGGCGTCCGGACCCAGGGTTCGTCAATGTACTCCATTCGGGCCACTTGGGTGGACCGGCGCGCCGCCCAACTTCTCGGGCGGTACGGGAGTTGAGTCTCCGTGGTCTTCCCCCGTACGTGTCGCTCTTCACAGAAACAGCAGAAACGGAACTATTCGCTTCTCCCGTTTGTCCCTTCTGGGTGCAAGGCGAACGGATGAACCACCAGGGGTCGGAGATGCGTCACAGGCCGGAAACCGACGGGGACGAGCCGGAGGAAGGCGGGGAGAAAGCCAGGAAGAGGATCGACCTGAGCCTGGCCCAGGTCTCCGGCAGCGCCCTGGCCGCGGTCATCGCCGCCAAACTCGCCTCGACCCTCGGCGTGTACGGCACGATCCTCGGCGCCGGTGTGATCAGTGTCATCGCGACCTGCGGCGGACCGCTCTTCCAGCACCTCTTCAAGCGCACCGGCGAGCAGGTCCGCGACGTGACCGCGGCGGCCAAGCCGAAGGCGCGCCAGGTCCCGGTCCCCGCCGGGCCGGGGGACGACCGCACCCTGATGCTGGGCACGGTCGCCGCCCCCGTGCCGTCCGACGGGGAGTTCGGCGAGGCGACCACCCACGGCACCCGCGTCCGGGGCTGGAAGCGCCCGGCGATCGCGGCCGCCCTGGTCTTCGGCGTCACCATGGGCGGCATCACCGCCTACGAGCTGGTCGCCGGAGAGGACTTCAGCGGCAAGCAGGGCACGACCACGTTCGGCTCCGTCGTCCGCGGCGGCGGCGCGGGCCAGGACGCGCCCGAGCGGGACCAGGGGCCCACGCCCGCGCCGTCGGGGTCCGCGGACGGCACCGGGCGGCAGCGGGGCGGCACCGGCACCCCCACGGCGGGCACCACGCCGACCCGGGAACCCGCGACCGGGACGCCGTCGACGGAGCCGACCCCCACCCTCTCCGCTTCCACCGGTGGCGGGACGACGCCCGCCCCGACGCCGACCGGCCCGACGACGGAACCGACCGCGCCGACCCGGGAGCCGACCTCCGGCGCGGGGCAGCCCGAGACCCCGACGGCCCCGGCACCGGCCGGAGCCGACAACGGGGCCGAGGGGACGACCGGGTGACGGTCAGTCGCCCAGGACCCGGCGCAGGTAGTCGTTGGCGAACACCCGGTCCGGGTCGAGCCGGTCGCGCAGCGCCGTGAACTCGCCGAAGCGCGGGTAGACCTCGGAGAAGTAGGCGGCGTCACGGGTGTGGACCTTGCCCCAGTGGGGGCGGCCCCCGTGCGCCGTCATGATGCGCTCCACCGCGGTGAAGTACGCCTGGTGGGGCGTTCCCTTGTAAAGGTGGACGGCGATGTACGCGGTCTCCCGCCCCGAGGCCGTGGACAGCGCGATGTCGTCCGCCGGGGCCGTGCGCACCTCCACCGGGAAGCTCACCTTGAGCGGCGAGCGCTCGACCATCGCCTTGACCTCGCGGAGCGCGGCGACCGCCGCCTCACGCGGAAGCGCGTACTCCATCTCCAGGAAGCGGACCCGGCGCGGCGAGGTGAAGACCTTGTACGGGATGTCGGTGTACGTACGGGCCGACAGGGCCCGGCTGGAGACCTTGGCGATCGACGGGATGACCGGCGGCACCGCCCGGCCCAGCGAGCAGGCGACCTGGAAGATCCCGTTGGAGAGGAGCTCGTCCTCGATCCAGCCGCTGATCTTTCCGGGCGGGGCGGCGGGGCCCGCGCTGCGGTTGTTGCGCTTGGTGTTGCAGTTGTCCGTGTGGGGGAACCAGTAGAACTCGAAGTGCTCGTTCTCCGCATGCAGCGCGTCGAACTCCGAGGTGACCCGGTCGAAGGTCATCGGCTCCTCGCGCGCGGTGAGCAGGAAGATCGGCTCCACCGCGAAGGTGATCGCCGTGATCACGCCGAGCGCGCCGAGACCGATCCGGGCGGCCGCGAAGACCTCCGGGTTCTCCTTCTCCGAACAGGTCAGCAGCTCGCCCGAGGCCGTCACCAGCTCCAGCTCGCGGATCTGCGCGGCGATGGACGCCGACTCGCGGCCCGTGCCGTGCGTACCGGTGGAGGTGGCGCCGGCGACGGTCTGCTCCATGATGTCGCCCATGTTCGTGAGCGACAGGCCCTCGCGGGCCAGCGCCACGTTGAGCCGCTTCAGCGGCGTGCCCGACTCGACCGTCACGGTCATCGCCTCGCGGTCGATCCGCCGGATCCCGGTCAGCAGGCCCGGCCGGATCAGCACGCCGTCCGTGGCGGCGATCGAGGTGAAGGAGTGGCCCGTACCGACCGTCTTCACCCGGAGCCCGTCCCCGGCAGCGCGGCGCACCGCCTCGGCGAGCTCCTCGGCCGAGGCCGGACTCACCTCCCGCACGGGGCGGGAGGTGACGTTCCCCGCCCAGTTACGCCACGGGCTGCTCGCCGTCCTGGCGCTGCCCGGCCCCGCTGTTGTCGTCCCGCTCACGCTGCCCCTCCCGGTTCGGCGCCGGCCTGCGCAGCCGGCGGTGTCCGAGGAGACCCACCGCGACCGCGAGCGCGCCCGAGACGACGGGCACCACGTACCCCGCCTCGGCCCCCGACGCGTCGACCACCCAGCCGGCGGCCGAGGAGCCGAGCGCCACGCCGATCGCGAGCCCTGTACCCGTCCAGGTCATGCCCTCGGTCAGCTTGGTGCGCGGTACGTGCGCTTCGACGAGGGCCATGGTGGTCACCATCGTCGGTGCGATGGACAGGCCCGCGACAAAGAGCGCCACGGCCAGCAACGGCAGGTTCCCGGCCAGTAGGAGGGGGATCATACTCACGGCCATCGCGCATATGCCCAGGAGCCACCTGCGGGACGCCTCGCCCTTGAGGTGGAGCAGTCCGAAGACGGCGCCGGCCAGGCCGGAGCCCAGCGCGTAGACGGCCAGGACGAGGCTGGCGGCGGCCTTGTGGCCCCGCTCCTCGGCGAAGGCCACGGTCACCACGTCCACCGAGCCGAAGATGGCGCCGGTGGCGACGAAGGCGAGGGTGAGCACCTGGAGGCCGGGGGAGCGGAGCGCGGAGGTGCCGCGGGCGCCCTCCTGGGGATGGGGGACCGGCTCCGTGGCGCGCTGCGCGGTCAGCCAGAAGACGCCGACGGCCAGGAACGCCGCGGCGAACAGCGGGCCGGCCTCGGGGAACCAGGCGGTCGACAGGCCGATGGAGAGGATCGGGCCGAAGATGAAGCACACCTCGTCGACGATCGACTCCCAGGAGTACGCCGTGTGCAGGCGCCGCTCCTCGCCCCGGTAGATCTCCGCCCAGCGGGCGCGGATCATCGCGCCGAGGCTCGGCACGACGCCGATCACGGCCGTGAAGACGAAGAGGGTCCAGTCCGGTGCCTTCTGCTGCACGCAGAGGAGGAGCCCGGTGGCCGCGACGAGCGACACCAGCGTCACCGGGCGGAGCACCCTGCGCTGTCCGTGCCGGTCGACCAGGCGCGAGACCAGGGGGCCGAGCACCGCGGCGGACATCGCGAGCGTCGCCGAGAGCGCGCCGGCCAGGCCGTACCGGCCGGTGACCTGCGAAATCATGGTCACGATGCCGATGCCCATCATGGACAGCGGCATCCGGCCGACGAACCCCGCGACGGAGAACGAGGCGGTTCCGGGCGCCGCGAAGATCGCGCGGTAGGGACTGGGCAAGAGAGATCCTTGGTCAACACGTGTAATTAACAGCTAAAGCCTACGGTGTTGAAGTCGATCGGTCATCCCCCTTTTTCGGACGAACGGCCATGACGAACGGTTTTGCGGACGATCGACCACGGAAGGGCCGCGCCCCCCGCCGCCGGGCGCGGGTGGGAGGATCGGTGCCATGTCCGATCAGCACGATCCCGCCCCGTACGACGCCCTGCTGCTGCTCTCCTTCGGCGGCCCCGAGGGCCCGGACGACGTGGTCCCGTTCCTGGAGAACGTGACGCGCGGCCGCGGCATCCCGAAGGAACGGCTCAAGGAAGTGGGACAGCACTACTTCCTCTTCGGCGGCGTCTCCCCGATCAACGACCACAACCGCGAGCTCCTCGGCGCGCTGCGGAAGGACTTCGCGCGGGCCGGGCTCGGCCTGCCGGTCTACTGGGGGAACCGGAACTGGGCGCCGTACCTCACCGACACCCTCCGCG